>NZ_MVHJ01000018.1 GCF_002086115.1 Mycolicibacterium bacteremicum
CGCCCGCCCCGCAGGACCCCGCGATCCTCGCCATGCCGGCCCAGCCGTCGCTGGCCGCCGCCCGCGTCGACATCCCCGAGGCCGCGGCGCTGCCGGTCGGTGTCGCCAACGAGGCGGGCCTGCAACCCAAGGCGGTCCTGGCCGCCCGCGCCATCAGTCAGCAGTTCCCGCAGATCAACGAGATCGGCGGGGTGCGGCCGGACTCCAAGCCCTGGCATCCCAGCGGGCTGGCGATCGACATCATGATCCCGAATTCGGGCAGCGCCGAGGGCATCGCGCTCGGCGACCAGATCATGGCCTATGCGATGGCCAACGCCGCCCGGTTCGGTCTGCAGGACGTGATCTGGCGGGGCACCTATTACACGCCCGCCGGTCCGCAGGCGTCCGGGTACGGGCACTTCGACCACGTGCACATCACCGTCACCCGCTGACCCGTCGGGCGGACACCGCGGGCGGCCGCAGTGCCGAGCCGACCAGATGGCGGCGGAGCCGGGCGTCCGATATCCGGAACAGGTGACCCATCGCCAGCGCGGTGCCGGGCAGATCATCGCGGGCGGTCAGATAGGTCCAGCGGTGCGCGGCGGGCAGCGTGAAGAACGTCTCGAAGAACTGCGGAACGTCGTCCGCGGGCATCCGCAGCAGGGCCTCCAGTCCGATCCGGCGGAGGCGGTGGATCGCCCGGGCCGATCGGGACCACACCAGGTCGCGGCCCGCCCTCAGTGCGGCGTCGGGGCCGTCGGTGAGGTGGGTGGCGAAGGCGCCTGCCAACTCCGGCGCGAGCTGCAGGGACGCCGCGACACTGAACCCGGTCGCCGGATGGACCAGTGGCGCGGCCGCGCCGAACCCGAGCACTCCGGCCCCGGTGTGCCTGGGCTGATCCAGGGGAAAGGACACCTTCTCGGCCCGGGCGTCGTCGGGTATCGCGATGCCGTGGTGGGCGAGCCGGGAGTGCAGCCGCCTGCGCAGCGTCGCCAGGGGCAGGCCGGGCCGGCGGGCCAGCGAGGTCTCCTCCACCAGCATCTGCCCGGCACCGAGCGGGATCGCGTACAGGAAGGTCGGCCACCCGGATTCACCGTGATCGGCGCGCCAGTCCATGAACAGCGCCTCGCCGGGTTTGGTCAGTGCGGAGACGGATTCGGCATCCAGCACCACACCGTAGGCGGTCTGGGCGGTGCCGCCCGGTTGTGGCGAGCGCGGATCGAGCGGACGGGACCGCCCGCCCGCGTCCACGATCACCGCCGCCCGCAGCCGGGTGCCGTCGGCCAGCGCGACCTCGCCGCGACCGGGCGCCCCGATGGCCCGCCCGGTGTACACGTGCACCCCGGCGAGCCGGTCGGCCAGGTGAGCCTGCAACGCCGGGACATCCAGGACGGCGTACTCCCAGCCCAAGGCGTGCTCGGTGAGCGCGACGGCCCGGCCGTCGGCACGTGCCGCAACCACCGATTCGGGAAGATCGGCGGGTAGCTCGGCGCTCCACATCCCGTAGGTCGCGATCCACGGGCGCTCGGGGGCGGTGTCGACCAGCCCGGTGTCCAGCCCGACCCGTGCGCAGGCACCTGCCAACGCCATCCCGGCGGGCCCACCGCCGACGACCAGTACGTCCATCCGGGTCAGCTCGGTGAGAACCGGTCACCGAGGCTGATCGTGCCCTCGGTGACCACCTCGAAATATGCTCCGGCACAGGGCAGCCGGCCCAGGCCGAAGGAATCGACCAGGTTCTCCCGGGCCGGGGTGCGCAGCGCGTGGGCGGCGCGGTCCAGGTCACCGTGCGCCAGGGTCGGGATCACGCACCGCGGCGTGGCGCCCATGCCCCGCAGCTGTGCGGTGCCCACACCGAAAGTCTGCCCCGTCCAGTCGTTCTCGGTGTAGGCGGGATGACCCGGGGGTGTGGTGATGACGATGTTCGGGCGGTACCGCAGGCCCTCGGTGCCGATCTGCTCCAGCGTGGCGGTGGTGATGACGTGCAGCGGGGCCAGGTCGACGAAGGAGTCGCCGGGCGTCGCCTCACCCAGTTCGAGCAGCGGCGCGTCCACGACGGCGTCCAGTCCGCGGTCGAGCACCTGTTCGGGATCGGCGCGCTCCAGGCTGGCACCCGCCGGCCGCCGGTCGGCGACCCGCACCGGCCGCGCCACCAGCTCGGAGAGCGCGTCGTCGAAATCGGCGTCCCCGGGCGTCAGCTGCCTGCCGTCGGGCAGTCGGACGCGCACCCGGTCCCCGTCCAGGCTGGCGGTGCAGGTGAGCAGCGTGCGCCACAGCCGCGCCTGTTTGGCGCTGGCCACCCGCCCGGTCTCGGCGTCGATCAACGCCAGCCGACGATCCCCCGCGGCGCCCTCGTGGTTGACCTCGAGCGTGGCGACGGACTCGCCGAGCATGGACTTGACCGGGTAGCGGTACAGACTGTCCACGTGCAGCGCGGATTCGGTGGCCATACTCGAACACTACGACGGCGGTGGGGGCCTCAGCTCGCCAGCGGGGTCAGCGTCGCCGGGTCCACCGTCGGCAGACTCAGCCGCATGTCGGTCACCCGTAGCGAACCGAACGAGGTGAGGGTGGCGTAGGTGGTCGATGAGGCGACCAGTTGCACCGTCACGGTCTGGCCGGGACGCAGGGTGTGCGCGACCGGCTCCAGCGCGATGGTCATCGAGTGCGGCTGCCCGTCCAGGGTGACGGGGACGGGGGTGATCTGGTTGCCGAGCACACGGCCGGTGGAGTTGTCCACCAGTTGGGCGTAGACGTGCCGGGCGGTGCCGGTCCCGCTGTAGCTCAGCGTCAACTGCGGCGCCCCGACGACGTGTGTCGTGGTGGCCGACACCGGTGAGCGCAGATTCAGCGCGTTGGCGGCCTTGGACGCGCCGAACGGGATCACCCCGAGCATCGGGCCCGAGCCACCGAGGAAGGGCAGCAGCGGCAGCGACCCGCCGGAACCACGCGACTCGATGGCGGTGCCCGGGATGGTCGGATAGCTCTCGGAGGCGTAGAACTGCCCGCGCTGGTCGACGAACTCGAACTGCGGACCGGTCACCGCGGCGGTGTTGCCGTTGACGTATCGGTCGAGCCAGGCCAGGGTGGCGCGCTGGATGAGCACCCCGTCGGTCGGGTCGAAGAGGTCACCGCACAGGCCGTGCCCGCCGCAGTACCAGATCACCTTCGTCGGAACGCCATTGGCGATCAAAGTCGATGCGGTGGTGTCGGCCTCCTGTAGCGAGAACAGGGTGTCGACGGTGCCCTGGATCAGCAGGGTCGGGGCGGTGATCTTGCCGACGAGCTCGCGCGGGCCGCCGGGTCCCAGTTGGGCCAGCCGGGCCTGCTCGGCCGCGGTCTGTCTGCCGGTCAGCACGCCGTAGATGGTCGCGGGCAGGATGGCGGGGTTCGGCCGGGTGAACAGGGTGATCCCGGCGGTCAGGATCGCCGCCCAGCTGCTCTTGAACGCCTGGTTCTGGTACGTGGCGGTGTTCAGGGTGTTCCAGGTGATCGCGGGGACGATCGCATCGATGCGCGGATCCGTTGCAGCGCTGACCAATTGGATGCCGCCGCCATAGGAGGCGCCGGTCATGCCGATGCGCGGATCCAGCACCCCCGGGTCCAGGCGGGCCTCCGGCAGGGTGGCCACCCAGCTGATGATCGTCGACACGTCCTTGGCGTCGAAGTCGGGGGAGTCCTGCTCCAGCCGCCCGCCGGAGCTGTGCTCGCCGCGGGGGTCCCAAGTGACGACGTTGTAGCCGGCGGCCCGCAGCGTGCCGGTGTACACCAGCCCCGAGGTGTCGGCGATGATCCCGTCCAGCAGGGTGGGGCCGAGGTTCGTCGCGCCGGGCAGCAGCAGGCCGGGGCCCTGCAGGATGGTGGCGGCCTTCTCCCCGGGTTTCAGGCCGGCCGCGGGCATGAAGTGCGCGTTGATGCGAGTGCCGTCGAACGAGGTCAACATGACGTCGCGGGGGCGGGGCGTGCCGGCGGGCCGCCCCCACTCCCAGGGATAGCCGACGATGGGGTGCAGCAGATCGCTGACCACCGGAATCTGGTTGATGACCGCGACGATCGGCGTGACGAAAAGAGGCCCGAGCACCGGTATCCGCTGGAGCGGTTCGAGCAGTGGTGTCTTGGGCGTCGCGATCACCGGGGCGTGGGTCACCGGGTCGATGACCACCGCGGCGCCGGTGCTCGGTGCCAGGGTGCTCCTGCTCGCCGCGGCCAGCATGGTCCACGACAGGGGGGTGTCGATGGGCGCCGTGGGTCCGGTCCCGGCGGTCCGCACCGTGCGCGGACGCACCAGCGCCGTCGGGACCTCTGCGGCCGGTGTCGGCGCGAAGATGACGGGGTCGGTGGACTCCGGCGCTGTGCTTGCTGAGTCGACGGGCTGGGTGTCACCGGGCTGGTTGTCTTCGCGCTGAGTATCCGCGGGGCGAACATGTTCGGCGCCAGGCATTTCCGCCAGGTTCTCGTCCGGTCCCGTCTCGTCGGGTCTCGTCTGCTCTGTTGGCGCTGTTGCCTCTGTTGTCTCGGCCGGTTCGTCCTGCTCGGTCTTGGCGGACTCGGATGCTTGGGGCCGGTTCTCCGCGGGCCGGGTCTCGTCGGGTTTGGATTCGGGTTCGGTCCGAGCATTGCCGTCGTGGCGAACCGACACCGCGCGAGGCTTCTTCGCCACCGGCTTCTTTTTCGGAACGAGCGACGCGGGCTTCTCGGTGTTCGCCGGGCGCTCGGCGCCGGTGGTGTCGGCGGCGCCCGATGACGGTGCCGACTCGCCCGTCGTAGACGTGGTGTCCCGGCTGCCGGACGTCTCGGCCGGCGCGGCCGACGCGATCCCGGTGCCGCACAGTACCGCTGTGCCGATTCCCAGCGCTGCGGCGAGCCCGCCGACCCTGCCGATGTGGGAAGCCGTGCTGACGCGGGTCATGGCAGGGCTCTCCAGTCAGTTGGCGGGGAGTTTGCTGGGCACGTGATGTACATCACAACACGCGGGCCGTGGTCGGGCAAGCCGGGAAACGCAGCGCGGGGCGGGCTGGCATGCTCGACCCGTGGATAGCGCCTTGGCGGGGTTGCGATTGAAATCCACGACGGTGACTCTGCGGCGGGCCCGACGGGCCGATGTGCCTGAGCTGGTCGCGATGCTCGCCGCGGACCCGGTGGAGCCGGCCGGCGGCGACCTGGCCCCTTACTACGCCGCCTTCGACGTGATGGACGGGCAGGAGCACGAACTCCTACTGGTTGCCGGCCGGGGCGGCGAGGTCGTCGCAACGCTGCAGTTGACGAGCGATAACGCGCGGGTCGACGCGCACCGGTTCTACCAGCGCCTGAAGTTCATCGCCTCCCACACCGGCTTCAAGCTGTCGCTCCCGCGCTGACCGGGACCCCGCGGGGACCTCGGATCTGTTCGGGGACAGTCCGTTTTGCGCGGGATTCAGCATGTATCCGAAGTCGCGTCAGGGCTGACAGCACCCGCGTTGTGAACCCCGCCGAACGACCGGGCGGCGTCAGGCCGTGCGGGCACTCCATTCCGCGGTCCGCGCGGGCGTCGCCTCGGCGAGCGCCCTGCGGGTGTCCTCGGCGTCGAAATCCTTGCCGTACACCGGTGTCCCGGGCTGTTGGCGCCACGACTCGGAGATCGGGCCGGCGTCGACGGGGTCGAAGCCGAGTTCATCGACGACCCGGTGCACCAGCTCACGACCGGGGCCGTCCTCGCCCGCGACCGGCAGTGCGATGCGATCGGTTGTGCCACTGGGTGTTCCGCGTTCGAGCAGATGCTTCCAGAAGATGCCGTTGAACACCTTGTAGACCGGGGCCCCGATCTGCTCGGCCACCCAGGCGCTCTCGACCTGCCCGTCCTCGATCGGGGTGATCTCGCCGTCACGCTGCTGGGGGTAGTAGTTGTTGGTCTCGATCACCGGCGCACCGGGCTTGCGGTCATCGACGATGCCGTCGGCGAGGTCGGGGACGTTCTTCTGCGGGATGCTGAGGATGACGAGGTCGGCGTCGGCCGCCGCGTCCTTGGCCCATACCGCGGTCGCGCCTGTTTCGGCAGCGAGATCGGCCAGCGTCTCCGGTGAGCGCGAGTTGGACACGTTCACCTCGTGTCCGAGTTCGCGCAGCCGGCGCGCCAGCGTCCCGCCGATATGTCCTGCGCCGATGATTCCGATCTTCATGCGTCGCCTCCTGTTGATGTTGGCCTGTTTCGCACCAACGGCGCGAGCGCGGGCCTTGTTCCGAGTAGGTCGCACCGAATCGGATATCTCCGCGCTTCATGCACCGCGGAGCCAACTCCGCCCGCTATCGCAGTCCTGAGCACGCAATCGGTGTGAGTTCCCGGACCTCGGTGGCGATGATCAGTCCGGGATCGAAACTCGCGTGGTCGTCGAGGAAGTCCTGGCTGTCGCGGTAGGTTGCTGCGAGCCGCTGCGGATCCGCTCCGGGGCGATAGCCGACGAGGGCGATCACCCGGTGTGGTTCTGCGGCATCGGTCCACACCCCGTGCACGTCGATGCCGTAGGCACGCAACGTGCGGATGTGGCGCGGCCAGAACTCGTCGATGTAGCGGTTCAGCGCCGCGGCGTCGGCCAGGGTGTAGGTCCGCAGTTCCACCAGTCGAGTCTCTGCTGCCGGCGCCACGCACACCATGCAGGTGGCGGGGGATCGGGAGTAGGGCTGGCGGGAATGGCGGTCACGCCACGCTGGCGTGAACATTATGTGCTTAATGTGGCCGATGCGTCGCGGTGCCCGGACGATGGGAACCACATCGCCGAGCGGAAGGTCAATGCGTGACGGTTTCGACGCAGACAACCCAACGACCCCGGAAGCCGCACTGGTCGCTGGCCCGGACCTGGCTGTTGCAGCCCGGTGTTCCCGACGGTGCCGACCTGTTCGACGCTGCGGTGGCGGGTGGCGCGGACGCCGTGGTGCTCGACATCGAGGACGGCCTGCCCGATTCGCAGAAGGCTGCCGGTCGTGCGGCCGTCGCCGAATGGTTGGGCGGCGGGCATGCCTGGGTGCGGATCAACAGTGTGGCCACGGCAGCCTGGTCGGCCGATCTCGACGCGGTGGCCGCGGCACCCGGTCTGCGCGGCGTGATGTTGGCCAAGGTGGAATCCGGCGACGATATCGCTGCCACTGCGGCGCGGTTGCCTGCCGGCACCCCGCTGGTGGCGCTCGTCGAGTCGGCGCTCGGCATTGAGGCGGTCTCCGAGATTGCGCGCACCCCGGGTTGTCACCGAATCGCATTCGGGCTCGGCGATTTCCGCCGGGACACCGGGATGAGCGGGGATCCGGCGGTGCTGGCCTATCCCCGCGCCCGACTGGTGATCGCCAGCCGCGCCGCACAGTTGCCCGCCCCCATCGACGGTCCGACCCTGCGGGATCAGTCGCGTCACCTGGCCCGTGAGACCGAGGTTGCCAAGGCGGCGGGAATGACCGGGCGGCTGTGCCTGGATTCCGGGCACGCCGAGACGATCAACAGCCTGCTCAGCCCGTCGGCGCTGGACATCGACGAGGCCCGCCGGACGCTGGCCCGGTTGGATGCGCCCACCGGCGCGTACGACGGCAGCGTCGGGCCCACCCGCGCCCGGGCTCAGGCGGTGTTGGATCTCGCCGAGAAACTCGGGTTGGTCCAGTAGGTCAGGGGTGCAGGTTCCACTGGCCGACATCTGAGGCGAGCACGTCGTTGACGTCGACGCGGCTGCCGCCGACCAGCGGTCCGGGATTGGAGGCGGTGTCGATGATGCGTTGGTACAGCACGGCCGCCGGATGGATCTGGCCGCCCGACCAGGACCGGGTCTGCCACACCCACGCCTTGCCCGGGGTGCTGGAACGTCCGACGACACCGCTGGCGATGGCCCATTCGCAGGGGCGGATACCCGCGTAGATGCCGGTGCGCATCTGGCCGAGCACCGAATTGATGCCCCGGAACCATTGCAGCGCAAGGGTGTCCCACGTGTTGCGATCGATATCGTCATCCACGCTGAAGTACACCGGAGCGGTCTGTCCGCCACCGGCCGCGGTGTGCAGCTGCCAGGCGGTGCGGGCGTCGGCGACACCGCCGGCGAAGCCCCGGGTGAAATCCGACGGTGCGGTTCCGCCGGGTTTGCCGTACTGGTAATTGCTGACGATCACCAGCCCGGCGGCGGTCAGCGATTGGGCGTAGGGCAGCGTGATCGGCTTGGCGCCGAACGACGAACCGGGCCGCGAGGTCGACACGTAGTTGATGACGCCGGCGTGCCCGGCCGCCCGGATGTCGGCCGCCGGGATCTGGCGCGCGGCGAAGTCGATGAGGGTGGGCGCTGCGGCGGAAGCGGACGGGGCGCCCGCGGTCGCGGCACCGAGCCCGGCCAGCGCCGTCGTCGCCGCGGCGTAGCGCAGCGCGTCACGCCGGGAGAATTGCACGGCGCGATGTTAACAAAGTGACAGTTGTTCATCGGGCAGCCTCGCCGACGCCTGCCGGTGTCACACATTGACCCGCCATCTCGTCAGGGGAGAGGACCACCGGACGATCCAGACTGTCCGGACTACCGAGAAGGAGGGGCGCCAATGCTCCCGCACGTGAACATCAGCAAGCAGTTCGCCGAACCGTACAAGACCTTCGCCGCGCTGGACGCCCAGGTGAAGTCAGCCGTCGAACAGGCGGGACTCTCGGTTCTCCTGGCCGAGCTGGTGAAGATACGGGTGTCCCAACTCAACGGCTGCGCATTCTGTCTGCGGATGCACACCCGCGACGCACTGGCCGCCGGTGAGACCACCGACCGGCTCGCCGTGCTACCCGCGTGGTGGGAGTCGCAGTACTTCACCGATCAGGAGCAGGCGGCGCTGACTCTGGCCGAGCGGGTCACCCGGATAGGCGACGAACACACCGCCGCGCCCGCCGCGGTCGATGTCGAGACGGCGCTGACCGCGCAGCAGATTGCGGCGGTCACCTGGCTGGTGGTGGTCATGAACGGGTGGAACCGTATCGCGATCGCGAGCCATTATCCGGTCGGTCCCTAGAGCCCATGTGGACCTGAACCCGGCCGGGCGACTCCGAGACGGGAAGCCCTGTGCACATGTCGAGTGCGGGCGGCAATCTTATCCACGCAGCGGTTGACGTCACCGAACCCGCCGTGACACAGGACTTCCCGTCCGATGGCGCTGGTATTCACTGTGCAGTTGTCAAGGTGCGGTGCAGTTCTGGGTCACGCGGCGGTGGGTAGGTCGGTCATGGTGCGTCGATTGTGTGAGCGCAGATGCTCGGGCTCGGGCTCACCTGGCTTGTGCGGTGGTATGAACCAGGGATAACGGTCGCGGCCGAGGTACACCGTCCAGCCGCCGTGGTGGATGAGACTGTGGTGCAGCCGGCACAGCAGCACCCCGTTGTCGAGGCTGGTCTCACCGCCTTCACTCCAGGGTTGGATGTGGTGGGCGTCGCACCAGGACACCGGCCGGCCACACCCTGGGTGCGCGCAGCCCCCGTCGCGGACGCCCAGTGTTTTGCGGATCGCCGGGGTGAACAGCCGGTCGGCGCGCCCGACATCGAGTGGCACCCCGGAGTAATCGACAATGACATGGGTCAGCGTGGAATCGCACGCGATCAGATCCGCGGTCGCGGCACTGACCGGCCCGCCGAACCCGAGGGAATCCACGTGGTCCTCACCGCGCTGCCCCGGGCGAATGAGCGTGACATGCGGTAGTACCCCACCGGACATGGGTCGCGTCGACTGCGACAGATAGGTCCGCAGGATCTGCCCGACCGCATCACCGCGGCGTTTGTCGATCGGGCGGGGGTCCGGTGACCCGTCCGGCAGCGGGACCGGCCGGCATAACGGATCCAGCGCCGCACACAATTCTTCCCCGGTCCCGACGTCGAGGTTGAGGGTGGCCTCGTACCGGCCCTCCTCGCCCAGGACCAGGGTCATCGTGTTCAGGTCGGCGTCCTCGGCGACCGGCACCGCGCGTTCTTCCAGAGGTAAGTCTGCGGTGCGGTCGATCCCGATCGCCCGCGCCTTCTTACCCACCTCAGCCGGGGTCGCCTGGATCATCAGTTTGGTCACCACAGCGGCCCGATCCTGATCGGACAGTTCGGTTCTGGCATTGATGTGGGTGACGCCCTTGCCGACGGCGTCGGCGAACTCGATGCTGATCCCACCCAGCCGTTGCGCGGTGGTCAGCGCCGGCAGCAGATGCGCTGCCCGGCCCACCCGCACCGCCCGCGCCGCCGCACCCGGGGCCATCCCGAGCAGCGCCAACAGGTCGGTTCCGGTCTTCAAATGCCGCCTGGCCGGGATCCCGGCCCGCTCCGCAGCCGCCACCGCGGACGCAACAACAAAGGCGAGCAGATTGCCCGCCGTCACCGCCGCAGCCAACACCGACAACAGCGCCTCGTCATCAACCACCGGCCGCGGACACTCGAACAAATGAAACAACGTCCGATCAGCAGCATCGTCCGGCACCTCAGCCGGGGTGAGGTCATCGATCAACGCATCAACAAAACAACTCACATCGGTGGCGTCCATAGTGGATACCGGCTTTCACACTCGGTGCCCGAGGGCACGATGAGGCAACACATGCCTGGTCCCGCAGGACCAGGGCAACCTTGCCGCGACCGGGGCCACGGTCTGGCGCTCACCGGGTACTGATCGGGAGCGATGTTGCGTTCGAACGTGTGTTCGATTATACATCGAATCGCCGACCAGTGCAAGCACTTTGCGCGATAGGGGTGGCACATCATGGCCGGATCGGCCCGCGCCACCGGCCAACCCGCTACAGCCTGGTGAACGGCGCCGCGTAACGGAAGAGGCCCGCCTGGCCCTCGTACGCTGTGAGTGTTCGAATCTGAAAGTAGTCACCCCACAACGGGTCTGGCGCCATCACCCCGGCCGTGGCGGCGGGAACAAACCCGAAGCGGCGGTAGTAGGCGGGCTCGCCGAGCAGGCACACCAGCGATTCGCCGAGCGCGTCGGCGGCGCCCAGCACACTGTGCATGAGCGCCGCGCCGACTCCCGAGCCCTGGTGTTGCGGCGCGACACTGAGCGGTCCGAGGCCCAGTGCCGGTGCGCCATCGACGTCACCGCGGGTGGCAACGACGTGTCCGATGATGCGTGCGTCGTCGACGGCGACCAGCGAAAGGCCGGGTATCCAGCCAGGATCGGCACGCAACCACGCAATCAGCGCCACTTCGCCAGGCGGCCCGCCCGGTTCGACCGGCGGGGCGCTGCGGGCGGCCTCGCTGAAGGCGGCCGCAGTCACAGCGCTGATGGCCCCGATGTCATCAACGGTTTCGCGTCGAACGATCACGCACGAACCATCTCCCCAACGGGCAGCTTCGTCAACCGAATTGCGCGGCTCGACCGATCAGGACGGTTCCGCCGGTGTCACATCGGTGCCGGACCCCTTGGTCGACGCCTTTGCCCGCTTCTCGGCACGCACCGCGCGCTTACCGCGCACGTAACCTGTCGCCGAGACGGCCGCCGACAACAGCGCTGCCTCGCCGCCCACGAACGGGTGGAATCCGACACCGGCGCCGCCGCGTCCCTTGACCGGGATATCGGCGACTTCGGTGACCTTCCAGCCCTTTTCGGAGATCGACAGGATGGCCTCGCCGTTCTGGCAGGACAGCGGCAGCGCGGCGATCACCTCGTCGTCCTCGCCCGAGAGCTTGACCCCGGCAACCCCGTTGCCCGCGGCACCCTGCGGATTCACCGCGGCCGGATCGATGCGCAGCACCTTCCCGCGGCGCGTCACCAGCGCCAGGTGATAACCCTCGGCCAGCACGCCGGAGCGCAGCAGGCCGGTGATATCCGGCGCTACCGGGATATCGCGGATCTTGAACGGCAGGCCGTTGCCATTGGTGAACTTCACGCGTCCATCGGTCCACACCGCCCAGCCCAGGCCGGCGGTCAGCAGATCACCGTGACTGTCCGAGAACACCCCGCGGTCATCCAGGCGCCAGGCCGCGTTGACCTTGCGCTCGCGGGGCCCGTCCTCGTCAGCACCCGCGGTCACCGGGGTGGCCTCGGTGTCGAGCACGGTGCGCCGGTCGAACTCGGGCCCCTTGAACAGCTTCGCGGTCTCGACCAGCTCCTTGTCGATCACCTTGCGGCGCGCATCGGGATTGGTCACCAGCTCGGTGAGCTCGGCGAACTCGGCGTCCAGCTTGTCCGCCTCGGCCTGCAGTTCGATCACATCGAGCTTGGTCAGCCGGCGAAGTTGCAGGGCCAGCACGTAATTGGCCTGTTCCTCGTCGATCTCGAAGCGTTCCTGCAGGCCCCGGCGCGCATCGTCGACGGTGTCGGAGCCGCGGATCACCGCGACGGCGGCGTCGATGTCCAGGTGGATCTTCATCAGGCCGGCCACCAGATGGCGCCGCGCGGTGACCCGCTCCAGCCGGTACTCGCTGCGGTGCAGGACCACCGAATCCCGCAGATGCAGGAAGGCGCCGATCAACTCGCGCACATTCCACCAGCGAGGCACCCGGTCCTCGTCGAGTGCGACCAGGCTGGCGGCGAAGGTGGACTCCAGCGGAGTCAGCGCCAGCAGTTGATCGCGGATCTGCTCGGCGCTGTAACCGCGCTTGGCGGTGACGACGATGCGCAGGCCGTTGCGGCGGTCGGTCAGGTCCGACATGTCGGCGACACCGGACATCTCGCCGGACTCCACCAGGGCCCGGATCCGTTCCTGCACAGTGTTGCTCGCGACACCGGGCGGCAACTCGGTGATCACGCAGTTCTTGCCGTCGACGCTGACGGTGCCACGCACGGTGAGCTGGCCGCGGCCGGTGGTGATGTACTCACGCAGCCCTGCGGTGCCGACAACGGTTGCCCCGCAACCCCAGTCGGGACCCGGGATCAGCTTCATCAGGGTGTCATCGGTGGTGTTGGGCCGGGCGAGCAGGGCCCGGCAGGCCGCCATGACCTCGCGCGGATTGTGCGCGGGCACCTTGGTGGCCCAACCCTCGGCGATGCCGACCGCACCGTTGCACAGCAGCACCGGCCACTGCGCGGGCAGCATCGTCGGTTCGGTCCACTCGCCGTCGAAGGTCTGCACCATCGGGACGGCGTGGTCGTTCAGCTCGGCGGTCAACGCGGCGCCCTGCGCCGACAACCGCATCTCGGTGTAGCGGTCGGCGGCCGGGATATCGCCCTGGATGCGGGGAAAGGCGCCCTGCCCGTCGATGACCTTGACCCGCTGGAATTCGGCGGCCATCAACGCGGCCGCCCCGTACATCGACGCGCCACCGTGCGGATGCAGGTTGCCGGTGACCGCCGAGCAGATCTTGGACGACTTCTGCGGCTTGTTCCCGGGCTGCAGGCCCGACTCGTGCATCTGGTAGAGCAGGCGGCGCTGGCCGGGCTTGAGCCCGTCGAACGCCGACGGGATGGCGCGGTCGCTGACGCTGTACAGCGCGAAGGTCAGCTGATAGTGGTTCCAGTAGTCGTCGGCGCTTTGATCGAGCACCAGATCGGGGTTCTGTTCGGGAACGTCGAGGGTGGCGGTCACGAAAATCTCCTATGTCAGGTCGAGTGCGGAGGTGTCGACGCGGGCGGCCACATCGGCCATCCACGTGCGCCGGCCCTCGGGCGGCCCGCCGAACAAGGTGTGGTGCAGCTTCTTCTCGCTGTCATCGGGGTGCAGCCGGATCACGGTGCGCCGCTCCGGATCCAGCACGGTGTTCCAGAAATCATCGGCGTCCATCTCGCCGAGACCCTTGTTGCGCTGCACCTCGACCTTGCGCTTGGACCTGGCCTTCAGCTCGGCAACGGCGGCGTCGCGCTCGGACTCGTCCTGACAGTAGATCCGCTCGGTGCCGTCCTTGACGACGAACAGCGGCGGCAGCGTCACGTACACCATCCCGGCCTCGACGAGCGGGCGGTAGAAGTCCAGGAACATCGAGATCAGGCTGGAGTTGATGTTGCCGCCATCGGGGTCTGCGTCGGAAGCGAACAGGATGCGGTCATACCGGCACAGTTCCGGATCGCAGTTGTCGCGCAGTCCGCAGCCCAGGATGCGTTCGATGGAATCGAACTCGTCCTTGACCCTGGCCTTGCTGATCGCGAAGCCATACACGTTGGGCGGCTTGCCTTTCAGCGGGAAGGCAGCCTGGAAGGTGGCGTCGCGGGCCGCCTTGATGGTGCCCAGCGCCGAATCGCCCTCGCACAGGAACAGTTCGGCGCCGGACCCGCGGCCGGTCTCCCGGCTGGGCAGCAGCTTCGGCGGCAGGGAGAGGTTGGTGCCCAGTCCCTTGGCCTTCGACGCCGCCCGGGACCGGGCCTTGGCACCCTCGGCGCTGCGCCGTGCCCGCGCCGACTCCAGCGCGAGCTTCGTCCAGAGCGACACGGTGTCGCCGTTGGCCGGGTTGGCGGCCCAGATGGTCACGCTGCGCGCCACATCGGGGGCCATCGCCACGTTGAGCGACCGCGAGGACACCGCGGTCTTGGCCTGCGAATCCCAGGCCACGTCTGGGGCGCGGGTGTCGACGGCCAGCGCGGTCACCGCCACGAAATCCTGTGGCTCCGGGCCGTCTTCGCCCTTGGCCAGCCCCAGGTCGCGGATCCGCGACGCGCGGTCGGCCAGCGCCTCGGACAGGCCCTTCATCGCGGCCGTCAGGTGCGAGCCGCCGCCGGGGGTACGCACGGTGTTGCAGAACGCCGCGACGGTGGCGGGCTCGGCGGGGCCGGCTGTCAGCGACCAACGGAACGGTGTCGGCCCGCGTCCGGTGGTGTATTCGCCGCGGCCCTCCACCACGGCGCGCACGGCAGGTGACGGGGTGCCCGCAGCGGTGCACATCAGATCGAGCAGGGTGTCGCTGCCCCACGGGCCGTCGAACGGTTCGAGCAGCGACGCCGGGATCTCCTCGCCGGGCCAGCCCTCGTCGACCACGGTCAGGTGCACACCGGGGGACATCCGCGCGGCGGCGTGCGCGCGCAGCAGCACCTCGCCGACATCGATGGTGGAGTCCGGCACCACGGCCTTGTCGAACAGGATGCGGACCTCGGTGCCGTGCGCGTCCGGCTTGCGATTGCCGGTGCCGCGCAGCTTCTGGGTGTCGGCCCGGGTGAACGGCGCCTCGGGGTCGAAATCCTTGCCCTCGAACGTGCCGGGGTATCCGGCGCCGAAACTCTGCAGATAGGTCTTGCCCGCGCGGCGCACCGTCACATCGGTGCGTGCGGAGATGAAAACGGCTGCCGCGGCGCCGATCCCGTTGAGGCCGGCGCCGGTGCTGGCGGCATCGGTGTGTGCGGAGAACTTGCCGCCGGCGCGCGCGGTGCCCAGCGTCTTGACGATGCCGTTCTTTCCCGTCACCGGGTCGGAGTCGACGGGCAGGCCGCGGCCGTCGTCGGCCACGCTCACCGAGCCGTCGGCGTGCAGGGTGATGGTGACGGTCGACCCGCCGTGGCTGGGATCGGCGACCTCCTCGATGGCGTTGTCCACCAGCTCGCGCAGGGCGGTGTTGAGGACGTCGAGGCCCAGGTTGACCGCCGGCCGCAGACGGGTGTGCTGGACATCATCGAGTTCGGTGATGTCTGCGGCGTTGTAACTCACTGCTCGTTCTCTCCATCGGGGCCGGGGGTGCCGGGGAAAGCGTAGTCCGCCTGCCCGACATCTCCGCGCATCCGAGCCGGGTGGGCGGCGGGCGGCGGGGAAAACATCATGCGTGGTCAGCCAGTGTGAGACCGGTTACAGCGGGCCCGGCGGCGGTCGGTCGTGGATGCCGGTGCCGTACACATGGGTCAGCCGGTGCCGCCTGATCAGCTCGCCCGCGTCCGGCAGCACCGGGTGCGGGCCGACGGTGTCCACGGCCAGGCTGCGGATCCGCCGGTTGAGCCGCCCGGACGCCCGACTGATCTCCCTCCAGTCCCAGTCCCGTGGGTCGCCGTACTCGGGATAGTTGCCTGCCCACTTCTGGGCCCTGGTCGGCGAGTTGTGGTTCGTTGTGCTCCAGCGCAGCTCGTGTCCGACGAAGAAGGTCCCGAAGCTCAGTTGGATCAACCCCCAGCCGCCGATCACGTCGCGATCCAACAGCGGGCGGCCACCGGCCGCCGTGACGTGCAGCATCAGGTGCGTGCCGTACGGCGCCGCCGGCACCGCGGCGGGTTCGTCGAAACGCCGCACCGGTGCGTTCTCGGCATGCATCTCGTACACCGCGAACTCGCCCTGGGCGAAGACGGTGTCGATGACGGCACGGTGGTCCTCCCCCTCGGCATAGAAACGTAGGTGCGGCACCGGCCGATTATCGCCGCGGATCGCTCAGCCGTCGTCGCGGCCGCGAGACTCACGCAGTTGCCTGCCCTGCGCGATGTCGGACTCCTCCTTGGCCTGGTTCTTCTCGGTGACGCGGCTGTCCCGTGGCGGCAGCTGGAGCTCGCGCTCGGCGGCGATGCCGGCCTGCAGTTGTCGGCCCCGCTCGAGCTCGGCGTCCAGTTCGGCGCCGAACAACAAGGCGAGGTTCGTGATCCACAACCACAGCAGGAAGACGATGACGCCGGCCAGCGCGCCGTAGGTCTTGTTGTAGCTGCCGAAGTTCGCGACGTAGAAGCCGAATCCGACGGAGGCGACGACCCAGATCAGGATGGCGGCGGCGGCTCCGACGCTGATCCAGCGGAATTTGGGCTGCTGGACGTTGGGGGCCGCGTAGTACAGCACCGCGACCGCCCCGATCACCAGGACCAGGATGACCGGGAACCGGGCGATGTTCCAGGTCGTTTGGGCCGCCGGACCGAGCCCGACGGCATCACCCACCGCTCCGGCGATGGGGCCGCTGATGGCAAGCATGAATGCGACCGCCGCCGCGGAGACCAGGCCGGCGAAGGTGAGCAGCAGCTGGATCGGCCGCAGTTTCCAGACGGGCCGGCCCTCCTCGACCTCATAGATGCGGTTCATCGCGCGGCCGAACGCGCCGATGTATCCCGACGCCGACCACAGTGCGCCGGCGATACCGATGACGAGCGCGAGCCCGGCCGACGGTGCCTCCACGAGCTGCTGGATGGGCGCCCGCAAGGTGTCCACCGCCGAGGACGGGCCCAGATCCTCGACGATCTGCAGGACGGCGTCGGTGGTCCGTTTTCCCTGACCGAAGACACCGAGCAGGGACACCATCACCACCAGCGCCGGGAACAGCGACAGCACGGCGTAGTACGTCAGCGCCGCGGCGAGGTCGGTGCACTGGTCGGACCCGAACTCGCGGGCCGTTTTGCGCAGGACGTAGAACAGCGACGGCTTGGTCAGGTCCGCCGGTGAATCGGGTTTGGCCGGGTCGTCGGGGTCGGGTGCGTCATCGGGATCCGGTTCGGCGGCCGTCACCGCGGGGGTCGGTACGGACCAGGTGACGGGGGGTGGCTGAGGCGTGGCGCGCCTGCCGAGCAGGACGCCGGCCAGCAGTCCGCCGACCAGGGCCACCAACGTCTTCATCACGGACACTCCCGAGATCGATGGGTTCGGAACGGATCGAGGACATGCCCGCGGGTCGCCACCGCGAAACAGCACCGTTTCCGCACCCGCCGTCGGGGAAACCACCGGGGTAGCGTCGAACAGAATCTGGAGGATCCGATGAGCACGCCGACCGAATCGAATGCACCCGTCCTGCTGTACGACGGTGTGTGCGGGGTGTGCAACGGTGCCGTGCGGACGATCCTGCGCTTCGACAGCCGCGGGACCCTGCGCTTCGCCGCGCTGGACAGTGACTTCGCCCGCGACATCATCGCCCGGCATCCGTACCTGGCCGACCTGGATACCGTTGTGTTCGTGCGTGATCCGGGGTCGTCGCGGGAAACGGTGAGCACCCAGTCGGCGGCGCTGTTGCAGGTGGCCGATTATCTGGGTGGCTTCTGGAAGCTGGCGCTGGCCGCGCGGGTCATCCCACCCGCCGTCCGGGACCGGTTGTATGCCGCGTTCGCCACGGTGCGCTATCGCGTCGGCGGACAGTACGACACCTGCCCCATCCCGCCGCCCGAGGTGCGCAGTCGATTCGTCGACGCCACCTACGGGTGAACCGACAGTCGCTTCGCCCGCTTGCCGCCCCTGGGCCAGAAGTAGCTGCCAGGCTTGCGCGCCTCCTTGGCCAGGAAGCTCAACGTCCCGGCACAGACCGACTCCTTGATGGTCGCTGCCAGCCGGCCCCCGATGTGCATGCCGATCGCGGTGTCGTCGAAACGCGACAGTTGGATGGTGCCCGCATGCCGGCCGAGGCTGATGCACTGTCCCACCGAGGCCGGGTTCAGCACGCCGGGCTCCCGTCCGTCGATATGCGCCAGCACGGTGTCGGCCGCGTGCGATGCCAGCGGCATGGCAAGCTGGCAGCTCATCCGCAGCGGAACCGCCGACGGGGAGGCCGCATCCCCGGCCGCCACGATCGCCGGATATCCGACGGCGGTGAGCGTCTCGTCGGTCAGCAGGCGCCCCAGCGCGTCGGTGGGCAGCCCGCTGGCGGCAGCCAACGTCGGCACGCCGAACCCGGCCGTCCACACCGTGGCCGCGGCGGGCACGTTCCGGCCGTCCGTCAGCGCCACGTGATCGGCGGCGACGGCGGCCACCTTCGCGTTCTCCACCACGGTGACACCGAGCTTGTGCAACCGCTTGGCCACCGACCGGCGACCGCCGCGGGCCAGCGATCCCCCGAGCACATCGGTGACCAGCGTGACGGGCCGGCCGGCCTCGGCGAATTCGGAGGCGGCCTCAATACCGGTCAGACCGCCCCCGACGACCACGATCGGCGCCGCGGCCGGCAGGCTCGCCATCCGCTCGGCCAACCGCTGGGCCGCCTCCAGTTCGCCCAGCGGATAAGCGAATTCGTCGGCGCCGGGAACGGCCGCGGGCACCGGTGCGGTGCTACCGACGGCGTAGATCAGATGGTCATAGGCCACCGCCGAACCGGATGCGAGCAGCACCTTGCCGGATTCGGCGTCGATCCGATCGACACTGTCGACGATCAGGCGCACCCGGTCGGACAGGATCGTCGCGTAGTCGGCCACCGCGTCGTCGGTACCCGCCACCAGCTGGTGCAACCGGATGCGTTCCACGAACTGCGGGCGGGGGTTGATCAGCGCGACGTCGACATCCGCGCGTTGCAGCAGCCTGTTGGCGGCCAGTACACCGGCGTATCCGCCGCCGACGACGACGATCTGGGTGGTGGTCATCGAAATTCCTCTCCTCGGTCCTGGTATGACGACCGTGTCATCCGCGGTGTGGGTCAGGGACCACGGAAAACCCGTAGTCCGCTACCGGCTACGGCCCGCGGCCATGTTTCCCGGACCCGGTATCAGGGCACCTGAGGTCTCACCATGGCCAGCCATCCCACATTCGGGGTCGAGGAGGAGTTCCTGCTCGCCGACCCACAGTCCGGCGAGCCGGTACCGCTCAACCGGCGGGTGGCCGCCCTCGCGGCGGACGCCGGGGTCGATCTGCAGCTCGAACTCACCAGCTGCCAGGTCGAGACCGCCACCGAGGTCGCCGACGATGCCGCCGACCTGCTCGCCCAACTCACCCGGTTGCGACGCGTGGCCGCCGATGCCGCCGATGCCGCGGGCGCGCGCCTGCTCGCCGTCGGGTTGCCACCGACTGTGCCGCAGCATTTCCCGATCACCGACAAGCCGCGTTACCACCACATCGCGGAACGATTCGGGATGATCGCCCACGAGCAGGGCATCAGCGGATGCCATGTGCACGTGGCGGTTCCGGACCGGGACACCGCCATCACGGTGAGCAACCGGCTGCGCCCATGGCTGCCGCTGCTGCTGGCGCTGACCGCCAACTCGGCGATCTACCGGGGGGCCGACAGCGGCCACGCCAGTTGGCGCCATGTGCTGTGGTCACGGTGGCCCAGTGCCGGGCCGCCACCGCATTTCGGGTCGGCGGCCGAGTACGACGCCGCCGTGCGGGTGATGCAGAACACCGGCGCGATGCTCGATGACGGCATGGTCTATTGGGATGTGCGGCCGTCGGCGAATTTCCCGACCGTCGAGGTCCGTGTCGCCGACGTGCCGGCGACCGTCGCCGACACCGTCCTGCATGCCGTGCTGACCCGCGCCGCGGTGATGACGGCGCTGGACGAGGAGGCCCGCGGCGTCCCGGCACCGCGGATTCCCGAGCACGTCCTGGACGCGGCATTCTGGCGATCTGCGCGCGACGGGCTCACCGGGGAACTGGTCGACTCCTACGCAACCGGGCACACCGCACCGGCCGAGGAGGTGCTGGGGGCCTTCGTCGACCGCCTCGGCCCCGCGCTGCGTGCGGTCGGCGACGACGGTCTGGTCGAGGCCGGGATGCGCCGAATTCTGCACGGCGGCAACGGCGCAATGCGGCAGCAGGCCGCCTGGCGACGTCGTCGGGAGGTCACCGATGTGATCGACGCGGTCGCAGCGGCCACCGTCGAGGGCTGTTAGGCGTCGAACAACCGCGCCGCCAGAGCCAGTAGCGGGGCGTGCAGGGACCGGACGTCGCCGGAATCACTGTCGGCCAGTTCATGGGTCACCAGCGAGGCGATGGCCGCCACGAGCGCACGGCAGGCGAACCGCCCCTCCTCGGTGTCGATCCCGAAGACGCCCTGCACACCGTCGACCGTGCGCTGCTGCAGCTGCATCCGGGCGTGTAGCGCCTCCGGGCCGGCGGCGTAGACCTCGATGAGATAGACCCGCGCCATCGCCGGGTCGCGGGCCAGGGTGTCCAGGTAGTTCGTCAGCACCGCGCTGAACACGTCCATCGGTGTGGCCTTGGCCGGCAGTGTGCCCGCCGCCTCGCTGACCCGGTGGTGGATGCGCGCATACGCGTCCAGAAAGCAGGCCTGCTTGCTGTCGTAGTGCTCGTAGAACGTCTGCTTGGAGACCTTGGCGCGCTCGGTGATATCGGCCACCGTGGTGCCCGCGAACCCCTTGACCTGCATGACCTCACCCAGCGCGGTCAGCATCCGGCTGCGTTGGTCGGCGGCCACCTGCGCGCGGGTCAGGTTGTGCCGCCCAGGAGGCAACTTCGCCGACAAGCTCCACCCCCGCGTTCGCATGTCTCATTTGTGTACGTAGTCGTTTATAGTGCTACCTGCAGCAGTCGGCGTCGAGGGGTCGTCGACTCTGCACCATCGTTGCCTACCGGTTCTGGTCCGTCGATGACACAGCTACGCCGGCTCTGCGCCGTCGGCGCGATTCTCGCCGCGGCGGCCTGCGGTGCGCCAGAACCTCCCGCGCCCGGCCCGCCGGCACCCAGCGCGGCAACACCGGCCAATACGCCACGTCTCGCCGCACCGGCACCCGCACCCGCCGCCGTCACCCCCGCCGAGTTCGCACCGGTGGGTGCTGCCGTCGACGACGCGATCGCGGCGCACCGGTTGCCCGGCGCGGTGGTCCAGATCGGGCACGCCGGCCAGATCGTCTTCCGGCAGGCCTTCGGCCAACGCAAGCTCGCGACCGAACCGGGGCCCGACGGCAACCCAGGTGCGGCCGAGCCGATGACCACCGACACGATCTTCGACCTGGCGTCCCTGACCAAGAGCATCGCCACGACGACGGCGGTCATGCAGTTGCACGAACAGGGCAAGATCGGGCTCGACGAGCCGGTACAGACCTACCTGCCCGGGTTCAACCCGACCGGGGATCCGCGCCGCGCACAGGTCACGGTGCAGATGCTGCTCACCCACTCGTCCGGTATCGCCGGCGATCTCAGCCTCGACGGCCCGTGGGGGTTGGACCGGGCCGACAGGGCCGAGGGCATCCGCCGGGCCCAGGGCGCCTGGGTGGTGGGCGAGCCGGGCCAGAGCTTCCACTACTCCGACATCGGATTCATCCTGCTGGGCGCGATCGTCGAGAAGCTCACCAGCCGCGCCATCGACGAGCACGTGCAGAGCAACGTGTTCGGCCCGCTCGGTATGACCGAGACCCGCTACCTCCCGGTCGCCAAAGCGTGTGGGCCGCACCGGGTTCGCGGCACCGCGATCGTTGCCGACCCGGATGGGCCCCGGCCCGAGCACTGCCCGGCCGGTAGTTGGGACACCGATCTGTTGACCCGCGTCGCGCCCACCGCACGCGATGGGGACACCCCCGGGCTCAATCCCGACTTCGGGCAGCTGCTGCGGGGCACCGTGCACGACCCGACCGCCCGCCGGATGGGTGGCGCCACAGGCAGCGCCGGTGTCTTCACCACGGCCGACGATGTGGGGCGGTTCGCTCAGGCGTTGCTGGACCGGCTGGCCGGCCGGCCGAGTCCCTTCCCGCTGACGCAGGCCTCCGCGGAACTGATGACCAGCGGACACCGGCTCGCCGATGCCGACGTACGCGGACTCGGCTGGGATATCGACACGCCCCATTCCAGCCCGCGCGGCGCGCTGTTCCCGGTGGGCAGTTTCGGCCACACCGGGTTCACCGGCACGTCCCTGTGGATCGACCCGGGATCGGACACCTATGTGGTGGTGCTCGCCAACGTCATCCACCAACCCGGCGGGCCGCCCGTCGGGCCCCTCGCCGGCGAGATCGCCACGCACGCAGCGCAGGCGCTGCACCTCTACGGCTGACCGCCGGGAAGAAAACGCGCCGGCCGACGGTTGTAGCCGATATCGCAGCAGCAGTCAGATGGAAGAGGCGAAGAGCGATGAAGAAGATCGGATTGGCGGGAATCATCGCCGGAGCGTTCACCGCGGCGGTCGTCGGTTTGGCCGGGCCCGCGCAAGCCGAGGCGACGGTGCACATGCTCCCGCAGGCCCCTGGCGGGATCTACTACGACAATGACAACGACTACTACCCCTGGCGGGACCAGCTGTTCCCGACCGTGAAGGTGCCCCAGGTCGACACCTCGGTCCGGCACTGACCCGACCCCCTGCCACGAGGGCGCCCGCACCGCGGGCGCCCTCGTGCCATGTCGGGGTGGGGCCAGCCCTACCCTGAACACGCAGGCGCACGGGATGGGGGTGAGACCGGCAGATGCCTAGCGTCGACGTCGTGACCACCGCGCAACCCGCCGGGGTGATCCGCCAGCTCGGCGTCGACACCGGATACGTCCTGCTCGGCTTCCCCCTGGCCATCACCAGCTTCTGCTTCGCCGTCACCGGATTGTCGGCCGGGTTGGGGACCTTGGTGGTGGCCATCGGCGTGCCCGTCATCGTCGGCACGGTGCTGATCGCCCGCGTCCTCGCGGATATGGAACGCTTCCGGTATCCCGCGGTCACCCACACCGAGCGCACCCGGCCCGACTATCGCAAGGTCCCGCCCGGGTCCGGCCTCTGGAAACGGATGGTCAACCCGCTCGCCGACGCCCAGTCCTGGTTGGATGTGACGCACGCGTTGGCGCGCTTCCCGATCTCGGTGTTCACCTTCTGCGTGGTGGTGAGCTGGTGGGTGGTCGCGGTGGGCGGCACGCTGACGGTGCTGTGGGACTGGGCGATTCCGCGCGGGCCGGACAATCAGTCGCTGGCGCAGCTGGTCGGGCTCGGTGACAGCGCCGTCGCGCGCATCGGCTTCCAGACCGCCATCGGGGTGTTCTGTCTGATCACCCTGCCGCTCGTCGTGCGGGGCTGCGCGCTGCTGGAGGCCGCGTTCGCGCGGGTGCTGCTCACCGGCGTGGCAGAGATGCGCCAGACGATCACCGTTCTGACAGAACAGAAGTCGGCCGCGGCATCGGCTGAGGCGCATGCGCTGCGGCGCCTGGAGCGCGATATCCACGACGGGCCGCAGCAGCGACTGATCCGGCTCGCGATGGATCTGGGCCGGGCCCGCGCACACACCGAACCCGGACCGGGCCGCGACACCCTCGACGAGGCGATCGCCCAGACCCAGGAAACACTCAACGAACTGCGGGCGCTCTCGCGCGGGATCGCCCCACCGGTGCTGACCGATCGCGGCCTGCCGAGTGCGCTTGCGGCACTGGCCATCCGGTGTACGGTGCCGGTGGAGCTGACAGTGGACCCGGCGCTGGGAACCCCGCAGGGCCGCCTGGACGCCGCGGTCGAGACGGCGGTGTACTTCGCGGTGGCCGAGGCACTGACCAACGTCGCCAAGCACAGCGGCGCCACGACCTGCTGGGTCACGGTGGCGCGTGGTCCGGTCCGCGTCGGGGTGGAGATCGTCGACGACGGCGATGGGGGTGCGCACGTGGCCAAGGGGCACGGCCTGGCCGGCCTGGCCGACCGCATCCTGGGTGCCGGCGGCACACTGGACGTGATCAGCCCCGACGGCGGGCCGACGACGATCCGGGTGGAGCTGCCGTGCTGAGAGTGGTGGTCGCCGATGATTCGGTCCTGTTGCGGGAGGGGTTGATCCGCCTGCTCACCGAGAACGGGCACGAGGTGGTGGCCGCGGTGGGGGACGGTCCGGCGCTGGTGGACGCCATCGGCACACACCGGCCCGATGTGTCCGTGGTGGATGTCCGGATGCCGCCGTCACACACCGATGAGGGGCTGCGGGCGGCGGTGCAGGCCCGCCGGCTGGTCGCCCGGAGCCCGATCCTGGTGCTCTCGCAATACGTCGAGGTGTCCTACGCCGACGACCTGCTGGCCGACGGCGCGGGTGCGGTCGGCTATCTGCTCAAGGATCGCGTGGTGGCCGTCGGCGAGTTCCTCGACGCCGTCGCCCGGGTGGCCTCCGGCGGCACGGTGCTCGACCCCGATGTCGTCGCCCAGCTTCTGGTGCGCCGCCGCCGCGACGACCCGTTGCGGCAGTTGACCTTGCGCGAGCAGGAGGTGCTGGCATCGATGGCCGAGGGCCGCTCCAACACCAACATCGCCCGCACCCTGGTGATCACCGATGGTGCGGTGGAAAAGCACGTCACCAACATCTTCGCCAAGCTCGGACTGCCGCCCGACGGCGAGCAGCACCGGCGGGTCCTCGCGGTGTTGGCCTACCTGCGCGGCTGACCTCAGCGCGCCGGGACCGGCGCGCGGTGCTCGGCCTCCAGCTTGGTGCCCTCGATATCGAGGTCGGGAACGTATTTGTCGAACCACCGGGAGTGCGCCCACATCCGGTCGCCCAGCATCGCCATGACCGCCGGGATCAGCGTCAGCCGCACGACGAATGCGTCGAGGAAGACGCCGACCGCGAGCGTCAGACCGACGGATTTGATGATCGGGTCGCTGCCCGCCACGAAGGCGATGAACACACCGAACATGATCAGGGCGGCCGCCGTCACGACCCGCGCGGACAGGCCCAGCCCGCTGCGTACCGCGGCGGTGGCATCCTCGGTGCGGCCCAGTTCCTCCTTGATCCGCGACACCACGAACACCTCGTAGTCGCTGGACAACCCGAAGATGATGGCCAGCACGATGATCGGCAGGAAGCTGATGGTCTCGCCGGGGGTGATACCGAGCAGGCCTGCACCCCAACCCCATTGGAAGACGGCCACCTGAACACCCATGGCCGCGAACACCGAGAGCAGGAAGCCGACGATGGAGGTCAGCGGCACCAGGGCGGCGCGGAACGCGACCGTCAGCAGGATGAATGCCAGGCCGACGACCACCACCACGAAAATCGGCAGCGCGGTGGCCAACTTGTCCGAGGTGTCGATATTGGACGCGGTGGTGCCGCCGACGAGGAAGCTCGCGCCGGTACCCGCCTGGATCGTGTCGCGATCGGCCCGGATCTTGTTGACCAGATCAGCGGTCGCGGTGTCGTTGGGCCCGGTTTCGGGGATCACCTGGATCAACGCGGTGCGTTGGTCACCGCCCGCCGGGATGGCCGCGACCACGCCGGGCTCGCGGCCGATGTTGGCCGCGATGGTCCGTGCGGCATTCGGGTCGGTGGCCTGCGAGATGTCGGCCACCACCAGCAGCGGCCCGTTGAACCCGGGGCCGAGATGCTCGGCGGTCAGGTCGTAGGCCTGGCGCGAGGTGTTGGATTCCGGCTGCGATGATCCGCTGGGCAGGCCGAGATGCATTCCCAGCGCGGGCAATCCGATGACGACGAGGGCCGCCGACCCGGCGACCAGAAGCGGCTTGCGGAACCGCACCACGAACCGGGCCCAGGCGGCACCGAGGGTGCGCTGCGGTGTGTAGGCCGCGACCTGGGCGACCTCCTTGGGGCGGCCCGGCTGCAGCGGCGGTTCGATGAACTTCGCCACCTTGCCGCCGGCGAACCCGAACAGGGCCGGCAGCAGGGTCAGCGCGATGAGCATGGCGATGAAGACCGAAACGGCTGCGGCCACACCCATGTAGGTGAGGAACGGGATGCCGACGACCGCCAGACCGCACAGCGCGATCACGACCGTCAGTGCGGCGAACACGACCGATCCGCCCGCGGTGCCGGCCGCCAGGGCGGCGGCCTCCTCCCGGGGTTTGAGCAGCAGCAGGTTGTTGCGGTAGCGGTTCAGGATGAACAGCGCGTAGTCGATCCCGCAGGACAGCCCCAGCATCAGCGCCAGCGAGAGGGCGGCCGTGGGCATGTCGATGACGGCGGCGGAGATGAAGATGCCCAGCGCGCCGATTCCGACGCCGACGGCGGCGGTCAGGATCGGCAGGCCGGCCGCGACGACGGATCCGAAGGTGATCAGCAGGACCAGAAACGCCACGCTGATACCGATGATCTCGGGAAGGTGCGGGACGGCCACCTTGTAGCCCGGGAAGACCGCACCGGAGTACTCCACCTGCAGACCGGCATCCTGGGCGGGCTTCATGGCGTCTTCGAGCGCGGTCAACGCGGAATCGCTCACCTCGCCGATCGGGGCACGCCACTGGACGGTGCCGAGCGCGACGCGGCCGTCGGGTGACACCTGGCCGGTCTGGCCCGGCCCTGCCGCGGCGGCGATGTCGGGGATCGAACCCAGACCGGCCACCGCCCGCTCGATGGCCGGGGCCAGTCCGGGATCGGAGACCACCCGGCCCTCGGGCGCGGCGAACGTGATCTGCGTCTGTGCACCGCTGTAGGCGGGCAGCTTGGTTTGCAGTTGTTCGACGGCGCGTTGGGACTCGGTGCCGGGGATGGTGAAGTTGTCGCTGGGTTCACCGCGGAACCCGATGAACGCGGCGGCGACGCCGAGCAGGACCACCAGCCAGGTGCCGAGCACGAGCCAACGGCGGCGGAAGCTGAAGCCGCCCACGGCGAACAGGAAACGGGACATAGCGCTCCGTGTTCCCGGATAGTGCTTAGCTCATGCAGACAAATTGTGTGATCTGTATTTTCCGGTGGTGAACTGCGGCGTCAACGCGATTTCGGATCCGCATCGCGTTCGGCCTCGAGTTCGGGGTCGATGACGGCCGGGACTGGGCCGCCGCCCACCTGGTCGGCGAGTTCCAGCCCGGCGCCGGCGTACACGTTGAAGGCGATGTCCACGCCGTGCTCCCTGGCCCAGGCCACCTCGTCGTCGTAGCGGGCCACCGCGGCCACCGTGCCGCTGAAGCCGGACTCGCGCAGACAGTCCAGCGCGGTCACGTTGGCACCGTGGCGGGGCATGGCCAGGATCGCGATCCGTGCCGATTCCGAGTGCCGCAGCCGGTGCCAGAAGTCCAGGTCGGTGGCGTCGCCCTCGACGACGCGCAGACCCTCCTCGGCGAGCCGCTGGATCCGCCGACCGTCGTAGTCGACGCCGACCACCCGGTACCCGTAGTGATCGGTCAGCCGCTGGTAGGCCGCGAAACCCACCCGGCCCATCCCGATCACGACCACCTCGGCGTCGCCGGCGTCGACCGGACGCTCCTCGGGTTGCAGTCGCTGTTCGTCCTGGGCCGGGAGGCGGGCGGCGATCTTCTCCACCATCAGGTGGCCGCGGCCGTTCACCAGCGCCGAGACCACGAAACTCAAGGCCACCGCGATCGACATCTCCACCAGCCAGGCGGGTGCGAGCATGCCGGCCGATACCCCGACCGATACCACGATCAGGCCGAACTCCGAGTAGTTCATCAGGCTCAGCCCGGCCAGCAGCGAGGTGCGGTGCCGCAGCCGCATCAGTGACAACAGCGCGACGTACCACCCCGCCTTGAACGGCAACAGCAACACCATCAGCACCGCGACGCCGATGGTCGGCAGGTCCGGCAGCCCGGTCAGCCCGATCGACACAAAGAATCCGACCAGCAGCAGTTCCTTGATGTGGAACAGCGATCGCGCCAGTTCCGAGGACGCCGAATGCGAGGCCAGCAGGACGCCGATGATCAGTGCGCCCAGATCGCCCTTGAGCCCGACGGCCGAGAACAGCGCGTAACCCGGCACGAACGCCATCACGATGCCGAACAGCGACTGCATCTCTCCGTGCCCGAGCCGGGTCCAGATCTTGCGCAGCACCCGCGTCAGCGGCCACAGGCCGATCAGCGCCAGCGCCCACGGGCTGGGCAGGTGACCGCTCGTCGCGGTCAGGAACACCACGGCGACGATGTCCTGCATCACCAGGATGCCGATCGCGACGCGGCCGTAGAGCGCATGCGATTCACCGCGCTCCTCCAGGACCTTCACCACGAAGACGGTGCTGGAGAACGACAGCGCGAACGCCAGCAGCGCGATGGTCTGCAGGCTCTGTCCGGACAGCATGGCCATCCCGGCGACGGCCGCCACCCAAAGCGCGGCACCGCCGAGGACGACGCTGATGACCATGTGCACCGATGTCGTCAGCCAGACCTCGCGGCGCAGCAGGATCCGCACGTCGAGTTTGAGCCCGATGGCGAACAGCAGCAGGGTGACGCCGAGGTCGGCCAGGATCTCCAACTGCGGAATGTGCTCCACGTCAAGGGCATTGATGACGAAACCGGCCGCCAGGAACCCGACGAGTGGGGGCAGCCGGACCGCCATGGCGAGTCCGCCCAGCCCGAAGGTCACGACGAGATAGATGGCGACAGTCGTCATAGGCGGTTCGGGTCCTCCGGAGAGCTCGTCGGGGCGGGCGCGCTCTCAGTATCGCGACAACGGCGGCAGATCTCTCGCCGGCTAGGGGGCCGAACCGAGGTGGGCGAAGACCTTGTCCAGGGATTCGGTCATGGTGCGCTCCTCACCGGCGGCCCAGCGTCGCCAGGCGAGGTCGAGGCAGGCGAGGGCCGCGACGGTGACCGGGCGGGCCGCCCCGGGGGTGTCGATGCGGGCGGCGAGCACCGGGGTGAGCGCGTCCTCGTAGGCGAATCTGCGCTGCGCCATCCGGGTGCGCAGCGACACGGTGGCATTGATCATCCGCACCCGCGAACGCTCCAGCTCGGAATGTTCGTCGATATGGGTCAGTGCGTCGGCGAAGGCGCGCTGCATCAGCTGCCACGGGGTTTCCCCGGACCGGACCGGAAGACTCTGCAGGGTGGCGGCGTAGTCGATCGAGGACGCCTCGATTGCCGCGAGGACCGCGTCCTCCTTTGAGCCGAAGTATCGGAAGAAAGTGGCGCGGGAGATGCCGACCTCGCCGGCGGCCTCTTCGACCGTCACCGCGTCAAAACCACGGCGGGCGAACAGCTCGCTCATCGCCTGCGCGATCTCGGTGCGCAGGGCAAGACGTGCGCGCTCCCGTACTCCGGCGGCCATGGGGGCAAGAGTAGCTGAACTGATGCGGAATATCAGGAGAGGAACTGAGGCTTCAACTTGATACTCAGTCTCACGCGACGGTAGCGTGACTCGGGCACGGTGATGGAGGACGGTTGATGACAGTCGATACCCGGGCCGCGGTGGACACCCCGCCAGGCCCGTCCGGACCGATCGCGCGCAGCGGGCGGGTGGTGTCGGCCCTCGCGTTCGCCGGTATGACGGCGGCGTTCACCCAGACCATCCTGATCCCGATCCAGGGCGAGTTGCCGCAGTTGCTCGCCGCGTCCAGCAGCGACACCGCCTGGGTCATCACCATCACGCTCCTGGTCGCGGCCATCTGCACCCCCATCTCCGGCAAGCTCGGCGATATGTACGGCAAGCGCCGTATCGCGCTGAGCCTGCTCGGTGTGCTGATGTTCGGTTCGGTGGTTGCCGCGCTGTCCTCGACCGTGGCACCGCTGATCGTCGGCAGGGGACTGCAGGGTGTCGGCATGGGTGTCATCCCGCTCGGCATCGCCATCCTGCGTGACACGCTGTCCGCCGATCGCCTCGGTTCGGGCATCGCGTTGGTCAGCGCCACCCTCGGTGTCGGTGGTGCGCTGGGCCTGCCGATCAGTGCGTTCGTCACCGAGCATTTCGACTGGCATGTGCTGTTCTGGTTCGCCGCCGGCCTCGGCGCCATCGCCTTCACCCTGATGGCTACCCTGGTGCCGGAGAGCGGTCTACGCGCCGGGGGCCGGGTCGACGGTGTCGGCATCGTCGGCCTTGCCATCGGTCTTTCCGGTGTGCTGCTGGCCATCTCGCGTGGCAACGAGTGGGGCTGGACGTCGACACGCACCATCGGTGCCCTCGCCGGCGGTCTGGTCGTCCTGTTGATCTGGGGCTGGCTGGAGCTGCGCATCCGCGAACCGCTGGTGGATCTGCGGGTCAGCGCCCGCGCCCCGGTCCTGCTGACCAACCTGGCCTCGATCGCCATGGGCTTCGCCCTGTTCTCCTCCCAGATCGCCTTCCCGCAACTGCTCGAACTTCCGGTTCAGGCAGGCGGTTTGGGCATGCCGCTGCTGCAGGCGAGTCTGTATCTGATGCCGGCCGGGCTGGCCATGCTGGCCATGTCGCCGATCTCGGGCAGGCTGGGCCGGCTCTGGGGGCCCAAGCCGCTGCTGATCGCGGGCGCCTCGATCATGGGAACCGGGTACGTCGTGGCGGTGCTCGCCGACCTGCAGGCCGCGCACATACTGGTGATCAACGTGCTGATCGGCATCGGGATCGGCCTTGGTTACGCCGCCATGCCGACGCTGATCATGCGGGCCGTCCCGGCCTCGGAAACCGGCGCAGCCAACGGCCTGAACACCTTGATGCGTTCGCTCGGAACGGCCACCGCGGCCGCCGTGATCGCCGCGGTGCTCGCGCGGTCGGCAGTCCCGGTCGACGGATTCGCGATGCCCACCACCTCGGGTTTCCACACGGCTTTCCTGTTCGGCCTCGGCGCCGCCGTCTTGTGCACTGTCATCGCCGTTTTCATCCCGCAGTCCCGGCAGACCGCCGACGGGTGAACCTTGTTGTACACAGCCCCGGTTCCTGGGGATGCGCTGTACGCTTTCATCAATCCGATGAAAGGACCCCTGTGATCAAGTCACGTTTGACCGTCGCCGCACTGCTCGCCGGCGCTGGTGCTGTCGGCGCAATCATGGCCGCTCCGATGGCATCTGCCGAGCCCAGCTGCACGCAGGCCGGCAATATCGTCTCCGGAACCAGCACCGTGTGCCAGAGCCCGGGCAACGCGCAGATCACCAGCTCGCCCGGCCAGCTCGGCGAGACCCAGTGGGGGATGTGGCCCTGGGGCTACGGCGGCTACGGGGGCATCGGGATTCTCTGACCCCAGTTTCTGGCAAGCGCCGGCATCCGCGTCACGCGGGTGCCGGCGCTTACTTGTCGGTGGGTAGGCGCCGACCGAAACCGCGAAACCCGGATGGCGCTCGCGGCGCTCATCCGGGTTTCGATCGTGAATCGGGGACCGCGGTTGCGGTCAGAGGATGTCGACGTCTCCGTCGCCGTCGGTGTCACCGCAGCGGATGCGGATGTCCTGCAGCGGCTTCCGGATGTTCTTGAGCTCCGCGCCGGTCTGCGGATTGGCGTCGAAGTACTCGTTGACCTTCTGCTCCATCTGATCGTGCGGCAGGCCGTGCAGACTGGTGAAGAAATCGTTGACCGGCGGGTGGGTGAACAGGTAGGCCGAGGTCGCGGCCGAGACACCGGATTGCACGCCGGCCAGATCGGCTGCCGTGCAATTGGGCGGCGGGACGGGCTCGGCGAATGCGGACGGCGCGCCGGCGAGCAGCGTCGCACCGGTGACCGCGCCGGCTCCCAGGATTCCGATTACCGCACGACGGGCATTGAGCAACATTGATCGGCTCCTCTGTAGATCCGTGGTCAGGACGTGACGACGCGCCAGTGTGGTGCTGACGGTCAAAGCTAATCAGATCTTAGGTGCAGTTTCTCGGCTTGGGGCCAGACTGCCGAGTCGCGTCCGTCCCGGCTCGAGGTCGGGTGGCGGTGCCCGTGGTCGAACCGAGGTGCGCCGCAACACACATTTTTGACGCCACTGTCTATTTGCTCCCGGGAGTCCGCGTAGTCATCAGCTGGCCTTACGCACGAAATCCGGTTAGCAATATCATTGATTACGCAACAACCTTAGCTGATATCGCTACGGCAGTATCGGAATACCGCTTACAGTCTCGGTGGCCGAACAATGGGTGGTACAGACCCGCTCGGCCGGGTAGGGCGAGGGCGGTGGGCGCTGGGGAGCGCGGCCACGGCCCTCGATCGATGCGGGGGCACGGACCAGCTTGGAGAGAACTCTATGTGCGCAGCTCCCGCCCGACACCGCGTCGTGCCAGGCAACCGGCAACTGTGGCCGGCCAAAGAGCTACTCGCACAAGGTGATACCGGCGGTACCGCCAGGCACGCGCGGGATGCTTCGCGCCGCTACGCGCTGCACGTCGGTCGGGTGGGCGCATTGGCGGTGTCTCTCGGCGTCGGGATGGCGATCGCCGGCGCGGTCGCGCAACCCGCGCATGCGGACACCGGAAACGGCTCGTCCGCAACGGACACCAAGAGCGAATCCACGGCCTCGGACTCCGATTCCCGCTCGGCACCCCCACGCAAGCGGGGCCCCAAGACGGCCGTCACATCACGCCCCGCAACCGCACCCCAGCGCGACGACGCCGACCCGCAATCCTCCGCGCCGGGCGCCGACGTGGTACCGACGCAGGACTCGGACACCGACCCGATCGAGGCTCCCGACCCCACCGAGGTCCCCGAGCCCACCGAGGTCCCCGAACCCACCGAACCCACTGAAACCGCCACGCCGGTACGGCCCGCTCCGGAATCCCTCCCCACCACACCGGGCCGCACGACCCGACCGCACCTGCAGACGGTGCGCACCATGCAGGTCGAGACGGTGAGCACCGCCCTGGTGCAGCCCGCACAGCCGCTCGAAACCCAGCCGCCGGTCGACGGCGAGTCATCGGCCGAGCAGACCGCGCCCGCCGCCCCCGTTGCCGAATCGGTGCCGACGCCGTCGGTGCAGGAACCGGCACCGGCGGTCGGCACCGTCACGCCGAAGATGCGCGCCGCCGGCGTCACGCAGGGCACCCAGTCGGCCAACCCGCCGACGCCGCTGGACGTGCTGTTCAACTCGATGATGGCCTGGGTCGCCCGGCAGATCAGTCACACCTTCGTCAACCGCACGCCGGTCGCCGGACCGATCGGCTACGAGCAGAACGCGCTCGGACAGGTCTACATCGACCTGAACGCCACCGATCCCAACGGCGATGTGCTGACCTACGACATCATCCAGCCCGAAAAGGGTTGGGTGTACCGCGATCTGATCAGCGGGAAGTTCGTCTACACGCCGTGGGCGCTGGTCACCGGCCAGCCACTGGTGGACAGCTTCCAGATCGTGGTGCGCGATGACTCCGAGCACCTGCCCGGTGTCCTCGGCCAGATCCAAACCGTGGTCGAGACGGTCACCCGGTTTCTCGGCATCGCCCAGGCCGACAATCTGACGGTGACCGTGCCGGTGACGGTCGACCCCGTCTATCAGGCGCCGCCGCTGGTGACGCCCATCGTCGGTGGGGGTTATCAGCTCGGCGGCGCACCGGCCCCCATCGTGTCCACGGTCGACATCATCGACGGTGACTCCACGGGACTGAAGCGGGTGGTCATCAAGATCGCGACGCTCGCCCAGAGCGGGGACACGCTGACCTACACCGCGCCGGTGGACAGCCCGGTCATCGGCGAATGGGACGCCGAGACCCTGACCCTGACGTTGACCGGTGCCGGCACGCTCGAGCAGTACGAGGCCGCGGTCAGGGCGGTGACGTTCTCGGCCACCGAGGGCGCACTGCTGGCGCGCGGGATCACCATCTCGGCCACCGATTCCGATGACGTCGAGAACATCGCGCCGGGCTTCGTGACCGTCGCGGTGTGGGCGCCGCCCACCCTGCCACCCCTGGTGACGCCGATTGCCGGTGGCGGCTTCACCATCGGGGGCAGTCCGGTCAGGATCGTGTCGGCGGTGGACATCGTCGACGGTGACTCGGGCCGGTTGTCGAAGGTGGTGGTGCGGATCGCAACGCTCGGGCAGAGCGGTGATGTGCTGGGTTACGTTGCACCGAACGGCAATCCGGTCATCGGGACGTGGGATGCCGCGGCGCGGACGTTGACGTTGACCGGTGATGCGACGCTGGCCCAGTACGAGGAGGCGGTCAAGGCCGTGACCTTCTCCGCGACGCAGGGCGCGGCCCTGGTGCGCGGGTTGACCATCTCGGCCACCGACGAGCACGGTATCTCCACCATCGCACCCGGCTTCGTCACGGTGGCCGTGTCCTCACCGACGCGGCTGGTGCCGCTGGTCACGCCGATCGGGGGCCGCTCCTACACCGTCGGTGGTGCACCGGTGAATCCCGTTGCGGCGGTGAGTATCGTCGACGCCGACTCCAGTCACCTGCAGAAGGTGACCGTGCGCGTCACCACCTTTGGCAAGGATGGCGACACGCTGTCCTACGCCGGGCTGCCGGACAACCCGGTGACCGCCGGTTACGACGCGGCGAACCGGACACTGACCCTGTCCGGGGTCGCCACCAAGCAGCAGTACGAGGACGCACTGAAGGCGGTCACCTTCACCGCCACGCAGGGAACGTGGACCACCCGCACGATCCTGATCGTGGCCACCGACACCGACGGGGTGAACAGCGCTGCCGGGTCGTTGACCTTGTCGGTCTGGTAGCCAACCATGGGTGTGTGAACCACGCCCTGGTGACCCGCGACGAGATCATCGCAGCGTTCGAGCGGCTTGCCACGGTGATCCGGGAGACGCCGGTACTCGCCTCCCGGGTGCTGTCGGAACGGACCGGCCGCCAGGTCTGGCTAAAGTGTGAGAACCTGCAGCGCACAGGATCGTTCAAGCCACGCGGCGCCTACAACCGGATCGCCAACCTGGACCCGGCGCAGCGGGCGCAGGGGGTGGTGGCGGCCAGTGCGGGCAACCACGCCCAGGGCGTGGCGTGGGCCGCCGGTGCGCTCGGGATCGAGGCCACGGTGTTCATGCCGGAGAACGCCGCCCTGCCCAAGGTCGTCGCGACCAAGGCCTACGGCGGCCGGGTGCATCTGTCCGGCGCGACGCTCGCCGAGGCGCTGGAGGCCGCGGCCGACTTCGCGGCGGAGACCGGCGCGGTGTTGATCCACCCGTTCGACCACATCGACGTGGTGGCGGGGCAGGCGGGCGTGGGCATCGAGATCCTGCGCCAGATCCCGGATGTGGCAACGATTCTGGTGCCCACCGGTGGCGGGGGACTGGTGGCCGGGATCGCCGCGGCCATGCACCACCTCGCGCCGCAGGTCCGGGTGATCGGCGTGCAGGCCGAGGGGGCGGCCGCCTGGCCTGCCTCGCTGAGCGCGGGCGAACCCGTTCGTGCACAGTCGGTCTCGACGATGGCCGACGGCATCGCGGTGCCCCTCCCGGGACGGGTACCCTTCGCCGCGGTGCAGGCGTACGTCGACACCATCGTGACGGTCAGCGAGGAGGCGCTGTCCGGGGCGCTGCTGCTCTGCCTGGAACGGGCGAAGATGCTCGTCGAACCCGCGGGGGCGGCGGCGGTGGCCGCCCTGATGACCGCGGAACTCGACATCCGCGGCCCGGTGTGCGCGGTGCTCTCGGGCGGCAACATCGATCCGCTGGTGCTGACCCACGTGATGAACCACGGGCTGCGGGCCGCCGGGCGCTATCTCGTCGTCAAGGCCGTCATCGCCGACCGCCCCGGTGGGTTGAGCGGACTGTTGAACATCGTCAGCGCAGGCGGGGCGAGCGTGCTGGATGTCGTGCACCGCCGGACCGCGCCCACGCTGGGGCTCGATGAGGTGGAGGTCATGCTCACGGTCGAGACGCGCGGCAGCGCACACCGCGAAGCCGTGCTGGCGGCCCTGGCCGAGGCCGGGGTGCGGGCCACCGTCGAGGACGACCGGGTCAGCTGAACCGGACGTTGAGCGTGGCCAGTCCGAAGATCTTGCGGCCGCCGGACTTGGCGCCGACCAGCACGACCCCGGTGCGCGTCGCGGGATCCAGCGATTTGATCTTGCCGGTGAACTCGATCTCGGTGCCGCCGGCCGGCACGATCGCGGGTTGCGAGAGGCGCACCGCATAGCGGGTCACCGCGCCGGGGTCACCGGACCAGGCCGAACCGAAGCTGTTGCCCAGCCCCATGGTCAGCATGCCGTGGGCCAGCACATCATCCTGGCCGGCCAGTTTGGCGATGTTCTCGTCCCAGTGCAGCGGATTGGCGTCACCGGCGACACCGGCGTAGTTGACCAGATCGCCGCGGGACAGCCGGGCCTGGTGCGACGGCAGTTCGTCGCCGACCTTGACGTCGTCGAAGGACGGCGAGGCGGGGGTGCGGGTGCTGCCGTCGGCGATCGTCACGGTGCCCTCGGGACGAACCGTCTTCTCGTACGGCGCCCCCGATTCCTCGGCGCCGAGCATGTTGATGCCGTGCATCATGACGCCCTGCACGGCGGGTCGGATGGCGGCGTCGACCTCCTCGGCGCCGACCCCGACGACGGTGGTGTGCAGGGTGTGCACCACCTCGCCCGCGGTGTCGGTGAAGGTGTTGGTGACGGTGATCAGGTCGCGGCCGGCGATGCGGCGCACCGAGGCCAGTTCGATGTCGATGGTCAGCTCGTCACCCTCGACGATCGGCCGGTGCTGTTCGAAGACCTCCTCGGTCTGCAGATACATGTCGTAGCCGACCACGATCTGCTCGAACATGCGTTGGTTGCAGGCCATGGCCGGGGCGGAGGTGAAGGTCAGCGGAGCGACCAGACCCGGATAACCCAGCGCGCGCGCGGCGGCGAGGTCCCAGTGCGCGGGGTGCTTGTCCTGGACCGCGCGGGCGAATTCACGGATCTTCTCGCGGCCCACCAGATAGGTGCCGTCCATCTGGTAGTAGTGGCCGACCCGGGCTTGGAGTGTCGACGCTTCTGCTGCTGCGGTCATGATGGGGCTCAAATCTTCTATCTGCATATTTGCTGACGCTGACCTGAGCACCCTAACGCGCAGCGGCTAGGGTGCCGGAATCCGGGGATCGACGGTGTAACGGCCGCCGGGGTCCTGGCAGAAGAAGAGTCCGCAGTTGAACGGCGGTCGGGTCAGGTTCTCCAGCGGGATCTCGGCGGGTGTTCGGCATGGGTGACTCCTCATGGTGTGCGCCGCGGGTGCGGGGCGTCGATGAGGGAATTTCACCGGAGGGCCGGACCTACCGATCCCAACTTCAGGCGGCCCGGTCACCCGACGAAGTGCCGCAACGCCGCCACCATGATCTCCGGCTGATCCTCGGGGATCAGGGTCCACGAGTCCTCGACGATCTCCTTGGTCGCATTCGGGAAGAGCTCCACCAATCGGTCGGCGTGTGCGGGCGGCATCATCCGGTCCTCGCGCGCCCACAGCACCAGCACCGGCTTGGTGAAGCGCCGCATCCGCTGCGAGAGCTCGAGCAGGTGGCGCCGCGACGGCGCACCGGTGGTGAACTTGACCAGATCGCGGCGCACGGCCGGGTCGCGGACCGCGGGTTCGAACCAGTCGTCGAAGAGGGCGTCGGGCAGGCCGCGTTTGGTCAGCCCGCCATAGGCCCGCGTGCTGTGCCGGAAGAATTTCGTGCCCAGCAGCCTGGTCAGTACCCAGCCGCCACCGGGGAGGCGGCACAGCATGGCCGCCGGGCGGGCGGGTGCGGGCGGATAGTTGTCGAACGCGGTGCACGAGGCGAGCACCAGCCGGCCCAGGCGTTCGTCGCGGCCGTCGGAGATGAGGAACTGGCCGCCGCCCCAGTCGTTGAGCACCAGCGTGACGTCCCGCAGGTCCAGGGCGTCCAGCACGTCGGCGAGGATGGCGGCCACGCCCTGCTCGGTGAGGTCGGCCTCGGGGCGCATCGCCTGTTTGTGCGCACCCATCGGCAGTGTCGGTGTGATGCAACGGTATTCGGGCAGCTGTGGGATCACCTTGCGCCATTGCCTGCCGTCCATCAGCAGGCCGTGCCCGAAGACGAGGACCGGGCCGTCGCCGCCGGTGTCCTGGTAGGCGATGCGGCCGGACGGCACGTCGACATAGGGCATGCGATCTCCTAGATAGATCGTTCTATTTTGCCTGACGATATGCTCACAGCGCGCGCCGTGCAAGAAGGAGAGTGGAGATGGCCGACCCGGGTACCCGCGACCGGATCCTGACCGCGACCGCCGAGTTGTACCGCAGGCAGGGCATGGCGGCCACCGGTCTCAAGCAGATCTCCGCGGCGGCCAGGGCCCCGTTCGGGTCGATCTACCACCACTTCCCGGGCGGTAAGGAAGCCATCACCGCGGAGGTCATCCGCGCCGAGGGCGTCCGCTACGGCAGATTCGTCGGGGCGCAACTCTCGGTCACCGATCCCGCCGACGGCATCGAGGAACTGTTCGCCGGCGCGGGCCGGCTGATGGAGGAGCAGGACTACAGCGAGGCGTGCTCCATCGAGACGATCGCGCTGGAGGTGGCGAGCACCAATGACACCCTGCGGCGAGAATCGGCCACGGTCTTCCAGACCTGGGTGGACGGGATCACCGAGTGGTTCGGCCAACTCGACATCGACGGCGAACAGAGCCGGCGGCTGGCGCTGATCACCCTCACCGCGCTCGAGGGGGCCTTCGTGCTGTGCCGCACCCTGCGTTCGGTCGAACCGATCATCGCCGCCGGACGCGGTGTGCAGGCCGCGGTCAACGAGGTGCTGGCGCAGTGATGTCCTTACAGAAGAAGACCCGGTCGAATCCGTCCTCGGTGCGACGGCCCACCTCGGCGTAACCCAACCGCGGGTACATCCTCAGATTCTCGGTCATCGCGGCGTTGGTGTAGAGCCGGATCTGGGCGAATCCGCCTTGGCGCGCCTGTCTTTCGGCGTGATCGAGTAACCGTCGGCCGAATCCGTGTCCATGCCACCGGGGGTCCACGGCGACGTTCTCGATCAACAGGTGATCGGCTGCCGGGATCGCGACCAGCACCCCCACGACGGCGTCCGCGTCGAGCAGGACATGGGTGTGCGGCAACAGCGCGCGGTGATCGGCGGTCATCGGGGCGGGGGCGCGGCCGATGCGGGCGATGTACGGGCGGTAGGCGGCCGCGACGATGTGCTCGACGGCGGTGATGTCGTCGGCCGTCGCGGCGCGGATGGAACTGCTCACGCCAGGCAATCTAGTCTCGGCCTCTCTAGGCTGGAGACGTGCTCTTCATCTTCGGCTTCGGCACCAAACAGAAACTGCTCGGCGCGGCCGACGTCCGGACCTGCCCGCGGTGCCACAACACCACCCAGTGGTCGCGGATGCGCCAGTACAAACAGTTCACGTTGTTCTTCATCCCGATCGCCCGGTGGAGCCGTAAGCAATTCGAGGTGTGCGGCATCTGCGGCGCGAGCATCGCCGTATGACCGCCACCCTGGTGGCCAAGGATGTGGCCGGCGGCTTCGCCCACCGGACGCTGTTCGAGAACGTCAACGTCACGGTCGCCCCGGGTGACGTGCTCGGCGTCGTGGGGGCCAACGGCGCGGGTAAGAGCACCCTGATGCGCATCCTGGCCGGCGACCTGCCACCGCTCGAGGGAACGGTGAGCCTGGCCCCGGCCGATGCCTTCGTCGGGTGGTTGCCCCAGGAGCACGAACGGCTCGCCGGAGAGACCGTCGCCGCCTATATCGCCCGCCGGACGGGTTGCGCGGCCGCGACCATGGCGATGGAGTCGGCGGCGGAGAGGCTGTCCGAGTCCGATGCGGCCGCCGACGCGTACGGCACCGCGCTCGATCATTGGTTGGCCACCGGCGCGGCCGATCTGGATGAGCGGCTCGCGCCGGTACTGGCCGATCTGGCACTCGCGGTCGACCCGGAAACCACCCCGATGACGGCGCTGTCGGGAGGGCAGGCCGCCCGCGTCGGGCTGGCCGCGCTGATGTTGTCGCGGTTCGACATCGTGCTGCTCGACGAGCCCACCAACGATCTCGACCTCGACGGACTGGTCCGGTTGGAGCAGTTCGTCCGGGAGTTGCGCGGCGGGGTCGTGCTGGTCAGCCACGACCGGGAGTTCCTGGCCCGCACGGTGACACGGGTCCTGGAACTCGATCTGGCGCAGAACATCACCACGGTCTTCGGCGGTGGCTACGAGAGCTACCTGGACGAGCGCGCGGTGGCGCGTCGACACCGCCGCGAGGCGTATGAGGAATTCGCCGGACGCAAGGCGGATCTGGTGGCCCGGGCCCGGGTGCAACGGGAGTGGTCGAGTCAGGGCGTGCGCAACGCGATGCGCAAGGCGCCGGACAACGACAAGAACCGTCGCCGGGCGCAGACGGAGTCCAGCGAGAAGCAGGCGCAGAAGGTCCGCCAGATGGAGAGCCGGATCGCGCGCCTCGAGGAGGTCGAGGAGCCGCGCAAGGAGTGGACCCTGCAGTTCAGCATCGGCGCCGCACCACGCGCCAGCGCCGTGGTCGCGACGCTCGACGATGCCGTTGTGCGGCAGGGCGACTTCGTCTTCGGTCCGGTCTCGCTACAGGTGAATGCGGGCGACCGGATCGGCATCACCGGTCCCAACGGGGCAGGCAAGTCGACGTTGCTGCGGTTGTTGCTCGGCCGCCGCGCACCCGACAGCGGGCGGGCCGGTATGGGCGCCAGCGTCGCGATCGGCGAGATAGACCAGGCCCGAGCCGAATTCGTCGGTACCGGGCGGCTGGTGGATCGATTCGAGGCACATGTCCCGGACTGGTCGACCGCTGATGTGCGGACCCTGCTGGCCAAGTTCGGCCTGGGCGCCGATCATGTCGAGCGGGCGGTCGACGACCTCTCACCGGGGGAGCGCACGCGCGCCGGGATGGCGCTGCTGCAGGCCCGCGGCACCAACGTCCTGGTGCTCGACGAGCCGACGAACCACCTCGACCTGCCCGCCATCGAACAGCTCGAGCAGGCGCTCGACACGTACGACGGTGCGCTGCTGCTGGTGACACACGACCGGCGCATGCTGGCCAACGTTCGGCTGGACCGGCACTGGGTCGTCCAGGACGGCCGGGTCCGCGAGTCGTCGTGAGCCCAACGCCGACGGCGGTCTCAGCCTGCCCGGAACACCGGGCGCCATCTAACCGCTCGTCTTCAGCAGCGTGCCGTCGTGGTCGGCGATCCAACCCCGGATCGCCTCCACCGCGGGCTTGGCGGCCCAGTTGCGGTCGTAGATGCCCCACGGGGTCTCGTTCGGCCGGTCCACCAGCGAGTAGATGAACATCGGTCCGACGCCGTCGAGACCGGACCAGGTATCGGCGAAGTCGACCATCCACGCCGCCTGGGTGGCGGCGTTCACCGCCGAGGTCGGAACCCCGTACTCGGTGGTCCAGATGAGCTTGGCACCGTCACCGGCGTTGTTCATCAACTCACGCAGCGACATCAGTTGGCGGTACGGGGTGTTGGCGTAGGGCATTCCGGCCGAGAAGCTGCTGGAGAAGTTGTAGGGATGGAAGGACAGCGCATCGAAATAGCCCTGGGCGCCTTGGGCGTACATCTGGCTCAGGTAGTTGACCGGATTGATGGTCCAGGTCCCGAAGCTCAGCCCGGCGCCCAGGACGCCGCCGATGATCAGTGCGGTCGGCTCGACGGTCTTGATCGCGGTGTAGGCCGCCTTGAGCAGGGCGGTGTAGCCGGCGACATTGGGTTCGGGGGACCAACCGATGTTCGCGTTGGGCTCGTTCCAGATCTCGTAGGCGGCGATGCGCGGATTGCCGCCGGCGGCGCCGTAGCGCAGCGCCAACTGGGTCATGAACCTGGCGTAATCGGCGGGATCATTCGGGGCGGCGTTCGGGAGCCAGAATCCGTTGCGAGAAGCCCAGACCGGCGTACTGGTGACCGCGCCGACGACCGCGATGCCCCGCTGCGCGGCGGCGTCGAGGATACGGTCGGAGACGGCCCAGTTGTACCCGCCGCGAGACGGTTCCATGGCTCGCCACGGTAGGAACACCCGGATCTGGGTCACCCCCAGCTGTTCGAAAGCCTGCATGGCAGTGGTCAACTCGGCGGGCGTCATGAAGTAGAGATTGGATTCGGCGATGCCCAGCGCGCCGGCGGAGGTGTCGATGCGGGCGGGCGCCACCGCATGCGCGGCGGTTGTCTCGACCGAGGTCGCAAACACCATCGCGGCGATGAGCGCGGCGATGCGGGCGCGCCGGGCAATGGCGCGAAAAGGTAGGGACAGCATGACGGCCTCTCTGGCAGTCCGGAGCGGAACAGGCTGCGATGGCGCTCAATGTAAGCCGCACAACCGCTTTGCCGCAGCGGTGGGAATCCCGGATCGGATCGGGGCGCGGCGCTTTTCGGTGACCGGCGGCCGATGGCGGACTCGACCCCGCCGATCAAGATCAGCAAAGTGACGCGCGGTGACTGCGTGGGCGGGCGCGGCGCGTCCGCGACGATGTGGCAGCGGATGGCGAGCCGGGATGCAGCTACTTCTGTTTGCAACTATCCCGAAAGATCGCGAATTTGCTGCGGTGTAAAAATGCGCGGACCGTCACCGCGGTAAATTTTCCGTCGCCACCGGGTGGCGGCGGAGAAGTGGTTCGCCGGTCCAGGGAGGGGGTCAAAACCGTTCGCCGAAGCGGAGATAACGTCACGCAACCGTGACCCTGCCGTTGGTCTACCGAGACGGATTGCCGATGAGGCGGGCGGTGATCAGGGACCGCGCCGATCGCAGGTCGCTCAGGGTCCGGGGAGCAGCAGCTGATGCTGCGGACGGCGGATGCGCTGAACGAGGTGTCCGCCGCGGTGGAGGTGTGCTGCGATGCCGACTGCTTCGACGATCTGCCACGCAGCCATGGGTGGCCTCGCGGTACGGGCGACGGCCGGTCGGAACGTCGATGAGCAGCAGCGCCATCGCCGGCAGGGTACCGCTAGCCGGTAGCGGGCCCTACCGCTGGCCGCAGTCGGCGTTTGGGGTCAGCCGGGCAGACCACGATCGTCATGAGCAGCAGGATTCCACATATACCCCACATCGCTTCGACTTCGAGAGAGCCAGCCATGGAATCCACCCTCACCGCCACTTTCGAACACGATGTGCGTGAGCATCTGGACGTGTTGCGCCGCGGTGCATTCCGCATGACGCGCAACAGTGCCGATGCCGAGGAACTGCTGCAGGAGACCCTGTTGAAGGCGTTCGCCGGGTTCGGCGGGTTCCAGCAGGGGACGAATCTGCGGGCCTGGCTGTTCCGGATCATGACCAACACCCACATCGGTAACTACCGCAAGAGCGTGCGGCGCCCCGAGTTCCTCTGTGACGACATCGCCGAACTGGGCGCGTCGTTGCCCGGTCGGTCGCGATCCGCCGAGGCCGAGGTGCTGGAGCTGATGCCCGACGATGCGGTGGCCACCGCGCTGGCCGGGCTTCCCGAGCAGTTCCGCGAGGTGCTCTGCTACGCAGCCATCGACGGCTACTCCTGCCGCGAGATCGCCGAGATCATGCACACGCCGATGGGCACGGTGCTGTCCCGCCTGCACCGTGGGCGCACGCTGCTGCGCGCCGCACTCTCGACACCGGAGCTGCTGGCCGCCTGATCCTGCGATGTGAGGAGTCCGGGCCGTGATGGTCACGGCTGAGACTCCGCAGATCGCAGGCCGGTGGGGCGGACTCTGCAACCTGTGGTGCTGCTGTGACTCAGCGCATATTGACGTTGGCGTGTTGCTGGGCCGGGTGGCCGACCCGGAGAGTCCGCACGTGATGTCCGTCCGTGACGGTCGGTGACTGTTTGCCATGGCCCGAAATGGCCCGTGACCAGCGCTCCAGCGATTGGCTATCGACACCGAGCCGCACTAACTTTTGAGATCGTGATGTCCTCAGCTGCTGGCACCGCCGCACGGTGGCTCGCCCCCTTCCTGGCCGTGGCGGCCGTTGCCGGCCTCGGCGTGACGCCCGCGCCGACGCCCGACTCCGCGCCCGAGATCAGATTGGCCGGCGAGGCCAATCCGCTGGCCGGCAAGCCGTTCTACGTCGACCCGATCTCGAAGGCGATGCGTGCCGCGCAGGCCTCTCCGGGCACCCCGCAGCTGGACTACGTCGCCAACACCCCGCAGGCCTACTGGCTCGACCAGGCCTTCCCGGCCTCCACCGTGTCGGGCACGGTGGGCAAGCTCGTCGGCGCCGCGCAGGCCGCCGGTGCGACACCGGTCCTGTCGATCTACGCACTGCCGCACCGCGACTGCTACAGCTACGCCGCGGGCGGATTCGGTTCCGCCGACGGCTACCGCCAGTGGATCGACGCCATCTCGGCCGGACTGGGCGGCGCCCCGGCAGCGATCATCCTGGAACCGGACGCGCTCGCCATGGCGGACTGCCTCTCGGCCGATCAGCGGCAGGAGCGCTTCGACCTCATCCGTTACGCGGTCGACACGCTGACCCGTGACCCGGCCGCCGCGGTGTACATCGACGCCGGGCATTCCCGCTGGGTCGACGCCGGCGAGATGGCGAATCGGCTCAATCAGGTCGGCGTCGACCGTGCCCGCGGATTCAGCCTCAACACCACGAACTACTTCACCACCGAAGAACAGATCGGCTACGGCGAAGCCATCTCCGGGATGACCAACGGCGCCAACTACGTCATCGACACATCGCGCAACGGCAACGGCCCCGCCCCGGACAGCCCGCTCAGCTGGTGCAACCCGCCGGGCCGCGCGCTCGGTGTCCCGCCGACGACGGCGACCGCGAGCCCCAAGGTGGACGCCTATCTGTGGGTGAAGCGCGTCGGTGAATCCGACGGCTCCTGTGACCGCGGCGAGCCGAGCGCGGGCACGTTCGTCAACCAATACGCCATCGATCTGGCCCGCAACGCCGGCAAGTAGCGCGCCCGGCCGACAGGTGGCCGAGGCAGACGGCAACAGTCCTTCCCGGACTCCTGAGCGGCCGGGGTCGACTGACCTATAGTCGGCCACGTGGAGACGGCCGATCCCCGGGCGGTGTGCCCCGCCCACGTCGCGGACGACTTCCTGCGCACCCTCATCCGGACCGCCGCCACCGAGACGCACTGCAGCTATTGCGGCACCTCGGGCGAGTCGCCGTTCGCCATCACCCGCATCGCGTTCGTGGAGGCGATCCTGGTCGGTGTCGGCGTGCACTACGAGCCGCAGACCGTCCCCGGTGAATCCGTCGCGGCGCGCGAGGTGGCGGTCGAGGTCCTGACCGCCGCCGGGGTCTCGCACCCGGATCTGGTCGACGACGTGGTGGACGCCCTGAGCGTGACCCCCGGCTGGGTGCGCCGAGATCACCGCAGCGGCAACAGTATCGAACAGCTGACCTACAGCTGGGAGGCGTTCAAGCACATCGTCAAGTACGAGATGCGGTATTTCTTCTCGACCCGTCCGACCGGCGAAGCGGACGAGATGACCGCGGGTCAGGTGCTGGCGGCGGTGTCCGATCTCGGCGAGCACCACCCCGCCGTCTGGCCGGCGCCCTGCCCGGCACCGTTGTTCCGGGCACGGATGGCCACCTCGCAGGACGAGGCCGCATCGTGGCATCACGTCGCCGATATCGGCCCGCCCCCGTCGGAGCGGGCCGCCGCCAACCGGATGAGCCCCGCCGGGATCAGCATCTTCTACGGCGCGACCGACCGCGCCACGGCGATCGCCGAGGCCGGTGCCCATGCCGCGTTCCGTTATGTGACCACCGCCGAGTTCACGCCGACCCGCGAACTCCGGCTGATCGATCTCACGAATCTTCCCGCGCTGCCCAGCATCTTCGATGCGACCGCGCATCCGGAGTACTACATCCTGCGCTTCCTGCAGATGTTCATCCACGACATCACCCTGCCCGTGGAACTCGACGGCCACGAGCACATCGACTACGTGCCCACCCAGGTCTTCACCGAGTACTTCCGCCACGCCTTTCCTGGCCGGGTCGACGGCCTGATGTTCCCCAGCGTCCAGGGGCCGGGAAACAATGTCGTCGTCTTCGTCGGCCCCGGTCAGTGCGCGGACCTCGGAGCCGACACCGAACACACCCGACTCACCATGGACCCCAACACGCTTCAGGTGAGCCGGGTGATGACGGTGGCGCGCTGATCCAGCACGTATCGGCTCACCTTGTCCGGGTGGAGCACCAACCGCACCTGCTCTTCGGCCTGGATGGCGGCCAGGTCGCGGACCCGCGCCGGGTCGTCGAGATCCCAGTAGCGGGCGGCCAGCCGCCCCGCCAACGCCGATGCGCCATCGGTCTCGATACGCACCGGGCCCGTTATCGACACCCAGTGCTCCCGCTCGCCGACGGGTGCGGTCACCACGATGCAGGCGCGGGCGTCACGCCGCAACCGACGCACCTTGACGGTATCCGGGCCGGTGAACAGCTGGACGGTTCCCGTGTCGGTGACCTCGAACCACACCGGGCGCGGCTCTGCCGGATCCGGACCGCCCGCGACACTGAGGAATCCGTACAGCGGACGACGCAGCAGTGCGATGTCCTGGTCGGTGAGCGGGCTCATCGGTGCCACGCTCCCGCCGCCGCGGCCCGCGCCACGTACTCCTCGAAGCTGTGCGGCTGACGGCCGAGCACGGTCACCACCCCCTCGGAGGGGTCGGCGATCCCGCCGTCGGCCATCAACGTGAACATCGCCGCCACGTGCTCGGCGTCGCCCTGGGCCACCCCGGCGGCCACCAGGGCCGCGACGTACTCGTCGGCGGTGATCTGCCGGTAGGTCATCGGCAGACCGGTTGCGCGCGAGATCAATTCGGTGGCCTCGGCGAAGGTCACCGAGCGCGGTCCGCTGAGCTCGTACACCTTGCCGGCGTGGCCCGGTTCGGTCAGCACCCGGGCCGCGACGTCGGCGACATCGTCGATGTCGATGAAGGGCTCTCCCACGTCCCCGGCGGGCAGTGCCAACTCACCGGCCAGCAGCGGGGCGTGGAACAGGTCCTCATCGAAGTTCTGCGCGAAGTTGTTGGGCCGCAGGATCGTCCACTCCAACGCCGAACGGCGCACCGCGTCCTCCGCGGAACGCATGTCCACTCCGAACGTCGACTCGCCCCAGGAGTCCGCGCCGCGGCCGGACAGCACCGTCACCCGGCGCACGCCGGCGGCCTGCGCACGGGTCAGGAAATCGGCGGCCGGCCCGGGCCAGGGCGGTGCGACCAGATAGACCGCACCGACCCCGTCCAGCGCGGCATCCCAGGTGTCGGGTGCCGACCAGTCGAACCGGGTGCCGCTGGAGCGAGAGGCCGGGCGGACCGGCACACCGCGCAGTCGCAGCCGCGGCAGCAGGCGCCGACCGGTCTTCCCGGTGGCCCCGAGTACGAGAATCGTGTCATTGCTCATGCAGACCACTCAACCCGGCGAACCCGGACGATTCCATGGCCGAAAGGCCGAGATCCATGTCCGATCCTCTACGCTGGTGGCATGGATGCCTTCGGCGACCTGTTCCGCGGGGTGCGTGCGCATGGCTCGTTGTTCGGCGGTTCCACGCTGACACCGCCGTGGAATCTGCATTTCGTCGACGGCGCACCCCTGACGTTATGCACGGTGCTCACCGGGGGTGGCTGGATCGTGACCGAGGCCGCGCCACCGGAACCGCTGCGGGCCGGGGACACCGTCATCGTGCGCGGGCCGGAAACCTTCACCTTCGTCGATGATCTGGACAGCGCGGCCGACGCGGTCGAATGCGGAACGGAATGCGCGGCGCCCGAGTACGGCGGGACCCGGCACCGGTTGGGCTGGAACGACTTCGGGGACCGCGGCGCCGAGACCACCACGCTGATCGTCGGCGCGTACCCGGTACGGGGGGAGATCAGCCGGCGCCTCCTCGACGAGCTTCCCGCGGTGTTGCGGGTGCCCGGTGGCGGCGAGGGTGATGCGGTGCTCGAGCACCTGGCCGCCGAGGTGGCCATCGATGCGCCCGGCCAGCAGGTGGTGCTGGACCGGCTGCTGGACTGGATGCTGGTGTGCACGCTGCGCGCCTGGTTCGACCGGCCGGGCGGCCGACCGCCGGCCTGGTGGGCCGCCCAGCGCGATCCGGTGGTCGGTGACGCGCTGCGGTCGCTGCATGACGATCCGGCGGCCCCGTGGACGGTGGCCACCCTGGCCGACCGCGCCGGGGTGGCCCGGTCGACCCTGGCCAAACGCTTCACCGAGCTGGTGGGCGAACCGCCGTCGAGCTACCTCACGAGATGGCGGATGACGCTGGCGGCCGATCTGTTGCTGGAGAACCAGGCCACCGTGGCCGAGGTGGCGCGGCGCGTCGGATACGCCGACCCGTTCGGGTTCAGCGCGGCGTTCAAGCGGGTCCGCGGTGTCAGCCCCACCGCGTTCCGCCGGGCGGCCGTGCACCAACCGGCGTGACCAGGGTCATCGCCGGGATCGGTAACGCCGGCCGGCGCCGGCGGCGATATAACCCGCGTGATCACTCGACTTGGAGCGGCTGTGCTGCTTGCCGCCACGGCCCTGGCCGTGGCGCCCACCGCCACCGCCGAGCCGGCTTGCGCCGATGTGCACTGGATCGGGGCTGCCGGGTCGGGCCAGCGCGACGGCGCCCAGTTGGCCGCCAACGCCGGCATGGGGGATGTGGTCTACGCGTCGTATCAGCAGCTCAACAGCGCGCTGACCGCCAGCGGCCGCACGATGACCGCGGAGGCCGTGCAGTACCCGGCCGCGCCCGTGCCGCTCGCCGGGGGCCTCGGCGGCTGGATGAACTTCATGGACAGCGTCGAGGACGGCACCGAGGCAGCCGCCGAGCAGCTGGAGGCCTTCACGGCGCGCTGCCCGCAGACCAAGGTCGTGCTGGCCGGGTACTCCCAGGGCGCCATGGTGATCCACCGCAACCTGCATGATCTGGCGGACAACCCACAGGTTGCCGCGGCCCTGCTGGTCGCCGACGGCGACCGGTTGCCGGCCGACACCACCATCAACCTGGGGTCGACGGCCGCGCTGCCCGGCGCGGGCAAGGGCGTCGCGCAGGAGCATTCGTTCCTGGCCTCGACCGACACCTCGCCACTGGACCCGCTGATGGGGGCGCGCACCGTCAGCGTCTGTGATGTGGGCGACCCGGTCTGCGACTACGACCCGCAGGTCGAGGAGATCCCGGCGTCCTCGATCGCCATCCACACCGCCTACGAGCCGGCGACCAGCGGCCCGCACGCGTGGGGCGCCCCGCTGTATCAGCTGGTGATGAATTCGGTCGCCGCACCCGCACCGTCGATCTAGTTAGGGATCGCAGCGCGGCGGGAAGCCTATCCGTCGCCAGTGATCCTCGAACGGACTCGAACGGAAAGGTTGGGATGTGGGCACCGTGAAGGGCGGCTCGCGGTTGGGCACCCGGTTCGGGCCCTACGAGCTGCGGTCGGTGCTCGGCGTCGGCGGCATGGGCGAGGTGTACCGCGCCTACGACACCGCCCGGGAGCGGATGGTCGCGATCAAGCTGCTGCGCCCCGACCTGGTGGCCGACCCCAGTTTTCAGGACCGGTTCCGGCGGGAGTCGCGGCTGGCCGCCCGGCTGCAGGCGCCGCACATCATCCCGGTGCACGACTTCGGCGAGATCGACGGTGTGCTGTACATCGACATGCGCCTGGTGGAGGGGCCCAGCCTCAAGGAGGTTCTGCACACCCAGGGTGCGCTCGCGCCGCGCCGAGCGGTGTCGATCATCGCGCAGGTGGCCACCGCGCTGGATGCCGCGCATGCCAACCACCTGGTGCACCGGGACATCAAACCGGAGAACATCCTGCTGACCCAGGACGACTTCGCGTATCTGGTCGACTTCGGCATCGCGCACGGCGGGGGAGAGCCGGCCGTCACGTCGACCGGTCTGGTCGTCGGTTCCAGCGCCTACCTGGCTCCGGAGCGGTTCAGCGGGGACCGGGGCGCCCCGGCGGCCGACATCTATTCGCTGGCCTGCGTGCTGTATGAGGCCCTGACCGGGTTGGAGCCATATGCCGCCGGCGATGTGCGGCAGGTGTGGGCGGCACACATGTTCTCGGCGCCACCGCGCCCGAGCATCATGCGGCGCGGCGTCGGCCGGGCGTTCGACGATGTGATCGCGCGGGGGATGGCCAAGGACCCGGGTCATCGGTACGCCACCGCAGGGGAGCTGGCTCGCGCCGCGGCGCAGGCCATCGACGGCGCCGCGCCGGTCGTTGCGGCGCCCGCCCCCGCCACGCCGCCCCCGACCCAGCAGTACTCCGCGGTGTACGCGACACCGCATCCCTCGGTGGTCACCCCGCTGCCCGCGCGGCCGCGGCGCCCCTCCTCGGGACGGTGGGTGCTGGCGCTGGCAACCATCGGATTGTTCGCCATCGCAGGGGCTTTGGCCTCGGCACTGGTGTTCGGCGGCGATGACGGCACCGCGCCGCGGTCGCCACTGGCCGTGCCGGCACAGTCGCCGGAGGCCTCGGCGGCAGCGCCGACCACCTCGACGACGCCGGCCGTCGCCGGCGTATCAGGCACCGATTCGCAAGGCTTCGTGGGACATTCGGCTCGGTGCGACAGCTCCAGCACACCCGCCGCGCTGATCCGCACCGCCCAGTCGCTGGCGATCATCTGCCGGACCTCGTCGGACGACTTCTACTACCGCGGCGAGCGGCTGCGCGACGGCGCCAACCTGGAACTGCGCGATGCCCGACGCTCCGGTGCCGGCTTCGTCGCGGTCAATCCGGCCGACGGCGCGCGCTATGAGGTCATGCCCGGTCTGCTGACCATCTCCAGCAACGGACGGGTGGATTCGTCGGAACGCGCACTGGAGTACGGCTGGGCGCAATGAATTACGACGAGTCCGGCCCACCGGCGGGCACGGGGGTTATGGTCGGGGCGTGAACAGGATCGGTGTCCTCGTTGTCGCCGTCGGCATGCTCGCAGCGTGCTCGTCACCGGAGAATCCCGCCTCGGGCGGCCCGGCCGTACAAACCCCACAGACCTCGCTTCCGCCCATCGTCAGTCCCGCGCAACTCGACGCCGGCAGCTACCCCACCGCCGTTCGCCCGCCGCTGGGCCGGGCGGGTGACCCGAAGACGGGCGGGGTGGTCGACGCTCAGCATCTCGCCGATTACGTCGTGGGTCCGTGGGAGGCCGACCGGGAACTCATCGCCCCGTACCTGAGCACCTTCTACCTACTGGACACGCCGACCACGCTGGCCCAGTTCTCACCGGACAGCGTGGCGCAGCAAGCGCAGCGGCACGGCTTCGTCAACGGATTCGCCTCCGCGCGGGAGGCCCCCGACCGGCACGTCATGATCAACGCGGTGCTGCGGTTCCCGGACCAGGCGGCGGCCGCGGCGGCCGCCACCGACATGAACACCGCCACGGCGCAACAGTCCATCCGCGGCGTCAGTCCGACCCCGGCCACCATCCCCGGCCATCCCGAGGCGGCGGCCTCCAGCTATCCGTTCACCCCGACCGGATCGGACCGCGAATGGGCGGTGATCCGGTCGTTCACCCCGCACGGACCGTATGTCTTCATGCAGCTTGTCCAGTCCGCCGACGGTCTCGATGCGGCGGCGGCCATGGTGCAGAAGGTGATCGACGCACAGGGCCCGCGAGTCGACGAATTCACCCCCGCCGACCCGAACGCACTGGCCGAGGTGGAGCTCGACCCCACCGGACTGCTCGCCAGAACGCTTCCGGCGGCCTCGAATCCGAGTTCGACCAAGAATGCCGTCTACAGCTCCCGTGGCGCCATGCACTTCCAGACCAACCCGCTGGAATCCAAGACCCTGTTCTCCGACACCGGTGTCAAGACCGTCGCCATGGCTGCGGCCAGCGTCTACCAGGCCCGCAACCCGGGGTCGGCGCTGATGATCGTCAACGCCTTCAGCAAGGAGATCCTCAACCAGGGTGAAGCCGTCGACGCCGTGCCCCGGCTGCCCGAAAGCCACTGTGCCACCCGCGGAAAAGCCTTCTACTGTGTCGCGCCGGCCGGTGACTACGCCATCGAGGTCAACGGTGACGCTCTGCCCGATGTACACCAGCGCACCGCCGCGCAATACATCCTGCTGACGACGGGTTGAGCGGACGGGGGTTGGCAGGCCGGGAAGACGGGTACCGGTACGCACATGACCACTCAGGATCCGAAACCGACCGAAATCCACGCCGACGAGGACGAGGTGCTCACCACGCCGGCCACCCCGGGGGCCGAGGCGCTGCCGACCGACGCGCCCGAGGACTCCGAGACGTAACTCGCCACCGCGCAGACCCGTAGTCGCGTCCACCACGGATGCGACTACGGGTTTTCCGTGATTCAGGGGCCTCCCTCCCGGTGCGAACCTCGTATCGGTAACCCGCCGAGGGAAGGAAAACCCATGTCAGACGTGCTCGCCAAGCTCAACCAGGCCATGACGGTCATCCAGGGTGTGCAGCCGCCGTTCATCCCCGCCGACGCCCATGCGATGACGGCGATCATCGAGTGGGGGCCCGGCGATCGAGGTGCACCGCCCCATCGGCATCCGGGCGGACCGTGCTTCGGCTACGTCCTGGAGGGCGAGATGCTCTTCGAGCTCGAGGGTGAAGCTCCCCGCATCATCAAGGCCGGCGAGGCGTTCTGGGAGCCCGGTGGTGATGTCATCCACTACTCCGACGGCAACCATCGTGACGATGTTCCGCTGCGGTTCCTGGTCACGATGCTGTGCACACCGGGCCAGGAGATGTTCGTCCTCGTCGATGAGGAGGAACTCGAGGCCCGCAAGGACCGCCGCGTCACCGCGAAGAACATCACCGTCGTCGGCGCCACCGGCCAGATCGGTCGGCAACTCGTCGACGCCCTGACCGCCGCCGGGCATCACGTCACCGGCGCATCGCGGCACAGCGGGGTGGATGCGGCGCTGGGCACCGGGCTCGACGAGGCGTTGGCCGGAGCGGATGTCGTCATCGACGTGCTGAACTCACCGACCATGGACGATGACGCGGCGCTGGCGTTCTTCACCGCCACCTCGGCCAATGTCAGTGGTGCGGCGAAGAAGGCCGGTGTGGGTCACTACGTCCTGCTGTCGATCGTCGGCGTCGACGGTCTGCAGGGCGGTGGCTATCTGCGAGGAAAGGTGTTGCAGGAGAACACCGTCGCCGCCTCGGGCGTGCCCTACACCATCGTCCGGGCCACCCAGTTCCACGAGTTCACCGAGATGATCGCGGGCGCGCTGGTCGACGGCGACCAGGTGCACGCCCCCGACGCGCTGATCCAGCCGATCGCCACGGCCGATGTGACCGCCGTGCTCGCCCGGGTGGCCACCGAAGCCCCGCTCTACGGCGTGCACGATGTCGGCGGGCCGGAGAAGATGACGTTCGCCGCACTGGCCGCGGCCGTTCTGCCCCAGCAGAACCTGCGCATCCGCACCGATCCGGCGGCCACCTACTTCGGCACCCCGGTCACCGAGACCAGCCTGGTCACCGGTGCCGGAGCCGAACTGGCACCGACTCGCCTGGCGGACTGGCTCGGTGCCCGATGAGCACGTTCACCGACCTCGTGCGGCGTCGCCGATCGACGCGAAAGTTTTTGACCGACAAGCCGGTTCCGCAGGAACTGCTGCAGGAATCGCTGGAACTGGCGATGCGGGCACCATCGAATTCCAACGTGCAGCCGTGGCGGGTGTACCTGGCCACCGGCGCCCGCCGGGACAAGCTGGCCGCCGCCCTGTCCACCGCGGCCCGGACCGTCCCGCCGGCCAATCTCGGGCTACCGGATACGTTCGCCCCGCTGCGCCGCGAGCTCGGCGCCCTGGTCTACGGATCGATGGGGGTGGCGCGCGACGATGTGGATGCCCGCTGGACCGCCCAGTTGCGCAACTTCGAGTTCTTCGGCGCACCGGTGGTTGCGATGGTGTGCATGCACCGCGATCTCGGGCTGCCCGATGCCCTGGGCGTGGGCATGTTCCTGCAGACCTTGCTGCTGGCGCTCACCGAACGGGGTATCGACAGTTGCGTGCAGGTGTCGACGGCGCTGTACCCGGATCTGGTCCGCGAGCAACTCGACATCCCGGACGACCTGACGATCCTGTGTGGGGTCAGCATCGGCTACGCCGACCCGGACTTCCCCGCCAACAATCTGACGATTCCGCGGAACGAGCTCGGGCACAACGTCATTCAGACCGACGATCGGTGACGGCAGCGGCGTTCCTGAGCTCCCGGCGGGACCGGATACCGAGCTTGGCGAACACCTTGCGCAGGTGATACTCCACGGTGTGGGCGCTGATGAACAGCCGGCCGGCGATTTCCTGATTCGTCAGGCCCCGGCCGGCAAGCTGCGCGATCTGCAGTTCCTGGGCGGTCAACTGATCACCGGCGGCGGTCGGCTCCTTGCGGGTCTTGGCCCCGGCGGCCTGCAGCTCCCGGCGGGCCCGCTCCGCGAACGCGACGGCGCCCATCCGGTGCAGCGACTCATGCGCTGCGCGCAACTCCACGCGGGCCTGCTTGGCGGCGCGGTTGCGGCGCAACCACTCCCCGTAGATCAGCCGGGTCCGCGCGACGTGGACCGCCTGCCGGGTCCGGCCGAAGTGCTCGAGGGCCTCGACGTACAGTGCGGCGGCGCCCGGGCCGTCGGTGAGCAGAGCGCGGGACCGCGCCAGTGATCCCAGCGCGCGGGGTGTCCCGGCAGCCAGCGTGCGCGCCCGCAGACGGTCCATCGCCTCGACGGCATGTTCGGGTTGGTCGGACCGGGCGGCGGCCTCGATGAGCTCGATCAACATCTCGTTGTAGAAGCCCAGATCCTCGTAGTCGAAGGCCAGCAGCGCCGCCGCGAGCGCCGCCGGGTACTGCCCCTTGCCGTTGTTCAACACCGCTGCGCCGTAGTGCGCCAGTCCGGTGATGCGGCCCTCACCGCGGGCGGTGCTCTCGGCGAGCGCGCCGGCGATGAGCCGCGACGCCTCGGCCTCGTCACCCGACCAGGCCGACAGGACCAGCCGGTGATAGCGCGGCGGTGTGTACCCGGTCGCCACCGAGATCTCGTGCGCCCTGGCCACCAGATCCCTGGCGGCGGCCAGTTCGCCGGCCTCCATCTGGGAGCCGGCCTGGGCCAGCAGGGACGCCGGCAACAGGGCCAGGGCGCCGCGATCGGTGGCCAACTGCACAGCGCAGGTGGAGATGTCGTGCCAGCCCTCGTCATCCCAGGCCTCGTGGATCAGCGACTCGTGCACGATCGGGAAGCCGAGCCAGAACCAATGCGAGCCCTGTCCGGCGACCTCGTCGCGCCCCGCGGTCTTGAGGGCATCGAGTGCGGCGTGCACGACGGGCATGGCGGCCGCGGCGCCGAGCGCCAGCCGGTCGGCCAGGGCGCGGGTGACCTGTCCGAGCGCATCCGCCGGTGCCCTGCCGGCGAGCGCGGTCCTGGCCGCGGCGCCGATCTCGGCGGCCTTGCCCGCACCGTGCCGGCCCAGGTACATCGCGGCGCTCATCGCCTCCAGGTATGCCTCGGTGGCCATGCCCGGATCCAGTGCCTCCCATTGCGCGGCGACCGTGCGGAACCGGTCGACGGCGGCCAGCAGGGCCTGCGCGTCACCACCGGTCCTGGCCGCGACGAACGCCAACCGCGTGCTCAGCTGCGCCAGCCGGACCAACTCGGATTCGGTGAGCGGGCACAGCTGCGCGGTGTCCAGCAGCTGGCGGGCAGCCTCGAACGACGCGACCTCGCGGTGTGCCTCGGCGGCGGCCAATGCACGGGTGCCGCGGACGGACGGATCGGGTGTCAGCTCGACAGCACGGGTGAGAAATGCTGCGGCCGCGGCGGTTCCGCCACGTTGGCGGGCCCGCCGCGCCGAGGTCTCGAGCTCGTCGGCCACCTCCGCGTCGACGCTGTCGGCGGCCAGCGCGCGATGCCAGGCCCGGCGATCCGGGTCGAGGGCCGGGTCGGTGCCCGACGCCAGGGCCGCGTGGGCGGCGCGCCGCTGGTCCACCGTGGCCGAATGGTAGGTGACGCTGCGGGCCAACGGGTGTTGGAACTGCACCCGGGTGCCCACGGTGATCAGGCCGGCGTCCGCGGCGGCGGTGGCGGCCGAGTCGGGTAATCCCTGCACCTCCATCGCGCGGCGCAGCAGCGAGGGATCGCCGACCGGCTCGGAGGCCGCGAGCAGCAGCACCCGGCGGGACTCGACGGGCAACGACTGCAGGGCAGCCAGGTAGCGGTCCTCGATCTCGGCGACCACCGGCCTGCGGTCGGGTCGCTGGTAACCGCCGGCCAGGTCGACAGCGCTGAGATCCTTCGAGATGGCCAGCAGGGCAAGCGGATTACCGCGGGCCTCGGCGATGATGCGATCCCCGACGGCCGGGTCCAGGCGCCCGGGGAACACCGTCGCGAGCAATTCGCGCGCGCTGTCGTCGCTCAACCCGGTGACCGCCATGGCGGGCAGCCCGGCGATCCCGTCGATCGGGGTGCGCAGTGCCAACATCAAGCAGACCGGCGCGGCGGGCAGTCGGCGGGCCACGAAGAACAGCGTCTGGGCCGACACGGTGTCCAGCCACTGCACGTCATCGACGATCAGCAGCACCGGCCGGTGCGCGGCGGCGGCCGCCACGAGTCCGATGACGGCGAGCCCGACCAGGAATCGGTCCGGCGCGGGCGCGGTATCGCTGAGACCGAAGGCGCTCTCCAGCGCCGCCCGCTGCGGCGCGGGCAGGGTGTGGCGCAGATCCAGGATGGGTGCGCACACCTGCTGCAGACCGGCGAACGCCAGCTCCATGTCGGATTCGATACCGGTGGCGCCGAGCACCTGGAAATCGGTGGCGGCGGCGCGCACATGGTCGAGCAGGGCGGTCTTGCCGACGCCGGCCTGCCCGAGCAGGACCCGCACCTCGCTCCCGCCGGACCGGACGGTGTGCAGCAGGTCGTCGAGGATCTGGCATTCGGTGCTGCGGCCGGCGAGCGCGATCATCGCCGAGCATCCTTTCACGCCCGGTGGGAACGTGACGATCGCTCAGTTCTGGCGGGGCAGCAGTTCGGCGACGAAGCGGTCGATGAACGACCGGGCCGAGGGGGTGCCGACGGCGGAGATGACGAATTTGGACAGCCCGGCGTCGAGATACCCGTCGAGTTTGCGGTGCAGGTCCGACCAGCTGTCCGAGATCAGCTCGGCCGGATCGGTGTCCGGTCGCTGCCCGCGCAGCACATCGTGCACATGTGGCGGGACCCCGCCCTCGGCGAACAACAGGGTGATGCCGAAATGGTCGTCCTCGATGGTGCGCCCGGCCTCCGCGGCGGCGTCGATGATGGTCTCCCGCGCGCGACCGGCCTGCACCGGGGTCAGAAAGCTACCCAGCCAGCCGTCGCCGTACCGACCGATGCGGCGCAGCGCCGCCGCAGCCGCGCCGCCGATCCAGACATCCAACGGTCTGGGGCCGGCGTCGAGGCGGAAGTCCAGGTCGAAATAGTCACCCCGGAAGGACACCTCGCCGCCGCCGAGCGCGGCGCGCAGCAGCCGCAGCGACTCGTCGAACAGGTCGGCCCGGCGACCGTGCGGGACCGGGAAGAGCCGGCGCTCCTCGGCTCGTGCGGCCTGCAGGCCGAACACCGGCAGCACCCGCCCCGGAGCCAACGCGCTGAGCGAGAGCAGCTGTTTGGCCACCAGCACCGGGTTGCGACCGGGCAGGATCGCCACCGAGGTGCCGACTTTCAGCTTCTCCGTACGGGCCAGCGCGTAGGCCATTCCCACGGTGGGGTCCACCGCCGGCGAGTACACCAGCTCCGGGAACCACAGCGAGTCGACCCCGGCCGCTTCCAGGCTGTCGACGATGCCGGCCAGCCCGGCCGGGTCCGTCGAGCCGTCGACGGCGATACCGAACCTGATCTTGGTCACCCCGGTTGCAACAGCCCGGCGGCCGCATCACATCCCGGCAGGCATCCCGTCGTGCCGCGCCGCGTACTCGCAGACCTTGAGCACCCGCCGCACCGCGGGGCCGGTCAGCACGGTGAGCGCCACCTCGGCCATGATGCATCGGCACTCGAGCGTCTTGAGCATCGAATAGCCCTCGCAGGCAAAGAAATCGACATCCGTCAGATCCAGCACCATCCGATGGCACAGCACGACCTTGCTCAGCGCATAGTCGAGCAGGACGTCGGTGGTGGTGGCGTCGAGGTCACCGGAGACGGTGACGATCGCGAGGTCGAGATCCTGCCACTGGGTGGCCATCTGCAGGTGTTGCCGGGCCGAACGGACCGGTACCGACGTGATGCTGGGGAGTGTGTCTGTCATGACAGCCCTCACACGATGCGGGTTGTCGCGAAAGCGACCTGAACGGCTGCTTCTGAACCGAAATCAACGGTACGCGGCAGCGACATCCAGATGACGACAGTTCATGGCCATTGTGCGCATGGTGCGGCGTGGCTCACCGACGCAGCGTCTCGTGCGGGCTCTCCCCGTAGGTGCGCCGGTACAACACCGCGAAGCGTCCGGTGTGGGCAAAACCCCAGCGCGCGGCCGTCGCGGCGACGGTGGTCATCGAGCGGTCCCCGGCGATCAGTTCCTTGCGGGCCTGCGCCAGCCGGATCGTGCGCAGATACGCCGTCGGCGTGGTGTTCAGATGCCGACGGAACAGGTACTGCACGGTCCGCGGCGACAGGTACAGCGCGGCGGCGATGTCGCGGACGCTGATATCGCGCGAGGCGTTCTCCTGGATGAAGGCGATGGCCTGGCGCAGCAGCGCCGGCTGGTCGGCGTTCGGATCGACATCCGGTGAATCCGCGGGCAGATCGTTGGGAAAGGTGCTCAGCACCGCGCTGGCCAGCATCCGGCCCGCCGAGCGCAGGACGATCGGGTCGTCGGAGGCGTCTTCGGGCGTCAGCAGGCTGTCCAGGAATCTCTCCGTCGCATCGAGGGCGTGGCTGGTGGTCCCCGCCGGGGTCAACCCGGTGAACCGCGGCACTGCAGGCGACTCGGTGTCGATGGCCGCGACCTCGGCAAGCAGCGCCTTGGACACCACCACCGAGCGCAATTGGGCATCGGTGAGCGTGATCCGCACCCCGCCGAGTCCGGTGGAGGCGAGGATCCACTGACCCTGCCCGGCGCTCTCGACGCATCCGCCGTGCTGCACCTCGACGCGGCCACCCAGCACGCACAGGGCAACGACCGCGGGGACATGCTCGGCGCGCAACTGCACCTGCCCGGTGTGGCTGATTTCTTCGATCGCGAACGTGTCGACATCGACCCGGGAGTGGGTGCACGAGCAAACCGACTGGTCAGCTCCCTCGGGGCGGGTGATCGTGAACCGTGTCGAGTAGGTCTGGTCCAGGTATTTCTGGATCAGCTCGGGATCGTTGGAGTTGATACCTGCCCGCTCGGGGCCGGCCTCAAGGGGTTCGGACGTCATCAGGGCTCCATCGCGCAAGCGCCGGATGGGCGTCGTACCTGAACCCACGGTTGCGTTCAGTTTACCCAAACCGCCCGGATCGAACCCAAGTCGACCTCGTCCTCAGGTCGGTGGGGTCTCCTCGGGGCGGGATTCGATGACCTGTTCGGCCAGGTCCACCAGCGGGGTGTTGCTCTCCTGGGAGAGCCGGCGCAGCAGGCCGAAGGCGCCCGCCGCATCCACGCCGAACCGCTCCATCAGGATGCCCTTGGCCTGCCCGATGAGATCCCGGGAGGCCAGGGCGCTGCGGAACTGCTCGTCGCGCACGAGCAGGTTCCAGGCGACCGCGGTGTGCGTGGCCAGGATCAATCCGAGTTCGACCGCGTCGTCGTCGAAGGCGTCGGCAACGTCGCTGTAGAAGTTCAGCGCGCCCATCGCGTCGCGGTTACGGAACAACTGGAATGCCAGCGACGAACGAATGTCGGTGTTCTGCTGGGTTTCCTGGCAGAACACCGGCCAGCGCTGCTCGGTCTCGATATTGCGGATGCGCATGGTGTGCTGCTCCCAGGCTGCCTCCAGGCAGGGGCCCTGCTTGGTGCGTCGCTGGATGTCATCGATCTTGTCGGCCACCGAGTCGGTGGCGGCCACCGACTTCACCTCACCCTCGCGCGTGGCCACCGTGATGCTGGCCGATACGGCACCCGGCAGCGCGGCCGCGGCATTACTGGTGAGCTCGCGCAGCGCGGTCTCGGTATCGCTGGGTTGGCTGCGTTCCAGATCGCGCAGCAGTTCCGCGAAGCGCAGGGCCACTGCGTCACGCCGGGGGATGAGCATGACCTGAAAATAGCGCGGATTCGGGCAGGCAGCTCACGGGTAGTCGAAACCCTTCGCAGGGAGGAGGCCGACATGGCCGATCACATGGAAGTCGACAGCGAGCTCGCCGTCGCCCACCACACGGTGGCCCCGCGCGACCGGGTGTGGGCGGTGCTCGCCGACGGGTGGACCTACGCCCAGTGGGTGGTCGGTAACAGCCGGATGCGGGCGGTGGATCCCGACTGGCCGGCGGTTGGCAGCACACTGCACCACTCGATAGGCATCTGGCCGCTGACACTGGACGATGTGACCAGCGTCGAGGAGAACCGGCCGGATGAGATGCTGGTGTTGCTGGCGAAGGGTCGGCCGTTCGGCAAGGCCCGTATCAGCCTGACGCTGTCCGACGGCGCCGGCAGTGGGTGCCTCATCCGGATGTCCGAGGTGCCGGTGGGCGCGCCGATGGGCTGGCTGCCCGAACGGGCGGCGCTGGCGTTGGCGGCCCCGCGCAACCGGGAGTGCCTGCGCCGGCTGGCCGCGCTCGCGGAGCGACGCCGGCCCGCTGACACCGAATAGGGGTCACTGCCGGTTCAGGAAGCTCAGCATTGCCGGCGCGGCCTGCACCCAGGTGTCAAAACCGTTGTAGTGCTGCACTTTTCCTGCCGCGCGTAACCGGCTGGCGCTTTCCCAGGCATCTTCGGGCCACGGTGGGTCGATCAGCCGGGAACCCTTGATCAGGCAGTGGACCGCCAGCGACGTCCGCTTGGGGTGGTCCCAGTCGTTCTCCCCTCCGCGGATGATCAGGGTGGGAATGGTGATGGCGTCGAACATGTCGTCCGGGATCCCCGGGATGGTCTGCCCCGGCTTGGGGACGAACGCGTCCAGCCAGCGCAGCATCACCTTCAGGAAGCTCTCGGCATCGAGGTCCAGCAGTCGCCCGCGGTTGGCCGGGTTGGCCTCGATGCGGGCGGACCACTCGGGCACCGTGAGTAGCCCCTCGATGCCCAGGCCCCGGACGGCCAGAATGCTCGGCACGAGGTAGTAGTTGCCCAGCACAGCGGACCCGTAGACGCCACCGACGATGTTCCAGACGATCAGGCTGGTGAAATTCTGCGGATATGTCATCGCGGCCAGCATCGAGTCCCTGGCACCGCCGGATCCCCCGGCGATGATGCACGGCCCGATGTCCAATGCGGTCAGCAGCAGGTGCAGTGTCTCGGCCCGCATGTGCGACTCGCTGGCGGCGAAGAACTGCACGTCCGACCGACCGCAGTTGGGTCGGTCCCAGAGCAGCACCCGGTATCCGCCGGCCACCAGTGCCAGCGCCAACGGCCGCAGGCCGGGGATGTCCATCCCGAACCGGCCGCCGGGTGTCAATACGATCAGATCGCCTGTGTTGCCCAGGATTTCGTAGACGACGGTGCCGCCGTTGACAACGATCGTGGCCACCCGGCCACGGTATCGCGATGTCAGTGCGAAACGGGAGTGCGCGCCGCGGTGGGCGTGACATCGGTGGTGCGCGCGGTGCGGGCCGCGATGGCACGACGGCGCTGGCGCTCGTCACGGTTCATCCGGCGGCACAATGTGCGCAGATTTCCGGCGGACAGCGCACGGTGGCGGTCCACCAGCAGGTCGAGTTGTTGCCAGCTCAGACCGTCGAGGTCGCCGTCGGCGTCGTGGCCGGCGATCACCACGCCGCCGCGCAGCAACGGGACGTTGCGGGCGCCCAGCGACGTCGTCGCGAGCAGCAGTTCGGTGGCGGTGCGGTTGATACGGCGCTGGCAGCCCCGGGCCGACGGGCTGAACCAGAAGTCGAACTGGCGGTCGGTGCTGGTCAGCGCCTGCAGACCCTGGGCTTGGACGAGGTCGGTGATATCGGCGGTGGTGTAGGCGCGGGTCTCATAGCTGGCGCCGCTGGCGCTGAGGTAAAGGACGGTGTTCATGATGGTGATCCATTCGGCTCTTTCGTTGTTACCGGTGTGACGCTTGGCTGCGTCTGTTACCAAAGTTACCCATGTGACAAACGAGCCAACCCTTGATAACGATCTGGTAGCCGAAAAATTCCGCGGGCGTCCAGGCGTCAGGGCATCCGGACGTCAGGGCAGCGGCCCGGCGAGCCTGGCCGGCCGGCACAGTGCGGCAACCGTCAGCGTGAGGGTGGCGGCGACCGCGAATGCGGCCTGCACGTTCACGGCGTCGGCGGTCCCGCCCAACACGGCGGCGGCGATCGGACGGGAGCCGAGGAAACCGACCATCCACAGCGCCATGATCCGGCCACGCAACTCCTGCGGGGCACGCTCCTGCACGACCGTGGTCAGTCCGGTGAGAGCCCAACCGAACCCGAGCCCGGCCAGCGCGAACCCGGCGATTGCCAGGGCGGGCACCACACTGGCGGCCAGCACCGCGCAGCCCACCCCGAGGCCGGCCAATCCGAGGAAGGACACCCGGGCGGCCGGGATGCGACCGCCCAGGATGGCCAGCACGCCCATCCCGACCGCCGCGCCGACGCCGAACACCGCGGACAGCAGTCCGACCAGTTCGGTGCCGCCATCCAGCGCATCGGCCAACGACGGGGCCAATGTGATCGACGGGTCGGCGGCGACGCCGACGGTCGTGACGGCGATGAGCGCCATCAACAACGGCCGGTCCCGCCAGACATGCCACAGTGCCGCGCGCACCCGACGGTCGGCGTCGGCGGCCCGTGGCGGCGGCGCGGGGAGCCGGACCGCGACGATGAACAACGCGAAGATCAGATGCAGTCCAGCGCTCACGGCGAAACCGGTGGCCGCCCCGAAATGCGCGGCCAGATACGCGCCGGCGGCCGGACCGACGATGCGGCCGACGGTCATCGGGATGCTGTTGAGCGCCATGGCCGTCGACAACTCGCCCGGCCGGATGATGTCCGGCACGATCGACTGCATGGCCGGACCGCCGACGACGAAGCCGATGCCGACCAGCAGGGAGCCGAGCAGCACGGCCACGGCCGGCGCAGTCCCCTGCCGGTCCGGTTGCAGGAACATCCAGACCGCAATCGAGCCGGAGCCGGCCAGGCAGAGCACCCGGCCGAGCAGGATCTGCAGCCCCGGGTTGCCCGCGTCGGCCCATCGGCCGCTGATCGGGCTGAGGATCAGCTGCGGCCCGAACTGGAAGACCCCGACCAGCCCGACCATGAGGGCGGACCCGGTCGCCTCGTAGACCACGACGGCCGCGATGATGCTGTGCGTCCAGACCGCGACGATGGAGAACATCCGGCCCCAGAACAAGGTGCCGAAAACCGGGTCGAGCAGCAACCGCCCCGCACCGCGCGGGCGCGCGGGTGCGGTGGGATCGGTCAGCTGCGGCACCAAATATGTTTAGCAAACACAGCTAAATTCACACAGTCCGCGCCGTCAGGGACCCGGATCGCTTGGCGGCAGCAAAACATGGGTAACCGGAGCCGGATACGCACCCTCCGGAAGGATCCATGACCGCATCGCACGTGCACCCCGCCGAAGCGGCGATCGAGGACGCCCGCAATGTCGCCGCCGCGGTGGCCGCCGAGTTCTCCACCAAAGTCGTCGGACAACATCATCTCCGTGAGTCGATGCTGCTCGCGCTGCTGGCCGGCGGTCACCTGCTGGTCGAGAGCGTGCCCGGCCTGGCGAAGACGACGGCCGCACGGGTGGTCGCGGAATCCATCGACGGCAGCTTCCGGCGTATCCAGTGCACCCCCGACCTCTTACCCAGCGATATCGTCGGCACCCAGATCTACGAGGCGGCCAGCAACACCTTCGTCACCCAACTCGGCCCGGTGCACGCCAACATCGTGCTGCTCGACGAGATCAACCGCTCCAGCGCCAAGACCCAGAGCGCCATGCTGGAGGCGATGCAGGAACGTCAGACCACCATCGCCGGGGTGGAGTATCCGATCCCGTCGCCGTTCCTGGTGATCGCCACCCAGAACCCGGTCGACCAGGAGGGCACCTATCCGCTCTCGGAGGCCCAGACCGACCGGTTCATGCTGAAGGAACTGGTGCAGTACCCGTCCGTCGAGGACGAGGTCGAGATCATCGAACGGATGGATGCCGGACTGTACGACCGCGACCATCCCGCCCGGCCCGTTGTCACCGTCGACGAGATCCGCCGCGCCCAGACCGCCGTGCGGAGCGTGCACATGGACCGGGTACTCGTCGAATACGCGGGCCGCCTGGTCGGCGTGACCAGGGACCCGGACCGGCACCTGCCCGCCAACATCGCGCGGCTCATCGAATACGGGGCCAGCCCCCGCGCGACCATCGCGTTCTGCCGTACCGCCCGGGCGCTGGCCGTGTTGCGTGGGCGCAACCACGTGCTGCCCGATGACATCGCCCGGTTGGCGCACCGCGTGCTGCGTCACCGGATGGTGCTCGGATTCGAGGCCGCCAGTGCCCGCATCACCCCCGACGCGGTGGTGGAAGCGGTGTTGCGGGCCGTACCGGTGCCGTGAGGTTGCCATGGGCAGACACCTCGATGCCGCCAAGGCGTACATCGGCCGGGATGCGGCGGGCATGCTCGCCGGCGGCCGATATGCGCTGGTGCACACCAGGAGCATGGAGTTCGACGAGTTGCGTCCGTACGTGCCGGGCGATGATGTGCGCGATATCGACTGGAAGGCCACCGCGCGTTCCGGGCACACCCTGATCAAGCAGTTCGTCACCGAGAAGCATCACAAGATCCTGGTGGTCGCCGACGCCGGCCGAAACGCCTGCGCCGAAACCCCGTCCGGTGAACTCAAATGTCAGGTGACATCGCACATCATCGGCGCGATCGGACTGATCACGCTGCCCCGCTCCGACGAGATCGGCCTGGTCACCGGAGACCGGCGAGGATCTTTCGACATCCGGTTACGGCGCGGCGAAACGCATATCGAGCGGATGCTGCACCGCTATCACCAGCATGTCGGCGCCGAGCCGGATGCCAGTGACATCGTGGTCCAGCTGCAGTGGGTCGCCCAACATCAGCGCCATCCACTGCTGATCGTCGTCGTTTCCGACGAACCTGATGTGAGCGACCGGTTACGCGATGTGCTGCAGTCCCTCGGTGCGCGCCATGACGTGCTGTGGGCGATGATCGAAGACCGTCCAGCGCTCGACCCCGCCGACCCCGGCGCCGGCTATGACGTCGCCGACGGTCGCCGGGTGCTGGACGCAGAGGTGCTCGGCGAGCGGGTGCTGCGCGCCTATCGACGCGCCGAAGAGCAACGGCGACAGGAACTCTCGGAGTTCATGACCGAACTGCGGGTACCGCACGCGCGGATCGCGTCGAGTAGGGGGATCGCGCCGGCGTTGGTCGCGATGACGGGGGTGTATGCCCGTGCCGGATGACCTATTGAGGTACCTGATGGATGCGCCGCCGGCGCCGACGGGCTGGTTGTGGGGTGTCGGCCTCATCGCCGCGGTGGTGATCGGCTGGTACGCGGCGGTGCTGTGGTGGACCGCCCCGGGCCGGGCCGAGCCCGCCGTGATGGCCGCGGCACGTACCGCGTTGACCAGGCGTCGCGCGCTGCGTGCCATCGAGGACACCAGGATGCGGTACCGCACCGCCGACCTCGGCGCGCCGGCCGCCGCCGCGGAACTCAGCGGACATGTCCGTCGATTCCTGCAGGACACCACCGGACAACGCGTCGAGTATCTCCAACTCCCCGAGATCGCCGCGGGTGCCCTCGCGCCCGCGGCGCCGGTGCTCACCGACCTCGACGACGTCCACTTCAACCGGACCACGGTGACCGATGTCGAGGCCGCCGCCGATGCCGCCGAACGGCTGGTGCGCGAATGGATCTGATGTGGTGGGCCGTCGTGGCCGCCGCGTGCTTCGGACTCGCCGGATGCGTGGGTGCGGCCCTGCTGTGGCCCGGCCGGGCGCCGGACCGGCCGCCGCGCGCGCTGGCCAACACCCGAAGACTGACCGCGCTGCCCGAGTATGTGCGTGCCGCGCGCATGCAGACCATCACGACCGCGCTGAGCATCGTGCTGCTGCTGGCGGCATTCGCCACCGCGGCGCTGGCCGCCGCGCGGCCGACCGGCCTGCCCGTGCCGCCCCGCCAGGCCGCCGCCGAGCAGCCGGAGGACATCATGGTCTGCGTCGGCGACCCCGCCGAGGATCCGGCGGTGCAGACCGCCCTGCGTTACTTCGCCGCGGCGGCCCGCGGATTCGGCAGCGAACGTATCGGTCTGACATCGGCGGACCGCCGGGTGGTTCCGCTGACCCGCGATTATCAATACGCCGCAGCACGGTTCGCCGCCCCGGGCGCACTGACCGCCGACATCCGCTATGTCGACTACGCCCCGACCGTGGCAGACATCCTGACACTGTGCCTGACCGGTTTCCCGGATTTCGAGTCCGCGGCACCCCAGCGCCGGTCGTTGATCTACATCGGTCCGGCGAGCCTGCCCGACGACCCCGCCCCCGGGCTGTTCAGTGATGCGACCGTGCGCCGGCTGGCTGTGGACGGCGGCATACAGATCAACGCCGTCACCGCCGGCACCGGCCTGCCCGCCGCGCTCGCCGAGGCCACCGGCGGACGGGCATACGCCGGGACCGCCGACGTCAACGGCAGGCTGGCCGAGATCCGGCGCAACCCGCCGCCGCCGGTGACCGATGCCGAGGGCGCGACGGCGTACTCCTCGGAGACACCGGACCCGGCCCTGTTGGCGGCGATTCTGGCGGTGGCCGCCGTCCTGCTGATCCCGGTGGTGATCCGGCGATGACCCTGCAACCCGCGTTACCGCTGTGGCTGCCCATCGCCGCGGCCGCCGTGGTGCTGGCCGCCGCCGTGCTGGGCAGGCGCGGCCCGTACCGGACACTCATCGTGGCGGCCGTCCTGCTGTTGTGCGCGCTGCTGCGACCGGTCATCGGTGACTCCGAGCAGGCGGTCACCCGCGTCGCAGGTGACCGTGACCCCAACGTGTTCCTGGTCGTCGACCGGTCACCCGATATGTCGGGACCGGCGATTGCACAGGCGCGCAGCGATATGGCGGCCCTGATCGACCGCTACCCCGATGCGCGCTTCGCGGTGATCGGCTTCGCCGCCCGGCCGGCACTGGACTGGCCGCTGTCGGCCGACCGCTGGAGCCTGCGACCGGTCGTCAGCACCATCACCGTGGACGAGTCGGTGCCCGTGGACACGGCCAATGCCGGCGCGGCCGCAAATGTGCTGCGCTACCAGCTCATCGGCGCCACCCAGCAGTTCCCCCGGGCCCGCAACCTGGTGTTCTATCTGGGGTCCGGGACGCCGGGGTCACCGCTTCCGCCACGGGACTTCGACCTGGCCGAGGACGCCGTGGACGGCGGCGCGGTGCTCGGATACCGGGACGACGGGACGGCGGCACTGCGGGGGATCGCCGATCAGATCGGAGTGCCGTTCGTACCGCGCGAACCCGACCGGCCGTTGGACGACCTGCTCGGCGCGGACGATATGGCCGACGGCGGGTCCGAGGCGGGCACGCAGACTCCGGCGGGATTCGAGTTGTACTGGGCGCTGAGCGGTGCCGCGGCCGTCCTGCTGCTCGGTGCCTTGTACCGGGCATTGCGGGAGCTGCGGCGTACCAGGCTGGACCGGGTGGCGGTGGGCCGATGACAGCACGACGCAGACGATTGCTGGTGCTCTCGGCGCCGGTGGTGCTGATACTGCTGCTCGTCGCCGGCTGGTCGGTGTGGACCGGTCTGACCGACCGGGCTGCCACACAACGATTCTCCGATGGACTGGCCGCAGCCCGGGACGACCGGCTGCTCGATGCCGAGGAAGATTTCGTCGCCGTGCTCGAGCGTGTGGAGGGCGGGCGGTCCTGTGCGCTGCGGGTCGATCTGGTGCTGGTGCGGGAGACCTTGGGGGACCGGGCGGTGGCCGCCGTCGACGCCGATGAGGCACGCGGGTACTACCGCAGCGCCCGCGAGGTCGTCGAGCAGGCGCCGCCGGGTTGCTTCGCCGACAACACCGACACCGATCCCGGTCGCCGGGAGATCCGTGAGCGGGCGGCGCCCCGGCTCGACGCCAAGCTGGCCGCGCTGTCCCAGCCACTGCCACCGGCACCGCCGCTCGCACCGCCACCACCACCGCCCCCGGCCGGGTCACCCGCCCCCGGCGGCGCCTCGACACCCGACGAGCAGGAACGCCGCCTGAACCCCGATCAGGGCGACCCGCTCGACCGGCTCGGTGACATCCTGCGCGATGCCGCCGGGCGGTGAGATCGGGACGCCGCGGCGTGACACCGAGACCGTCATCCGTAACGGTCATGAGATACGGTCCAGGGATGGATGCGGTGACGGTGATCACGGGCGGGGCCGGCGGGATGGGCGTGGCGACGGCGGAGATCGTGGGGCGCACCGACCGGGTGGTCCTCGCCGACGTGCGCGCCGACCGGCTGGCCCACGCGGTCACGACGTTGGCCGACCTCGGTATCGACGCGGTTGCCGTGCAGTGCGACGTCACCGATCGGCAGGCCGTCGACACGCTGTACGCCACGGCGGCCGAGCTGGGCCGGGTGCGCGCCGTCGTGCACACCGCGGGCGTCAGCCCCGCGATGGGTGACGCCGAATACGTCATGCGCACCAACGTGTTCGGCACGGTGCATGTCAACGAGGCGTTCCACGAGAACGTCGACCCGGGAGGCGCGATCGTGAACGTCGCGTCGATGGCCGCGCACATCCTGCCCGAATCACTCATCCCGGTCGGCAGCTTCCCGGGGGCACTGGCCGATGAGGCGGCGTTCCTGGCCGATGTGCTGCCCGCCTGTGCCGTGGCCGGGGACGAGCAGCGCTCCGGCATCGCCTACGCAATCAGTAAGAACTTCGTGAAGTGGTACAGCAGTGCCCAGGCCGAACGGTTCAACGGGCGCGGCCTGCGCATCGTGTCGGTATCACCCGGTTCGGTCGACACCGAGATGGGCAGGCTGGAGGAAGCGGGCGGCGCCGGCGCGCTGGTGGCCGACGCCGCAGTACCCCGCTGGGGCAGGCCCGAGGAGATGGCCGAACTGTTCGCCTTCTGTGTCAGCGACCGGGCGGGCTATCTCACCGGAACCGACATCCTCAACGACGGCGGAGTCGTCGCCTCGATCCGGGAGCGGGCCCGGGTCGGCGCGCGCAACGACTGACCGCGTGTAAAGCCCGCGCCGCCAGGGTAATAGGACGCATGCGGTTGCGGCGGAGTGATCTCGACGGCCCCGGCATCAGCCGGCAGCGCAGAGGTAAGGGTTTCAGCTATCTGGATCCCGACGGCCGACCGCTGGACGACGCCGACCATCGGGCCCGCATTAAGGATCTCGTCATTCCGCCGGCCTGGCGCAAGGTGTGGATCAGTCCGCACGAGAACGGCCACATCCAGGCGGTGGGCACCGATGCCGCGGGCCGCCGGCAGTACCTGTATCACCAGGCCTGGCAGGAGGAGCGGGCCGAGGAGAAGTTCGACCGGGTGCTGGAGATGTCGACCGCGCTGCCCGCCTGGCGGGAGCGGATCGCCGCGGACCTCAACGGCCGCGGGCTGTCCCGGGACCGGGTCCTGGCGTTGGCGCTGCACCTGCTGGACCTCGGCTACTTCCGGGCCGGTGGCGAGCAGTACGCCGAGGAGCATGAGTCCTACGGTCTGGCAACGCTGCAGTGCGAGCATGTCAGTCTCCGCAGAGGGGCCGTCGCCTTCGACTTCCCGGCCAAGAGCGGGGTGCGCCGGATCTGGGAGATCGACGACCCCGAGGTGCTCAGGGCGGTACGCGCGCTGCTGCGCAGAGATGGCCGCACCGACCGGTTGCTGGTGTGCCGCAACGGTTCCGGGTGGGTCGACATCCACGCCGCGGACCTGAATACGCGTTTCAAGGAGCTGGTCGGCGACGACTACAGCGTGAAGGATCTGCGCACCTGGCACGGCACCGTGCTGGCGGCCGCCGCCTTCGCCGAGGCCGATCCGGGCGAGACGGAACGTCAGCGCAAGCGCGCGGTGTCCGGGGTGATGAAGCAGGTGTCCGAGGAGCTGGGCAACACCCCGGCGGTGGCCCGCAGCTCGTATGTGGATCCGCGGGTGGTCGCCGGCTACGAGCGGGGCACCACCATCGCGGCGGCGGCCAAGCGGGCGGCACGGGAAAAGGACCGGGCGGCCGCCGTGGCGATACTGGAGAAGGCGACCCGCAACCTGGTGCGCAAGGTCGGCAAGGGCTGACGGTCCCGTTTCGTGCGGCCCGCTCCCGGGAATCCACCGACATGCCGAATTCATCGATCAAGAACGAGAAGATGTACGAGGATCTGCGCGAGCAGGGCAACTCGAAGGAGAAGGCGGCACGCATCTCCAATGCGGCGGCCGCCCGCGGCACGTCCGCGGTGGGCCGCAAGGGCGGCAAGTCAGGGTCCTACGAGGACTGGAACGTGGCCGACCTCAAGAAGCGCGCCAAGGAACTGGGCATGAGCGGCTATTCGAAGCTCACCAAGGACAAGCTCGTCGACAAGCTGCGCAATCACTGACCACTGAGGCCGAGCCGATCGGCCAACACCAGGAACGCGACCGCGAAGTCGTTGTCGGCGGTCGTGGCCCGCAGTTCGGCCCAGTCCACCCGTTCCCGCACCGCCCGTACGGCCGGCAGCAAGCGGGTGAAATCGCAGTAGTGCTCGTTGAGCGCGCGCAACTTCTGCGCCAGGACGAACGTCACCGGAAGCACCGGCATCCGGATCGCCACCACATCATGCTGTTCGGCGCACGCGAGGGTCTGCGCGGTCACGGGATCGCCGTTGACGCGGTGCAGGACATCGACCAGGGCCGGACCGGCATGCGCTTTGAACAACCAGTCCTCCGGCGGCCGTTCGATGCGGAACCCGGCCTTGCACAGCGTTGCGGCCGCGGCCTCGGTATCCGCCTCGGCGACCACGAAATCGACATCGTGCACGGGTTCGGGCCCACCCGCCACCCAGAGGGCGTAGCTCCCGGCGAGCGCGAACGGCGGGCCGTGCTCCTTGAGCGCCGACGCGGCCGTGCGCAGGGCTGCCCGCAGTTCCTCATGTGTCGACATGCATTCGTGGGTACCCACTGATCATGCGGATCGCCACCTTCAACATCCTGCACGGACGGACCGTCGGTGACGGCGTGCACCCGTCTCGGCTGACCGAGTGCATCAAGCGGCTCGACCCGGACATCCTTGCGCTGCAGGAGGTCGACCTCGAACAGCAGCGGTCGGGCCGTGCCGATCTCACCGCCGTCGCCGCCGAGGCGATGGGCGCGGTCACTCATCGCTTCGTCGCCGCAATCGCCGGCACCCCGGGTGCCACCTGGATGGCGGCCACCGGCGAGGAACAGCCCGGCACCGCGGCATACGGAATCGCCCTGCTGTCGCGCTTCCCGGCCACGAGTTGGCAGGTGGTGCGACTGCCGCGGATTCCGGTGCGCTTCCCGATGTATCTGCCGGGGCCGAACAAGGTGATGATCGTCAACGAGGAGCCGCGCGCCGCGGTGATCGCCCAATTGGACACCCCGCTCGGCCCGATGTCGGTTGCCAACACCCATCTCTCGTTTGTGCCGGGATGGAACCGCAGGCAACTGCGCAGGTTGGTGCGGGATCTGCAGGGGCTGCCCGGGCCACACATCGTCACCGGTGATCTGAACCTTGCCCCGGAGGCGGCGAGCCGCTACACAGGGTTCCGGTCCTTGGCGACCGCGCCGACCTTTCCCGCGGACGCCCCCACCAAGCAACTCGACCACATCCTGACCGACGACCCGGCGCTGTGTGCGCGCAATTGTGAAGCGCCGCTGGCAGATCTGTCCGACCACCGACCGCTGGCCGTCGACATCGAGCTGGGCTAATCGGCCTCGCTGCGCGCCTCGGCGCCGGTCTGCCCGCTGTCGAAATCCTCGTCGGAGAAGGTACGCCCCACATACGAGCCACCTTCCTCGCCGTCGGCCCGGGAGCCGGCCACCTTCGGGTCATCGTCGACATCGGATTCACTGTGCTCGGATTCGCGCTTCTCCGGATCTGGACCTGTCATCGCGCTTGGATACCCGTCGCCCGGATGCGCTAACCGCCGAGCCCGCGCAGTTCCGGGCCGGTCCGGTCACCCTGGCACCGAACGGATTCCGCCTCCTCGGCGGGACGCCGGATCGGTGTTCGGCATCGGACCGGGCACCCAGGATTAGCGGAGCCGAAAACGGGAAACTAATTGGGCTATGGCTACTTATCGAGTTCTAAATCCGCACGGCGACGTCGTCGACACCAAAGACATCGAAAGCGCCGGCGACGCGCACGCGTGGTTCGTCGATTCCAAGGCCGACAACTCCGAACTCGGCTGGCGCATGGAGGTCAAGTCCGATGACGGCTGGGCATTCTTCGACGACAGCGAGGGCTCACCGGACTAGGCGGGTCGGCGCCGGTACCGCAGTACCGCGCCGACGCCGTCGTCGGGGTAGACGCGGTCATCGATACGGATCAGCTCCGACGCGGTGGACACGGCCAGCAGCGGCAGCGCCTCGTCGGCTCGGACGCTCGCCGTCGGCGCAGCACCGAACTCGGACAGCACGTCCGCGTTCGGCGCGATCTCGCTGAGGTGCTCACCGAGCACCACGGTGCGGTCCTGCAGATCACCGATGATCAGCGTGTCCACCGCACCATCGCGCAACGCGGCGCAGACACCGGGCAGGCCCTGTGCCGCCAACCCGGACCCGCCGTCGCGCGCGGCCTCGAACCGCTGGGCCGCGTCACCGATGGCCCCGTTGCGCCGCAATAGGAAGTGCTCGTCGACATCGGCCCGCAACCGGTCGGTGTCGATGCTGCCCCGGGCGCCGTCGGCCAAGGTGACCACCCGGTCGCGCACCCGGCCGGGTAGCGCGCTGAGCAGGTCGTGGCGGGCCCGGACCTCACCCACCACGAACACGGTCTCGGGATCGACCTCGTCGAACAGGATGGTGATCTCGCGGGTGATTTCGCGGATGTTCTGGCGTGCAGCCTCGGCCGCGCGCAGTTGCGGGTCGCCGTAGCCGGCGGTTTCGGCGCCGGCCGCCTTATGCACCGGGAACCCGCTGCCCTGCACGGTGGTGTCCTCGTCACGGCCGTCGCGGTGCACCGTGACATCGGCGCCGGTGCGATCGACCGCGATCAGCAGATAGGTGGGGTCGGTCAGCCCATGTTCGACGAACGGCATGAGATAGGGCAGCGCCGACACCCGTACCAGCGGCACAGCGGGACCGCGCAGCAGCGGTTCGTTCAACACGACGCCCGCGTGATCGGCCACCAGTGCCCGCCCCGCCTGCCCCGAGGTCGGCAGGCTGCCCAGGACGGCCCGCTGCAGGTGCTCGGCCACGGTGGCGCCCACGCCGTGGGCATCGAGGTGACCGCGGATGGCGCGCCACCGGAGCTCCAGTTGCGCCACTGCGTCCTCGGTGTCGTGCGAATTGTCGTAGTGCAATCTGGCCGCGGTCAACCTGATGCTGCGTGAACGCCCAGCAGCCCGGCCGCCACGGCGACCGGATCCGTACGGCACCGATTGACACCCGGCGATTACACCGCGACCAGCCGGGCACCCCAACCGGCATCACCGACCGAGGAGTGAGCGATGGGAAACGTCGTGGTGCACAAGCCCAGTGAGCGCTGTGCGGACACCGGCAGGCTGTTCGCGGAACTGATCGCAGCGCAACTGCCGGACGGTGTGCTCGAGATCGTCGACGGTGACGGGGCCGTCGGAGCCCGCCTGGCGGCCTCCCCGTTCGTCGACGTGGTCGCGCATGTCGGGAGTTCGGCCACCGGGCGGGATATCGCGTGCGCCTGCGCCCAACGCGGTGCCAAGGCATTGTTGGAGAACGGTGGTAACGACGCGTTGATCGTGGACGCGGGCGTGCCACCGGACTGGGCCGCCGGCCAGGCCGCGCTGGGCGCGTTCGCCAACGCCGGCCAGATCTGCGTGTCGGTGGAGCGCATCTACGTCCACGAGGCGGTGGCCGCCGAGTTCACCGATGCCCTGGTCGCCGAGGCACGGTCCTGGGCAGACCGGATCGGTCCGCTGGTCGACGAGCGGCAATGTGGACACGTCCACCGCCACGTCAGCGATGCGGCGCACCGCGGCGCGCGGATCCTCGTCGGCGGTGAACCCGCCGGCCACGGGAACTTCTATCCGCCCACGGTGCTCACCGGGTGTACACCCGACATGTTGATCTTCAGCGACGAGACGTTCGGCCCGGTCGCGGCGGTCCGGCAGGTGCCGGATTTCCAGACCGCGCTGACCGAGGCGGCCGATGACCGGTTCGGCCTGGCCGCGACGGTCCTGACCGCGGACATGTCGCGCGCGCAGCAGGCCTGGCGTGCGCTGCCGGTCGGAACCGTCAAGATCAACAACGTGTTCGGCGGGGCTCCGGGCGGCGCCGCGCAACCGCGGCGGGCCAGCGGTGCGGGATTCGGCTACGGGCCGGAACTACTCGACGAGATGAGTGCGGTGAAGGTCGTGCACTACGCACCGGTCGGGGGTTGACTGCCCCGTTTCGGCGCCGCGGCACGGGGTATCGCCGCCCCTATGACCGCCAATCCCGACGAGGACGCTCAGCACGACCCCGATGGTGACCCCGAGATGATCCAACCCGAACGGCTGCAGCCCCAGCCCGATCAGGCCGAGGGTGCCGATGATCCGGACGAGACCGGGGAGGGCACCGGCGCATGACATCGTTGTGGCTGGACGGTCGCACCGAGGTGGTCGACCGTGCCTCCGGGCTTTCGGACGACACCTTCGACGTCGCGGTCGTCGGCGCCGGGATCACCGGCCTGTGCACTGCGCTGCTGCTGGCACGTGCCGGTAAGCGGGTGGTGGTGCTGGAGGCCCACCATGTCGGCGCCGGTACCACCGGGAACACCACCGGGAAGGTCAGCCTGTTGCAGGGGAGCAAGCTGTCCCGGATCCGGGACAAACACGGGGACCAGATACTGCGCGCGTACGTCGACGGCAATACCGAGGGACGTGACTGGCTGTTGCGCCACCTGGAGGCGCATGGGTTGAGCGTGCAACGGGAGGATGCCTACACCTACGCCCAATCGGAGTCCGGTGTCGATTCGGCGCGCCGGGAACTCGAGGCCTGCCGGGCCGCCGGTCTGCCGGCCGAGTGGGCGTCCGACGCGGCCGTGCCGTTCCCCTTCGCCGGCGGCGTCCGCCTGCCCGACCAGGCCCAGATCGACCCGATTCCGCTGCTGGACAGCTTCGTCGTGGAGTTCGAGCGGCACGGCGGAACGCTGGTGCAGGGCGCGCGGGTACGGGGCGTCTCGGTCGGCACCCCGCTGCGGCTGACCGTCGACCGGGCCGGCGCGTCGACGACGGTGACCGCCGAGCACTGCATCCTGGCGACCGGTATCCCGATCCTTGACCGGGGCGGCTTCTTCGCCAAGGTCAGTCCGCACCGATCCTATTGTGTGGCTTTCGATGTGCCCGGTGACATCACCCGGCCGATGTTCATCTCCACCGATTCGCCGACCCGGTCGGTGCGTTATGCGCCGACACCGGGCGGTGATCGGTTGATCGTCGGCGGCGGCGGGCACAAGGTGGGTCGGGCCACCGATGCCGCGCGCCGGGTGGCAGATCTGGTGCACTGGGCCAAGCAGCACTTCCCGGGCGCGGTACAGACGCATTTCTGGTCGGCGCAGGACTATTCACCAATCGACGAGTTGCCCTATGCGGGTCCGATTCTGCCCGGCGCACAACACATCTGGATCGCCACCGGATTCGACAAGTGGGGGATGACCAACGGTATCGCCGCGGCGCTGGCACTGTCCGGGCAGATCCTGGGTGGCCACATGCCGTGGGCGAACGCGTTCGCCGCGTGGAGCCCGCGCGAACTGCGCGGACTGTCCGCGGCACTCAAGCTCAATCTGTCCGACGGGTACGAGTTGGCCAAGGGGTGGGTGGCGCCGGCCACCCGCAGGGCAGACCCGGACGAAGGGCACGGGGTGGTCGCGGGACCGCCGTGGCATCTGCACGCCGACAGTGTTGTCGACGGGGTCCACCGGACGGTCTCTCCGGTATGTCCCCACCTTGGTGGCATCGTGACCTGGAACGACGCCGACTGTGCCTGGGAGTGTCCGCTGCACGGGTCCCGATTCGCGCCGGACGGGACGCTGCTGGAGGGGCCGGCCACGCGAGGGCTGACCGCTTCCGAACCATACTGACCGGCGCGGCTGTTTCGGACCCCGCTCGGCGGGCATGCCTGCCCCATGAAAGCTGTCACCTGGCAAGGTAAACGCGACGTCCGGGTCGAACAGGTACCTGATCCGAAGATCGAACAGTCCACGGACGCGATCATCGAGGTGACCTCGACCAACATCTGCGGTTCCGACCTGCACCTCTACGAGGTCCTGGGGGCGTTCATGAGCCCCGGCGACATCCTCGGCCATGAGCCGATGGGCATCGTGGCCGAGGTGGGCGCCGATGTCACGAATCTCAAGGTCGGCGACCGCGTGGTGATCCCGTTCCAGATCTCGTGCGGGTCCTGCTACATGTGCGATCGCACGCTCTACACCCAGTGCGAGACCACCCAGGTACGCGAACACGGAATGGGCGCGGCGCTTTTCGGTTACTCGGAACTCTACGGTCAGGTGCCCGGCGGGCAGGCCGAGCTGCTGCGGGTGCCGCAGGCACAGTTCACCCACATCAAGGTCCCGGAGGGTCCGCCGGACTCCCGGTTCGTCTACCTGTCCGATGTGTTGCCCACCGCGTGGCAGGCGGTCGCCTATGCCGGTATCCCGGACGGCGGCTCGGTCACCGTACTGGGACTCGGACCGATCGGCGACATGGCGGCGCGTATCGCGGCGCACCTCGGCTACGAGGTGATCGCGGTGGACCGGGTCCCCGAGCGGCTGGCGCGGGCGCAGAGTCGCGGTCTGCGCACGCTGGACCTCGAGCAGAATCCGTCCCTGGGTGATGCGGTCCGCGAGCTCACCGGTGGCCGCGGCACCGACGCGGTGATCGACGCCGTCGGCATGGAGGCGCACGGTTCGCCGATCACCAAGGCGGCACAGCAGCTGAGCGGGCTGCTGCCGGACGCCCTGGCCAAACCGCTCATGGAGAAGGCCGGCGTGGACCGGTTGGATGCGCTGTACTCGGCCATCGACATCGTCCGCCGTGGCGGCACCATATCCCTGATCGGCGTCTATGGCGGTATGGCCGACCCCATGCCGATGCTCACGCTGTTCGACAAGCAGGTGCAGCTGCGGATGGGCCAGGCCAATGTGAAGAAGTGGGTGGACGACATCATGCCGTTGCTCACCGACGCCGACCCGCTGGGGGTGGACACCTTCGCCACCCACACCCTGCCGTTGGACGCGGCGCCGCACGCCTACGACATCTTCCAACGCAAGGCCGACGGTGCGGTGAAAGTCGTTCTGACACCCTGACCTGCGGACCTCATCGACCCGGCGCCATCGGCGCCGGGTCGATGTGTGTACGCATGCCGTGCTGCGGGTACGGTACGGCTGTCCGGGGGGTCGATGACGAACACGAAATCGAAGGACGGCATATTGGTACGTGATCTGAGACACACCAAGGCAATTCACACTACGAGCTCGGTGCGCCGCAGAACACTTCTCAAACTCCCGCTACTGGCGTCGCCGGCTGCTGCGGCGCTCGCGACGGCTCCGCACGCCCGCGCTGCGGCCGGTCGATGGTCCAACGACCGTGCGCACCGCTGGTTCCGGGCGCAGGGTTGGCTGGTCGGGGCGAACTACATCACGTCGAACGCCATCAACCAGCTCGAGATGTTCCAGGCCAACACCTTTGACCCGATGCGCATCGACAGCGAGCTGCGGATGGCCCGATCCATGGGTCTGAACACGGTGCGGGTGTTCCTCCACGACCAGCTGTGGACGCAGGACCGCATCGGTTTCCACCAGCGGCTCGGCCAGTTCGTCGACATCGCGGCCAAGCACGGGATCCGGCCGCTGCTGGTGCTGTTCGACTCGTGCTGGGATCCGCTGCCGCGCAGCGGCCCGCAGCGGGCACCGACACCGGGTGTGCACAACTCGGGCTGGGTGCAGAGTCCGGGTGCCGAGCGACTCGACGACCGTCGGTATCGACAGGTGTTACAGGAGTACGTCGTCCGGGTCATCGGGCAGTTCCGCAATGACGAACGTGTGCTGGGCTGGGATCTGTGGAACGAGCCGGACAATCCTGCTGCGGTGTATTCGAAGGTGGAGCGCAAGGACAAGCCCGAACTGGTGGCCGAGCTGTTGCCGCAGGTGTTTCGCTGGGCGCGGACCGTCGACCCGGTACAGCCGCTGACGACCGGGGTGTGGGAGGGCGAATGGGGCGATGCCGCCCGGCGCAGCCACATGGCATCCATCCAGCTCGACCTGGCCGATGTGCTGAGCTTTCACAGTTACGACAATCCGGCCGGTTTCGAGCACCGCATCGAGGAACTGCAGCCGTGGGGAAGGCCGCTGATGTGCACCGAGTATCTGGCGCGCACCGAGGGCAGCACCATCGAAGGCGTCCTGCCGGTGGCCAAGCGGCGGCGCGTCGGCGCCTACACGTGGGGCCTGGTGGCCGGCAAGACCCAGACGTTCCTACCGTGGGACTCCTGGGACAAGCCGTATCTCGAACCGCCACGGGAATGGTTCCACGATCTGATCTTCGACGACGGCAGGCCCTACCGGCCACCCGAGGTCGACGCCCTCAGGAAGCTGACTGGATCTGAATGAGGTTGCCGCAGGTGTCGTCGAACACCGCGGTCGTCACCGGTCCCATCTCGGCGGGTTGCTGGGTGAACCGCACCCCGAGGCCCACCAGCCGCTCGTACTCGGTGCGCACATCGTCGACGACGAACGCGGTGGCCGGAATACCGTCCTCGAACAGGGCATCCTTGAACGGTTTCGCCGCCGGGTGGCCGTCGGGTTCGAGCACCAGCTCGACACCGTCGGGGTCGTCCGGACCGACCACTGTGATCCAGCGCGGCCCGCCACCCATCGGCACGTCGTGTTTGAGGCGGAAACCCAGTGTCCCGGTGTAGAACTGCAACGCCCTGTCTTGATCGTCGACGAGCACACTGACGTAGCTGATCTTCATGACGACTCCCTCCGCGGGCCGCGCAGCCACCGTTGCACGATCGGTCTCAGCGGCGCGGTGTTGATGTGAATTTGTAGCGTCCTTCGGTCAACATGTGCCGGTGCCGATCAGTCCGGGCCGGCATCGATGAGCCGCACCACCGGCGAGCCCTCCTCATCGGAGGCCGCCAGATCGACCTCGGCCGTGATCGCCCAATCATGGTTACCCACAGGATCATCGAGGATCTGACGGACCTCCCACCGGTCGGCCTGCCGGTCGATGATCAGCAACGCCGGCCCGCGGGCGTCGGGACCGATGCCGACATCGTCGTACTCGGCGTAGTACTCCGCGCCGGCCTGCGCCCAGCGCTCGGCGTGCCAGCCTGCGGCGGCGTCCAATTCGCCGAGCTCGGTATAGCGGCGGTGGGCGAACAGTTCCACCCGCCGGAACAGGGCATTGCGCACCATTGCGGTGAAGGCCCGGGCGTTACCGGTCAGCGGGCGGGGGCGGGTCGGTACTGGTACCGGGATGTCGTGCGGCAGATCGGGACTGGTCAGCTGTTCCCACTCGTCGAGCAGGCTGGAATCGATCTGGCGGACGAGCTCGCCGAGCCACTCGACGATGTCGTGGACCTCCTCGGTGCGCGCCGCCGTCGGCACTCCGGACCGCAGCGCCTTGAATGCGTCGGACAGGTAACGCAGCACCGCGCCTTCGGAGCGGGTCAACCCGTACTGGCTGACGTACTCCCGGAAGGTCATGGCGCGCTCCCACATCTCGCGCACCACCGATTTCGGTGCCAGCGTGCCGTCGGCAGCCCACGGGTTGGTCTGCAGATACACCGCGAAGGTGTGCTCCAACAACTCCGCCAACGGTTTCGGATAACTGATCTCGTCGAGCAGTTCGAGGCGCTCGTCGTATTCGATGCCTTCGGCCTTCATCGCGGCGACCGCCTCACCGCGGGCCTTCTTCAGCTGGGCGGCCAGGATCTGCCGGGGATCCTCCAGCGTCGCCTCGATAACCGAAACCACATCCAGTGCATAGGTTTCGGAGTCGGCATCCAATACGTCGACAGCGACCAGCGCGAAGGTGGACAGCGGTTGGTTGAGCGCGAAGTCGGCCGGCAGATCCACCGTGAGCCGGTAGCGGCGCCCGTCGGGCTCGGGGGCGTCCAGGCGTTGCACGATCCCGGCCTGCAGCAGCGAGCGGGCGATGCCCAGGGTCTCGCGGATCAGCTTGAGCTGACGCTTGCGCGGTTCGTGATTGTCGGTGAGCAGTCGGCGCATCGCCTGGAACGGATCACCCGGCCGGTCCACGACGTCGAGGACCATGGCCGTGGAGACCCGCATGCTGCTGGTGAGTGCCTCGGGTGTGGCGTCCACCAGACGCGCCATGGTCTTCTCGCTCCACGGCACCATTCCTTCGGGTACCTTGCGTCGCACCAACTTCCGTCGCTTCTTCGGATCGTCGGCGACCTTGGCGAACTGTTTGAGGTTCTCGACCTCGTGCTCGGGTGCCTGCACCACGACATTGCCCACCGTGTCGAAACCGGCCCGCCCCGCCCGCCCGGCGATCTGATGGAACTCGCGGGCATTGAGCAATCGGGTGCGGGTCCCGTCGTATTTCGACAGTGCGGAGAACACCACCGTCCGGATCGGTACATTGATCCCCACGCCCAGGGTGTCCGTGCCGCAGATGACCTTCAACAGACCGGCCTGGGCCAACTGTTCGACCAGCCTGCGATATTTGGGCAGCATCCCGGCGTGGTGCACGCCGATGCCATGGCGCACCAACCGGGACAGCGTGGATCCGAATGCGGTGGAGAAGCGGAAGGCGCCGATGTGCTCGGCGATGGCCACCTTCTCCTCCTTGCTGGACACGTTCACACTCATCAACGCCTGCGCCCGCTCCAGCGCCGACGCCTGGGTGAAGTGCACCACGTACACCGGCGCCTGACGGCTGTCCAGCAGGTCGCCGATCGTCTCGTGCATCGGTGTGGTGGCGTAGGAGTAGTACAGCGGCACCGGACGCTGGGCGCCGGTCACCAACGCGGTGGGCCGACCGGTGCGCCGGGTCAGATCCGACCGCAGGAACGTGACATCGCCGAGTGTCGCCGACATCAGCAGGAACTGGGCGCGCGGTAGTTCCAGCAGCGGCACCTGCCAGGCCCAGCCGCGGTCCGGGTCGCCGTAGAAGTGGAACTCGTCCATCACCACCAGGCCGATGTCCGCATCGGCCCCCTCACGCAGGGCGATGTTGGCAAGGATCTCCGCGGTGCACGCGATGATCGGCGCGTCGGCGTTCACCGCGGCATCCCCGGTGAGCATCCCGACGTTCGCCGCGCCGAACACATCGCACAGCGCGAAGAACTTCTCGCTGACCAATGCCTTGATCGGTGCGGTGTAGAAGCTGACGCGGTCGCCGGCCAGCGCGGCGTAGATCGCTCCGGTGGCCACCAGCGACTTGCCCGAGCCGGTCGGCGTCGCCAGCACCACGTTGCTGCCGCTGACCAGCTCGATCAACGCCTCTTCCTGCGCCGGGTAGAGGTCGGTGCCGTTACCGGCGGCCCACTCGCCGAAGGCGGTGAACAGCGCATCGGGATCGGCATCGCGGTCGGGGCTCAGGGGAGTGGCGGTCATCGTGGCACCAGCCTGCCCTTTCGACGTCGGCACCCGGTAGGCGGGGCGGTCGGCCCTCAGCCCAGCTTGATCGCCGACAGGTACATCTCGACGATCGGCCGGTACAGGTCGACGTCGTCGAGTTGACTGCCGAGCACCACCGCGTCACTGGTGGCGACGAGCACCTGGGCGAACGTCAGCGGTGGGATCAGCAGCGTCGCGCCGAGGCGCTGCATGCCCTCGCTGATGAACGTGCTCAGGGCCTCGACCACCTCGGACCGCTTACCGGCGACCCGTTCCCGGGCCTCCGGATTGCGCAGCAGATAGAGCGTGAACTCGTGGCCGAGCGCGCTGTGTTCGGCGCCGCGATCCAGGCTGAGCTGCCGCCACCGGTCGGCGATGGCGTCGAGTTCGGGCGCGCCGACCTCGGTCGCCGTGGAGAGCACCTCGGCGAAGTTCTCGAAATAGCGCCGCCAGTAGCGGTCACTGACCGCGAAGAACAGGTCCTCCTTGGTGGCGAAGTGCTTGTAGATCGCCCCCTTGGTGTAGCCGGCGGCGCGGGCGATGTCATCGAGGCTGGCCGGCGCAAAACCTTTGTCGGCGAACACCTCCTCGGCGGCGTCCAGCAGCAGGGCGCGGGTGCGTTCCAAGCGTTTCTCGCGCGTCCACTGCTCGACCATGAGGGCCAGTCTGGCACAGAATCCAAGAAACCCTTGAGTTACTCAGATACTGGTTGGTATCTTCACCGGATGAGCAACCTGCCGAAAAACGCCGGCATCACCGAATCCCTCAGTGACACAGCGCTACCCGTCGAGCGCCCGCCGGGGACATCGAATCGGGTCAAGGTGCTGGCCGGTATCGGCGCCGCGATACTGGCGCTGCAGATCTATGTCTGGATCCGGTGGATCACCGGGCCATACTTCGAGCGGGTTCCCCAGGGGCCCAGCGAGCCGCCGCTGTACATGAAGATCCCGTTGATCGCCAATGCGGTGATCCTCTGGCTGGCGCTGCCTTTCGCCCTGTGGTTCTTCCTGATCAAGCCGTGGCGCCAGGAACGCCGGATCTCCCTGGACGGCATGCTGCTGGTGTCGATGGGCCTGATGTTCTTCCAGGACCCGTTCCTGAACTACTTCAACACCTGGTGCACCTACAACACCTGGCTGTGGAACCGCGGGTCGTGGGCGCCCTATCTGCCGGGCACGACCAACACCGAGCATCCGGGCGCGATGGTCGCCGAACCGCTGCTGACCAACGCGCCCGGCTACGCCTACGGCGTCCTGCTCATCACCATCATCGGCTGCGTGCTCATGCGCAAGATCAAGGCGCGCTGGCCCAACATCAGCAATTTCCGGCTGATCATGATCACCTACGCCATCGCCTTCGTCTTCGACTTCGTGATGGAGGCTCTGGTCCTGCTGCCCACCGGCCTGTACACCTATCCCGGCGCCATTCAGGCGGTGTCGTTCAACGCGGGTACCTATTACCAGTGGCCGGTCTACGAGGGCCTGATGTGGGGTGGCGTGCAGACCGCGCTGTGCTGTCTGCGCTACTTCACCGATGACCGCGGCCGCACCGTCATGGAACGCGGACTCGACAGTCTGCGTGGCGGCTTCGTGCGCCAACAGTTCACCCGGTTCCTGGCGATCTTCGCCGGTGTCAGCGCGTGTTTCTTCTTCTTCTACAACGTGCCGGCCATCTACCTCGGTATGCACGCCGACCCGTGGCCCGAGGACCACCAGAAGCGGTCCTACTTCAACGGTGGCATCTGCGGAGAGGGCACCGACCGACCCTGCCCGCACCCCGATCTGCCGATGCAACGCAACGATTCCGGCTACATCGACAGCGCCGGCGAACTCGTGCTCCCCGAGGGCGCGACCGTGCCGACCACCGTGCCCTTCGAACGGCCGGCCGGATGATCGAAACCTCTGTTCGCGCACCGTATTACCGGGCAGCCGGCGACGAGGCGCAGGTCTTCCGGGCCGCCGCCCGGCGGGGTTCCCCGATCCTGTTGAAGGGTCCCACCGGTTGCGGCAAGACCCGCTTCGTGGCCGCCATGGCGCACGAACTGGGCCGCGAACTCGTCACCGTCGCCGGACACGAGGACCTGACATCGGCGGATCTGGTCGGACGGTTCCTGCTCAAGGGCGGGGAGACCGTCTGGGTGGACGGACCGCTGACCCGGGCGGTGCGCGGGGGCGCCATCTTCTACCTCGACGAGGTGGTCGAGGCGCGGCAGGACACCACCGTGGTCATCCACCCACTCGCCGATCACCGCCGCGAACTGCCCGTCGACCGGCTCGGCGTGACACTGTCCGCGGCGCCCGGATTCCAGCTCGTGATCTCCTACAACCCCGGCTATCAGAGTGTGCTGAAGAGCCTCAAGGAGTCCACCCGGCAACGATTCGTCGCCATCGAACTGGGGTTTCCGCCCGCACAGATCGAGACCGAGGTGGTCGCATACGAGGCCGGAATCGAACCGGGGACCGCGCGCATCCTGGTCGACCTGGCCAACACCATCCGCCATCTCGACGGGTCACCGCTGCGTGAGGTGGCGTCCACCCGGATGCTCATCCTCACCGGCGGGTTGGTCGCCGAAGGCCTGAGCCTGCGCAGCGCCGTGCAGGCCGCCATGGTCCAGGTGCTCTCCGATGACGCCGACATCGTGCGGGGCCTCGGCGAACTGGTCGACGCGACGCTGCCACGCGCGTGACCGATCCGGCCGCGTTGCGGTTGCTGGCCACCGCGGTGGCCGGCAGAGCCGTCGAGGTGGCGCATGCCGCACCCGGACAGCAGGCCCACACCGACGGCCGGGTCATCTACGTCACTGCGGGCCCGGCGGAGCGGCAACGCCGTGAGATGTTGCTGCAGGGCGCCCTTCTGGGCGCCGGCAGCCTGCACCGGCGGTACCTGACGGCCTTGCGTAACCGGCCGGTGACGGCGCGGCGGTATCTGTCGCTGGAGGGGCGGCGGGCACTCGCCGAGATGTCGGCCCGGTTTCCGCTCGCCGCGGCGCTGGGAGCGGACCCGCCGGCCACCGCGAGCAGCGCGGAGTCTCTTCGGGTCGCTCGCAGCCGCCGACACGTCCAGGAACCGCCGGACTGGTTCGGTGTCCTGCGGCCGACCGGCGTGCAGGGCGCGCCGGCAGGCCCCGATACCCCGGCCGCCGGTACCGAGGGCGAGGTGACGGTCACCGAGGGCGACACCGAGAGCGATCGCGAACCCGGCGGGCCGAGCCGGATCCTGAAACTGTTCGAGGCACCGGTCAATTCGCGGGCGTTGTCGGAACTGTTGCGCACGCTGTTCGGTGGGGCACGGGCCGCGGTCGAGGGCACCGCCGGTGCGGAGCTGCAGGTGGGGTCGACCCGCCAGGCCGGGAAACCGGGTCGCGACGCGCGGCCGACGGCCACCCGGATCCACTTCACCTCGCGGGAGCGGCCGGGCGCCGCCATCGGCGTGGGCGGCGCGGTGTATCCGGAGTGGGACGTCCACGCCGGGCGCTACCGGCCGGACTGGTGCCGCGTCATCGACTTCCCGCTGACGACGGCCGCCGATATCACCGCCGCCGAGGTCGTCGACGATAGGGTGCTCAGAGCGCGACTGGCGCGAGTGGGGTTGGGCCCCAGATTGTTACGCGGTCGCGCCGACGGCGATGACCTCGATGTCGAGGCACTCATCTCGCTGTGCGTCGATCTGCGGTCGGGATTCTCCCCGCCCGAGCACATCTATCTCGAACGCCGCACACTGGAACGCAATCTCGGCGTGCTCATCCTGGTCGACGCCTCCGGGTCGGCGACCGACGCCGATCTAGATGGTCTCGCCGTGCTCGACCATCAGCGCCGGGCCGCGGCCACCATCGCCGCGACCCTGGAGGAACTCGGCGACCGGGTGGCCGTCTACGCGTTCCGGTCCCAGGGGCGTGGCGCCGTCCACCTGCCGGCCATCAAGACCTTCGAGCAACGTTTCGGCGCGGCCGGGCGGGCCCGGCTCAACCAGCTGCAGCCGTCCGGGTACACCCGCCTCGGCGCGGCTGTCCGTGGAGCGGGCGAGATCCTGAAGACCCAGGCCGGTACCCCGAACCGGCTCCTCGTTGTGCTCTCCGACGGCTTCCCCTATGACAACGGCTACGAAGGGCGCTACGCCGAGGCTGACACCGCCAGGGCGTTGGCGGAGTTGCGCGCCGACGGAGTGGCGTGCCTGTGCCTGTCGATCGGCGGCGAGGTTCCGGGCGCGGCGGTGTTCGGCTCGGCCTGCCATGCCGGCGGCGCCTCGCTCGCCGAGCTCAGCCCACGGATGGATGAACTGTTCCTGACGGCGTTGCGCGAGCTCGCCGCGCCGTTGTGAAGACCGGGGGCGGACTACGGACTTTCAAGGGCTGCCGGGCGGCGCCATGACGTGACGCTGGAGGGGACAGTTCGCCAACCCGAAGGGCTCTCCCACCATGAACGTTCCCGCGCTCACGATCGTCGTCATCGGCGGTACCGGTCTGATCGGCTCGAAAGTCGTCGCCAAGCTCGGCGCACTCGGCCACCGGGCGGTCGCCGCGTCACCCAGCTCGGGGGTGGACACCATCAGCGGTGCCGGGGTGGCTGCGGCTCTCGCCGGTGCCGACGTCGTCGTCGACGTCACCAACTCACCGTCCTTCGCCGATGACGACGTGCTGGCCTTCTTCACCACGTCCACGGCCACTCTGCTGGCCGCCGAGCGGGAACAGGGGGTCGGTCACCATGTGGCCCTGTCGGTCGTGGGTGCGGCCGGGGTGCCCGACAGCGGGTACATGCGCGCGAAGGTCGCGCAGGAGAAGCTGATCGCCGACTCCGGGATCCCCCATACGATCGTGCGGGCCACCCAGTTCTACGAATTCGTCGAGGCGATCGCGGGTTCGGCCACCGACGGTGAGGTCGTCCGGTTGCCGCACGCGGCCATGCAGCCCATCGCCGCCGAGGATGTCGCCACCGGCGTCACCCGCGCCGCCGTCGGCGCCCCGGTCGATGGTGCGGTGGAGATCGCCGGGCCGGAGAAGATCGCGATGGACGATTTCGTCCGCACCGGTCTGGCCGCCAAGGGTGACACCCGCCGGGTCGTCACCGACGCACGCGCACCGTACTTCGGTGCCGTGATCGAGGACCACAGCATCGTTCCCGCCGGTGCGGCGGTCACGGTGTTCGATACCACGTTCGCGCAGTGGCTGTCGGCCTGACCTTCCGACAGTCCGCGGGTGCGCATCGTCGTGGTGGGCGGTACCGGCCGGGTGGGCTCGAAGGTGGTGCAGCAATTGGTGACCCGCGGACACGAGGTGGTGGCCGCGGCGCCGTCCACCGGCGTGGACGCCGTCTCCACCGCGGGGCTTTCCGCGGTACTGGACGGTGCCGCGGTGGTGGTGGACACCTCGAACCTGCCCTCGTCGGACAGCGACGCGGCGCGTGAATTCTTCGTCACCGCCACGCTGAACCTGCTGTCGGCAGGGGAGCGGGCCGGGGTGGGTCATCACGTCGTGCTGTCCATGGTCGGGATCGACAGGCTGGCGGCGGTCAGCGGGTATCACGCCGCGAAACTGCTGCAGGAACACCTGGTGGCGGCCGGGCCGCTGCCGTTCACCATCGTGCGCTCCACGCCGTGCTTCGAATCGGTGCTCGGCGCGGTGGAATCCGGCCGCCGCGGACCCGTCCTGCGCCTGCCGCCGGCGCTGGTCCAACCGATCGCGAGCGCCGACGCCGCCGAAGCGCTGGCCGTGGCGGCGGTCGGTGCCCCTGTCACCGATGTCGTCGAGGTCAGCGGACCGCGCACCTACCGGCTCGACGCCATGGTGCGGACCGCCCTCGTCGCGCGCGGCGACCGGCGCCGGGTCATCGCCGATCCATCGGCGCCCCTCGGTGAGATCCCGGTCGGCGAGCGGACCCTGTTGCCCGGCAGCGGTGCGGTGCGCTTCGAAACCCGATTCGAGGACTGGCTGATTCGCAGCATCATCGGGCGGTGAGCAGGACTCACGGGGAGCGGGGCGTCCGGCAGACTACGGATGTTCAAGGGTCCGGCTCCGCCGCGCAGCTGCCAGGGTCGAAACCATGGCCAAGATCCTGTTGCAGACCACCATCGCGCAGACCGAGGACGACTGGGACATCAGTCGCTTCGGACTGCTGACCGCCGAGTTGCGGGCCGCCGGACACCACGTGCTGGCCCGCAACCGGTGCGCCGATGCGACCGACGACCCGGTGCTACGCCGTGTCGGCGACCTCGGGTTCGATCAGTTGTGGTTGCTGGCAGTGGATTCCGGGGACGGGCTGACCGCTGCGGAGGCCGACGCCATCGTCGCGTTCCGCCGGCGCGGTGGTGGCGTGCTGACCGCGCGCGACCACCAGGACCTCGGACGCTGCCTGCTGCGGCTCGGCCCGCTCGGCAGCGTCAACCGGTTCCACAGCGACACCGAGAACGCCGCGGCGCTCTGCGATGACCGGGATAATCGCGATATCGCCTGGCCCAACTACCATTCGGGGTCCAACGGCGACTACCAACCGGTGTTCGTCGAGGGACCTGTGCATCCGCTGCTGCGCACCCGGCGCACCCGCAGTGGCCGCGTCGAATGGTTCCCGGCCCACCCGCACGAGGGTGCGGTGTCTGCCGACGTACCGCATGCCACGGTGCTCGCCCAGGGCCGCAGCACGCACACGGGCCGCAGGTTCAACCTGGCCGTCCTGCTCGACGGCGAACGCGCCGAGGACGGGACTCCGATGGGCCGCGCGGTGGCCGCCTCCACCTTCCACCATTTCGCGGACTACAACTGGGACACCGACCGCGGCGCGCCCACGTTCGTCACCGAGGCGCCCGGTACCGGCATCAAGGACGACCCGGGTCGGCTGTCGGCCTTCCTGGATTACGTCCGCAACCTGGCCGACTGGCTGTCGCCGGGCCACTCGGCGGCGTTCTCGGCGATCAACAGCAGCTCGTCACCGGCGACGAACACGTCCGCGGGCCGCGGCACCAACATCTCGCCGCCGCGCAATACCGTCACCAGCGCGGTGGCCGGCGGCAGGTCCAGCTGATCGATCCGGGCACCGATCAACGGGTTGTCCTCGGGCAGTGTGATTTTGGTCAGCGCCGCATGCCCCTCACGCAGGCCCATCAGTCGCACCAGGTGCCCGACGTCGATGGCGCCCTCGATTCCGGCGACCAGCGCGCCCGGTGTCGACACCGCCACGTCGACACCCCACGCCGCCCCGAACAGCCACTGATTCTCGACATCGTTGATCCGGGCCACCACCCGGGGCACCCCGAACTCGGTCTTGGCCAGCAGCCCGATGACCAGGTTGGCCTTGTCGTCACCGGTGGCGGCGATCAGCACGTCGCAGGTCTGCGCACCGGCCTCCTGCAGGGTGGACAGTTCGCAGGCGTCACCGAGCAACCAGTCGGCGGCCGCGACGCTGTCGGGCTCGAAACGCCGGCGCTCCCGCTCGATCAGCAGCACCTTGTGCCCGTACCCCAACAGCTCGTGCGCGACGGAGCGGCCGACGTTGCCGGCACCGGCCACCCCGATCCGCATCTTGCGCGCTGCCACCCCGCTAGTTTGACTTATCGCGGTAAGGGGACGGGGCGGAAATGACGCTGCACGAGCTGTACCTGGCGCTGCTGATCGGCGGTCTCGTGCTGCTGGCCAGCATCGTCGGGACCCGGGTGGCCACCCGGGTCGGCTTCCCGGCGCTGCTGTTCTTCCTGCTCGTGGGCGTGGTGCTGGGCGAGGACGGGCTCGGCCTGGACTTCGACAGCGTCGAGGCGGCCCGCAACATCTGCACGGCGGCGCTGGCGGTGATCCTCGTCGAGGGCGGGTTGACCACCCGGTTCGCCGACATCCGAAAGGTGTTGGCCCCGGCCGGGTCGCTGGCCACCGTCGGGGTGATGGTCAGCACCATGCTCACCGCCTCCGGCGCGCACTTCCTGCTCGGATTCGACTGGCAACTGGCACTGCTGCTGGGAGCGATCGTGTCGTCCACCGATGCGGCCGCGGTCTTCTCGGTGCTGCGGGTCCTGCCACTGCCGCGCCGGCTGGCCGGGCTGCTGGAGGCCGAGTCCGGGTTCAACGACGCCCCGGCGGTGATCCTGGTCCTGATGTTCAGCGTGGTGCCGTTCGTCTTCGAACCGGCAGGCACGATGTGGGAGATCGTGTTCGAGCTCGCCGCCGGCGCGCTGATCGGCCTGGGGGTCGGGTTCCTCGGCGCAGTGACGTTGCGCCGCATCGCCTTGCCGGCGTCCGGGTTGTACCCCATCGCGACCTTCGGGCTGGGGGTGGTGGCCTTCGCGGCCGCCGGCACCGTGCACGCCAGCGGCTTCCTGGCCGCCTACCTGGCCGCGGTGGTGCTGGCCAATTCCGGTCTGCCGCATCGGTCCACGACGCGTTCGTTCGCCGAGGGCCTGGGCTGGCTGGCGCAGATCGGGCTGTTCGTGCTGCTGGGTCTGCTGGTCGATCCCAGCGAGCTGGGCCGCGATCTGGTCCCGGCCATCGTCACCGGGCTGGTGCTGCTGCTGGTGGCCCGTCCGGTCTCGGTGGCCGCCTCGCTGGTCGGTTTCGGAATCCCGCTGCGCGAGCAGCTCTTCCTGTCCTGGGCCGGGTTGCGCGGCGCCGTTCCGATCGTGCTGGCGACCTTCCCGATCGTCGCCGGGGTGTCCGGCAGCTCGCGGCTGCTGAACATCGTCTTCGTCCTGGTGGTGATCTTCACGCTCATCCAGGCGCCGAGTCTGCACCTGGTGGCCCGCCTGCTGGGGCTGACCGACGCCGGGGCCACCCGCGAGATCCAGGTGGAGGCGGCGCCGCTGGACGTGCTGGACGCCGAGCTGTTGACCATGAAGGTGCAGTCGCCGTCGCGACTGCACAATGTCACCATTCTCGAACTGCGCCTGCCCGACCCCGCGGTCATCACGCTGATCATCAGGGACGGCAACACTTTTGTGCCGCTGCCCGACACCCGCATCGCGACCGGGGACGAATTGCTGATCGTCACCACCAGCACCATGCGCGCGGCGGCGGAGGCCCGGCTGCGGGCGGTGAGCCGCCGCGGCAAGTTGGCCTATTGGTTCGACGAGTACGGTGACCCCGAATAGGCATGGACATCGGCGTGGCGGGTGGCCGGAATCGCGGCGACATGGTCAGCTGGTGAGGATGTCTACCTCGCGTGCACTCCAGCTGACAGTCGGATTCGCGGCCGTGGGCGCCGCGCTGCTCGCGGTGGCCGGCACCGCGGGCGCCGAACCCGAAACCGACAGTCAGGGTTACCTGCAGTCGTTCGCGCGGTGTGCCGCTCCCGCGACCGCGGTCATCTTCGGTAGCACCGCGACCTCGCGTGTCGCCATCTGCGAGGAATCGGACGGGAGCTATGAGTACCGCGGCGTGCGGGTGCGTGACGGCGCGCAGCTGTCCCTGCCCGCCACCCGCTCCGGCGACGGGTACGTGGCCTTCAACGATGGCCAGTCCTACACGGTGACGTCGGAGTCCCTGGTCTTCAGCGTCGGCGATGACGTGGTCCGCACCGAAGATCTGACCGATGTGCATGAGCCCGGCGGTACCTCGAGCGGGTCGTCGACGTCATCGACTGCGACGACGAGTGCTGCGACCACGACGTCCGCGACCACGACGGTGACGACCACGACGGTGACGACCACGACTCTGCCCACCACGACGTCGACCACCCCGTTGCCGCCGCCGGGACCCGCCGAAATCGGGGGTCAGCTAGGAGAGGTGTTCAGCGGCGGGCCGCGATGACTGCAGCATCCGCTGGGCACAGTCGAGCAGGATGCGGTGCAGATCCTGATCGGCGATGTCCTGCAGATGCGGTTCGGCGGTGCTGCCGAAGATCCCGGAGGTGATCATGCCGATGGTGACCCGGGTCTCGGCGTCGTGCGTGGTGCCGATCAGCAGTTCGCGCAGGCTGTCGGTGATGGCCTCGAACTCGCGGTGCGACTGCACCAGCGCCAGAACGGCCGGGTCGCCGTAGAACATCGAACCGATCCGGCGGTGTCGCACGGCCAACTCGACGAAACCGCTGATCGCCGCGTCCCGGCGGGACTCGGCCGACGAGATGGATTCGGCGATGCGAACCAGGCGCTCCATATCGTCGAACACCGGACGCACCACGGCGAGCACGATGTCGTCCTTGGTGTGGAACTGGTAGTAGATGGCGGCCTTCCGGACGCCCAGATGGTCGGCGATCATCTGCAACGAGGTGCCGTTGACACCGCGTTCGGCGAACAGGTGCAGCGCGGCCTCGATCACGCGGTCGCGCGCGAATCCGCGCTGCGACACCGGCTTGGCCACCTGACACCCTCCCATCGTCACCGGCACCTATGTCACCGACACTGTGGCATGTTGCCTGCCGCAATGCGGCCGTTGAGTAGTCCTCGTCACATTTTCTAGCCGTGCGACTTGTAGAAGCTTAGCCGCGTGGCTAACCTGACCGCAGTTGGATAAGGCTACGCTTACCGGCGTCTGAGCGCAGGCCCCACGTGGCATGAAAGGCCGAAGCGAATGGCATCTCAGCAGTGAACGTGCTGAAGAAGATCTGGATCCCGCTCGTCATCCTGGCGGTGGTGTTCGTCAGTACGTTCACGGTGATGCGGGTGCGCACGTTCTTCGGGACGGGACCGGGGTACGTGTCCACCGAGAACAGTGCTGCCGATGACAGCGAGCCGTTCGATCCCAAGGTCGTCAAGTACGAGGTGTGGGGTGAGCCGGGGGCGACGGCGAACGTGAACTACATGGATCTCGATGCCAAGCCGGTGCGCGCGGACAATGTGACGCTGCCGTGGGAGATCACCTTGAGCACGACCGCACCGTCGGTGTTCCCGACGATCTCGGGTCAGGGTGACGGCAGTACGCTGTCGTGCCGGATCACCGTCGATGACGAGGTCAAGGACGAGCGGACCGTCAACGGCGTCGGCGCCCACACCTACTGCCTGGTGAAGTCGGCATGACGATGTTCTCCGGGTCAAGTGAGCCCCGCACCGACGCGATCCCGGTCGCCCAACCTGCGCATCGCGGCGGCATCGCGCTGTGGATCCGCCGGCTGGCACTGCCGATCATCATCGGCTGGGTGGTGGTCATCGGGTTCCTGAACGTCTCGGTGCCCCAGCTCGAAGTCGTCGGCGAGATGCGCTCGGTGTCGATGAGTCCGGGCAACGCCCCGGCGGTCATCGCGACCAAGCGGGTCGGCACCGTGTTCGACGAGTTCAGTTCGGACAGTTCGGCGATGATCGTGCTGGAGGACGAGAACCAGCTCGACGAGGCCGACCGCGACTTCTACAAGGACATGATCGCCAAGCTGGAGGCCGACCCCGAGCACGTCCAGCATGTGCAGGACTTCTGGGGCGACCCGCTGACCGCGGCCGGCGCGCAGAGCAGCGACGGCAAATCGACCTACGTGCAGGTCTACACCGCCGGTAATCAGGGTGAGGCGCTGGCCAACGAGTCCATCGAGAAGGTCCAGGACATCGTCTACGGCATGCAGCCGCCGCCGGGTCTGAAGGTCTACGTCACCGGGCCCGCCGCGCTGGCGGCCGATCAGCAGATCGCCGCCGACCGCAGCCTGCGGATGATCGAGGGCCTGACATTCCTGGTCATCATCGTGATGCTGTTGCTGATCTACCGGTCAGTGGTGACGATGCTCATCACCATCGTCATGGTGGTGCTGTGCCTGCTGTCCGCCCGCGGGGTGGTCGCCTTCCTGGGCTATCACGAGATCATCGGGCTGTCGGTCTTTGCCACCAGTCTGTTGGTGACCCTGGCCATCGCCGCGTCGACGGACTACGCGATCTTCCTACTGGGCCGATATCAGGAGGCCCGCGCCGAGGGCGAGGACCGGGAATCCGCGTACTTCACCATGTTCCACGGCACCGCACACGTGGTGATGGGCTCGGGTCTGACGATCGCCGGCGCGACGTTCTGCCTGCACTTCACGAACATGCCGTACTTCGTGACCCTCGGCATCCCGCTGGCCATCGGCATGGTGGTGGTGGTGTTCGCCGCGCTGACGCTGGGGCCGGCCATCATCAGTATCGCCTCCCGGTTCGGCAAGACCCTGGAACCCAGACGCGCCATGCGGACCCGCGGCTGGCGCAAGATCGGGGCGGCCATCGTGCGGTGGCCCGGCCCGATCCTGGTCACCACGATGGCGATCAGCATGGTCGGTCTGCTCGCCCTGCCGGGTTATCAGACCAGCTACAACGACCGCAATTATCTGCCCACGGATCTGCCCGCCCAGGAGGGTTACGCGGCCGCGGACCGGCACTTCTCGCAGGCCCGGATGAATCCCGAACTGCTGCTGGTGGAAAGCGATCACGA
>NZ_MVHJ01000019.1 GCF_002086115.1 Mycolicibacterium bacteremicum
GCCGCATCCACCACCTCATCAAAACCTTCCACTGCGGGCCCGGCGGCTGGACCGAGAGCCAACACCCCGACGGCACCATCACCCTCACCGCCCCCACCGGCCGCACCTACACCACCACACCCGGCGGCCGCCTGTTCTTCCCGCAACTCGGCACCGCGACCGCCGAACTCCCCACCATCGACATGCCACCACCGAACCCACACCGAACACTGGCCGCCCCCAGACGATCTCGCACCCGGGCCCAGAACCGCGCCTACCGCATAGCCCACGAACGCGCACTCAACCGAGCCCACATCGACGCCGACCCACCGCCCTTCTAGGTGGGCGGAGGATCGGCAGCTGACGGGGCGACGGTTCAGCGGCGCGGCGCGGGCATCCGGGTCGCGACGTTGAAGCGGTTCCAGGCATTGATGGTCACGGCCATCGCGATCACCTGGGCCAGTTCCTTCTCGTCGAACACGGCGGCCGCCTTGGCGTACACCTCGTCGGACACGTGACCGTGGTGCAGCTCGGTGATCGCCTCGGTCAGTTCCAGGGCGGCCCGCTCGCGATCGGTGAACAGATCGCCGGCCTCCTCCCACGCCGCAACCAGGGCCAGGCGCTGCTCGGTCTCGCCCTGCTTGCGCGCGTCGGCGACGTGCATGTCGAGGCAGAACGCGCAGTGGTTGATCTGCGAGGCTCGAATCTTGATCAGCTCGCCGATCGTCGGGTCGACGTCCTTGGCGGAAGCGTTGGACAGCTTCATCATGCCGTCGTAGATCTCCGGCGACACCTTGTAGATGTTGAGTCGGTCGATGGCATGTCGGTTGTTCAGTGTCTGCGTCATGCCGATAACGCTAGGCCGCAAAAGGCCCACAAACATGGTTCAATCCAGAAGTGACTTCATGGGCCAATACAGGTGCCCGGGACCTTCATCTGGACTTGCGCACAACCATTGCGCCCGGCACCCGCGGCGCCCGCGAGGCGCTGGTCAACGCCCTGCGTGACACCATCCGGTCCGGCCGCCTCACTCCCGGCGCCATGCTCCCACCGTCCCGGACCCTCGCCGCCGACCTCGGATTGGCCCGTAACACTGTCGCCGAGGCCTACGCAGATCTGGTCGCCGAGGGCTGGCTGGCCTCCCGCCAGGGCGCGGGCACCTGGGTGGTCAACTCCCCCGCTGCGGGCCCGCCGCCGCGGCCGCGCGGGATACCCGGCACCCCCACCCACAATCTGATGCCGGGTTCCGGCGATGTCGCGCAGTTCCCGCGCAGCGCCTGGCTCGCCTCGACCCGCCGCGCCCTGACCGGCGCCCCCACCGAAGCCCTGCGGATGGGTGACCCGGCCGGCCGCATCGAACTGCGCGAGGCTCTCACCGAATATCTCGGGCGGGTCCGCGGTGTGCGCACCACCCCGGACGAAATCGTCGTCTGCGCCGGCACCCGGCACGGCGTCGAGATCCTCACCCGCGTCCTGGGCGGACCGATCGCCGTCGAGGCATACGGCCTCTTCCTGTTCCGGGATGCCATCGCCGCCAACGGCGCGACCACCGTCCCGATCAACGTCGACGACGACGGCGCGGTGATCGGAGAACTGGACGCCACCGACGCGACCGCCGTATTGCTGACCCCGGCCCACCACTTCCCGCACGGGGTGCCGCTGCACCCGAGCCGGCGCACCGAGGTGGTGGACTGGGCCCACCGCACCGGCGGCTATCTACTCGAGGACGACTACGACGGCGAGTTCCGATATGACCGCCAACCCGTCGGATCGGTACAGGGCCTGGACCCGGACCGGGTCGTCTACCTCGGCTCGGCCAGCAAGAGCCTGTCTCCGGTGCTGCGCCTGGGCTGGATGGTGCTACCGGCCGAGCTGGTCGACCGGGCGCACGATGCGCTCGGCGGCCAACAGTTCTACGTCAACGCCCTGCTGCAACTCACCATGGCCGACTTCATCACCTCCGGCGCCTACGACAAACACATCCGCCGGATGCGGATGGCCTACCGGCGCCGCCGTGATCTGCTCGCCGCGGCACTGGAACCGTTCGACGTCGGCATCCGCGGACTGTCGGCGGGCCTGCACCTGCAGCTGACCCTGCCGCCGGGCACCGAGGCCGAGGTGATGCGGCGTGCCGGCGAGGCAGGCATCGGGCTCTCGGGACTGCGCGTGCTGCGCCACCCGGACGCCGGTCCCGACGTACCCGACGCCGACGGCATCGTCGTCAGCTTCGGCACCCCGGCCGAACACGCCTTCCCCGCGGCCGTCGACGCGTTGTGTCGTGTGCTCGGCGGCCTCATCCGGTGAGGGTGGCGAGCTCCGACTCCAGATTCCGGCGGGCCGCGGCTTCCCACAACCGGCGGCCCTGCGCGGTGCGATACAGCGACGGCGCCGCCAGCAACGCGGCGATGATGCGGGCTCGCCCGGCCCGGAAGTCGGCATCGGTGACATGGCCGTACTCGGCGCGCACCTTGGCCGTGTTGCTGCGATAGGCCGCCGGTTCCACGGCCAGCACCGCGAGATCGGCGTCGGAGAGCACCTGCCCGTTGCGATCGTCGGGCGCCGGATCGTGGTCGACGGTCATCCGGACCAGCCGGGCCACCTCGGCGACCAGGCCGGCATCCACGCCCAGGGCGGTGAGCTCGGCGGCGGCAAGCTGCGCGCTGTTCTCCTCGTCATCGGCAGCCCCGGCGTAGACCGCGTCGTGGAACCAGGCCGCCAGCCGTACGGCGTCGACATCGACATCGGCGGCATCGGTGCCGTCGGTCAATTCGTCGACCGCCTCGAGCACGCCCTGCAGGTGCACCCGATCGTGGTAGCGCCGGTGCGGCTCCGACCAGCGGGCCAGCAGCGCCGAGCCCGCCGCGTCCACGTCCGGCGAGGCGGTGTGGCGCCCGAGCAGCGTGCGCCACTGGAGGAGCAGATCGATCACGTCCCTATTGTTGCCCGTAAGCTGCCCGCGTGACCGCGACCCCGGACGATGCACCCTTGAGCCTGCGGGTCCAGGCGACGCGATTCATCCTCACCGGCGGCCTGTCGGCGATCGTCGACTTCGGTCTGTACGTGCTGCTGTTGGAATTCGGCCTGCACGTGAACCTGGCCAAGACGCTCAGCTTCATCGCGGGCACCACCACGGCGTATCTGATCAACCGGCGGTGGACGTTCCGGGCCGAACCCAGCAAGGCGCGCTTCATCGCGGTGATGGTGCTCTACGCGCTGACCTACGCCGTCCAGGTCGGCATCAACTATGTCTTCTACCTGCAGTTCGATGGCCGCCCCTGGCAGGTGCCGGTGGCCTTCGTAATCGCTCAGGGGACCGCCACGGTGATCAATTTCGTGGTGCAGCGCACGGTGATATTCCGGCTGAGGTGAATCTGCTCCGGTGGCCCGACCGGTATCGTCTGCCACTGACATGACTACCGAACTCCCCCTCGTTCCGCGCGCCCTCACCGGCTTCGGCCGCACCGCGCCGAGCGTGGCCCACGTGCTGTCGACCCCCGATGTCGACGTCATCGCCGACGCCGTCAAACGCGTCGCGGACGCCTCGGCGACGGATCCCTCGTACTTCAAACGCGGCATCGTCGCCCGTGGCCTGGGCCGCTCCTACGGTGACCACGCCTGCAACGGCGGCGGCATCGTCGTCGACATGACGCCGCTGAACCGCATCCACTCGATCTCGGCAGAGACCGCGATCGCCGATGTGGACGGCGGTGTCAGCCTGGACCAGCTGATGAAGGCCGCGCTGCCGTTCGGTCTGTGGGTCCCGGTGCTGCCGGGTACCCGGCAGGTCACCGTCGGCGGGGCGATCGGGTCCGACATCCACGGCAAGAACCACCACAGCGCGGGCAGCTTCGGCAACCATGTGCAGTCGCTCGATCTGCTGATGGCCGACGGCGAGGTGCGCACGCTCACCCCCGATGGCCCGAGTGCCGAACTGTTCTGGGCGACCATCGGCGGAAACGGGCTCACCGGCATCGTAGTCCGCGCCCGGATCGCCATGACCCGCACCGAAACCGCCTATTTCATCGCCGACGGCGTAGCCACCGGCGATCTCGACGAGACGATCGCCGTGCACACCGACGGCTCCGAGGACAACTACACCTACTCCAGCGCCTGGTTCGATTTGATCAGCCCGCCGCCGAAACTGGGCCGCGCCGCCGTCAGCCGTGGCAGCCTGGCCAAGCTGGATCAGTTGCCGCCGAAACTGGCGAAGAATCCGCTGAAATTCGATGCGCCGCAACTGTTGAAGGTGCCCGACATCTTCCCGGTCAGCGCGATGAACAAGCTGTCCTTCACCGCGATCGGCGAGGTGTACTACCGCCTGGGCGGCACCTACAGCGGCAAGATCATGAATCTGTCGCAGTTCTACCACATGCTCGACCTGGTCAGTGGCTGGAACAATGCCTACGGACCAAAGGGTTTCGCCCAGCACCAGTTCCTGGTGCCACCCGATGCCCTCGACGAGTTCAAGGCCATCATCCGGTGGATCCAGACCAGCGGCCAGTACTCGGCGCTGAACGTGTTCAAACTGTTCGGCCCCGGTAACCGGGCGCCGCTGAGCTTCCCGATGGCCGGCTGGAATGTCGCGATGGACTTCCCCATCAAATCGGGCGTTAACGAGTTCCTGAACGAACTCGACGACCGCGCAATGGAATTCGGCGGCCGGGTGTACACCGCCAAGGATTCCCGGGTGAGCGCGGAGAAGTTCCACCGGATGTACCCGCGCATCGACGAATGGATCACCACCCGCCGCACGGCGGATCCGCACGGCGTGTTCGCCTCCGACATGGCCCGCCGCCTCGAGTTGCTCTAGCTCCGCAGAAAGGTTCTACCCCTCCATGATTGACGCGACCGGTAACCCTCAGACGATCCTGCTGCTGGGCGGAACTTCCGAGATCGGCCTGGCGATCGTCGAACGCTACCTGCGCGACGCCAAGGCCAGGGTGATACTGGCCGATCTGCCCGGCTCGCCGCGCAAGGCGGCCGCGATCGCGCAGCTGGAAGCGGCCGGCGCGAAGTCGGTGCAGTACCTGGACTTCGACGCGTTGGACACCGCCGCCCATCCCGCGGTGATCGAGGCCGCCTGGGCCGACGGCGATGTCGACGTGGCGATCGTCGCGTTCGGCATCCTCGGCGATGCCGAGGAGCTGTGGCAGAACCAGGCCAAGGCCGTGCTGACCGCCCAGATCAACTACACCGCCGCGGTGTCGGTCGGGGTGCTGATCGGCGAGCGGATGCGCGCGCAGGGCTTCGGCCAGATCATCGCGATGTCCTCCGTCGCCGGTGAGCGGGTGCGCCGCTCCAACTTCGTCTACGGCTCCACCAAGGCCGGCCTGGACGGGTTCTACCTCGGCCTCGGCGAGGCGCTGCGCGAACACGGTGTGCACGTCCTGGTCATCCGCCCGGGACAGGTGCGCACCACCACCACCCTGGAGCACTGGAAGGCCACCGGCGCCAAGGAGGCGCCCTTCACCGTCGACAAGGAGGACGTCGCCGAACTGGCGGTCGCCTCGGCGGCCAAGGGCAAGGAACTGGTCTGGGCGCCGGGACCGGTGAAGTATCTGATGGCCGTCATCAGGCACATCCCGCGGCCGGTCTTCCGCAAGCTGCCGCTCTGATGACCCTGGCGGCCAGGACGGCCGGCCAGATGCTGGCCGCGGCCGGCACCGCTGCGGTCCTGACCGTGATCGCCCTGTTGGCGATCGCCCGCGTCGAATGGCCGGCCTACAACTCGTCGAACCAACTGCACGCGCTCACCACGGTCGGCCAGTTCTTCTGCCTGGCAGGAGTTTTCGCCTCCGGAGTGTTATGGCGCCGTGAACGCCGGCTGCTGGCGCGCATCGTGTCGGTGGTGTTCCTGTCGGCCTTCTCGGTGGTGACGCTCGCCATGCCACTGGGCGCCACCCGGCTCTACCTGTTCGGCATCTCGGTGGACCAGCAGTTCCGCACCGAGTACCTGACCCGGCTGGCCGACAGTGCGGCCCTGCACGACATGACCTATATCGGCCTGCCGCCGTTCTATCCCGCCGGGTGGTTCTGGATCGGCGGCCGGCTGGCCGACGTGACCGGGATACCGGCCTGGGAGATGTTCAAGCCCTGGGCCATCATCTCGATCACCGCAGCGGTCGCCGTCGCGCTGGTGCTGTGGACGGCGCTGGTGCGCTTCGAGATCGCGCTGGCCGTCACCACCGCGACCACCGCGGTCACGCTGGCCTACACCTCCGCCGAGCCGTACGCCGCCGTCATCACCGTGCTGCTCCCGCCGGTGTTCGTGCTGGCCTGGTCCGGGCTCAAACGCGCCGGCAACCAGGGCTGGGCAGCCGTCGTCGGCGTCGGGCTGTTCCTCGGGCTGGCCGCGCTGTTCTACACCCTGCTGCTGGCCTATGCCGCCTTCACCATCACCCTGATGGCGCTGCTGCTCGCGATGACCACTCGCAGCATCGCCCCGCTGATCCGGTTGGCGGTCATCGCCGTGATCGCCGGCGCGCTGGCGCTGTTGACCTGGGCGCCCTACCTGCTGGCGGCGCTGCGCGGCACGCCCGCGGACTCCGGCACCGCGCAGCACTACCTGCCGATCGACGGTGCCGAGCTGACGTTCCCGATGCTGGACTTCACCCTGCTGGGTGCGCTGTGCATGCTCGGCACCATCTGGCTGGTGGTGCACGCCCGCAGCGGGACCAGAGCAGGTGCGTTGGCCGTCGGGGTGCTGGCCGTCTACGCCTGGTCGCTGCTGTCGATGCTCACCACCCTGGTCGGAACCACCCTGCTGTCCTTCCGGCTGCAGCCGACGCTGTCGGTGCTGCTGGCCGCCGCGGGCACCTTCGGGTTCATCTGGCTGACCCAGGTGGCCGTCGCCCGCTACCAGCACCCGGGCCGGCACGTCGTCGCCGTCGCGGCCACCATCGGCCTGATCGGCGGGCTGACGTTCAGTCAGGACATCCCCGATGTCCTGCGCACCGATATCAACGTGGCCTACACCGACACCGACGGATACGGCGAGCGCGCCGACCGCCGCCCGCCCGGCGCCGAGCAGTACTACCGGGCGCTCGACGAGCGCATCCGGGAGGTCACCGGCCGTCCCCCGCACGAGACCGTGGTGCTGACCGCCGACTACAGCTTCCTGTCCTTCTACCCCTATTACGGGTTCCAGGGACTGACCTCGCATTACGCAAACCCGTTGGCGCAGTTCGAGGCCCGCTCGGCGGCCATCGAGAGCTGGGCGCTGCTGACCACACCCGACCAGTTCGCCACCGCGCTCGACCAACTGCCCTGGCCGGCCCCCACGGTGTTCCTGATGCGCCGCGGCGGACCGGACAGCTACACCCTGCGACTGGCCGCCGACGTCTACCCCAACCAGCCGAACGTGCGCCGCTACCAGGTGTCGCTGGACCCGGCGATCTTCGACGACGGGCGCTGGGATGTCTCGACCGAGGGACCGTTCGTGCTGGCCATCCGGAAACCACAGGCCGGTGGTTGATGGCCGGACAACTACCATCTAGCTCCGTGAACGACACGGCGACCAATCACCGCACCGTCCGTCTGGTCGCCATCATCGCCGGGCTGCTGGGCACCGTCCTGGCGATCGCCACCCCGTTCCTGCCGGTCACCCAGACCACGGCCACTCTGAACTGGCCGCAGAACAACACGCTCGACAGCGTCGACGCGCCGCTGATCGGGTATGTCGCCACCGATCTGGACATCACCATCCCGTGCAGCACCGCCGCCGGCCTGACCGGCGCCCGCAATGTCCTGTTGTCCACCGTGCCCAAGCAGGCTCCCAAGGCCGTCGATCGCGGCCTGCTGATCGAGCGTGTCAACAATGAGTTGCTGGTCATCGTGCGCAATACGCCCGTGGTCAGCGCACCCCTGATCGACGTGCTCAGCCCGGACTGCCAGGAGCTCAGATTCACCGCGCACGCCGACAAGGTGACCGGTGAATTCGTCGGGCTGGTCCAGGGGCCGGAGGATTCCGACCCGGGTGAACCGCTGCGCGGCGAGCGCGGGGGCTATGACTTCCGGCCACAGATCGTGGGCGTGTTCACCGATCTGACCGGGCCCGCGCCGCCGGGCCTGGAGTTCTCGGCCACCATCGACACCCGCTACAGCAGCTCACCCACCCCGCTCAAGACCCTGGTGATGGTGCTCGGCGTGCTGATGACGATCGCCTCGCTGATCGCCCTGCACCGCCTCGACGTCGCCGACGGCATGCGGCACCGCCGCTTCCTGCCACAGCGCTGGTGGTCGGTCACCCGGCTGGACGCACTGGTCACCGCGCTGCTGGTGTGGTGGCACTTCGTCGGCTCCAACACCGCCGACGACGGCTACATCCTGACCATGGCCCGGGTCTCCGAGCACGCCGGGTACATGGCCAACTACTACCGCTGGTTCGGCACCCCGGAGGCGCCGTTCGGCTGGTACTACGACCTGCTGGCGCTGTGGGCGCACGTCTCGACCGCCAGCATCTGGCTGCGGCTACCCACCCTGCTGATGGGCCTGGCCTGCTGGTGGGTGATCAGCCGCGAGGTGATCCCCCGCCTCGGGGCGGCGGTCAAACACAGCACGGCCGCCGCATGGACCGCGGCGGCCATGTTCCTGGCCTTCTGGCTGCCGCTGAACAACGGTCTGCGTCCGGAGCCGATCATCGCGCTGGGCATCCTGCTGACCTGGTGCTCGGTGGAGCGCGGGGTGGCCACCAGCCGACTGCTGCCGGTGGCGGTCGCCGTCATCATCGGTGCGCTGACCCTGTTCTCCGGCCCGACCGGGATCGCCGCCGTCGGCGCCCTGCTGGTCGCCATCGGACCGCTCAAGACCATCGTGGCCGCCCACGTCTCGCGCTTCGGCTACTGGGCGCTGCTGGCCCCGGTCGCCGCCGCCGGCACCGTCACGCTGTTCCTCATCTTCCGCGACCAGACCCTGGTCGGTGAGCTGCAGGCCAGCTCCTTCAAGTCCACCGTCGGCCCCAGCCTGGCCTGGTTCGACGAACACATCCGGTACTCGCGGTTGTTCACCACCAGCCCGGACGGCTCGGTGGCGCGCCGCTTCGCGGTGCTGACCCTGCTTCTCGCACTTGCCATCTCGATCGCCATGACGCTGCGCAAGGGGCGCATCCCGGGCACCGCGATCGGGCCTGCGCAACGGATGATCGGCATCACCGTCATCTCGTTCCTGTCGCTGATGTTCACCCCCACCAAGTGGACGCACCACTTCGGGGTGTTCGCCGGCCTCGCCGGATCCATCGGCGCGCTGGCCGCGGTGGCCATCGCCGCGGCGGCGATGCGCTCCAAGCGCAACCGGACCATCGTCACCGCGGTGATCCTGTTCATGACCGCCCTGTCATTCGCCACCGTCAACGGCTGGTGGTACGTGTCGAACTTCGGCGTCCCCTGGTCGAATGCGTTCCCGGCGTTCAGCTTCGGGTTCACCACCATCCTGCTCGGATTCTCCGCACTCGCCCTGCTGGTGGCCGCGTACCTGCACTTCTCCGGCCGCCCGGCGCGGGCGCGGCCGTGGACCCGATTCACCGGTGCGCCACTGGCCGTGGTCGCCTGGGCGGTGGTGCTGTTCCAGGTGGTCTCGCTGACGATGGCCGTGGTGATCCAGTACCCGGCGTGGACGGTGGGTCGCTCCAACCTCGAGGCGCTGACCGGTAAGACCTGCGGGCTGGCCACCGACGTGATGGTCGAACAGGACCCCAACGTCGGCATGCTCACCCCGGTCGACGAGCCCGTCGGCGAGGCACTGGGGGCGGTGACCGCCGACGGCTTCCGCCCCAACGGCATTCCCGCCGACATCGAGGCCGATCCGGTGATGAACCAGCCCGGGGACAGCAACTTCGCCGACTCGCAAGACAGCGACGAGACCGGCAGCGAACCCGGCACCGAGGGCGGTACCACCGCCGCGGCCGGCGTCAACGGCTCACAGGCGCGGCTACCGTACAACCTGGATCCGGCCCGCACGCCGGTGCTGGGCAGTTGGCGGGCCGGCCCGCAGCAACCGGCCAGACTGCGGTCGGCCTGGTACCGGCTGCCACCGCGCGACGAGCGCGGCCCACTGCTGGCGATCGCCGCCGCCGGCCGGTTCGACGCGGGCGAGGTACTGGTGCAGTGGGCGACCGACGAGCAGGCGCGTAACGAGCAGGCCGGTGGCACAATCGGTTTCGCCGATGTCGGCGCGGTGCCCGCCTGGCGCAACCTGCGTGCCCCGATGTCGGCGATCCCGGACGAGGCCACCCAGGTGCGGCTCGTGGCCACCGACGACGACCTCTCACCGCAACACTGGATCGCCGTCACCCCACCCCGGATCCCGGAGTTGAGCACGCTGCAGGATGTCGTCGGCTCGGACGATCCGGTGATGCTGGACTGGCTGGTCGGGTTGGCGTTCCCCTGCCAGCGGCCGTTCTTCCACAACAACGGCGTCACCGAGGTGCCCAAATGGCGCATCCTGCCGGATCGCTTCGGTGCCGAGGCGAACTCGCCGGTGATGGATTACCTGGGCGGCGGTCCGCTCGGCATCACCGAGCTGTTGCTGCGGGCCACCCCGGTGCCGACCTACCTGCGCGACGACTGGTTCCGCGACTGGGGTTCGCTGCAGCAGCTGCGCCAGTTCTATCCGGACGCCAAACCCGCCGAACTGGAACTGGGCACCGCCACCCGCAGTGGGTTGTGGAGCCCGGCACCGCTGCGTCCGTCCTAGCGCGCGGCCGAGCTGATCAGAACTGGCTCGCACCGCCGTCCACGTAGACCTCGGACCCGGTCATGAACGTGCTGGCCTCCGACGCCAGGAAGGTGATCACCCGACCGATCTCCTCCGGGCTGGCCCGCCGCTTCATCGGGACCGTGGCGGTGAGGTCGTCCAGGGCGTCGTCGGCGCCGACGAACAGGCCGGCCAGCCCCGGCGTCTGGGTCAGGCCCGGCGCCACGACGTTGACGCGGATTTCGCGGTCGACCAGTTCGGCGGCCCAGCTGCGGGCCAGGGAGCGGATCGCGGTCTTGGACGCGGCGTAGACACTCGTCCCCGGTGATGCCTTCACATCACCGGCGGACCCGCACAGGATCACCGAGGCACCGGCGTCGAGCAGCGGCAGCGCGGCCTGCACCGTCAGGATGATCCCACCGACGTTGGTGTTGAAGGTGTCGGCGTAGTGCTTCCAGGTGATGTCGCCGAGCGGGGCAACCTCGGCGATTCCGGCATTCGCGAACACGATGTCGAGCCGGCGGCCGCCGGCCTCGATGGTCGAGACCACCCGGCCCAGATCGGCCGCGTCGGTGACATCGGCGCGGATGACGGTGGCGTGAGCTGCGCCGATGCCCTCGGCAGCGGCGTCGAGTGCGTCCTGGCGGCGGCCCACCAGGAACACGTGAGCGCCCTCCCGGGCCAGGGCCTGGGCCGCGGCCAACCCGATTCCCGAGGTGGCGCCCGTGACGAGTGCGGTCTTTCCGGTCAGTTCCGGCATGTCGCTCCTGTTTTGTACCGATCAGTTAGGAACTGGACCATACCAGTTCTGTACCGATCGGTAGAGTCGGGCCGGCGCGATTCGACGCGAGGCTAGGATCGCGTCCATGGGCGCAGAACAACGCAACCCCGGCGGTCGTCCGCGCGGGTTCGACGAGGACCACGCCCTCGCCGCGGCCACCGAGGTGTTCTGGCGCCTGGGCTATGAGGGTGCCTCGATGACCGAACTGACCCAGGCGATGGGTATCAACAAACCGAGCCTGTACGCGACCTTCGGGAGCAAGGAAGAACTCTTCGTCCGCGCCCTGGAGCGTTACCGGCGCAGCTACTTCGAGGAACTGGGCACGATCCTGCGACACCCCACCGCCTACGGTGTGCTCGAGTCCTATCTGCGCTCCACCGCCGGGGCCGTCCTGGCCCGCGACGTCCCGGGCTGCCTGTCCATCCAGGGCGGTCTGGCCTGCGGACCGGCCAACGCACGCATACCCCTGCTGCTCGCCGAGTACCGCCGGGGGATCGAAGATGCTGTGGCCGAGGCACTTTCGGAGACCGAGATCGCCGGGGCGCCCGGCGTCGACGCCGCAGGCCTGGCCAGGTTCGCGGTGACGATCGGACAGGGCCTCGCGGTCGACGCCGCCGCCGGGGTACCGCAGACACGGTTGGACGCCACGGTCGATGTGGCGCTGGCCGGGCTGGCCGGCCTGCTGGGCCGCGCGAGTTAGCGCCTGCCCTGCAGGATCGCCTCGATGTTGCGTTCGGCCAGCGCGGTGATCGACATGTACGGATTGCAACCGATGTAACCGGGCACCAGTGACGCGTCGTTGACGTAGAGGTTCTCATACCCGTTGACCCGGCCGAAGGCGTCGGTCGCAACCCCGCGGACGCAGCCGCCCAGCGGGTGAACGGTGTTGGGCGCGAACGCCTTTCCTTCGAAGAGATCATCGCGGTAGTCGACGCCGTTGGCCTGGGTGACGCGGTCGAACACCAGCCGGGCACGCTCGATGAGGTGGTCGGTGTGACTCTGCGGCCAGTCGATCGAGATGGCATCGGCGGTGCGGTCGTAGCTGATCACCGCGCGGTCGCCGGTGCGCACCATGGCGTAGTAGCCCAGCGCATTGGTCTCGATGGGCAGCGGCAGCGAGAACATGCTGGCGTACACCGGATTGTCCGGATCGGCCCGGCCGTCCAGGTTGATCATGCCCAGCAGCGACTGCTGGGTGCCCACCGGGTTGGCCTCGGCGGTGTTGTGCGCCACCATGATGTCGCCGTTGTTGCCGTACCCGTTGCCCACCTCATCGGAGAGGTCGGCCAGGTCACCGTTCTCCCGGGCACGCAGCAGCAACTCCGCCGTCCCCAGCACGCCGGCGGCCAGATACAGCTGCTCGCAGCCGATCTCACCGCGGGAGAGCTCCTTGCCCCACCGGTCGATCTCGCGGGTCGCGACCACGTACTCACCCGAGGGCTCGCGGCGGATGCCGGTCACCTCGGTCAGCGATCGGAGGGTCACCTTGCCGGTGGCCAGCGCCGCGGCGATGTAGGTCTGGTCCACGCTGCCGAACCGGCCGTGGTTGTTGCCGTACTGGCACTCCCAGTCCAGCGCCGACAGCGGCACCTGACCGGCCGCTTCCTGCATCATGTAATCGAACGAGTAGGCGCTGCCGTTGTAGTCCACGCCGTACCCGGCGGCCTCGGCGTAGCTGCGCCCGACGCGGGCGTACTGGAAGTACGGGGTCTGCTCGAACCAGCCCATGTCGCGGTAGCTGATCTTGAGTGTCGCCTTGGCCCGCTCGACGTAGGTGCCCAGGAACTCGGTGGGATCGATGTCCGGGAAGGCCACCCGGACCTGATCGGGGGTCGGGATGGCGGCGATGGCCGCGTTCACCATCGAGCCACCGCCGACGGCGATGCCCCGGAACACGTCGTGCGCGCCGTAGGTCACCTTGTCGCAGATGCCCGCCTGCATGGGCTGCGCGCCCGGGTTCTGGGCGGCGACGGCGTTCACCGAGACCCCGCGGAAAGACGGCACCAGGCTCGGCGGCACATCGCGGAACCAACCCGCCCGGGTGTCGGCGGGCAACATCTTGGAGAACCGCTTGCCGTCCTCGTCCGGGGTGTCCCACAGCCGACCGCGTTCCAGGATCAGCGTGTCGACGCCGGCCTCCCCCAGACGCAGCGCGCTGACCCCGCCGCCGTACCCGCTGCCGACCACGATGGCCTGGTGAAACGGCCGGTCGGGGGGTGGGTTGGCCGGATCGGATCGCTGGCAGGCCGCGACTGCGCCCGCGCCGGCCGCCACACCCAGTGCGGCGCCCAGGAACCGTCGTCGTGTCAGCAATGTCCCGCCAGCCTCACAGCAAAATCCTCATTCGTTATGGCTCCGTGTTTGCACAGCTCTCAGAACCAGGTTAAATAGGCGTTTGTAACCGGTTCATCCCCCAGCTTGCAAGGATACGAAGTGCTCGACCCAAAGACCGGCGCAACGCCCAGGTGGCGAGATGCAAAGCGGTATTTGTGGTTATTGGGTGCCGTCGTCCCGGGCCTGGTCGGACTCGCCTGGATCCTGGTGCAGCTGACTGGTACGCCGGCGTTCTTCTGGATCGGCCCGATGATGGCCTTCATCGTGGTTCCCATCCTTGACCAGCTAATTGGCACCGACGACGGTTATCTCTGCGAAAGCACACTGGAACAGCTGGAGAACGACCCGTTCTACCGTTGGGCCAACTTCCTCTACCTGCCCGGCCAGTATTTGTCGCTGATCTTCGCCTGCTGGCTGTGGGCGGGCGGCGGGTGGCTCACGATGAGCGTCACCGACAAGATCGGCCTGATGATCACCGTCGGCATCGTCGGCGGTATCGCCATCAACGCCGCCCACGAGTTGGGCCACCGGCGCGCCACGCTGGAGCGGCGGCTGAGCAAGATCGCCCTTGCGCAAACCGGATACGGACACTTCTTCGTCGAGCACAACCGCGGCCACCACCTGCGGGTGGCGACACCGGAAGATCCGGCCAGCGCACGATTCGGCGAGAGCATCTTCGGCTTCATTCCGCGCTCGGTGCTCGGCGGTCTGCGCTCGGCCTGGCAACTGGAGGCCGTCCGGCTGGCCAGGGCCGGCAAGTCGACCTGGTCACCGGCCAACGACATCCTCAACGCCTGGCTGATGACGGCGGCCCTGTTCGCCGGGCTCATCGTCTGGTTCGGCTGGATGATCACGCCGTATCTGGTCGGTCAGGCGGTCATCGGCATCTGCCTTCTTGAGACCGTCAACTACCTGGAGCACTACGGCCTGCGCCGGCAGCGCACCGAGGACGGTCGCTACGAGCGCGTCGGTCAGCGGCACAGCTGGAACAGCAACACCCTGATGGCCAATGTGTTCCTCTACCACCTGCAGCGGCACTCGGATCATCACGCCAACCCGCACAAGCGCTATCAGACGCTGCTGCCGTCGGACCAGGCCCCGCAGCTGCCGACCGGGTACGGCAGCATGCTGGTGCTCGCCTGGTGCACCCCGTTGTGGCGCCGGGTGATGGATCCGCGGGTGTTGGCGCACTACGGCGGTGACGAACGTCTCGTCGCCGTCGAACCCGATTGATCCGCACGCGGGTCACGGGGCGGGACACCTAGGCTCGTCGCTTACTGTTGAACCTCGTGCCCAGTAGGTCTATCCGCTTCCTAGCCATCATCGCGGGCCTCGTCGGCATGGTGCTCTGCGCGCTCGCGCCGCTGCTGCCGGTCCGGCAGAGCACGGCGACCATCCAATGGCCCCAGGCGGCCGGAGCCGACGGGTTCGTCGGTGACGTGACCGCACCGCTGGTGTCGGGGGCGCCGCGCTCGCTGGATGTGACGATCCCCTGCCAGGCGATCGCGTCGCTGCCCGAAGACGGTGGTCTGGTGTTCTCCACGATCCCGCCGGGCGGGATCGACGCCGGTCGCAACGGTCTGTTCGTCAACGCCAACGCCGACGTCGTCTACGTCGCCTTCCGTGACACGGTCGCCGCCGTCGCCCCGCGCGACGCGGTGAACTCCGGCGCCTGCGGGGCGCTGCGCATCTGGGCCGACGTCAACGCCGTCGGCGCCGATTTCGTCGGGATCGACGGCGCGGCGGGCACCCTGCCGGTCGACAAACGTCCACAGGTGGCGGGGGTGTTCACCGATCTGCGGGTGGCACCGGACTCCGGGGTGCAGGCCCGCATCGACATCGACACCCGCTTCATCACCAGCCCTACCGCGCTGAAGCTGGCCGTCATGGTGCTCGGCATCGCCGCCGTCCTCGGCTCGCTGGTCGCGCTGGCGCTGCTGGACCGCACCGCAGGCCGGCACGTGCCCAAGCTGAACCGCCGACGCACCGGCTGGGCCACCTGGCTGACCGATGCCGGGGTGATCGGGTCACTGCTGATCTGGCACATCGTCGGACCCCAGACCACCGATGACGGCTACAACCTGACCATCGCGCGGGTCTCCGGCGAGGCCGGCTACCTCACCAACTACTACCGGTACTTCGGGGCCAGCGAGGCGCCGTTCGACTGGTACCAGAGTGTCCTGGCCCATTTGGCCACGATCAGCACCGCGAGTGTCTGGATGCGGTTGCCCGCCACCCTGGCCGCGATCGGCACCTGGCTGATCCTCAGTCATTTCGTGCTGCCCCGCCTCGGCGCCCGGTTGGCCCGCAACCGGGTCGCGGTGTGGACCGGCGGTGCGGTCTTCCTGGCCGCCTGGTTCCCGTTCAACAACGGACTGCGCCCGGAGCCGCTGATCGCCTTCGGTGTGCTGCTGGTGTGGATGCTGGTGGAGATCTCGGTTACCAGGCGCACCCTGCTGCCCACCGCGCTGGCCATCGTGGTCGCGGTGTTCAGCGTGACGCTGGCGCCGCAGGGCCTGATCGCGCTGGCACCGCTGCTCGTCGGGGCGCGCGCCATCACCCGGGTCGTCGCCGAGCGCCGGCCCGCGCAGGGGTTGGCGGCCCAGCTCGCGCCGCTCGGTGCCGCCGCGGCGGTGCTGTTCGTCGTCGTGTTCCGCGATCAGACGCTGGCCACCGTCGCCGAGTCCGCGCGCATCAAGTACACCGTCGGCCCGACCATCGCCTGGTACCAGGAATTCCTGCGGTACTACTTCCTGACCGTCGAGGACAGCGTCGACGGGTCGATGACCCGCCGGTTCACCGTGCTGATCCTGCTGCTGTGCCTGTTCGGTCTGCTGATGGTGATGCTGCGCCGCGGCACCGTGCCCGGCGCGGTGAACGGTCCGGTGTGGCGGCTGATCGGCACGACCGGCATCGGCCTGCTGCTGCTGACCTTCACCCCGACCAAATGGGCCATTCAATTCGGCGCCTTCGCCGGCCTGGCCGGGGCGCTCGGTGCGGTGACGGCCTTTGCCCTGGCCCGGGTCGGCTTGCACAGCAGACGCAATCTCGCGCTGTATGTGACCGCGCTGCTGTTCGTGCTGGCGTGGGCGACCTCGGGACTCAACGGCTGGTTCTACACCGGGAACTACGGGGTGCCGTGGTTCGACAAGCAGCCGGTGATCGTCGGCTATCCGGTCACCACGATCTTCCTGGTGCTCGCGATCGCGGGCGGATTGCTCACCGCCTGGCTGCACTTCCGCATCGACTACGCCGGGCACACCGAGGTCGCCGACACCGGCCGCAACCGAGCGCTGGCCTCGACCCCGCTGCTGGTGGTCGCCGTGATCATGGTGGTGCTCGAACTCGGCTCGATGGTCAAGGCCACCGTCGGGCGCTACCCGGTCTACACCACCGGGTCGGCCAACCTGTCGGCACTGCGCTCGGGCCTGTCGGCCGACAGCTGCGCGATGGCCGATGCCGTCCTGGTCGAGGCGGACACCAATGCCGGCCTGCTGCAACCGGTTCAGGGTCAGCGGTTCGGCCGGTACGGGCCGCTCGGCGGTGAGAAGCCGGTCGGCTTCACCCCGAACGGTGTCAGTGACTCACTGGACCCGCCCGAACCGGTGGCCGCCAATCCCGGCACCCCGAACTCCGACGGCCCGGTCGACAAGCCCAACGTCGGCGTCGGCTATGCCGCCGGCACCGGCGGCGGGTACGGCCCCGAGGGCATCAACGGTTCGCGGGTGTTCCTGCCGTTCGGTCTGGACCCGGCCACCACCCCGGTGATGGGCAGCTTCGACGAGAACACCGTTGCGGCCAAGGCCACCTCGGCCTGGTACCAGCTGCCGCCGCGTACCCCGGACCGGCCGCTGGTGACGGTCGCCGCGGCCGGTGCGATCTGGTGGTACGAGGAGGACGGGTCGTTCAATTACGGCCAGTCACTCAAGCTGCAGTGGGGTGTGCACCGACCCGACGGGTCCTATGAGGCGCTCTCCGAGGTGCAGCCGATCGACACCTTCATGCAGAACGCCTGGCGCAACCTGCGTTTCCCGCTGGACTGGGCACCACCGGAGGCCAACGTCGCACGCATCGTCGCCGATGATCCCAATCTCTCCGAGGACCAGTGGTTCGCCTTCACCCCGCCGCGGGTGCCGGTGCTGCAGACCGCGCAGGAGTACCTCGGTACCGACACCCCGGTGCTGATGGACATCGCGACGGCGTCGAACTTCCCGTGCCAGCGGCCGTTCGCCGAGCATCTCGGGGTGGCGGAGCTGCCGGAATACCGGATCCTGCCGAATTTCAAGCAGATGGTGGTGTCGTCGAACCAGTGGCAGTCCGCCCAGGACGGCGGACCGTTCCTGTTCATCCAGGCGCTGCTGAGGACGTCGACGGTGCCGACCTATCTGCGTGACGACTGGTATCGCGACTGGGGCTCCATCGAGCGCTATCTGCGGGTGGTGCCCGCCGAGGATGCGCCCGACGCGGTCATCGAGGAAGGGACGCGAAACGTGTACGGCTGGAACCGCGGCGGACCGATCAGGGCGCTGCCGTGAGCGAGCGGGCGAGCGAACCGAAGAGCACGAGCGAGAATGCGCGTGACGTGAAGATCGCCCGCTGGGTGGCCATCATCGCGGGCCTGCTGGGCACCGTGATGGCCATCGCGGTCCCGCTGCTACCGGTCACCCAGACCACGGCGACGCTGAACTGGCCGCAGAACGGTCAGCTGAACAACGTGACTGCACCGTTGATCTCGCAGGCGCCGGTGAGCCTGACCGCGACGGTGCCCTGCTCGGTGATCGAGGGCATGCCTGCCGACGGCGGCCTGGTGCTGGGTACCGCGCCCGCCGAGGGCCGTGACGCGGCGCTGAACGCCATGCTGGTCAACGTCTCGGAGGACCGCGTCGACGTCATCGTCCGCAATGTGGTGGTGGCCAGTGTCGAACGTGACCGGATCGGTGGTTGTTCGTCGATCGAGATCACCTCGAATCACGATGGCACCTACGCCGATTTCGTCGGACTCACCCAGGATTCCGGGGATGACGTGGGCGCACCCCAGCGCACCGGTTACCCCGATCCGAACCTGCGGCCGGCCATCGTCGGGGTGTTCACCGACCTGACCGGGCCCGCGCCGCCGGGACTGTCGCTGTCCGCCGAGATCGATTCGCGCTTCACCACCCAGCCCACCGCGCTCAAGCTGGCGGCGATCGTGCTGGCCATCCTGTCGACCTTCATTGCGCTGCTGGCACTCTGGCGACTGGACCGCCTCGACGGCCGCCGGATGCAACGACTCATCCCGACCCGCTGGCGGACCATCACCGCCGTCGACGCGGTGGTGGTGGGCGCGTTCGCGCTCTGGTACGTCATCGGCACGAACTCCTCCGACGACGGCTACATCCTGCAGATGGCCCGGGTGGCCGAACATGCCGGCTACATGTCGAACTACTTCCGCTGGTTCGGCAGCCCCGAGGACCCGTTCGGCTGGTACTACAACGTGCTGGCGCTGATGTCGCAGGTGAGCACCGCGAGCATCTGGATGCGGCTGCCCGATCTGATCTGCGCGCTGGTGTGCTGGCTGCTGCTGTCGCGAGAGGTGTTGCCGCGCCTCGGCCCTGCCGTGATCGCCAGCCGTCCGGCGCTGTGGGCCGCGGGCCTGGTGCTGCTGGGCGCCTGGATGCCGTTCAACAACGGGCTGCGTCCCGAGGGCCAGATCGCCACCGGCGCCCTGATCACCTACGTGCTGATCGAACGCGCCGTCACCTCCGGCCGGCTGACCCCGGCCGCACTGGCCATCATCTCGGCCGCGTTCACCCTCGGTATCCAGCCGACCGGGCTGATCGCGGTCGCCGCTCTGGTCGCCGGCGGCCGGCCCATCCTGCGCATCATCATGCGCAGGCGCCGTATCGTCGGCACCTGGCCGCTGCTGGCCCCGCTGCTGGCCGCCGGCACGGTCATCCTGGCCGTGGTGATGGCCGACCAGACGCTGGCAACGGTGTTGGAAGCCACCAGGATCCGCACCGCGATCGGCCCCAGCCAGGAGTGGTACACCGAGAACCTGCGCTACTACTACCTGGTCCTGCCGACGGTCGACGGTGCGATCTCACGCCGGTTCGCCTTCCTGTTCACCGCGATGTGTCTGTTCCCGGCGCTGTTCATGATGTTGCGGCGCAAGCGCATCGCCGGTATCGCACGCGGGCCGGCCTGGCGACTGATGGGCATCATCTTCGCGACCATCTTCTTCCTGATGTTCACGCCCACCAAGTGGATTCACCACTTCGGCCTGTTCGCGGCCGTCGGCGGCGCCATGGCGGCCCTGACCACCGTGATGGTGTCCCGCACGGTGCTGCGCTCGGCCCGCAACCGGATGGCGTTCCTGGCGCTGGTGCTGTTCGTGCTGGCGTTGTGCTTCGCATCGGTCAACGGCTGGTGGTACGTCTCCAACTTCGGTGTGCCGTTCAACAATGCGGTACCCGCGTTGGGCGGGGTGTCGGTCAGCACGGTGTTCTTCGCGCTGTTCGCGATCGCCGCGCTGTGGGCCTTCTGGCTGCACGTGTCCGGTACCGGGGAGTCCACGCTCGTCGACCGGCTGACCGCGGCGCCCATCCCGTTGGCCGCGGGCTTCATGGTGCTGGTCTTCATCGCCTCGATGGCCATCGGTGTGGTCCGCCAGTACCCGACCTACTCCAACGGCTGGGCCAATATCCGCGCCTTCGCCGGTGGCTGCGGGATGGCCGACGACGTACTGGTCGAACCGGATTCCAACGACGGTTTCCTGCGGGCGCTGCCCGGTGACTACGGACCGCTCGGCCCGCTCGGCGGGACCGATCCCAGCGGCTTCACCCCCGACGGGGTCCCGGAGCGCATCATCGCCGAGGCGATCCGGCTGAACTTCTCCCAACCGGGCACCGACTACGACTGGTTGCAGCCCGAGCGATTGACCCGGCCGGGGATCAACGGATCCCGGGTTCCGTTGCCCTACGGCCTCGATCCGGCACGGGTGCCGGTCGCCGGCACCTACGCCACCGGTGTGCAGCAGGAGAGCCGGCTGGCCTCGGCGTGGTACGAGCTGCCCGCCGCTGATGATGCCCATCCGCTGGTGGTCGTCACCGCCGCGGGCACCATCACCGGCACCAGCGTGGCCGAGGGTCTGACCACCGGGCAGACCGTCGAACTGGAGTACGCCACGGCGGGTCCGGACGGTGCACCGGTGCCGGCGGGCCGCGTCGCTCCCTATGACATCGGCCCGACCCCGTCCTGGCGCAACCTGCGCTACCCACGGGCCCAGATCCCGGCCGATGCGGTCGCGGTGCGGGTGGTCGCCGAGGATCTGTCACTGGGCCAGGGCGATTGGGTCGCGGTGACCCCGCCGCGGGTGCCCGAGCTGCGCTCGGTACAGGAGTACGTCGGTTCCACCCAACCGGTGCTGATGGACTGGGCCGTCGGCCTGGCGTTCCCGTGCCAGCAGCCGATGCTGCATGCCAACGGGGTGACCGAGGTACCCAAGTTCCGCATCTCGCCCGACTATTTCGCCAAGTTGCAGAGCACCGACACCTGGCAGAACGGTCTGGAGGGCGGTCTGCTGGGGGTCACCGACCTGCTGTTGCGGGCGTCGGTGATGTCGACCTATCTGTCCCAGGACTGGGGCCAGGATTGGGGATCGCTGCGCCGCTTCGACACCATCGTCGACGCGCAGCCCGCGCAGATCGAACTGGGCACCAGTACGCACTCGGGTCTGTACTCGCCCGGAGAGATCCGCATCGGGCCGTGAGCGTGCGCCTGGGCCGGGCCGTCGTGAACCGGGTGGTGGAGACGTCGTTCTCACCCCGGTTCGCGATGTTCGGCGACACCCCCGCGGGCGCCTGGGCCGAGAACGCCGACCTGTTGGTACCGACGTTCGCCGACCTGGATGCGGGCACCTGGCGGGTGGCCATCCAGACCTGGGTGCTCGATGTCGACGGGTTGCGAATCCTGATCGACACCGGGGTGGGCAACGGTAAGCGCCGCCCCGCGATCCCGGTGCTCGACGGTCTGGATACCGGGTTCCTGGACGCGCTGGCATCCGCCGGTGTGCATCCCGACAGCGTCGATGTCGTCGTGAACACCCATCTGCACAGCGATCACGTCGGCTGGAACACCCGCGCCGCCGGTACGGGCTGGGTGCCCACCTTCCCGAACGCGCGATACCTGTTGCCGGAGGCGGACTTCCGGTTCTTCGGGCCCGACGGGCCGGGCTGCGACGCGGCCGCCCGGATCGTCTTCGACGACAGCGTGGCCCCGGTGTACGAGGCCGGCCAGGCCGAATTGTTCAGCGGTGAGCATCAATTGAGCGAATCGGTGTGGCTACGCCCGGCCGCCGGACACACGCCCGGCTCCGCGGTGCTGTGGTGCGACGCCGGCGCCCCCGCGGTGTTCGTCGGCGACCTGACCCACTGCGCCATCCAGATCCCGCGCCCGGGTGACGCCTGCGCCTTCGACTGTGATGCCGCGCAGGCCACCGCCACCCGCCGGCGGGTGTTCACCGAGGCGGCACGCCACCGGGCCACCGTCATCCCCGCGCACTACCCGGGCCACGGCGGCGCCACCCTGGTGGCCCGCGGTGATGCGTTCTGCGTGGACGACTGGCTGGACATCGAACCGATCTAGGATTCAGCCGCCGTCAGAGGTGCCCGGCGGCGTCCTCGTAGGACCCGGTGGGCGCCGCGTCGTCGAGGGTGTAGACGCTGTGCACCACACCGGTCCGGAATGCGGTCGAGCTCAGCAGTTTCAGCGGTAGCGCGTCCCCGTCGCGGAACAGCCGGTCACCGGTGCCCACCACGATGGGGTGGACCAGCAGATGCAGCTCGTCGAGCAGGCCGGCGGCCAGCAGCTCGCGGACCATCGACACCGATCCGGCGATGGCGATGTCACCCCCCGGCTGCGCCTTCAGCGCCCGCACCCCGGTGATCAGATCCCCGTGTAGCTGTTCGGAATTGCGCCAGTCATACCCAGTCCCGGGCCCGAAGTGCAGCTCCCGGCGGGACACCACGATCTTGCGGGTGTCGCCGAGCTTCTTGGCGAACTCGGCATCCTCACCGCCGTCGGCCTCACGCTGCGGCCAAGCGCCGATGAAGCTATCGTAGGTGCCCCGGCCGAGCAGGATGGTCTCCGCCGAGCCCAGCTGGGCATCGACGGCTGCGCCCATCTCATCGTTGAAATACGGGAAGTGCCATCGGTCTGGCGCATCCACCACTCCGTCGACGGAGATGAACAGGCCCGCAGTCAAACGTGTCATGCCGGTTCAGACCGGCGGGCGCGGGAAAACTCATCGCGTCGCGGTACCCCCTCGCGAGCGACCGCGAACTGCCCACGGGCAACGGCGTGTCGTGTGCAGACACGGTCGCTCGCGGGGTCGCTACAGCGGGGTCAGGCCGTGCTTGCGGAGCACCTTCTTGACGGGCTGCTTGTCGCGCAGCAGCCGCAGCGACTTGCGGATCAACAACCGCGTCTCGTGGGGTTCGATGACGCCGTCGATATAGCCGCGTTCGGCCGCGGTCCACGGCGTCGCCAGGTTCAGGTTGTAGCCCTCGATGAAGTCGGCGCGGATCTTCTGCACCTCGGGCGCAGTGGGATCGGGGAACCGCTTCACCAGCAGCTGCGCTGCGCCCTCGGCGCCGATCACCGCGATGCGCGCGGTCGGCCAGGCGAAGTTCAGATCCGCCGAGAGCTGCTTGGATCCCATCACCGCGTAGCCGCCGCCGTAGGCCTTGCGGACGATGATCGTCACCTTGGGCACGTCGGCCTCGACGATGGCGTTGAAGAACCGGCCACCGCGCTTGATGATCCCGCCCTCTTCCTCGGCGACGCCGGGCATGGCGCCCGGGGTGTCGACGACGAAGACCAGCGGCAGGTTGAACGAGTCGCAGAACCGGATGAAACCGGCCGCCTTGTCGGATGCCTCGTTGCCGACCGCGCCGGACATGTGCATCGGCTGGTTGGCGATCACGCCGACGGGGCGGCCGTCCACCCGCGCAAACGCGGTGATCATCGACGGGCTGCGCTGATCGGAGATTTCGAAGACGTCGCCGTCGTCGAAGATCCGCAGCAGGATCTCGTGCATGTCGTAACCCATGTTGTCCGAGTCCGGCACGATGGTGTCGAGTTCCAGGTCGTGCGCGGTGATCTCGGGCTCCAGGCCCGGGTTGACGATCGGTGCGTCGTCGAAGTGGTTGGCCGGCAGGAAGCTCAGGTAATCCCGGACGTACTGGTACGCCGCGGCCTCGGATTCGACGACCTTGTGGATGTTGCCGCGCCGGGCCTGTACATCGGCGCCACCGAGCTCGTCGAAGGTGACGTCCTCACCGGTGACGTCCTTGATGACGTCGGGGCCGGTGATGAACATGTAGCCCTGATCACGCACCGCCACAACGAGATCGGTCTGGATCGGTGAGTACACCGCGCCACCGGCGCATTTGCCGAAGATCAGCGAGATCTCGGGCACCAGGCCGCGCAGCATCTCGTGGCGGCGGCCCAGTTCGGCGTACCAGGCCAGTGAGGTCGCGGTGTCCTGGATACGGGCGCCGGCCGAGTCGTTGATGCCGATGATCGGGCAGCCGACCATGGCGACCCACTCCATCAGCTTGGCGACCTTGCGGCCGAACATCTCACCGACCGACCCCTGGAACACCGTCTGGTCGTGGCTGAACACCCCGACCGGGCGACCGTCGATGGTGCCGTGCCCGGTCACCACACCGTCACCGTAGAACGCGTTCGGGTCACCGGGCGTGCGGGCCAGGGCGCCGATCTCCAGGAAGCTGCCCGGGTCCAGCAGCGCGTGGATGCGCGCGCGGGCGCTCGGGATGCCCTTCTTGTCGCGGCGGGCCTTGGCCTTGTCGTCACCGGGATCCTTGGCCAGCTCCAGCTTTTCGCGCAGCTCGGCCAGCTTCTCCGCGGTGGTCGCGGTCTTCGGCTGTACGGGAGTTTCCGTCACTGGTTCCCCTTCTGGCTCGCTTCGATGCGGTTGATGGCCTCGCTCAGGTGAGCGCCGACCTTGGCGATGATCGGCTCGTCGATGGCCTGGATGTGCTCGCCGCCGATCTGCACGACCTCCAGATCGGAGACGGCCTCACCCCAGCCGCCGTCGGGCTGGCGGGTGGCGTACGCCGGCTCGAAGACGATGGCGTCATCGTGGTACCGGTCGGCCATGTAGAGCGTGACGTGCCCGTCGTAGGGCTGCAGCTCGATGGTGTCCAGCGCGCGGTTGTCCAGATACGAGGTGCGCTGGTGCTCGATGATGCCGCCGGGGATCTGCACCCCGCTCTCGGCGACGATGTCCAGCACGTACTTGACCTGGCCCTCGTCGTCGAGCTTCTCCAGCTCCTCGTACGGGATCTCCGGGATCTCGACGTTGAAGGTGCGCTCGGCGAACCGGGCGTAGCGGTCCCAGCGGGCCCGCATGCCCTCCTGGCTCTGGTCGATCGGCACGCCGGGGCGCACGCAGTCGATCAGGCCGACGAACCGGACATCGGCACCGGAGCGCTTGAGTCCGATCGCGCAGGCATACGCCAGCGCGCCACCCAGCGACCAGCCCGCCAGCACGAACGGGCCCTTGTGCAGCTCAAGGAGCTTGGGCACGTATTCGGCGGCGCGCTCCTCGATGGAGCCCTCGACGCGTTCGATGCCGTACACCGGGATGTCGGCGGGCAGCCGCTTGATCAACGGCTCGTAGACCACCGTCGACCCACCGGCGGGGTGGAACACGAAGAGCGGCACCGCGCTCGAGCCCTCGGTCGGCGGACGCAGGGTCCGGACGAACCCGTCGACCAGGCCGTCCTCGAGCTGATCGCGAACGTGGGTGGCCAACTCCTCGATGGTCTTGGCCGCGCGCACCTGATCGACGCTGATCGGGCCTTCGGCCCGCTCGGACAGCCGGGTCGCCAGCTTGACCGCGGTCGCCTCGTCCACGGCGGGCAACTCGTTGAAGATGCCGCCGGGTGATTTCCCGGTGACGATCGCCCACGTCGCGAAGGTGACCCGCTCGGCGGCATCACGCGGGGGCACATCGGCGCCGAGCGCCTCGGTGACGGCCTCCTGGGTGAGCACCTTGGCGGCGGCCGCTGCGGCCGTTGCCTTGGCCGGCTCGGCCGAATCAGCAACAGCCGGTGCGGCCGTGGCCGGTCCGCTCGGATCGGTTGGTGGCGGCGGGATCTCGATACCCACCTCGGCAAGGGACTCGGTGGTCTCGTCGGCCTTGTCCGCGAGCGGATGACCGGCCTCGGCCAATTTGGCTTCAAGCTCGGCAACCGTCGTGGCACCGCCCATGAGCTCCGCCTGCGCGGCGGCGATCTCCTCGGCGGACTGACCCTTCTGCGCCTCGGCCAGCTCGCCGACCTCGTCACGGTGCTCGATCGCGTATTGGATCAGCTTCTCCACCGCGTAGAGGTTGGCGTCGCGCACCGCGGTCAGCTGGATCGGCGGCAGATCGAAGTCGTACTCGACCCGGTTCTTGATGCGCACCGCCATCAGCGAATCCAGGCCCAGCTCGATCAGCGGCACCTCCCACGGCAGATCCTCGGGCTCGTAGCCCATGGCGCTGCCGACGATGGTGCCCAGTCGCTGCGCGACGGTCTCACCGGACTCCGGGTTCCACTTGGCGAAGTCCGAGCCGAGATTGGCACCCGCGGTCAGGTTGTCGGCCTCGAAGGCGGGGGCGTCCTCGGGCTGCTCTTCGACCGGTGCCGGTGCGGCTGTGGAGATCTCGGCGACGGTCCCGGCGCCGACGGCGGCCGGCAGGGCGCTCTGCTGACCACCACGGGTGACGATCGCGTCGTAGACCAGCGTGAACGACTCGTCGATACGGGCGTGCACCTGCACCGACGCACCGCCGGGGTGGCGCGTCAGCGTGGTCACCAGCCGGGACTTGTCCGCGGGCACCGCACGCTGCTCGGCGGCCGTCAGCACGGCGTCGGGAAGCACCTGCGCCGCAGCGGCTTTCACCAGTCCGGCCAGATCAGCCGGGCCGTTGGGTGCGTACTCCCAGACGTGCCTGCCGTCCGGGGTGGCCACATGGGTGCCCGGCGCGACGACCGAGCTGTCCCCGGTGAAGCGGGCGTCGAGCCAGTGCTCCTTGCGCTTGAACCGGGTCAGCGGGATGTCGGCGAAGTCCAGCGCGCCGGCCAGGCCACGGTTGCGGCGCGGGAACAGCGAGCGCGGGTCCAGGTCGTGGCCGTGGACATACAGGTGCGCCATGGCCGTGGTCATCGAATCGACTTCGTCCTGCTTGCGCGCCAGCGTGGCGATCAGCTGCGCATCATGGAGCCCAGCGCTGGCCGTCGTGAGCCCGACCTGCATGAGCGCCACCGGGTTCGGGGCCAGCTCGAGGAAGGTGGTGTGCCCGTTGTCGACGGCGTTGCGGATGCCGTGGGTGAAGTAGACGCTGTGCCGCAGTCCCTTCTTCCAGTACTCGACATCGTGGATCGGCTCGGCGCCGGCCCGGATGAAGGTGCCCTCGTGGACGGTGGAGAAATAGCCGGTCTGCAGCGGCTGCGCCTGGATACCCTGGATCTCGGCGGACAGCTCGCCGAGCAGCGGGTCCATCTGCTGAGTGTGGCTGGCGCCCTTGGTCTGCAGCTTGCGCGCGAACTTGCCCTCGGACTCGGCGCGCGCGACGATCGCGTCGATCTGCTCCGGCGGCCCACCGATCACGGTCTGGGTCGGGGCGGCGTAGACGCACACCTCCAGGCCGGGGTAATCGGAGAAGACGGTCTTGATCTCGTCGGCCGAGTACTCGACCAGCGCCATCAGCCGGATGTACTCACCGAACAGCATGGCCTCGCCCTCACCCATGAGGTGGGCGCGCGAGCAGATGGTGCGGGTGGCGTCGGCCAGCGACAGCCCACCGGAGAAGTAGGCCGCGGCGGCCTCGCCGAGCGACTGCCCCACCACCGCACCGGGTGTGGCGCCGTGGTGGCGCAGCAGTTCACCGAGCCCGATCTGCAGCGCGAAGATGACCGTCTGCACGACCTCGATGGGGTACTCACAGGTTTCGCTGGTGTAGTCGATCGCGTCGTCGAGGATCAGCTCGACCACCGAGTAGCCACGCTCGTCCTGGATGTGCGCGTCGACCTTGTTGATCCACTCGGCGAACACCTCGTCGCGCAGATAGAGGTCCTTGCCCATCTTGCGGTGCTGGGCACCGAATCCGGCGAACACCCACACCGGGCCGTTCGTGACGGGGCCGTCGGCGGCCAGCACCAGCGGGCTCTGCTTCCCCTCGGCCAGCGCGCGCAGGCCCTTGACGGCCTCGTCGTGGTCGTGGGCCAGCACCACCGCGCGGGAGCGGCCGTGGTTGCGTCGCGACAGCGAACGGCCGATCGACTCCAGCGAGGAGGCACGGCCGGCCTCGCTGTCGACCCAGTCGGCGAGCTCGGCGGCGGCGGTGCGCTTGCGCGAGGTCAGGAAACCCGAGACGAACAGCGGGACAAGCGGTTTCGCCGGCTCGGCGGCGGCGAGGGCGGCGCGGCCCTCCTCGATGAGACGCTGGGCCTCCTCGGTCAGGCCCGGCAGTTCGTAGTTGTCCTCGTCGTAGGCCGGGTACTCGGGTTCGTCTTCGACGAACTCGCCGTACTCATCCATCCGCCGGCCCGACGGCTGCACGGTTTCGGTCTCGGCCTCGGCGGGCTGCTCCTCTGCGACAGGGGCTTCGGGCTCGACCAGATCGGTGGCGAGCACCTCGCGCAGCACCAGGTGGGCGTTGGCGCCACCGAAGCCGAAGCCGGACACACCGGCGATGGCGTGTCCGCTGTAGCGCGGCCAGTCGGTGACGGTGTCGTTGACCTTGAGGTGTTCCTTGTCGAAGTCGATGTAGGGGTTGGGACCGGCGTAGTTGATCGACGGCGGCAGCTTGTCATGCTGCAGCGACAGTGCCATTTTGGCCAGGCTGGCCGCGCCGGCAGCCGACTCCAGGTGTCCCACATTGGATTTGACCGCACCGAGCAGGGCGGGCTTGTCATCGGCACGGCCCCGGCCGACGACCCGGCCCAGCGCATCGGCCTCGATCGGGTCACCCAGGATGGTGCCGGTGCCGTGCGCCTCGATGTAGTCGACGTCGCGGGGGTTGATCCCGGCGTCCTTGTAGGCCTTGCGCAGCACGGCTTCCTGGGCGTCCGGGTTGGGGGCCAGCATGCCGTTGGAGCGACCGTCGTGGTTGACCGCGCTGCCGGCGATGACGGCGATGATCTCGTCACCGTCGCGGCGGGCGTCGGAGACCCGCTTGAGCACCAGCATGCCGCCACCCTCGGAGCGGGCGTAGCCGTTGGCGTCCGAGGAGAACGACTTGCAGCGGCCGTCCGGGGCCAGCACGCCGCCGACCTCGTCGAACCCGATGGTGACCAGCGGGGTCACCATGGCGTTCACGCCGCCAACGATGGCGACGTCGATTTCACCGGAGCGCAGTGCCCGCACACCCTGGTGGGTGGCGACCAGCGAGGAGGAACACGCGGTGTCGATGGACTCCGACGGCCCGCGGAAGTCGTAGAAGTAGGACACCCGGTTGGCGATGATGGAGCTGGTGGTGCCGGTGATCGCATAGGGGTGCGCGGTCGTCGGGTCCGCGACGGCCAGGAACATGTAGTCGTTGTTCGAACTGCCCACGTACACACCGACATCGCCGCCGCGCAGGCTCGACGCCGGGATACGGGCGTGCTCGAGCGCTTCCCAGGTGAGCTCGAGGGCCATCCGCTGCTGCGGATCGATGTTGTCGGCCTCCATCTTCGACAGCGCGAAGAACTCGGAGTCGAAACCCTTGATGTCGGAGAGGTACCCACCACGGGTGTGCGCCTTGGCGACCCGCTCGGCGATCCGCGGTTCACCGAGGAATTCCGACCAGCGGCCCTCGGGCAGATCCGAGCTGGCGTCGCGGCCCTCCAGCAGGGCGGCCCACATCTGCTCGGCGCTGTTCATCTCGCCGGGGAAACGGGTGGCCAGGCCGACGATCGCAATGTCCTCGACACCGGGTTCGCGGGTCCAGTCCTCGTCGGCGTCGAGCACCGGCTCGGGCTCACCCTCGATGATGACGGTGGCCAGCGCCTCGATGGTCGGGTTGCGGAACACCACGGTGGCGGTCAGCGTGACACCGGTCAGGTCCTCGATATCGCTGGCCATCGCCACCGCGTCGCGGGAGGCCAGACCGAGCTCGATCACCGGGGCCGTCTCGTCGATCTTGTCGGCGGGCTGGCCGGTCGCGTTGGCCACCCAATTGCGCAGCCACTCCCGCATCTCGGCGACGGTCATGTCGCCGCGGGCCGGGGCCACGGCGTCCGAGGCCGACCCGGAAACGGCCGGGAGGTCACCGGCGGGTTGTGAATTGTCTTGCGCTTCAGTCATTTTCACTGTTCACTTTCGCCGTCGTGCGGCCTGGGTGGCGCGGTGAGGAACTGAACGTGCCTCAATCCGTCTCGTCGGGGAAATCGTTGGCGATCTTGCCGCTGCGCAGGCTGCCGTCCAGGTAGCCGGACCGGCAGGCGCGACGGCCGATCTTGCCGCTGGAGGTGCGCGGGATGGCACCGGCCGGGGTCAGCAGCACGTCACGGACGGTGACGCCGTGGCGCACCGCGATCGCGGCGCGGATGTCGTCGATGATCGGGCCGAGTTCCATCTTGTGCGAACCGGGTGCGCGCTCGGCGACGATGACCAGCTGCTCGGAGGTGTCCTCCGGATCGAACTTCAGGCCGGCGTGCGAGTCGTCGAAGACCTCGGCGGGCAGCTGGTTGGCCGGCACCGAGAAGGCCGCGGCGAAACCGGTGCGCACCGCCTTGGATGCCTCCTGCGCCGAGTACTCCAGGTCCTGCGGGTAGTGGTTGCGGCCGTCGATGATGACCAGGTCCTTGACGCGACCGGTGATGTAGAGGTCGCCGTCATAGAAGGCGCCGTAGTCGCCGGTACGCACCCAGGTGGCGTCCTCGCCGGCACCCTCGGCATGCGAGGGGCTGGTGCGCGACTTGAGCAGGTTCTGGAACGTCGCCACCGTCTCGTCCGGCTTGCCCCAGTACCCGGTGCCCATGTTCGGGCCGCTGATCCAGATCTCGCCGATCTGGCCGTCGGGCAGCTCGGTCGCCGATTCGGCGTCCACGATCACCGCCCACTCGGAGACGCCGACCTTGCCCGCCGAGGCCTGCGCGACCGCCTTGGGCGATTCCGGGTCGACCTCGACGATGGTCCCGGTGTTCAGCGCATCCCGGTCGACGCTGATGATCTTCGGTTCTTCCGAGGAGGGCGTGGTCGAGACGAACAGGGTGGCCTCGGCCAGACCGTAGGACGGCTTGATGGCCTTGGCCGGGAAGCCGTACGGACCGAACGCCTCGTTGAAGCGGCGCACGGTGGCCGCCGAGATCGGCTCGCTGCCGTTGAGCACGGCCTTGACATTGGACAGGTCCAGCGGCGGCTCGCCGTCCTTGGGCAGGCCACGCGCGGCGGCGTGGTCGAAGGCGAAGTTCGGGGCCACCGAGATGACGCCGCCGGTGTCGTCGGGCTTGCGGGCCATCTCGCGGATCCACCGGCCGGGCCTGCGCACGAAGGCCGCCGGGGTCATGAAGGTGAAGTTGTGCCCGATCATCGGCGACAGCAGCGCGGTGATCAGACCCATGTCGTGGAAGAACGGCAGCCAGGACAGGCCGCGGTCGCCCTCCTCGGCTTCCAGCGCCTCGATGATCTGGACGATGTTCGTCGCGAGATTGAGGTGGGTGATCTGCACACCGGTCGGGATGCGCGTCGACCCCGAGGTGTACTGCAGGTAGGCGACCGTGTCGACGGTGACCTCCTGCGGCTCCCAGGTGGCAGCCACCTCTTCGGGCACGGCGTCGACGGCGATGACGCGCGGACGCTGGTTGGCGGGCCGGCTGCGGAAGAACTTGCGCACGCCCTCGGCGGCCTCGGTGGTGGTCAGGATCGCCGAGGGCTTGCAGTCGTCGAGGACGGCGTGCAGGCGGCCGACGTGGCCCGGCTCGGACGGGTCGAACAGCGGCACCGCGATGCGGCCGGCGTAGATGGCGCCGTAGATGGAGACCAGATAGTTCAGGTTCTGCGGGCTCAGGATGGCGACGCGGTCGCCGACCTGCGTCACCTGCTGCAGGCGGGCCGCGACGGCGCGGTTGCGGGCACTGAACTCCGCCCAGGTGAGCTCGCGGGCGATACCGTCCCGCTCGGTCGAGAAGTCCAGGAAGCGGTAGGCCAGCTTGTCGCCGCGGACCTTGGCCCAACGCTCGACGTGGGACACGATGCTGGCGTTGTCAGGGAACTTGATCTGACCGTTCTTGATGAACGGGTTGTGGAACGGCATCAAATACTCCTGTCAAAGCACACTGCTCATGGTCGCCCCCGAACCCGAGGGATCGTACCGGTGCGGTCGGCCCGAGCCTGCGCCCGGCGACACGCCACTCTTAGTTTTCTCTTAATGTTAAATGTTCGATTCGCGCAGGCCAAATCTGGTTACCGGCGAGTCGCCTACGAGGTGAGCGTGCTCACCCGTGTTTGGGCTCGGGCGCGTTCTGCAGCAGATCGCGCGCCCAGTCCAGCGTCCACTGGGTGGACGTCCGGCCGTTCATCTGCCAGAACTGCGGAGTGTTGTACAACGCGTGGACCGGACCCGCCGTGCTGCCGAGCAGCGCGTTGATGGTCGCCGGCAGGTTGGTGATGGAAAACGCCGACTCGGGCGCCGCGCAGATCAGGTCACCGGTCGCGCACACCTGGTAGGTCCGGTTGTCGAGCGCACCGAAGCCGCCGTCGCGCGGACCGGTCATCGCCAGCCCCATCGCGGACAGCATCGGCACCTCGTGCAGCGTGATCTCGGCTCCCTGCCCGGGCGGGTTGGGCTCCAGGTTCTGACCGACCCCGTCCTGGCGTCGGCCGTCGGCGATCAGCGTCACGCCCAGCACCAGGTCCTGGTCCACCGGACCGCGACCGTTGCCGATATCACTGGCGAGGTCGCCGGCGATGACCGCGCCCTGCGAGAAACCGACCAGCACGTAGCTGGTCAGCGGGCAGCGGTTGTTCATGTCGGTCAGCGCCCGCACCGCGGCGTCCTTACCCTCGGCACGGCTGTCGTTGTAGGACATCTGGCCGTCGGCCGAGAACGGATTGTGGAACTGGGCGGTGTACGGGACGGTGTAGATCTCCACCCGGTCGGTGCCGAACTCGGCGCGCAGCGGATTGGTGACGTTGAGCAGCAGCGCGATCGGGAATTGGGTCGGGTTCAGCGGATCGAGCTGCCGCGAGGACTCCCATGTGCCCGGGATCGACATCAACTGGACGTCCGGGCAGCTCGCATCCTGGAACTCCGGGCGCGGCTTACCGGTCGGCGGCACCGCGGTCGGCACATCGGTCGGCTGACCGCCAGGAGTGGCGATCGGCGGGGTGTCGGGCTGGCGCAGCCACACCACGACACCGGCCACCAGCACCGCCACCAGGACGGCGACCGCGACGGCAGCCGCCAGGGCCAGGATCCGGTGCCGTTTGCGTCGGCTGTTGTTGGCCATGCGTCAGTTACTCCAGGGTGGTTCGTGCGCTGCGTCAGCAGAGCCGTTCGGTTGCGATGCGAATGTAGTCAGCGGTCGCCGTGTTGACGTCACCGACCTCCGGGGCAATCGAGCTGACGTGGGTGTCGTCGAGATCGTTGCGCACCAGCGGCAGCACGAAATCCCACACCGCCTGCTCGGACTGCTTCGCCGCGCGGGCCTGGCAGACGTAGGCCCCGATGCTCAGCGCCATCAGATCCTCCGACGGGTGCACCCCGGCGTCGACGAGCGCGTCCAGATAGGACTGCTGCCGTGGCGTCACGGTGAGGTGCTCGGTGTGCCCGCCGGCCCGGCTGGCGCCCATCATCCCGTCGGTGCGGACCACCGAGGACTCCTCGGCGGGCATGCCGATGGTCGTCAGGGTGCTGTCACCGACCGTGCAGCCGCAGGACATGGCCGCGACCGAGGCGAGCATCACCGGGGTCAGCGAGATGACCGGCCACTTTGCCAGACCCGCGGGAGACCGTCCGTTGCGCTGCACCATTCCACGGTACCGGCTGTCCGGCCGGGTCCACGGAACGTGATCAAACCGTCAGCGGATGGCCGCCACCAGGTCACCCGACAGTGCGCCGAGCTGTGGGGCCCAGTTGCCCCAGTCGTGCTGACCGCCGGTCGGGAAGTCGAAATGACCGTTGCGACCACCCAGCGAACGGTAGTGCGAATAGAAGGTGCGGTTGCTGCCCTGGGCCTGCGCGCAATCGTTGATCATCGCCACCGGGTCACTGCAGGTGGTGGTCTGCGGGCTGAAGATCCACAGCCGGGTGTTGTTGTCCACCAACAGCTGCGCGTGCACATCGGGGTCGTGCCACTTCCACCGGCCGAACTGCACCGGGCCCCACATGTTGTGCGTGTCGACACCGCCGTACTGCGCCATTCCCGCGGTGATCGCGCCGTTCTCGAAGGTGCGTGACGGGGTCAAAAACCCCGACATCGAACCCGCGTAGCGGAACCGATCCGGGTGGAAGGTGGCCAGCATCAGCGCACCGGTACCGCCCTGCGCGGCGCCGACGACACCGTGCCCGCTGGGTGCCAGGCCCTTGTTGGCGGCCAGCCAGTTCGGCAGCTCGGTGGCCAGGAAGGTCTCCCACTGCTTGCTGCCGTCCTGCTCCCAGTTGGTGTACATGCTCCACGCGCCGCCGGCCGGTGCGGCCACCGAGATGCCCTTGCCGGCCAGGGTGTTCATCGCGTTGCCCGCCGTCACCCAGTTGCTCACATCGGGGGCGGCGTTGAAGGCGTCGAGCAGGAAGACCGCGTGCGGGCCGCCGCCCTGGAAGGCGACCGGGATGTCGCGGCCCATCGCCGCCGACGGCACCATCAGGTACTCGACCCCGTCGGCCCGGGCAGTGGTGTCCGTCGTCGCCGACACCGTCCACAGGCCCAGCGCCATCAGCATCGCGTACGCAAGAGCCTGCAGCCTCATCTGACCCACCTCGTCTTCGCTAGCGCTCGTCCCCGCCGCCCGGGTTGTAGTGAATCACATCACCGCGGCGACAGTGCCCGGAACTACTGTGCGGCCGGTGTCGCCCCGAGCACGCGCTGGATGTCCGGCTTCATGGCCTGCAACTGCGAACCCCAGTAACCCCAGCTGTGAGTACCGTTCTCCGGGAAGTTGAACACGCCGTTGGTCCCGCCCGCCGCGATGTAGGTGTCGCGGAAGGTCTTGTTGGTGCGCAGCGTGAAGCTCTCCAGGAACTTGGCGTTGAACAGGTTGCCCGCGCTGGCACCGGCGTCGAGTTCGGACGGTTTGCCGTTGCCGCAGAAGATCCAGATCCGGGTGTTGTTGGCGATCAACTTGTTGATGTTGACGTAGGGATCGTTGCGCTTCCAGGCAGGATCACTCGACGGTCCCCACATGTCCTCGGACTTGAACCCGCCGGCATCACCCATGGACAGTCCGACCAGCATCGGCCACCACCCCTCGGACAGGTTCAGAAAGCCCGAGAGCGAGGACGCGTACGGGAACTGTTCGGGGTGATAGATGGCCAGGGTCAGCGCGGCCGAGCCGGCCATCGACAGCCCGATCGCGGCCCCGCCGGTGGGCTTGACGGCCTTGTTGGCCTGTAGCCAGGCGGGCAGTTCCTGGGTGAGGAAGGTCTCCCACTTGTAGGTGTAGGTGCCGTTCTTGCCCTTGGCCGGCTTGTACCAGTCGGAGTAGAAGCTGGACTGGCCGCCGACCGGCATGATCACCGACAGGCCCGAGCCGTGGTACCACTCGAACGCCGCAGTGTTGATGTCCCACCCGTTGAAGTCGTCCTGGGCGCGCAGACCGTCGAGCAGGTAGACCGCCGGGGAGTTCTCGCCGCCGCTCTGGAACTGGATGCGGATGTCGCGACCCATCCCGGCCGAGGGCACGTCGAGGTACTCGACCGGAAGGCCGGGCTGCGAGAACGCCGCCGCACCCGCCGAGCCGCCCACCGCACTCACCAGGCCGGGCAGTACCGCGGCCGCCGTGGCGGCGACCAGCAGACGGCGTGACGCAGCGCGCATCAACTCGGCGAAAGTCATGTGTTCTCAAGATCCCATCTGTTGTGGCCCCGGGCTCGAAGGCCCGTGTAGTCAACCACAACCGGCTGGGGATCGGCGCTGTCAACGAACCAGGGTGGCGATCAGATCTGGCTTCAGCGCTTGTAATTGGGCTCCCCAGTAGGCCCACGAGTGGTTGCCCGCGGACGGGAAGGTGAACGTCGCGTTGGTGCCACCGGCCTGGGTGTAGCGCTCCTGGAACTTCTTGTTGCTACCGATCGCCAACCCCTCCAGGCTGTCGGCATTGAACTTCTGGGCCGGGTCACCGTTGACATCCAGCGGCGTGGAACCCCCTGGCGCACAGTAGATCCACAGCCTGGTACCAGCGGCCACCAGTTTGCCGACCTGTTCGACCGGGTCGTTGCGCTTCCAGGCCGGATCCCACGGCGGGCCCCACATGTTGTCCACGTTGTACCCGCCGGCGTCGAGCATCGCGACCCGGATGGCCTGCTTCATAAACGCCGTGGACGGGTTGAGGAAACCGGATAACGCTGCGGCATAACGGAACTGGGCGGGGTGGTAGGCGGCCAGGATCAGCGCGGCACCACCGGCCATGGACAGCCCGACCACACCGTTGCCGGTCGGCGAGATCTGCTTGTTGGCGGCCAGCCAGTCCGGGAGCTCGCTGGTCAGAAAGGTCTCCCACTTGAAGGTGTAGGCCTGGTTGTTGAACGAGGAGGGCGAGTACCAGTCGCTGTAGAAGCTGGACTGCCCACCGACCGGCATCACCACCGACACCCCGGAGTCGTGGAACCATTCGAAGGCCGGGGTGTTGATGTCCCAGCCGTTGTAATCGTCCTGGGCGCGCAAGCCGTCGAGCAGGTAGACCGCGTGCGGTCCGCCGGGCTGGAACTGCACCCGGATGTTGCGGTTCATGGCGGTGGAGAACACGTCCAGGTACTCGACCGGCAGGCCCTCCCGGGAGAAGGCCGCGGCCGTCGGCGCGGGGATCGCGGCCACGGTCGCCAGCGCGACCAGCGCGGCCAGCGCGCCCCGTAACAGGGCCAGGGGCTTGAGCATGCTGTGTGTGTCCGTCCATCTCATCGTCGGACGCGGCTGACCGCCGAGTCACCAGGCGATAGCGCGTTGCGGGCGTAGTGGGCCACGCTGATCTATCGGCCCAACATAACCGCGGCGTTACCGCAGCCGCAAAACACTTGTTAGCTGGGTCACGGTCCCGTCGCGGGCAGACCGGTGTACTCCGGCGTCTTGGGCGGCGGAATCTCCAGGCCGCAGCGGCGCAGTTCGAAGAGCGGCACCCGGTCGATGCGGTAGCTGCCGAAGTCCATGGCATGGATGACGTTGGACAGGAACCGGCGCGGGCCCAGCGGGGCGCGGACGGCATTCAGCATCGCCTCGGTGTCAGGACATTTCAGCGCGGCCTCGGCCTGGGCGATCCACTCCTCGTCCAGGTACGGCGGGATGTACGGACGTTCCTTGAGGAACGGTCCCTCGGCCACCGCCCAGTCCGGGAACAGGTTCTTGTCATGGCCGATGCGCGCGTCCTCCAGTCGCGCGGTGTGCGCGGCCAGCGGGTTGGTCAGACCGATCTGATCGATCACCCGGACGTCCAGGCCGACGTTCATGCCGAGCATGCCCATGTTGGTGAAAAATACTGTGTGCGGCCCGGTCTCGCCCGGCGGACGGGGCTTGTCCGGCGGCGGCGGGATGGCCGGGACGACATCCCACACGTCGTAGTTGCCCGACGGCAGCAGCAGCGCGCCGTCGGGGGTGTTGCGCAGCGCGACCAGCACCGCGCGCATCCGCGGATAGTCCAGGTAATCGGCCGCGGTCAGCGGGTGGGCGTGCCCGGTGGCCTGGGCATAGAAGCGCCGCTCGTCGACGATCCCGGTATAGGTGACGCGGGTGGCGTCCGAACCCATCCCCGGCGAATTCGCCGCCCACACCGCCCATCCCGCGACGGCCAGCCACAGCAGGCTCATCGCACCGGTGACCAGATAGCCGGTGCGCGCGGTCAGACCCGGCCGCTGCGGCAGCGCGATCGGGATGACCGCGACCGGCGCGAGGACCAGGAACAGCGCGGTCAGCAGGACCCGGCCGTGCATGAAGTCGCCACCCTGGCGCACCCAGTAGACAGCCTGGATCACCCCGCTGGCGACAATGAAAACGACGGCGGCCGTGGGGTTCTGCAGCATCCGGGCCAGCCGGTTGGCGGCCGGACCCGGCGGCGCGGTCCGGGTCTGCCCGGGGCGCGCCCACACCAGCAGCACCGCCAGCACGATCAGTAGCACCAGCGGCACCCACAGCAGATAGGGCGAGTTCAGGTTGTTCAGGTAGATCAGACCCTGCGACCACTTGGCGCCGGAGGCGTCCTTGGCGATCGCGGTCTGCGGCACCAACAGGCCGTAGTAACCCATCCGGAAGATCTGGTAGGCCACCGGAAGTGCGCCACCGGCAGCGACGATCAGCAGCCGCCGGCGCCAGCCCGCGGCGGCCAGCACCATCATGACCAATGCCACACCGCCGACGAGTGCCAGTTCCGGGCGGACCAGCACGCTCAGGCCGGCCACGAAGGCCAGCGCCGCGGTCAGTACCGGCCCGGTGTCGGCACGCGCCTGCGACCACCGCACCAGCAGCCACCACAACAGGCCGACGTAGGCCAGCACCAGACCGTTCTCCAGGCCCGAGGAGGCGAAGTCGCGGGCCGGCGGGACGGCGATGTAGACGAGCACGCCGGCCGGCAGCAGCAGGGCACGCCGGCCGGCCAGCGCCGGCGCGTACAGCCGGGCGGTGCCCAGCATGACCAGCACCACCCCGGCCACGCTGAGGCCGAGCGCGAGCGCCAGCGCGACGTACTCCAGCCGCACCGGGCCGGCGATCCAACTGGCCGCGGTGATCAGATAGGTCCACAGCGTGGACGTGTTCGATTCGACGCGCTCACCGGCGTTGAAGACCGGGCCGTTGCCGGCCAACAGGTTCCGCACGGTGCGCAATACGATCAGGCCGTCGTCGGCCATCCAGCGGCGCTGCCAGGCACCCCAGCCGAACAGTCCGGCCGCGACCAGCACCGAGAGCCACAGGCTGATCCGCACCGATGCGCTGTAGCGGATGGCGGGCCAGCCGGTCAGCCGCGCGGTGGTGGCGGCGCCGAACCGGTCAACTGAAGTAGGCAGCCGCACCGACGGTACCGATCAAGGCCAGGGCGAGCACCTGCAGCACCCGGTCCCCCAGGGCGATCTCCTCGGGCTCGCCGGCATGGCCGCCGTCGATGTCGACCGCGTACCGCAGGATCGCGATGGTGAAGGGGATGATCGAGACGGCCCACCAGGACGCCGAGCCACCGTCGCGCTCGAAGGCGAACAGCGCGTAGCACAGCACCACCGCCGTGGCGGCCAGCGTCCAGACGAACCGCAGGTATCCGCTGGTGTAACTCTCCAGCGATTTGCGGATCTTCGCGCCGGTGCGTTCGGCCAGCTGCAGTTCGGCATAGCGTTTGCCGGCCGCCATGAACAGCGAGCCGAACGCCATCACCAACAGGAACCATTGCGACAGCTGGATTCCCGCGGCCACACCGCCGGCGATGGCCCGGATGAGGAAGCCCGAGGACACGATGCAGATGTCGATGACCGCCTGGTGCTTGAGACCGAAGCAGTAGGCGAGCTGGATGACGATGTAGACACCGATGACCACCGCGAGGTTCGGCGACACCAGCCAGGAGATGACCAGCGCGGCCGCCCCGAGCAGCACCGCCAGGACGTAGGCCAGCGATTCGGGCACCACGCCCGCGGCGATCGGACGGTACCGCTTGGTGGGGTGCGCACGGTCGGCTTCGACATCGCGCGCGTCGTTGACCAGATACACCGATGAGGCGGCGAGACTGAACACCACGAAGGCCAGCAGCACCTTGACGAAGACATCGCGATAGTCCTCGACGACGAAGCGGTCATCACCCAGGGCCGCCACCGGAGCGGCGAAGACCAGGATGTTCTTCACCCACTGGCGGGGGCGCAGCGCCTTGATGATCCCGGTCGCCAGATTCTTCGGTGGCGCGTGCGTCGGGTGAGGTTCTTCGCTCACAGTGCTGGTTCCTTTCGGGCCGCCGTGCGGTCCGCGACAACGTCGACAGTTCGGGCGACAGCCGCGCCGACCGCCACTCCGGTCAGCACGTCGGTCGGGTAGTGCACGCCGAGCACCAGGCGCGAGAGCGCCATCGGCGGAATCAGCAGCCACGGCAAGGGCAATCCGGTGGCCCGGCCCAGCAGGATCGCCGCGGCGGTGGTCGAGGTCGCGTGCGCCGACGGGAAACTCAGCGTGCTCGGGGTGCCGACGTTGACGGCGATGGCCGGGTGGTGCGGACGCTTGCGCTTGACCACCCGCTTGATGACGACGGCCGCCGCGTGTGCGGCGAAGGCGCCGGCCCCGGCGGTCAGCCACACCCGACGACGCTGCGGTTGCAGCGCCGCGCCCAGCACCGAGACGCCGACCCAACCGGCGCTGTGCTCACCGAAATGCGACAGCGCCCGCGCACCGGCGAGCACGCCCGGGCGGCCGGCCAGCCCGGCCTGGACCGCGACCAGCGCCGCCTCCTCGGGCGCCAGATCCGCTGCCACGTCAGGCCTGTTCCAGCGCGGCGGGTGCCGAGCCGGACGGGAGCAGGACCTCTTCCCACCGCGTGGTGCTGGTCAGTTCGGGCAGCGCGGCGCGATAAACCTTGCGCATCCTGTTGAACTTACGGAACAGCTGCACCTGGCGCTTGAGCGACTCGCGCAGCAGTTCGGACATCTTCTCCCGGTCCCGCTGCCGGTACACCACGCCGCGGCCGTCGGCGGTCGTCACGGTGACACCGTCGACGACGCACAACGAGAACCAGCGGGCGTCCTGGGTCGCGACGTTGATTTGCGGCCGCACATGGTGCTCGGGGTCGTGGGCCGAGAGCTGGTGCAGTACACCGCGGGTCAACCGCACCGTGATGGACACCGGATTGGTGGGGATCTTGACCTTGCGGCGCCAGCGCTTGTCCGACGGGGCGGGCAGCACGGTCGCGCTCTCCAACACCACTGCGTCCGGGAAGTCCTGACGCATCTTGCGCACCTCGGGCAGTGCCGACTCCAGGATCGAGAAGATGTGGTCGGGGCCGGCCAGGAAATCGTCCATCGCCTTGTTCTGGATGGCGACGGTCGAATACTCAAGGCACAGCAGGTGTTTGACGGTCGCCTTGAAGTGGCTGGCGATCAGCCCGCCGATCTTGCCGTCCCAGTGCAGGGCGGCCACCACCAGCCGGTTGCGCAGATGGAAGTAGGCCTGCCAGTCGATGGCGTCGTCCTTGTCACTCCAGGCCATGTGCCAGATCGCCGCGCCGGGCAGGGTGACCGTCGGATAGCCGTGCTCACCGGCGCGCAGGCCGTACTCGGCGTCGTCCCACTTGATGAACAGCGGCAGCGGCTGGCCGAGCTCCTGGGCGACCTGGCGCGGGATCATGCACATCCACCAGCCGTTGTAGTCGACGTCGATACGGCGGTGCAGCAGCCGGCTGCGCTCGTGTTCCTCGGCATTGAGCGGGTACTTGGCGAAGTTGTGGTCGTACTCGGTGTTGATCGCGCCGGTCCACATGAAGTTCTCGGAGTCGACCATCTCGCCCATCACGTGCAGATGGCTGGGCTCCTGCAGGTTGAGCATCTGGCCGCCGACCAGCGTTGGCACTTTGGCGAACCGGTTGAATGCCAACGCCCGCAGGATCGAGTCGGGCTCGACGCGGATGTCGTCGTCCATGAACAGGATCTGCTCGCACTCGGTGTTCTTGAGCGCCTCGTACATCACCCGGCTGTATCCGCCGGAGCCGCCCAGATTGGGCTGGTAGCGCACCGAGAGGCGGTCGCCCAGCGCGGCCGCGGCGGCCTCGAAACCGGGATGGTCCTTGGCCTGCCGGGTGCCCTGATCGGACACGATGACCGCGCTGATCACGTTGTCCACCAACGGGTCCGAGGTGAGCGCCGACAGTGCGCTGACACAGTCGGCCGGCCGGTTGAAGGTGGGGATGCCGATGGCCACGTCAGCCCGGCCGGGCGCCTGCTGCGGGGCGTACCAGCCCGCGCTGTGCACCGTGACCTTGGTGTCGGTGGTGATGTCGAACCAGATCCAGCCACCGTCCTCGAACGGTGCGAGCTCGACCTCGAACTCGGTGACGGCCGGGGTGTCGTCGACGCTGGAGGCCTCGGTGCCGCCGACGGTGATCCGCGCGCCGGTCGCCTTGGACCGGTAGACGTCGATACGCGCGCTGCCGGTCAGTTCGACGCGCAGCACCACCGATTCCAGGATCGACCAGCGCCGCCAGTAGCTGGCCGGGAAGGCGTTGAAGTACGTGGCGAAGGAGACCTCTGACTCGGCGCCGATCTCCAGGGTGGTGCGGGTCGGCGCGTGCGCACGGCGGGCGTTGGTCTCGGATTCCTCGATGTAGAGCTTGCGCACGTCCAGCGGCTCACCGGGACGGGGGAGGATGATCCGCGACAGCAGGCTCACCGCGCGCGACTCGGTCGAGTCGAGTGCTCCGGATGGGATGTCGCTCATGATGGGTTACTGCCTTCGTCGTCGGCATTCAGCGCCACCCCGTCACGCAGGTGCGGAGCCAGAATGTTGTCGTACATGTTCAGCGCACTGGCGATGGCCATGTGCATGTCGAGGTACTGATAGGTGCCGAGCCGGCCCCCGAAGAGCACCCGGGCCGCGACGGTCTCGGCCTTGGCGCGCGCACGGTATCCGGCCAGCAGCGCCCGGTCGGCGTCGGTGTTGATCGGGTAGTAGGGCTCGTCGTCGTCTTCGGCGAAGCGGGAGAACTCCCGCATGATGACCGTCTTGTCGGTCGGGTAGTCGCGCTCGGGATGGAAGTGCCGGAACTCGTGGATACGGGTGAACGGCACGTCGGCGTCGTTGTAGTTCATCACCGGGGTGCCTTGGAAGTCCCCGGTCGGCAGCACCTCGGTCTCGAAGTCGAGCGTGCGCCAGCCCAGTCGGCCGTCGGCGTAGTCGAAGTAGCGGTCCAGCGGCCCGGTGTAGACGACCGGCGCCTGCGGGCTCTCGGCCCGCAGTTGCTCACGCACGTCGAACCAGTCGGTGTCCAACCGCACCTCGATGCGGTCGTCGGCGGCCATGTTCTGCAGCCAGGCGGTGTACCCGTGGACCGGGAGTCCCTCATAGGTGTCGTTGAAGTAGCGGTTGTCGAAGTTGTACCGCACCGGCAGCCGATTGATGATTGCGGCGGGCAGTTCGGCCGGGTCGGTCTGCCACTGCTTGGCGGTATAGGCCTTGACGAACGCCTCGTACAGCGGGCGGCCGATCAGCGAGATGGCCTTCTCTTCCAGGTTCTGCGCGTCGGCGGTGTCGATCTCGGCGGCCTGTTCCTTGATCAGTGCGCGCGCCTCGTCGGGGGTGAAGTAGCGCCCGAAGAACTGCGAGACCAGACCCAGCCCCATCGGGAACTGGTAGGCCTGGCCGTTGTGCAGGGCGAACACCCGGTGCTGGTAGCCGGTGAAGTCGGTGAACTTGCGCACGTAGTCCCACACCCGCTTGTTGGACGTGTGGAACAGGTGGGCGCCGTAGCGGTGGATCTCGATGCCGGTTGCGGGGTCCGGCTCGGAGTAGGCGTTACCTCCTATATGGGACCGCCGCTCGACGACGAGCACCCGCTTGCCGAGTTCGGTGGCAGCCCGCTCGGCGATCGTGAGGCCGAAGAATCCGGATCCGACGACGATGAGGTCAAAGCGGTCGGTGGGCTGGCCAGGAGATTGATCGGTCATCGGCAGCAAGGGTATCCGACCGGGCCCCGCCGACCCGAAACGTGTGACATGCCCGGCCGAACCGGCAGGTCGCGATTCGCTCACGATTCAGCATCGTCACTCTAGACCCACGAGTCACAGCAGTACCATCAAACACGTTGGCAGCGCGTCGGTTACCCGGGCACGAGAACCGCCGCGACGCCGGCTCACCACCCGCCTGCATTTTCAGATGAACCCAGAAAACACGTAGTCCATGTATTGAGGAGACTTCCGTGCCGAACCGACGTCGACGCAAGCTCTCGACAGCCATGAGCGCAGTCGCCGCCCTGGCCGTCGCAAGTCCAGTCGCCATTGCCGCCGTATCCGAGATGTCTGAGGTCAAGGAACCTCAGCATCGCGAGTTCACCCATGCGGCGGTGATCACCGACCTTCCGATGGAACTGTTCTCGGCGCTGTCCCAAGGCCTGTCGCAGTTCGGCGTCAACATGCCGCCGATGCCCACCAGCCTGCTCACCGGCTCGCCGGCCGCGAGTCCCACGCTGGTCTCCCCCGGCCTGGCCTCGCCCGGCCTCACCTCGCCGGGGCTGACCTCGCCGGGGCTGACCACACCCGGACTGACCGCCCCCGGTCTGACCACACCGGGATTGACGACCCCGGAGCTGACCACGCCCGGTCTGACAACCCCCGGTCTGACGACCCCCGGTCTGAGCACGCCCGAGCTGACAACCCCCGGGCTCACCGCACCCGGATTGTCCACCCCCGAGCTGAGCACCCCCGGGCTGAGCATCCCGCCGGTCGGCGCGTCCGGTCCGTCGCTGTCCCCGGGTGCCCTGTCGCCGGCATCGCTGACCGACCCGGGGCTGACCAGCCCGGTCGGCCTGACCGATCCGGCCCTCGGCGGGATCGGCCTGCCCGGTGAGATCCCGATCGCCGCGCCGATCGGCCTCGACCCGATGGCCGGCACCTACCCGATCCTGGGTGCCGACCCGTCACTGGCCGCGCCCGTCGCGGCCCCCGGTGGCGGCGGCCTGCTCGGCACCATCAACAGTGCCGCCGAGCAACTGGGCGCGGGCCAGGCCATCGACCTGCTCAAGGGCATGGTGATGCCGGCGATAATGTCCGCGGTCAAGAGCGCGGCCCCGGCCGCCGCTCCCGCCGCGGCTGCCGCGCCGGCCGCAGCGGCTCCGGCGCTGGGTGCGGCCGAGGCCGCCACGGGTGCCGCCGCCGCAGCGGCATCCGCAGCCGGGGCGTAATCCGCAACGACAGACCCTTCACCTGACGGCACCGCAGAAGCCACATCGGCTCTGCGGTGCCGTTATGTGACGCGCGTGTCGCAACATGAGTAACAGTAAGCACATACGTAACATCTGCTTGTGCCGCGCCGCCGTTCCACACCCTCGCTACTGCTGTCCGCAGTGCTGGGGACGGTCGCGATCCTGCCCTGGGCGATCACCGGAATCCCCGACGAGCAGCCCCCGGCGGACACGGCCATCACCCAGCAACCGCTGAGCGGTCTCGGCACCGGAGAGACCATCCGCGAGATCCATCAGGACACCCCCTTCTCGCTGGTCGCGCTGACCGCCGCGGATCTCGACGGCACCACGGCCCGGGTGCGGGCGCAGCGCGCCGACGGCAGCTGGGGACCCTGGTACCAGGCCGAGGCGCTCGACGGCGTCGGCCCTGAGAAGCCCGACACCCACGGCACCGAACCGGTCTTCGTCGGACGCACCACCACCGTCCAGATCGCAGTCTCCCGGGCGCCCGCCCCGGATCAGAAGGCCGGCCCGGACCTGGGCTACATCCCGGCCAATGTCGAGCAGCGGCTGCCGATGAACGTCAACGCGGTACTCATCAGCCCACCCGAGGCGCCGGTCGACATCCAGATCCCGCCACCCGCCGCGGTCACCGTGCCCGGTCAGGCTCCCCAGATCATCAGCCGCGCCCAGTGGGGCGCGAACGAGTCGCTGCGCTGCGGCGCACCCATCTACGACCGCGGGGTACGGGCCGGCGTCGTCCACCACACCGCGGGCAGCAACGACTACACCCCGCAGGATTCGGCGGCCATCGTCCGGTCGATCTACGAGTACCACGCCCGCACGCTGGGCTGGTGCGATATGGCCTACAACGCCCTGGTCGACCGGTACGGACAGGTCTTCGAGGGACGCGCGGGCGGGATGGACCGGGCCGTGCAGGGCGCGCACACCGGCGGGTTCAACTCAGACACCTGGGGCGTGGCCATGATCGGCGATTTCAACGCCGAACCGCCCACTCCGATCCAGCTGCGCACCACCGGACGGCTGCTGGGCTGGCGACTCGGACTGGACCGGGTGGACCCGCGCGGCACCGTCACCCTGACCTCCGCCGGTGGCAGCTTCACGCTGTTCCCCCGGGGCGCGACGCCCACACTGCCCAACATCTTCACCCACCGCGATGTCGGCAACACCGACTGCCCGGGCGCGGCCGCCTACGCCCAGATGGGTCTGCTGCGCGATATCGCCGCCCGGTTCAATCAGCCGCCGGGCCAACAGGATCTTGTCGACTCACTGCGCGGCGGGGCCATCTTCACCAAATGGCTGGCCCAGGGCAGCGAGAAGGGGCCGCTGGGCATGCCGACCTCACCGGAGTCCTCGGGCTTCGGCAGTGCGCGCTATGCCACCTTCGACCACGGGGCCATGTACTGGTCGCCGGAGTCGGGTGCGCAGCCGGTCACCGGGGCCATCTACGAAGCTTGGGGCACACTGGGATTCGAGCGTGGCGCGCTGGGGTTGCCGACCAGCGCCGAGATTCACGAACCGCTGTGGATCAAGCAGAACTTCCAGCACGGCACGCTCAACTTCGATCGCGAGGACGGCACCGTCACCCGGGTGATAGACGGTGTGCCCCATGATGTTCCGGCCGCGGACCACTCCCCCGTCCAGCTGGAGCGGTTCACCCCGATCAGCGCCGGGAAGCTATAGCCACCAGCGTTCCAGTACCCGCGCCAACCCGTCATCGGTGTTGGGTGCGGTGACCTCGTCGGCCGCGGCGATGGCCTCCGGATGCGCGTTGCCCATCGCCACTCCCAGCCCTGCCCAGCGCAGCATCGGGATGTCGTTGGGCATGTCGCCGAAGGTGACGATATCGGCGGCCTCGATGCCGAGCGGACCGGCAACCTCGGCGACACCGGTGGCCTTGCTCAACCCGCTCGGCAACACCTCGATGAGGCCGTTGTTGGTCGAGTACGTCAGATCATCCTCGCTACCGATGTGCGGTGCGAGCGCAGCGGCCATGTCCCCGGACAACGCACCGGCCTTGCGGATCAACAACTTCACCGCGGGCGCACTGAGCAGATCCACCAGCGACACCTCGGTGTTGTCCGGGTTCAGCCAGGCGTGCTCGTAACCCGGCGAACTGACGAACTGCGGGGTCGCCGCGTCGTGGGCACTGCGGCCCACCCGCTCCACCGCGAGCCCCACCCCGGGGATGATGCGGGCCGCCGTCTCGGCGAGCCGGGTCAGCGCCTCGACCGAGAGCGTGCGGGCCGACACGATGCGGTCGGTCGCCGAGTCGTAGATCACCGAACCGTTGGCGCACACCGACATCGGGGCGAAGCCGAGCTGCTCGACGACCGGCGGAACCCACCGTGGGGGACGTCCGGTGGCCAGTACGAACTGCGCACCGGCCTCAACCGCGGCGCGCACCACGGCGACGGTGCGCGGGGTGACCCGCTCGTGCTCATCGAGCAGCGTGCCATCGACATCGGTGGCGATCATCGCGGGCAGCATCAGGCGCGCCCCGCCCGGCGCCGGGCCGCCTCGGCCTCGTCGAGCAACCTGGCCTCATCCGGCGTCGGTGCCGCCCCGCCGAGGCGCCGCGGCACCCAGTGCGCACCGGCGGGGTGCGGATAGTCGTCCTGGACCCGGTGTAACAGGGTGGTCATCGCCGTCCTCAGCTCGATCATGGTGTGCCCGGTGTCCGGTCCGGCGGTCAATGCCGGCCCGGCCTGCACGGTGACAGGAATATTGTTGCGGCCCAGAACTTTCGGGTGATCTTTCGTCCAAATCCGGTGCATACCCCAGACGATCAGCGGGATGATCGGCACCTGCGCCTCCCACGCCATCCGGGCCGCGCCGGACTTGAACTCCTTGAGTTCGAAGCTCCGGCTGATGGTCGCTTCCGGGTATACCCCGACAAGTTCACCCGCACGCAACTGCCGCACGGCCACCGGATAGGACTCGGCGCCGGACTGTCGGTCGACCGGGATCGTCCCGGCGCGGGTGATGAGGAAGTTGACGAACCGCACCTCCTTCATCTCCGCCTTGATCATGAAGCGCATCCGTCGGCGACGTGCCGTCGCCGCCAGCGCCGCGGGCAGGAAGTCGACGTAACTGGTGTGGTTGATGGCCACCACCGCACCGCCGGTGGACGGAATGTGCTCCAGACCCCGGAAGGTGATCCGGGTTCCGGTGACACGAACTGCGGCCCTGCCGGCGATCTCCAGGCTGCGAAAGACCGGTTCCATCGATGTGTCTACTCCGGCGCCTCACCGGACTGCTGCGCCGCGCGTCGGGCCGCCTTCTCGGCGGCCTCTTCCATGTCCATCCGGTCGGCCTCGGCCAGCGTCGGGGCGCCGCCGCCGAGGCGGTGCGGCACCCAGAACTCGCCGGCCGGGTGCGGTCCGTAGTCGTCCTGCACCTGCTCCAGCAGGTGCTGCATGCGGTGCCGCAGCAGCGCGGTGAGCTCGGCGGGCGGCAACGTGGGATAGATCGGTTCACCGACCGCGACCGAGATGGGCACCTTGGGCCTGCGCATGTTCTTCGGATGGCCCTTGGTCCAGATGCGCTGGGCACCCCAGATGATGTGCGGGATGATCGGCACGTCGGCGTCGATGGCCATCCGGGCCGCGCCGGATTTGAGCCCCTTGATCTCGAAGCTGCGGCTGATGGTGGCCTCCGGATAGACCCCGACCAGTTCGCCGGCCCGCAATGCCGCGCACGCGGCGGTGAAGGAGTCCGCACCGCTGGCGCGGTCGACCTCGATATGCCGCAGCTTGCGCATCACCGGTCCACCGATCCGATGATCGAAGACCTCTTTCTTCGCCATGAAGCGGACCTTGCGGCCGCGGCCCTGCTTGTAGGCGGGCAATCCGGCGAAGGTGAAGTCGAAGTAGCTGGTGTGGTTGACCGCGATCACCGCACCGCCGGTGACCGGCAGGTTCTCCACCCCGGTCACGGTGAACCTCAAGCCCTGCAACCGCCAGACCAGACGGGCGGCTTGGATGACAGTTCCGTATACCGGCTCCACAGGAGTAAGACTAGTCACCGGCCCGCCGCGCAGGGCGAAGAGCATGCCGGCCGGCGTTAGACTCGTATCCGGGCAACATACCGCGAGAGAGGCTATTCGTGCAGGTCACAAGCGTCGGACATGCCGGTTTCCGGATAGACACGGAGGCCGGCAGCATCCTGTGCGACCCATGGGTCAACCCGGCGTACTTCGCGTCCTGGTTCCCGTTCCCGGACAACTCCGGCCTGGACTGGGACGCCCTGGGCGACTGCGACTACCTCTACGTGAGCCACCTGCACAAGGACCACTTCGATCCGGTCCTGCTGCGGGCGCACGTCAACAAGGACGCCACCGTGCTGCTGCCGGACTACCCGGTGCCGGATCTGCGCCGCGAACTCGAGGCGCTGGGATTCCACCGGTTCGTGGAGACCACGGACTCGGTCAAGCACCGGGTCAGCGGCCCCAAGGGCGATCTGGACGTGATGATCATCGCGCTGCGTGCCCCGGCCGACGGCCCGATCGGAGATTCCGGGCTGGTCGTCTCCGACGGCACCACCACGGCGTTCAACATGAACGACGCCCGCCCCGTGGACCTGGAACCCCTGGTGTCCGAGTTCGGGCACATCGACGTGCACATGCTGCAGTACTCGGGGGCCATCTGGTACCCGATGGTCTACGACATGCCCGCACGCGCCAAGGAGGCGTTCGGAACCCAGAAGCGGCAGCGCCAGATGGACCGGTGCCGCCAGTACATCGCGCAGGTGGGCGCCACCTGGGTGGTGCCGTCGGCCGGCCCGCCGTGCTTCCTGGATCCCGCCCTGCGCGACCTCAACGACGACCACGGCGATCCGGCCAACATCTTTCCCGACCAAGTGGTCTTCCTGGACCAGATGCGCCGCCACGGCCACCAGGGCGGCCTGCTGATGGTTCCCGGTTCGACGGCGGATTTCACCGGGACACAGTTGAATTCGCTCGCCCACCCGATCGACGACCCGGAGACGGTGTTCACCACCGGCAAGGCCGACTACATCGAGGCCTACGCCCAGCGCCAGGCTCCGGTGCTCGCCGCCGAGAAGGCATCCTGGGCCCCGGCCGAGGGCGAGCCGCTGCTGGAACCGCTGCGGACGCTGTTCGAGCCCATCATGCTGGCCTCCGATCAGATCTGCGACGGCATCGGCTATCCGGTGGAACTGCGCATCGGCCCGGAGACCGTGGTCCTCGATTTTCCCAAGCGGGCTGTGCGCGAACCGATTCCGGATGAGAAGTTCCGCTACGGATTCGCCATCGCGCCGGAACTCGTGCGCACCGTGGTCCGCGACAACGAACCGGACTGGGTGAACACCATCTTCCTGTCCACCCGGTTCACCGCCTGGCGGGTCGGTGGATACAACGAGTACCTGTACACGTTCTTCAAGTGTCTGACCGATGAGCGCATCGCCTATGCCGACGGCTGGTTCGCCGAGGCGCACGACGACAGTGCCTCCACGACAGTGGCCGGCTGGGAGATCCAGCGGCGCTGCCCGCACCTGAAGGCCGACCTGTCCAAGTTCGGGGTGGTCGATGGCAACACGCTGACCTGCAATCTGCACGGTTGGCAGTGGAACCTGGACACCGGCCGGTGCCTGACCGCGAAGGGTCATCAACTGCGGACGACCCGGTTATGAGTGCGCCGCAGTCGGTGTCACCGGTCTACGACGACGGTATGGTGCTGCTGGATCGCCAGGCGATCACCCTGCGCCGCTATCACTTCCCGTCGGGGACCGCGAAGGTGATCCCGCTAGGCGCCGTCCGCTCCTACCGGGCGGAGTCCCTGGGACTGTTCACCGAGCGCTTCCGGATCTGGGGAAGCACCGATCCGCGGCGCTGGATGCCGCTGGATGTGTGGCGGCCCATCAAATCTACCCTGGTGATCCTGGACGTGCCCGGCACCCAGCCCGCGCCGGCGTTCACGCCGCTGCGCCCCGCCGAGTTCGTCGCCGTGCTCGACGAACTGCTCGGCGGCTAACGCAACCGCATCACCGTCTGCTCCAGCAGCCACTGTGCCGCGCGGGTGGCCGACCGGGTGGCGGCCGTGGCGGCCCGCTGCAGACCGGTGGGCGGATCGGCGGGCCGCACCCGCACCTCGTCGCCGACGGTCAGCACTCCGGATTCCAGCACGTCGGCGTAGACACCGAGAAACCGGTCGGTGCGTTCGGCCAGCGCCCGGGTGATGGTCTTGTCCAGGTCGATACCCGGCTGCGGCCGGGTGGGAACCACACACCGGATGGTCGGGATGGTCACCCGCAGCCGGGCCGAACCGATGCCCAATTCGCCACCCACCCAGGCGGATTCGGGGAACTGACGGTCGTCCTCGGCGATATCGATCAGCACGTTGGGCCGGAACCGGCGCACATCGAGTGGTTCGGGGCCGCCGCTCAGGTGCCGCAGGCTCGCGGTGCTCATCACGTGCACCGGGCCGAGGTCGACGAAGGTGCCCGGCGGGGTGGAATACCGTGCCAGGGTGATGATGTCCCTGGTCGAGAACACCGAGGTGTCCGGCAGCGCCTCGCTGTCGGTGAGCCCGAAGTCCTTGCGCACCTGGGCGGGACGGTAGTTGTCCAGCGATCCCGACACCGTCATCCGGTGCTGGCTGGTGTCACCGAGGACGGGCAGCGCGGTCAACCGCATCGGCCGGCCCGCCAGGTCGGAGAGCGCCGCGTGGATCCCCGGATCGTCACTGGTCAGTTCGCGGCCGTCGGGAAAGGTGATCGCCACCGCGGGCACGTTGCCCGGGCCGGCCCGCTCATCGGGTTCGACGAGATAGCGGGCGGTGCACCCCAGCAGCGCGGGGACCCGGCGGGCCGAGGCGGTGACGCCCTTCTCGACATCGCGGACCGCCCACAACCGGTCCGCGTGCACGCCACGCCGGTCGATGCGCACCCGCTCCACCCGGCCACCGCCCATGGACTTGACCGGGAAACGCCACAGCTCACCGACGGCAGGCATGGTCGTCGCTAGCCCGAAACCGTCTGCCGCAGTTCCGAAGCCGCGTCGGAGGCGGTGTCGTAGACGCGCACGATCGCCTCGTCACCGGCGGTCAGGTAGGTCGACTCGCCGAGCGCGGTGTATTTGGTGGCCCCGATGCCGATCAGCACGTACTCGGGATGCCCGGCGGCCACCATGAGGGCGCCGACATCCTCCAGCGGCGTGTCATCGGAACCCTTCTGGTTGGCCAGCCGCTCGGTGATCCAGTCCAGCAGCACCTCGCCGTAATACGAGTAACCCAGCAGCGGGCTGTCCACGCCGTATTCGTGCTCCTGGCCGTCGGCGCTGTGCAGATAACAGACCAGCCGCAGCGTCGCCGTGGGGCCGTCCGGCGTCAGGTCGCCGATGTCGAAGAACTGGCGCGCAACACCTTTGGAGGCCGATCCCCAGTTCTTCTTGTCGCTGATCTTGCGCGCGCCCGGGCGCCGGATCGAGCAGTCGTTGAACGCGCCGAGCGCGAACGGCTCCAACGATGCGACGGTATCGCCGTTCCAGCGCACCCGGCAGGCCAGCCCGACCTCGGGCTCGATCTGCAGGTTCAGTGGCTCGTCGCTGGCCGGCAGGGTGATGGTGTCCTGGGACAGCGGGAACTCACCGAGCTGCCCGTCGTGACCGGGGGCGTACCACGGGAAGATGCCCTTGGGCGCCGAACCCTCACTCGTCACGTTGGCGAAATCGACTGCCTCGCCGGCCTGTTCGAGGTGCCCGGCGAAGTTGCCTGCCACCCCGAAGCCGAACCAGCCGCGCAGTTCGTCGATGTCGATGTCGATCACGGTGTCAGGACCTCCGTACCTACGTAGGGCACCAGCGCCGGGGGCACCCGGACGCTGCCGTCGGGCTGCTGATGGTTCTCCAGGATGGCGACCAGCCACCGGGTGGTCGCCAGGGTGCCGTTCAGGGTCGCGGCGATCTGCGGCTTGCCGCTCTCGTCGCGGTAGCGGGTGGACAACCGGCGCGCCTGGAACGTCGAGCAGTTCGACGTCGAGGTGAGTTCACGGTAGGTGCCCTGCGTCGGCACCCAGGCCTCGCAGTCGTACTTGCGGGCCGCCGATGAGCCGAGATCACCTGCGGCGACATCGATCACCCGATAGGGCACGTCGATCGCGGCGAGCATCTCGCGCTGCCAGCCGAGCAGCCGCTGATGTTCGGCCTCGGCGTCCTCGGGTCGGCAGTAGACGAACGCCTCGACCTTGTCGAACTGGTGCACCCGGATGATGCCCCGGGTGTCCTTGCCGTAGCTGCCCGCCTCCCGGCGGAAGCACGACGACCAGCCGGCGTACCGCTTGGGCCCGTCGGACAGGTCGAGGATCTCGTCACTGTGGTAGCCGGCCAGCGGCACCTCCGAGGTGCCCACCAGATAGAGGTCGTCGGCCTCCAGCCGGTAGATCTCGTCGGCGTGCGCGCCGAGGAACCCGGTCCCGGCCATCACCTCCGGCCGCACCAGCACGGGCGGGATCATCAGCGTGAAACCGTTCTCGGTGGCCAGTCGGACCGCGAGCTGCAGCAGTCCCAGCTGCAGCAGGGCGCCGCGACCGGTCAGGAAGTAGAACCGCGAACCCGACACCTTGGCGCCGCGCTCCATGTCGATCAGGCCGAGCGACTCACCGATGTCGAGGTGATCGCGCGGGTTCTCGATCACCGGCGGCGCCCCGACCGTGTCGAGCACCACGAAATCGTCCTCGCCACCGGCGGGCACACCGTCGACGATGATGTTGGACACCGCCATGTGGGCCGCGGTGAACGCGGTCTCGGCCTCGGCCTGCGCCGCCTCGGCGCTCCTGACCTCCTCGGCCAGTTCCTTCGCCCGGGCCAGCAGCCCGGGACGTTCCTCCGGGGAGGCCTTCCCGACCGACTTGCTGGCGACCTTCTGGTCGGCGCGCAGGGTGTCGGCGGTCGAGATCGCGGCGCGGCGGGTGGCATCGGCGGCCAGCAGCGAGTCCACCAGGCCCGGATCCTCGCCGCGGGCACGCTGTGAGGCGCGGACCCGATCGGGATCGTCACGGAGCAACTTGAGGTCGATCACGGCGGTAACCCTACTTGCGGCGGACGCGGCCGGACTGCGCGGGCCACAACCACATAACATTACAAGTGCATCACTTGTCACACATCGTGACACGCCTGTCACAATGGGAGGCGATGTTGGACGCACCCGATCACCCGGAACCGTTTCTGGACGAGGCCCAGGCCTCGCCGAAGCCGGTCTCCCGCTGGCGCCGCGCACTGTCGGTGAGCAGCCCGCTCAGTCCCACGCGGCGCGCCCTGCTGCTGACCGCGCTCGGCGGATTGATGATCGCGGGCGTCATCACGGTGCTGCCGGACAGTGCCGCGGGCGGGCGGCTGGCCGGCCTGAACGCCGGGACCGGCGCGTTGGGTCTGCGCAGCAACAGCACCTTCGACAACGCCAAGAGCGGCGACTGCCTGAGCTGGCCCGAGCGCACCCCGGATGCGGCGCAGGTCGTCGACTGCACCACCGAACACCGCTTCGAGGTCGCCGAGTCGGTCGACATGCGGACCTTCCCGGGCACCGAGTACGGCCCGGATGCCGCGCCGCCGTCGCCGGCCCGCATCCAGCAGATCAGCCAGGAGCAGTGCCAGAGCGCGGTGCAGCGCTACCTCGGTGACCGTTTCGACCCCAACGGCCGCTTCACCGTCAGCCTGCTCTGGTCCGGCGAGAAGGCCTGGCGGCAGGCCGGCGAGCGACGCATGCTCTGCGGTCTGCAACTGCCCGGCGCCAACAATCAGCAGCAGGCGTTCCAGGGCAAGGTCGCCGACATCGACCAGTCCAAGGTCTGGCCGGCCGGCACCTGCCTGGGCATCGACCCGGCGACCAACCAGCCGACCGACATCCCGGTGGACTGCGCGGGCCCGCACTCCCTTGAGGTCACCGGCTCGGTGAACCTGGCCGAGAAGTTCCCGCAGGGGCTGCCGCCGGAGGCCGAGCAGGACACCTTCGTCAAGGACAACTGCGCCCGCGTCACCGAGGCCTACCTGGCACCGCTGGAGTTGCGCACCACGACGCTGACGCTGGTGTACAGCACGATCGCGCTGCCGAGCTGGTCGGCGGGCAGTCATCAGGTGTCCTGCAGCATCGGCGCGACGCTGGGCAACGGTGGCTGGTCCACCCTGCTCAACAGCGCCAAGGGCCCGCTGATGATCAACGGCCGTCCGCCGGTGCCACCGCCGGACATCCCCGACGAGCGGCTGACCATCCCGGCGATCCCGATGCCGCCGGTGGACACCTCCTCGCAGATCACCTACGACCAGAGCGACAGCAGCTACGACAGCGGCTCGAGCAGTGATTCCGGGAGCAGCAGCAGCGAGCAGACCGAATCCACCGAGCATCTTCCGGGGCAGTCCGCGCAGACCAGCGAGGCGCCGGCCACCGAGACCCCGGTGGGCGGCAACACCTTCCTCAACGGCCCACCCGTCCCCGTACTGCCGCCGCCGCCCGGCGCGCCGGCGGCCGGTCCGCCGATGGAGGGCGCCGCCCCGGTGCCGCCACCGCCCGGCGCTCCGGCACCCCCGGTGATCGTTCCGCCGCCCGGCCCGCCGGCCCCGTGACCGCGTGCCGGTGACCATGACCGCGCGGCGGTTCGACGAGCTGGTCTCCGACGCGCTGGATCTGATCCCCGCCGACTTGGCGGCCGCCGCCAGCAACGTGGTGTTCCTGGTCGAGGGCCGCCATCCCGAGGAGCCCGACCTGCTGGGCCTCTACGAGGGCATCGCACTGACCGAACGCGACTCGACATACGCGGGCGCGTTGCCGGATGCCATCACGATCTACCGCGACGCGCTACTGGAGATGTGCGGGTCCGAGGACGAGGTCGTCGAGGAGGTCGCCATCACCGTCGTGCACGAACTGGCCCACCATTTCGGCATCGACGACGAGCGGCTGCACGAATTGGGCTGGGGTTGACCGCCGGCGGGCCGACTTGCAGAACTCCCGGACACCGCGTGGGAACCACGGGCTGTCGGTGGCCGGTGGAACAATGACAGACATGAGCGGGACCTGTCGTGATTGCGAAGCCGGACACGAGCACTGCCACGGCACCGTGATCGTGCACATCGGCCTGCGCGCGGAATGCACCGAACCGGACTGCCCCACCCCGGAGGCGGCGCACACCTACACCATCGACTGTTTCGCGGTCGGTTGTGAATGCGCCGAAGAGGGGGCTGCTCAGCCCATGGGTCCGGCGTCGGCCTCGGCGGTCTGAGGTTCGGGCTGCACCTCGACGGTGAAGGGCGGCGTCGCCTCACCCCACTGCACACAACTCCACCGGCCGTCGGTGATCGGGCTGAGCACGACGCACTCGGTGTTGCTCAGGTGATTGTCGAAGGCGTAGCTGCTGTCGACCCCGGCCAGCACAGCCGAGACCAACCGGATGGCCGCGCCGTGGCTGACCACCACGATGTCGTCGGACCGACGCCGGTCGTCGAGATGGCGCACCCGTAGCTCGGTGAGCACCGGGACCGCGCGGTCCAGCACCTGCCTGCCGGTCTCACCGCCGGGCACCGGGACGTCGAGTTCGCCCTCGTGCCAGCGCCGGTATACCGCCTCGAACTCATCGATCGCCGCCTGGTCGTTGCGATTCTCCAGATCACCCACCTGGACCTCGTGGATGCCCTCCAGTTCCAGGGTGGGCAGGTGCAGCCCGGCGGCGATCCCGGCGGCCGTCTCCCGGGCCCGGGTGGCCACCGAGTGCGCGATGATGCCCACCGGATGCGACCAGTTCGCCGCGAAGGCGCGGGCCTGCTGGTGACCCAGATCGGTCAGCGCGGCCCCCGGCGGTCGGGTGTCGAGCCGCCGCTCGACGTTGCCATGGGACTGTCCGTGCCGTACCAGCACCAGTCGCCCGGTCATGCCGATCCTCCTGTCCGAAGCTGTTGTACCCACCGGCCCGCCTCGTCGACGCGCGGCGGCAGCGCACCGACTGCGGCGCCCGTCGGCCAGGACCCCAGGAACCGCACCTCGGCGCAGCGCCGGTGCAGGGCCGCCAGCGCATCGCCGACGGGCTCGTCATCGAGGTGACCGACCCAGTCCAGGAAGAACTTATAGGTACCCAGTTCCGTTCTGGTGGGCCGTGATTCGATGCGGGTGAGGTCGATGTCGCGGACCGACAGTTCGGTCATCGCGGCCACCAGCGCACCGGGAACGTTGTCCAGTCGCAGCACCACCGAGGTGCGGTCGGCACCGCTGCGCGGCGGCGGCGGGCCGGGGTTTCCGACCAGCACGAAGCGGGTGCGGGCGTTCGCCTCGTCGACCACACCGGCAGCCAGTTCGGCCAGCCCGTACCGTCGGCCGGCCAGCGCGGTGCTGACCCCGGCGTCGGCATGGCCGTCGGCGACATCCTTGGCCGCCGCGGCATTGGAGTTGGCCGGCACGACCTGCGCGTGCGGAAGCTCGGCGGCCAGCCAGTCGCGCACCTGCGCCGCGGCCACCGGGAAGGCGGCCACGGTGCGTACATCGGCGGGTGTGACGCCCGGCCGGGTGACGATGCTGAACGCGACGTCGAGGGTGTGCTCGGCGTAGATCTGCAGGGGCGAGCCGGCCGCAAGCCCGTCGAGGGTGGGCGACACCGAGCCCTCGATCGAGCTCTCGATCGGTACGCAGGCGTAGTCGGCGTCGCCGGCACGGACGGCCTGCAGGGTGGCGGCCGGGCTGTCATACGGCCGCGGTGCGATGTCGCCGCCGCCGGGTATGGCCTCGGCGGCCACCAGCGCCAGCATGGCCGCCTCGGTGAACGTCCCCTCCGGGCCGAAATAGGCGATGCGTGGCACGCCACAACCCTATCCGGCCGCAACGGCGCCACGGCTACGCCGAAAGGGAAACCTTGCGCGCCCCGGCGTCGTGTAGTTAAGTAAGGCTTACCTCACTAACCGGAAGGCGATAGATGACTGTGACGGCACCGACGACGGCCGAGCGGATCCGCAGCGCTTGCGCGCGGGCCGGCGGTGCGATGCTGGCCGTGGAGGGCTCCAGCGGGGCCACCGGCGTCGAGCCCACCGCGACGCCGGTGCACCATCTGCTCGCCGACGGTTCGTTCGCCATCACCATCCCCGCCGACGGACTCCTGACGGGCATGATCGTCTCGGCCGGGTCCGGCGGTGTCCAGGCCGTCCTGGAGATGACCGACTACGCGCCGCTGCCGTTGCGGGAACCGGTCCGCTCGCTGGTGTGGATCCAGGGCCGGGTGTTCCTGGTGCCCGACGCCGAGGTCCCTGGCCTGCTCGACCTGATCGCCGCCGAGAACCCGAATCCGGCTCTGCTGCAGGTGAACACCGGTTCCGACGAGGCGTCCCAGGGTGACACCCCGTATGCGCTGGCGCGGCTGGAGATCGAGTCGGTGGTGGTCGCGGACTCCACCGGCGCGGAGTCGGTGGGGCTGGGTGCGCTGCTGGCGGCCGACCCGGACCCGTTCTGCGGCCTGGAATCCTGCTGGCTGCGCCACCTCGAGTCGGCGCACCGCGAGGTGGTGGACCGATTGGCCGACCGGCTGCCGCAGACCCTGCGCGGCGGGCGGGTGCGACCGCTGGGCCTGGACCGCTACGGCGTGCAGTTGCGCGTCGAGGACGAGGCCGGCGACCACGATGTCCGGCTGCCGTTCCCCAAGCCGGTCGATGACGTCAACGGCCTCAGCCAGGCGATCCGGGTGCTGATGGGCTGCCCGTTCCTCAACGGGCTGCGAGCGCGCCGCATCTGATCCGTCTAGCCTGGCGGCGGTGACCGGGCCCTTTCTCCCCAGCGAGCCGCTGCCGCCCCGCACCATCCGCCTCGAGATCGCCGTCGTCCTGGCCGTCACATTCGGATTGAGCGCCTGGGTCGCCTCGCTGCGGCTCATCGAGGCGGTACTGCTGGGCCTGAGCGGACAGACCGTCGCCCTCAACGAACGCCGGTCACCCTTCGACCTGATCGACCTGGGCCTCAACATCGCCTCGGTCGCCCAGCTGATGGCGTGGGGCGCGCTCGGGCTCTACCTGTTGTGGCGCAGCGGATCCGGGCCCGCCTCGATCGGGCTGGGCCGATTCCGCCTGCACCCCGATCTGACCGGCGGGCTGGGGCTGGCCGCCCTGATCGGCCTGCCCGGGCTGGCGTTCTACGTCGGCGCCCGGCTGCTCGGCCTGAGCGCCGCCGTCGAACCGGCCGAGGTCAACGACACCTGGTGGCGGATCCCGCTCCTGCTGGCCATCGCATTCGCCAACGGCTGGGCCGAGGAGATCATCGTCGTCGGCTTCCTGATCACCCGGCTGCGGCAGCTGCGCATCACCCCGGTGGTCGCGCTGATGATCTCGGCGCTGCTGCGCGGCACCTATCACCTGTACCAGGGTTACAGCGCCGGGCTGGGAAACATCGTCATGGGGCTGGTGTTCGGCTATGTCTGGCTGCGCACCGGCAGGCTGTGGCCGCTGATCGTGGCCCACGGGCTGATCGACGCGGTCGCGTTCGTCGGGTATTCGTTGGCAGCCGACGAGCTGGACTGGTTGGACTGAGAACCCCGCGCCGAGCGCTACATTCGCAGTGTGAACTCCGACCGGCCGGGGCGGGAACCCGCTCAGGAGATCCGGCGCCACCCCGGCCACCGGCCGCCGCCGGTGTGGCCGCCGAACCCGGCCACGCCACCGCGCCCGTCGCCGCCACCCCAACCCCCCGCACGGCAACCGCCACCGCCACCGCCACCGCGGCAGGCACCGCCACGCCAACCACCACCGCGGCAGGCACCGCCACGCCGACCACCACCACCGCGTCCACCAACCCCTCGGCACCCTCCGGTACAGCGCCGGCCCACCCCACCGCCCGCCGCACCCGCGCGGGTACGCCGACCCCGCCGGGTCCGCCGGTGGGGTGCCACCCTGCTGGCCGTCCTGGTCCTGCTCGTGTGCGCCGCCGTCGGCGGCGGGTTGTGGATCGACTCGACACTGCAACGCGTCCCGGTGCTGGCCGACTACCCGGAGCGGCCGCCCGCGGGGAAGGGCACCACCTGGCTGCTGGTCGGGTCCGACAGCCGACAGGGCCTGTCGATCGACGAGCAGAACAGCCTGGCCACCGGCGGTGACCTCGGCAACGGCCGCACCGACACGCTGCTCCTGCTGCACATCGGCGGGCTGTTCTCGGGCACCCCGCCGACGCTGGTGTCACTACCGCGCGACTCGTACGTGTCCATCCCGGGTCACGGGCAGGACAAGATCAACGCCGCCTACGCCCTGGGTGGGGCACCGCTGCTGGTGCAGACCGTCGAACAGGCAACCGGTATCCGGCTGGACCACTACGCCGAGGTCGGCTTCGGCGGCTTCGCCCAGTTGGTCGATGCCGTCGGCGGAGTGACGATGTGTCCGGCCGAACCGATCAACGATCCGCTGGCCGGCATCGACCTGCCCGCGGGCTGCCAGGAACTCGACGGGCGTAACGCATTGGGCTTCGTCCGGTCCCGCGCCACCGCGCGGGCCGATCTGGACCGGATGGTCAACCAGCGCGCGTTCATGTCGGCTCTGCTGCACCGGGCCGTCAGTCCGTCCGTACTGCTCAATCCCCTGCGGTGGTACCCGATGGCCGATGCCGCGGCCGGCGCGGTCACCGTCGATCAGGGCGGGCATGTCTGGGACCTGGCCCGGCTGGGTTGGGCGCTGCAGGACGACCCCACGACCACCACCGTGCCCATCGCCGAGTACACCTCCAGCGATGTCGGATCCATCGTGGTGTGGGACAGCGATGCCGCCTCGCGACTGTTCTCCGCGCTGGCTGCCGACACCGCGGTACCCGCCGATGTGCTTGACACCGACCAACCCTGAGCGTTCCCAGCAAACAAATTGAGGTCGGTGTAACCGCTGTCACAGCGGTAAGGAATGGCTAACCTGAATAAGGCTCACCTTGGATGACACGCCGTCTGACCTGCCCTATCGTGGTCGGCATGACCGACGCAACCGCACTCGACACCAAATTCAACGCCCTCCTCCGCGAGCAAATTCGCAGCGAGTTCACCGCGTCGCAGCAGTACGTCGCCATCGCCGTCTACTTCGACGGCGCCGACCTGCCCCGACTGGCCGCTCACTTCTATGCGCAGGCCGTCGAGGAGCGCAACCACGCCATGATGCTGGTGCAGTACCTGCTCGACCGCGACGCCGATGTCGAGATCCCCGCCGTCGACGCCGTCCTGAACAGCTTCGACACCCCGGCGCAGGCCTTGCGCCTGGCGCTGGAGCAGGAGCGGACCGTGACCGAGCAGGTCTCCCGCCTGGCCGCTGTCGCCCGCGACGAGGGCGACTACCTCGGCGAGCAGTTCATGCAGTGGTTCCTCAAGGAGCAGGTCGAAGAGGTCGCCACCATGACCACGCTGGTTCGCATCGCCGAGCGGGCCGGGGCCAACCTGTTCCACCTCGAGGACTTCGTGGCTCGCGAACTCGGCGGCGCAGCGGCCGATCCGACCGCGCCCAAGGCTGCCGGCGGCAATCTCTAATCCCGGCCGGCTCCGGTCAGGCCGTTCTCCAGCCAGTCCTTGGTACGGCCGGGATGGTTGGTGGCCACCCACGCCACCTCCAGATCCCGGCAGTACCGGACGTCCTCGTAGTGGTCGACGGTCCAGCAGTACAGCGCGCGGCCCTGTGCGGCGGCGCGGTCGACCAGTTCGGGATGCTCACGCAGGGTGGCGATGGACGGCCCGACGGCCGTCGCACCCACCGTGGTGGCCGCACTGCCGCCGAGGAATCGTGAGGTCTCGCCCAGCAGGACGGTCGGCAGCATCGGGGCCGCCCGCCGGATCCGCCACACCGCCGCGGCCGAGAAGGACATGACCACGGCCCTGGCCAGATCCGCCGAGGCGGGCGCGGCGATGCCGTACCGGTGCAGCAGCGCGAGCACCTTGCTCTCCACCAGCGCTCCGTAGCGCACCGGGTGCTTGGTCTCGATGAAGATCTTCACCGGCCGTCTGCTGTCCAACACAAGCGTCAGCAGCGTGTCCAGGGTCAGCAGACCGGTGTCGCCGCCGACCCCGCTGTCGCGCCAGCCGGTGTGCCAGGAGCCGAAATCCAGGTCGCGCAACTGCGCCAGCGTCATCTCCGACACCAGACCGGTGCCGTCCGAGGTGCGGTCGACCCGGCGGTCGTGCACGCAGACCAGGTGACCGTCCCGGGTCAGCCGGACGTCGCACTCCACGCCGTCGGCGCCCTCCTGCAGCGCCAGCTCGTAGGCGGCCACGGTGTGCTCGGGACGGTCCGCGGACGCACCCCGGTGCGCAACGACGAACGGGTGGCCGGTCTCGGCTCCTCCGACGGCGTCCCCCGTGGTCATATCGCTATGCTGCCGGGTTCCGGTCCTCGGCCTCAACCGGAGAGTCTGTTTCCGCAGGTCGCTCGGCGCGGTCGGCGGGCTTGGGCGCCTCGGCGGCCACCACCCAGCGATGCGCGGGGCGGTCGACCGGGGTTCGCTCGAAGCCCTGGTACACCTGCCACGCCAGCAGCAGGGTGGCCAGTGCCACCAGGTAGGCAATGGTGGTGATGACGGTGTTGTCGGCAATGCGCTGCGCGTCGGTGTGGAAGACGGTCAGGATGGTCGTCACGATCGACGCGATGGACAGCGCATAGCTGAAGAACCAGGTGATCCACCAGCTGACGATCCGCAGCCCGCGGCGTCGCTCGGCGCGGGCCAGCTCGATGACGTAGACCGGGGCGAGCACCAGATTGATCGGCGGCACCATGCAGCCGACCCATAGCCGGCCCGGCGTGCGCGGGTCCTCCGAACCCAGATGCGCGAACGCCGCCGCGCGCCGCGCGATCAGCCAGTTGGTCAACACCAGCCCGCTGGCCAGCACGCCGAAGAAGGCCAGCACGCTGGCCGCGACCGGCAGCCAGGTCGCGATGCCGGCCACGATCGGGTTCAGCAGCGAGCTGCGGTTGTACAGCATCAGTGCGTAGCGGAGCATGTGCAGCACCGCCGCGGCCCCGAGCAGGATCAGCGTGGCCAGCACCGTTCGCCGGACCAGTGCGGGCGACGGTCCACGCCGGCCGGCCGTCGGGTCGGCGCCCCCGGCCTCCTCGAACTGTTCGTGCAGCCCCCACCGCGGGATGGCGGTGTAGCGGGGCGTCGGTCCCAGCGGTCCGCGGCGGCGGCGCGGCGGCGGCGCAGCGCCGGGCCGGACCGCGATCCAGCGGTATCCCGAGGGAAGCTTCCCGGGCCCGGGCGGCCGGGCGGGCTGCGCCGGGGAGGGTGGCTGCGCCCCGGGGGCCAGCAGCGTCCCGCGACAGCGCGGACACCACGCCCGTTGGCGGTCGCGGACGTTCCACCGCGTGCCGCACTGGGCACAGACCTGGATCACTCGACCAGCCTACGACCCGGTGCTGACCGGACGGCCCGCCTGGACCCAGGACAGCATGCCGCCCGCGACGTTGACCGGTTCGAAGCCGTTACGGGCCAGATACTGGGCCACCCGCTGCGAACGACCACCGGCGTGGCAGATCACGTACAGCGTCGCGTCGCGGTCGATCTCGTCGATGCGGGCGGGCACATCGCCCATCGGGATGTGCTGGGCGCCCGCGATGTGCCCGTTCTGCCACTCATCGTCCTCGCGCACATCGAGCAGCACGGCGTCCGCCCCGAACTCCGCCGGCAGCCGGCCGACCTCGATCTGCTGCACATCCCCGTCAGACATACCGACCATGCTGGCACGCCCCGCCGGGCGACGCACCGATTCCCCGGCAGCAATGTCCTTGCTATCCACAGTTTCCACAGGTTCATCCACAGGCTGGGGGTCGAATCGCTGGGGATGACCCCCGTTTCAACTGTGAATCCGGGTTCGGCCTGTGGATGAATCGGGTTTTCACGGGCCCGGCGATCAACAAGCGACGCGCCGGACGAGCAAAAATATTGATGAACTAAGTTTCGCAGACGGCAGTTACCCGCCGGTTCGAATCGGTCGGATTTGATTGCCGGCGGACCCCTGGACGGGGTGCCAGGGACCCGATTTCGGCCTCGGGCAAACAGGGTCTATGATCGGCGTCACAACAGTCCGTGTGACAGATCTCACTGGGGGGACACAGTGATCGTGCAGGTCAGGAGCGCTTGATGGCAGCACACCCGCTTGGGCAAGGGTCGGCCGTGCCGCCGTCCGATTGGCAGTCGTCCCATCACTACACCAACAACCAGGTTGTTGCCCTCATCCGCGCGACCGTCATCGCGCTGATCCTCATCGGCGTACTCGCCGCCATCGTCCTGTTCTGATCGCTTCCCGGTCCACGGTCGCGGAGCCGCTCCTTGCGGTGCGCGCGGGGATGGAGCAAGGTTGACCTCGAGCTTGTTGTCGAGATTGCCGACGCCGAACTCCTCCGTGATCCCCATGACTAGGAAGGAACCCAGTGGCTGAATACACACTGCCAGACCTCGATTACGACTATGGCGCCCTGGAACCCCACATCTCCGGCCAGATCAACGAACTGCACCACAGCAAGCACCACGCCACCTACGTCAAGGGCGTGAACGACGCGGTGGCCAAGCTCGAGGAAGCCCGCGCCAACGACGACCAGTCCGCCATCTTCCTGAACGAGAAGAACCTCGCCTTCCACCTCGGCGGACACGTCAACCACAGCATCTGGTGGAAGAACCTGTCCCCCAATGGCGGTGACAAGCCCGAGGGCGACCTGGCCGCCGCGATCGACGACCAGTTCGGCAGCTTCGACAAGTTCCGTGCGCAGTTCACCGCCGCGGCCAACGGTCTGCAGGGCTCGGGCTGGGCGGTGCTGGGCTACGACAGCCTGGGCCAGCGCCTGCTGACCTTCCAGCTCTACGACCAGCAGGCCAACGTCCCGCTGGGCATCATCCCGCTGCTGCAGGTCGACATGTGGGAGCACGCCTTCTACCTGCAGTACAAGAACGTCAAGGCCGATTACGTGAAGGCGTTCTGGAACGTCGTCAACTGGGCCGACGTTCAGGACCGCTACGCCAAGGCCACCGCGCAGACCGGCGGCCTTATCTTCGGCTAGACCGGCGAGCTCTTCGGAAGCCCCGCGTGCATCGGCACGCGGGGCTTTCCGCATTCTGCTGGCACTCGGTTCCTCTTGCGTGCTAATGCGTCACTGCCGCATCCTGTGTCACAGCGACCCACAGCAGTGTCGGAGCAGCAGGCGTGCGACTGTCGGGAGGCCAGATGGACACCGGTTCCGGTAGAGCAGTGGAGATCGCCCCGTTCCATTCCCGGGGAACCCTGAAGGGCTTCGTGGTGTCGGGCCGGTGGCCGGACTCGACCAAGGAGTGGGCGCAACTGCTCATCGTCGCCGTACGGGTCGCCTCATTGCCCGGACTGCTCTCCACCACAACCATTTTCGGAGTCCGCGAGGAACTTCCCGAGCAGCCCGAGCCGGGCACCGTGGGGCTGGTGCTGGCCGAGGGCCCGGTGGTCGGCGAGTCCGCCGTCCCGCCGGGATTCTTCGCCGACCACCAGCCGCCGGCGCTGCTCATGCTGCATCCGCCATCGGAGACCACACCGTCGCTGCCGGAGTGCGCCGGCGCCGCCTCGGGTTGCGTCCTGCTCCCCGGCATCCCACACCTGGGGCTGGAGCACCGCGCCGCCTGGGTCGAGGCCGAGGCCGACGGCACCATCACCTCGATGGTGAGCCGGGTCGGCGTCGATCCGATCAGCCACCCGGACACCGCCATCCTCGCGATGCTGCTCGCCGCCTAGCGCCCGGCGTTCCCCCGCCGTTCCGCGGGGTGGGCCGGCAACCCCGTCGGTAACGGTTCGGCCACATTCGCGCGGACCGGATGCGCGCGGACCAGCAATTATGTTGCAGAGCGAAGGGCTGGGCATGTCTACCGCTCCCCGACTTCGCCCGCGAGCTCAGCAAATCCCGTGCTGAACTTTGCTGTGTGACGTCTGCGCACAGTCGGCCAGCTATGGGGTCAGAGTGACTACATGACAAGATCAGGAGATCTGGGCAAAACAGCGTCAGCGTTATTTTCAGCTTCGCCAGCTCACCGGTCCGAGCCGGCAATATGAGGTTGACATGCAGCTACACCACCTCGCGTGCAGCCCGAAGTGGGGGTAGTGTTACTTTTCAGTGGTTTGCACTTGGTTGTGGCGATATCTCTCGCTACGATGATCAGCAAATACGAAGCCAGCGCAGACCGCTCGTAAGCTATGTGGAGGAAAGTTAGATGAGCAAGACGTTCGCCGCCCGACTGAACCGCCTCTTCGATACGGTTTACCCTCCCGGTCGGGGACCGCACACGTCGGCCGAGGTGATCGGTGCGCTGAAGGCCGAGGGTGTCACGATGTCGGCGCCGTACCTGTCCCAGCTGCGCTCTGGCAACCGTACGAACCCGTCGGCGACCACCATGACTGCGCTGGCCAACTTCTTCCGGATCAAGCCGGCGTACTTCACCGACGACGAATACTACGAGAAGCTCGACAAGGAACTGACCTGGCTGGCCAACATGCGCGATGAGGGCGTGCGCCGCATCGCCGCCCGGACGGTCGGGCTGTCTGCCGAGTCCCAGCAGGACCTGGCCCAGAAGGTCGACGAGCTCCGTCGCCGGGAGAACCTCGACGGCTGATTCCTCCACGGATCACCACCAAACGGTGCCGAGCGCGCAAGCGCGAGGCACCGTTTGTGCGTTCAGGGCTGTTGGACCAGCGCCCGGTACTGCTCGGCGATCGCCAGGATCCACTCCCGGTCGGAGAACGTGGCCGGCTGGCGCAGCCAGTTCAGCCCCGGGAACGCGGCATGCGCGTCCTCGCGGCCCTCGCCGCGGCCGTCGAAGATCCAGCCGGCGATGCCGCGCGCCTGTTCGTCCGCGGGCACCGGCGGGGAATCGAGGTCCGCGAGATCGCCGATCTCGGCGATGTTGAGACTCTGCTCGCTGTCGCGCAGGCCGGAGCCGGCGTCGACCCGGCGGCGGCGCAGTCCCTCGGCGGCAATGGCTTCCAGATACAACGAGTCCGAGATCAGCGACATCTGCTCGGCGACCCGGAACAGCAACGGCCCGCGCGGACGCACCCCGATACCCACATCGGGATGGCGCTCGTTGAGTTCGGCCAGCAGCGGCTGGATCGTGCGCATCTCGCGGCGGGCCCCGAACCAGTCCTCGATGCTGGGCAGCAGCGACCCGCCGGCGACCACCAGCATGGCGCAGCCCAGCAGGGTGGCTGCGGCGCCGACACCGAGCACATCGGTGTTACCGACCGCCCGCAGCAGGAAGAAGGCGCTGGCCAACACCATCAGCACCATGCCGACGCTGAAGACGAACAGTGCCCGGCCGCGCCGGGTGCGGTTGGAATGACGCACACCCGCCCAGGCCACCAGGGTCAGCGCCAGCAGCACGTAGAGCATCGGCAGCAGCCAGGCCGAGGATCCGCCCGGGGCCAGGTGCCGACGCAGGTATTCCTCCGGCGCCATCTCCGGTTCCTGCTCGCGGCGGAAGAATCCCACCAGCGTGGCGGCCGCGATACCGGCGGCCACGACGTACTGCGCGATCGCGATCCGCCGGATCGTCGTCGGCTTGCGGTCCGAGGCCACCGTCGTGATCATCACGCAACTGCCCGCCGCACAGGCGATCAGGGCCACCTGGCTGAGCGCGACGGAGATGTTGGGCCAGCGCAACGCGGTGTCGATCAACAGCGTCAACGGCTGCCAATTCAACGCGGCGACGATGCCCAGGCTGCCCAGCGCGAGGATCATCGCCGTGCTCACCAGCGACTGCTTGTTGACCAGCGCCCAGCCGATGCGCAGGCCGGTCGCCAGTCCGAGCAGACCGGCGATCACCCAGACGGTCAACCAAACGCCTCTCCGAGGCGCACCTGCACGATCGATGATCGATCCGAGGGCAGCCTGCCGAGCCGGTAGATCAGCAGGGCGGCGAAGTCCTCGGCCTCCTGCTCGGCCTCCTCACCGGCCGGGCCCATGCAACCGGTCCGCTGGTTGAGCATGTACCCGATCAGATCCGAGGTGGCCAGCTCGGTCACCTCGCGGGCGGCCTCGACGACAGGGGTACCGGCATGACCGAGCACCAGGTGGCCCAGCTCGTGGGCCAGCGTGCGGTCCCAGGCCGGCAGACCCTTCTGGATCAGGAAGACATCGTGGTCGGCGTACTGGCGCCACTGGCCGCACACCCCGGACGGCAGGTCTGCCATCTTGATCTGGATCGGACGGCCCTGATCCTCGGCCACTGCCTCGACAAGACGCGGCAGCGAGACCTCCCCCTTGCGCGGGGCCAGGTCCAGCACGGAGCTCACGGCGCGGGTGACGCGACGACTGGCAGGCATGATGTCCCCCTTTCCAACCTTTCCACTATGGCGCTGACGTTCGCTGCTCGCGAGGAAAACCGGTCAACTCACGAACCGCCCCGAACCCGTCGACCGGATCGTCAGGCCCGCACGGGCCTGTCGGTAGCCGATCAATCCCCCCACTCCGGTGAGCAGCATGATGCCGGTTGCTCCGGGCACCGCCATCGCGGCCACCGTCGACATCGGCGCAGTGCGTAGGTGTTCGCCGTAACCGGCCCGGTAAGACGCGGGCACCGCGTCGACGCTGCGTGGCGGCGCCGGGCGCTCGGCGGGTGGCGCGCCGCGCGTGGCCGGGGGTGCGGGGCGGGCGGCAACGGACCCGCCCGAGGCGCCGCCGCGGCCTGCACCGCCCGCACCGGGTGCGGCGGGCGGCAGGGCGGCCACCGGCAGCGGCGGCATCGGCATCGGCAGCGCGGCGGGTACGGCCGGCCCGGGCGCCGGCACCGATGGTCCGGGATTCGCGGCAGCCAAGGGGATTTCCGGAACCGGACGGCCCGGCAGGTCAATGGCAGGAGGGACCGCCGGCCGCCCGGCCGGTGGCGCGGCGCCGCCGTCGTACCCGTCGCCGGTTCCCGATGATGGAAAGCCCCCGTCGGGCGGGCTCGGCCACCACCAGCCGCACTCGTCGTCGTCGGGATCTTTGGGATCCTTCGGATCGGCGGGCTCCCGGACGGCCTGATCCGCCGTGTCGCGGTCGTCCCCGGTCGCCTCGTCGGTGCCGTTCGGGTCCGCCGGTAATTCGCCCGCATCAGCCGCGGGCTCGCCGGGGGATGCCTCGCCCGGCTCCTGGGGAAGTTTGCTGTCACCGGTCTCGGGGTCGGTCTTCCCGGCCGGATCGGGGGTAACCGACAGCTGTCCACGCCGCCCGATCGGCGGGGCCGCGACCCGGGGACGGGGCAACCCGGCGCGGGTGGACACGGCGCCCTGCGGACGCGTTTCCGCACCGGCGTTCCGGTCCCCGGACGGCTCACTTTCGGTGTCCGGCTCGGCGAATGCGATTGCGCTGGAGGCGGTGCCGATCAGCAAGCCGGAGCACACGAGGCAGACAGCCGCGGCGACTCGCATGCGCGAACCCACGTCGTCACCACCCCTTCAAGGCGTCACCGTGCAGATCAGCAGTCGTTTCGGCAATTGTCGCACACCCCGTGGATGCTGTTTGCTGCAGCGCGTAAACCAGCCGGCCCGCAGGGCGCCTGAGGGTGGTGGGCATGGTAGAGCGATAGGGTTGGCCGCAACGGCGGCATGTGCCCATGCCGTCCACCCACCACATCGACGATATGACCGGGAGGCGCCGCCGATGGCCCTGTTCACGCGACGCAAGAGCCGTGCGACCCGGCGCGCCGAGGCCCGGGCGATCAAGGCGAAGGCCAAGCTGGAAGCCCGGCTCGCCGCCAAGAATGATGCCCGGCGCATCAAGGCCGATCGCAAGGCCGCGGCCCGCGCGGTGAAGGCTCAGCTCAAGGCCCAGCAGGACAGCGACCGGGCGGCGCTCAAGATCGCCGAGACCCAGCTGCGGGCTGTCCGCGAGGGCAAGCTGCTGTCCCCCATCAAGGTGCGCCGGGCGCTGACGGTGTCCCGGTTGCTGGCCCCGGTGCTGGTGCCGCTTGCCTATCGCGGTGCCATCGCCGCGCGCGGGCTGCTCGATCAGCGCCGCGCGGACCAGCTCGGGGTGCCGCTCAGTCAGGTCGGTCAGTTCTCCGGCCACGGCGCGGCGCTGTCGGCGCGCATCACCGGCGCCGAGCAGGCCGTTCGGCGGGTCGCCGAGAAGAACCCCAAGGACGCCGAGACGCGCGCGTTCGTCACCGCGGTCGGCGACCGGCTGACCGATCTGGCCGCGGCCGTCACCGCCGCCGAGAACATGCCGTCGGCCCGCCGCCGCGCGGCGCACACCGCCATCGGCGATCAGCTCGACGGTATCGACGCCGACATCCTGGCCCGGCTCGGCCTGCCGTGATCCGGCTGTTCACCGCCGTGGTCGCGGCGCTGTTGGCCGTGCTCGGATCCGGCGGCGCCGGTGTCGCCTCCGCGCATGCCGCGCTGGTGTCCACCGATCCGGCGGCCGGGGCCACCCTGGCCGAGGCGCCCGCCGTGGTGTCCGCGACGTTCAGCGAGGATCTGCAGACCGCCTTTGCGGCGATGACGGTCGTCGGTCCCGACGGCAACCTCTGGTCGACCGGTGATCCGCGGGTCAGCGGTCCGGTCGCCGAGGTGGATCTGCGCCCGCTCGGTCCGGCGGGCACCTACACCGCCAACTACCGCGTCACCTCCGCCGACGGGCACGTCATCAGCGGTTCCTGGTCGTTCGAGCTCACCGTGGCCCGCACCGGTACGCCCGGTCCGCCGGTGACCGCGCCCGCTCCGGATGTGCCGGCCGACGAGTCCGGTCTACCGGTGTGGCCGTTCATCGCGGGTGCGGTGGTTCTGGTCGGGGCCGGCGTGTGGTGGAGCCGACGCCGCCGCACGTGAGCCGGTTGCGGCGGGCCGGTCTTGCGGTGTTCGTCATGGCTGCCGGCGTCTCATTGGCGTGGGCGCTCGCCCGGCCGCAGCTGTCGCTGCCCACCGCGCTGACCCGGATGCTCGCCGATGGTTCGGCGGTGGTGGTCCTCGGACTGGCCGCGGTGCCGTTCCTCGATGTGCCGCGCCATCGCGCCGAACTGGCCGGGCGCAGTGCACCGGTCCTGGCGGTCGCTGCCGGGGTCTGGCTGGTCGCCGAGTTGGTCCGGTTGGTGATCGCCGCGGCGGCGACGGCCGACGTCACCGTCCTGGATCTGGGGGTGCGGACCACGGCCGAGTACGCGACGGCCACGGTCGCCGGGCGGGCCGACCTGATCAGCGTGCTGTGTGCCGCCGCGGTCGTCGCCGCGGCCGTGACGGTGCGCGGTACCCGGCCGACCGCGTTGATCGCCGGCATCGCCGCGTTGGGAACCGCCTCGCGCACGTTGGCCGGTCACCTCTCCGACAGCGCGCTCGGCGGCGTCGCGGTGACGCTGCACGCGCTGGCCGCGGCGGTGTGGTGCGGCCTGCTGGCCGCGCTGGTGCTGACCGTCGGGCACCGTGGGCAGTGGGCGCGCGTCCTGCCGCGGTTCTCGGTGTTGTCGCTGTGGTGCGTGCTGGTGCTGCTCGTCGGCGGCGTGCTCAGCGCGGCGGTGACGCTGGGCTCGCCGGCGGCATTGATCGGCTCCGGGTACGGCAGACTCCTGCTGGCCAAGGTGGTGGTGACCGCCGGTCTGATGGCGCTGGCCTGGCAGAACAGGTCACAGTGGCTGCCCTCGGCACGTGGGCACCGGGTCAGCGCGCAGGTCTCTGCCCGACGCTCTGGCACCGAGCTGGCATTGATGGCAGTGGCCCTCACCCTGGCCGCGGCGTTGGCGGTGACCGGTTAGCCGGTTTGGGCTGCTGGCATGATGGGGATTTCCGATTCCACCCGGCAGAGGAGCTGAGCCATGGCCGACGAGCAGGACCTTCCCGAGCAGAAGGACCCGGCTGACCCCGGCCTGCCCGCGGACGGCCCGGCCGAGCCCACGCCGCCCGCCCCGCCCGCCAAGAAGGCGCCCGCCAAGAAGGCCGCTCCGGTGAAGGCGACGCCGGCCAAGAAGGCGGCGGCGAAGAAGGCTGCGCCGGCGAAGGCACCGGCCAAGAAGGCTGCGCCCGCGAAGAAGGCACCGGCCAAGAAGGCCCCGCCCGCCGCGGCGGCACCGCCGGTCGTTGAGCAGGCCGAACCGACCGCCATCGTCAAAGAAGCCGCCAAAGAGGTTGCCGCCCAGGCGAAGTCCACCGTGGCCGCGGCCTCGCCCGTCCCCACCGTCGCGCCCGCCGTCGGCCCGGACCAGTCCCGGCTGCCGCTGGCCGTCGCGATCGCGGTCGGCCTGCTTGCCGTGGTGGTGGTCCTGTGGACCCGCCGCGGCGACGACGAGGGCTGATCCGGACTTGACCCTGACGCGACGTCAGGGGCCATGGTCGAGTTCATGGACGAACGGACTGTCGGCGGTGTCGCCGCCCTGACCGGGGTGTCCGTGCGCACCTTGCACCACTACGACCACATCGGCCTGGTGGTGCCCAGCGTGCGGACGGCGGCCGGGTACCGGGTATACACCGATGCCGATGTGGAGCGGCTGCACCTGGTGCTCGTCTACCGCGAGGCCGGGTTGCCGCTCGAGGAGATCCGCGTCCTGCTCGACGACCCCGAGGCCGACGAGCTGTCCCGGCTGCGCCGTCAGCACGCTCTGCTACTGGAACGTGCCGAGGGACTGCAGCGCACCATCAAGGCAGTGGAGGAACTCATGGACGCACACCACGCAGGAATCCAGTTGACCGCTCAGGAGCAGGTGGAGATCTTCGGCACCACGGCCTTCGGCGCCGAGTACGCGGTCGAGGCGCAGCAGCGGTGGGGTGACACCGCGGAGTGGGAACAGTCCCGGCGCCGCGTCGCGCAGCTGAGCAAGCAGGACTGGATCGACATCAAGGCCGAGGGCGATGCATTGCTTGCCGATCTGGCCGCTGCCAAGCGGTCCGGCGTCACCGCGGGATCACCGGAGGCCGACGCGCTGACCGCCCGGCACCGCGCATCCATCGAGCGGTTCTACGAGTGCGGCGGCGAGATGCACCGCAATCTCGTCGAGATGTACCTCGCCGACGCCCGGTTCACGGCGTACTACGACGATGTCGAGCCCGGGTTGGCCCAGTTCGTCCACGATGTGGTCATCGCTAGCATCATGGAATGACTGTCCAGCCCCGCGCCACGGCCGATCTGGTCGACGAGATCTATCCCGACGTCCGCAGCTGCGATCTGCAATTGCGCAATTTCGGTGCGCGCACCGAGTTCGCCGGCCCGATCACCACGGTGCGCTGTTTCCAGGACAACGCCCTGCTGAAGTCGATCCTGTCGACCCCCGGCGATGGCGGCGTACTCGTGGTCGACGGCAACGGATCGCTGCACACCGCACTGGTCGGCGACATCATCGCCGGGCTCGCGGCCGACAACGGGTGGGCCGGGGTGATCGTGCACGGGGCGGTGCGGGACGCGGCGGCGCTGCGCACCATCGACGTCGGCATCAAGGCGCTGGGCACCAATCCGCGCAAGGGCACCAAAACCGGTGCGGGCGAACGGGATGTCGAGGTGAGCTTCGGCGGGGTGACGTTCGTCCCCGGGGAGATCGCCTACAGCGACGAGGACGGGATTGTCGTCGTCGCCGGAGGCGGCGCATGACCCCCGTCGCCGGAGGCGGCGCATGACCCCCGTCGGCCGACCCACCTGGCGCGAGAAGACGTAAATCCCCCCGAAAAGGGCATCTTTCGGGGGGATTTGCGTCTGCTCGCCGGGCAATCAGGCCGAGACGGCCGCCCGGTGCTTGGTGAACAGCAGCGACTCCTCGTCGACCTTGCCGTACCGGATGGTGCGCAGGTCGATGAAGTAGTTCTGCTTGAGTCGCCAGGGCGCCTCCGAACCCGATTTGGGCAGCGAATCCATGGCCCGGCGGAAGTAGCCCGGGGTGAAGTCCATGAACGGTTCTTCCTTGATCGCGGCCCCCGGGTGCTGCGGCTCGACCCGGTCGAATCCGTTGTCGTCCATGTAGTTCAGCACGCGGCAGATGAACTCCGAGACCAGGTCGGCCTTCAGGGTCCAGGATGCGTTGGTGTACCCGAAGGTGATCGCCATGTTGGGCACGCCGGAGAGCATCAGACCCTTGTAGGTCATCGACTTGGTCAGGTCGATCGGCTCACCGTTGCGCAGCGCCTTCGCGCCGCCGAACAGCTGCATGTTCAAACCCGTTGCGGTGATGATGATGTCGGCGTCCAGGTGTTGGCCGGAGGCCAGCGTGATACCGGTCTCGTCGAACTTCTCGATGATGTCGGTGACCACGTCGGCCTTGCCCGACCGGATCGCCTTGAACAGATCGCCGTTGGGCGCCAGGCAGACTCGCTCGTCCCACGGGTCGTAGCGTGGGCTGAAGTGCTTGTCGTAGTCGAAGTCCCTGGGCAACCGGCGAGTGGCCATCTGCCGCAACGCCTTCTTGAACACCGACGGGAAGCGCCGGGCGATCTGGTACTGACCGGTGGCGTATCCGATGGCCTTCCAACGGTTCACGAAGTGCGCCATGTGCTTGGGCAGATACTTGTTGGCCTGTACGGCCACCGGATCCTCCAGCGGCAACGACCCGATGTAGGTCGGCGACCGCTGCAGCATCGTCACATGCCCGGCCCCACCGTCGACCAGTGACGGGATCAGTGTGACGGCGGTGGCACCCGACCCGATCACGACGATCTTCTTGCCCGCGTAGTCCAGATCCTCCGGCCAGTGCTGCGGGTGGATGATCTGACCCGTGAAGTCCTCGGAGCCGACGAAGGTCGGCGAGTAGCCCTCGTCGTAGTTGTAGTAGCCACTGCAGACGGACAGGAAGGACGCGGTGATCTGCTTCTGCTCACCGTCGGCCTCGACGGTGACGGTCCACCGGTTGTCGGTATCGGACCAGTCCGCGGCGGTGACCTTCTGGCCGGTGCGGATGTGCTTGTCGATGCCGTTCTCCACGGCGGCCTCGTTGATGTAGTTCCAGATCGAGGCGCCGTCGGCGATCGAGCGGGACGAGGTCCAGGGCTTGAACCGGAAGCCGAGGGTGAACATGTCGGAGTCCGACCGGATACCGGGGTACTTGAACAGGTCCCAGGTGCCACCGATGTTCTCCCGGCGCTCCAGGATGACGTAGCTCTTGGACGGGCAGCGGTCCTGCAGATGCCAGGCGGTGCTGATACCGGAGATGCCGGCACCGACGATCACGACGTCGAAGTGTTCGTTCATGGGACCGACGGTATCAACATGGTGTTGAGTCAGTCAACGGTGTGTTGAGAAAGTCGACACGGTGTTAAGGTGAGGCCGTGACCATCGCCGGCTCGAGTCGCGGACGCCGTGCCGCGCGTCCCTCCGGGGACGAGCGGCAACAGGCGATTCTGGACACCGCCGCCCGGCTCATCGAGCATCGATCGTTCGCTGAGATCTCCGTCGACGACCTGGCCAAGGGTGCCGGTATCTCCCGGCCCACGTTCTACTTCTACTTCGCCTCCAAGGAGGCGGTGCTGCTGTCGCTGATGGACCCGCTGATCAAGCGCGCGGACACCGGCTTCGACAACGCGATGGACACCATGCCCACCGAACCGCACGAGGCGATCCGGCGCGGTATCGAGATCTTCTTCAGCTCGTTCGGCTCGCATCCGGCCACGGCGCGCGCCGGGGCGGAGGCGGTCAGCAGCAGCCCGGAGTTCCGCGCCATCTGGGCCGGCCTCATGCAGAAGTGGATCGGGTTGACCGCGGCCCTGATCAACGCCGAACGCCAGCGCGGTGCGGCGCCGGACACGTTGCCCGCGCTGGATCTCGCGACCTCACTGAACCTGATGAACGAGAAGATGATGATGGCCACGCTGGCCGGCGACCGGCCTTCGGTCGACCATGACCGGGTCGTGGATACTCTCACGCATATCTGGCTGACCAGCATCTACGGCACCGCACCCTGATCTTGTCGGAGCCGGATGCGAACATGTGTTCGTGTCCGGCGCACGTGACGGGTTGGCGACCATCCTGCATGCTGATCTCGACTCGTTCTACGCCTCCGTCGAGCAGCGCGACGACGCGAGCCTGCGCGGCCGGCCGGTGATCGTCGGCCGCGGCGTGGTGCTGGCCGCCAGTTACGAAGCCAAGGCCTACGGGGTGCGCACGGCCATGGGTGGATACGAGGCCAGACGGCTCTGCCCGCACGCCATCGTCGTCCCGCCCCGGATGCGGGCCTACACCGACGCCAGCCGAGCGGTGTTCGAGGTCTTCCGCGACACCACCCCACTGGTCGAACCGCTGTCGGTCGACGAGGCCTTTCTCGACGTGGGCGGGCTCGGCAGGGTGTCGGGCACCCCGGTGCAGATCGGGGCACAGCTGCGCGAGCGGGTCCGCATCGATGTCGGCCTGCCGATCACGGTCGGGATCGCGCGCACCAAGTTCCTGGCCAAGGTCGCCAGCCAGGAGGCGAAGCCCGACGGACTGCTGCTGGTTCCGCCCGACCGCGAACTGGCGTTCCTGCATCCGCTGCCGGTGCGCCGGCTCTGGGGCGTCGGCGCCAAGACCGCCGACAAGATGCGCACCCACGGCATCCACACCGTGGCCGATGTCGCCGAGCTCAGCGAGACCTCACTCGGCGCCATGGTCGGCCCCGCGATGGGCAGGCAGCTGTTCGCACTGGCGCACAATATCGACCGTCGCCGCGTCGTCACCGGCGTCCGGCGGCGCTCGGTCGGGGCGCAGCGCGCGCTGGGCAGAGCGGGCAGCAGCATGTCCGACGCCGAGATCGACGCCGTGGTGGTCAACCTCGTCGACCGCATCACACGGCGGATGCGGGCATCGGGGCGGACCGGGCGGACGGTCGTGCTGCGCCTGCGCTTCGCGGACTTCGGCCGGGTCACCCGTTCGCACACCATGGCCCGGGCGACCGCATCCACCGAGGCGGTGCTCGCGGCGGCTCGTGACCTGCTGGCCGGGGCCGGGCCGCTTATCGCCGAACGCGGGCTGACCCTGGTCGGTTTCGCGGTCTCGAACATCGATCGCGACGGCGCCGCCCAGCTGGAGCTGCCGTTCGGCACACCGGTCGACCAGGGCGCGTTGGACGCCGCCGTCGACGAGGTCCGTCAGCGCTTCGGCAACGCGTCGGTCACCCGCGGAGTACTGGTGGGGCGCGACCCGGGTCTGGAGATGCCGATGCTGCCGGATTGAGTAGTTTCACCCATTCGCCGCACGGCCACCGTCGGGCAGGGTGGGGCCATGAACGCATTCAGCGACACGGCAAAGGTCACCGCAGCATTCTCCCTGCAAGCGCACATCGCCTTCGGCGTGAGCTTCCTCGGCGTGCTGGCCGGAATCACGTTCCTGCCCCTCGACTTCTGGCAGCGCATGTTCCTGGCGATGTCGGTGCTGTTTCTCGTCACCAGCGCCTTCACACTCGCCAAGGTGATCCGGGATCAGCAGGAATCAGCCAGCGTGCATGCCCGCATCGATGAGGCGCGGATGGAAAAGCTGATCGCCGAACACAATCCGTTCACATCGGCGAGCTAGCGGTTCGGGCCGGCCCACTCCAACAACCGCTGGACAGACCACGTGTTGACGATGCGGTCCACCGGCACCCCGGCATCCAGGGCGCGTTGCGCGCCGTAGCCCAGGAAGTCGAGCTGGCCGGGGGCGTGCGCGTCGGTATCGATCGAGAAGTCGCAGCCGATCTGTAAGGCCAGCTCCAGTAGCCGGGTCGGCGGGTCGCGCCGCTCGGGACGCGAATTGATCTCCACCGCTACACCGTTGTCCCGGCACGCGGTGAACACCGCCTCGGCGTCGAACTGTGACTCCGGACGCGTCCCCCGGCCCCCCTCCACCAGCCGCCCGGTGCAGTGGCCCAGTACATCGGCTTGACCACCGGACACCGCACGCACCATCCGGCGCGTCATCGCCGGTGCATCCATCTTCAGCTTCGAATGCACGCTGGCGACGACGATGTCGAGGCGCTCGAGCAGTTCGGGTTCCTGGTCCAGCGTGCCGTCGTCGAGGATGTCGACCTCGATTCCGGTCAGGATGCGCAGACCGGGAAACTGTTCGCGCAGTTCGTCTATGACGTCGAGCTGGGCACGCAACCGCTCCGGCGAGAGGCCGTTGGCGACGGTCAGCCGCGGGGAATGGTCGGTCAGGGCGCAATATTCGTGGCCGAGCTCTTGAGCGGTGGCCATCATCTCCTCGATCGGAGCGGACCCGTCGGACCAATTCGAGTGCAGATGCAGGTCGCCCTTGATCGCGGCGCGAATCTCCCCACCGCCGAGATCTGCTGCGCTCTCCCGTAATTCGACCAGCGTCTCGGGCTCCCGGCCGGCCCACGCCTGGGCGATGACCTTGGCGGTCTTGGGCCCGACACCCGGCAATGTCTGCCAGCTGTTGGTCTTGCCGACTTTCTCCCGCTGTTCGGGAGTCATCGCTTCCACCACATCGGCGGCCTTGCGGTAGGCCATCACCCGGCGCGAGTCCTCGCGGGCCCGGTCCTTGTAGTACGCGATGCGGCGTAGTGCGGCCACCGGGTCGATACGGTCCATGAATCAAGTGTGCCCGGGCCGCCGCCCGGTCACACCCGCCCGGTCACACACGGCCCCACGCGGGGTCACGGCCGCTCAACGCCAGCGCCCGGGCGAAGTCGCCGGCGTCCGCGGCGATTGTCACCGGTGCGCCGAACAGTCCCTCGACCGGACCACCGGCGGTGAAGGCGGTCAGATGCCCGAGCAGCACCGTCGCGATGTCGTCATCGACGGTGTAGGCCTGTCCGGTGGCGACCGCGATATCCCACCCGTGCACCACCACCTCGGTCAGTGCGACCAGGCCGCAGAGTTCACCCGGCAGGTCGACGGCCCCCACCCTGGTCATCCCGGCCCATGCCTGCGGCGCCCGCCACGCCTGCGCGAATGCGGTGAGCCGGGCGGGATAGTCGTCCCGCCAGCCCTCGTCGAGAGGGTAACCATCGGCGCCGGGCGGGCTGTCGGTCAGCTCGCCGAGGTTCTTGGCCGCCGCGGCCCCGAAGGCCGCGGCCAGTTGGCCCACATGCGCCACCACCTGCCCCACCGACAGTTCCGCGCATGGCGTCGGACCGCTCAATTGACCGTCGCGAACACCGCCGAGTACCGCCGCGGTGCGCGCGCTCACCGTCCCCATATCGATCATGGTCATATCGACTTCCGGCGGACACCGAACTCATCGCGGCCGATCACGGCGGGTATGCCGGAATTTATCGCCCGCGGATGGTCGTTGACCAAGTGTGGACTTTGCCTTCAAAACCTCACCGCAGAACACCACCTGGTCGGACATGCTGGCCATCTGGAAGACCGCCGATGACATCGACGTTTTCCAGTCCGGGTGGACGTTCGATCACTTCTATCCGATCTTCTCCGATTCGACCGGCCCGTGCCTGGAGGGCTGGACGACGCTGACCGCGCTGGCGCAGGCCACCGAGCGGCTGCGGGTCGGCGTTCTGGTCACCGGCATCCATTACCGGCACCCCGCCGTGTTGGCCAACATGGCCTCGGCGCTGGACATCATCTCCGGCGGGCGCCTGGAACTCGGGATCGGCGCCGGCTGGAACGAGGAGGAATCCGGCGCGTACGGCATCGAACTCGGTTCCATCAAGGAGCGTTTCGACCGCTTCGAGGAGGCCTGCGAGGTCCTCAAGGGCCTGCTGAGCCAGGAATCCACCACGTTCGACGGCAAGTTCTACCAACTCAAGGACGCCCGCAACGAACCCAAGGGCCCGCAGCAACCGCATCCCCCGTTCTGCATCGGCGGCAACGGCGAGAAGCGCACCCTCAAGATCACCGCGAAGTATGCCGACCACTGGAACTTCGTAGGCGGCACGCCGGAGGAGTTCGCCCGCAAGCGCGACGTGCTGGCGGCGCACTGCGCCGATATCGGTCGCGACCCGAAAGAGATCACGCTGTCGGCTCATATTCGGCTCGGCGAGGATCGCAACTATCGCCGAGTCGTCGAGGACGCCATCGCGCTGGGCGCCGAGGGCCTCGACCTCGCGATCATCTACCTGCCGCCGCCGTATGACCCCGCCGTGTTGGAACCACTCGCGGAGACCATCAGGGATTCGGGGCTGCTGGCCCGTTCCTAAATATGACGGTCACGAAATTATTACGATTCGGCAAACCTATGCTGATCCGGTCCGCCGAGGCCCGGTGGACCGGGTCAGTAGCCGTATCGGAGTAACTCGGCGGAGGTGATGAGGCGCTCGTGCTTAGCTGGGAACTCACGGCTGCGACGCGGGTGACGCAACCATGACCAGGCGATTCGACTCACCAGTGACCGTGAATTGGGTGTCATGTACACGGTAGGAACTCCTGCGGTCGGCGAATAGCTGCACCGTGGGGTCACTTTACCGCACGACCCCTGCTCAGCCATTAGACACCTGTGACGCGGCTAACACCAACCGGCACGCCGATTAAAAATCGGATGTTTCTGCTGTGACTTGTGTTGCTGATGTGACTCGACGTCAAGCGCTCAGCTGATCGAAATGCTCTTCGCGCAAGCGCTCAGCTAATCGAAATGCTCTTCGCGCAAGCGCTCATCGCTGGGGCGCGGCCGTCGGCGCGATCGGCCGTGGCAACGCGGACTCGCCCATCAGGTAACGGTCGACACCGGCCGCAGCGGCGCGGCCCTCGGCGATCGCCCACACGATCAACGACTGTCCGCGCCCCATGTCGCCGGCCACGAACACGCCCGGCACATTGGTCTGGAAGTCCTTGTCGCGGGAGACGTTGCCGCGGTCGGTCAGCTCGACACCCAGCTCGGTCAGCAGGCCCTCGCGCTCCGGGCCCACAAAACCCATCGCCAGGAAGACGATGTCGGCCTCCAGCTCGAAGTCCGACCCCTCGACCTTCTCGAACTTGCCGGCCTTCATCTGCACCTCGTGCACCTTCAGCGAGGACACCCGGCCGTCGGTTCCACAGAACTCCTCGGTGTTGACCGAGAAGACCCGCTCGCCGCCCTCTTCGTGCGCCGAGGCCACCCGGTACATCAGCGGGTAGGTCGGCCACGGCGTCGACTCGGCGCGCGTCTCCGGCGGGCGCGGCATGATCTCAAACTGGTGGATGCTCGCCGCACCCTGGCGGTGCGCCGTGCCCAGGCAGTCGGCACCGGTGTCACCGCCGCCGATGATGACGACCTTCTTGCCCTTGGCGGTGATCGGCGGTTCGCCGTCCGCTCCCGCCACGTCGTCACCCTGCTGCAGGCGGTTGGCCCACGGCAGGTACTCCATCGCCTGATGGATGCCGTCGAGCTCACGGCCCGGGATCGGCAGGTCACGCCAGGCGGTGGCACCGCCGGCCAACACGACGGCGTCGAACTCCTCGTCCAACTGCTCGACGGTGATGTCCACCCCGACGTTCACCCCGGTGCGGAACTGGGTCCCCTCGGCCGCCATCTGCTCCAGCCGACGGTCGATGTGGCGCTTTTCCATCTTGAACTCGGGAATGCCGTAGCGCAGCAGCCCGCCGATACGGTCGGCCCGCTCGAACACCGTCACGCTGTGACCGGCACGGGTCAGCTGTTGGGCCGCGGCCAGTCCGGCCGGGCCGGAACCCACGACGGCCACCTTCTTCATCGTCCGCACGGTCGGGATCATCGGTGTGACCCAGCCCTGGTCGAAGGCGTTGTCGATGAGCTCGACCTCGACCTGCTTGATGGTCACCGGATCCTGGTTGATACCCAGCACGCAGGACGCCTCACACGGCGCCGGGCACAGCCGGCCGGTGAACTCCGGGAAGTTGTTGGTGGCGTGCAACCGCTCGATACCGTCGCGCCAGCGATCCCGGTACACCAGGTCGTTCCACTCCGGGATCAGATTCCCGAGCGGGCACCCGTTGTGGCAGAACGGGATACCGCAGTCCATGCAGCGCGAGGCCTGCACCTGCAGCGTCTCGTGGTCGAAGTCCTCGTAGACCTCTTTCCAGTCCTGCAGGCGCAGGTCGACCGGCCGCCGGGCCGGAGTCTGGCGGACGGTGTGCTTGAGGAAACCGCTCGGATCAGCCACGGGCCGCCGCCATGATCGCCTCGTTCACGTCCTGACCCGAGTTCTCGGCCTCTTCGATGGCCTCCAGCACCCGCTTGTAGTCACGGGGCATGACCTTCACGAACTGCTTCGCCGCGCCGTCCCAGTCGGCCAGGATCCGGCGGCCCACCGCCGAGTCCGTCGTATCGACATGTGCCACGATCATCTCCTGCAACACCTCGAGATCCTCGGCGGCCAGGTCGTCGAGGTCGACCATCTCACCGTTCACATTGCCGGGCAGCCGGCCGTCCGGGTCGTAGACGTACGCGACGCCACCGGACATACCCGCCGCGAAGTTGCGACCGGTACGGCCCAGGATGACGACCGTGCCGCCGGTCATGTATTCACACCCGTGGTCACCGACGCCCTCGACGACGGCCTGTGCACCGGAGTTGCGCACCGCGAACCGTTCGCCGACCTGACCGCGCAGGAAGGCCTGCCCGGTGGTCGCGCCGAACAGGATGACGTTGCCCGCGATGATGTTGTCCTCGGCGACATAGTCACTGGGTGCGTTGCCCGGTGGCCGCACCACGATCCGGCCGCCGGACAACCCCTTGCCGACGTAGTCGTTGGCGTCGCCGTGCACGCGCAGCGTGATACCGCGCGGCACGAACGCGCCGAAGCTGTTGCCGGCCGACCCCTCGAAGGTGATGTCGATGGTGCCGTCCGGAAGCCCTTGCCCGCCATAGGCTTTGGTGACCTCGTGGCCCAGCATCGTGCCGACGGTCCGGTTCACATTGGCGATCTTGGTGGTGAACCGCACCGGCGTCCCGGTGTCCAGGGCCTCCCGGCACTGGGTGATCAGCTGCTGGTCCAGCGCCTTGTCCAGACCGTGATCCTGCCGCGAGCTGCAGTACAGATCCTGGTTCATGAACGCCGAGTCGGGCTCGTGCAGCACCGGCGCCAGGTCCAGCTTGTGCGCCTTCCAGTGTTCGGCGGCCTGGGTGGTGTCCAGCGCGCCGACCTGGCCGACCATCTCGTTGATGGTGCGGAAGCCCAACTGGGCCATCAGTTCCCGCACCTCTTCGGCGATGAACATGAAGAAGTTCTCCACGAACTCGGGCTTGCCGTTGAAGCGCTGGCGCAGCACCGGATTCTGGGTCGCCACACCCACCGGGCAGGTGTCGAGGTGGCACACCCGCATCATGATGCAGCCGGAGACCACCAGCGGTGCGGTGGCGAAGCCGAATTCCTCGCCGCCGAGCAGCGCGGCGATCACCACATCGCGGCCGGTCTTGAGCTGGCCGTCGACCTGCACCACGATGCGGTCGCGAAGTCCGTTGAGCAGCAGGGTCTGCTGGGTCTCGGCCAGGCCGAGCTCCCACGGGGCGCCGGCATGCTTCTGCGACGTCAGCGGGGTGGCCCCGGTGCCGCCGTCATGACCGGAGATCAGCACCACATCGGCGTGTGCCTTCGAGACACCGGCGGCGACGGTGCCGACACCGTTCTCGCTCACCAGTTTCACGTGGATGCGGGCGTGCGGGTTGGCGTTCTTCAGATCGTGGATCAGCTGCGCCAGATCCTCGATCGAGTAGATGTCATGGTGCGGCGGCGGGGAGATCAGCCCGACGCCCGGCGTCGAGTGCCGCACCTCGGCCACCCACGGGTACACCTTGTGCCCCGGGAGTTGGCCGCCCTCACCGGGCTTGGCGCCCTGGGCCATCTTGATCTGGATGTCGGTGCAGTTGGTCAGGTAGTGGCTGGTCACCCCGAAGCGCCCGGACGCCACCTGCTTGATGGCACTGCGCCGCCAGTCCCCGTTGGGGTCCGCTTCGAAGCGCGCCACGTCCTCGCCGCCCTCACCGGAGTTGGACCGCCCACCGAGGCGGTTCATCGCGATGGCCAGCGTCTCGTGCGCCTCGGCCGAGATGGACCCGTAGCTCATGGCGCCGGTCGAGAAGCGCTTGACGATCTCGCTGGCGGGCTCCACCTCGTCCAGCGGAACCGGTTCCCGGACACCATCTTTGAACTTCAACAGACCGCGCAGCGAGGCCATCCGCTCACTCTGGTCGTCGATCAGCTTGGTGTATTCCTTGAAGATCTCGTACTGGCCGGTGCGGGTCGAGTGCTGAAGCTTGAACACGGTGTCCGGGTTGAACAGGTGGTATTCACCCTCGCGGCGCCACTGGTACTCACCGCCGACCTCGAGTTCGCGGTGCGCCCACTCGTCGGGGCGGTCCAGGTAGGCCAGCTCGTGGCGGGCAGCGACATCGGCGGCAATGTCGTCGAGATCGATACCGCCTGTCGGACAATGCAATCCGGAGAAGTACTCGTCGAGCACCCGCTGGTTGACGCCGATCGCCTGGAACAGCTGGGCACCGGTGTAGGAGGCCAGGGTGGAGATGCCCATCTTGGACATCACCTTCAGCACGCCCTTGCCCGCGGCCTTGACGTAGTTGGCCTTGGCCGCATCGCTGGACAGGCCGGTGATGACACCGCGGTCGATCATGTCGTCGATCGACTCGAAGGCCATGTAGGGGTTGATGGCTGCGGCGCCGAAGCCGCACAGCATCGCCATGTGGTGTACCTCGCGGGCATCGCCGGATTCGACGACCAGCCCGACCTGGGTGCGGGTGCGCTCGCGGACCAGATGGTGGTGCACGGCGGCAACCGAGAGCAGCGACGGGATCGGGGCCAGCCACTCGGTGGATTCGCGGTCGGACAGCACGATGATGCGGGCCCCGTTGCGGATGGCCTGGCTGACCTTGGTGCGGACGTCCTCCAGCGCGCGGCGCAGGCCGGCGCCGCCGTCGGCGACCGGGTACAGGCAGCTGACGACGGCGGCCCGCATCCCGTGCTTGCGTCCGTGGATCTCGTGGTCGGGGTCGACGTCGACCAGTTTGGACAGATCGGCATTGCGCAGGATCGGCTGTGGCAGCACGATCTGGCGACAGGAGTTCTCGTCCGGGTTGAGCAGGTCGCCCTCCGGGCCGACGGTGCCCTGCAGGCTGGTCACCACCTCTTCGCGGATGGCGTCCAACGGCGGATTGGTGACCTGGGCGAAGAGCTGCTGGAAGTAGTCGTAGAGCATCCGCGGGCGCTGTGAGAGCACCGCGATGGGGGTGTCGGTGCCCATCGAGCCCAGCGCCTCGGCGCCGGTCCGCGCCATCGGCGCGACCAGCAGGTTCAGCTCCTCGTAGGTGTAACCGAACGCCTGCTGACGCAGCACCACCCGGTGGTGCGGCATCTTGACGTACTTGCCCGGCGGCAGATCGTCGACGTGGAACAGACCGGCGTCCAACCATTCCTGGTAGGGATGCTCGGCGGCCAGCTGCGACTTGATCTCCTCGTCGGAGACGATGCGCCCCTGGGCGGTGTCGACCAGGAACATCCGGCCCGGCTGCAGCCGGATCTTCTGCACCACGGTGGACGGGTCGAGGTCGAGCACGCCCGCCTCGGAGGCCATCACGACCAGGCCGTCCTCGGTGACCCAGATGCGCGACGGACGCAGACCGTTGCGGTCGAGCACGGCGCCGATGACGGTTCCGTCGGTGAAGCACACCGACGCCGGGCCGTCCCACGGCTCCATCAGCGACCCGTGGTACTGGTAGAACGCCCGCAGCGCGGGGTCCATCTCGGTGTTGCGCTCCCAGGCCTCCGGAATCATCATCAGCACCGAGTGCGCGATGCTGCGGCCGCCCAGGTGCAGCAGCTCGAGCACCTCGTCGAAACGGGCGGTGTCCGAGGCTCCCGGGGTACAGACCGGGAAGATCTTGTTCAGGTCGTTGTGATAGCCGAACACATCGGTGTGGATGAGCGCCTCGCGGGCCTTCATCCAGTTCTCGTTGCCGGTGACGGTGTTGATCTCACCGTTGTGGGCGACGCGACGGAACGGGTGTGCCAGTGGCCAGGACGGGAAGGTGTTCGTCGAGAAACGCGAGTGCACGATGCCCAGCGCGCTGGTCAGCCGCTCGTCCTGCAGGTCCAGGTAGAAGGCACGCAGCTGCGGGGTGGTCAGCATCCCCTTGTAGACGAAGGTCTGGCCAGAAAGACTTGGGAAGTAGACGGTTTCGCGGCCGGGGCCGTCCTGACCGGGGCCTTTGGTGCCCAGCTCGTGCTCGGCGCGCTTGCGGATCACATAGGCCCGGCGCTCCAGGTCCATGCCCGAGGCGCCGGCGATGAAGATCTGCCGCAGCGTGGGCATCGCGTCGCGGGCCAGGGCGCCCAGCGAGGAATCGTCGTGCGGGACATCCCGCCAGCCCAGCAGCTGCAGCCCCTCGGCCTCGACGATCTTCTGGACGGCTTCGCACGCCAGGTTGGCGTCGCGGGCCGACTGGGGCAGGAAGGCGATACCGGTGGCGTAGCTGCCCTCGGCGGGAAGTTCGAAGTCCCCCTGCTCGGCCACCACGGCCCGCAGGAACTCGTCGGGCACCTGCAGCAGGATGCCCGCGCCGTCACCGGTGTTGGGTTCGGCGCCGGCGGCCCCGCGGTGCTCCAGGTTCAGCAGCGCGGTTATCGCCTTGTCGACGATGTCGCGGCTGCGGCGGCCATGCATATCGGCCACCATCGCCACGCCGCAGGAGTCGTGCTCGTATGTGGGGTGGTAGAGACCCTGCTGGGGCGCCATTATCACCTGACCCTTAACTCTCGAAGCCTGCTGGAGGCTTCATGGACAGCCGGCTGACGCCGGCGGCATCCGGTGGTCACCGATCTGGCGATCGCGGTGCCTTCGTGCAGCAATGAACGACGGCGTTCACCCACTCGCCACAAGTGGACAAAACGATATGACAAAGACCGCAAGGCATGCCAACTTAGCCAGACCTAACTAGACTGTTTCGCCGCTCTCGCCGGGCGCCGGCCCGACGGCCCGTGATTCGTCCGAGAAATGTTGACGCCGAACACCTTTGGCGATGATGCGCGGCGTCCGGCAACCACGACCGACGATCACCGAAAATGAGACGTCAGTCACATGCATTTGCCACCCGTTCACGTCGCCGCTTCGAACTGCGACTTTCCACTGAAGGAAGTTTGCTGAAAAGACTTCTCAGATTCTTAGATAACGCCCTTTTGCCACGATAGATACCCCCTACAGGTATCGCCCGGGGCGGTCGGGGCGAAGCTGGACGGTGATGTCCTATCCACAGACCACTCCGCCCGGCCGTTTCGGCATCCGCAACGTCGGCGACGGTCCCGTCGACCACGCGGCGACCATGCCCGTCGCCGGGCTGTGCAACCCGTTCACCGGGGCGCCCAGCCTGGCCCCGTTGGCGGTCCTCGTCGACCACATCGCCGGGTTCGCCAACCACGCCCGGCGACCCGACGGGCACTGGACGGTGTCCAGTGAGCTCTCCATGGAGTTCGCGCCCGATGCCCAGACGATCCTGGCCGCCGACCCCGCCACCCCGGTGCTGGCCGAGAGCCGGGCCGTGGGCGCGGCCGGCACGACCTCGCTGTCGATCTGCGATCTGACCCATGGCGGGACGGAGATCGGACTCGCCACGGTGCGCACCTTCTACATCGAGGCCGCCGTGCACGTGCCCGGCGCGTTCGAGCAGCCGGTCGAGTCCACCGAGCCGCTGCCGACCGCGCTGGCCGACCTGATGGCGGTGGAGATCGCCGAAACCGGCGGCGACGCGGTGGTCCTGCGCCAGTTGGCGCACGCCGCGGTGAACAACACCCTCGGCGCGGTGCACGGTGGCGTGGCCGCGGCCGGACTGGAGCTGGTCGCCAGCGCCGCGCTCAACGTCGGCCGTCCCCAGGATCCGCTGCACACCGCATCGTTGCGGATCAACTATCTGCGCAGGCTGATCGGCGGCGGTCGCTCCCATTACACGGCAACGCCGCTGCACGTCGGACGTAGCAGCGGCGTGGCCGAGGCTCAGGGCATCGGGGATGACGGCCGGGTGGCGCTGACGGCCAGGCTGACGGCGTACCGCCGCTGACCGATCACGCCCCGCGGGCAGTCGACTAACGAGCCTGGTTGGCGGCGCCCTTTTCGGTGGACTCGCCCTCGTGAACCAGCGTGCCACCGGAGCTCTCCAGGTGTGCGCGCACGAACCACTGGAACTTCTCCAGCTCGCCGGCGTGACCGATCAGCAGATCCTGGGACACCAGGTCGATGTCATCGAGCCGCTCGATGTTCTTACGGGTGTCTTCGATGATCCCGGTGTAGACCAGGTCCAGCGCGGCCAGATGCGCCTGCACCTTGTCGCGGTTCACCGAGTAGTCGTCCCACGTGCGGTCGTTGATGATCGCGCCCGGCGTTCCGAGCGGCGACGCACCGAGCGCCGCAATACGTTCGGCCACTTCATCGGCGTACCCGCGGACCAGCTCGACCTGCGGGTCGATCATCTCGTGCACACCGATGAAGTTCGGCCCGACGACATTCCAGTGCACGTGCTTGAGGGTCAGGTGCAGATCGTTGTAGCGGCTGAGCTGCTTTTGCAGCAGTTCGGCCACCTCGCTGCCCTGCTTGTCGGACAGTCCGGGGATGGTGAACGAGGTCATGGTCGCTCCTTCGCGTGACGTCAAGGTGTCTTCGGCATCGACGTGCCTCCGGGACGTTTACCCACCGGCGCCATCCGGTAATCACCGGTCGATCAGAGCGCGCGCAGGTTAGGAATGGCTTGCCTGGGCGCCCGGCGCGGATTCACGGCCAGCCCACTGGCATAGAGCAACCGGACCGCGCGGTGGCGGTGCGGGCGCAGCGGGGCCAACAACTCGACCATCGCCGCATCGTCGATCGGTACACCGAGCAGGCTGAGCCCGACCGTCTTGGCCAGATGGAAATCGCCCACCGACAGTTCGTCCGGGTCACCGAACGCCCGCTGTACGGTCTCCGCGGCCGTCCACTCCCCCACGCCCGGTAGGGATCTCAGTCCCCGCACCGCGTTTTCGGCGGTCAACCGATCCAGCGCGTCCGCGCGCTGGGCGCATCCGACCACGGTGCGGGCCCGCCCCGGATCCACGTTGGCCAGGTGGAACTCCCAGGACGGGATGCGCCGCCAGACCTCCGCACTCGGCGGTACCCGCATATCGGCCGGCGCGGGCCCCGGGGCCGGTTGGCCGAACTTCGTGGTGAGGATGCGCCAGGCCCGGAACGCGTCCTTGCCATAGACACGCTGCTCGATGACGGCCGGGATCAAGGCCTCCAGCACCCTGCCGGTGCGGCCCAGACGCAGGTGCGGCACGCGCCGGTGCGCCTGGGCGACCGTCGGCTCCGACGGGTCGAAATCGGTGGCGTCATCATCGTGGCCGAGCAACGCGGGCAGTCCGTCGAGGAACTCGGCGGCGCCGCTTCCCCACGCCTCGCATTCCACGGTGTCGATCGCGGTCTTGGCGATCCGGGCGGTCACCGGACCGGTGCGCATCAGCGAGGTCCGCCAGATGTCGGTGCCGATGATCTGGAAGCACGGGTCACCGCTGCCGCGGCGCAGCGGGGCCAGCGTCAGACCGGGGCTGACGGGCCCCCCGAAGGTCAGCGTGGCGGACGGCACGCACCCAATCTAGGCCAGTTCGATCCGCGCCTTGTCCGGGTAGAAGGCAACCCGGCCGGCGATCTCGGCGACCGCCGGGTAGGGCTGCTGATAGGTCCAGATGACATCGGCCACGTCGTTGACGTTGTAGTACGTCGCGTCACCCTTGTACGGGCAGTAGGTGGTCGTCGCGCTGGCCGAGAGCACCGCGGGATTTATGTCATCCAGCGGGATGTACTGCACCGGCGAATAGCTGGCCTCCTGCAGCGTCAGCGCGTCGTCGGTCCGGGCGATGGTCGCGCCGCCGACGGTCACGGTCACCCGTCGTCCGGTCGGTGTGATGGTGATCGGGTGGTCGGCACTGGGCTGCCGCGGCTGCCGCTCTGTCATAGCGCTGTCAACGAACTCGGGCCGGTGGTGATTCCCGTCACCTCCGACTCGATACCATCGGCGCATGACTGCACCGGTACACGCGTCCGTGACCATCGCCGCCGAACCCGCCGCGGTGTACGCGTTGATCACCGATCTGCCCACGTTGGCGTCGCTGGCCGAGGAGGCGCACGCCATGTCCTGGACCAAGGGTTCGGCTGCCGCGCCCGGGGCGGTGTTCAAGGGGCAGAACCGCAACGGGTCGAAGTCTTGGAGCACCACCTGCACCGTCACCACGGCCGAGCCGGGCCGGGCGTTCGCCTTCGACGTGAAGTCGGCGGTGTTCCCGGTGGCGCACTGGCGCTATGACATCGTTCCCGCCGAGGGCGGTTGCACCGTCACCGAGTCGACGTGGGACCGCCGGGCCGGGTGGTTCAAGAAGATCGCCGGTCTGGCCACCGGGATCAGCGACCGCGACACCGCGAACGCCGAGCACATCCGGCTGACCCTGCAGCGGCTCAAGGAGCGCGCCGAAGCCTAGGGCTTGCGGGTGATCAGATCCGCCGCCCGCGCGATCGGCGAGGTCCTGGGCGATCCGCTGCGCTCCTCGTGCCGATCGGCCAGCCGGTAGGCGAGGTAGAGGCCGCGCACTCCCAGCCAGCGCAGCGGTTCGGGCTCCCAATTCCGCGACCGATGGCCGACCCAGGGCAGCTCGGTGCGCTCGGTGCGCCGTCCGGCGACGAGATCGGCCAGCGTGTGGCCGGCCAGGTTGGCCGCCGTCACCCCGTGCCCGACGTAGCCGCCCGCCCAGCCCAGTTCCGTCGTACGGTCCAGCGTCACACCGGCTTGCCAGTCTCGCGGCACCGCCAGCACACCGCACCAACCGTGCGCGATCGGCACGTCGCGCACCTGCGGCAGCAGCGAATGCAGCACCGCGGTCAGGGATCTGATGGTGCGGGCGGGCACCCGCCCGTCCAGATCGGTGCGCGACCCGAAGCGGTACGGCACGCTGCGACCGCCGATGGCGATGCGGTCATCGACGGTGCGCTGGGCGTAGAAGAAGCCGTGCGCAGTGTCGCCGACGAGTTCTCTTTCCTGCCAACCGATCTCATCCCAGATGGCGGCCGGGATCGGGTCGGTGGCGATCATCGAGCTGTTCATCGGTAGCCAGCGCCGGTGCAGACCCGGCAGTGCCGAGGTGAATCCCTCGGTGGCGCGCAGCACGACGGGTGCCCGCACGGTTCCGCTGACGGTGACCGCACGTCCCTGGGCGATCTCGATGACCGGCGATCGCTCGTAGACCGTGACGCCGAGGCGTTCGACGGCGTGGGCCAGACCACGCACCAGCGCGGCGGGTTGGACGCGGGCACAATGCGGTGTGTGATAGGCCGCAGACACGCGGTCGAATGTGATCCGTTGCGCCGCTTGCTGATCAGTGAGCTCAGTAACGTCGTTGCCCCACCGGCGCTCCTCGGCGAGGACGGCCGCCAACCGGGCCGCCTGGGCGGGGTTGCGAGCGATCTCCAGATTGCCGCCCTTGACGATGCCCGCCTCGATCCCCTCGGCGGCCGCCACCGCGATGACCTCGTCGATGGCGTCGTTGAGTGCGCGCTGCCAGGCCACAACCCGTTCGCGGCCATGCTCTTTCGCCATCCGGTTACGGTCGCCCGGGATCAGTCCGGACAGCCAGCCGCCGTTGCGTCCGGACGCACCGTAGCCGGCGAACCGGGCCTCCAGCACGGTGACGCGCAGGCCCGGGTCGGCCTTCTTGAGGTAGTAGGCGGTCCACAGGCCGGTGTAGCCCGCGCCGACGATGCAGACATCTGCGTCCCGATCGCCGGGCAGTCGTGGGCGCGGCGTCGGCAGGGTGGCGAACCAGTGCGAGACCCGACCGTTGCGCGTGGACACCCTTCGATTCTGTCAGCCGGTGTTGTCGGTGGGCCGGCGGATGGTGGACCCAAGTACTCACGGAAGGGGCACACCATGTGCTGGCAATGCGATCACCCCGGGGCGACCCGGGCCGACTATCTGGAAGTCCTGCACGGCAAGGTGACCAGGAACGGCTGGGCGGTGCAATACGTCGAGACGGATCCGCCGTTCGCCTACACCATCGGCCTGAGCGATGCGGGCCTGCCCGAACTTCTCATCACCGGGTTACCACCGGAACGGTCCCTGCTGTTGTTGAGCACGACGGCGCACTACATGGTGCACGAGGTGGAACCCGCGCCCGGTGACACGATGACGTTCGGCGACGACTCGGCGGCCGAGTTCGTCGAGGTGGCCGCACCCGACGTCCACATGGGGTGGGCGGTGACCTATCACCGGGGTCCCATCCGTGCCCTGCAGATCGTCTGGCGTGACGATGCCGACCACTCGCCGTGGTGCCCGGATTTCAACCGCGGCGGGCCGCGGCAGCCGGTGCTGGGCGTTCGGGGACCGGTCGACAGGTGACGAACAGGTGGGGTTCCGGTCGACGGGAGGTCTCGACGGCCCGAACCCTACCGTCACGTTCTCATCGTCGACTGGTTCGAGGACCAATACTGTCGGTGGCCGGTGGCATAATCGCACACATGTTCGATAGTCGAGATGTGGGTACCCATCTCGATACCGCGCGCGACCAACTGCGCGCCGAACGCGCGGCGGTGGCCGCCAAGGTGCTGGCCGCCGGGCGGTTCGCCCTGGCCCGGATGGCCCAGCTCGGCCACGCCTTCGACGACCTCATCGTCGATGACTGGGAACTGGCCGCCGCTGAGCTGGGCGCCGAGCTGGGCATCAGCCGCGGCCGGGCCTGCACGCTGATCACCCAGGGCCGCGACCTACTCACCCGACTGCCCGCCCTCGCCGAGGTGTTCGCCACCGGAACCGTGGATCTGCGGGTACTGCGGCTCATCCTCACCCGCACCGCCCTGATCATCGACCCCGACATCATCACCGTCATCGACACCCAACTCGCCGCCAAGACCCCATCCTGGAACCCGCTGTCGGACGAGCGGATCGCCGATCTGATCGACTGGATGATCATCGACGTCGACCCCGAAGCGGTGCGCCGCGCCCGAAACGCCCGCCGGCGCCGCCACCTGAGCATCGACCCGGTCGGC
>NZ_MVHJ01000001.1 GCF_002086115.1 Mycolicibacterium bacteremicum
GGTGAGATGGCCTGCGGGGGAAGCGGACGGGGTGGCCGACGAGACGGCGGGGGCAGCGGTCGGAGAAGTTCCAGCGGCTGCTCGTCGGCCCGGTCATTGCAATCGTCGAGTTCCGGCGCAGCAAGCACCTCGCGGTCTTTGGGAAAAGGCCGCAGGACGGGACGCGCTGGCACGGCGGGCAGGACGTCGGTGGCGACGGTGTCCCCGCGGCGGCTTGTCGGGACGTGGCCTCGCGTGGTGCGGCGTTGCGAAACCAACTCGACGATTTCCTTACCCGTTACCGATCTGTGATCCGGCACGACGCTAACCGAGCAGGCACCAAAGGGCAACCTCACCGACTGCCGGATAATCGAAAAAATTTGACACGTTGGGGACGCTGCAACGCCGTGGCCAGCATCTTTCTGGTTGTATCAACTGCGCAATTTAGTACGTAATTGCTCAGTAGATACAGATGGTCCGACAGTCGCGGTGGCCCGCTGCATGCCTTGCCGCCGCATCGTTGTCCGCCGGGCTCTGCCGACGGCGATCATCAGCGCCGCTGCCGCCGCGGCGGCCAGGGCGCCCTGAAGCGCAAGTGCCCACCGGGTGGCTGGTGTGAGGTCGGAGTTCACCTCCATGCCTGCGACCAGGTGGTCAGCGGTAAAGAACGAGCTTTCCACAAGAATCTGCCCATCGGCGGTGATGAGCGCACTGACCCCGGTCGTTCCGGCGACCACGACCGGGCGCCGGTGTTCGATGGCGCGGATTCTGGCGATCGCCAGGAACTGCCGGCTCATGGTCTCGTCGAAGGTCGCATTGTTGGTCGGGATGGCCAGCAGCTGCGCGCCATTGCCGACCGACTCTCGTGCCGCGCGGTCAAACACCGCTTCCCAACAGGTCGCGACCCCCACGGGGATATCGGCGATCGGCACGACTGCGGGTCCATCGCCAGGGATGAAGAAGCCCGCCCGGTCGGCGTAGTCAGAGAACAGTCGGAAGAAAGTTCGCAAGGGAAGGTACTCGCCGAATGGTTGCAAGATCTTTTTGTCGTGACGCGCGACCGGGCCGTCGGTGGGAGTCCACACGAGCATGCTGTTTCTGGTGGATCGGGTGTCGGTGTCGAGGTTGCCACCAGCGGTCACCGCACCCACCAATATCGGTGCGTTGATTGCCTGCGCGGCGGCATCAATCTGCGCAGCCGCGTCAGGGTGGGCGAAAGGGTCGATGTCTGAGGAGTTTTCGGGCCAGATGACCAGATCGGGTTGAGGCAGGCGTCCACTTTGGATGTCTTCGGCCAGGCGGACCGTCTGATTGCGGTGGTTGTCCAGGACGGCGCGTCGTTGAGCATTGAAGTCCAAGCCAAGGCGCGGAACGTTGCCCTGCACGGCAGCCACCGTCACCGACGAACGATCACCAGCTGAGCGCCAGGGCTGCCACCCCGTCGCGGTGACCACGGCCAGCCCGACCAGCGCCATCGTCACCGCGGTGGGTACAAGTAGCGATTGCACACGCCTCCCGACGTGGACTGTCAGCGCCGCCGACGCGGTGAACCCGGCCAGGGCCACCGCGAAGGACACCAGGGGCGTCCCACCCCACGTCGCCAGCGCGGCCACCGGACTATTGGACTGCCCGAACGCCAGTACACCCCAGGGAAACCCCCCGAAGGGCATGGCACTCTTGAGCCATTCCATCGCAGTCCAGGCGCAGGCCCACCAGATCGGCCTTCCGGGCAGCGAGCGCAGTACGACGGCGGCGGCGGTGAAGACCGCGGGGAACAGCGCACTCAGAATGCTCAGCGCCAGCCAGGCGGTGCTGCCCACGAGGGCTCCGGTCCATGGCAGCAGCGGTAAGTAGAAGGCCAGCCCGAATACGAACCCGTACCCCAGGCCGGAGTGCACCGTCGTGCTGGGCCGGCATGCGATCCACCCCAGCAGCGTGCACCCGACAATCGCCGCGGGCCATAATCCGATCGGAGGAAAGCTGCTCCACACCAGCACGCCGCCGGCCACTGCGACACCGAGCCGCCACCCGAGGCGGGTTGTTGCCGAGAACCATTGCTTCACAGCATGATCGCACTCACCGGCGTAGTGTGGGCGCACCGCTGCCCGGATCCGCCTCGATGTCGGCCGCGGTGTCGATGGGGTCGCAGCAGTCGCAGTCCCTATCGTCGGCGGCACGTGTCGGGGTCAGGGTCAGCGAGTCCGAGGCAGCGGGCGCCGGCGGGGGACCGCAGCAGGTGTCCACCGGTGCGGGCGCGGCGCCGATATCGATGTGAAGTGAGGCCGACGCCTTGATGGGCGCCGAGGTTAGGCCCGCCAGTGGTCGGGTGCGCGCGGCGCGGATGGCATTGAGAATGACCAGCACCTCGGCCGCCTCGTGGACAAATACCACGGTCGCCAGACCGAGGATGCCGAACGCCGCCAACGGGATCAGTATGGTGATGATCGCCATCGAGAACCCGATGTTCTGGATCATGATGCGGCGGGCGCGCCGTGAGTGGGCCATCACCTGCGGCAGGTGTCGCAGGTCCTCGCCCATCAGCGCGACATCGGCGGTCTCAATCGCGACGTCGGTGCCCATGGCGCCCATCGCGATGCCGATATTGGCTGTGGCCAGGGCGGGCGCGTCGTTGACTCCGTCTCCGACCATCGCGATGGGTCGTCCGCCAGAGATGTCGGCCAGCAGTTGCGCCTTGTCTTCGGGGAGCAGCTCGGAACGCACAGTCGTGATACCCGCTTCGGCGGCGAGTGCGTCAGCGGTCAGCGCGTTGTCACCGGTGAGCATGGCGACGTCGATGTCGAGGCTGCGCAACAACCGCACCGCTTCGGGCGCCTCGGGGCGCAGTTCGTCGCGGACCGCGATGGCAGCATGGGTGGCACCGTCGCGTTCCAGGACCACCACCGTCGCCCCGGCGGCTTGCATCCGCTGCACATCGTCGGCGAGCGGACCGGGGTCGATCCAGCTGGGCTTTCCCAGCCGTAGCGTTGATTCGCCCAGGCGGCCCGTAATGCCATGGCCGGCAACGGCGGTGACATCAGTGGCGGCAGGCACCGAGCTGGTGGCGGACAGGATCGCCTGGGCCAGTGGGTGCTCGCTGCGCGCTTCCAGCGCTGCGGCTGCCTGCAGTACCTCGGTCTCGGAGCCCCCGGTGAGGGTCACCACCTCCACCACTTGCGGGGTGTTCCGGGTCAAGGTGCCGGTCTTGTCGAGGGCGATGACCTTGATGCGGCCCAACTCTTCGACGGCGGCACCGCCTTTGACCAGCGCGCCCTGGCGGCTGGCCGCGCCGATCGCCGAGACCACCGCCAACGGGACCGCGATCGCGAGCGCACACGGCGAGGCCGCCACCAGGACGACTAGAGCGCGCTCCAGCCAGAGCATCGGATCACCCAGTAGCGCACCAGCCGCGGCAATGCCGGCCGCCAGAATCATGATGACAGGCACCAGGGGACGGGCGATACGGTCGGCGAGCCGTTGGCCGGCGCCCTTGCGTTCCTGGGCCTGCTCGACGATATGGACGATGCGGGCCAGCGAGCTTTCGGCGGCCAACGCGGTCACCTCGACCTCGATGGCGCCGCCACCGTTGATGGCCCCCGCATGTACCTGGGTCCCCGGACCCGCCTCGACGGGCACGGATTCCCCAGTGATCGCCGATACGTCGAGGCTGGTCTGGCCCGCGGTGATGGTTCCGTCGGTGGCGGCGCGCTCGCCGGGGCGCAGCACCATGGTGTCGCCCAGGACGAGTTCGACAGGGGCGACGGTGATTTCGGTGCCAGCGCGCAGGACCGAGGCTTTGGGTGGCACCAGGGACAGCAGGGCCCGCAGGCCGCGCCGGGTCTTGGCCACGGCATAGTGCTCCAGGCCTTCGGCGATGGAGAATAAGATGCCCAGCAGGGCCGCCTCGGCGAACTGGCCAAGGGCCACGGCGCCGACGGCGGCGATCATCATCAACGTCCCGACATTGATGCGGCCATGTCGCAGGTTGCGCAGGGCATCGGGCACGAATGTGGACGCGGCCACGACGACGGCGGCCAATTCCAGCCCCAGCGTGAGGCCATCAAATCCGGCCGTGCCGAACGCCCAGCCGGTGGCCAGGAGTGCGGCCGCTACTGCTGCGAACTGCAGTTCTCTTACTTGCCAGAGCCTTTCAGGTCCGGCTTCGGGTTCGTCGGGTTGTGGCCCGCAGCATGCGTCAGACACGATCGGCCTCCTCTGTGAAAGTCGACACCAGAACCGCGGCGATCAGTTGCTCACCGAGCGGGGTCAGCCGGTACATCACCAACTTGCCGTCACGGCGTGAGGCGACCAGGGCGGCGTTCTTGAGCTGCCGTAGATGATGGGAGACCAGGTTCTGCGCTGCGCCGACGATCCAGGCCATGTCGCAGACGCATAGTTCCTCGCCGCCGCGCAGTGCGGTGGCGATCGTCAACCGGGTGGGGTCTCCGAGTGCTTTGGCGGTCAGTGCCGCGGAGGCCACGCTGGTCTGCGTCGGCAGCGCGGCGCGGAGGGCTTCGGCGTGCGGGAGGTCGAGGCAAAGCAGGTCGCAGCTGTCCAGGGGCGGGGTGGTCACCTCAACATGCTAACCACTGTTGAGATGTAATTGAAACAAGGTAATCGATGTTCAGCTCGCACCCGGCGTCGGCGACGTGCCGTGTACTTTACTAGCCTACGTAGTAGATGCGTAGAAAGGAATGGTGAACAGTGAGGGCGCAGCACCGGCGATGACCACATGCGTCGCGATCGTCGAGACAGCACGCACATTGTCGGTGCCGCACCGATGATGCGCACCGTATCGCTGGTGCGTAACACCTGGCGGACCCTGACGTCGATGGGCACTGCGCTGGTCCTGTTGTTCCTGCTGGCGTTGGCATCGATACCGGGTGCGCTGTGGCCGCAGCGTCAGGTAAACCCCACCACGGTGGCCGGCTACATCGCCGACAACCCGCGCTTGGGCCCTGTGCTGGACAGGCTGCAGATCTTCGACGTGTTCTCCAGTGTGTGGTTCACCTCCATCTACGTACTGCTGTTCGTGTCCTTGATCGGGTGCCTGACACCACGACTGGTCGAGCATGTGCGCAGCCTTCGGGCCACGCCGGTGCGGGCACCGCGCAACCTCACCCGGCTACCGAAACACCGGGTGGTGACGCTGGCGGCCACTCCGCAAGCTCTGGGCGAAACCATCGTCGACCGGCTTCGGGGTTGGCGCCGGACGATCCGACGCGACGGGGACACCGTCGAAATCTCGGCCGAGCGAGGGTATCTACGCGAAGCAGGCAACCTGGCGTTTCACTTCTCGCTGATTGGTCTGCTGGTGTCGGTGGCCGCGGGCAAACTGTTCGGCTACGAAGGCAATGTCATTGTGCTCGCCGACGGCGGTCCCGGTTTCTGCTCCGCGTCCCCTGCGGCCTTCGACGCCTTCCGCCCGGGCACTACCGTCGATGGCACCGGGCTGTACCCGATCTGCCTGCGCGTCAACGACTTCGCTGCGGACTTCCTGCCCAGCGGGCAAGCCGTAGGGTTCGCCGCCAAGATCAGTTATCAGGCAGGAGAGGGTCTGGAGTCCGCGCAGTGGAACTCCTATGACCTCAAAGTCAATGAGCCGCTGCGTGTCGGCGGCAACCGGGTGTACCTGCTGGGCCACGGATACGCCCCGACATTCACGGTCACCTTCCCCGACGGGCAGCGTCGCAGCCAAACGCTGCAATGGCAACCCGAGGAACTGCAAACCCTGCTGTCCTCGGGGGCCATGCGCTTCGATCCGCCGGCCGGTAGCTTTCCCGACCCAGACGAACGCCGGAAGAACCAGATCGCGATCGAAGGTCTGTTCGCGCCGACCCAACGACTGGAGGGCACGCTGCTGTCCTCAGCTTTCCCGGCGCTGCAGGACCCGGCGGTGGCCATTGATATCTACAAAGGCGACACCGGCCTCGACACCGGTCGCCCACAATCGATTTTTGCCCTCGATCAGCGCATGATCGGACAGGGTCGGCTGACCAGAATGGCGCGGGTGAACTTGAGCCTCGGTGAACAGACCCGGCTTGCGGACGGGACGGTGGTGAGCTTCGATGCGGTCACCGATTTCGTCAGCCTGCAGGTGTCCCACGACCCCGCCCAGATATGGGTACTGGTGTTCTCGATGACGATGATGGCGGGCCTGCTGGTGTCATTGACAGTGCGCCGCCGACGCATCTGGGTCCGCATCCATGCCGGCGAGCAGCCAGGCCAATCCATGGTGGAGATGGGCGGATTGGCGCGCACCGACAACGCGGGCTGGGGTGAGGAGTTCGACCGATTGGTGCTGCGCCTGTTGCCTGAGGCGACACAGGCACCCGTCAGGACCGCGCAGGCCGGCACATGAGCACCCGCGTCGACGGTCGCCGTGTGTCCGTGCTCCTCCTGGCGGCAGTAGCCGCGCTGGCCGCTGCGACGGCCGCGCTGATCGGCGCCGCATCCTTGGCAGACGCCTTGACAGCCACGGGCCTGCCCAATCCCGGACCGGTCACCACCTACGGCTTGCCCGCGGTGCGTGCGGCAGGCGAGATCGCCGCCGCCGTGGCGGTCGGGGGGTTCCTCGTGGCGGCGTTTCTGGCGCCACCCCAGTCCAATGGAGTCCTCGATGTCGGTGGCTACCGCGCGGTTCGTCTCGGTGGCTATGCCTGTGCGGTGTGGGCGCTCTGCGCAGCACTGCTTGTCGCGCTGAGCGTCTCCGATGTGTCCGGGGTCCCGCTGCACCAGATTGCCCCCGGTGACATCTGGGCGGCAGCTGATCTGGTCGAGATCACCAATGCCTGGCGGTGGACCGCGGGCCTGGCCGCTGTGGTGGCGGTGGCCAGCCTGGCGGTGTTGCGTTGGGCCCCCACACCATTCCTGCTGCTGGCCGTGTTGGCGACCTTGGTACCACTCGGGCTGTCGGGGCACTCGTCCTCTGGTGGCGCCCACGACATGGCGACCAACAGCTTGCTCATCCATCTGTTCGCCAGCGCGCTCTGGGTGGGTGGACTGCTGGCCCTGCTGGCCCATGCCTGGCGCGTCGGTACGCATCTCGATACGGCGGCACGGCGTTACTCGGCGATAGCGCTGTGTTGCTTTGTCGCAGTTGCAGCCAGTGGGCTCATCAACGCCGCCCTTCGAATTGCCCCCGGTGAGCTGTTCAGCGACTACGGAGTGCTGCTTATCGGCAAAGCTGTGGCACTGACCGCGCTGGGTGGGCTCGGCTGGGCGCAGCGCCGCTACGCCGTCGCCGCGCTGGGAAAGAACCCGCGCGCCCGCGGTCCGCTGCTGGGCCTCGGTATCGCTGAGGGGTTGATCTTCGCGGTGACTGTTGGGATTGCGGTGGGTCTCAGTCGCACGCCACCGCCGCCGGGCAGGGTGGAACCCACTGCCGCCGAGATGGCCATCGGTTTCCAACCCGCCGGGCCACCCACCCTCGCCCGCGTGACCTCCGACTGGCGTTTCGACCTGATCCTGGGCACCGCGGCCCTTGTCTTGGCCGGGCTCTACGTCGCGGGACTTCGCCGGTTGCGCCAACGCCATCGCAGATGGCCCGGCCGGCGAACCGCGTGCTGGCTGGGGGGATGTCTGTGTCTGCTGGTGGTGACCTCTTCGGGGTTGGGCAGCTACATGCCTGCGATGTTCAGCATGCATGTGCTCTACCAAGCGCTGCTGTCCACACTGGTACCCGCACTGCTGGTCGGGGGTGCACCGATTGTGCTTGCAGCACAGGCATTGCCAGCCACCGCCAAACCGGCCGCACCAGGTCTGCGCGAGTGGTGGACCGTGCTGCTCCGGTCCCCGCTGGGTCGGGCGATGACCCACCCCGTGGTAGTGACGGTGGCTTATGCCGGCGGGGCGGCGGTGTTTTACACCGGTCCGGTGTTCGCTGCTGCAATCGACAACCACAGTGCCCACGTGTTGAGCAATATGTTCTTCCTTGTCACGGGATGCCTGTTTTTCGGCGCGATCACCGCATCGGCGCGGACCACCCGGCAGCGGTACGTGATGGCCGCGGCCGCGCTATTCACCTATGCCGGTGTCGGAGCGTCACTGATGGTGCGCACCGAGGTGGTGGGGGAGTACTTCTACCGGTCGATACGGCTGCCATGGCACACCGATCTGCTCGCCGACCAGTGGGCCGGCGGCGCGATCGCCGTGGCTGCGTCCATCGTTTCGCTCCTGGCCGCCCTCGCCGGCACGCTGTGGTCCCGGCACCGCCACCATGCACGGTTCTCCCGCGATGACCGGGCCGTGACGCCGGCTGCCCGGTAGAGACTCGAGTACAACTACCGTCGATAGTACTGAGTTATTCAGTAGTGGTTTAATCTACGTATCTACTCAGTAGGGGATGCGGTCTGTAGTCGAACGCGTCCGGCAACAGGAGGTTTCGTTGGTAGCCGAAGCGCCCCCCGCCGCAGGACTTCAGCCGCGACGGCCGTTCCCCGAACGGATAGGCCCGAAGGGCAACCTGATCTACAAGCTGATCACGACCACCGACCACAAGCTGATCGGCATGATGTACGTGGTCACCTGCTTCGGCTTCTTCATGGCCGGCGGGCTGATGGCCCTGCTGATGCGCACCGAATTGACAGTGCCGGGACTGCAATTCCTGTCCAACGAGCAATACAACCAGCTGTTCACGATGCACGGCACGGTGATGCTGCTGTTCTACGCCACCCCGATCGTGTTCGGCTTCGCGAACCTGGTGCTGCCGCTGCAGATTGGCGCTCCCGACGTGGCCTTTCCCCGCATGAATGCGCTGTCGTTCTGGCTGTTCCTGTTCGGCGCCCTGATCGCCATGGGCGGTTTCATCACCCCCGGCGGAGCCGCCGACTTCGGCTGGACCGCCTACACCCCGCTGTCAAATGTGATCCACACACCCGGTGCGGGCGCGGACCTGTGGATCGTCGGTCTCATCGTCGGTGGTCTGGGCACCATCCTCGGCGCGGTCAACATGATCACCACCGTGGTCTGCATGCGCGCCCCCGGCATGACCATGTTCCGGATGCCGATCTTCACCTGGAACATCCTGGTGACCTCGATCCTGGTGCTGCTGGCCTTCCCGCTGCTGACCGCCGCGCTGTTCGCACTGCTCTCCGACCGGCACCTGGGCTCATTGATTTATGACCCCGCCAACGGCGGAGTGTTGCTCTGGCAGCACCTGTTCTGGTTCTTCGGCCACCCCGAGGTGTACATCATCGCGCTGCCGTTCTTCGGCATCGTCTCCGAGATCTTCCCGGTGTTCAGCCGCAAGCCGATCTTCGGTTACACCACCCTGATCTACGCCACGCTCGGTATCGCGGCGCTGTCGGTCGCAGTGTGGGCGCACCACATGTACGCCACCGGTGCGGTGCTGCTGCCGTTCTTCTCCTTTATGACGTTCCTGATCGCCGTCCCGACGGGTATAAAGTTCTTCAACTGGATCGGCACGATGTGGAAAGGGCAGTTGACCTTCGAGACACCGATGCTGTTCTCCGTCGGCTTCCTGATCACCTTCCTGCTCGGTGGTCTGTCCGGTGTGCTGCTAGCCAGCCCGCCCATCGACTTCCAAGTCAGCGAAACCTATTTCGTCATCGCGCACTTCCACTACGTGCTCTTCGGCACCATCGTGTTCGCCACCTACGCCGGCATCTACTTCTGGTTCCCGAAGATGACCGGGCGGTTGCTCGACGAGCGCCTGGGCAAGCTGCACTTCTGGCTGACGTTCCTGGGTTTCCACGCCACCTTCCTGGTCCAGCACTGGCTGGGTAACGACGGCATGCCGCGCCGCTACGCCGACTACCTATCCAGCGACGGCTTCACCACGCTCAACGTCGTCTCGACCATCGGCGCACTGGTACTGGGTATCTCCACGCTGCCGTTCGTCTGGAACGTCTTCAAGAGCTGGCGTTACGGCGAGCCCGTCGTAGTCGACGACCCGTGGGGTTACGGCAACTCGCTGGAATGGGCGACGTCCTGCCCGCCGCCGCGGCACAACTTCACCGAGCTGCCCCGGATCCGTTCGGAGCGTCCGGCATTCGAGCTGCACTACCCGCACATGGTCGAGCGGATGCGCGCCGAGGCGCACATCGGTCGGGCCCACGGCCCCGACGACGGAGACGTGACCAGGATCGACGACGTGGACGTCCGCACCTGACGCGGAAGGGTTGACCAAACTCATGCATACATGCGTATAGTTGCATATATGACAGATCCAGGGTGCGGCTCCCGCCGCGGTGATCAATCGCGGTCCACCCGCTCGCTGGCGCTCGCACTGGCAGATCTGCTTCCCGACGGTGACCAGCGCTGCACGGAGCGGCTCACCTACGATCTCGCCGCGGACGCGATCATCCAACAGGCTCACATCATCGCCGACCAAGGCAGCACACCGAGACTCTGCGTCCACTACAACCCCGCGCAGGTCGCGCAAAGCGACGTCGAACACCGCACCCACCGCGCAGCGGCCGATATCGCCGGCCGCTATGGACATCTGCGATGGTCGGTCACCGACGACGAGACCGAGCCTATCGTGCAACGTCTGCGCGCCACGGCGGGTGTTGTTGGCGTCGAGACAATTTCAGGTGCGGTTGTAGTGGAGTTCGAACGCGCGCAGGTCACCGCCCAGGAGCTCGTCGACCGCCTCGATGAACCCCCGCACCCGTCGGTAACGCACGCCGCTGCCGACCACAACAACGATGATGACCACGGCCACAACCACGGCCATGATGACAACACCCACCAACACAGTCACGGCGGAATCTTCGGTGAGCGAAGCGAACTTGTTTTTGCCGGGGTGTCGGGTGCACTCCTGCTCGCCGGCTGGGCTATGGCTGCCTTCACCGACACGCCGCGTCCGGTCGAGCTCATCGCCTATGGCCTGGCATTTTTCTTCGGCGCTTTCTACACCGTGCAAGAGGCCTACGCCAGCGTGCGGTACGGAAAATTCGAGATCGACTTCCTCATGTTGGTCTCGGCCACCGGTGCGGCAGCCCTCGGCGAAGTCGCCGAGGGTGCGCTGCTGCTATTTCTGTTCAGTGTGGGACACGCCCTGGAGGGCTATGCCATGGGTCGCGCCCGCCGGGCGATCGAGGCGCTGGCTGAGCTCACACCCACGACCGCCCTGGTGCGCCGTGACGGCACGGGGGAGACCGAGGACATCCCGATCTCCCAGGTGCAGGTCGGCGATATCGTCGTCGTTCGTCCCGATACCCGTTTGGCCGCAGACGGTTTCGTGGTAGCGGGCACCAGCAGTGTCGATCAGGCTCCGGTGACCGGTGAAAGCGTACCGGTGGACAAGAGTCCGGTCAGCGACATCACCGCGGCCGCGGCCGCGCCCGAACTTGTCGACGCCTCCGCGCGGGTGTTCGCCGGGACAATCAACGGTGCCGGCGCCCTGGAAATTCAGGTGACGCGGGTCGCGTCGGATTCCACACTGGCCCGGGTTGTCCGGTTGGTCGCCGCGGCGCAGACCAAAACGACATCGGCGCAACGGTTTACCGACAAGTTCCAGCGCATCTTCGTTCCCACCATCCTGGCAGGGGTGGGGCTGCTGCTGTTCGCGGGGCTGGTGGTAGATGAGCCGTTCACCGCGACGGTGTACCGCGCGTTGGCGGTGCTGGTCGCGGCCAGCCCGTGCGCACTGGCGATCGCCACCCCGAGTGCTGTGCTGTCCGCGGTGGCCCGCGCCGCTCGGGCCGGGGTTCTGGTCAAGGGCGGCGCCGCCCTCGAAGAGCTCGGGCGGGTCCAGGTCCTGGCCTTTGACAAGACGGGCACTCTCACTCAGGGGCGCCCGCGCATCACCGACGTCATCGCCATTGCCCCTGGCGGGGATACCGAACTGCTGGCGGTCGCCGTCGCGGTCGAAGAGCACAGCGATCATCCGCTGGCCCGCGCCCTCGTGCGTGACGGACGGGCGCGACTGTTCTCAGGGCGTGTGCCTCGGGCAACGAATGCCCGCGCAGTGACAGGCCGCGGGATCGCCGCCACCGTCGACGGGGTCGAGGTCTGGATAGGCAAACGCGAGATGTTTGACGAGGCGGGCCGGCAGCTGCCAAGCCAGCTGGCCGCCGATGTGACCTATCTCGAACAGTCCGGGCGCACGACGATGCTGGTGCGTGCCGGTGACCGGTGGCTGGGGGCGATCGGGCTGATGGATGTACCGCGCGCGGAAGCTGCCGCGGTGATCGACCGCCTTCGACGCCTTGGGATCGGTCAGACCGTCATGCTGTCGGGGGACAACCAGGGGGTGGCCGACGCGGTGGCCGCGCAGGTGGGCGTCGGCGATGCGCGCGGGGATCTGATGCCCGAGGGCAAGGTGACCGAGATCAGTGCATTGCGTGATGGTGGCGGCCGAGTCGGCATGGTCGGCGATGGTGTCAACGACGCGCCGGCGATGGCACGGGCCAATGTCGGCATCGCCATGGGTGCTGCCGGATCGGATGTGGCCTTAGAGACCGCCGATGTGGCGCTGATGGCCGATGATCTGAACGCGTTGCCGTTCGCGGTGGATCTGAGCCGACGCACCTCGCGCGTCATCAAACAGAACCTGTGGGCAAGTTTGGGCATTGTGGCGGTGCTGATCCCGGCGACCGTCTTGGGTCTGGGTATCGGGCCGGCGGTGCTCATCCACGAGGGATCCACGCTGATCGTGGTGTTCAACGCCCTTCGCCTGCTCGCCACGCCGATGTCGCCGCTGAGCGCCGATGCCGGGAAGGGACGCGTCTGATGTCGACACCCTGTGCTGCTGACGATTTCGACCATGAAGACACCCGATTGGTGGTCGTCTTCGCCGATATGGCCGGGTTCACCACCTACACCGAAACCTACGGCGATCACCAGGCCGCGCAGCTGGCGACCTCGTTCGCCGGCATCGCGACCAGCGTTCTCGGGCCGAGCGATGAGGTGATCAAGACCCTCGGCGACGCCGTTATGGTGACCAGCGGTTCAGCCTCGGCGGCCACCGAGTACCTGCGCCGCTTGCGCGGCGCGACGGCACGAATTCCGGGTTTCCCGCTGTTGCGGGCGGCGATGAGCGAAGGTCAGCTGGTCAAGCGAGGCGGTGATGTGTTCGGTGCGACAGTCAACACCGCGGCCCGGCTGGTCGCGGCTGCCGGGCCGGGACAGGTGATCGCCGATCGCGCGGCAATCTCCGGTGTCGGCAACGTCGAGGACATTGCCCTGACACCGTTGGGTTTCCTGCCGTTGCGCAACATTGATTCGCCGGTCGAGGCGTTTCTCGTCGAACTGGACCCGCGGTAACCGGGTCAGATCTGCCAGTCCTGCGCTCCGTCGTTCTCGTCGTAGATGCCGACCGAATTCTTGACGACGACCGGGTCGCCGCTGCCGAAATTGTCGAAGAACCACTGAGCGTCGGCGGGGCTGAGGTTCGGGCAGCCGTGGCTGACATTGCGCACCCCCTGATCCTGGACCGACCACGGCGCGCCATGTACGAAGATGCCGGCATTGTTGATCCGGACGGCATCTTGAACCTTGATCCGGTAGCCCTCGGCTGAATCGATGGGCACACCGTAGGTGGAGGAGTCCATCACGATGTCAGCGAACTTCTCCAGCACGTAATAGGTGCCGTTGGGGGTTTCGTAGCCAGGCTTGCCCAGCGACACCGGCATCGTTTTGATCAACTCGCCGTTGCGCATGATTTCCATCTGTTTGGTGGTGTCATCGATGGTGGCGATCTGCGCCTGCCCGATACGGAAGCTCGACTTCGTTCCCCCGGCATCGATGTCGACGGTGGCGCCGGCGGGCCAAAAGTCCAGAGGCCGCCAACGCAGTTGGGTGTCGCTCATCCAGTAGAACTTCCCCGGTACCGGTGGATTGGATGAGATGCGGACCGCATCCTGGGCCATCGGCCTGTCGGCGATCGGGCGCTGAAAGTTGACGATGATCGGCTTGGCCACCCCGACGGTCGAGCCGTTGACGGGGTTGAACGACGGGGGAGCGAAAACATAGGGCCCCGTGTACGGTTCGCGATTCTGGCCTGCGGGTACCGCTGAGGCATCACCGGGCACGGCAGGCGCCGGTGGATCGGCAATCGCTGCCGGTGCGCTCGACAACGCGACGATCATCAGCGCCGCCGCTGTTGCCAGCAGGGAACGGCACAGGTTTCCACCAGTGCGCATGCTCAGCCCCGTAACGCTTGGTCGACGGCGTTGGACATGTCGTTGTAGGTGCGGAACTCCAGTTGCTCGCCGTTGAGGAAGATGGTGGGTGTTCCGCGGACGCCGAGTGCTTCGCCGTCAGCGACGTCGATGTTGATGCGCTCCAGGGTCGCCGGATCGTTGTAGTCGGTGTCGAACGTGACCATGTCCAAGCCCATTTCGGAAGCAAATCCGCGGAACGTGGCATCAGCCGGTACCTGTTGTTCGCCCCATTGGCTCTGTGTTTCGAACATCTTCTTGTACATCGGCTCGAATGTGCCCTGGCGGGCAGCGGCTTCGACGGCCCGCGCGGCGCGCTGCGCGTTGAAGTGCGACTGGATGGGGAAGTAACGCACGACGAAGTTGACACGGTCGCCGTACTCGGTGCGTAGTTGCTCCACCATGGGAAACGCCGCGCGGCAGGCCTCGCACTCGAAATCCAGAAATTCCACGAAGGTGACGTCACTGTCGGGGACGGAGTTGAGGCGGTGACTGTTGTCCCGGACGAGCGCACCGGGATCATCGACCGGGGCCGACGTCGATGACGTGGCGTCTTTGACCGACAAATACACGCCCGCGCCGATGATGGCGGTGATCGCCACGAATACGGTGAGAAGAAGTCGTGTGAGCGGAGCCAACGGGGCACATCCTTGTCGGTGAGCGGAGCCTCGCCGCGTCCGTCGTGTCGGGCCGCGGCCGTACACACGACTATATACGGAGCAACTCAGTAGATAGCGGTGCGCGGTTGTTATGGCGGCGGCGGGGCGCCCCGCGACAAAAGCGCACGAGGTGCTCGTCCTGCGCGCAGCATGATCACCGCGATCACCACCAGGCAACTTACGGCGATAGCGAGGATCCAGAACGCTGGATTCGACCCGTCGGCTTGCTGATCGGTGTGCCCATCGTCATAGCTGTGCGTGACGGGCGTGGTGTTCACCGGCGACGGTGCCGATGTCGACGATCCCGACGCCGATGCCGGCGCTATGCACCCGATGAGCAGCAGGATTGCGATGGTGAGGATCGCGGCACGCGGCGCGCTCATCGCACGAAGTAGATGACCGCGAACAATGCGATCCAGACGATGTCCACGAAATGCCAGTAGTAGGACACCACGATCGCCGCGGTCGCCTGGGCGGGGGTGAACTTGCTCATCCGGGTGCGCGCCAGCAGCATCACAAACGCCACCAGCCCGCCGATGACGTGCAATCCGTGAAAACCTGTGGCCAAGTAGAACACTGAACCGTAGGCACTGCTGGAGATGGTGGTGCCTTCGGCGACAAGCTTGACGTATTCGTAGCCCTGGCCCAAGACGAAGAACAAGCCCATCAGGAACGTGACGGTGTACCAACGGCGCAGGCCGAAGACATCACCCCGTTCGGCGGCGAACACACCCATCTGGCAGGTCAGCGAGGACGCGACCAGCACCAGCGTCACCGGCACCGCCAGCGCCAGATTCAGCTCGGTGGGCTCCGGTGGCCAGGCCTCGGCCTGCGCCCGCGCGGTGAAGTACATCGCGAACAGGCCGGCGAAGAACATCAGTTCACTGGACAGCCACACGATGGTGCCGACGGCGACCATGTTGGGACGGTTGAGGGAGTGCACTTTCGCCGTGATGGCGGTTCCGGATGTCATGGATGTCCTCAGGGCCTGGCGGCTAACAGGATGTACGTAGTAGCTACGTACTATGGCATAGCGTAGACGCATCGCCAACTGCGCTCCGCCGGAGACGTTTTGAGCAACTGCAGCGCATGCGTGGACATTTAAGCCGGCAGTCCGTAATCTCTCCGTGATCTACGTACTTTCTACGTACCCAATGTGTGACCGACGAGGAGGGCCGACGATGCGACGTCCTGACGTGCCGTCAGCGTCGATCGGCGGCTTCGGCCGGCTCTGGCTCGTGATCCTGACCGCCGTGGCGGTGCTCCTCGGGACAGGCTCCAGCGGGGCAGATCCCGCGGCAGACGCCCTGGCCCGCATGAACGAACTGTCGCGCGAAGCGGAACGCTTGACCGAACAGCTCTACACCGCCGAAATCGACCTCGAGGCGAAAACAGTGGCCCAGCAGGCCGCCGAGGAACGCCACCGCGCCGATCTCGTTGCGTCCGAGACCGCCGGCGCCGAGTTGGCCGCCTTTCAAAGTGCGGTCGACGATGCGGCGGCAGCCTCTTACATGGCCGGTTCCACCGGCTCCCTCAGTGCCGTCCTGATCGCCGCGTCCCCGCAGCGCTTGATCTATGATCTCGCGCTCAAGGCGGTACTGGCCGACCAGATGGACGAACAGATGACCGCTCACCGCGCGGCGATGACGCGGTGGGCAGGGGCCACCCGGGCCTCGCAGGCGTCCGCCGACCAGGCCCGCTCTGCCGCAGCACAGGCCACCGCGTTGCGCGCCGACCTGCAAGCCAAACAAAGTCGGCTCCGCCGGCAGATCGACGCAGTCGAGACCCAATACCGTGATCTGACTCCTCAGCAGCAGGCAGTGTTGGCCGACCCCGGCCCCGTACCGCCACCCCCACCGCAGGACCCTGCCGTCCTCGCGATGCCCGACGTGGTTGTCCCACCCGCCGGTGGTGCCACGGTGGTGCAGGCTGCCATGAGCCGCATCGGTTCGCCGTACTCGTGGGGTGCCAGTGGTCCTGGCGCATTCGACTGTTCAGGTTTGATCAAGTGGGCGTTCCTGCAAGAGGGCAAGTCGCTGCCGCGGTCGAGTCAGGCACTGGCCGCCGGCGGACAACCGGTCGCCATCGACTCCCTGCAGCCGGGCGATATCGTGACGTTCTATGCCGACGCGTCGCATGCAGGCATTTACATCGGCGACGGCAACATGGTCCATGCATCGACCTACGGCACACCGGTGAAGGTAGCGCCCATCTCCTCGGCGCCCATCTACAACGCGCGCCGGTACTAGCGTGCTCGCCCCGGAGTTCGGCAATCTTGAAGCCGCGGTGATGGATCGGGTGTGGGAACGCCACGACGGGTCCACGGTGCGCGAGGTGTTCGAGGACCTGGCTGCGTCGCGACAGATCGCGTACACCACCGTGCTGTCCACATTGGACAATCTGCACCGCAAGGGCTGGGTCCGCCGCGAACGGGTGGGTAGGGCGCACCGTTACTGGCCGACCATGAGCCGTGAAGAGCGCTCGGCCTTGTTGATGAGAGTGGCGTTGGAGGCCGGCGGCGACCCCGATGTGGTGCTGTCCGCTTTTGTCGAACAGATGTCAGCTGATGCGTCGGCCCAGTTGCGCAAAGCGCTCAGCCGGGTGCATCCGCACCACAGCTAGACAGTGGCGTTGCCGGCCTTCCACTGCTCCCACGGGATGTTCCAGTCACCCAGGCCGTCGGTGCCCGACAGGGTTGACCCGACTGTGTTCACCACTTCGACGATGTCACCGCGTTTGGTGTTGTCGTAGAACCACTTGGCGTTCTCGGTGCTGGCGTTGAGGCACCCGTGGCTGACATTGGCACGGCCCTGACTGCCCACTGACCACGGTGCGGCGTGCACAAAGATTCCGCTGTAGGACATCCGGGTCGCGTAGTTGACTTCTGTGCGGTACCCGTCGGGCGAGTTGACCGCCACCCCGTAGGTGGAGGAATCCATGACCATGAAGTAGTGGCGTTCGGCGACGATGTAGGTCCCGTTGTCGGTCGGGGTCGAGTCTTTACCCATGGAGATGGGCATCGTCTTGACGACCTCACCGTTGACGCGGACGGTCAGCGTTTTGGTGCTGTCGTCGGCGGTGGCGATCACCTGATCACCGATGGTGAAGTTGGAGGTGACATCTTGCTGGCCGAACAAGCCCCCGCCCAGGTCCACCCCGTAGGTCTTGACCTGCAACTCCACCTTGGTGCCCGGCTTCCAGTATTCCGCTGGGCGCCAACGGACTTCACGATTGTTGAGCCAGTAGAACGCACCTTCGACTTCCGGTGTGGTCTTCACGCTGATCGCCCTTTGTGCAGCAAGTCGATCCGGGATGTTCTCGTCGAACTGGACGGCGATCGGCTGACCCACACCGACGACCGACCCATCTGTCGGCGTCACGTAGGGCATCGTCAAATTCTGTGGGGAGTGCGTTTCAAACGCTGCCCGAGTGCTCACGGTGCCCCCGAGCCCGTGCGCTTCGGCCTGCAGCGTGTACTGGCGGTTATAGCCCAGCGGCTCGGCGGACTGCCAGTTCACACCGTCAGGACTCAGAGTGCCGGCGACTTCCCGTCCGTCCTCGTTGACCAGACTCACCGAGTCCAGCACCCCCGCGGTGGCGGTCACGGTCACCGGAGACTCCACCGATACCCCCACCGCGCCATCGGTCACCGAGGTCGCCAACTCGGGAATGAGCAGGTCGGCATAGGGGGTGCCCTTTTCGCTCAAGGTCTCGGCTTGGGGTGCAGCTTGGGAGTTGCCGCACCCGCTCAGTCCGATGATCAGTACGCACAGCGCGACCAGCGCTGTGCCCGCCAATCCGATCCCGCGTCGACGACCTGTCGTCACAGCGCCGACTCGCCTCATTCGTGCCATCCCATCGCTTGCTGAACTCTTACTAGGCTACATTCTACGTAGCGGATACGTAGGTTCAGCGGCGGTGTCGAGCACCGCCGCCAAGATCGTGATCTGCGTCAACCTCGGAAGAAGGACCTGTGCTCAAGACTCGGATCGGCCGGCTTGTACTGACCTCGATGGCCGTCGCGATCATCGCCGCAGTGACGGTGTTCATCCTGGTCACCCGTGACGGTGGATCACCTAGCCAGGCCAGCGACACGCGTGGCGCCGATGGCCCCGCGCAAGTGGTCCGCGAGAATAGTCATCGGCTCAACACCGTGCCGGATGCGCCCGTGACGGTCGTGGAATTCCTCGATTTCGAATGCGAAGGATGCCGCGCGGCGTACCCCTTGGTCGAGGAACTGCGCGCGCAGTACGGAGACCGTGTGGAGTTCGTGCTGCGGTACTTCCCGCTGTCCGGACATTTCAACGGTGAGCGCGCCGCACGTTCGGTCGAGGCGGCAGCCCAGCAGGGCAAGTTGGAGCCGATGTACCACAAGATGTATGAGACTCAGGCCGAGTGGGGTGAGCAGCGGGTACCCGCCGACGAGGTGTTCCGGGGGTTCGCTCAAGAGCTTGGCCTGGATATGGATGCCTACGATGCCGCCTACGCAGACCCCGCGACCGCAGAACGGGTGGCCCTGGACATGGCCGACGGAGAAGCGCTCGGCGTGATGGGCACGCCCACGTTTTTCGTCAACGGCATGCAGATCCCGCTGCAGTCGCGTGACGATCTGCGCATCGCAGTGGAGAACGCATTGGCCAACACCGCGCCGGTGTCGTGACCCGACCCCTCGATGGGGTGCAACTATGAACAACGACGAGCGGTTGGCTGGCGCGACACGGTGTTGAGCGGTCGTTACGGCTGATGTCACTGTGCTAGAAGTATCTACGTATTCAGCACGTAGATACGGTAAGGGTCAAGTTGAGCCTCACGCGCGGACTGTCGCTGATGGGAATCGTTCTACTCGCCGCTGCGCTGATCGCGCCGCGCGCGTCAGCATCCTGCGACGCCGCCACCGGGCAGTGCGACTTTCGGCAACGCCTCGTGGAGGCCGAGCAGTATTTGCAAACACGTCCCGGAACAGTCGGTTTCGTCCTGCGTGACCGCACGACCGGCGGCGCCTATCGCAACGGCGACGCCGCAACCCCGATCTGGACCGCGTCAACGATCAAGCTGGCAATGGTGGCCGATCTGCTGACCCGCGAACAAGCCGGCTCCCTGCGCCTCACCGCGGCCGATCGCGACGACATGGTCGCCATGCTGCGCAGTTCGGACAACGCTGCCGCAGACGCCTTGTGGTCGCGCTACGGTGGGCCATCCAACGTCTTCAATACCAACTTTGCGCGCCTGGGAATGACACGTGTAAAACCGCAACCGGGTTTCGGAGATGTCTACCCGTACTGGGGATTTCAGAAAGCGACCGCCGACGACTTCGATGCGTTGATGAACTACGTGCTGACCCGGCTCAATCCCTCCAACGCCGCCGCGGTCGTGGCCGAGATGCAGCGCGTCGATGGCGGACAACAGTGGGGAGTGTGGGGTGCCGGCCCGGCGATGGCGCCGGGTCAGAAGAACGGATGGTCCCAGGAGCAGGGCGGCTGGGTGGTCAATAGTGTTGGCTTCGCCGGGCCCCGACAGCGCTACACGCTGTCCATCATGAACGCCCTCGGCGGCGAAGGCGGCTACGACGACGGTGTCGAAACGACGACCGAGCTAGCGCGAATCCTGTTGTCACCGGGACCCTGACCGCAAGTTCAGTGCTCACGATGCAGCGTTGAAGATGTGTGTGATCTCGCCGCACGTCACCGCCGGCTTCGTCCCAGCAATGGCACGAAGCGTCCGACATCTGTGGTGTAGTCGACGTAGTCCTGGCCGTGACGTGACGTCAGGTACGGCTCTTCGACAAGCCATACCTGGGCATGGATCGACGCAACAAGAATGCCAAAGCCGATGACGGCAAGCCAGTTTGGGGCCATCAGCGTCAGGCCGGCGCCGAAGACCAGCATGGCCGTGAACACCGGGTTGCGTACCACGCAGAACACGCCGTCACGCACCAAGGTGGTGGTCTCAGCGGGATCGACGCCGATGCGCCACGAAGCTCCCATGGCGCGCTGCGCGGCGACGGTGCCGACGATCCCCACAAGCGCGGTCGCGACACCTACTCCCTGCACCGGCGCAGCGTTTAGCCAGGGCAGTGGGGAGAGCGCCCCGGCTGCCTGCAGGGCCGGCGCAGCCAATCCCAGCACCATCGCGACGGCGAATCCGACTCCGGCAAACCACTCGACCGAACCGACGTGGCCACTGACTCCGTGAAACCCCGCCGACCCAGTGCGTTGAAATTGCACCCAGCTTCGCCATCCGAAACAGATCGCCGCGAAAACGACATACGCCACTGTTGCCCAGACCGCCATGGACATCCCCTTCGATCGTAGACGCCCCATCGCGTCCGATCCTGTAACAATACATAGTGATATGTGCATATGTCTACGGGGATGATCAGCGAACGGCGACGACCTTGCAGTCAGCGGATCGCAATCGACAGTCGAAGGTCGCCGGGCGCGACGCCCTGACGCGCTGCGTGTGGAGGGCCAACGCGGTTTGTGCGGTGTTGCCTTTCGTGTGTGGGTGCCGCCAGTGACTGATCCGGGTCCTGGTGTTAGAAAGCAGGGGCATTTCACTGCCGTTGTCTCAGTTGAGGATGAACGTGTCGAGCAGCATGTAGGCGGCTACGACGAGCACGAGATACGCGAACCAGCGTTGCAGGCGTGCAGTGTTGGTTCTGGTGCCGAAGTATCCGGCCACCAGCGATGTCGCCATCGCGGCGGCGACGAATGCAATCACGACTTGCCCTTCCGTATTGATCGCGTGGAGGTGGGAGAAGATGCCGGCGACGGAGTTGGCGGTGACGATCAACAGCGAGGTGCCGATGGCCGTGGACATCTCCACGCCGAGTCTCACCACCAGCATGGGGATGATGAGGAAACCGCCGCCGACGCCGAACAGTCCGGTCAGCAATCCGACCAGGAGGCCGGCGCCGATGGAACGCGGTGCGCACCGGCGCCAGTTGACTTGTCCGGCTCGAATCTCGCAAGCCGTGCCGGTGGGGCCCTGGTTGGTCAGCATGCGACCACCGGCAACCACCATGACGGCAGCGAATCCGAGCATCAGTACCGACTGCGGCAGATGAGCGCTGATGGCGCTACCGGCCACCGTGGCTGGGATTCCGGCGACGGCGAAGATGCCGGCCATCCGCCACCGGACTTGTCGGGAGCGGATCTTTGGGAGCACCCCGACGGCCGAGGCCGCGGTGACGACGATCAACGAGACCGGAATTGCCTGTTCGACCCCGAAACCCATCGCGTAGACCAGTGCGGGGACGGCGAGGATGGAACCCCCGCCGCCGAGCAGCCCCAGCAGCAGTCCGATCAGTGCACCGAGCGCCACGGCTAGTGGGGTCGCCATAGCAAGCCCCTACCCGCGTCGCCGGCGCCGGAAGATCGCGGGAATCGTGGGCGGCGATCCGGTCTTCTTCACGCACCGGCATCGATGGGCAGGCGGCACCGAACGCATCACGTCGTCGACGTGTTGGCCGCATCCATCCCACGTCGCGTTCCCGCAGACCCGGCAGGTAACGGCGTAGCACACGCTGAGAACCCCTTCTCGGCGCGACGCGTCACGCTGTCGCATGGGCGTCGGCCCAGGCGTTGTACCCGCCGAGCAGATCAGTAATTTGTTGAATACCGTTGGCGCGCAACAAAGATGCGGCCACGCTGGAACGCCAGCCACCGGCGCAGTGCACGACGATCGGTTTATTGGTCGGCACCTCGTCGATGCGGAGGCGTAACTGGGCGAGCGGTATGTGCACTGACGTAGGGATGGCGCCGCCCTCGCACTCGCCGGGGTTGCGGATGTCGATCAGGGTCACCGCATCTTCGGCCAGCAGCGCATTCAACGCAGGGACCGTGGTGCGCGGCGCGGTCTGAACAAGGTCGACGAGCGCGGTCGGGAACTGCCCGCCGCGGCCCACGTTGAGGAAGCCGATGGCGTCGTCGGAACCGATGCGCGCCAGCCGCAGCGCCGCCTCCTGCTCCTCACCTGGATAGGTGATCAGCGCGATCGGCTCACCGATCTCAGCGACCATGCCACCGGTTTCGGCGAACCGGCCGTCGAAGCCCACGTTGACCGTCCCACGCAGGTGGCCTGCGGCGAAGTCCTCAACGCTGCGGGCATCGATGACACACACACCCGCGTCGAGTGCGGCTCGCATCTGCTGCGGTGTCATCTCCGGCACGGTGCGATCGAGGTGCAGCAACGGGTGCACCCGCTTGTTCATGGCGGCGTCGGAGGCGAAGTACGCCGGCGCGGCGGGCTGACCCGCGGTGAGCATCGCCACAAAGGATTCTTCGGGCATCGGCTGCACCGACGGATTGCTCGCTCGCTGTTCACCGATGGTCGAAGTGAGTTCGGTCGACAGGTTCTTTCCGCACGATGAGCCAGCACCGTGGGCGGGCATGACTGTCACGCTGTCGGGCAGCATCATGAGTTTGTCGTGGATCGTGTGATACATCGCTCGGGCCAGATCGCTGGCGGAGCTATCGCCCGCGTTGACTAGATCCGGACGGCCGACGTCGCCGATGAACAGCGAATCACCGGTGAGCACAGCCACGGGCTGCGCCTCCGCACGCTCGCGAACGAGCACGCTGATCGATTCCCAGGTGTGCCCGGGGGTTGCCATGATCTCCAGGTCGACCTCGCCCAAGGACACGTGCTCACCGTCGGCGAGCCTGCGGATTTGGTAATCCGTCTCGGCGGCCTCGCCGAAACCGATCCAGCCACCAGTCGCCTCGACCAATTCCAAATGCCCGGACACGAAGTCGGCGTGAAAATGGGTGTTGATCACACCTTCGATCGTGAGGCCGAACCTGCGCGCATCGGCGAGGTACTCGCTGACATCACGGCGTGGATCGATTACCACCGCACGGCCAGTGGTTTGGTCACCGACCAGGTACGAGGCGTGCGACAGGCACTCGATGTAGTACTGCTCCAGAATCATTTTCGGTTCCTTTCATCCACTGCGGGACCGTCGGTTTCAGAGGCCCTCCCCATATTCCTACAATACCCCCGGGGGTATATATTTCTGTCAGCCCAACATACGGGCGGGGGTATTACCCCAGGGTCGACTATACCCCTACGGGTATTAGGGACCATTGTGCTGAAACGGCTTGGATCCGAGATGCCTGCCGAAACCCGACGATGTGGGGGCGGGAATGTCGGCGCGAGCCGGACAGTTGAAATGATCCTCCACATACCCCCTGGGGTAAGCTCATTGGGAGGGGCAACGAGAGGAAAAGCCATGGTCGGCGACCAAGAAGCCATCGACGCGGTGCTCAACCGGCTGCGCCGAGCGCAGGGTCAACTCGCCGGTGTGATCTCGATGATCGAACAGGGGCGCGAGTGCAAGGACGTGGTGACGCAATTGGCGGCCGTTTCCCGTGCCCTTGACCGCGCGGGGTTCAAGATCGTGGCCACCGGCTTGCGTGAATGCGTCACCGGCGAACCAGCCGGCGCCGACAAACCCATGACCGAAGCGGAGCTGGAGAAGCTGTTCCTCGCACTCGCCTGAGGATCAGCGCCGAAAAAGGGTGGGCGATGGTGGCTCAGCGTTCGGTGGTGAGTCGATCGAGTAGTGGTCGTAGGTCTTCGGCGAGCAGTGCCATCAGGTAGACCGCGGCGACTCTGTGTTGGCGGTCCAGGACCATCGTGGTGGGCACGACGCTGGTTGGATAGTTGCGTCCCAGGGTGATGAGGCTGCGCAGTGAGGGGTCGAAGATGGAGGGGTATTGCACGTTGCGGTCGGTGACGAAATCGCGTGCGGTGTCGCGGTTGTCGCGGACGTCGATGCCGAGGAACTGCACGCCGCGGTCGCGGTACTCGGTGTACACCGTTTCCAGCTCCGGAGTTTCGGTGCGACATGGCGCACACCAGGAGCCCCACACGTTGATGAGGACTATCTTTCCGGTGAAATCTGACAGCCGGATCGTTTCGTCGGTGAACAAGTCGGGTCCGCTCAGATCGCCGATCGTGCCCCGTGTCGAGGGTGGGTCATAGAAGATCGCGGTCTGGCCGCCGGGCGAGACGAAGTCGAAGGTGCCGCCTTGGGCGACAGCGTCCTCGCCGGTGGTGCAGCCGGTGACCAGGCCTGTCACGGCCACAACGGCAGCGACGACGGCGACGCATCGCCTAACACTGGTCCCACCAGACCCGCTCGACGACCGTAGTGTCGACATCCATGTCACCGCCGGTGTTTCTGGCTGCTTAGTTCTCAACGGCGAGACCGCTGACCAGGATGAAGATGCCCAGACCGATCAACACGATCGGGAACAGGACGTGTTCCCAGCGTTCGAGGACTTCGGCGATGGGCCGGCGGGTGGCGACGAATTTGGCGGCGAGGACGAGGACCGCGACGAGGGCGAGGAAGACGACGCAGTAGGCCACCACGGCCGCGGGTCCCACGCTCAAGAAGACCGGAACGTAGACCCCGATGTTGTCTCCGCCGTTGGCGAAAGTGACTGCGGCGACGGTCAAGACACCGACGTTCTTGCCGGCCATCTTGCCGTCGTCGTCATCGTCGTCGTTGCCCCGCCAGGCTTGCCATGCCGCCCACAGTCCCAGTGCCAGGGGTATGAGCCCGAAGTAGGGGATGACGTCCGGGGGCAGGAACGCGCCGGCACCCAGCGTCACGAGCACCGCCGCGCCCAGAATCCCGGCAAATCCCAGGTATTGCCCTGCGGTGATCCGGGCCGTTGTCCCGCGTTGTCCCGCGCCGCGGGCGAAGAACAGCGAGAGCACGATGATGTCGTCGATGTTGGTGACGATGAACAAACCGATGGCGGGCAGCACCGACGACACGATCATGCGCCTGGCCCCGTGTCTGCGGTGGCCTGTGTCCGCCGACGAGCCGCAACACCGGGGTGGCCGGCGGTCACGACGGCGCGCCTACCGGCGCTACGGGGGTGGGGCGGAGGGCCGGATCGGTCGGCGCGGCTGGCAGTGGTGTGGCGCGTCCGGCCCGCACACCGTTGGCGATGACCACGATCTCGGCGAGTTCGTGGACGAGGACGACGGCGGCCAGCCCGAGTACGCCGAACAGGGCCAGCGGCACCAGCGCGATGATCAAACCCAGGGACAGGGCGACGTTTTGCAGCATGATCCGCCGGGCCCGGCGTGCGTGGCGGAACGTTTGAGGCAGGTGGCGCAGGTCTTCGCCCATCAGCGCCACGTCGGCGGTTTCGATGGCCACGTCGGTGCCCATCGCGCCCATCGCGATCCCGAGGTCGGCGGTGGCCAGCGCGGGAGCGTCGTTGACGCCATCACCGACCATCGCCGTGGGGCGCTGGGCGCGCAGCTGTTCGATCAGGCGCGCCTTGTCTTCGGGGCGCAGCTCGGCGTGCACGGCGTCGATCCCGACGTCGCGGGCCAGAGCGGTGGCGGTGGCGTGGTTGTCGCCGGTGAGCATGGCCACGTGGTAGCCGTCGCGGCGCAGGTGGGCGACGACTTCGGCGGCCTCGGGCCGCAGTTCATCGCGCACCGCGATGGCGCCGATCAGCTGGCCGTCGTCTTCGACGAGGACTGCGGTGGCACCGGCCTGCTGCATCCGGGCGACATCACTAGCCAGCGGCCCGGGGTCCAGCCAGCCGGGGCGACCCAGCCGGGCGGTGCGGCCGTCGCGGCGTCCGGTGAGCCCGGCGCCGGTGACGGCCTCGACCTCGGCGGCGGGGATGACGTCGTCGGCGGCGGCGAGGATCGCCGCGGCCAGCGGGTGTTCGCTGCGCGCCTCCAGAGACGCTGCTACAGCGAGCACCTGATCGCGGGTGGCGCCGTGGCTGGTGGCCACCTCGATGACGGTGGGCCGGTTGGCGGTCAGCGTGCCGGTCTTGTCCAGGGCGACGCCACGGATCTTGCCCAACCCCTCCAATGCGGCACCGCCTTTGACCAGTGCGCCCAGCTTGCTGGCGGCGCCGATGGCGGCCACCACGGTCACTGGCACCGAGATCGCCAGCGCGCACGGGGAGGCGGCGACCAGCACCACCAGGGCGCGTTCGATCCAGGTGGCCGGGTCACCGAGCAGGCTGCCGATCCCCGCGATCAGCGCCGCGGCGACCATGATTCCGGGCACCAGGGGTTTGGCGATGCGGTCGGCCAGGCGTTGGGAAGCGCCCTTGCGGGACTGCTCGGCCTCCACGATGCGCACGATGCGGGCCAAAGAGTTGTCCTCAGCGGTGGTGCTGATCTCCACCTCGAGCGCCCCGGTGCCGTTGATCGACCCGGCGAACACCTCATCACCGGGTCCGGCTTCGACCGGAACGGACTCGCCGGTGATGGCCGAGACATCCAGTGCGGTGCAGCCGTGGCGGACGATGCCATCGGTCGCGACACGCTCACCCGGCTTGACCAGCATCCGGTCACCGACCCGCAAATCAGCAGGGACAACGGTGATTTCGGCGCCGTCACGCAGCACCGTGGCCTCGTCGGGCACCAGCGACAACAGGGCACGCAACCCACGGCGGGTACGCGCCAGCGAGTACTCCTCCAGCCCCTCGCTGATGGAGAACAGGAAAGCCAGCATCGCGGCCTCACCGACCTCACCGAGAATCACCGCGCCCACCGCGGCGACGGTCATCAGCGTGCCCACCCCGATCCTGCCCTTGGCCAGCCGCTTCAGCGTGGACGGCACGAAGGTGTAGGCGCCGGCCAGCAACGCGACCGCTTCCAAGGTCCGAACGACCGGCTCGGCCGCGTCCAGGAACCCCGCGATCAGGGCCGCGGCGAGGAATACCCCCGAGAGGGCGGCGAACTGCATTTCGGTGATCTGCCAGAGCCGCTCGGGTTCGCGCTCCTGCTCATCGGCGCCGCGGGGTTCGTCGCTGCCGCAGCCGCACGCATCGCTCATCGGTCAGTCTCCTGCGCATCAGTTGTCGCGTCGGTGCGCGAACGGGTTCCGTAGGTGGGGCACAGGGCGACGGCATTGCCGGTGGCGGCCAACAGGGTTTCGGCCGCGGCGAGCAGGTCGAGCAGCTCGGGACGGGTCAGCGAGTAGAACACCTGCCGGCCCTCGGGACGCCCGGTGACCAGCCCGCAGTCCCGCAGACACGCCACATGCGCCGACACGGTGGACTGCGCCAACCCCAGCTCCCCGATCAGGTCGACCACGCGAGCCTCCCCGTCGGCCAGGCGGCGCACGATCGCCAACCGGGCCGAGTCGGACAGACTGTGAAACAGCGCCACCGCCGCATCCAGATTCGACCCCCCCGCAGAGGGGGTGTCGGTGAGGCAACCGTCCGCCTTATTCATCGTCATGCGACGATGATAGCCGGTCAGCAGCGATGCTTAGAGGTGGGGTCGAACGTCGAGGTCTCCGGGGCGCCGTTCGATGTCGCGGTCATCGACTTGAGCGCGCAACCGCCGCCGCGGGTGAACGGGTAGATCATCTGGTGCAGGTAGCTGCTGGGGTAGTCGGGTTTGGCGGCCATGCCGAGCTGTGTGGAGTCGAAGCGGCGGGCGGGGTCATAGGAGTAGGTGCGCATCAGGTGATCCCAGATCAGGGTGAACAGGCCGAAGTTGACGTCGCCGATGCCGGCCCATTTGAGGTGGTGGAAGCGGTGGCCTTCGTTGAGTGCCAGGACGTATTTGGCGGGGCCGATGCGGTAGTCGGCGTTGGAGTGCTGCAGCAGCAGCTGGATCGCCACAGCCAGCGCCAACGCGGAGGCGACGTCGACGGGCAGGCCGATCAGGATCAGCGGGGCCACGCCGGCGGCCATCTCGACGGTTTGATGCAGGGGGTGTTTCATCAGGCCGTTGAGGCCGTAGAAGCGGGTGATGCTGTGATGCACCGCGTGAAAGCGCCACAACACACCGATCTTATGGCTGGCCAGATGCACCACGGTGATCCCGAAGTCAGCCACCAGGATCGCGGCGAGGACCTGCGCAACGAACGGCCAATGGTGCGGCCACAACTGCGGGGCGGGAACGATCGCCGCGAGCAGGGGGATGGCGGCGACGCTGGCCAGGATGAGGGTTTCGTTGACCGCGACGTGGAGGCGGTCGCGGGTGCTGTCGGCGCGGTCGTGATTCCAGTCGCGGTCATACGGGATGACCCGCTCGACCAGGAACGCCGTCGCGATCGCGACCGCCAGGACCGCGAGCAGCCAAACCTTGGGGGCTCCAGAGGAGGCCAGGGCGATGCCAGCGCCGTTGAGGCCGATCAGCATGAACGGTACGTAGCCGTAGCGGGCCACCATCTGGATCGGGGTGCGCGTCGATGTCGAGGAAGTCGTGCTCATGTCTTGATGGTCGACACTCGGCCCGGTGTGGAGCTTGAACGTTTCGGCTAACCGCTGCCCGCGTCGAGGTTCCAGGACACGTGCCGGCTCAGTACCGAGGGCGGCAGTCCGAACATCTCGCGGGTAGTGCGGCTCAGATGCGCGCTGTCGGCGAACCCCGCACCGTGCGCGGCGCCGGTGAGGTCATCGCCGGCCTGGACCCGGGTGATCGCGATCCGCAGCCGCGACCACAACACATACCGGCGCAACGGAATACCAACCTGCTCGGTGAACAGGTGCGTCAACCGGCTCACCGAAATCCCCACCCGCGCAGCCAGTTCCATACCGCTGACCGGGCCGGCCGCCACGAGATCGGGCAGCAGCCGCAACGCGTCATCGACTGCGGGGTGGCGCGTGAGGTCACCGTGTCCGGCCGCGGCCGGCGGCGCCAGTTGTGCGGTCAGCTCGTCAACCATGGCTGCAAGTGGTCGTCGCCGGGTGTGGTCGAAGCTGGGGGTGACCGCCCACCCAGCGCGGATCGCCCGCAGGTGCGCGGACCGTCCCGGGACGGACTCCGGGTCCAAGAACACCACCGTCCCCTCCTGTGCACCGGTCTCGATCCGGTGTGACGCGTCGGCGGGCACGACCACCTTTCTGCCGTGGTGTCGGGCGCCGTGGTCGTCGAGCACCGTCAACGCCGTTGTGGCGGTCATGATCTGAACGGCGTGGTGGGCATGGGCATCGGTGCTGCCGATCGATCCGGTGAAGGCCAACACTCCTGGGCGCAGCAACGCGGCTCCGCCCCAGCGTGGTGCAGCGACAGGATCATCGCCAGACCTATTCATCGTCACACGACGATGATAGCGTTGGTTATTGATCGTTAATGGACGATGCCACCGTCGCAGGCCGATGCGTACCGGCACGGTGGTGATCCTCGGATTCAATGGAAGGAGTGTCTGCGGTGCTGATGAACCGGGCGGAGACCGTCCTGATCAACTCCTCGCCGCGGCAGTGGCTGCAACGCTGCTACGAGGTGCCGACATTGCTGCGGTTCGGGGGGCGGCTCCTGCCCGGCAGCAGAGCCCTGGAAATCGGCTGTGGATCGGGCTACGGCTCACAGCTAGTACTGCGGCATTTCGGTGCTGCGCGGATCGACGCCATCGACCTGGACCCGGCGATGATCCACCGGGCCGGCAGGCGGCTCGCCCCCTACGGTGACCGGGTGAACCTGGTGCAGGGCAGCGCCACTGACCTGCGGGCGGCCCTTGAAGCTGACGACGGCAGCTACGACGCGGTGTTCGACTTCGGGATCATTCATCACATCCCGGACTGGCGCGCCGCGGTGGCCGAAGCTGCGAGGGTGCTCACCCCCGGCGGGCGGTTCTACTTCGAAGAAGTCACCGCCCATGCCCTCAACCGCCCCACCTACCGGCGGTGGTTCGACCATCCCACCGACGACCGGTTCACCGCCGAACAATTTCTTCACGAACTAGGTCAACATGACCTGGTCGTTCTCGGATCGGTCACCCGCATCCAGGGCGACTACCTACTCGGTGTCGCCGCCAAGCTGCTTCCTTTGCGCGCTGGGCATTGATAGCCACCGCACGATGAGCCTGTTCGTCACCACAATGCTGCGAAGCGGCCGCTGCGCACCGTCATGCCGCTGGCAGCGGCAACCGGCGCATCCTGTGACCACGATGCTCCTTGGATGGTTGGGCGTTGTCCGCCACTGATGTTGGCCCTTCCCTGTGGGTGTCGGAGGCACGTTCGCGCATTGGCTGGGGCCATCAGGCGTGAGCCTGCTGCAACATCCGCCCGTTCACAGGTTCGGCTTTGTCGCAGAACCCGGGGTCCGTGCCGGTGTCAGCACCGCCCAGACCAGCTCCGGTCGTGTCTTCATCAGATCTTTATCGGAATCGGAATAGAGCCATACTCGCCAGACCCACGCTGGAGTCGTGGGCACGTATCCGTGCCTTAACGACGCATGTTGCGAAATTGGGTCGAGGAAAGGTGTGCGGATGCAGCACAATCGATACGGATATGGGTTTGTGGCGCTGGCGGCGTCCGCCTTGGTTCTTACTGGCTGCTCGGGTGGATCAACGGGCAGCGCCACCTCGTCTGTAACTTCCTCGCCGTCGGTGTCGAGTTCGGTCACCACATCGGCGGCTGCCAGTGCGCACAATGATGCCGACGTGTCGTTTGTTCAAGGCATGATTCCTCACCATCAGCAGGCGGTCGAGATGAGCGACACGCTGCTCGGTAAGCAGGGTGTCAATCCGGCTGTGGTGTCGTTGGCGGAGAAAATCAAGGCTTCGCAGGCCCCGGAGATCGAAACGATGCAGGGCTGGTTGCAGCAGTGGGGTGTGTCATCGACGCCGGAAACCGCTAGCACCGGCATGCCGGGGCACAGCATGCCCGGCCATGACATGTCCGGCGGCGGCATGGGTGAGATGCCCGCTACGGGTGGCGGCGGGCACGGCATGATGTCCGAGGCCGATATGGCAGCGTTGCAGAACGCGTCCGGCGCCGAGGCCGGCAGGCTGTTCTTGGAGCAGATGGTTGAACATCACGAGGGTGCAGTCACCATGGCGCAGCAGGAGATTGACAACGGGCAGTCCCCGGAAGCGGTCGAGATGGCCCGCAGCATCGTGTCATCTCAGCAGGCCGAGATCGACGAAATGCGTGGTCTGCTCGATCAGTAGTGTGGTGAATCTAGTTCGCGGTGTGGCCGTCGGCCGCACCGCGACTTGGCATTACCGGTAATTCGACGGTGAAGGTCGCTCCGGTTCCCGGGCCGGCGCTGGCGACTGCAATGGTGCCCCCGTGCGCTTCGACGAGCGCTTTGGCGATGGCCAGGCCGAGTCCGGCGCCTCCGTGCCCGCGATCGCGGGCGGCGTCGGCGCGATAGAACCGCTCGAAGATGCGCGGCAAGTGTTCTTCAGCGATCCCTTCGCCGTCGTCGGCCACGGTGATCACGACGTTGTCACCGTCGTGGGTGCAGGCGAGTTCGACCGAGCCACCGGGTGTGGTGTGCAGTAGGGCATTGTCTAGGAGGTTGCCAATTACTTGAGCGAGTCGTTGCTCGTCTGCCCACAACGTAGGCAGCTGCTGGTTCTGATGCAGGGTAATGCCCACGCCCTTGGTGTCGTAGCGTTCCTGTGCTGCGGCAATGCACCGGCGAGTGACTGTCCCGACATCAATCGTGTTGTGGGCGAGCGAGAACGAGCTTTCCTCTGCTTTGGCTAACGCGGCGACGTCTTCGGAGAACCGCACGAGCCGCCGTGTTTGGTCGCGCAGCATGGCCGCGGTCGCCGGAGTGAGTGTGCGCACGCCATCTTCGATGGCCTCGATGTAGGCCTCCAGCACCGCGACCGGTGTGCGGATCTCGTGGGCCAGGTCGCCGAACAATCGCTGCCGGGTCGAGTCGACGGTCTGCAGCCGCGACGCCATCTGGTTGAAGGCGACCGCGAGGGCGTCGAAGTCATCGCCCAGCTGTGGTGGCGATACTCGGGTGTCGTAGTGGCCGTTGGCCACCGCTTTGGCCGCCGCGGCAACTTCGGTGACCGATCGTTGCAGGCGTCGGCTGACGTAGTAGCTGACGGCCAGAGCGACAAGAGCCGACACTGCGACGGCCACACCGATCGAAATGACGGTGGCGTAGCCGTAGGCCTCTTCGGCGTGCACTTCCTCCATCGAGTCCGGCGGAACTCCGGCCCGATGAAGGTGCTCACGAAACAGGGGCGGTCCGACGACGGTGGCCACCACGGTGGTGGTCAGGGCGCCGGTGATGACCACGATCGCTTGCGCTGCCAACAGGCGCAGACCGATTCCAGGTCGCCGTGACCGCGCGTGATGTCCGGCTGGGCTGGTCACTGGCCGGTGCCCATGCGATACCCGACTCCGCGCACGGTGGCGATGAAACGGGGTTGGGCTGCGTCGTCGCCGAGCTTGCGTCGCAGGTGGCCGATATGGACGTCGACGAGATGCTCGTTGCCGACCCACGGGCCCTCGCGCACGATCTCGAGGAGTTGGCGGCGGCTGAGCACCACACCCGGCCGGCCGGACAGGGCTTCCAGGATGTCGAATTCGGTGCGGGTGAGCAGGATCGCTTCCTCGTCGAGGCGTACTTCGCGGGCATCAACGTCGATGCTCAGCGGTCCGAACCGCCGCGGCGGGGTGGGCGTGTGCTCGCCCGGGCCGGCGGCGGCTGGCGCTTGCAGGACCCGTGGGCGGCGCAGCATGGCCCGGATGCGCGCAACGAGCTCGCGTGGACTGAATGGCTTGGTGATGTAGTCATCGGCTCCCACGGTGAGACCGAGCACGGTGTCGATCTCGGCGTCGCGGGCGGTCAACATGACGACGTAGGCGTCGGAGAAGGTGCGTAGCTGTCGGCACACTTCCAGGCCGTCGATGCCGGGTAAGCCCAGGTCGAGGATGACGACATCGGGATCCAACTCGCGCGCCACGGTGATGGCATCGATCCCGTTATCGGCCACGATGGCCTCGAATTGCTCGCGCTGGAGGTAGCTGGCCACCACCTCGGCCAGGGGCACCTCGTCATCGACGACGAGCGCTCGATAGCCCTTGGCCGACGCTGGTGACGGTCCTGCTGGGTGCTCCATGGAACTCATGGTGCCTGCTGGCGGCGAGATCGAACCCTACCGAGGCTCCGACCGTGGCGATCTTGAGCGGATCTTCACACAACGCATACCTAATCCGAATGACCCCCGGCGAGGCTTGAGACCAGAAATGGGTGCACGCCGCGCCATGCTGGTGTGCATCCAAGTGCCATTCAGCAAACTGATGCAGTTGGCCGCCAATGGGGTGGCGGTTTGCGCGCACCGATGGCACAAATGCCCGGGTATGCGCTGCGCGTCGGCGAACGGTGAGACTCTTTCATGGTCATAAGATCACCAAAGAGCTTGTTAAAGAGGGCTTTCGGAGACGAGTGAGAGATGCATATGCGGGTGCTGGAAAGGCTCTGTCGCGACGTCGCAGTGCGGTCACAACCTGATGTCGACTCGTGAGCCGAGATAGCCCCTACCGTTCTGCTGTTACAGTTGGCAACATTGTGATGGGTTTCGGCGCGGTGCCCGTGCGGCGGCGACGTGCAGTCGTCGCCGCAATGATTGCGTTCTGGTTCGCGATCCTGGGCGCGGAATCCGCACTGGTCAACGCCGACGACACCCATGCAGCCCACGGCCCGCACGCGCTGGCCGCCTATTCCGTTGACGCGTCGCTGCTCGTCGCGGTCGAACATTCGCATATCTCGCGCGGTGAGGTTCTGCTCTCGCCGGACACCTTCGCCGACGCCGTGCTGCCCCGCGCGACGGTGTCGTTGCTGGTGGTTGCGCTCATGGCAGTCCTGGTAGGCGGTGCGCCGCTGTGGCGTCACCGATTGAGCGCTACTCCGCGCGGTCCGCCCCGGGCGAGATCGCACACTTTGTCCGGGCGTGAGGTTCTCTCCCGGCTCTGTATCGCGCGCCGCTGACCGGTCAGCGCCAGGTTGTCGCCTCGTAGTCCAAGCGAGGTCAACCGGTGACCGCTGCCCGTCATCAGCTGCCGCGCTCGGTCGCGGCGTCACAGAAGCGACACGTCACGATGAATCACGTCCTTTCCACTCCGCCTGCGCGCACCGAACAGCTCGCAGAACAACCCCACCTGGGACGCTATGAACGGCCCGCCACGATGGTCGGTCAGACGCCCGTCTTGAGAATCACCGAACCGTTCTCCGAGGCTGATCGGGGCTTCTGGGCCAAACTCGAAGGCTTCAACCCTGGCGGCATGAAAGACCGCCCCGCCCTGCACATGGTGGCGCGGGCACGGGCGGACGGCGCATTGGCCCCGGGTGCACGGATTGTCGAATCGACCAGCGGCACCTTGGGTTTGGGGCTCGCGCTGGCCGGCACCGTCTACGGGCATCCGGTTACTCTGGTCACCGACCCGGGTCTGGAGCCGATCATCCAGAACATGCTGTCTGCCTTCGGCGCGCAGGTCGAGTTGGTCACCGAACCCCACCCCGAGGGGGGCTGGCAACAGGCCCGACGGGATCGTGTCGCCCAGATCCTGCGGTCGGAGCCGCGAGCGTGGCATCCCGATCAGTACAACAATCCGCACAACGTCGAGGCCTATCGGGGACTGGCGCTGGAGTTGCACCAGCAGCTGGGTCCGGTGGACGTGCTGGTGTGCTCGGTGGGTACCGGTGGTCACTCCTCGGGAGTGGCCCGGGTGTTGCGTGAATTCAATCCGCAGATGAGGTTGATCGGTGTCGACACGGTGGGCTCGACCATCTTCGGTCAGCCGGCCAGCACCCGAGTGATGCGAGGTTTGGGTTCGAGCATCTATCCCGGCAACGTCGACTATCAGGCCTTCGATGAAGTGCACTGGGTGGCCCCGCAGGACGCCGTGTGGGCATGCCGCACCCTGGCCGCTACGCACTACGCCAGTGGCGGATGGAGTGTCGGGGCGGTCGCGCTGGTCGCCGGATGGGCTGCGCGCACGCACGCGCCCCACACCACCATCGCCGCGATCTTCCCCGACGGGCCTCAGCGATACTTCGACACCGTGTACAACGACGACTACTGCCGCAGCCACGGCCTGCTCGGTGCCGTCCCAGCATCGCAGCCTGACACCATCGATGACCCGCTGGCACACGTGGTGACGTCCTGGACCCGGTGCGCGGCCGTGGTCGATCCGATGAAGGCGGACCGCTGATGGGTCTGATCGCACAGTTCCGCAGTTTCGGCTGGCCCACCCGGCTGCTCATGGTGAACCAGTTCGGGATCAACCTGGGCTTCTACATGCTCATGCCCTACCTCGCCGCCTATCTCGCCGGACCGTTGGGGCTGGCGGCGTGGGCGGTCGGTCTGGTCCTGGGGGTGCGCAACTTCTCCCAGCAGGGCATGTTCCTGGTCGGTGGCACCCTGGCCGACCGGCTGGGTTACAAGCCGCTCATCGTGGCTGGGTGCGTTCTTCGCACCGTCGGATTCGCACTGCTGGTGGTCGCCGAATCACTGCCGTTCATGTTGATCGCCTCTGCAGCAACGGGTTTCGCTGGCGCGCTGTTCAACCCGGCAGTGCGCGCCTATGTGGCCGCCGACGCCGGCACACGCATAGTCGAGGCGTTCGCGCTGTTCAACGTGTTCTATCAGGCCGGGATCCTGGCGGGTCCACTGGTGGGCCTGGCGTTGATGTTCGTCGATTTCCGCATGACCGCCGCTGCCGCGGCCATCGTGTTCGCCGGACTGACGGTGGCCCAGCTGTTCGCGTTGCCGCAACGAACGGCCGGGACGCCCGAGGAGAAAACCTCGGTGCTGCAGGACTGGCGCACGATCGCGGCAAACCGATCATTTCTTCTGTTCGCCGCGGCCATGATCGGGTCGTATGTTCTGTCGTTCCAGGTCTATCTGGCGTTGCCGCTGCACGCCCGCGACCTCGTGCCGGGCAACGACGCCGTGGTGACCGCAATGATCTTCGTTGTCTCGGGGCTGGTCGCGATCGCGGGGCAGATGCGTATCACGCGGTGGCTGTCGCGACGGTGGGGATCAGGGCGTTCGCTGACCATCGGCATGCTGATCCTCGCGGCAGCATTCCTGCCGCTGATCGCCTTGCCCAACGATGCTCGGGCCGTGGCGGCCGTGGCGGCGCTCCTGCTGGCCACCGGCGTGCTGGCCGTCGGTTCAGCGGCGGTGTTCCCGTTCGAGATGGACACCGTGGTGTCGTTGGCCAAAGGGCGTCTTGTCGGTACCCACTACGGCTTCTACAACACGATTGTGGGCGTGGGCATCCTGGCCGGCAATCTCGCCACCGGCTGGCTCATGCAAACGATGAAGGACATCGGTCGCCCGGAGTTGGTGTGGGTGTTGCTCAGCGGGATCGGTGTCGTCTCGGCCTGCGGGCTCTACCGGCTGGACCGCCGCGGTCGCCTGGACGCGGCACCGGCGACAGGCAGCGTAAGCCCGCGCTAAAGCTGACTCTGCCGCGCATCAGCTTTCGATGACGCGGACGACATAGGGGGTCATGCCCGAGGTCCGCACCGGCGACACCTTGATGGGCACGCCGGTCTGCTGGGCCTCGATCATCCGGCCGCCACCGAGGTAGATGGCCTCGTGCTGGCTGCCGTTGGGGCCCCAGAACAGCAGATCGCCACGTTTGGCCTCCGACGGGGGTACTTTGCGGCCGGCGTCGTACTGATCTCCGGAGTAGCGCGGCAGCACGATCCCCACGCCGGCGAAGGCGTACCGGGTCAGACCCGAGCAGTCGAATCCGACCGTCCCTGCGCCCTGATTGATTCCGCGACTCGGGCCTTCCAGAGTGCCGCCTCCCCAGGAATAGGGCACACCCAGTTGGGTGCCGGCCCGGCGAATGACGTGCTCGATGGCTTGGGCGCCGTAGAGCCGGTTGCCGCGGATGCTGGTGGCCGGACTGGCCGTCGGAGCGCCGATGCCCAGGCTGCTCAGAAACCGACGGCCCATGTTCATGGCGGTTTGTGCCGCCGCGGCGCTGGCCTGCAGCGATGCATTGGCGATAGCGACAGGATCACCGGGAGCTCCGGCGCTGGGCACCTGCGGTAGCAGCGGGTCCCAGTGTCCGCCTGCGTGGTTGGCGTGCGCCGTCGGCGCGGACAACACCAGTAGCGACGCTGCGGCCGCGCAGATCCCGACAAGGCATCGCAGGAACCGTGCTGATCGAGTCTTCTGGTCGCCGAGCGTCATGTTGTCTCCTTTGCGCAGGGTGCTGGTGATGTGCCTGCGGAGCTATCCGTCACGCGGAAAGCATCAGCGGGACAACAAAATACGTACCTGGTCCATAGATACCGTAACTCACACCCGTCACATTGGAAACATCAGTCACTGAATTACCACGTTGAAATTTGTTGTAGCTCTGACGATCTCGTGCACAATCGCGCGCACCGCAAGTGCCCGGTCATTTCCCCGACAGTGACGATCACGCACCCGCCTGCGCCAGAGGAAGTGCGCGAACGTGACGGCACCAGCGGGTGGGGCGCAGCGTGAGATCCGGGTCAGAGGCCGGCGTTACCGGCTTTCCAGGTGTCCCAGGGGATGTTCCAGTCACCGAGCCCGTCGGTGCCCGACAGTGTTGGTCCTGTGGTGTTGAGGACCTCCACGATGTCGCCGCGTCGGGTGTTGTCGTAGAACCATCGTGCGTTGGCCGGGTTGACGTTCAGGCACCCGTGGCTGACGTTGGTGTTGCCCTGGCTGCCCACCGACCACGGCGCGGAATGCACGTAGATGCCGCTGTAGGACATTTGCGTGGCCCACTCCACTTCGGTGCGGTATCCATCGGGAGAGTTCACCGGGACGCCGTAGGTGGACGAGTCCATGACCAGGAATGAGTAGCGGTCACCGATGATGTAGGTGCCGTTATCGGTGGGTGTGGACGCCTTGCCCATCGACATCGGCATCGTTTTGACCACCTCGCCGTTGCGGCGCACGGTGAGTGTCTTGGTCGCATCATCTGCGGTGGCGATGACTTCATCGCCGATGGTGAAGCGGGTGCGGACGTCATCTTGGCCGAACAGTCCGTCGCCGAAGTCAACACCATAGACGTTGACGTTCACCTCGACCGTGGTGCCTGGGCGCCAGTATTGCGCTGGCCGCCAGCGCACTTCACGATTGTTCAGCCAGTAGAAAGCGCCGTCGACTGGCGGATTGGTGGTGACGGTGACGGCCTGCTGTGCCGCTGCGCGATTGGTGATGTCTTCATCGAAGCGGACGGCAATCGGCTGACCCACACCCACGGTGTCGCCGTCGTTGGGTAGCACGTAGGGCATCGTGAGGTTGTCCGGGGAGTGCGTCTGAAACGTTGCGACCGTCGTGGTGGCACCGGTCAGCCCGAGCGCCTCGGCGCGCAGGGTGTACTGCTTGTTGTAGCCCAGGGGCTCGGCAGACGACCATGACACACCATCGGTGCTCAGGTGACCGTCCACTACCGTGCCGGCCGCATTGGTCAACACGACGTGTCCCAGCACGCCGTTACCGGCCTCGACCGTGATCGGTGAGTCGACGCTGACCCCGATCGCTCCGTCAGTCACCGATGCGCGCAGCTCGGGCACCAGCAGATCGGCGTACGGAGTTCCCTTGGCAATGGGCTCTACCGAAGGCGGCGCGGACTCCTGCGCATTGGCGCATGCCGTGGTGAGCAGCAGCGATACGACAGCTCCCAGGGTCCATGCGGTCGCCCGCCGCCAGGTCCTCATGGCGTCCGCGAGACGATGTCGGTGGGAAGCGACGTCATGGGTGTGCTCTCCAAAGATGTTCTCACTCAATGACTGACAGGCGTCCGGCGCCTGACGGCGGACTCCTGCCCCTCATAGTGTCGGCGGTCGACATATGCCTTTGCTAGCCCTTCAATGAAGATTCCGTAAAGGCCGCGACAACGCCGTCCAGCAGCGTCATTGTGGAGGATGCCGCCGGGGTCGGGTGCCACAGTGCGCCCCCTTGGCGGGGTACGTCAGTCGAAAGGACTCCCGATGAAATCGACAACCCGCTTGAGCGCACGCCGGATTGCCACCAACACCACACTTCGCTCCCTGCTGACCTGTGTCGGCGTGTGCGTCGTCCGATCGCTGTCGGTCTCCGCGTCGCGAAACCCGAAGTCCTGCTGCGACTAACCGCCGCGATATCGACATTAGAGACGGTGGCGTAGCCCGGTGATCGGCGCGCAGAGGACACTGGAGCCATCTTCGCGATGTACGGCGGCCTACCGCCCATCGCGCACCTCTCGGTTATGCATATTCACATCAAAATGAACAGGAGCGTCCGGTGAAGATCGCACGAAAAATGATGACAGTCGCGGTGGCGGCCGGACTCTTGGGTGCAACGGCGCCGATCGCGACCGCAGCGGAGATGAAATGTCCGCACCATCTGGGATCAGCTCAACAGATGAGTGACGCCGGCGGTGCGGTGGTGCAGGAATGGGCGATTACCGATTTGCAACCAAGCGTCGACAATGCGCCTGGATACCCACTGGCGGGCCGGTTATGGGAAGCCTCGGCAACGGTGCGAGCGGTGTCGGGCACGGTGACGCCAGTAATCCCCAACTTCCGCGCGACGGGGAAGGGACAGCAGTCCTACCCGGTGTTATGGCAACTGGCCAGCCCGGCAGGCATCTCGGCAGCCACGCTGCAGCAGGGGCAATCAAGCTCGGGCAAACTGTATTTCGACATCACGGGTACCGATCCAAGCGCGGTACTCTACGGCAACCCCGCCGACACGGCACTGATGATGTGGTGCGACATGGAGGCCATGGCACCGATGATGTCGATGCAGATGCCCATGGCTGACTGCCCGTGCTGCGATGGGGACTGCATGTGCTGCACAGACCCATCGTGAGGGCGCGCTATGCATCACCCGACGAGGTCCGATGAGCGGGTTCGACACCGCCTTTGAAAGTCCCGTGCGCCGAGTGCCGATGGACATCGACTAGCCCCGTCGGAACCTTTGGCTCTTGTCGAGCCTGCGCCGGCGAGCAGAGAGGCCTGTTCGCAATTTTGCCGGCTTGACGGCGAAGCGGTTGCCGCTCTCCACGATGAAGACAGGGGCTGGAAGGGGATGGCGCCCCGGACTGCACCCTTGCCATATACCCCCAAGGGGTATACATTCGGCTACGGATACCCGGTAGGGGTATCCGGAGTGGAAGGGGAGCAGCAATGAGCACGACGACCTACACGGTGACGGGCATGTCCTGCGGACACTGCGAAGCCTCCGTACGCGAAGAGGTAGGCGGCCTCGCCGGAGTCCAGGGTGTGGAAGTCAGCGCCAAGACCGGAGTGCTCGCCGTCACCTCCGATGGTGGAGTCGATGACGCACAGGTCCTTGCCGCGGTCGCAGAAGCCGGCTACTCGGCGGTGCGTGTCGCATGAACGCCGCGGGACGACTGGCCGCCTTCGGCGTGGGCCTGGCCGTAGCCTTCGTTACTGCCTACACGACCGCGGCGGCCGTCGTCCCCGCACCGGCGGCGACGCCAACCATCACCTCGGCGACGCCCCCGCCAGCCGCAGCCAGTGCGCCCGCAGGCGGGCCCGCAGCACCGGCTGCCGCGCCGCCAGCGGACCCGGCAGGTCTGTCCCTGGCGCGGGGTGGATATCAACTGTCGCCGGTGCAGGCGCCGAACTCCATCGGCGCCCCTGGCGAGCTGAGATTCTCGATCCTGGACCCGGCCGGCCGACCACTGGTGGACTACGACACGGTGCACGACAAGCTGCTGCACCTGATCGTCGTGCGTTCGGACGGAACGCAATTCAGCCATGTGCATCCGAGTCTGGATCGACGCACCGGGGCGTGGTCGATCCCATTTGAGTGGAAGGCCGCAGGGACATACCGGATCTTCGCCGACTTCACCCCCACCGGGGGCCGTCAACTCACACTCACCCGTGCCGTGGATGTTGCCGGAGCGTTCACCCCGTCGCGCATCCAGGGGAGTCGCACCATCGATCGGGTCGACGGCTACACCGTGGAGCTGCAGGGAGACCTGATCGCTGGTGCCCCGACCGAACTCACTGCGCGCATCACACGCGGTGATCGACCCGTCACCTCGCTGCAGCCCTACCTGGGTGCGTTCGGGCACCTCGTTGCGCTGCGCGACGGCGACCTTGCCTACCTGCATGTCCATCCCGAAGGCGACGAACCCGCGCCCAGGGACAGCGGCGGCCCCGCCGTGGCGTTTGCGGCTACCGCACCGACGGCGGGGCGCTACCTGCTCTATCTGGACTTCCAGGTCGAGGGGACGGTGCGCACCGCGACGTTCGTCCTCGACGCCACCCGCGCTGCCGACCGCGGTACCGCACCGACGCCGGCACCAGCACACGACACCGGCCACGGCGGGCACTGACCCGCGGGCCCATCCTTAGAAAGGAGTAGTCATGACGACATCGACACCGGTGCCCGCCGCGAGCATCGAACTGCACATCGGTGGCATGACGTGCGCGTCGTGCGCCAACCGCATCGAACGCCGGCTCAACAAGCTCGACGGCGTCATTGCCTCGGTCAACTACGCCACCGAGAAAGCGACCGTGGCCGTGCCGGACGGCTACGACCCGGCGGACCTGATCAGCGCAGTGGAGGCCACCGGCTACACCGCCAGCCTGCCGGCCACCTCCGCACCTGCACGCGAGGACACTTCGCCAACAGCCCAGGACGATCCCGAACTCGACGCGCTGCGTCGCCGTCTCCTCGGCTCGACGGTGCTGTCGATTCCGGTGATCGCGATGGCGATGATCCCGGCACTGCAATTCACCTACTGGCAGTGGGCGTCGCTGACACTGGCTGCCCCGGTGGTGATCTGGGCGGCCTGGCCGTTTCATCGCGCCGCGTGGGCCAACCTGCGCCACGGCAGCGCCACGATGGACACCCTCATCTCGATGGGCACCCTGGCGGCGTTCCTCTGGTCGCTCTACGCGCTGTTCCTCGGCACGGCCGGAACCGCCGGCATGACGCACCCGTTCGCGCTGACCCTGGCCCCATCCCACGGCGCCGCCAACATCTACCTCGAAGTCGCCGCCGGTGTGACCACCTTCATTCTGGCCGGCCGCTACTTCGAGAAACGATCCAAACGGCAGGCCGGCGCGGCGCTGCGCGCCTTGCTGGAGTTGGGCGCCAAGGAAGTCTCGGTGCTTCGCGACGGCGCCGAAACGAAGATCCCGGTCGACCGGCTCGCCGTCGGCGATGAATTCGTCGTGCGACCGGGTGAGAAGATCGCCACCGACGGAGTGGTGGTGGCGGGGATCTCGGCGGTGGATGCGTCCATGCTTACCGGCGAGTCGATTCCGGTGGATGTCGGCGTCGGTGACACCGTGGTGGGCGCGACGGTCAATGCCGGTGGACGCCTGGTGGTACGGGCCAGCCGGGTGGGTTCGGACACCCAACTCGCCCAGATGGCCCAACTGGTCGAAAACGCACAAACCGGTAAAGCGCAGGTGCAGCGCCTGGCCGACCGCATCTCCGGCGTCTTCGTGCCCATCGTGATCGCCGTCGCCGTGATCACCCTCGGGGCATGGCTGGGCGCCGGGTATCCCGCCGCGGCCGCGTTCACCGCCGCGGTCGCGGTGTTGGTGATCGCCTGCCCGTGCGCCCTCGGGCTGGCCACTCCCACTGCACTTCTCGTCGGAACCGGGCGCGGCGCACAGATGGGCATCCTCATCAAAGGCCCCGAAGTGCTGGAGTCCACCCGCACCGTGGACACAGTCGTCCTGGACAAGACCGGCACCGTCACCACCGGCAAGATGGCACTCGTCGACGTTCGCACCATTCCCGGAACGCAGCGACGCGATCTGCTGCGCCTAGCCGGCGCCCTGGAAGACGCCTCCGAACACCCCATCGCCCGAGCGATCGCCACCGCGGCCAGAGATGAAGTCGGCGTACTTCCCGCGGTCGAGGACTTCGCCAATGCCGAAGGCGAGGGCGTGCATGGCGTGGTCGACGGCCATGCCGTCGTCGTGGGGCGCGAGAGCTTGCTCACCGACTGGGCCCAACACCTCGACACTGACCTCGCCCAAGCCAAACAACACGCCGAGGCCGAAGGTAAGACCGTGGTGACTGTCGGGTGGGACGGCACGGCCCGGGGCATCCTGATCATCGCTGACACCGTCAAGCCCACCAGCGCGCAAGCGATCACTGAGCTCAAGGAGCTCGGACTGACCCCGATCCTGCTGACCGGAGACAACGACGCCGTCGCTCGGCGCATCGCCACCGACGTCGGTATCGACACCGTGATCGCCGAGGTCATGCCCGAAGGCAAGGTGCAGGCGATCACCATCTTGCAGTCCCAAGGCAAGACGGTCGCGATGATCGGTGACGGCGTCAACGATGCGGCCGCGCTGGCTCAAGCCGACCTCGGCCTGGCGATGGGCACCGGCACCGACGTCGCCATCGAAGCATCCGACATCACGTTGGTGCGCGGAGACCTGCGCAGCGCAGTCGACGCAATCCGACTGTCGCGCAGAACATTATCGACGATCAAGACAAACCTGTTCTGGGCGTTTGCCTACAACGTCGCGGCGATCCCGGTGGCCGCGCTGGGAATGCTCAACCCCATGCTCGCCGGCGCGGCGATGGCGTTCTCCAGTGTGTTCGTCGTCGGAAACAGCCTGCGCCTGCGTGGTTTCACCAGCACCTTCACCGACAGCAAGGGCGTCAAGGCATGAATAGCAACGAGCAGCGCACCAGCTGCTGCTGCACCGGTGACCGGCAGCGCACGAACCCCGCAGCCGACACCACCGGACCCAACCTGCTCGACATCGATTGGCGCACCCCTACCAGACCGCCCAGCCACACCCCCGAAGTGAGAAACCCATGACCACCACCGAGAACACCGACTGCTGCACCACACCTGATGCCGAACACCACGGCTACATCACCGACAAAGACAGATACCTCGCACGGCTCAAACGCATCGAGGGCCAAGCCCGCGGAATCAGTCGCATGATCGAGCAGGACCGCTACTGCATCGACATCCTCACCCAGGTCGACGCTCTCACCAAGGCTCTGCAAGGAGTGGCCTTAGGGCTGCTCGATGATCACCTTCGCCACTGCGTCCGAAACGCTGCCGCCGCCGGCGGGCCCGCGGCCGAGGCCACACTCACCGAAGCATCCGAGGCGATCGCCCGGCTGGTGCGCTCCTAGCCACCGACCAGTGGCCCGCACTCAGGCGATGGAGGAGAAGAACGACCATGACCCACCACGATCACACCGAATCGACTTCACCGGACCAGCACCACACCGGCCATGACGGGCACAACAACCACGAGCACCACACGACCACCGGCGCGCACGACCAACACGGGGGCCATACCGGCCATGGTGGTCACGGCGGCGGCCACGGCGACCACGTCGCCCAGTTCCGCACACTGTTCTGGATCAACCTGATCATCGCTGTTCCCGTGATCGCCTTTTCGTCGATGTTCGCCATGCTCGTCGGCTACGACATCCCACAGTTCACCGGCGCGCCATGGATCGCACCCGTGCTCGGCACTGTCATGTACGTCATTGGCGGTCGGCCCTTTCTCACCGGTGCGGTCTCTGAAATCCGTTCGCGTACACCAGGAATGATGCTGCTGATCGGACTGGCCATCACGGTCGCTTTCCTGGCCTCCTGGGGAGCGAGCCTGGGAATGCTGCACCACGAGCTCGAATTCTGGTGGGAGCTCGCGCTGCTCATCGTGATCATGCTGTTGGGCCATTGGGTCGAGATGCGCTCGCTGGCCCAGACGACATCCGCACTGGACTCGCTGGCCGCGTTGCTGCCCGACGAAGCCGAGAAGGTCGAAGGCGAGCACACTGTGACGGTGCCACCGGCGGATCTGCGCGTCGGGGACATCGTCGTCATCCGCCCGGGCGCCAGCATTCCGGCCGACGGCATCATCACCGACGGCCGCGCCGACATCGACGAGTCGATGGTGACCGGTGAATCCCGACCGGTCACACGCAACGTCGGGGACGCCGTCACCGCCGGCACGGTCGCCACCGACTCCGGCCTACGCGTCAAGATCACCGCCACCGGTGAGGACACCGCGCTGGCCGGCATCCAACGCCTGGTCACCGAAGCGCAGAACTCCTCCTCACGAGCTCAGCGCCTGGCCGACCGCGCCGCCGGATGGTTGTTCTGGTTCGCGGTCGCCACCGCGGCCATTACCGCGTTGATCTGGGCCCTCGTCGGGCAACCCGACGCCGCGGTGATCCGAGCCATTACCGTCCTGGTCATCGCCTGCCCGCACGCCCTGGGCCTTGCCATCCCGCTGGTCGTGTCGATCGCCACCGAGCGGGCCGCCCGGGGTGGGGTCTTGATCAAAGACCGGCTCGCGCTGGAAGGTATGCGCACCGTCGACGCAGTCCTCTTCGACAAGACCGGCACGCTGACCAAAGGTGAACCTACTGTCACCGCCGTGCACGCCACCGGCGACCACGATGAAGCAGAAGTCCTCGCGTTGGCTGCGGCGGCCGAAACCGACAGTGAGCATCCGCTAGCCAAAGCGATCGTGAAGGCCGCCGCCGATCGAGGTGTGAGCCTCCCTTCCGCCACGGGTTTCGCGTCTTCGCCGGCGGTGGGCGTGACCGCGACCGTCGACGGCCACCAGATACGCGTCGGCGGGCCCCGGCTGCTCGAAGAGCTCGGCGAATCAGAGGTGGCCGTCGCCGAGCAGTGGCGTGCCCATGGTGCGATCATCCTGCACGTCGTGCGAGACGTTACCGTCATCGGCGGCTTGAGTTTGGCCGATGAGGTCCGTCCCGAATCCCGCGACGCTGTGGACGCACTGCACAAACTCGGTATCGAAGTCGTCATGATCACCGGAGACGCCGAAGCCGTCGCCGAAACCGTCGGACAGCAACTCGGTATCGACCGAATCTTCGCCGGCGTCCGCCCGGAAGACAAGGCATCCAAAGTGGCTGCCCTGCAACATGAAGGGAAGAAGGTCGCCATGGTCGGTGACGGCGTGAACGACGCTCCCGCCCTGGCACAAGCCGATGTCGGCATCGCCATCGGCGCCGGAACCGACGTCGCTATTGCCTCCGCGGGCGTCATCCTGGCCAGCTCGGATCCCCGCTCGGTGCTCTCGGTCATCGAGCTTTCCCGCGCCACCTACCGCAAGATGAAACAAAACCTGTGGTGGGGTGCGGGCTACAACCTCGTGTCAGTGCCGCTGGCTGCCGGAATCTTGGCGCCAATCGGATTCGTGCTGCCGATGTCGATAGGCGCAATCCTCATGTCACTGTCGACGATCGTCGTCGCCCTCAACGCGCAACTACTGCGGCGCTTGGATCTTCGGCCTGAAGCGAGCACTCGTGCCGTATTGCAGCATTGAAGGCTCGGTGCCCTACACGCCGTCGACAGACCCCGACACGTCCTGACGGCAGGGGCAGGCGGCAACGTCTAGTGTTCGTGGCTGCTGTGATCATGCAACGGTTGGGCCGGCGCGGCCGGGGCATGCTCAATGGCCGGTGCCTGCGGTGGCTCGGGTGCGCCTGCGCCGCCATCGAGTGGGGCGGCGCGCTCAGGTGCGGCCGGCCCGACGTTCAACGGAACGACCGGCGCGGGCTCGTGGTCGTGGTCGTTGTCGCCGCGATGATCGTCGGCGTGCTCGGCGTTGGTTGCGTGGTGGCCTGTATCAGCCGCTTCCGCCGGGCCGTGGTGGTGGCCGTGGCGCTGGCTGGACACCACGCCCACCGTGGAGGCCAGGGTGACCACGCCGACCGCACCGAGCAGCACTGCGGCGCTTGCCAACCCGGAAACCGGTTGACCCTGCAGCCCGCGATACCAGATCCATCCAGCACCCATCACGACATAAATCTCAAGCAACAACGCCGCTAAGTCAGCACCCTGTACCGCTTCCGCCTGGCCCGCATGCGGGCCGAATGGGGCACCCGCAGTCCGCGATAAAGCCCACAAAGTGATGGCACCGACATTGAGCACGATCCCCGCCGCCAGAATCGGAAGAGTCGTTCTGACGAGTACTACCCGCGCCCAGATCAATTGCAGCAAACCGAGTATTGCGAAGAACACTCCGGACAACGCCCATTGCTGCCAGTGCGCAGGAACGACCGCGAAGTGGACAACGGCCGCTCCCAGCGAAGCCAGCGCGGCGCACCGAGCAGCCAGCCTGCTGTCTGTTCTCGGTGCCGCCTTGATAGACATCATCCGATAATGACAGCCGGTTCTCTTCCACACAGCGGGCAAAGACCACTTCTCCACTCGAACGAGACGCGTTCGTCATAAGGCTGCGGTACGGCGACAAAATTGCTCTGCGCACACAGAATCACCGTGAAGCGACTCGGACAGGAGCTGCGGCTCATTGTCGCTGCACCCGGCTCAGCGGGCGGGCGTTATCCAGCCGGCAATACCGGCCGCGCCGCGGCTGGATTGACATCGATGGCTGTTCCTGTCGACCTAGCAGCGGCCTCACCAGTCGATAACTGGTGCCCTTTCGACGCGCGAGTTAGTCGAGCTGTTATGACGGACGGGTAGCGAGTGCGCCCGCGATGCCATTCAGGGCGTCCGAGTTGACGCGGTAGTAGGCCCATTTGCCGCGTTGGTCGCGGCTGACAAGGCCGCTGTCGCCGAGCAGCTTCATGTGGTGCGACACGGTGGGTTGGCTCAAGCCAAGTGGTTCGGTGAGATCGCAGATGCAGGCTTCGCCGCCCTCGGAGGCCGCGATGAGCGACACCAGCTTGACCCGCGCCGGGTCGGCGAGTGCTTTGAATACCGAGGCGAGACGTTCGGCGGCCGGGGTGTCCAGCACGCCGCCGGTCAGCGGTGAGCAGCAGGCGGCCACATCAGCAGAGGTCAGCGCAGCGGAAGCGGTAGCCATGTCCCCATCATGGCACACGCATTGACAAACGTCGATGCGTCACGCACCATCGGACTCATCGAAGAACGTCGATGAGAGGAGTCGAGGATGTCGGAGCTGCCCGTCGTGGTGATCGGTGCCGGACCGTTGGGGTTGGCGGCGGCCGCGCACCTGTCCGAGCGTGGCCTCGCCCCGTTGGTGTTGGAGGCCGGCAGCGGCCCCGCCTCAGCGGTCGAGCAGTGGGCACACGTGCGTACCTTCTCCCCGTGGCCTGAGCTGGTGGACCCCGCCGCTGCGCGGCTGCTGGAGCCGACGGGCTGGACTGCCCGTGAGTCGGGGTTCCCGACGGGCCGTGAGTGGATCGACGGCTATATGGCGCCCTTGGCCGATGCCTTGGGCACGCGGGTGCAGTACGGCGCGCGAGTGCAGGCGGTGTCGCGGCTGGGCCGGGATCGGCTTGTCACGCCTGGTCGTGCCGAGACGCCATTTGTCGTGCACGTGAGCAACGCTGACGGCACGCAGTGCCGGGTGCAGGCACAGGCCGTCATTGATGCCTCAGGCACCTGGGGTCAGCCCAATCCTGCCGGCGCTGACGGTGTTCCGGCGATCGGCGAACGCGCGGCAGCTGCTGCTGGGGTGCTGAGCTACGTCCCGCCGACGTTGGCGCAGGCCTCGGGGCTGGCGGGCAAGCATGTGGTGGTGGTCGGCAGCGGGCATTCGGCGATGACCGCGGTGATCCAGCTCGGCGAGGTGGTCCGCAGGGATCCCTCGACGACGGTGACGTGGGTGCTGCGCCGCGGGGTCAGCAGCGACACCTTCGGCGGTGGCGCGGCCGACGAACTCCCACAACGCGGCGCGCTGGGTGTGCGCTCCCAGGAAGCGGTCGAGGCCGGCCGGGTGTCACTGGCCACCGGATTCCGCACCGAACGCATCGACCTGGTGGACGGCTGCGCCGTGCTGACCGCCGAGGACGGACGCGCCTTGGCGCCGGCTGATCACGTGGTGGTCCTGACCGGGTTCCGGCCAGACCTGTCGTTCCTGTCGGAGATGCGCATTGAGCTGGACCCGATCCTGCAGGCCCCGGTGAACTTGGCCGGCTCGATCGATCCGAACATGCACTCCTGTGGCAGCGTGGCACCCCACGGTGCGGCCGAATTGGCCCACCCGGAGCCGAATCTGTACATCGTGGGCATGAAGTCCTACGGCCGGGCGCCGACGTTCCTGGCGATGACCGGCTACGAGCAGGTCCGCAGCATCGCCGCCGAACTGGCCGGTGACCATGAGGCCGCCCGCCGGGTCGAGCTGACCCTGCCCGACACCGGGGTGTGCAATGGGGCCGGACTGTTCGACAGCCCTGAGGGTGAGAATGCCGGCGGCGGATGCTGCGGACCCGCGCCCTCGACGCCGCAACCATTGTCGTTGTCGCTCAACCCCGTTGGCGGATGACACCGACCAAGTCCTCTGCGCTGGGTGCTGTTGACGTTGTGCATCACCGAGATCACCAGCTGGGGCGTGCTGTACTACGCCTTCACGGTGCTGTCGGAGCAGATCAGCACGGGTACCGGCTGGTCGGCACCGGCGGTGACCGCGGCGTTCTCTGCCGGGCTGGTGACCTCAGCGGTGGTGGGCATCCCGGTCGGGCGTTGGCTGGACCGGGTGGGTCCACGCTGGATCATGACCGCCGGCTCGATCCTTGGTGTCTTCTCGGTGGTGGCGGTTGTTGCGGCACCGAATTATGGCTGTTTCGTCGCGGCGTGGGTGCTGGCCGGGGTGGCGATGAGCGCGGTGTTCTACGCACCCGCGTTCGCGGCGTTGACCCGGTTCTTCGGGGCTGAGGCGGTACGCGCGTTGACGGTGCTGACCTTGGTGGCAGGGTTCGCCAGCACCGTGTTTGCGCCGTTGACCGCAGCATTGTCAGCCCAGATGAGTTGGCGCCACACCTATTTGGTGCTGGCCGGGGTGATGGCGGTGATCACCATTCCCGCGCACTTCTTCGGATTGCGGCGGCCGTGGCCGCCGGTGACTACCGCGCATCAGCACGCTGAGGCGCCTGGGCGCACCACCCGCAGCTGGCCGTTCCTGGCGCTGGTGGCGGCGTTCGCGCTGGCCGGGCTGGCGTCGTATGCGGTGATCGCCAACTTGGTGCCTTTGATGAGCCAGCGCGGCATCAGCACCGGCGCCGCCGCGGTCGCGCTCGGCCTGGGCGGTGCCGGACAGGTGCTGGGCCGCCTGGGATACCGCACCCTGGTGCGTCGCGTCGGCGTCGTGCCTCGCACGGTGATCATCATGGCCGGTGTCGCGGTCACCACGGCACTGCTCGGAGTGTTCAGCTCCTATGCGGCGTTGGTCGCGGTTGCGATCGGTGCGGGAGTGATGCGTGGCATCATGACGCTGCTGCAGGCCACCGCGGTCACCGAACGCTGGGGTTGCACTCACTACGGCCACCTCAGCGCCTATCTGAATGCCCCGATCATGATCGCCACCGCGATCGGCCCGTTCGTCGGCGCAGCATTGGCCAGCCTGCTCGGCGGGTATGCCGCGATGTTCGTCGCCCTCGGAGCAATCGCAGCGGCGGGGGCGCTCCTGGCAGTCGCCAGCCGACCACGCGAGACGACCCCCGCGCCCGTCGTCCGGGTCTAGCTGTAATGACACCCTGCTGCGCCAGGGTTCGCGCGGTCGCGGTTGCAGTGTCGTCGGTCAATTATGCGGTGTGAGTGAGTGTTTCGTGAAGTTGCTTCACGCGCGCGGCGATGTCATCGCGGACCAGGCGCATCCGCTCCAGGCCGTCGACACCGCGGTCGGACGGTTCATCGGTGTCCCAGTTCTGGACCGGTGTTCCGGGGATCTCGTCGAGGCGGGCTTCGCGATCGAGCGTCACGACCAGGTCCACGGTGCGAGCCAGCTCGTAGTCCACGACTTTTGGTTGTTCACCGGTGATGTCGACCCCGACCTCGAGGAGTGCTTGCGCGGACAGGTCGTTGACGGCGCTGCCCGGTTTGGTGCCTGCGGAATGCACCTCGACGGTGTCACCGGCGATTTGGCGCATGAGGCCCGCCGCCATCTGAGACTTGCCGCCGTTCTTGACGCAGACGAACAGCACTGAGGGGGTTGACGCCGTGGTCATTGGGATGGGCTCCTAGTTCTGGCGGGCGGTGACGTTGAGCTCGGCCAGCAGTCGGCGCACGCGCTCTTCGAGGTCGTCGCGGATCGGTCGGACCGCATCGACGGCCTGGCCAGCGGGGTCGGGCAGGTCCCAGTTCTCGTAGCGCTTGCCGGGGAAGATGGGGCAGGCATCACCACAACCCATGGTGATCACCACGTCGGCGGCCTGGACGATTTCGTCGGTCCAGGGTTTCGGGAATTCGCCGGTGATGTCGATGCCGACCTCGGCCATCGCTTCGATAGCGGCGGGGTTGATGGCATCGCCGGGCTCGGAGCCACCCGACCAGGCCACCGCGTCGTCACCGGCGAGGCGGGTGAAGAAGCCCAGCGCCATCTGAGAGCGGCCGGCGTTGTGGGTGCACAGGAACAGCACGGTGGGTTTGCCGTCGCTGATCTTGCCTTCGACCCGGGCCAGGGCGTGCAGGCGTTGGCGGGCGAACCGTTCGGCGAGCAGGGGAAGGAAGTTGGGGACGGTGGCGCGGCCGGCGAACTGGTCGTAGGAGGTGTGCAGGAACCGTTCAATGGTCTCGACACCGAAACTGTCGCCGAAATCGCGTTCCAACCGAGTGGCCGCGGTCTTCAGGGCGTGCTGCTGATCGATGGACAGATCGCGGTGCGGGCGCAGGGCGGCGGGGCTGTCAAACATGGTGCTACGACTCCTTTGTCGTGGACGGGTGGCCTGCGCTAGGAGCAGTGTTCTGGTCGCGGAAGCGGCGGCGCAGCGCTAGCGAGACGTAGACCAGCGCCACGAGGACGGGAACTTCGATGAGCGGACCGACGACTCCTGCCAGGGCTTGCCCGGAGGTGGCGCCATAGGTCGCGATCGCCACCGCGATGGCCAGCTCGAAGTTGTTGCCCGCCGCCGTGAAGGCGAGGGTGGTGGTGCGTTGATAACCCAGACCGATCGCCGCACCCATCAGGTAGCCCCCGCCCCACATGATGGCGAAATAGGCCAACAGCGGCAGCGCGATGCGCACCACGTCCAGTGGCCGGCTGGTGATCTGTTCGCCCTGCAGGGCGAACAGGATAACGATGGTGAACAGCAGACCGTAGAGCGCCCACGGCCCGATGCGGGGCAGGAATTTCGACTCGTACCAGTCGCGACCCTTGGCCTTCTCGCCGAGTCGCCGCGACAGGTAGCCCGCCAGCAGTGGGATGCCCAGGAAAATGAGCACGGATTTGGCGATCTGCCACGGGGAGGTGTCGATGGTGGTCTGCTCCAGACCGAGCCAACCCGGTAAGACGGACAGGTAGAACCAGCCCAGGACGGCGAACATGATGACCTGGAAGATCGAGTTCAGCGCGACCAGAACGGCGGCGGCTTCGCGGTCCCCGCAGGCCAGGTCGTTCCAGATGATGACCATGGCGATGCAGCGGGCCAGGCCGACGATGATCAGCCCGGTGCGGTATTCGGGCAGGTCGGGCAGCATCAGCCAGGCCAGGGCGAACATCAGCATTGGCCCGAACACCCAGTTCAGGAACAGCGAGCTCAGCAGAAGTTTGCGGTCACCGGTCACGGTGTCGAGGCGGTCATAGCGCACCTTGGCCAGGACCGGGTACATCATGATCAGCAAGCCGAGCGCGATCGGCAGTGAAATGCCGTCGATCTGAACGCTTTCCAGCGCGTGGTTGATGCCTGGCACCCATCGGCCGACCAGCAGGCCGGCGGCCATTGCGAGTCCGATCCACACCGGCAGGAACCGATCCAGAGTGGACAGCTTGCCCACCACCGGCGCTGCGGTACTTGCCATTGTGTCGGTCATGCCGTTGCCCCGGCCAGCGCCGCGGTGTTCAGGTCCAGTAGCGCCGCAATGTCGCGCAGCGCCTCGGGGACCACCGCGTAGTACACCCAGGACGCGCGGCGCTCAGAAGTCAATAGACCGGCCGCGCGCAACACCTTGAGGTGATGCGACACCGTGGGCTGGGAAACGTCGATTCCATCCGAGACGTCGCATACGCAGGCCTCGCCGCCCGCGTGGCTGGCGATGGCACTGAACAGTCGCAGTCGCACCGGGTCGGCCAGGGCCTTCAGCTTCTTCGCCATTTCGGTGGCCGCGTGCTCGCTCAGGGGCTCGTTCAGTAGGGGCGCAGTGATGCAGCACGCGTCGCTCGTATCCGATGAATTCGACATACGTCGATATTGACACTCATCGAATCAGTGCGCAAGCGAACACTGTGTTGATCTGCCGACACTCACCGTCTGTGACCACCACAAATTGTGGCGGCTTCGCGCTCAACGTTCACGGCGGGAATGCCTTCGCACTAGATGCGCCAGACGCCCGAAGAGTGATACCCAGCGCGAAGAAGAAGTGCTGCGGCTTCCCCCAACGCTCCGTTGACAAGGAGGAGCATCGCTTCACGGAACTCCACTCCGTGCCATCGGGTTCCGCTGGGTGTGGAAGGAAGCCCTGCGCTCACTGAGAGATGGTGGGCCAACTCATGTAAGACTGTGCTTTCACGGCCAAAAAGTCTGTCTTCCATCGGGATTGCTATTGTCGCGGTGGAAGGCTCATAGTGCGCCTTGCCTTGCCCGCGGCGCTCTCTGACACGGACGGGGCCGGCCTTCGGGTACACCTCTCGGATGGACTCCAGGGATAGCACCGCGTCGACGTACCTCTGCACGGACGATATGTCGGCGAATCGTTTCTGCAGGGGAACGTTGATGTGCGAACCGTGGAAGTTGACTACCCCGCCCCTGTCAAGCACTGCGGACCACTGATGTTCGGCCCCGTAGATCGCAAATGCGCTCACTTGCGACACCTATCGCCGATAGGAGAGACATTGGAGCCAGGCGTCGGATCGGAGTCTTCGAGTGCGACGTCGGCGATGATGGCGTCTAGTCGTGCGCTGGCGGTGTCATAAAGCATCTGTAGGGCGGCAACCGTTCGTGCTAAGTCACGGGCTGCGCCCTCCCAATGAGTGGCACGCGTCTGTAGGTCGCGGTTCTTCTTCTTGAGTTCGTCGACTCGCTCTTCGAGCGCTACCTCCGTCGGTGTGCGACGGTCTCGAGCTTCCTGCTCGCGCTCTGCGGCGCAGTCGAGGAAGAGATCCTTTAGGTCGATATGCCTGTGTGTGAGAGCAGATCGGGTTACGTCGGCTTCTCGGCGTAGCGTCTCAATTACGAGGCGATCTTCGAGCGTCACGACGCGGGGCTTCGCGGTGATGAGGAGTCGGCGCATAGCGGCGACAATCTTTTTCCGCTCCGCGTCGTTCTCGCGGGCAACTTGGGGGATTGTGTCGCGGTGAAGTGTCATCTTGGCGGGCTCCGTCGCTTCTTCTTGCGGGATGTCACGGGGAGCCCCGAATCGACGATCTGTTCTTCATAGGCGTTGATCAGGTGGTCAGCCCGAATCACCTCCTCGGTAGTAGCACCTTGCTTTGACGCTTCAAGTTCATGCTGGCGCTGTTGCAGCCCTCGGACCGAGTCCACTGTGAGTGCCTTGTTTGCACACGCGATCCTGCAGCCGGCAATGTCGGGTTCCTCGCCATCCTTGGTGCAGGCCGACCAGGGTAAGTGAAAGATGCAGAATGCATGTGCGCCGCCGGCCAACGGTATTTCGTAGACCGATTGTCCGACCGACTTCGTAATACGCTTCCACTCGTTGCTGAGTACCGGTGTCATCTGGTTGGCGGGATCGACCAACTCCAGCTCGGACGCAGCGAGGTCCGCTACGCCCAGGGCGCGATCTGCGGCGGGGCCCCCGATGACTCCATCGCGCGACTCGACTACCAAGTGCGCAAGCGCCTCTGCGGTGCGATCTGATGTCCGGCGTCCGAGCTTTGATTGTGTGGCGAGTCCGCCGTAACCCTCTGTGACCCGGGTGTCGTAAGGGTCGCGAAGTCGGTGTCCTGCTTGATGTGCTCCGGCGAGGACGCCGCCAATCTCTTGTTGGGTGAGGACCTCGGAGGTGCGGCGAAGCACTCCGAGGGCCATGAAGTCTTCGGCGTCCTCAGGGAAGATGTACTCCTCGGGAAGGGCCAATTCCGTTGCGAGGCTGCGCATTCTCTTCACGAACTGCCTCAGGTTCTCAGTCGCCCTTGTTGTCGTCGGTGGTTGAGCCGCAGCCTCGGCGGCAGTCCCGACAGTTATGAAGAGTCGTCCATGCGTTCCATTGAGCCGCTGGAGGACGCTGACGGCAGTCGCACCCAGCTCCGTGATCGCCCATGTGCGTATCACTCCGTCCGATCGTTGAATACCGTCTACCCCTTCCTGTCCCTTGAATGTCCTGCCATGCAACAGATGTCGTACCTGACCGTCGGGGGCTTCGATACGTTCAGTGACTGGCTGGCGTGTCCCGTCGTCTTGGATTGTTTCCAACCGGAGGTTGAGCAGTTCATCCGATCTCATTGATGAGTTGAGGCCAACCAGAAACATGCAGGCGCTTTGCAGATCGATCTGGTACGTGGTCAGGCGGTAATAGTCCAAGCCGTCGGGCTGCCAGCACATGCCGTGAACTCTTCCGTTGACAGGAGTGGGAACAGGACAGGAAGGGGAGTTCCTGACTCCCATTTCCGGAAACTGGTTCAGCAGCCTGTTGAGGCCACTGCGCCGAAAGCGGATAGCCCAATTCAGGATGAAGCACATGTAGCCCACCGCGATGCCGCCAGTACCGGTGTCGGTGCAAGGCAGAGAGTCCCCATGGCGCCGCCTCCACGTGACAACGAACTCCTCAGCCTGCTTGGAATTCATGGGGGCGTCCTGGACAGTGGCAGGTGCATAGGCGTTAACCGCATCACGTGCCGCGAAGATGTCGTCAGCGAACTGCTCGATGAACGCCACACTCCACAGAAGCATCGGTGTGAGTACAGCATCGGGCATAGGTGGCGTTGCGTTGTCAGGGCGGCGGTTGTAATTGACGAATATCTTGTCATCGACCCATGACGGTGCCGTAAGTCTCTCGCTTGCGGAGAGGCTCGCTGTGAGGTCATGAAGAAGTCGAATGCTTCCGTAGTGCAAGATCGCGGATTGTGGATCCATCTTTGATTCGAGGGTGCCGACGTACGCATCCATGGTTTCGCTAACAATCCCGCTCAGCGAGCGGGCCTCTGGAGTCTCGTCTGCCACATATTTGAGGAACGCTCGTATAGCGTGCAAGTGGCTCGTGATGTTGTCTGGTGCGATCCACTTTTTGGTGTTTGTGCTGCCTCGTCGAACTACGTGGCTCGGCTTTCCTTCATTGATGAGGATCCACACGGCCTTCTTGACCGGATGTCTGAACTGGAAGGGAACAGACTCGAAGTTGCATGTGAAGGATCTTCGCTTGCGCGGTGGTGCCATTGCAGTCAGCGGCCACACGTTCTCGCCGAAGGAGGGGATTGGTGCTTCCTCGCGGAGGATGCGCTTCGAATTCGCGATAACAGGTGCGTCTTCGCTCCAAAATTCGGGCGACTCGCCGGCGAAAGGGTGCGTTGTCATGACTCGCCCCGATTCACAATGACTGAATCCCAGACTTGCGACCGCAACTCGGGACTGACTTTCGCGCGCGCCGCAGAGACGGTCTCTGTTTCTACGCCGCCCAGGATCGCGGTGAGTTGTTGCCATGGAGTGAGGTACTCCCTGCGCCAACGCTCTCGGTCGTCATCGTCTCGGCGCTTACCGTCCAGTAGATCGAGCAACGCGACGAGTGGGGGGAGATTGCTCGTGACGATGTAGGCGTTTTTGCAGCCCAAGCAAGAGAGCCACGATTTCGAGCAGTAAGTACCCGTCTCGGGGTTGTGAAGGATGTCCTGACATCGCGTGCCCTTGGCGGTCGGTGTGGTGTCGAGCCCCTCTGCCGTGGCTTCTTCATCGGTCAGGAGTCGTATCGCGAGGCCTCGCACCGAGTCGATGGCCTTCTGTTGCGCTGCACGGTGAATGTCCTCGAGCTCCTGAATTCTCTTAGGGTCTTTGAGAATGTAGGCGTCAATCCATGTGAGGTGACGATTGTCCACTGGTTGCTGCGCCACTCGCGTCAGGTATGTCCTGTGCAGTCGTCGGAGGTCAAGATGTAGCCCGGCCGGCATCCAATCGATCGACTTGGGAACGTGGGAGACGCTGTTCACCAGCGCTCCGCTTCTCCTCGTGAATAGGATGAGGCTTTCGCTGGATGAATGCTTCGAGGATTGGTGTGCGCTTGGCTGACTGTCCAGCAGAGCTTCCGGATTGTTGCGGGCAGAACGCCGCGCCGGGGCGGTGCAGTCCACGACGAGTTGTAATAATCTTCCGAGGTGGGAGGTGACGGCTACATTCTCGGCCATCAACGACTGGCCGCTGCCCCGGCGGCGCTTGTCCCTTTCGGAGGTGACGAGCGTGATGCTCTCGGCGCCGGCCGACGCAGCGGCGCTGGGCTTCTTTCGACGTGATGTTGTCGATGAGTTCTCTCCCGTCACAGCAACGATTGCGCTGTAGGCCGCGAGACCTTCGTTCGTCGTGAGGAAGAGCAGCGACCGTGCCTCCTCCATTCGAACGTTGAAATACTGATCGAGGAGACCGAGCGCACGACCGTCGCCCTTGTGCAGACGTTTGTGGGGCGCGTGAAGTAGGGCCTGCAGCGCGTCCCAACGGGGATGCTGCTCTAGTGGAACTGATTCCTTGCGTCTCTGTGCCAGTGTCCAATTGGGTTCGATCCGGTGCCATGCAATGCGTAAGGCCCGAGTTGCGTTGGAACGAATCTGCTGAAGTTCATCCACGCTGTAGTGATCGGGGAGTGCTACCTTTGGGGTCTCCAGATACCGTTGGGAGAGCGCCTGCCCGACTTCGTAGGTGAGGCCGGGGTGCTGCAGGAGCAAGACTCGCACCGCAATCAGTCTGGAATTACGGCCTTTCGAAGTGATGTCCGGATACTTGTTGCGAACCCATGAGACGAAGTCGTACCAATTATCGGCAGTAAGAGCGTTAAGGCTGCCAACGCGGTGTTCGGAAGCCCACCCGAGGAACACGCGACTACGCGAGGAACCGGATCGTGCACTTTCAATGGAACGCCATGAGCCGGCGGGTCCGTTGGCGCTAGCGATGCAAGCAACCCACTGCTTACGGATCTCCTCGGAGCCAGCCTCGGCTGCGAAGTCCAGAGTCATGTGTTCCGTGCCGTTCTCGTCCCAGATTGTGACACTCAGGCCATCTGCGCTCACTCGGCGCTTCCGCTCCCCATCGGGCAACGATGCGAAACGCCCCCTAGTCATTGAGGCCTCGGTGTTCCAACCCCGGGAGAATGCTCTCGTGGCGGGAGTGCAGCGACTCGTAGACCGACTTGAAGGTTGCTTCGCGGAAGATGTTGATGCCGCGCAGATCCTTTACTGCGAGCAGGTACGCATCCATCGTCGTTTGTAGGTCACGATGGCCGAGTTGCCATTGGACTGCCGTGTACGCGTCTTCGTATCTGCTCGGGCTATAGGCAGCCGGCGGCGATCCAGTCTCCTCGTCGATGACCTTGTGCCATGCGATGAGCCAGTTCAATGCGAACGAGTATCGCAATGTCTTCGCCGTTGGGTACGGGACACTTCGTGCGAAACCTGCTGTCTTACAGGCACGGTGCCACCTCTGGGTTGCGCGTTGAATGACCTTCGTCATGTTGTGTTGATCGGCGGGCAGTCCGCTCTCGGTGAGCCAAAGCATGGCTGGTTCCCACCCGTCCTTGGTCTCTGCTAGTAGCCATCGCCGAGCAGGCTCGAACAGTTGGTCGTGGTTTACCCAGTTTCTGCGGCCGTCGATCTGGATCTCCAGTTGCCCGCGCTTGACTCGGTGGTTGGTGATCCTGTGCCACCTGACGTCGCTGTAGCTTCCGTGTCTTCTGCCCAGCGATACGGCTCTACGTCGGTCCTGCTGAACATATCGTTGCAGTAGTCCGTGGACCAGCCAAGGCATGACAATCGTGCGTGAGCGTCCCGACTTCGTAATGGAACTGGGCAGGCGAATCTCGGCGAATGCACTGGCGCTCTTCTCGGGTAGCTCCAAGGCAAGCAGGAGGCTCGTCTCGCCTTCGCGTGTGCCGCAAAAGTAAAGCGTCTCAACGAATGTCGCGTTGCGCTGCGTGTTGCGGCCCCGGAAGGACGAGTCTTCCCCCGCGCCTATGAGCTTGTTGTCACCACTGGTTGCCACCGCATAGCCCCTGAAGGCCACGTTGGACCAGAGGCGAAAGGTTTCGGGCTCTATCCAGTCGACGCGGCGGATGCGCGCGTTCTTACTCCTCCATCCGCCCACCTTGGCTCGCGTCGTACTCGAATCCTTGAACTTCAGACTCGGCCCGAATTCTTCAAGAGGGTTTTCCGCGGTGTATTTCTTCCTCACCGCCCACTGAAAGAAGAGCGAGAGCGCCGCAACTTCCTTGTTCCATGTCGCCCCACTGATGGATCTCTCATTGCGGACGGGATCGGTGCGCCATTCCTTCCACTCGCCGAGATCGTTCGCGTCCATCTCGTGTAGTGCTTTCGGGAGGGGACGGCTCGCAAGCCATCGAATGATCGGTGGGTACACGGCCGCGTAGGTGGTGCGTGTGCCTTGCTTTAGACGTGGCCAGCGGGAGGTCCGCAGGAACTCGGTGAAGACGCGTTCTGTCCGGTAACTCTCAGGTTCCGCTGCCAAGTGGGCGAGGTCGATGATCACCGGGGTGCCTGGCTTTATGCCTGCTCGCGCTTCCAGATCTTCGAGCGAGTCGAACCAGGCCAGTTCGGGGATGAAGTCCGCTGGAGCAGACGAGTCACCACCGGAAACCACGGTCAGCCACCTGTCGCTCACAACGCCCCCGTTCGTTGGAGATAAACTGTTTGAACATAACACCGCGTATGTCCACAGAATCAATGCTGCACGAACTGGCCCATCACCTTGCCGACGCCGGGGAGCCGCACGGACGGACCTATGTCGCGACCATGGCCGAGCTGGCAGGCTGTGTGATGGGACCGGAGGTCCAGCACGTGCTGCGGGTGATCTACGCGAAAGAGGGGGTGGCCGGATGACCGATCCGGCGGCGGTCGACGCGTTGTTCGACGATCTGCTGGGAACCGAGGACGAGGCGCTGCGGGCGGCGCGCGCCTCGACCGGCCCGGCGGGCATGCCGGCAATCGAGGTCTCGCCTCAGCACGGCCGGCTGCTGACGCTCTACGCCCGCCTCGCCGGTGCCCGGCGGGTACTCGAAATCGGTACGCTGGCAGGGTATTCCACCATCTGCCTGGCTCGCGGTGTCGGTCCCGAGGGCAGCGTGGTGACGTGTGAGTACGAACCTCGGCACGCCGAGGTGGCCAGGCAGAACCTCGAACGGGCCGGCGTGGCCGACCGCGTCCAGGTGATCGTCGGGCCGGCGCTGGACACACTGGGAACCCTGCAGGGCCCGTTCGATCTGTTCTTCATCGACGCCGACAAGGAGAACAACCCCGCCTACGTCGAGGCCGCGGTCGCCCTCGCCGAACCCGGCGCCCTGATCATCGTCGACAACATCGCCCGCGGCGGCCGGGTGCTCGATCCCGCGCCCGACGACCGGCAGGCGATCGCGGTGCGCGACACGATCGCGCTGCTGGGGACGCATCCGCGGCTGGACGCGGCGGCCATCCAGACCGTCGGCGCCAAGGGCTGGGACGGGTTCGCGGTCGCCCTGGTCAGCTGATCCTGGGTAGAACCGCCCCACGGCGGGTATGGACTCCGGTCATGTGGACCGCGAAACGAGACGTCGCTGCGCCCGCGGACACCGTGTGGCGGATCCTCACCGATCTGGACGCGTGGCCGCAGTGGGGCCCGACGGTATCGCGCGGCGAACTCGACGGCACCGCGTTCCTGCTCGGCGCGACGGGCCGGGTGTGGACGCCGGTCGGGGTCCCGCTGCCGTTCGTCGTCAGCGAGTTCGACCCCGAGCACAGCTGGGGCTGGGACGTCGCCGGCGTACCCGCCACCCGGCACGGCGTCGAGCCCCGCGGGGACGGCTGTCAGGTGTGGATGACCGCGCCGTGGTGGGCGCCCGCCTACCTGCCGGTGCTGGAGATCGCGGTGCGCCGGATCGAACGGATGGCGCTCGGCTAGATCCCGCGAGCGTGCGCGAAGTCGCGCACGCGGCCGGCGAGTTGCCCGCAGACACGCACGCTCGGCGGGGACGGTCAGGTGCAGACCGCGCCGACGGCCGCCGACTGCACCAGCTTGGTGTACTTGGCCAGCACGCCGGTGGTGTAGCGCGGGGGCAGCGGCTCGAAACCGACCTGGCGCGAAGCCAACTCGGCCTCGTCGACCAGCAAATCCAAGGTCCCGTTGGCGACATCGAGGCGGATCCGGTCACCGTCGCGGACGAACGCGATGGGCCCACCGTCGACGGCCTCGGGCGCGATGTGCCCGACGCACAGCCCGGTGGTGCCGCCGGAGAACCGGCCGTCGGTCATCAACAGCACATCCTTGCCCAGCCCGGCACCCTTGATCGCACCGGTGATGGCCAGCATCTCGCGCATCCCCGGTCCGCCCTTGGGGCCCTCGTAGCGGATGACGACGACATCGCCGTGGGTGATGGTGCCGTCCTCCAGCGCATCCAGGGCGGCCCGCTCGCGCTCGAAAACCCGTGCGGTGCCCTCGAAGATGTCCGAATCGAAGCCCGCGGACTTGACCACCGCGCCCTCGGGCGCCAGCGAGCCGTGCAGGATCGTGATACCGCCGGTCGGGTGGATCGGGTTGTTCATCGCCCGCAGCACCTTGCCGTCGGGATCGGGCGGCTCGATGTGGGCCAGGTTCTCGGCCATCGTCGACCCCGTGACGGTCAGGCAATCCCCGTGTAGCAGGCCGGCATCCAGCAGCGCCTTCATCACCACCGGCACACCGCCGATCTCGTCGACATGCTTCATCACGTGTCGGCCGAACGGCTTCACATCGGCCAGGTGCGGCACCTTGTTGCCGACCCGGGTGAAGTCGGCCAGCGTCAGCTCCACCTCGGCCTCGCGGGCGATGGCCAGCAGATGCAGCACCGCATTGGTGGATCCGCCGAATGCCATCACCACGGCGATGGCATTCTCGAACGCCTCCTTGGTCAGGATGTCGCGGGCGGTGATCCCACGGCGCAACAACTCCACGACGGCCTCACCGGAGCGGGCCGCGTACTCGTCGCGGCGGGTGTCGATCGCGACCGGGGAAGCGCTGCCGGGCAGCGACAGTCCCAGCGCCTCGGCGGCCGAAGCCATCGTGTTGGCGGTGTACATCCCGCCGCAGGCGCCCTCGCCGGGACAGATGGCGCGCTCGATGATGTCGACGTCCTCACGCGACATCAGCCCGCGGGCGCACGCGCCGACCGCCTCGAAGGCGTCGATGATGGTGACTTCCTTCTCGGTGCCGTCGGTGAGCCGGGCCGTGCCGGGCATGATCGACCCGTTGTAGAGGAAGACGCTGGCCAGATCGAGGCGGGCCGCCGCCATCAGCATGCCGGGGATCGACTTGTCGCAGCCGGCCAGCAGAACCGAACCGTCCATGCGCTCGGCCTGCATGACGGTCTCGACGCTGTCGGCGATCACCTCGCGCGAGACCAGCGAGAAGTGCATTCCCTCGTGGCCCATCGAGATGCCGTCGGAGACGGAGATGGTGCCGAATTCCAGCGGGTACCCGCCGCCGGCGTGCACCCCGCTCTTGACCGCCTGCGCCAGCCGCTGCAGCGACATGTTGCACGGGGTGATCTCGTTCCACGACGAGCCGACCCCGATCTGGGGCTTGGCCCAGTCGTCATCACCCATGCCGACCGCGCGCAGCATGCCGCGCGCCGCGGTCTTCTCCAGTCCGTCGGTGACGTCGCGGCTACGGGGCTTGATATCGACCCCGGGATGAGAATCAGAGGCTGAGGGCATGAACGTAAGTATGCATTCGGGTCACGGCCATCCCAAACAGGCGTCAATACCCCTGTGGGGTACCGGTAGCCTGGCTGCATGAGACGGGTGCTGGTGCTGGTGGCGGCGATGCTGGCCGTGCTGCTGCCGGCCTGCAGCAGATCGCCCTCCCCACCGGAGTCGACGGCGACGTCCAGCACGCCGGCCGCGCCGGTCACGCCCGGGGTGAACGCCACCGATCGCGCCTTCGCCTCCGCCCTGCTGGCCCAGCGCCCGAGCGTCGAGCAGATGATCGCGCTGGCCCGCGGCAACTCCGGCAATCCGCGGCTCATCGCGCTGGCCGATGCGCTCGAGCGCAGCGAGCAACAGCAGAGTGACACCGTGAACGCGCTGCTGGTGCAGTGGACCGACGGCCAGGAGGGTGGGCAGGGCCCACCGCCGCCCGGGCCCACCCTGTTCGACAAGGGCGCCGTGGAACGGCTCGGGTCGCTGTCCGGCCCGGAGTTCGACACACTGTGGCTCCAAGCCATGCTCAATCACCACCAAGCCGTCATGATCATGGCCTCCTCCGAGATCAGGGAGGGCGAGGACGTCAACGCCAAGACGCTGGCGCAGGCGATCATCAGTACCCGCCAGGAGGAAACCGGGCACATGCAGCAACTGTTGGGAGGCGGATAGCGGATGACCGAGGCAGAACACGGCTATTCGCCGCAGAAGGAGAACTACGCCAAGCGGTTACGGCGCATCGAGGGACAGGTGCGCGGCATCGCCAAGATGATCGATGACGACAAGTACTGCATCGACATCCTCACCCAGATCAGCGCCGTGAACAGCGCCCTGCAGTCGGTGGCGCTCGGACTGCTCGACGAGCACCTGGGACACTGCGTCACCCAGGCGGTCGCCGAGGGCGGTGAGCAGGCCGACGCCAAGCTGGCCGAGGCGTCGGCGGCCATCGCCCGGCTGGTGCGGTCCTAACCGTCGGCGTCCCGATCGGCCCGGCCGAGCGCGGACTCCAGGCGGGCGATCTTGCCGTCGAGTTCGCCCTCGTGCCCGGGCCGGATATCGGCCTTGAGCACCAGCGAGATCCGGGATCCGAACGGCTCCACCGCCGCGGTGGCGCGCTTGACCACGTCGAAGACCTCGTCCCAGTCGCCCTCGATCTCGGTGAACATGCTGGAGGTCCGGTTGGGCAGCCCGGAGGCCCGCACCACCGCGACCGCGGCCGCGACGGCCTCGCTGACCGAGCCGTCGGCGCGGCCGGTACCTGACGGGCTGATGCTGAAGGCGACGATCATCGCGCGTCCTCTCGGTTCGGGGCGGCCACGGCATTACCGTGGTTTTCCAGCATGACCGTGAAACCGTACGCGCAACTGACGGTCCTCGCGGCCGCCGCGTTCGTCTACGTCACCGCGGAGATCCTGCCCGTCGGGGCGCTGCCGGCCATCGCGGCCGATCTCGACGTCGCACCGGCGACGGTGGGCACCCTGCTGGCCGGGTATGCGCTGATCGCCGCGCTGGCCACGGTGCCCCTGGTGCGCTGGACGGCGCACTGGTCACGACGCCGGACCCTGCTGCTGACGCTGGTGTGTCTGACTGTGTCGCAGGCGCTTTCGGTGCTGGCGCCGAACTTCGCGACGCTCTCGCTGGCCCGTGTGCTGTGCGCGCTGACCCACGGTCTGATGTGGTCGGTGCTGGCGCCGATCGCGGTGCGGCTGGTACCGGCCAGGCACGGTGGGCGGGCCACCACCGCCGTCTACGTGGGTACCGCGCTGGCCTTGGTGGCCGGCAATCCCTTGATGGCGCTGCTGTCGGCGCACTGCGGCTGGCGCACCGCGGCCCTGGCGGTGACGATTGCCGCCGCAGTGGTGACCCTCGCGGCGCGGCTGCTGTTGCCCGCGCTGCCGGCCACCGCGGGCGCGGCCGGCGGACCTCGCGGCGGGCGGCGGAGCAACCGCACGCTGCTGCTGTTGTGCGCGCTGACCCTCGTCGGCGTCACCGCACACTTCGCGTCCTACACGTTCATCGCGGTCCTCATCGCCGAGCTTGCCGGGTCCGCGGCGGCACCGGTGCTGGCCGCGTTCGGGATGGCCGGACTGCTGGCGATGGCGGCGTTGGCCGGTCCGCTGGACCGGCGGCCGCGGCCGGTGCTGATGGGCACACTGGCCGGATTGGCCCTCGCGTTCGCGGCGCTCGCCGTCCTGGCCGGTGCCGGCCCGCACCCGGTGCTCGGCATCCTGGCGATCGTGCTGTGGGGCGCCACCTCGACCGCGCTACCGCCGATGTTGCAGTCCGCGGTGCTGCGCAGCGCCCCGGACCACCCCGATGCCGCCTCCGGCCGCTACGTGGCGACCTTCCAGGTCGGCATCGTGGCCGGCGCGCTGACCGGCGGCGCGCTCTTCGATGCCGGCGGTGCGGCGGCGGTGCTGGCGGCGTCGGCGACCTTGACGGTGCTGGTATTGACGGCGGTCGCAGCACTGCCGGGGTTGCTCACCGGTGTAACGGACGGGCTCACACCTCCGATGAACACCCCAGGTCAGTGGTGCAGGTCGGGCGGCGATGAGGGGTCCGCCCGGCCTCGCCAGGGTTAGCCGGTCCACGCGCTGTGCCACACTGGTCTGCAGATATGCCAGTGGAGGTGACATATGTCGCAGCGGACGAGACGGAAACTCGCCAGCGCGATCTTGGCGGCCGCAACGGTCGTCGCAGCAGGAATCGGTAGTCCGTCGGCGCTGGCGGAGCCCGTTCCGCCCCCGCCGGCACCCGCGCCGGCCCCGCCGGCATTCCCCAACCCGTTCGCGCCACCGGCACCGCCCGCGGCGCCCACCGCGGCCGATCCGTTCGCCCCGGTCGGTGGCCCCGGCGCGCAGCCGTTGCCCATCCCCGAGGGCACCCCGGCCGGGCAGAACCCCAATCCGTTCCGCGGTCTGCCGCCGTTCGTGCCGCCGTCGTTCAACCCGGTCAACGGGTCGATCGCGGGCGCGGCCAAGCCGATCTACATCAACTTCCAGCGGCCCATCGCCAACCGGCAGATGGCCCAGGACGCGGTGCACATCACCTCGAACCCGCCGGTGCCCGGCCGGTTCTACTGGGTCACCGACACCCAGTTGCGGTGGCGCCCGCAGGACTTCTGGCCCGCCGGGGCCGTGGTCAACATCGACGCGGCCGGCACCAAGTCCAGCTTCACCGTTCCCGAGCAGCTGGTCGCCACCGTCGACGATGCCACCAAGACGATGACCGTGGTGCGCAACGGCGAGGTCGAGAAGGAGTTCCCGGTCTCGATGGGCAAGGCCGGCAACGACACCAAGAACGGCACGTACTACGTGCTGGAGAAGTTCGCCGACATGGTGATGGACTCCTCGACCTACGGCGTCCCGGTGGACTCGGCCGACGGGTACCGCACCCCGGTGAAGAACGCGGTGCGCATCGACAACAGCGGCATCTTCGTGCACGGTGCGCCGTGGTCGGAGGGTGCGCAGGGCAACACCAATGTGTCGCACGGCTGCATCAACCTCAGTGCCGAGGACGCCAAGTGGTTCTACGACAACTTCGGATCCGGTGACGCGGTGGTCATCAAGAACACCGACGGCGGGCTCTACGACCAGCCCGACGGTGCGTCGGACTGGCAGATGTTCTAGACCTTCAGCGCTTACCGAACTGCCCACTTTCCTCGATGAAAGTGGGCAGTTCGGTGTCTCAGCTCAGGCGACGGCGTGCGGTCTTCCTGATTCAAGCCTCGCGGAATCCGGTGCGGCGATCCGGGTCAGTTCCAGATGCGCACGCGCCGTTCGGGTTCCAGGTACAGCTCGTCATCGGGGGTCACCGCGAAAGCCTCGTGGAAACTGTCGAGGTTGCGGATGACGCCGTTGCACCGGAACTCCGGCGGGGAGTGCGGATCGGTCGCCAGCCGCCGGATGGCCTCGGCATCACGGGATTTGGTCCGCCAGACCTGGGCCCAGCCGAACAGCACCCGCTGCACCCCGGTCAGCCCGTCGATCACCGGCGCCTCCTTGCCGTCGAGGGACAGCTCGTAGGCCAGCAGGGCGATGGACAACCCGCCCAGGTCGCCGATGTTCTCACCGACCGTGAACGCGCCGTTGACGTGGTGTGACGGGCCCAGCGCGCGCGGGCTGAACTGCTCGTACTGGTCGATCAATGCAGTTGTGCGATGCCCGAATTCGGTACGGTCGGCGTCGGTCCACCAGTCGACCAGATTGCCGTCGCCGTCGTACTTGGCGCCCTGATCGTCGAAGCCGTGCCCGATCTCGTGCCCGATGACCGCGCCGATACCGCCGTAGTTGGCCGCATCGTCGGCCTCGGCGTCGAAGAAGGGCGGCTGCAGGATGGCGGCCGGGAACACGATCTCGTTCATCCCCGGGTTGTAGTAGGCGTTGACGGTCTGCGGGGTCATGAACCACTCGTCGCGGTCCACCGGCCCGCCCAGCTTGGCCAGGTCGCGGTCGTACTCCAGCGCGTACCCGCGCCGGTAGTTGCCGTACAGGTCGCCGGCGTCGATCTGCAGTGCCGAGTAGTCCCGCCACCTGGCCGGATACCCGATCTTCGGGGTGAACTTGTCGAGCTTCTCCAACGCCCGGGCGCGCGTCTCCGGTGTCATCCAGGGCAGGCTGGTGATGCTGACCCGGTAGGCCTCGCGCAGGTTGGCCACCAACTCGTCCATCCTGGACTTGGCCTCCGGCGGGAAGTGCCGGGCCACGTAGAGCTTGCCCACCGCGTCGCCCATCAGGCTCTCGACCAGGCCGACGCCACGCTTCCAGCGGTCCCGGATGGCCTCGGTACCCGACAGCGTGCGCCCGTAGAACGCGAAGTTCTCGGCCACCAGTTCGTCGGTCAGCAGCGAGGCGCGGGAGCTGATCAACCGCCAGCTCAGCCACTGCTTCCACAGCTCGAGGTCCTCGCCGGCCCACAGCGCGGCGAATGCGGTCAGGTAATCGGGCTGGCGGACCACCACCTCCTCAGGGGCGGCACCGAGTGCTCGCACCCAGCCCGACCAGTCGAATCCCGGTGCCTCGCCGGGCAATTCAGCGAAGGTGCGCAGGTTGTAGGTCAGGTCGGCGTCGCGGCGTTTGACGACGTCCCAGTGCGCGGCGGCCAGCTTGGTCTCCAGCCCGACGATGCGCTGCGCGGTGGCGGCATGGTCGCCGTCGCCGTAGACCAGGGTGAGCATGCGGGTGATGTGCTCGGGGTAGGCGGCCAGGATCTCGGCGTGCGACGGTTCGCGGTAGTAGGACTCGTCGGGCAGGCCGAGGCCGGACTGTGAGATGTGCAGCAGGTAGCGGGTGGAGTCCTTGGAGTCGGTGTCGACGTAGACCCCGGCGCCACCACCGACGCCGGTGCGCTGCAGGGCACCGACGACGGCGGCCAGCGCGGCCCGGTCGGCTGCGGCGGCGACGGTGTCGAGTTCGGCCAGCAGCGGGGCCACGCCGACCCGGGCGACGGTGGCCTCGTCCATGAAGCTCGCATACAGGTCGCCGATGCGCTGGGCATCCGGTCCGTCGGCCGCCGAGGCGGAGGTGATGATGTCGCGGACCTGCTCCTCGGCCCGGTCGGCCAGGGTGCGGAAGGCGCCGTCGGTGGCCCGGTCGGCGGGAATGTCGTAGTCGGTCAGCCAGCGTCCGTTGACGTGGCCGAACAGGTCGTCCTGGGGGCGCACATCGGCATCGACGTATCGCAGATCGATGCCGGAGCGGAGTTCTGTAGACGTCACACTCTCATGGTGCCAGAGCTCACCGGTAGCCTCACGGCCATGCCCGATGAGCAAACCAGGGTGCTGTCCCGCTACGGCGTCGCCGGGATCGTGTTCGGCGTGATCGCACTGGCCGCGACGGTGCTGGGTGCGATGGTGTGGACCGCGCACCGCGGCGAGGTGGCCGAGCGCACCCATCAGACCGCGGTGCTGCAGACCGCGGCGGACTGGACCGGCCTGCTGATCAACATGAACAAAGACACCGCCGCACAGAACCTGCAGCAACTGCGCGACGGCACGGTCGGGCAGCTCAACGTCGAGTTCGACAACACCATGGCACCGTTCACCGACCTGGTCGGCAAGTTGCGATCCCAGACCGTCGGTCAGGTGGAGTCGGTGTCGATCGAGCGGATGCACCGCGCACCGGAGAGCTCCGAGAACTCCGATCAGCCCCCGGCCGAACTCGCCACCGTGGCCGCCCGGACCGACACCGTCCTGGTGGTGGCCACCTCGATCAGCCAGAACGCCGGTGCCGAACCGACCACGGTGCGCTGGAACCTGCGCCTCGGCGTCTCGGAAGTGGACGGCTCGCTGTTGATCTCGCGACTGGAGACGATCCGATGATCAACCGGTTACGGGTGCTGGGTGTCGACGTGCTCGCCCCCGCGCTGGCGATCCTGGCGCTGCTGTTCATCGGCAGCGCACTGGACTGGCCGCGCTGGTGGGTGGCGGTGTGCACGGCGCTGTGCCTGCTGATCGTGCAGGGTGTCGTCATCAACGCCGTGTTGTTCCGGCGCGACGGGGTGACCGTCGGCACCGACGACGACGGGCCCGTGCTGCGGTTCGGCGTGGTCGTGACGGCCGCGGTGCTCGCGGCCGCCGCGGTGTTCGTCGGCTATACCCGGTGGACGGAACCCGACCGCACGCTGAACGCCGATGCCGCCGAGGTGGTCGGTATCGCCAGCAGCGTGTCCGAGGCGTCGGCGACGTTCAGCCCGAGCAGTCCCAATGCCGCGATCGACCGGGCCACCGGGCTGATGTCACCGCAGCGGGCCGAGTCCTACCGCGCCGAATTCCAGGCCGTCGCAAAGGATTTGACCAGCCGCAACATCTCCGGTCAGGCCCAGACGGTGTCGGCCGGGGTGGAGGCGATCGGTCCGGCGGCGGCCAGCGTCGCCGTCGTCATGCGCGGCACCCAGCATGCCCCCGGCAAACCGGCCGATGTCGCGATCCTGGCGCTGCGGGTCACGCTGGCCAAGGAGAGCGGCACCTGGTTGGTGACCGACGTGACGCCGATCAACGCCCGTTAACGCTCGGCGGACGCCTGGGCCCGCTGGGCGCGGATGCGGGCGAACCGGTCCGACAGCCTGCGCATCCGGATCATCAGTGTTGCCGGCGGTGCGCCGGTGGCCTCCAGCCAGCCGGTGAACTCCTCGCCGGGCACCCCGATGCGGGACGCGAATTCCGGCACCCCCAGCCCGGAGCGTTCCAGCAGCTCGCGGATGTGCCGGGAAACCTCGGAGCGCTCGTTGGCCTCCAGATGCTCGCGGGCCTTGTCCAACACCTCGGCCAGCGCCTTGGACACCCCGTAGGGCTGGGCGGTGTCGAGCACCTCTTCGACCTGACGGGCGGTGCGACCGAACGGATCCCGCTTGATGGCCGCGGCGATGCGCTGCCAGACCGCCAGATCGTCGTTGTCGAGCGCGGCGCGGATCGCCGAGGTCGGCCAGAACTCGACCGGCCGGTCGTCGGCAGGAGGGGACACGTCCGCCGGCTGCGCTGCCACCGTCACCTCGCTTCCTCCAGCATTGCCACCGCCACCGACAGACACCGCTGCCGCACCGCATCCCAGTCGGTGTCGGCCGGTGCCGTCGCGTCCGGATCGTCCGAGGGCTGCGGGTCGGCGAGTCGCCGGACGAGTTGCGTGGCGACCCAGTGCGCCCGTGGGCGTTGTCCACAGTAGTACCGGTCCATGCCGGTCAGGACGCGGGCCGCGGTATCGGTTTCCATCGAGTCGACCAACCGGGCGAACTCGGCGTAATCGCGGGTGCTGTTGCGGCACATCAACAGAAAGCTCTTCATGCGCAGCGTCTCGGCGCCGGTCGGGATCAGCAGCCGGTCACCGGTGGGCAGCTGGACGTTGGTGGCCTCCATCGGACCGCGGCGCTGCACCGGCAGCCGCTCGGAGTCCGAGGCGGTCTCCAGCGCGTCGAGCGCGACGTTGATCCGGCCACGCCACACCGTCACCGGGTGCGGCGGGCGGGTGATCGACCCGGTGGTGCTGATCCGGCTGGCCAGCCGCCGCTCGGGTTCGGGGCCGCAGCCGCTGAAGGCCAGCGGATCGGCCACCACGACGGTCTGCGGGGCCAGTCGCTTGAGCTTGGCCGCGGACTTGACCACCATCCGGAGGTCCTGTCCGGGCGCGGCCAGGGCGGTCTCGGGCACCAGCACCAGGTCCCCGATGTCGACCTTGGGCAGCGGCTTCTCGAAGTCCACCGACGGCAGGATCCGGTCCAGCCACCGCGGCAGCCACCAGTTCCACTCGTCGAACATCGCCATCAGGGCGGGCACCAGCACCAGTCGCACGATGGTGGCGTCCACCGCGATCGCGGTCGCGCAGGCGACGCCGATCTGGGCGACCAGCGGCATGCCCGCGAAGGCGAACCCGATGAACACCGCGATCATGATGAGCGCCGCGCTGGTGATGGTGCGGGCACTGGTCGAGATGCCGTAGGCGACGGCATCGCGGGTGTTGTTGGTGATCAGGAAGCGTTCCCGGATGCGGGTCAGCAGGAAGATCTCGTAGTCCATGGACAGGCCGAAGGTCATGGCCAGCACCAGTGGGGGCACCGTGCTGTCCAGCGACTCCAGCGGGGCGAAGCCCAGATCCTCCAGCCAGCCCCACTGGAAGACCACCACCAGGCTGCCGTAGGCGGCCGCCACCGACAGCACCGTCATCAGCACGCCCTTGAGCGCCAGGAACACCGACCGGATCGCGATCAGCAGCATCACGAACGCGATCACCGCGACGAACACGAACACCCAGGGCTGTGCCGCCGAAACCTGATCGTCGAAGTCCTTGATCAGTGCCGTCGGCCCGCCGACGTCGATCCGGGCGTCACCGATGTCCAGGGCGGGCAGCTCTGTGCGCATCCAGTCCACGGCGTCGCGGGCCCGGAAGTCCTCCGGGTCCACCGACAGCACCGCCGACAGCAGGGCGCTGTTGTCGGTATTGCCGATTACCGCCGGTGTCACGGTCGCGACATCGGGACCCTCGGCCATCTTGCGCGCGACGGTGTCGATCGCGGCCTGCGCCTGCGGGCCGCCGGCGTCGCCGCCGGGGAAGGTGATCATCACCCGGACCGGGCCGAGCGCCCCGGGGCCGAGGGCCTCGGCGGCCGCGTTCACCCCGCCGCGGATCTCGTGGCTGGGGTCGAACTGACGCAGCATGCTGTTGCCCAGCGTCATGGCGAAGGCGGGGGCGGCCATGATCAACAGCACCACCGCGGCGACCGAGGCCGACACCCACGGCCGGCGCATGACGGCACCGATCCAGCGGGTCCAGAACCGGGACTGGGTGGTGTCGGGCCGGCGCGACCAGTGCAGCAGCCGGGACCGTTTGGCGGCGGACCGACCGAAGGTGGCCAGCACCGCGGGGATGAGCGTGGTCGAGGTGAGCACCGCGACGGCCACCGCCAGGATGGCGCCGGTGGCCATCGACTGCAGGATGGGGGTGTTGATCAGGTAGATGCCGGAGACGGAGGCGATCACCGTCATTCCGGACAGCACCACCGCCAGTCCGGAGGTCGCCATCGCCCCGTCGATGGCCTGCGCGGAATCGCGTCCGGCCCGCAACTCCTCGCGGTAGCGCATCAGGATGAACAGCGAATAGTCCACCGCGACCGCGATACCGAACATCGACACCGTCGAGGTGGCGAACACCGACATGGCCATCACGTGGGACAGCAGGAAGACCACGCCCATGGTGACCACGACGGTGCAGATGCCCAGCAGCAACGGCATGGCCGCGGCCGCCAGCGATCCGAACACCGCCAGCAGAATGATCAGCACAACCGGGGCGTTCCACTTCTCGGCCTGTGCGATGTCGTGCTTGGTGGCCTGCTGTGCGGCGGCGCCGAGCGCGCCCTGTCCGATGACGTAGAGGCGGACCTTGCCGTTCTCGGACTGGCCGGCCTGCTCGCCCTCGATGCCGACCTTGTCGCGCAACTGGTTGGCGATGTCGACCGCACCGCTGTTGTTGAAGTCGACCTGCAGCTGCACGACGTAAGGCCGGTCCGGCGCCGGCGGTGGTTGCTGTGGGTTCGGGATCTCCTTGACCGAGGGCACCTCGCCGGCGATGCGCTGCAGCTGTGCGACGGCGGCGTTCATGTCCTCGAAGGACGCGTCGGCACGCGGCACGGCCACCAGCGCCAGCGGCGAGGCACCCTGCTCGGGGAACTGCTCTTCGAGTTGGTGCTGGAGTTGCAGCGACTGGGACCCCGCGACTTCGAACCCGCCGCCGGTGAGCCGGTCGGAATGGTTCAGTGCGAGGTAAACGGAGGGCACGAGTAGCAGCACCCACACCACAAACACCGCCCAGCGATATCTGCGCAGGCTGCTGCTCAAGCGCATCATGAACTGCTGGATGGCGCCCCTGGCCTTTCTCCCCGGCTGCTGTAAGCCAGAGCGTACCGCAGCGGCCTGTGAGTCGACCTGCGCTCGTTCCCGGTTGTGACCACCTCGAAACGAGGTTGTGCCGATGATCACCTGCGAGTTTGCTGTGTCGATTGGTTCCGGTGGGGCGGCGATGGCATGATGGCGGCTGGTCGTTCTGGGTCGGGGATCCGTGCCGTACCGATAGCGGGAGTTCGCGAGCCGCGAGTTGCGCTCCACCGCAAAGGAGATATCCGTTGACTGTGACCCCCAGTGCCCTCGCCGCGATGCGCCGCGGACTGGTCGTGACATTCGCTGGCTGCCTGGTCGGCGGAGCCGCCGTCGTGCTGGTGTCGGCGCCGGCCGCCGTCGCCGAGACCGACCCGTGTGAGGCCAGCGAGATCGCCAAGACCATCGGATCGGTCGCCACCTCGATGGGCAACTACCTCGACACCCACCCGGACACCAATCAGGCGCTGACCGCCATCGCCGCGCAGCCCGCCGGGCCGCAGTCGCTGGCCGCGGCCAAGACCTACTTCGACGCCAAGCCGGCCGCCGCCAAGGACATCCAGCGGTTGCAGGCGCCGCTGGTGCGGTTGTCCACCCAGTGCCAGCTGCCCATCTCGCTGCCGCAGGTGCTCGGCCTCATGCAGGCCGTCCAGCAGCCGACCGCCGGACTGCCCACTGCCGGTCTGCCCACTGCCGGACTGCCCACCGCGGGACTTCCCGCCGCCGCGGACGCGGTCAGCCCCGTCGCGCAGGGCACCGGCGCGCTGCCGGGCCCGGTCGTCCGCGCAATTCCGTAGTCCGCGCCATAATCCAGGGGTGCGCACCACGCTGGAACACTCCTCATCCGACGGCACCGGCCGCACGGTGCTGATGGTCGACGACGACCCGGATGTCCGGACGTCGGTCGCTCGCGGCCTGCGCCATTCCGGATTCGACGTCCGGGTCGCCTCCAACGGCCGGGAGGCGTTGCGACTGCTCGCCAACGAAGCCCACGACGCGCTCGTCCTCGATGTCCAGATGCCCGAGTTGGACGGCGTGGCGGTGGTGACGGCACTGCGGGCGCTGGGCAACGAGATCCCGATCTGTGTGCTGTCGGCCCGCGACACGGTCAACGACCGCATCGCGGGGCTGGAGGCCGGCGCCGACGACTATCTGACCAAGCCCTTCGATCTCGGCGAACTGGTCGCCCGGTTGCACGCGTTGCTACGCCGCGCCAGCCACGCCGAGCGGGAATCGGACGTGATGATCGTCGGACCGCTGACCATCGACACCGCCCGCCGGCTGGTCTATGTCGACGGTGAACGGGCCGATCTGACCAAGCGCGAATTCGACCTGCTCGCGGTGCTCGCCGAGAACGCCGGGGTGGTGCTGTCCCGGCAGCGGCTCCTCGAGCTGGTCTGGGGCTACGACTTCGACGTCGACACCAACGTCGCCGACGTGTTCATCTCCTATCTGCGGCGCAAGCTGGAGCGCGAGGACCGGCCCCGGGTCATCCACACGGTCCGCGGGATCGGTTACGTGCTCCGGGAGGAGGCGTAGTCCGTGGCGCGGTTGTCACTGCGCACCCGGGTCGCCATCGCCTCCGCTGTCGCCGCTGCCGCCGTGGTGGCGGCGTTCACCGTGCTGACATCGGTGGTGCTCGCGAACAACGATGCGGCGCAATTGGATCGGCGCCTGGACTCGATCGTCGAGGCCAGCATGTTCCCCGAACAACTGTCCGACCCCAGACGCGGGGTACTGACCACCGGGCGGTCCCGCTCCACCGGGCAGGTGGTGTTCCAGCGCGGCTTCCAGCTGCCGGCGCTGCCGCCGGGAACCGAGACCGTCGAGGTCAACGGGGTGGAATACCGGGTACGCACCATCCCGATGAACCAGCAGGGCGGCGGCATCCTGCTGTCGCTGGGCATCCGCGCCGACAGCATCCTGCTCAACCGGGCCCGGATCCCCATCTATATCTCGGTCGGCGTGCTGACGGTGTTGGTGGCGGGTGGTATCGGCTGGCTGCTGGCCGGTCCGGCGGTACGCCCGCTGCGCAGGCTGACCGAGCAGACGAAATCTCTTGGCAGCGGCGGCGTGCCGAATGTGAAGGGGGCCCGCGAGGCTGAGGAGCTCTCCGAGGCCATGGCCGGGATGTTGAGCAGGTTGGCTGCCGCGCAACAGGCAACCACCCGGTCACTGCAGGCGGCCCAGGACTTCGCGGCCAATGCGGCACACGAACTGCGCACACCGCTGACCGCCATGCGCGCCGACCTGGACACGCTGCGCATCCACGACCTGCCCGCCGACGAACGCGAGGAAGTGGTCGGCGACCTGCTGCGCGCGCAACGCCGGGTGGAGGCGACGATCACCGCACTCGGACAACTCGCGTCCGGCCAACTGGCCCAAGCCGAGGACCGGGAACAGATCGACGTGACCGACATGCTGGATCGCGTCGTGCGGGAGAACGGGCGCATCGATCCGCCGGTGGACATCACGGTGGCCACCGACGATCACTTCACCGTGTGGGGATGGCCCGGCGGGCTGCGTCTGGCGGTGGACAATCTGGTGCGCAACGCCGCGACGCACGGTGCGGCGACGCGAATCGTCTTGACCTGCAATCGGTTACCGGGCCAGTTGCAGATCGTGGTGGACGACAACGGCCGCGGACTGCCCGCCGAGGAGCGCACCGCGGTGCTGGGCCGGTTCGCCCGCGGCAGCACCGCGGTGCCCGGCGGGTCGGGGCTGGGACTGGCGCTGGTGACCCAGCAGGCGGCGCTGCACGGTGGGCGTTTGGACCTCGACGACAGTCCGCTGGGTGGCCTGCGCGCGACGTTGACCATCTCCGAGCGTGCGCCGGATCAGATCGCGTAGTTTCCTCTTTTGGCGTTCTCTCAGAGCGGGTTTCGGGGTTCGCCGTCAGTTGGCGATCGTCCTCGCTCACTGCCTGACGGCTGGTGCGGCAGGGTTGCGGACGGCACTTGTTCCGGGCTCAAGGGGCCCACGTCTACTCGTGCATCGACAGTGTCGGCGCGGGTCGGGCAGCAGGAGCGAGCGTCGTTGCAGCGCGACCGATGTCTTCGAAAATAGTGGTTGCGCCACTTGACTTCTCGCGGTAAACTCGAACACAAGTTCGAAGCGATGTGGCTCCCACTCTCCAGGTGAGCCCGTGTCGGCGGCATGCGCCGTCGAGAAGGTTCGACCGACCCTGACGAGGGTTCGGTTGGGCCGTGGTGCCCCTGTGGGGGCGAGTGCGTGTTGGCCTTGTCCGAAAGGTTGGGTCCCGTTATGGACGCCACCGATGTGAGTTGTTTTGTTGATGCGTTGATCGATGATTTGGCTCCGGTTGAGGTGCCGAACGATGGTGCTGATCGGACGTTGTTTCATTTGTTGGAGTGTCCGCGGCCGGTGGTTGATGACGAGGCGTTGTTGGCGGTGTTGGCTGCGGCGGTGACGGCGGGCAATCTGTTGGCTTTTGTTGTCGCGTCGGCGGTGGCGGCGGCTGAGCGCGCCGGGATCCCGGCGCGAAGACATCTGAAGACGGGCACCGACCTACTGACCCTGCTGGGGATGGCCCCGGGTGCGGCGGTGCGGGCGGTGCGGGTGGGCCGGGCAGCGCACCTACTGCCGGCGCTGACCACCGCGCAACGGTTGGGTGGGATCAGCATCGAGTTTGCCGATGCCGTCGGCAAAGGCGTCACCCACATCAACGCCAGAACCGAACTGTCCGAGCAGGATCGGGCGAGCGTGGTGACCAAACTGATGATTCAGACCACGCCGGCCGAAGTCGGGAAGAAGGCGCGGGCGATCGCCATCGACCGCGCCGCAGCGCTCCCGCCGGAACAGCGTGCGGTACCCATCGCCGAGGACGCCGACCTCAACACGATGACCCTGGTCCTGGGCGAGGAGGGTCGATATGAGGCCACCCTCAACCTCGACGTCGGGACCGGGGAAGAACTGTGTGCGGCGCTGGATCCGTTGTGCCGGCCGGTCCCGCTCCCGGATGGGTCACCGGATCCGCGGCCGATCGAGAAGCGTCGGGGTGATGCGGTCGCGCAGATCCTGCGGACCTACCTGTCGCAGTCGACACGACCGATGTCCGGTGGGGTGTTACCGCATGTCACGTTGATCCGGCCCGCCACGGTCGCGGCGGCGGGCGGCGAAGAGGCGGTGGACCGGCTCGGGTTCGGTGGGCCGGTCAGTGCGGCGACCGCGGATCTGATCGCGTGCGATTCCACGCTGACCAAGGTGATCGTCGACCACACCGGCGTGCCGCTCGACGTCGGCCGCGGCGAGCGGCTGTTCACCCCCGCGATCCGCAAAGCACTGGGCGTGCGCGACGGCGGCTGTGCGCACCCAGGGTGCGGGCGGCCGGTGTCCTGGTGCGACGCCCACCACATCCGACCCTGGAGTGAAGGCGGCCAGACCAGCCTCGACAACGGTGTGCTGCTGTGCCGGCTGCACCACAGCCTGATCCACCACGGCGGGTGGCAGGTCTACCTCGGCCGAGACCGTCATCCCTGGTTCATCCCACCGCACACGCCGGGACAGCCCGAGCCCGAGCATCTGCGCTCACACAATCGACGCACCATGACCGACCTACCCGCGGCCGCCTGACCAAGTTTTCACCGGCGCACGAAGCACCTTGAAATCTGCACAGAGATAGCGGCCGGGCGGCCGATGACGGATCGAGTCGAGGGTCGGCGAATTAGATCCGGGCCGCCCGGCGCAGCTGGGAGATCAGACCGCGCACCGCACTGTCGAGGGCCGCGACCGGGGTGGCAATGGCCTCACCGATCTCGACGATGGCCTCGACCCGCGCAACGATGACCTCGAGCCGCTCCACCATGGCGATCAGCCGCGGTGCCAGCTCATCGATGCTGGTGATGGTGGAGTTGAACCGGTCCAGCGTCACATCGAGGTCGCCGATCGAATTGTTCAGCGTCACGACCGTGCGGTCGAGGTCGGTGAGCAGGGTCTCCACCTGCACGACGGTGGCATCGGCGTTCAGCGCGGCTTGGGTCAGCGTTCTGATGCGCCGCGTCGCCGGACGGGCGCGGCCGTCGCCCTTGTCTGCCATACAGGCAAGTATGGATGTTCGGGGAACCTAATCGGCGCAACGCGCGTCTGATCTTGTATGGCGAAGTTCTGCGACGGCATCCTGCGATTGCGCCCGGACCCGGGGTCGGGCCGGGCGGTGGCCGATTACCTGGCCGGATACGGCGAAGCGCTGGCCGATCGGCGCACGGAGTGCCCCTCGGACCGGATGGTCGAGGACTGAGGGATCAAAGGCGCTCCGGCGGACGCGCTTTGTCGGGGACCGAGGCTCAGGCGGGCGGCTTGCTCGACGGGCACAGGTGCCTCGGCGGTCGTGCTCGCCGGGGACCGAAGCTCAGGCGGGCAGCTTGCTCGCCGACGCCTTGTCCAGCAGCCACACGGTCTTCTCTCGGCCCGTCGCGCCCGCTGCCGGGATGTCGACCGCGGCCGCTCCACCGATTGCCGCAGCCACGGCGTCGGCCTTCTCCTCGCCGGCCACCACCAACCACACCTCGCGGGCGCGCTGCACCGCGGGCAAGGTCAGCGTGATGCGCCGGGGCGGCGGCTTGGGGGAGTCGGTGACGGCGACGACGAGGCGGTCGGTCTCGCGCACCGCGGCGGTATCGGGGAACAGCGAGTTGATGTGCCCCTCTCCGCCCATACCGAGCAGGTGCACGTCGAACTCGTCGGGCAGCACCCGCTGATAAGCCTTGGCGGCGCGTTCGATGTCCTCGCCGAATTCGCCATCGGAGGCGGCCATGGCGTGCACGTTCTCGCCGGGGATCGAGATGCTCTCCAGCAGTGCCTCGCGGGCCTGCCGGAAATTGCGCTCCGCGTCATCGTGGGGCACGAAACGCTCGTCGCCCCAATACAGATGGACCTTGGCCCAGTCGATATCGGGGCTGTATCCGGTCACATGGCGCAGCAGGTCGATCCCCACGGTGCCCCCGGTCAGCACCACGTCGGCGCGGCCGCGGTTGACGATCGCCGATGTGATGACGCCGACCAGACGCGCCGCAGCGGCCTTCGCCAGTTCCTTGGCATCGAGGTAGGTCTCGATCACCTGCTCAGACATATGTCACCCTGTCGATTCCCTGAAGTGCTTCGAAGTAGATCTCGTCGGCGTCGAGTCGCCGCATGTCCTCGGCCAGGCAGTCACGGGTCTCCCGGCGCGCCAACGGAATTTGCGCATCCGGCTTCCCGGTGCGGGTGAGCGTCGCGGTGACCCCGTCCTGCGGACGGCTCAGCGTGATGGTCTCGCTGGCACGGGTCAGCTCGACCTTGAGCTCACCGACCGCCCGGGTCACCGGGCAGTCCAGTCGGCCGGCCAGCCAACCGGCCAGGATGTCGAGCGCCGGCTCCTCGCGAAGCCCGGAAACCACCGCCGAGGTGATCGGCTCATGCGGAGCCTGATCGACCGCCGCCGTGAGCAGCGCACGCCAGTAGGTGATCCGGCTCCAGGCCAGGTCGGTGTCGCCGGCGGTGTATCCGGCCAGCCGGCTCTTGATGCAGGCCAGCGGATTCTCACCGTTGGTGGCATCGGTGATCCGGCGAATCGCCAACTTGCCCAGCGGATCCTGTGCGGGAACCGGCGGTGCGAGATCCGGCCACCACGTCACCACCGGGGTGTCGGGCAGCAGGAACGGGGTGACCACGCTGCTGGCATGGTTGGCCAGCGGACCGGACAGCCGCAGGACCACGACCTCGTTGGCGCCGGCGTCACTGCCGATCCGCAACTGGGCGTCCAGGCGGGCCTCCAGACTGAGCCGGTCCCCGGGGATCACCACGATCACCCGGCACGGGTGTTCGCGGCTGGCGGCGTTGGCGGCCTCGATCGAATCCTCCAGTACCGCTTCGGTATCCGGCGCGATGACCAAGGTCAGCACCCGGCCCAGGGTGATCGCGCCGCCCTCCTCGCGCAGGGCGACGATCTTCTTGTTGATGGCGCCGGTATTGGTGTCGGGCAGATCGATGATCATTGCTCGGCTACTCCTCGCTGCGCTCGTCGCTCGTGGTCGCCGCTGCCGGTCACGGCCGTCGCCATTCGCGTCCGGTCCGGCGCAACATCTCGAACGCTGAGTCCGGACCCCAGGTGCCGGACTCATAGCTGTCCGGTTTGCCGTGTGAGGCCCAGTAATCGAGCGCGGGATCCAGGATCTTCCAGGACAGTTCGACCTCGGCGTTGACCGGGAACAGCGACGGCTCACCGAGGAGCACGTCCAGGATCAGCCGCTCGTAGGCCTCGGGTGACTCCTCGGCGAACGCCGAACCGTAGGAGAAGTCCATGCTGACATCGCGAACCTCCATGGCGTTGCCCGGCACCTTCGAGCCGAACCGCAGGGTGATGCCCTCATCGGGCTGCACCCTGATCACCAGCGCGTTCTTACCGAGTTCTTCGGTCATGGTGGCGTCGAACGGCAGATGCGGCGCTCGCTTGAACACCAGCGCGATCTCGGTGACCCTGCGGCCCAGACGTTTTCCGGTGCGCAGGTAGAACGGCACACCGGCCCAGCGGCGGGTGTCGACGTCCACTGTGATCGCAGCGAAGGTCTCCGTCGACGAGGTCTGGGAGAAGCCCTCCTCGTCGAGCAGGCCGACCACCTTCTCGCCGCCCTGCCAACCGGCGGCGTACTGGCCGCGCGACGTGGTCTGGTCGAGAGGTTCGGCGAGCCTGCTGGCGGCGAGCACCTTGATCTTCTCGGCCTGTAGTTCGGCGGGGGAGAAGCTGACCGGCTCCTCCATGGCCGTCAGCGCCAGCAGCTGGATCAGATGGTTCTGGATGACGTCGCGGGCGGCACCGACCCCGTCGTAGTACCCGCCGCGCCCGCCCAGTCCGATGTCCTCGGCCATCGTGATCTGCACGTGGTCGACGTAATGGGCGTTCCAGATCGGCTCGAACATCTCATTGGCGAAGCGCAGCGCCAGAATGTTCTGCACCGTCTCCTTACCCAGATAGTGGTCGATGCGGAACACCGACGACTCCGGGAACACGCTGTTGACCAGCCCGTTGAGCTCCTCGGCACTGGACAGGTCATGGCCGAACGGCTTCTCGATGACCACCCGGCTCCAGCTGTCACCGTCCTTGGCGGCCAGGCCCGACCGGGACAGCTGCTCGAGCACCTGCGGGAACGCCTTGGGCGGGATCGACAGGTAGAACGCGTGATTGCCGTTGGTGCCGCGTTCGACGTCGAGGGTGTGCAACGTCTCGGCCAAGTGTCCGAAGGCCGCGTCGTCGTCGAATGCGCCCTGGACGAACCGGAAGCCCTCCGCCAGGCGGTCCCAGACCTCCTGGCGGAACGGGGTGCGCGCGTGCTGTTTGACGGCGTCGTAGACCACCTGGCCGAAATCCTCGTCGGCCCAGTCCCGGCGGGCGAAGCCGACGAGCGCGAAACTCGGCGGCAACAGCCCGCGGTTGGCCAGGTCGTAGATCGCCGGCATCAGCTTCTTGCGCGCCAGATCGCCGGTGACCCCGAAGATCACCACCGCGCACGGCCCCGCGATACGGGGCATGCGCTTGTCGCGCTTGTCCCGCAGCGGGTTGTGCCATGCCGGAGCCTCGGTTGTGCTCATCGCGTGTCCCTCTGCTGGTCGCGTCGGAGCGGCTATTTCTTGGCGGCGTCGAGCTGTCCCTGGGTGGCTTCCATCAGCTCGGCCCAGGACTTCTCGAACTTCTCCACGCCCTCCTCTTCGAGGGTGATGAACACGTCGTCCTTGTCGATGCCGATCTCGACCAGGGCGTCGAACACCTGCTGGGCCTCGGCGGCGGTGCCGCTGACCGTGTCACCGGTGACCACTCCGTGGTCGGCGACGGCGTCCAGCGTCTTCTCCGGCATGGTGTTCACCGTGTTGGGTGCCACCAGCTCGGTCACGTACAGGGTGTCGGAGTAGTCCGGATTCTTCACGCCGGTCGATGCCCACAGCGGGCGCTGGGCCCGGGCGCCGTCGGCCTTCAGCGCGGCGAACCGCTCGCCACCGAAAGCGTCCTCGTAGGCCGCGTAGGCCAGTCGCGCGTTGGCCACGCCGGCCTTGCCGCGCAGATCGAGCGCCTGCTGCGACCCGATCTTCTCCAGCCGGGCGTCGATCTCGCTGTCGACGCGCGAGACGAAGAACGAGGCGACGGAGTGGATCTTGGACAGATCGTGGCCGGCTTCCTTGGCCTTCTCCAGTCCGGCCAGATAGGCGTCGATGACCGCCTTGTGCCGCTCCACCGAGAAGATCAGCGTCACGTTGACCGAGATGCCCTCGGCGATCACCGCGGTGATGGCGGGCAGGCCGGCCTGCGTCGCGGGGATCTTGATCAGCAGGTTGGGCCGGTCGACGATCTTCCACAGCTCGATGGCCTGCAGGATCGTCTTGTCGGTGTCGTGCGCCAGCCGGGGATCGACCTCGATGGAGACCCGGCCGTCGACGCCGTCGGTGGCCTCGTAGGTCTTGGCCAGCACATCGCAGGCGTTGCGGACGTCGTCGGTGGTGACGGTGCGGATGGTGGCATCCACATCGGCGCCCTGCGCGGCGAGCTCGTTGACCTGGTCGTCGTAGGCGTTGCCCTTGGACAGTGCGGCCTGGAAGATCGACGGGTTGGTGGTCACCCCGACGACGCTCTTGGTGGCGATCAGGTCGGCCAGGTTGCCGGTCTGCAGCCGCTCACGGGACAGGTCGTCGAGCCACACGGATACGCCGGCGGCGGACAGTGCTGCGAGATTTTCGTTCTGGGACATGATGTTTCGCCCTACCTTCTAGTTGTCTTCCGACCGCCGGGCGGTCAATTGTCTTCCGACCGCCAGGCGGTCAATTGTCCAGGGTGCGTTCGGCGGCTGCGACGACGTTCTCGGCGGTGAAGCCGAACTCGCGGAACAGCGTCTTGTCGTCGGCGGATTCGCCGTAGTGCTCGATCGAGACGATCTCGCCGGTGTCTCCGACGAGCTTGTGCCACGGCTGGGCGATTCCGGCCTCGACGGCCACGCGGGCCGACACCCCGGGCGGTAGTACCGAATCGCGGTACTCCTTGGGCTGGCTCTCGAACCACTCCACACACGGCATCGACACGACGGCCGCGACGACATCCTTCTCGGCCAACAGCTTCTTGGCCTCGACGGCCAACTGCAGCTCCGAACCGGTGGCGATGATGATGACGTCCGCGCCGGTCGCGTCATCGCCGCCGAGCACGTAACCGCCCTTGGCGACGCCGTCGGAATCGGTGCCCTCCAGGACCGGGATGCCCTGACGGGTCAGGATGAAACCGACCGGTCCGCTGCCGTTGCCGCGGGCCACGATGCTGCGCCAGGCGTAGGCGGTCTCGTTCGGGTCGCCCGGACGCACCACCGACAGGTTCGGGATGGCGCGCAGGGCGGCCAGGTGCTCGATCGGCTGGTGCGTGGGTCCGTCCTCGCCGAGGCCGATCGAGTCGTGCGTCCAGATGTAGATGGTGTCGATGTCCATCAGCGAGGCCAGCCGCACCGCAGGCCGCATGTAATCGGAGAACTGCAGGAAGGTGCCGCCGAATGCGCGGGTGGGGCCGTGCAGCACGATGCCGGAGAGGATGGATCCCATCGCGTGCTCGCGGATACCGAAGTGCAGCACCCGGCCGTACCAGTCGGCGCTGAAATCGTCGGTGGAGATGCTCGGCGGGCCGAACGACTTCACACCCTTGATGGTGGTGTTGTTGCTGCCCGCGAGATCGGCCGAGCCGCCCCACAATTCGGGCAGCTTCGGCGCGACGTCATTGAGCACCTGACCGAATGCGGCGCGGGTGGCCAGGGCCTTGGAACCGGGCTCCCAGTAGGTCAGGTCGGCGTCCCAACCCTCGGGCAGTTCCTCGGCGGTCAGTCGGTCGAGCAGCTTCTTGCGCTCGGGCTCGCGCTCGGCCCAGGCGTCGAAGTCGGTCTGCCACTTCTCGTGTGCCTCGCGGCCGCGGTCGACGAGCTTGCGGGTGTGCTCGATGACCTCGGGGCGGACCTCGAACTTCTTGTCCGGGTCGAAGCCCAGGATCTTCTTGGTGGCCGCGACCTCGTCGTCACCGAGTGCCGAGCCGTGCACGCCGCCGGTGTTCATCTTGGTGGGGGCGGGGTAGCCGATGATGGTGCGCAGCGAGATGAACGACGGCTTGTCGGTGACCTTCTTGGCCTCGGCGATGGCGGCCTCGATCCCGACGACGTTCTCGCCGCCCTCGACCTCCTGCACGTGCCAGCCGTAGGCCCGGTAGCGGTCGGCGACGTTCTCGCTGAGCGCGATGTCGGTGTCGTGCTCGATGGAGATGTGGTTCTTGTCGTAGAACACGATCAGGTTGCCCAACTGCTGGGTGCCGGCCAGCGAGGACGCCTCGCTGGTGACGCCCTCCTCGATGTCACCGTCGGAGGCGATCACGTAGATGTAGTGGTCGAACGGGCTCTCGCCGGCCGGGGCGTCCGGGTCGAACAGGCCGCGCTCGTAGCGGGCGGCCATCGCCATCCCGACCGCCGAGGCCAGACCCTGGCCGAGCGGTCCGGTGGTGATCTCGACGCCCTTGGTGTGCCGGAACTCCGGGTGGCCCGGCGTCTTGGACTTGAAGGTGCGCAGCGCCTCGATATCGTCGATCTCCAGACCGAACCCGCCCAGGAACAGCTGCAGGTAGATGGTCAGGCTGGAGTGACCGCAGGACAGCACGAAGCGGTCCCGGCCGAGCCAGTGCACATCGGACGGGTCGTGGCGCAGCTGGCGCTGGAACAGCGTGTAGGCCAGCGGGGCGAGGCTCATGGCGGTGCCCGGGTGGCCGTTGCCGACCTTCTGCACGGCGTCGGCGGCCAGCACGCGCACGGTGTCCACGGCGGCGGTGTCGACCTCGGTCCAGTCGTCGGGATGATGCGGTTGTGTGAGGGCAGAGATTTCTTCGACGGTGGTCACTACCTTCACTCCTACTTTCGCAAAACGGTGGACTTCTACCTCAAACACCCTAGTGCTGTTGTCTTATCCGCCGCAGACCGGTTCGGGCAGGTTTGGGCTGCCGTTCACACCGAACTCACCGCGAACCGACCCTGCGGTGTCAGCCCGATCGGGGTGCGGTCTACCATCGTCTGTAGTAGAAGCCCGCGTGACCGCTGCCCGAGGAGTTATTTGCGTGAGCATTCGCGAGCGCCGGTCGGTCAGTAGGGAACCGAATCGGATTCGCACCACGGTGTTGGCGTACGTGGCGTTGACCAAGCCGCGCGTCATCGAATTGCTGCTGGTGACGGCCATTCCGGCGATGCTGTTGGCCGACCGCGGCACCGTTGATCCGCTGCTGATCCTGAACACGTTGATCGGCGGCATGATGGCCGCCGCCGGCGCCAACACGCTCAACTGCGTGGCCGACGCCGACATCGACAAGGTGATGAAGCGCACGGCGCTGCGGCCACTGGCCAAGGCGTCGGTACCCACCCGCAACGCGCTGATCTTCGGGCTCATCCTGACGGTGGGGTCGTTCGCCTGGCTGTGGTGGACGACCAACCTGCTCTCCGGCGTGCTCGGCCTGGTGACCATCGCGTTCTACGTGTTCGTCTACACGCTGCTGCTCAAGCGCCGCACCTCGCAGAACGTGGTCTGGGGCGGGGCGGCCGGCTGCATGCCGGTGATGATCGGCTGGTCGGCGGTCACCGGGACCATCCAGTGGCCCGCCCTGGTGATGTTCCTCGTCATCTTCTTCTGGACACCGCCGCACACCTGGGCGCTGGCGATGCGCTACAAGGAGGACTACAAGGCGGCCGGGGTCCCGATGCTGCCGGTGGTGGCCACCGAACGTCAGGTCACCCGTCAGATCCTCATCTACACCTGGCTGACCGTCCTGACGACGCTGACGCTGGTGCTGGCCACCGGCTGGCTGTACGCCGCGGTCGCCGCGCTGGCCGGCGTCTGGTTCCTGGTGATGGCCCACCAGCTGTACTCCGGTGTGAAGCGCGGTGAGCCGGTCAAACCGCTGCGGTTGTTCCTGCAGTCGAACAACTACCTGGCCGTCGTGTTCTGCGCGCTCGCGGTCGACTCCGCGCTGGCGCTGCCGCAGCTGTTCTAGACACCGGGTGTAACTCCGGCGCAACGTCGAGGTGACGGTCGGGGCCTACGGTCGGAGGCCTTATGCGGAAACTACTGACCCATCCGGCGATGCAGATCGGTGTGGCCGCCGTCGGTGGCATCCTGTTCGGGTTGATCGTCGGCGACTGGGCGGCCAATCTGAAATTCGTCGGCGACATGTTCATCCGGCTCATCCAGATGTCGATCGTGCCGCTGGTGATGGCCTCGGTGATCGTCGCAACCGGGTCGATGACGGGCACCGGCACCGGCAAGATCGCCGCGCGGACATTCGGCTGGATGCTGGGCTTCTCACTGGTGGCCGCGGTGTTGGCGTGGGCGCTCAGTGTGCTGATCCGCCCGGGCGCGGGCATCGAGTTCACCGGCCCGGTGGATGCCGGCCTGCAGGAGTCGGCGCAGGAGGCGCTCGGCTGGCAGGACACCCTGCTCAACTTCGTGTCCACCAACATCTTCGCCGCCATGTCGACGGCCACCATGGTGCCGATCATCATCTTCTCGCTGCTGTTCGGGATCGCGCTGCGCCTGCAGATCGCCAGGACCGGAGACACCCGGGTGCTGAGCTTCGTCGACCAGGTTCAGCAGATCGTGCTCACCATGATCCGGCTGGTGATGTACATCGCCCCGATCGGCGTCTTCTGTCTGTTGGCGGCGCTGGCCGGTGACGTCGGCTTCGCGGTGGTGACGACCGCGCTGAAGTACCTGGGCGCCAACCTGGCCGGCGTCCTGATCCTGTTCGTGCTCTTCGTCGCCGTGGTGACCGTGCGCACCCGACTCAATCCCTGGTCGCTGCCGGGCAAGCTGACCGAACAGACCGCCATCGCCGTCACGACGACCAGTTCGGCGGTCACCTTCCCGACGGTGCTGCGCAACACCGTGGAGAAGGTCGGGGTGAGCCAGAAGGTTGCCAACTTCACCCTGTCGGTGGGACTGACGATGGGCTCCTACGGGGCGGTGCTCAACTACATGATCGTCGTGATGTTCCTGGCCCAGGCGGGTGATGTGGAACTGGGCATCGGGCAGATCGTGCTCGGCATGGGGCTGGCGATCCTGCTCAACATGGGCACCATCACCGTGCCGGGCGGGTTCCCGGTGGTGGCGATGTTCCTGGCCACCTCGCTGGGATTGCCGTTCGAGGCCGTCGGGCTGCTGATCGCCGTCGACTGGTTCGCCGGCATCTTCCGCACATTCCTCAACGTCAACGGCGACACCTTCGTGGCGATGCTGGTGGCCGACGCCGATGGCGAGATCGACCGCGATGTCTACAACGGAACCAAGACCGTGACGGCCGAGGAGATCGATCTGGACGCGTACCAGGAGGCGATGGCCCGCGCCGACGCGGCCGACTGAGCGGCGCATTTGTTCTACCTACCTACTAGAAGGTAGGCTGACGGGCATGGGCACTCCGGACGCGATTCTGCAGGCAGCACGCGCATCGATCATCGCCGGCGGATACCAGGCGTTCAGCTACGCCGATATCGCGGCGGTCGTCGGTATCCGCAAGGCCAGCGTCCATCACCATTTCCCGACGAAGGTCGACCTGGTGCAGGAACTGGTGCGCCGCTACCGGGAGGAAGCCGCCGCCGGACTGGCCGGCATCGAGGCGCACACCGACGGTCCGCTCGACGCACTCCGGGCGTATGCCGGGTACTGGGAGACGTGCGTCGCCGAACCGGATGCCGCCTACTGCCTGTGTGCGCTTCTCGCGACACAGATCCCGGTGCTGCCCGAGCCGGTGGCGGCGGAGGTGCGCGAGCATTTCCGGGCGTTGTCGCAGTGGCTGACGGCCGTGATCGGGCGCGGTGTGCGCGACGGTGTGTTCACCGGGGCCGGCGACGCACGCGTCGAAGCCGAGAGCTTCATGGCGGCCGTTCACGGCGCCATGCTCACCGCCCGTGCCTACGGCGACCCGGCGGTATTCGCCACCATCGTGCAACCCGCGATCCAGCGACTCCTGACCCCGACCTCCTAGAACCCCGAGATCACCATCTGCGCCCGGGCCGTGGTTCGGGCGTCGATGAGCAGTGCCGCCCACCGAAGGGAAATCATGACCACCGCATCCGCAACCACCGACACCGACACCGACGCCTGGCTCACCCGGTACTACTTCACCCGGGCCGCCTTCTCGCTGGCCTGGGTGGGGGCGGCGGTAAGCCTCGCCCACAGTGGTGGCGCCGTCGTCGCGGCGTTGCTCCTGATCTATCCGGCATGGGATGCCGGCGCCAATATCGTTGACGCCCAACGCCACGGCGGATTCCGCAGGAATCCGACCCAGACGTTCAACGCCGCCGTCAGTGTGGTGACGACGCTGTCCGTCGCGGTGGCGTTGTCCACGGGCATGAACGCGGTGCTCGGCGTCTTCGGCGTGTGGGCGGCGCTGTCGGGGCTGCTGCAACTCGCCACCGGCGCGCGGCGGTGGCGGACCCACGGCGGCCAGTGGCCGATGATCGTCAGCGGCATCCAATCCACCGCCGCCGGGATCATGTTCCTGCTGCAGGCCACCGGCCCAGGGACGCCGCAGATCACCGACATCGCGCCGTACGCCGGATTCGGGGCGTTCTACTTCCTGATCGCGGCGGTGTGGCTGACGGTGCGCACCGTGCGCGCTCGGGCCTGAACGGCGCGTCCCCTGACTACTATCTGGCGGTATGACATTGCGCCGGCTGTTTCGGGGCCTGGCCGGGCTCCTGGTGTTGATGACGCTCGTGGCGTGCTCGGCCGGGGCGCCGCCCGGACAACCCGGCAGCGCCGAGGAATTCGCGGCGGGCAGCCCGACGGCCGCGCCGCTGACCGGTCCGGCGAACGACAGCGGGGCGACCGACAATGCGCCGCAGAAGATGCCGCCGGCGCCGCCCGAGGCGCCGCCACCGACCGGCCGGGACGTCGTCAAGACGGCCACCATGACGGTCACGGTGGCCGATCCCGGCAACCCGGTGGCCGCCGCCGACAGGGCGGCGGGCATCGCCGGTGACTCCGGCGGCCGTGTCGACACCCGCACCGAGTACGGCGGGTCGGAGCTGGACCCGGCCCGCGTCACGCTGACCCTGCGGGTGCCTGCCGACAAGCTGGACGGCGTGATCGACCGACTCAAGGCGTTGGGCACCGTGGATGCGCTGGACCTGCGGGCCGAAGATGTCACGAGCCGGCGCGTCGATCTGGACGCCCGGATCACGGCATTGCAGACCTCGGTGGACCGGCTGCTGGCGATCATGCGCGATGCGCGCGATCCCTCGGCGCTGATCGAGGCCGAGAACGCGCTCTCGCAACGGCAGGCCGACCTGGACAGCCTGCGCGCGCAGCGGGCCGCCCTGGGAGATCAGATCGCGCTGAGCACGCTCACCGTCGATCTGATCGCGCCGGACGTCGGCGGACCCGCTCCGCAGCAGTACCGGGGCTTCCTCGGACAGGTCGAACGAGGATGGGATGCCCTGGTGGACACCGGGACTCACATGTTCCTGCTGGTCGGCCTGATGCTGCCGTGGGTGGGCGCGGTACTGGTGCTGCTGGCTCTGGTGTACGCCGTCTTCCGGCTGGCCGCGCGCCGGCGTTAGGGGACCAGCACGATCGAGCCGACCGTGCGACGGCCCTGCAGGTCGGTGTGCGCGCGGGCCGCCTCGGCCAGCGGGTAACGCTCGCTGACGGTGATGGTGATCGAGCCGTCGGCGATGGCATTGATCAGTTCGCCCGCCCGCCACGAGAATTCGTCGGCGGTGCGGGTGTATGCACCGAGGCTGGGCCGGGTCAGGAACACCGAGCCCGCGGCGTTGAGGCGCTGCGGATCGAACGGCGGCACCGGACCGCTGGCGGCGCCGAACAATGCCAGCGTGCCGCGCACCGCCAGGCTGGCCAGGCTGGCCTCGAACGTCGAGGCGCCGACGCCGTCGTAGACCGCGGCGACCCCGCCGCCGGAGAGTCGTTTGACTGCTGCGCCGAACTCCTGGGCATCCTCGGGGTAGTCGAGCACCTCGATGGCCCCCGCCCGGCGCGACAGTTCGGCCTTCTCCGGCGTGGACGCGGTGGTGATCACCTTGGTGCCCAGGCTGGTGGCCCACTGCGTCAGGATCAGCCCGACACCGCCCGCCCCGGCGTGCACCAGGATGGTGTCGCCCGGCCGCACGGCGTAGACCGACTTCAGCAGATAGTGCGCGGTCATCCCCTTGAGCAGGGCCGAGGCGACCTGGTCGGGGGCCACCCCCTCCGGTACGTAGGCCACGAAATCGGCTGGGGCGACGCAATAGTCGGCGTAGGCGCCGACCGCGTTGGCGGTGACCACCCGGTCGCCGACGCGCAGTGCCGCGACGTCCTCGCCGACGGCGGCGATGGTGCCGCACACCTCGGTGCCGGAGATGAACGGCGTCTCCCGGGGGTAGAGGCCGGACCGGAAGTAGGTGTCGATGAAGTTCACGCCGATCGCCTCGGCGCGGATCAGCACCTGGCCGGGGCCGGGGGAGGGCTCGGGCTTCTCGACGTAGGTCAGGACCTCGGGTCCGCCGGTCTGGGCGACTTCGATGGCATGCATACCCCCTATCATCCACGTGTGAAGCTCGCCCGGCCCGACCTGTTCCACCCGCGCATCGTTTTCGCCAGTTGTGCCGCGCTTCCCGAGGGCGACAGTGACGACGAAGGTCTGGTCCGTGCGCTGCGCGAGCGCGGGCTGCACGTGCACTGGCTGGCGTGGGACGACCCGGCCACCCTGGACGCCGATCTGGTGGTGCTGCGGGCGACCTGGGACTACACCGAACGCATCACCGAGTTCCTGGCCTGGACACGTGCGGTCCGTAATCTGCTGAACCCGCCGGACATGGTCGCCTGGAACACCGACAAGCACTATCTGCTGGACCTCGCCGATGACGGACTGCCGATCGTGCCGACGCACTACTTCGCGGCCGACGAGACGGTCCGGGTACCGGCGGGCGAGGTCGTCGTCAAACCGGCGGTGGGCGCCGGCTCGGTGGGCGCGCAGCGGTTCGTCGATGCCCAGGCGGCACTGGCCCATGCCGCCCGGCTGCAGGCCGAGGCGCGGGCCGTGCTGGTGCAGCCCTACGACCCGCGCATCGCTGTCGGCGAGACGGCACTGGTGTTCCTCAACGGGGCGCCCTCGCACGCGTTCACCAAGGGGCCGATCCTGCCGCCCGCCGGGCGGGGCCCAGAGTTCGAGGAGACCGGTACCTTCGCCGCGGAGAAACTCGGCGCCGCCGACCCGGCCGACGAGGTGTGGGAGGTGGGCCACGCCGCGGTGGCGGCGGCCACCCGGCGCTTCGGCATCGCCGGCGGCGACCTGCTCTACGCCCGGGTCGACGTCATCGGCGGCGCCGAGGAACCACGGCTGCTGGAGCTGGAACTGGTCGAGCCGTCGCTGGGATTCCGGCAACTCGCCGCGGCCGAGAAGCAGCGCGCCGAGCGCGCATACGCGGTCGGGGTCCACACGGCGCTGCAGCGGCTGGGACTCGGTCCGCTGTCACATCGCGACCACTAGCGGCGATCGGATCGCAGTGTTCGATGCCGATGATGTGCAGCGGATCGCGCTGTCGCTGCCCGACACCCGCGAGAAGGAGCGTTGGGGGCACCCGACGTTCGACGTCGCGGGCAAGATGTTCCTCACCATTCCCGACGATCAGACGTCCTTCGCGGTGCGCTGCCCGCGGTTCGATCGTGTGGAGCTGATCGCCGCCGAACCACACAAGTTCTGGGTGCCGCCGCACGAAGCGGCATCGGCATGGGTACGGGTCCGGCTCGGCGCGCTTGAGGACGCCGACGAGTTGCACGACATCATCGTGGACTCGTGGCGGCAGGCGGCCCCGAGCAGACTCATCGACAGCGACGGTTCCTGATCACGCCGGGTCGGCGAGGCGCACCCCGGTCTGCACGTCGAACCGGTGCACATCGCGCGCGGACAGTTCGACGGTCGACCCGACCGGGATGTCGCTCAGGGCGGCCGCGTCGACGACGCTGGTCAGCTGGTGATCGGCGGCGCGCAGCGTGACGATGGCGCGCGGGCCGAGCAGTTCGATGAGTTCGACCACCGCGGAAGCTTGCGCGCTCGGGGTCAGGACGAGGTCATCGGCGCGTACCCCGATGGTGACCGCGCCGGCGTCCGGCCCGCCGACCTCGATGCGCACACCGCCGGCGGTGCGCAGCTGCCCGGCGGTGACCGCACCGTCGATCAGGTTCATCTTCGGGCTGCCCACGAAGGTGGCCACAAAGGTGTCCGCCGGCCGCCGGTAAACCTCCGCCGGCGGGCCGGCCTGGGCGATCCGACCGTCACGCATCACCACGATGCGATCCGACAGCGTCATCGCCTCCTCCTGATCGTGTGTGACGTAGAGCGAGGTGATGCCCAATTTGCGTTGCAGGCGCAGCAGTTCGGTGCGGGTCTCCACCCGCAGCTTGGCATCGAGGTTGCTCAGCGGCTCGTCGAACAGGAACACCGCGGGCTCGCGGATGATGGCCCGGCCGATGGCGACACGCTGCTGCTGACCGCCGGACAGGTCCTTGGGTTTGCGCTCGACCAGCTTGCCCAGGCCCAATGACTCGGCGACCTCATCGGCCCGGCGCAGCGCCTCGTCGCGGGAGGTCCGCTTGGCCCGCAACGGAAATGCGATGTTCTCCCGCACCGTCAGATGCGGGTAGAGGGCGTAGTTCTGGAACACCATCGCGATATCGCGATCCTTGGGCTCCAGGTGCGTGACATCGCGGTCGCCGATGTGGATGGTGCCGCTGCTGACCTGCTCGAGGCCGGCCAGCATCCGCAGCGATGTGGTCTTGCCGCAGCCCGACGGGCCGACCAGGACGGTCATGCTGCCGTCGGCCAGTTCCAGATCGAGATCCGAGACCACGGTCGCCGTCCCGTAGGACTTGCCGACCCGTGTGAAAGTCACCGATGCCATGCCTGTTACAACCTCACTTGTCTAGTACTTGACCGCGCCGCCGCTGATCCCCTGGACCAGGCGTCGCTGGATGAAGAAGCTGGCGATCACCACCGGGATGATCGCGATCATGATGGCCGCGCTCATGGTGCCGATCTGTACACCGCGGAAGGTGTTGAAGTTCGCGATGGCCACCGGCAGGATCGCGGCGTTGCCGGGGGCCAGGATCAGCCCGTAGAACAGGTCGTTCCACGACAGCGTGAACCCGAAGATGCCGGCGGCGCCGATGCCCGGGTACACCTGCGGCAACACCACCAGCCGGAACGCCTGCCAGCGGGTGAATCCGTCGACCCGGGCCTGCTCCTCCAGGGATGCGGGCACAGCCTCGAAGAATCCGATCAGGAACCATGTCACCAGGGGCAGGACGAAGGACAGGTGCGCGAAGATCACCGGGGCGATGGTGTCGGTCAACCGCAGCGCGTGCGCCATGGTCAGGAATGGGAACACCATGACCGCCGGCGGAACCACCTGCGCGGCAAGCATTCCGAAGCGGGTCAGCGAACCGCCGGCTCGATACTTGGCGATCACGTAGGCACCCATGCTGCCGACCACCAGGCTGATCGACACGGTGATCACCCCGACGAGCGCGCTGCGCCCGGCCGCAGCGAACACCCCGGAGTCGAACACCGCCTGCCAGTTGGCCAGGTTCGGGGTGAACGCGATCAGGAACGGTTCCGACATCTGTTCGGGGGTCTTGAAACTGGCCAGCGCCACCCAGGCGATGGGGAACAGCACGAAGATGAACGCGGCGGCCAGGAAGGCGATACGCAATGTCTCCAGCGGGCCGCTGGGGCGAGCGAAGCGACGGGAACTGATGGTACGAGCGCTCATCGGGCCGCACTCCTCTCGGCGGCGCGGTTGCGCTCCATCGCCCGGAACGCCACCACGATGACAGCCAGCACCAGCACCAGCACGATGAAGGCCATGGCGCTGGCCTGGGCCAGCCGGAAGAACTGGATGCCCTCCAGATACATGTAGTACTGCAGGGTCTGGGTGTCGGTGCCGGGCCCGCCGCGGGTGGTCGCGTAGACGTACTCGAACACCCGCAGCGCGTCCAGGCCGCGCAGCAGCACCGCGACGGTCAGCACCGGGGCCAGCATCGGGATCAGCACCCGGCGCAGCCGGTACACCGGGCCGGCGCCGTCCACCTTGGCCGCCTCCATGGGCTGTTTGGGCATCGATTCCAGCCCGGCCAGGATCAACAACACCATGAACGGCGTCCACTGCCAGACATCGATGAAGGCCAGTGTCAGCAGGGCCTTGCCGGCCCCGAAGAAGTCGTAGTCGGCGCCGACGGCGTGCAGCAGGGCCGGCACCGCGCCGATCTGGTCGTTGAGCAGGAAGCGGAAGATCAAGCCGACCGCGATGGGGGTGATGAACATCGGCGCCAGCACGATCGCCCGGGACAGGTCCTTGGCCCAGCGCTGTTGATGCAGGGCCAGCGCCAGCGCGAAACCGAGGACCAGTTCGGCGCTGACGGCGATCAGCACGTAGAGCGCGGTGGTGGCGAAGGCCTCCCAGAATGCGGAGTTCGACAGTGCGGCGGTGAAGTTGGTGGCGCCGACGAAGTCGGGTTGGCCGCGATCGGTCAGCTTGTAGTCGGTCACTGACAGATACGCCGCGTAGCAGAGCGGGAATCCGACGGCCACGGCGAACAGGGCGAGCAGCGGCATGAGCATGCCGTATCGGAATTTCACCTGCGCCGCCCCCGCCGGGTGCCGGTTGTGACCGCCGGATTCCCTACTGTCACTGCTGGATCCGCTCCGCTGCTGCCTGCGCATCGCGCAGTGCGTCGGCGACGCTCTTGTTCCCGGCGGCGGCATCGTTGAGCTCGGTGCCCACGGCCTGGATCATCTCCTCGCCGCCCTTGCCCTGGGTCAGCGGGGCAGCATCGGCCAGGATCTCACCGACGGTCTTGTAGTAGTCCGCGCCGTACCCGTCGGCCAGCACCTTCTCGTTGGTCAGCGACCCCTTCCGGATCACCGCCCCACCGTCGGCGACACGCTCGGCGTCGATTTCGGGGGAGGTCACCCAGGACGCGAACGCCCATGCCGCGTCGGCCGCCCCGGAGTTGGCCGGGATCGCCCAGCTCCACAGTCCGAGTGCGGATTTGCCGCCCGGAATGGGAGCCAGCGCGAACTGTCCGGCGCGTTCGCCGGAGGCACCCTCGGGATCGTTGAGCGCGGGCAGGTTCCAGTTGTAGCCGATCATCGAGGCCGCGTTGCCGCCCGACACCGAGCGGAACGCCTCGTCGAATCCCCAGGCCAGGCTGTTGGCCGGGGCGGCCGTCTTGTAGGTCTCGATGTAGGCCTCCAGCGCGCGGGCGGCTTCGGGGGTGTCCAGCGTGGGCTTGCCGTCCTCGCCGTAGATCGAACCGCCCGCGGCGAACAGCCAGTTGGCCCATTCCTCGAAGATCTTGTAGCCGCGCTGGGGCTGCATCGCGATACCGGCCCGGTCGCCGGTCTTGAGCCGCTGCGAGGTGGAGACCAGGGCGTCCAGATCGGTCGGTACGCTCAGGCCGGCGGCCGCCAGATCGCCGGTGTTGTAGATGTATCCGAGCGCGTAGTTGTAGAACGGAACCCCGTAGGTGGCACCGTCGACATCGGTGATGGCGGTGAGCGAGTCGAAGAAGTCGTCCGGCTGATATCCGGTGGTGGCCGCGATGCGGTCGCCCAGCGGCTCCAGGAATCCGGCGTCGGCGAAGTCGTCCATCCACGGGTTGTCCACGACGATCAGGTCGTAGGCGGGCTCGGACGCCTGGAACGAGGACACCAGCCGGTCGCGCATCTGGTCGAACGTCATGGTCTCGATCGCGACGTTGATGTCGGGGTACTTCTGGTTGAACTGTCCGACAAGGCCTTTGACGATGTCGGTGTCGGGCACGTTCTCCATCAGCACCCGGACGGTGGCGCTGGTGTCGGTGGGGACATCGCCCACACCGGAGGAGGTCTGCTCGCCGGAGCCGCCGCTGCCTGCGCAACCGGCGAGGGTGAGGCTGGTGGCGGCGATGATCGCGGTCAACCAGCGCGAGGTCGGAATTTTCATGGTCCTCACTTTTCTTTGTCCGAGTGGATCGAGCGTGCGTGGGGGATCGGTCGGCTCAATCCATGTAGGCACCGCCGTTGACGGACAGTGCTTCTCCGGTGATGAACCGGGCATCCTCGGAGACCAGGAACGCCACCGCGCGCGCGACGTCATCGGGCGTCTGCAGGCGGCCCAGCGGCGTCGCATCAATCCAGGACTGCCGGACCCCGTCCGGGGTGGAGCCGCTGAGCGTGGCCTCCCACTCCAATTCGCGGGTCTGCATCGGGGTGGCGACGAATCCGGGGCACACGCTGTTGACCGTGATGTGGTGGGCGGCGAGTTCGAACGCCATCGCCTGGGTGAGGCCCAGCACGCCGAACTTGGAGGCCACATAGTCGGCCAGGAACGGCACGCGGCCCTGCTTGGCGGCCATCGATGCGGTGTTGACGATGGTGCCGCGCACGCCGGTGCGGATCATCGCGCGGGCGGCGGCCTGTCCGCACAGGAACACGCCCTTGAGGTTGATGTCCAGGCTGCGGTCGAGTTGTTCGACCGAGACATCGACGAAGCTGGCCATCGCCGAGATCCCGGCGTTGCTGACCCAGGCGTGCAGCCCCAGTCGGTCGGCCACGTCATCGGCCAGCGCGGTGGCGGCGGCGGCATCGGTGACATCGAGGCGGGCCGCCTCGTGGCCGGACCCGGTGAGACCGGCACGGGTGTCCTCGGCGGCGTCGGCGTCGATATCGGAGACGATGACCCGCCACCCGCGCTGGGCCAGGGTGCCGGCGATGGCCCGGCCGATACCGGATCCGGCGCCGGTGACGACGACGGTCTGGGTGCTGGATGCTGCGGGGGTGGTCATGGCCGGGCCTTTCGGGCGATGCGGTGGGATATCGGGGTGAGCACGTCGCCGAGTTCACGCCACTGGGCGTAGGCCTCGGCGTACCGGTCGACGTGATCGGGGTTCGGGACGACGGGTTCGCCGACGGTCTGGAACATCGCGGTGCTGTCCCAGCCGTCCAGCAGGCCGGTGCCGACCGCGGCGATCACCGCGGCGCCCAGGGAGGCACCGGGATGGCCGATGATCGGTGCGAGCGGGGTGCCGAGCACATCGGCGAGGATCTGCTTCCACAGCACCGATTTGCTGCCGCCGTTGGTGACCAGCGCGCGGTGCAGCGGCACGCCCATGGCGGCGAAGACCTCGGTGTGGTGTTTGAAGCCGAAGGCGATGGCCTCCAGCACCGACCGGTACATGTCGGCACGGGTGTGGGCGAGGTCGAGCCCCACGAAGGCGCCGCGCAGATCCGGGTCGTGCAGCGGGCTCTTCTCGCCGAGGAAGTACGGCAGGCAGAGGATCTCGGCCGGGGCACGGGTGTCGGCCTCGTCGTCCAGGGCGACCAGGTCGACGCCGCCGGACAGGGTCTGGAACCAGCGGATCAGACTGCCGCTGGTGGCCATGCAGCCGTTGGGCAGCCAGCGGCCGGGTACCGGGTGGGCGTCCAGGTACAGCCGGGCGTCGATGACCGGTGTGTCCGCGGCGGCCAGAATGTCCCCGGCGCCACCGAGTTTGACCAGCCAGTCACCCTCGGCGTTGATGCCCGCGGCATAGGCCGACAGCACGTGGTCCGCACCGCCCACGATGAGGGGTAGGCCGGCGGCCAGTCCGGTCGCCTCGGCAGCCGCGGCGCTCAACTCGCCCGCCCGGGTGCCCGGCGCCAGCACCGGCGGCACCAGCTCGCCGGCCAGCCCGGCGGCGGTGTACATCGGGTCGAAGCGGCCACCGTCGACGGTGCCCAGGCCCGACTCCAGCGCCCAGTTCAGCTCGACATGGGCGGGCGCACCGAGGGCCATCAGCACCCAGTCGTAGGAACCGACCAGATGCGCAGTGCGACTCCAGGTTTCGGGCTCGTGGCGCCGCAGCCACAGCGCGGTCGGGGCGACCGACTGCTGGGTGATCGCCGATCCGGTGGCACGCAGGACGACGTCATCGTCGAGGGTGTTGCGCAACTCGGTGATCTCGGCCGTGGCGCGTGCGTCGTTCTGCAGCAGCGCCCGTCGCACGGGCGCGCCGTCGCGATCCACCGGCACGACGGCCGGCACCATCCCGGTGGTGGCCAGGGCGGCGATCCGGTCCGGGCCGACGCCGGATTCGGCGAGCACGGCACGGATCCCGGCGTGCACGTTGTGCAGCCACTGGGTGGGGTCGGCCTCGGCGCGACCGGGGGCGTCGGAGAACAGCCGCGCATCCTGGGTGGACTGGGCGACGATGCGCGCGCGGGCGATGTCGACGAGCACGGTTTTGGTACCGGTGGTGCCGATATCAATGCCGATGGTGAACTCCGGCATGCCATCCCTTCGGTCGGTCGCTGCGTTTGTGGCAGTGGGACCACAATACTGACTCTGTTATATTCTCACAATAGATGAGCGGCAATCACGAAATATCACGGGAAACCCCTGGATTCATGTGATTTAGTAACATACGTTTAACCCATACAGCTCGGAAACACAGCAAGAGAAGCGGAGAGGCATCCCATGACCAGTTGGCTTGATGACGTATTCGGCGTGCAGAAGCCGGTGATCGCGATGCTGCACCTCGCGGCGCTGCCGGGTGACCCCGGATTCGATTCGGCGGCCGGTATCAAGGCCGTGGTCGAACGGGCCAAGCAGGAACTGGACGCGCTGCAGTCCGGCGGCGTCGACGGTGTGATGGTCTCCAACGAATTCAGCCTGCCCTACCTGACCAAGACCGAACCGATCACGGCCATCACCATGGCCCGCGTGATCGGGCAACTGCTCGGCGATTTCAGCGTCCCGTACGGGGTGAACGTGCTGTGGGACGGCCGGGCCTCGATCGATCTGGCCGTGGCCACCGGCGCGCAGTGGGTGCGCGAGATCTTCACCGGCGTGTACGCCAGTGACTTCGGGCTGTGGGACACCAACGTCGGTGAGGTTGCCCGGCACCGGGCACGGATCGGCGGGTCCGGGGTGAAGTTGCTCTTCAACATCGTGCCGGAGTCGGCGGTCTATCTGGCCGAGCGCGATCTGGCCTCGGTGACCGCCACCACCGTCTTCGCCACCAAGCCCGATGCCATCTGCGTGTCGGGTCTGACCGCCGGCGCCTCCACCGACACCCAGGCCCTGCGGGTGGTCAAGGACAATGCCGGTGCGGTACCGGTTTTCGTCAACACCGGGGTACGCGCGCACAACGCCGCCGAGCAACTGTCGATCGCCGACGGTGCGGTCGTCGGCACCTACTTCAAGGAGGACGGCGTGTTCGAGAATCGCGCCGTCGCCTCGCGGGCCACCGAGTTGATGGACGCCGTCAAGGAATTCCGCGCGTCGTTATGAGCGAGGACCTGCGGCTGCTGGCGATCGAGGCGGCCCGGCGTGGGGCCGCCGTATGCCTGCAGCGCTTCGGTGCGGCGGTGGCCGTCGCGACCAAGGGCGCCGACGGTGACGTGGTGACGGCGGTGGATCGGGCCGCCGAGCAGACCGTCCGCGAGGTCCTGCTCGCGGCCCGGCCCGATGACGGGGTGCTCGGTGAGGAACTGCCCGAACATGTCGGCGCCGGATCGGTGCAGTGGGTCGTCGACCCGCTCGACGGCACCACCAACTACACCCGGCGACTGCCGTTCTTCGGCACCTCGGTGGCGGCGCGCTCGGTGGCCGACGGCAGCTGGCTGGCCGGTGCGGTGTGTGCGCCGGTCCTCGGCACAACCTGGAGTGCCGCGAAAGGGTTGGGCGCACATGTCGATTCGGGTGCGGGGGAGACGCGGCTGCCGCTGGTGCTGGCGGAGTCCTCGGTGCGGCTGTTGGGCACCGGGCTGTCCTACGATCCCGGTCACCGGCGGCGTCAACTGCGCGAGCTCGCCGCCGTGATGGCCGGGTACACCGATATGCGCCGCTTCGGGGCGGCGGCGCTGGATCTGTGCCTGGTTGCCCAGGGCAGCCTCGATGCGTTCGTCGAAGACGATCTGGCCGTGCACGACTGGGCGGCCGGGGCGCTGATCGCCGAGGAGGCCGGTGCGGTGGTGTCGCGGGCCGAGGGTGCCGGGGTGTCAGCGCGCCGGCGCTGACCGCTCCGGTGCGGACCGGTCGGCGTTCACGCAGACCACCGACACCCCCGACGCGCGCAGGGCCTCCACCGCCGGATGGGTCGGCGGGCCGTCGGTGACCAGGATCGAGATCGCCGACACCGGTGCCACATTGATCAACTGGACCCGGCCCAGCTTGGACGCGTCGGCGGCGACGATCACCCGGTCCGCCGACCGCATCGCGGCCTGCTTCACGTTGCCCTCCTCGCGGTGGTACTCCGAGGCGCCCCGCTTACCGTCGACTCCGGCGATACCCATCACGTAGGTGTCGCAGTTGTAGCGCAGGTAGAAATCCTCGGCCTCGGCGCCGATCAGGCTCAGCTCGCCCGGGCGCACCTTGCCGCCGGTCAGCAGGATCGTGGTGTCGGGTTCGTCGGCGAGTTCGATGGCCACCAGCACGCTGGGCGTGATCACCGTCAGACCCAGATCGCGGCCCTTCACCGCGCGGGCCACTGCGAGCACCGTGCTACCGCTGTCGAGGATGACCGTCTCGCGTGGGCGCAGCAGATCGGCCACGGCATGGGCGATGTGCAGCTTCTCATCGGCGGACTCGGCCGCGCGGGCGTCGAAGGACGGTTCGGTGGACTTCCCGCCATAGGCGATGGCCCCACCGAGCACCCGGCGGGCGATGCCCTGGTCCTCCAGTCGCTCGATATCGCGCCGGATCGTCATCTCCGAGACGTCGAATTCGCCCGCCAGCGTGGCGAAGTCGACCTCGCGGTCGGTGTGGATGCGGGCCGCGATCGCTGCGCGGCGCGCGTGCGCGCTCAGGCCGGCGGTCATGCGGACAGTGTATGTGAAAGTTGTGAATTACTCACACAGCTGGGACGCGGCGTTCGCGCATCGACGCCCACAGCGCGGCGGTGGCCGCGGTGCAGGCGCCCGCCCCCGCGACGTGCAGCGCGACCAGCGCCTCGGGGACGCCGGTGAAGAACTGCACCGCACCGAGCGCGCCCTGTGCGGCCACCAGCACGACGACCGCGATCAGCCGGATACGCACCGGTCGTGGCGCACGCACGGCGAGCAGCCCGAATCCGAGGGCCACCACCAGGGACAGGTAGGCGACCAGTAGTGACGAGTGCATGTGGACCAGCGTGGTGATCTCGACCTCGAGCCTGGGCACCGGACGCTCGGGGCTCTTGTCGCCGGCATGCGGGCCCGCGCCGGTGACCATGGTCCCGGTCACCAGCACCGCCGAGAGCGTCAGGCCGGCCAGCGCGGTCAACTGCCGCAACGCCTTCGGCACCACCGCGACCGGTTGGCCGTCGTCGGGTTCGCCGATCTTGGCGAACAGCAGGACTGCCAGCCACACCATGGCCATCGACACCAGCAGGTGGATCGCCACGGTCCACCACAGCAGGCCGGTGAGCACGGTGATACCGCCGATGATCGCCTGGGCCACCGTCGAGGCCGGCATCAGCCAGGCGTACAGCCGCACCTCGCGGCGACGCCGGGCGCGGGTCACGGCGATGACCGCGGCGGCCGCGGTGAGCACGACCAGGAAGGTGAGCAGCCGGTTGCCGAACTCGACCGCCTGATGGATGCCGGGCACCTCGGCGTGCGGCACCGGGGTGAAGCTGCCGGGGAAGCACTGTGGCCAGGTCGGGCAACCCAGGCCGGAGGCGGTCACGCGCACGATCGCGCCGGTGACCGCGATACCACCCTGGGTCAGGATGACCAGGAAGGCCACGATGCGCTGGGTGCGCAGGCTCGGCAGGGGCAGCAGGTCGACCAATCGCAGGAAGAGTCGTCCGACAGCCACGGTCCCGATCGTAGAGCAGCGCTAACTACGCGGCGTAGTAGGGGCGACGAACGGCACCAGCACCTCGTCGACGAGCTGCACCACCAACTCGTCGGTGATCGGATCGCCGGTGACCAGCAGCCGGTGCCACAACACGCTCTGTCCGAGCTCGCGGGCGATCTGCACCGGGACGTCGGCGCGGACGTCGCCGCGGGCGATACCGCGGGCCAGCAGGGCGGCCATCTCAGCCTTGCGCCATCCGATGACGTCCTCCCGGAAGGACGTGGTGAGTTCGGCGTCGCCGGCCATCGCCGCGACTGCGGCCTGCATGGTGGGGCCGTGGGGCCCGGTGAACAGTTCGGCCCAGCCCCGCAGGACGGCGAGCATGTCGGTGCGATAACTGCCGGTGTCCCGGTGCGGGATGGCGGCCTTGGCGGTGCGCAGCAGGGTATCGCGCAGCAGCTGCCTGCCATCTGCCCAGCGCCGGTAGAGCACCGGCTTGCTGGTCTGAGCGCGCGCGGCGACGGCCTCCATGGTGACGGCCGCGGGTCCGTGCTCGGTCAGCAGCTCGATCACGGCGGCGCGGATGGCGGCATCGAGTTGTTCACCGCGTCGTCGCATCCATCCTCCTCGGGGAAACGCTTGCGTATCTTAGCCGTCGCGCGCACGATATAGGAAACGCTACCGTTTCTTGGAGGTCTCCGATGAGCCGTCCCGTGCTGTATCCCCTGCGTACCGAGGATTCGGCCACCGTGCGCTACACCTCGGCACCGCACCGGCGCCGCCGCGTGACCATCGATCATCGCCCGCTGCCCGGAGTGACCCCGGACATGCTGCTGGGCTGGTTCGGCAACCTCGGCGGCACGATGCGTTATGGCGACGCCGTGATCGACCGCTACCTGGCCTGGCATCCGGTCGACCACATCCGTTGGGAGCTGGCACGGGCCGCCGCCGGTGGCGGTGCCGCCGAGGGCGCCCGATTCCGGATCGTCGAGGCGTTCGGCGGTCGGCCCGAATACCGGGTCGACGTGGTGGACCGGGTCGAGAAGCTGGACGAGACGGGCATCCGGTTGGTGCAGCGGGTGGCCGGGGTGATCGTGTTCAGCCTGGAGCACACCTGGTCGCTGGGATCCGACGGCACCCACTACGTCACGGTGCTCGACCTCGGTGCCCGCTCGCGCGTGATGACACCGGTCAACGCGTATCTGTGCCGCCGGTTCCCGGACCACATGGTGCGCGCCTGGGTGCGGCACAACATCGAGGAGGTCGGTCAGCTGGAATATCTGTTGCCCGGCCTCAGCACCAGATCGCCAGCCGTTGACCGCGCGCATTGACCTGCGGCGGATCCGGCAGGCTGAACGCCGCCCCGGTGGCGATCCGGTGTGCGCTCCACGCCGCGGCCGCCGCATCCAGCACATCATCGGCGGGCACGGCTGCCACGGCCGCGCCGAGGTCCTCCGGGATGTCGACACCGTGCGCGGCCAGCACGCGCAGCCGCGCGCGCTGCCCGCGCCAGCTCTTCTTCTTGCCGTCGGTGGCCAGCAGCCCCATCTCGTGGAAGGACAGCTCGGGGTGCACCTCGAACAGGGGTCGGTCCGAATCGGCGTGCAGCGCCTCGGCTTCCAGGAACTTCCGCCGCAGCCCCCAGGTCTGGATGCTGATCCCCGAGCCGGTGAGTGCGGTCGCGGCCGCCGTCGCGGTGGCGTGGTCGGGGGCATCGAACACCGGCCGTGGGGGCATCACGAACAGGCTGGACGAGCGCGCGCCGAGCCGGCGCTGGGCCGCCCGGTCGGAGGTCCGCACCGCGTCGTCCAGCAGACCGAGTGGGATGTCCACGCCGACGGCGCGGGCCCCGGGGACCGCCGCGACGAGCGCGGCCAGCCGCGCGTCGACATGTGCGGTGTGGAATCGGCCGTCGTGCAGTTCGATGCCGACCCAGCCGCCCTTCCAGCCGTCGACGCCGAGGACGATCACGGGCTCAGGTGAATCGGAACCAGCGCAGTGCGGCCACCGCCGACAGCGCGCCCCAGCCGACCAGCACCGCGATGCCGAACCAGTCCACCGACAACGTCATCGCCTGCGTCAGCGCCTCGGTCAGTGCGCCCGACGGGGTCAGCCGGGCGATCCACCGCAGCGCGGCGGGCACCGGTCCACCGTCGAGGGTCAGCGCGCCCAGTCCGGCGGAGACGAACCACAGCAGGTTCGCCAGCGCCAGCACGATCTCGGAGCGCAGCGTGCCGCCGAGCAGCAGGCCCAGCGCGGCGAAGGTCGCCGTGCCCAGAGCGATGACCACCGCACCGAGTGCCAGGGCCGCGACGGGCGGTCGCCACCCCAGCGCGATACCGATGGCGCCCAACAGGATCGACTGCAGGAAGACCACCGTCACCACCGCCAGCGACTTACCCGCGATGACGCCCCACACCGGTAACGCGGTGGCGCCCAGCCGTTTCAGCGCGCCGTACCGACGATCGAAGGCGACGGCGATCGCCTGGCCGGTGAAGGCGGTGGAGATCACCGCCAGTGCCATGATCGCCGGGGTGAAGGTGGCCGCCCGGTTGGTGCCGAACTCACCCAGCGGCAGCAACGTCATCCCCACGAGCAGCGTGATCGGGATGAACATGGTCAGCAGCAGCTGTTCGCCGTTGCGCAGCAGCAGTTTGAGCTCCAGCCCGAACTGGGCGGTGAGCATCTGCCGAACATCGGCCGGCCGGGGATCGGGGGAGAAGGTGCCCGCGGCAAAGCGATTCGTGGTCATCTCAACTCCCGGCCGGTCAGATCGAGGAAGACGTCCTCCAGGCTGCGCTGCTCCACCCGCATATCGGTGGCCAGCACATCCACCCGCGCGCACCACGCGGTGACGGTCGCCAGCACCTGCGGGTCGATATGCCCTTCGACCAGATACTCACCGGAGGTGGTCTCGGTGGCCCGGTAATCCTCCGGCAGCGCCGAGATGAGCAGGGACAGATCGAGTCTGGGTGGCGCGGTGAACCGCAACTGATTCTCCGCACCGCTGCGCATCAGCTCCGCGGGCGTGCCGGCGGCCACCGTCTTGCCGTGGTCGATGATGACCAGCCGGTCGGCCAGCTCCTCGGCCTCGGTCAGATGGTGGGTGGTCAGCACCACGGTGACACCGTCGCGGCGCAGCGCATCGATGAGCTCCCACACCACGATGCGGGCGTGGGCGTCCATCCCGGCGGTCGGCTCGTCGAGGAACACCAGTTCGGGACGGCCGACGACCGCGCAGGCCAGCGCCAGCCGCTGCTGCTGGCCGCCGGAGAGCCGCCGGTAGGTCGTGCGGGCGGCGTCGGTCAGCCCGAGCGTGTCCAGCAGCCACTGCGGATCGAGCGGATCGGCGGCGTAGGAGGCCACCAGGTTCAGCATCTCGCCGGCCCGGGCCGCGGGGTAGCCCCCACCACCCTGCAGCATGACGCCGATGCGCTCCCGCAGCCGCGCATTGTCCCCCGCCGGGTCCAGCCCAAGGATCTCGATGCTGCCGGAATCCGGGCGCAGGAAGCCCTCGCACATCTCGACCGTCGTCGTCTTGCCCGCACCGTTGGGGCCCAGCAGGGCGAACACCTCGGCGCGGTGCACCTCCAGATCGAGGCCGTCCACCGCCGGGCGAGCCGAGGCCGGTCCGTAGCGTTTGGTCACCTCGCGCAGGCGCACGACAGCGTCAGAACCGGTGGTCACGGAGATTCAGCGTAGGCGTCGGGTCTGGCAGTCGGTGGCTCCGGTCCGGGTCGCGGGTCGTCCGGGCCCGGTGGCGGCAGGCCGCGCCACGGCAGCCGGCGGTAGGTGATGGCGATGAGGATCAGCACGATCACCGCACTGGCGAGGGTGGCGTCCACGATCTGGAACAGCGCGAACCTGTCGCCGTTGGCGGTCGGCCCGAAAATGCCCACCACCAGCGTGATCACGATGGCCGACCCGCGGAATCCGGGCCTGGTGGCCCAGGTCGCCAACGGGATGATGGCCCACAGCAGGTACCAGGGCTGCACCACCGGGAACAGCAGCACGCTGGCCCCGAGCGCGACGCCGAGTCCGCCGACCGGGTGTAGCCGGCCACGCAGCACGGCCAGCAACAACCAGCTCACCAGGATTGCGATGATGATCACACCGATGCCGCGGGTCAGCCCCAGCACCGACGTGGTGTGGTCGCCGAGGCCCAGCAGGATCCCGACCTGGCCGGTGCCCAGTGCGATCAGTGTCGGCGGGGACATCCAGGACCGCACCACGTTCGCCGTACCCAGGGTGAACAACCAGCCGAAGCCCAGGCCGCTGGCCCAACCGATGATGGCCATGACCGCCAGCGACAACGCGCCGAGGGAGAAACTGGCCGCCAGGAAGGCCTTGACGGTGCCACCCCAATGCCAGGCCAGGGCCATCACGACGAAGCCCATCGCCAGCAGGGCGGGCAGCTTGACCTGAGAGGACATCGTGATCAGCACGGTGCCCGCGGTCAGCATCGCGGTGGCCTGCGCGGGTAGGCGCCAGCTGTGTTCGCGCACCCCATCGATACCGCGCAGCGCGAACTCGGTGCCGGCGAGCATCAGGCCGAGCATCAGGGCCTCGTTGTGGATGCCGGCGACCAGGTGCATGAACAACAGCGGGTTGCACGGGCCCAGCCACAGCGCACTCACCTCGGCCACCCCGCAGCGCTGCGCCAGCCGGGGCGTGGCCCAGACGATCAGGCCGACGCCGACCAGCACCACCAGCCGGTGACACAGCACGGCCGCGACGATGTTGTCCCCGGTGATGACCGAGATGCCCTCGCCGATCCACAGGAACAGCGGCCCGTAGGGCGCCGGGGTCTCGCGCCACAGGCTGGGCACCGACAGGGTGAACACGTGATCGAGCCCGAGGCCCGGGGCGGGACCGACCTGGTAGGGGTCCAGGCCGAGGCGGGCGATCTGGCTCTGCGCGAGATAGGAGTAGACGTCCTTGCTGTACATCGGCGGCGCGATGAGCAGTGGCAGCAGCCACAGCAGCAGGGTGCGGTCGAGCTGGCTGCGCGACATCTTGTGCGGGCCGAGGGCGAACCGGCCCAGCATCAGCCAGGCCAGCGCCATCATCACCGCACCGGTGGTGGTCATGGTCAGCGAGACGGTGGCGATCCGGGAGGGCAGGTTGAGCAGCCGCACCCCGAAGGTGGGGTCCTGGACGACCGGGCGGGCGCCGGCGCCGAGCGCGCCGATGGCCATCAGCACGGTTCCGGTGGCACCGAATACCCTGGTCCGACGGAGCGAGATGACCTCCGCGTTGTTCAGCGGCGAGCCCACGGACCGCTCGTCGGCGTGCCAACGGGCGACCGCGGAGCTGAAGGACCCGAGGGCGGTCATTCGAGCAGCGTAGCGGCCGCCCCGGGACGGCCCGACGGGGTTAGGGTTGCCTTGCTGGAACCACCGGCCGAATTCCGTCACAATGGTGTTGTGAAATTACGTCCGGAGGCTTCAGGCGCGTCGGGTGTCGTGCTGTCTCCGGCGTCTGCGGTCTCCACCGACGGGCATACCCGCAGCGCCATCGTGCAGCTGCTGCTGGAAGGTCCCGTCACCGCCGGTGACATCGGCAGTCGGCTGGGCATCTCGGCCGCCGGTGTGCGTCGGCACCTCGACGCCCTGATCGAGGCCGGTGACGCCGAGGCCAGCGCCGCGGCGGCCTGGCAGCACCACGGTCGTGGCCGGCCGGCCAAGCGGTACCGGCTCACCGCCGCGGGGCGCGGCAAACTCAGCCACGCCTATGACGATCTGGCCGCCGCGGCCATGCGGCAGCTGCGGGAGATCGGCGGCGACGACGCGGTGCGCACCTTCGCCCGACGCCGGATCGACAGCCTGCTCGCGGGTGTCGAGGACGTCGCCTCGACCGGTGACGTCGAGCAGACCGCCGGTGAGGTCGCCGCCGCGCTGACCGAGGCCGGGTACGCGACCACCACCACACCGGTGGCCGGTCCACTGTCCGGTGTGCAGATCTGCCAGCATCACTGTCCGGTATCGCATGTCGCCGAGGAGTTCCCGGAACTGTGCGAGGCCGAGCAGCAGGCATTCGCCGAGATCCTGGGCACCCACGTCCAACGACTGGCCACCATCAGCAACGGCGACTGCGCCTGCACCACCCACGTTCCACTGAGCCCGACCCCGGCCGGACCGGGCGAGCCCACCACCGATCGGCACGCAGCCCGCGCCGATTCCACCACCACACAAGGAGTGTCGCGATGACCCTCACCCCCGAGACACCATTGACCCAGGAGGAGACCATTGCCTCCCTGGGCAATTACGGTTACGGCTGGGCGGATTCCGATGCCGCCGGCGCCAGCGCCCAGCGCGGTCTGTCCGAGGCGGTGGTCCGCGACATCTCGGCCAAGAAGAGCGAGCCCGAGTGGATGCTCGACATCCGGCTGAAGGCGCTGCGCACCTTCGAGAAGAAGCCGATGCCGAACTGGGGCTCCGACCTCGATGGCATCTTCTTCGACAACATCAAGTACTTCGTGCGCTCCAGCGAGAAGCAGGCCGCCACCTGGGACGACCTGCCCGCCGATATCAAGAACACCTACGACAAGCTGGGCATCCCCGAAGCCGAGAAGCAGCGGCTGGTCTCCGGTGTCGCCGCCCAGTACGAGTCCGAGGTCGTCTACCACTCCATCCGCGAGGACCTCGAGGCTCAGGGCGTCATCTTCCTGGACACCGACTCGGGCCTGCGCGAGCATCCGGAGATCTTCCAGAAGTACTTCGGCACCGTGATCCCGGCCGGCGACAACAAGTTCTCCGCGCTGAACACCGCGGTGTGGTCGGGTGGTTCGTTCATCTACGTCCCGCCGGGCGTGCACGTCGACATCCCGCTGCAGGCCTACTTCCGGATCAACACCGAGAACATGGGCCAGTTCGAGCGGACCCTGATCATCGCCGACGAGGGTTCCTACGTGCACTACGTCGAGGGCTGCACGGCGCCGATCTACAAGAGCGACTCGCTGCACTCGGCGGTTGTGGAGATCATCGTCAAGCCGGGTGCGCGGGTGCGGTACACCACCATCCAGAACTGGTCGAACAACGTCTACAACCTGGTCACCAAGCGCGCCCGTGCGGAGGCCGGCGCCACCATGGAATGGGTCGACGGCAACATCGGGTCCAAGGTCACCATGAAGTACCCAGCGGTCTGGATGACCGGCGAGCACGCCAAGGGCGAGGTGCTCTCGGTCGCCTTCGCCGGCGAGGGTCAGCACCAGGACACCGGTGCCAAGATGCTGCACCTGGCCCCGAACACGTCGAGCAACATCGTGTCCAAGTCGGTGGCGCGCGGTGGTGGCCGCGCCTCCTACCGCGGGCTGGTCCAGGTGAACAAGGGCGCCCACGGGTCCAAGTCCAGCGTGAAGTGCGATGCGCTGCTGGTCGACACGATCAGCCGCAGCGACACCTACCCGTACGTCGACATCCGCGAGGACGACGTCACGATGGGTCATGAGGCCACCGTGTCCAAGGTCAGCGAGGATCAGCTGTTCTATCTGATGAGCCGCGGCCTGACCGAGGACGAGGCGATGGCCATGGTGGTTCGCGGGTTCGTCGAGCCGATCGCCAAGGAACTTCCGATGGAGTACGCGCTCGAACTCAACCGGCTGATCGAACTGCAGATGGAAGGCGCGGTCGGCTGATGGGCGTCACCGAGTCGGTTGAGGGCACCGCCAAGAGCGGATCGGTCCTCAACCTCAACAAGGGCGAGCTGTTCGCGTCCTTCGACGTCAACGCCTTCGAGGTGCCCGCCGGTCGCGACGAGATCTGGCGGTTCACCCCGCTGCGCCGGCTGCGCGGCCTGCACGACGGAACCGCACCGGCCACCGGGGCGGCGGTCATCGAGGTCACCGCACGCCCCGGCGTCACCGTCGAGACCGTCGGACGCGACGACCAGCGGCTCGGCCAGGGCGGGGTGCCCAGTGATCGGGTTGCCGCTCAGGCGTATTCGTCGTTCTCGCAGGCGACCATCGTCACGGTGGCCCGCGACACCGAGGTGGCCGAGCCCATCGAGATCACCATCGACGGACCCGGTGTCGACACCGTGGCCTACGGGCACCTGCAGATCCGGGTCGAGGAACTCGCGCGCGCCATCGTCGTGGTGGATCTGCGCGGCAGCGGTGTCTACGCCGACAACGTCGAGATCATCGTCGGGGACTCCGCCGGACTTGGCGTCATCTGGATCGCCGACTGGGCCGATGACACCGTGCACGTCAGCGCGCATCACGCCAAGCTCGGCAAGGATGCGGTGCTCGGGCACGTCAACGTCACCCTCGGTGGCGATGTGGTGCGCACCGCGGCGACCGTGCGGTTCACCGCCCCCGGCGGCGACGCCAAGCTGCTGGGCACCTACTTCGCCGACGACGGCCAGTTCTTCGAATCCCGGCTGCTGGTCGACCACGCGCACCCCAACTGCAAGTCCGATGTGCTGTACAAGGGTGCGCTGCAGGGTGATCCGGCCTCCAAGAAGCCCGATGCGCACACCGTGTGGGTGGGCGATGTGCTGATCCGGGCCGAGGCCACCGGCACCGACACCTTCGAGATCAACCGCAACCTGGTGCTCACCGACGGCGCCCGCGCCGACTCGGTGCCCAACCTGGAGATCGAGACCGGCGAGATCGCCGGCGCCGGACATGCCAGTGCGACCGGACGTTTCGACGACGAGCAGTTGTTCTACCTGCGCGCCCGCGGCATCCCCGAGGAGCAGGCCCGGCGCCTGGTGGTGCGCGGCTTCTTCAACGAGATCATCGCGAAGATCGCCGTGCCCGCCGTGCGCGAGCGCCTCACCGAAGCCATCGAACGAGAACTTGCCATCACCGAAGAGAGAACTGCCTGATATGACCACCCTGGAAATCAAGGACCTCCACGCCAGCGTCGTGTCCAAAGAAGACGGGACCGACATCCCGATCCTCAAGGGTGTGAACCTCACCGTGAAGTCGGGGGAGACCCACGCGGTCATGGGCCCCAACGGTTCCGGCAAGTCAACGTTGTCCTACGCGATCGCCGGACACCCGAAGTACACCGTCACCTCCGGGTCGATCACCCTGGACGGCGCCGATGTGCTGGAGATGTCCATCGACGAGCGCGCCCGGGCCGGCCTGTTCCTGGCGATGCAGTACCCGGTCGAGGTGCCCGGCGTGTCGATGTCGAACTTCCTGCGCACCGCGGCCACCGCGGTCCGCGGCGAGGCCCCGAAGCTGCGGCACTGGGTCAAAGAGGTCAAGGGCGCGATGGCCGACCTGGAGATCGACGCCGCGTTCGGTGAGCGCAGCGTCAACGAAGGCTTCTCCGGTGGCGAGAAGAAGCGCCACGAGATCCTGCAGCTCGGTCTGCTCAAGCCGAAGATCGCCATCCTTGACGAGACGGACTCCGGTCTGGACGTCGACGCGCTGCGCGTCGTCAGCGAGGGCGTGAACCGGTACAAGGAGGCCGAGGACGGCGGCGTGCTGCTGATCACGCACTACACCCGCATCCTGCGCTACATCCAGCCCCAGTTCGTGCACGTGTTCGTCGGTGGCCGCGTCATCGAATCCGGCGGACCCGAGCTGGCCGACGAGCTGGAGGCCAACGGCTACGTGCGCTTCACCCAAGCGGCAACCGCCTAGGAAGGATTTCGCCAGATGACCGTGTCCGACACCCGTTCTGCAGCACTGGATCTGGAGGGGATCGCCCGTATCCGGGCCGACTTTCCCATCCTGAACCGGGTGATGCGCGGTGGGTGTCAGCTGGCCTATCTGGACTCCGGGGCGACCTCGCAGAAGCCGCTGCAGGTGCTCGACGCCGAACGTGCGTTCCTGACCACCTCGAACGGTGCGGTGCACCGCGGTGCCCATCAGCTGATGGAGGAGTCGACCGACGCCTACGAGCAGGGCCGCGCCGATATCGCGGCGTTCGTCGGTGCCGGCGACGACGAGCTGGTATTCACCAAGAACGCGACCGAGGCGATCAACCTGGTCGCGCATGTGCTGGGGGACAAGCGGTTCGATAACGCCGTCGGTCCCGGCGACATCATCGTGACCACCGAGCTCGAGCATCACGCGAACCTGATCCCGTGGCAGGAGCTGGCGGCCCGGACGGGGGCCACACTGAAGTGGTACGCGATGTCCGAGGACGGGCGTATCGATCTGGACAGCCTGGAACTCGACGAGCGGGTGAAAGTTGTGGCCTTCACCCATCATTCGAATGTCACCGGTGCCATCGCGCCGGTGGCCGAGATCGTCGCCCGGGCCACGGCCGTCGGTGCGCTGACGGTGCTCGATGCCTGCCAGTCGGTACCCCATCAGCCCGTCGACTTCCACGCGCTCGGTGTGGACTTCGCCGCGTTCTCCGGGCACAAGATGCTCGGACCGACCGGTATCGGGGCACTCTACGGCCGGCGCGAGCTGCTCAACGCCCTGCCGCCGTTCCTGACCGGCGGGTCGATGATCGAGACCGTCACCATGGAGCGGGCCACCTATGCTCCGGCTCCGCAGCGGTTCGAGGCGGGCACCCCGATGACCTCGCAGGTTGTCGGACTGGCCGCGGCCGCACGGTACCTGGGCGCCATCGGGATGGAGGCCGTGCAGGCCCACGAGGACGCGCTGGTGTCCGCGGCGCTGCAGGGTCTTGCGTCGGTGCCCGGGGTGCGCATCATCGGCCCGGCCGGCACCGAGCACCGTGGATCGCCGGTGAGCTTCGTCGTCGACGGTGTGCACGCCCACGATGTCGGTCAGGTGCTCGACGACGACGGGGTGGCGGTGCGCGTGGGGCATCACTGCGCCGCACCCCTGCACAGCCGATTCGGCATCAGCGCGACCGCGCGGGCATCGTTCGCGGTGTACAACACCTTCGACGAGGTGGACCGTCTGGTGGCCGGCGTGCGGCGGGCCGTGGAGTTCTTCGGGCGGTGACGCGATGAGACTGGAACAGATGTACCAGGAAGTGATCCTGGACCACTACAAGCACCCGCACCACCGCGGGCTGCGCGAGCCGTTCGACGCGCAGGTGCACCACGTCAACCCGACGTGCGGTGACGAGGTGACCCTGCGGGTCGCGTTGTCCGACGACGGCGACACGGTGCGCGACATCTCCTATGACGGGCAGGGCTGCTCGATCAGCCAGGCTGCCACCTCGGTGCTCACCGACCAGGTGATCGGACAGAGCGTCGGCGATGCGCTCAAGACGGTCGCCGCCTTCACCGAGATGATCTCCTCGCGTGGCAATGTCGAGGGGGACGAGGATGTGATCGGCGACGGGATCGCCTTCGCCGGGGTGGCCAAGTACCCGGCGCGGGTCAAGTGTGCGCTGCTCGGCTGGACGGCATTCAAGGCCGCTCTGGCCGAGGCGAGCCAAGAAGACGTGGAGGACAAGCGATGAGTGACACCGAAGCCGTGAACGAAGAGCTGTTGGCCGATGTCGAGGAGGCGATGCGCGATGTCGTCGACCCCGAGCTCGGGATCAACGTCGTCGACCTGGGCCTGGTCTACGGCATGAACCTGGAAGAGGGCGAGGCCGGTACGGTCGCGCTGATCGACATGACGCTGACCTCGGCGGCCTGTCCGTTGACCGACGTCATCGAGGACCAGTCCCGCAACGCGCTGGTCGGTGCCGGGCTGGTCAACGAGATCAAGATCAACTGGGTCTGGAACCCGCCGTGGGGCCCGGACAAGATCACCGACGACGGTCGCGAGCAACTGCGGGCGCTCGGATTCACCGTCTGATCGGAGCGCAGCCTCCACAATGACGGGATGGTCACCATCCCGGCGTGGGTGTGGCGCTACGGCGCCGTCGGACGCGCACTGCTCACGGGAAGTGTCGTCGGCCTCGTGGTCGGCGCGTTGGCCTGGGTCGATTCAGGGGTGCCGAAGGCCGGCGTCGCCGCGCTGGTGACGGTCGGCATCGGCTACGGCATCGGGATATCGCGCCGGATGACCCGCTATTGGCCGGCCGGGAGCCGCTACAGCGGCCGGGACCGGGTGGCGGTGGCCCGCGCGGCACGCGCCGGTCACCGGCTCACGGCCGAGTCGCTGCACCCGGCCGTCGTTGCATACCGCGACGGCATGCATGCTGCGGCCGCCGACGCCCGGCCGCTGCGCTGGGCCCTCCCGGTGGTGCTCGCGGTCGCGGTCGCGATGGCGTTGTGGGACGCCGCGTTCGGGTCGGCCGGCAACGCCGCGGTGTCAATGATCTATCTGCTGCTGCTCGCCGTCGAGCTGTGGTGGTGGCCCGGGCGTCGGGCCCGACTGTTGACGAACGCCGACGCGGCATGTGCTCAGCGCCGGGCCTTCGGGACACCGCCGGGTGCGTGATCGCGATACTGGTGCAGCGCGGCGCCGTGTCAGCAAACTGCCCGTCGCATCCGGTGGTTGTCGGTGCTCGTCAGAACTGCACTTGGGGGCCGGCGAACCCGGCTGCGCGCAGTTAGCTGATCGTTTCGTCGGCGACGAAAGACCCTCATCCGACCTTGAATTCAATATTCTCAGCGTAACTCGATCATTCGTTTCGGAAAGACGAATCGACTGATTCAGCTGTACGCTTGCGCGGTCTCAGCTATCGTTCGTGCTGCGACGGCCCGCCGCCGCAGCAATGTCAAAGTTGTACTGGCACCACAAGTTTCAATGCGACGGTCACCGCCGGGCGATCGTCGCCACCGTTCGCGGTCTGTTGTGTGACGATGTGAGCTTGCGCTGCGTTCGGCGGATGGGCTCGGCCGAACCCGTTGCGGACCACCTGCGCCATGCCCTCCCGCAGATTTCCAGAACACCACGAATGGGGTCATGCGCATGGCTGACGGCGTCAACAGACGACTCGATCACCGGATCTGGCTCGGTGCCGGGGTGATGGCCGCCGGACTCGGGATGGCGGTCGCAACCGGGCACGGCATGGCGGTCGCGGAAGCCGATGAGGGTGGGCCGGCCGGTGGCACCACATCGGAGAGCTCGTCGGCGACCGATACATCCGCCGCCCCGTCGGCCGGTGAGCAGGCGGCGTCCGCCGGGTCGACCGCACGCGAACCGAAGACGCTGCGTGCGGCCCGCACCGGTACGCTGCGGGTCCGCACCGCCGCGGCGCCGGTCGTGCGGGTGAGCGCGACCACCCAGCGCGACACCGCGCCCGCCGTACCGGAGCCCGAAGCACCGGAGCTCGAAGCGCCGCGGACCGTCACCGTCGGTGAGGTCGAGGCCGAGGCCGAAAGTGGCAGCCAGACAACGGAGTCGGCGGTCGCCGCCGACGGTGTGGTCGGCGTAGCGCAGCCGGACACGCCGTATGACCGTCGGCGCCCGGAGTCCGACACCAGGCCGGCACGTTCCGAACGCGACACCGGCCGCGCCGATGGCGACGAGCTGACCCAGCAGCCCGTCGACGCGAGCAAGAGTGTCGGTGTCGCGAATCCGGTTGTCGGGCAGCCGTTCTCGACGGCCGCCGGGACGGCGGCCAAGCCGGTGACGATCGGCAGCCTCATCGGTGATTTCATGGCGCGCCTGGGCATCAAACCGGTCAAGTTCAACCTGGACTTCCTGCGGGTACCGTTTCCGAAAATGATCCAGAACTGGTGGGCCGATGTCCGCACCAGGTTCTTCGGTCTGCCCCGCACCCCGACGGTGGTCCCGCCCGTGGTGCCCGGTCCGGTGGATCCCGCGCCCGGCGCCGCCGAGCCGGTGCTGCTGTGGGAGACCAACTTCACCTCCATCGACGAGGCGGTGCAGGCATGGTCGCTGCAGAGTGGGCGGTGGGGCCAGTCGGCGGGCGAAAACCAGTACTACACCGCCGATTTCTCGAACGTCACCGTCGACGCGAACGGCCATCTGGTCATCACCGTGCGCCGCGGGCCGACACCGGACGGTGCCGCCGCACCGCACGACTACACCTCCGCGCGGGTGGTGACCTACGGCAAACAGTCGGTCCTGCCGAACAGCCGCATCGTGGCGCGCATCCAGATGCCCTACGCCAAAGGTCTGCTGCCTGCGTTCTGGATGGTGGGCCTTGAGCCGGGGCACGAGTTCGACTGGCCGCGTCAGGGTGAGGTGGACATCGCCGAGTACCCCGGGTTCGGCACCGAGGAGGGCCGGACCCACTGGACCGGCAACATCCACGGACCGGCGGCGGGCAACAACACGCTCGACGTGAAACTCGACACCGTCGGCGCCGAGATCGGAGTCGATCTGTCGCAGGGATTCCACGAATACGGCATCGACTGGTATCCCGACCGCATCGTCTGGCATGTCGACGGTGTGCAGACCGGTCAGGTCACCAAGGCGCAGTACGAGGCACTCGGCGGTGACTGGACCCCGTTCTCCGGTGCGTGGCCGCACTATCTGATCCTCAACACGGCGGTGGGCAACCCGTGGACCGGGGACCCCGATGCCTCGGCAGAGTTCGGCCCACAGCAGATGAAGGTGGACTGGGTGAAGGTCTACTCGCTGGGCGCGGTCGCCGTCTGAGCCGGTCGGGGACATACTGGGAATTGGCAGTGCCGCCCCGACGTTAGGAAAAGCGTGAGTACAAAGGACATCACCGCAGCCGAATTCAAGTCGGTCATCGATGACAACGAGATCGTCATCGTCGACTTCTGGGCGACCTGGTGCGGTCCGTGTCGCGCCTTCGCCCCCACGTTCGGTGCCTCCGCGGACAAGCATCCCGACGTGGTGCACGCCAAGGTCGACACCGAGGCGGAGCCAGAATTGGCCCAGGCCGCCGAGATCCAGGCCATCCCGACGCTGATGGCGTTCAAGAAGGGACACCAGGTGTTCCGGCAGTCCGGAGCCCTCGGCCCCGCTCAGCTCGAAGACCTGATCACCAAGATCAAGGAGTTCGACATCGACGCGGCCATCGCGTCACAGCAGAACTGACGACGCTGACCCGGTCACGACGGTGCGCGCGATAGCGTGCACGTCGTGACTGAGTACAGCGAATTCGTGAAGGTCTCCCAGCCGGTTCCCGGCGTGTCTTTGGTCACGCTCAACAGGCCCGAGCGGATGAATTCGATGGCCTTCGACGTGATGGTCCCGTTGCGTGCCGTGCTGGCCGATCTGCACAACGACAACACCACCCGCGTTGTCGTGCTGACCGGCGCCGGACGCGGATTCTCCTCGGGCGCCGACCACAAATCCGCCGGTTCGGTACCGCACGTCGATGGCCTGACCCGACCGTCATTCGCCCTGCGGTCGATGGAAGTGCTCGATGAGGTGATCCTGGCACTGCGGCGGCTGCACCAGCCGGTGATCGCCGCGGTCAACGGTGCGGCCATCGGGGGCGGGCTGTGCTTGGCGCTGGCCTGCGATATCCGCATCGCTGCAGCTGGCGCCTACTTTCGGGCCGCCGGAATCAACAACGGTCTGACCGCCAGCGAGCTCGGGTTGTCCTATCTGCTGCCGCGCGCCATCGGTGCATCGCGGGCCTTCGAGATCATGCTCACCGGCCGCGATGTCGATGCCGCCGAAGCCGAACGCATCGGGCTGGTGTCCAGCGTCGCACCCGAGGACGAACTGTTGGCCCGCTGCTTTGCAATGGCACAGGGGATCGCCGCGTTCTCCCGGCCGGGAATCGAGTTGACCAAGCGCACGCTGTGGAGTGGACTGGACGCCGGCAGCCTGGAAGGCCACATGCAGGCCGAGGGGCTCGGCCAACTGTATGTGCGCCTGCTCACCGCCAACTTTGAAGAAGCGGTGGCGGCGCGCAAAGATAAGCGGTCGCCGGTGTTCACCGATGAGCGCTGACGACAAACCCACGGCCCGGACGCGCGCACAGCGGGCCACGAGAACGGCCGACAGGCAGATCAAGAGGAGGCAGCAGCGTGATCACCGCAACGGACCTGGAGGTCCGCGCCGGGGCGCGCACGCTGCTGTCCATCGAGGGCGCCGCCCTGCGGATCCAGCCCGGCGATCGCATCGGTCTGGTGGGCCGCAACGGCGCCGGTAAGACCACCACCATGCGCATCCTGGCCGGCGAGGGTGAACCCTATGCGGGCAAGGTCGAGTCGACCGGCGAGATCGGCTACCTGCCGCAGGATCCCCGCGAGGGCGATCTCGATGTGCTGGCGCGAGATCGGGTGCTCTCGGCGCGCGGTCTGGACACCCTGCTGTCCGATCTGGAGAAGCAGCAGACGCTGATGGCCGAGGTGGCCGACGATGCGGCCCGCGACAAGGCGGTGCGTCGCTACGGCCAACTCGAGGAACGCTTCGCCGCTCTCGGTGGCTATGCCGCCGAGAGCGAGGCCGGGCGCATCTGCGCCAGCCTGGGCCTGCCCGACCGGGTGCTCACCCAGCCGCTGCGGACGCTGTCCGGTGGTCAGCGCCGCCGCGTGGAACTGGCGCGGATCCTGTTCGCCGCCAGTGACACCGGCTCCGGATCGGCGACGACGCTGCTACTCGATGAGCCCACCAACCACCTTGACGCCGATTCGATCGGCTGGCTGCGCACCTTCCTGCAGAACCACACCGGCGGCCTCGTGGTGATCAGCCACGATGTCGAACTGCTTGCCGACGTGGTCAACCGGGTCTGGTTCCTGGATGCGGTGCGCGGTGAGGCCGATGTCTACAACATGGGCTGGCAGAAGTATCTGGATGCCCGGGCCACCGACGAACAGCGTCGTCGCCGCGAGCGCGCCAATGCCGAGAAGAAGGCCGGCGCGTTGCGCGCACAGGCCGCCAAGATGGGTGCGAAGGCGACCAAAGCCGTTGCCGCGCAAAACATGTTGCGTCGTGCCGAGCGGATGATCGCGGAGTTGGATGACGAACGGGTGGCCGACAAGGTGGCCCGCATCAAGTTTCCGGTTCCCGCACCGTGCGGCAAAACTCCCTTGGTGGTCAAGGGATTGACCAAGACCTACGGTTCGCTGGAAGTGTTCACCGGCGTCGATCTGGCGATCGACCGCGGTTCCCGCGTGGTCGTTCTCGGCCTCAACGGCGCGGGTAAGACGACGTTGCTGCGACTGTTGGCCGGCACCGAGACGCCCGACGCCGGTGGCCTGGTGCCCGGTCACGGACTCAAGATCGGCTACTTCGCCCAGGAGCACGACACCCTGGACAACGAGGCGACCGTCTGGGAGAACATCCGCCACGCCGCCCCGGACACCGGTGAGCAGGACCTGCGAGGTCTGTTGGGCGCCTTCATGTTCACCGGACCACAGCTCGATCAGAAGGCCGGCACGCTGTCCGGCGGTGAGAAGACCCGGTTGGCGCTGGCCGGTCTGGTGGCCTCGACCGCCAATGTGTTGCTGCTCGACGAGCCGACCAACAACCTCGATCCCGCCTCGCGTGAGCAGGTGCTCGACGCGTTGCGCAGTTATCAGGGTGCGGTGGTGCTGGTGACCCACGATCCGGGTGCGGCCGAGGCGCTGGACCCGCAGCGCGTGGTGCTGCTGCCCGATGGCACCGAGGACTTCTGGTCCACCGAGTACCGGGACCTCATCGAGCTGGCATAGGCCGCTCTACAAGGGATTTCACCGAATATTTTCTCGCTGTTTTGCCCATTCCCGGTCCGGGTACCCGCGACAAGGATCGGGAGTGGGGAGAACATCGATGAGTGAGACGAACAAGTCCCGGGAAGAGATCCTCTCGGATTTGCGCAGCGATTACGAGAGCGGGGCCAGTATCCGGTCTCTGGTGGCCAAGACCGGCCGCTCGTATGGATCGGTGCACAGCATGTTGCTCGAATCCGGCACCCGGATGCGTAGCCGCGGCGGGCCGAATCACCGCCGCCGCGCCAGCTAGACCGCTCAGCGTGGGTGGCGGACCGAATCTTCGACGAGGTCGAGCACCGCGCTGAGGTTCTCGGTGTCCTCACCGGACGCCAGGCGGGCGACCAGACCGTCGAGTACGAGATCGAGATAGGTCTGCAGGACGGCGCCGGGTACGTCGTCTCGTAGCCGGCCCGCCTGCTTCTGTTTTCGCAGTCGCTCCGTGGTGGCGGCCGACAATTCTGCCGAGCGCTCGGCCCACCCCTGGTGGAACGCCGGGTCGTTGCGCAGCTTCCGCGCAATCTCCAGCCGCGTCACCAGCCAGTCGAACTGGTCCGGCGCGGCCAGCAGATCACGCATCACCTGGATCAGACCCTCACGGGCGGCCACATCGGCCATCCGCTCGGCGTCCTCGCGGGCCAACTCGAAGAACAGGGTGTCCTTGTCCTTGAAGTGGTGGAAGATGGCGCCGCGCGACAGCCCGATGGTGTGTTCGAGCCGCCGCACGGTCGCCTTCTCGTATCCGTACTCGGCAAAGCAGCGCCGAGCGCCGTCGAGTATCTGGCGACGACGGGCCGCCAGATGGTCGTCGGTTACCCGTGGCACGGGGTGGTATCCGGTATTTCCGCGCCGGTCTCCTAGTTCGCCTTGAGCATGTTGCGCAGCACGTACTGCAGGATGCCGCCGTTGCGGTAATAGTCGGCCTCACCGGGGGTGTCGATGCGGACCACGGCGTCGAACTCGACCTTGGAACCGTCCTCCTTGGTGGCGGTCACATGCACGGTCTTGGGCGTCTTGCCCTCGTTCAACTCGGTGATGCCCTCGATGTCGAAGGTTTCGGTGCCGTCCAACTTCAGGCTGGCCGCCGATTCCCCGGCCGGGAACTGCAGCGGGATGACGCCCATGCCGATCAGGTTCGAGCGGTGGATGCGCTCGAAGGACTCGGTGATGACGGCTCGCACGCCGAGCAGCGAGGTGCCCTTGGCCGCCCAGTCGCGCGAGGATCCGGATCCGTATTCCTTGCCGCCTAGGACGACCAGCGGGATACCGGCCTTCTGGTAGTTGACCGAGGCGTCGTAGATGAACGCCTGCGGACCACCATCCTGGGTGAAGTCGCGGGTGTAGCCGCCCGACACATCGTCGAGGAGCTGGTTCTTGAGGCGGATGTTGGCAAAGGTGCCGCGGATCATCACCTCGTGGTTGCCGCGACGGCTGCCCAGCGAGTTGTAGTCCTTGCGTTCCACCCCGTTGGCCTCGAGGTACTGCGCGGCCGGGGTGCCCGGCTTGATCGCGCCGGCCGGGCTGATGTGGTCGGTGGTCACCGAATCGCCCAGCAGGGCAAGCACTCTGGCGCCGGAGATGTCGCTGACCGGCTCCGGATCGGCGGGCATGCCGTCGAAGTACGGGGCCTTGCGCACATAGGTGGAGTTGTCGTCCCAGGCGAAGGTGTTGCCCTCCGGGGTGGGCAGCGAACGCCAGCGGTCATCGCCGGCGAACACGTCGGCATAGGACTCGGTGAACATGTCCCGGTTGATCGAGGAGGCGATGGTCTCTTGGATCTCCTGCGACGTCGGCCAGATGTCTTTCAGGAAGACGTCGTTGCCGTCGGTGTCCTGCCCCAGTGGGTCGGTCTCGAAGTCGAAGTCCATGGTGCCCGCGATGCCGTAGGCGATGACCAGCGGCGGGGAGGCCAGGTAGTTCATCTTGACGTCGGGGGAGATGCGGCCCTCGAAGTTGCGGTTGCCGGACAGCACGGCGGTCACCGACAGGTCGTTGTCGTTGATCGCGGCGGAGATCTCATCGGGCAGCGGACCGGTGTTGCCGATGCACGTGGTGCAGCCGTAGCCGCCCAGGTAGTAGCCGAGCTTCTCCAGGTAGGGCCACAGGCCGGCCTTGTTGTAGTAGTCGGTGACCACCTGCGAGCCCGGCGCCATGTTGGTCTTGACCCACGGCTTGGAGGTCAGGCCCTTCTCGACGGCCTTCTTGGCCAGCAGTGCGGCGCCGATCATGACCGACGGGTTGGAGGTGTTGGTGCAGGAGGTGATACCCGCGACCACGACCGCACCGTGATCGAGCACGAATTCACCGCGCTCGTCGGAGCGCACCGTGACCGGCTTGGACGGCCGGCCCTCGGCGCCGTTGGACGCGTTCGGTCGCACGTCGACGGCGCCGTCATCGGCGAAGGAGAGGGTGGCCGGGTCGCTGGCCGGGAAGGACTCCTCGACGGCCTCGTCCAGCTTGGTCTCCGGTGCCGGGTGGTTCTCCGCCACGTAGTTGTGGATGTCCTTGCGGAACGCGTTCTTGGCATCGGTGAGCTCGATGCGGTCCTGGGGACGCTTCGGCCCGGAGATCGACGGCACCACGGTGGACAGGTCGAGTTCCATGTACTCGGAGAACACCGGCTCCTTGTCCGGGTTGTGCCACATGCCCTGGGTCTTGGCGTAGGCCTCGACCAGCGCCAGTTGCTCCTCGGTACGCCCGGTCAGTCGCAGGTAGTTGATGGTCTCCTCATCGATGGGGAACATCGCCGCGGTGGAACCGAACTCGGGGCTCATGTTGCCCAGGGTGGCGCGGTTGGCCAGCGGCACCTCGGCCACGCCGTTGCCGTAGAACTCGACGAACTTGCCGACGACACCGTGCTTGCGCAGCATGTCGGTGACGGTGAGCACCACATCGGTGGCGGTGACGCCCGGCTTGATCTCGCCGGTCAGCTTGAAGCCGACGACCCGGGGGATGAGCATCGAGACGGGCTGGCCCAGCATGGCCGCCTCGGCCTCGATGCCGCCGACGCCCCAGCCCAGCACGCCGAGGCCGTTCTCCATGGTGGTGTGGCTGTCGGTGCCCACACAGGTGTCGGGGTAGGCGACACCGTTGCGGGTCATCACGACGCGGGCCAGGTATTCGATGTTGACCTGGTGCACGATGCCGGTGCCCGGGGGGACGACCTTGAAGTCGTCGAAGGCGCCCTGGCCCCAACGCAGGAACTGGTAGCGCTCGCCGTTGCGTTCGTATTCGAGTTCGACATTGCGCTCGAAGGCGCCGGCGTTGCCGAAGACATCCAGGATGACGGAGTGGTCGATGACCATCTCGGCGGGCGAGAGCGGGTTGACCTTGTCCGGGTCGCCGCCGAGCGTCGCAACGGCCTCACGCATGGTGGCCAGGTCGACGATGCAGGGCACGCCGGTGAAGTCCTGCATGAGGACGCGGGCGGGGGTGAACTGGATCTCGATGCTCGGCTCGGCCGAGGGATCCCAGTTCGCGATGGCCTCGATGTGCTCTTTGGTGATGTTTGCGCCGTCCTCGGTGCGCAGCAGGTTCTCGGCGAGCACCTTCAGGCTGTAGGGCAGCTTCTCGGTTCCGGGTACCGCGTCGAGGCGGTAGATCTCGTAACTGTTCTCCCCGACGGTGAGGGTGTCTCGGGCATCAAAAGAGTTCAAGGACGAATTGGCTGCATTGTCGTTGCTCACATCAACTCCCGGTTAGATCGTGCCGGCGACGGGCTGTGTCGACGGCATACTGACCCTAACAGTACGCTTGTCCTGCAAGACGGGGAGGGTCGGGTCCAGTCTTCTCCAGTGCGGGCCACGATGCGAGCCCGTCGGTCAGATGGTGGGACCGTCCGAACCGATCACGCCGCCGAGCACGCCGCCGATCACGCCGATGTCACGCGCCGGTGACGGCCGGAGAGTCGGATGCCGGGCCCCGCCGCATGCAGCGGTACGGTGCGGTGGTGACCGGACCGCACGTACTGCCGCACATCCCCGCCTACATCCCGCCCGGGGTGGACATGAACCTCGTCACCGATCAGGTGCGCGACGGCGGTGTGAGTGCACCGGCGGGGGTGGATCTGGCCGGTCTGCGCGAGGTGGTCTCGGCGGCCGGCGCCGACGGGATCGACCTGAAGATCGTCGTCATCGACCAGAACCCGCCGATCGACACCCCGCTGCGCGATATCGCCACCGAGGTCGGCCAGGAGTTCCCGGGATCGACGGTGCTGGCCATCAGCCCCTTCTATGCGGGCACCTACAGTCAGGTATATGACCGGGTCACTCTGGAGGCCGGTCAGGACCTCGCGAAAACCGGTGATCCGGTCCAATCTTCGAAGAATTTCGTGAGCGAGTTACAGACGCCCGACTTTCCCTGGACGCCCTTTACCGTGGTGCTCGTGCTAGGCGTTGCGGTAGCTGCCGTTTTCACCCGCTTGCTGCAGGTTCGTGCCCGTCGAACCGTTGCTGAGAGTGCTCCTGTGGAGCCGTCGGCCTAAAGGCCTGCTCGCTTTCTCGAATTCGAATATCACCATTCGATAACGCCGCTTCCAATTACATTCATGTAATTTGTGACTAAAGTTTCTTTAGGGCGTGATGTGACGTACGGTGCAAACAGTGTTTGGTGTTGCAGCTGTGATTCATGTGACTACCGACACCCATCTGAAGTGCCGTGTCGTCCGCGTTGAGCCCTAGGAGACCTGAGTCCCATGAGACGCATTCCAGGCGCCTCCGCGTCCCGCTTCTACGGGCGGGTCTGTGTAGTCCCGCTCACCGTCGTCGGCCTCATGTGTGCGGGCGCGTTGCCGCACGGACCGATCACCGGGCCCATCGCCGTGGCCGATCCCGTCAAGCCGGAGGGCATCGCGGCCCTGGTGGCCGCGGTGGCCGATGCGAACCAGAAGCTGCAGGATCTCGGTGCGGCCGTGCAGGTCCAGCAGGAGAGCGTGAACAAGGCACTGCTCGACGTCCAGAGCGCACGTGACAACGCGGCCGCCGCGGCCGCCGAGGTCGAGGCCAGTCGGCGGGGCGTCGATGCTGCCACCGTCGCCATCGCCGATGCGCAGCGCCGCGTCGACACCTATGCCGTGGCCGCCTATGTCAACGGTCCGTCGGCCTCCTATCTGACCGCTGCCGACCCCGACTCCGCGCTGCAGACCGCGGCCGCCGGGCAGGCGCTGGCCGCCAACTCCCAGCAGGTGCTCGGCGATCTGCAGGCGGCGCGCACCGATCAGGTCAACCGCGAGTCCGCGGCCCGGCTGGCCAAGCAGAACGCCGACAGGGCCGCCGCCGACGCGCAGTCCAGCCAGGACGCCGCAGTCGCCAGCCTGACCCAGGCCCAGCAGACCTTCGGATCCCAACAGGCCGAACTGGACAAGCTGTCCGCCGAACGTGCTGCGGCGCAAGCGAAATTGGACGCCGCCCGGCCCGCGCAGCCGCTGGCGGCACCGTCGGCCCCGGCCGGCGCCGCACCGACCGGGCGCGCACCGGGGGTGGCCGGCCCGGCCGTCCCGGGACCGTCGGCCGACTGGGACCGTGCACCGGGTGGGCCTGCGCCGGCCCAGTCCAGCCAGTGGGACCTCACCTTGCCGGCGATCCCGAGCGCTTTCGTCAGCGGAGATCCCATCGCGATCATCAACGCGATCCTCGGCATCATGCAGACCTCGGCCCAGCTGACCGCGGACATGGGACGCAAGTTCCTGCAGAAGCTGGGCATCCTGCCGACACCCACCGGGTTCACCAACAACGGGGCCATTCCCCGGGTGCACGGGCAGGCGGCGTCGGAGTATGTCATCAAGCGCGCCATGTCCCAGATCGGTGTGCCGTACTCCTGGGGCGGTGGCAACGCCGCCGGCAAGAGCAACGGAATCGACGGCGGCGCAGGCACAGTCGGATTCGACTGCTCGGGCCTGGTGCTCTACGCCTTCGCCGGCGTCGGCATCAAGCTGCCGCACTACTCCGGCGCGCAGTACGACATGGGCCGCAAGATCCCCACCTCGCAGATGCGCCGCGGCGACGTCCTGTTCTGGGGGCCGGGCGGTAGTCAGCACGTCGCGATCTACCTGGGCAACAACCAGATGCTCGAGGCCCCCTACACCGGCTCGCACGTCAAGATCTCGCCGGTGCGCACCAGCGGCATGACCCCGCACGCCGTCCGATACATCGAATACTGAACGTAGGGAATTCCTTGAACTCCACACGCTTTCACAAACTCAACCGGGTGCTGGCCGCGCTGGCGGTGGCCGGCGCGATGGCCATCGGCGCCGCCGCCCCGGCAGCCGCGGCACCGGCGGAGTGGGATCCGACACTGCCCGCGCGGCCGAGTTCCGGAGCCCCCGGCGACCCGGTCGCCATCGCCAACGCGTCGTTCCAGGTGAGCAAGATCGCGCTGGAGACCACCCAGAGTCTGGGTTCGAAGTTCCTGCAATCCATCGGGCTGGCACCCGCCCCGGCCGCATCGACCGGCGGCCTGCCGACCGGGGCGCGGGTGCGCGGCCCGGCGGCCATCGAATACGTGATCCGCCGTGGCGGGTCCCAGATCGGTGTCCCGTACTCCTGGGGCGGCGGCACGTTGACCGGTCCCGGTCCCGGTGTCGACTACGACAACGGCAAGATCGGCTATGACTGCTCGGGCTTCACCCGCTATGCCTTCGCCGGTGTCGGCGTGCAGATCCCCAAGTACTCCGGCGACCAGTACAACTTCGGCCGGGCCATCCCGCCGTCGCAGGCCAAACGCGGCGATCTGATCTTCTGGGGCCCCGGCGGCAGCCAGCACGTGGCCATCTATCTGGGCGGCGGCAAGATGCTGGAGGCCTCCGGCAGCGCCGAGAAGGTGACCGTCAGCCCGCTGCGCACCGCGGGGATGTCCCCGCACCTGGTGCGCATCATCGAGTCCTGACGCACCCGGCACGCGGGGCGGCCAACGTCGACGGATTCCACACTGCCTGGAATAGTTGACGGCGGACGCCCGGCCACCTCGGCGGTCGCCACTGAAGTCCAGCGAGTTTGTTGCAGATCGACCGTGGGAGGAAGCTAGATGACGTCACCGAGTGGGCCGCCGCAGGGCGCCGGAGGCTATCAAGGCCCGGCCCCGACGCAGGGCTACCCGCCCGGCACGCAGAGCGCCCCGCCCGCGGGTCCCGGACTGCAGAACGAGGTACACACCCTGGAGCGTGCGATCTTCGAGGTCAAGCGCATCATCGTCGGTCAGGACCGCCTCGTCGAGCGGATGCTCGTCGGTCTGCTGGCCAAGGGGCACGTCCTGCTCGAGGGTGTCCCCGGCGTCGCCAAGACGCTCGCGGTGGAGACCTTCGCCAAGGTCGTCGGCGGCACCTTCGCCCGCATCCAGTTCACCCCCGACCTGGTGCCCACCGACATCGTCGGTACCCGTATCTACCGCCAGGGCCAGGAGGAGTTCGACATCGAACTGGGCCCCGTGGTGGTGAACTTCCTGCTGGCCGACGAGATCAACCGCGCACCGGCCAAGGTCCAGTCGGCACTGCTGGAGGTCATGGCCGAGCGCAAGATCTCCATCGGCGGCAAGACCTTCCCGCTGCCCAACCCGTTTCTGGTGATGGCCACCCAGAACCCGATCGAGCAGGAGGGCGTGTACCAGCTGCCCGAGGCGCAGCGCGACCGCTTCCTGTTCAAGCTCAACGTCGACTACCCGTCGCCGGAGGAAGAGCGCGAGATCATCTACCGCATGGGCGTGAAACCGCCTGAGCCCAAGCAGATCCTGAACACCGGTGATTTGCTGCGGCTGCAGGAGGTGGCGGCCAACAACTTCGTGCACCACGCGCTGGTCGACTACGTCGTCCGCATCGTCACCGCGACCCGCGAGCCGGAGAAGTTCGGCATGCCTGATGCCAAGTCGTGGATCGCCTACGGCGCTTCGCCGCGCGCGTCGCTGGGCATCATCTCGGCCTCCCGTGCGCTGGCGCTGGTGCGCGGTCGCGACTACGTGATCCCCCAGGATGTCGTCGAGGTGATCCCGGATGTGCTGCGGCACCGTCTGGTGCTCACCTACGACGCGCTGGCCGACGAGGTCTCGGCCGAGACCGTGATCAACCGCATCATGCAGACCGTCGGTCTGCCCCAGGTGAATGCCATTCCGCAGCAGGGTCATTCGGTGCCTCCCGGGGTGCCTGCCGCGGCGGCGGCCGGCGGTCGGTGACCGGGACCGGGCCGGATCGTTCGGCTTCGCCGAAGCAAGGACGGACGGTCGATCTGCCCTCGCTCAAACGTGGTGAGATCCGCGACCCCGCACTGAGTGCGGCGCTGCGCAAACTCGAGCTGACGGTGCGCCGCAAGCTTGACGGCGTCCTGCACGGTGACCACCTCGGCCTCATCCCCGGGCCCGGCTCGGAGCCGGGGGAGTCCCGGATGTATCAACCCGGCGACGATGTCCGCCGGATGGACTGGTCGGTCACCGCGCGGACCACCCATCCGCACGTCCGGCAGATGATCGCCGACCGGGAGCTGGAGACCTGGCTGGTGGTGGACGTGTCCTCCAGCCTGGACTTCGGCACCACCGGCTGCGAGAAGCGCGACCTGGCCGTCGCAGCCGCCGCGGCCATCGCGTTCCTCAACAGCGGCGGCGGCAACCGCATCGGCGCGGTGATCTCCAATGGTGAGTCGTTCCGCCGGGTGCCCGCTTTGTCCGGCCGGCTGCACGAGCAGGAGTTGTTGCGCGCCATCGCCACCACCCCGCAAGCCCCGCTCGGTGTGCGCGGCGACCTGGCCGGGGCCATCGACGCCTTGCGCAGGCCGGAACGACGGCGCGGGATGGCCGTCATCATCAGCGACTTCCTCGGGCCGATCGACTGGATGCGACCACTGCGGGCCATCTCCGGCCGGCACGAGGTGCTGGGCATCGAGATCATCGATCCGCGCGATGTCGAACTGCCCGACGTCGGTGACGTGGTGTTGCAGGACACCGAATCGGGGGTGACCCGCGAGTTCACCATCGACGAGAAACTGCGTGACGACTTCGCCCGCGCCGCGGCGGCCCACCGGGCCGAGGTGGCCCGCACGCTACGCCGCTGTGACGCTCCGCTGCTGACGTTGCGCACCGACCGGGACTGGATCGCCGATGTGGTGCGCTTCGTGGCGGACCGCCGCCGCGGCGCCATGGCGGGCGGGCGATGAGCGCTTCATGACTACGACACTGAAATGACAAGCTGCACATGACATTGCCGTTGCTCGGACCGATGAGCCTGTCGGGCTTCGAACACAAGTGGTTCTTCCTGTTCCTGCTCGCGGTACTGGGGTTGACCGCCCTCTACATCGTGGTGCAGCGGGCCCGTAAACAGCGGATCCTGCGGTTCGCCAACATGGAACTGCTGGAGCGGGTGGCCCCCAAGCAACCCAGCCGGTGGCGCCATCTGCCCGCCATCCTGCTGATCGCCGCCCTGACCCTGCTGACCGTCGCGATGGCCGGACCCACCAACGACGTCCGGGTCCCGCGCAACCGCGCCGTGGTGATGCTCGTCATCGACGTCTCGCAGTCCATGCGGGCCACCGATGTCGCACCCAGCCGGCTGGTCGCCGCCCAGGAGGCGGCCAAGCAGTTCGCCGATCAGCTCACCCCGGGCATCAACCTGGGGCTGATCGCCTACGCGGGCACCGCGACGGTGCTGGTCTCGCCGACCACCAACCGGGAGGCGACCAAGAACGGGATCGACAAGCTGCAGCTGGCCGACCGCACCGCCACCGGCGAGGGCATCTTCACCGCCCTGCAGGCGGTCGCCACCGTCGGCGCGGTGATCGGCGGCGGGGACGAGCCGCCCCCGGCCCGCATCGTGCTGATGTCCGACGGCAAGGAGACCGTGCCGTCCAACCCGGACAACCCCAAGGGCGCCTACACCGCCGCGCGCACGGCCAAGGACCAGGGGGTGCCCATCTCGACGGTGTCCTTCGGCACGCCGTACGGCTATGTCGAGATCAACGAGCAGCGCCAGCCGGTGCCGGTCGACGATGAGATGCTGGCCAAAATTGCCGAGCTCTCCGGCGGCGAGGCCTTCACCGCGTCCAGCCTGGAACAGCTCAAGGCCGTGTTCAGCTCGCTGCAGGAGCAGATCGGCTACGAGACCATCAAGGGCGACGCCAGCGTCGGATGGCTGCGACTCGGGGCGCTGGTGCTCGCGCTGGCCGCCCTCGCGGCACTGCTGATCAACCGCCGGCTGCCGGGCTAGTAGCGGGCGGTGCCCGCCGCCAGCGGCGGGTACTCACCCGAGCCACGGCCGTCGACGGTTGCGCCGGCGAACTGCAGTGCGGCCAGTAGTTCGGGTTCCACTGCCGGGCGCAGGCCGGGATCGGACACCGCGTCCAGGTGTTCCAGATGTGCCGGGGACAGCGCGATGTCGAGCCCGGCAAGGTTGGTCAGCAGGTGGTCGAGCCGACGCGCGCCGAGAATCGGTACGACGGTACCGGGCCGGGCGCGCAGCCAGGCCAGCGCAACGGCAGCCGACGTCGTGCCCAACTGTCCGGCGACCTCGGCGACCGCCTCGATGACGTCGAATTGCGCCTCGGTCGGGCCGCCGACGAAGGCGGCACGGGCGGAGTCGTGCACCTGCGCACCGCGGTGGTATTTGCCGGACAGGAAGCCGTTCTGCAGCGGGCTCCACGGTGTCAGTGCCAGACCCTGATCGATGGCGAACGGGGTGACCTCGGCCTCGGCGCCGCGGTTGAGCAATGAATAGCCGACCTGCAGAGCCACCAGGGGGGTCCAGCCCCGCCACAGCGCAAGAGTCTGAGCCTGCGCGGTCACCCAGGCCGGGATGTTCGAGAACCCCAGATAACGCACCTTGCCGGCGCGGACCAGATCGTCGAGGGTGCGCATGGTCTCCTCGATCGGGGTGTGCCGGTCCCAGTTGTGCAGCCAGTACAGGTCGATGTGGTCGGTGCGCAACCGACGCAGGCTCTCGTCGAGCTGGGCGATGATCGACCGTGTGCCGGCGCCGCCTCCGTTGGGGTCACCGGGGAACATGTTGGTGAAGAACTTGGTGGCGACAATGACACGATCACGCCGATGGGGCCGCGCGGCAAAGTAGTCACCCAGGATCTTCTCGGAGTGTCCGTTGGTATAGAAGTTGGCGGTGTCGATGAAGTTGCCACCGTGGTCGAGGTAGCTGGAGATGATGGCGGAGGCTTCATCGGGACTGCATCCGGCGCCGCCCGCGTCTTCGCCGAAGGTCATGGCGCCCAGTGCCAAAGGGCTGACACGCAGACCGGATCGGCCGAGGGTGACGTAGTGGTCGAGGGACATCGCGATCTCCTTGTTCGGGTTGGTGATTACGCGCTCCATGCAACCGTGGCGGCCCGATCGCCGGTAGACCGATGCGATCTGATTCTTGCCCGATCCTCTCAATGCTGGATGTATCGTGTGGTTCGTGATTCGCTGAGCCGGTGACCACTGCCGCGCTGTCCGAACTTTGCGAGCTGATCGACGTGCACGCTGCTGCGTCGATGACGACAGCCATCGACGGGCTATTGCTCTCGCGTGTCAGCACCTCGGAGCCGGAGTACTCGCTGACCGAGCCCCTGCTGGTGGTCATGGCGCGGGGCGCCAAGCGGCTGTTGCTCGGTGACCAGACCTTCGAGTACCGCACCGGCGACATGCTCGTGGTGGCGGCCGAGCTACCCGTGAGCGGCCACTTCATCGGTGCCGATGCCACCAGCGCGGCGCTCGGTGTCGGAGTCGTGCTGCGCCCCGCCGCGATCGCCGAACTGTTGCTTGCCGCCGGCGGCCGCCGACAACCCGTATCGGCAGGCCCGGCCATCGCGAGCGGACCCGCCGAACCGACGTTGCTCGACGCCGTCCTGCGGCTGGTTCGCCTGCTTGCGCACCCCGACGATGCCGAGGTGCTGGCGCCGCTCATAGAACGCGAGATCCTGTGGCGGTTGCTCACCGGTCCGCACGGCGCACTGGTGGCGCAGATCGGGACGACCGGAGGCGTGTCCGCACACATCAACCGGACGATTCGTTGGATCCGCGACAACTATGCCGAACCCTTGCGCATCGCGGATCTGGCGGCGCTGGCCGGTATGAGTGCCTCGTCGTTCCATCGGCACTTCCGTGCCGTCGCCGCGATGAGCCCGCTGCAGTTCCAGAAGCAGATTCGACTGCAGCAGGCACGTGCGTTGCTGGCTGCCGATGCCGGGGATGTGGCCGGGGTGGGCCACCTCGTCGGCTATGACAGCCCGACCCAGTTCAGCCGGGAGTACCGCCGGATGTTCGGTGCGCCGCCGCGCCAGGATGCGGGGCGGGGGTGGAGATCCGTGTCGCCGCTGCCATGATCGATACGGTGACGTGATTTCGGACCCGCGCCGGTCAGGCACTAAGTTGGCGGTCATGACTGAGAGTGCCGCTACCGAAGCGACCCCCGTCGGCCGTCCCGCGTTCGTGTCCCGGTCGGTGCTGGTCACCGGCGGCAACCGGGGTATCGGCCTGGCCATCGCCCAGCGACTGGCCGCCGACGGACACAAGGTGGCCGTCACCCACCGCGGATCCGGTGCGCCCGAGGGACTGTTCGGCGTGGTGTGTGACGTGACCGACAACGAGGCCGTCGACCGCGCCTTCAAAGAGGTCGAGGAGCACCAGGGACCGGTCGAGGTGCTGGTGTCCAACGCCGGGATCTCCAAGGACGCCTTCCTCATGCGGATGACCGAGGAGCGGTTCTCGGAGGTCATAAACGCCAACCTCACCGGCGCGTTCCGGGTCACCCAGCGCGCGTCACGCAGCATGCAGCGCAACCGATTCGGCCGGATCATCTACATCGGCTCGGTCTCGGGCATGTGGGGTATCGGCAACCAGGCCAACTACGCGGCCGCCAAGGCCGGTCTGATCGGCATGGCCCGCTCCATCTCCCGGGAACTGTCCAAGGCCGGGGTCACCGCCAACGTCGTCGCGCCCGGATACATCGACACCGAGATGACCCGCGCCCTCGACGAGCGGATCCAGGAGGGCGCACTGGAATTCATCCCGGCCAAGCGGGTCGGTACCGCCGAGGATGTCGCCGGGGCGGTCAGCTTCCTGGCATCCGAGGACGCGGGTTACATCGCCGGCGCGGTCATCCCCGTCGACGGCGGCATGGGTATGGGCCACTAGGCCCCGATGCGTCAGCGCCACCAGGCCCCGGTGCGTCAGCGCCACTAGAAAGGAAATCCAGAACATGGCAGGACTTCTCGACGGTAAGCGCATCCTCGTCACGGGGATCATCACCGACAGCTCGATCGCGTTCCACATCGCCAAGCAGGCCCAGGAGGCCGGTGCCGAACTGGTGCTCACCGGTTTCGACCGGCTCAAGCTCATCCAGCGCATCGCCGACCGGCTGCCCAAGCCGGCACCGCTGCTCGAACTCGACGTGCAGAACACCGAGCACCTGGATTCGCTGGCCGGGCGCATCACCGAGGCGATCGGTGAAGGCAACAAGCTCGACGGCGTGGTGCACTCGATCGGTTTCATGCCGCAGACGGGCATGGGCATCAACCCGTTCTTCGACGCTCCCTACGAGGACATCGCCAAGGGCATCCACATCTCGGCCTACTCCTACGCCTCGCTGGCCAAGGCCACCCTGCCGGTGCTCAACAGTGGCGGCAGCATCGTCGGGATGGACTTCGACCCGACCCGCGCCATGCCCGCCTACAACTGGATGACCGTGGCCAAGAGCGCGCTGGAGTCGGTCAACCGGTTCGTGGCCCGCGAGGCCGGACCGTTCGGCGTGCGCTCCAATCTCGTTGCCGCAGGCCCTATCCGCACCCTGGCGATGAGCGCCATCGTCGGTGGCGCGCTGGGCGCCGAGGCCGGCGACCAGATGCGGCTGCTGGAAGAGGGCTGGGATCAGCGCGCACCCGTCGGCTGGAACATGAAGGATCCGACCCCGGTCGCCAAGACCGTCTGCGCACTGCTGTCGGATTGGCTGCCCGCCACCACCGGGACCATCATCTACGCCGACGGCGGCGCCAGCACCCAGCTGCTCTGAGCAGACCCGTGGCCCCCAACAGCTTCGACGCACTGCTGCTGCTGTCCTTCGGCGGTCCGGAGGGACCCGAGCAGGTGATGCCGTTCCTGGAGAACGTGACCCGGGGCCGCGGTATCCCGCGGGAGCGCCTGGAGTCGGTGGCCGAGCACTACTACCACTTCGACGGCGTGTCCCCGATCAACGGCATCAACCGGGCGCTCATCGAGCAGATCGAACGGGTCCTGGCCGATGCGGGGCGGGACCTGCCGGTGTACTTCGGCAACCGCAACTGGGAGCCGTTCGCCGAGGACACCGTTGCCGCCATGCGCGACAACGGTGTTCGGCGCGCCGCGGTGTTCGCGACGTCGGCCTGGGGTGGGTACTCGGGCTGCGCGCAGTATCAGGAGGACATCGCCCGGGCGCGTAGCAGCGTGGCCGACGCCGGAAAGGGCGCGGCGCCGGAACTGGTGAAGCTGCGCCAGTACTTCGACCACCCGCTGTTCGTGGCGATGTTCGCCGACGCTGTTGCCGAGGCGGCCGAGACGCTGCCCGCCGAGCGTCGGTCCGGTGCCCGCCTGGTCTTCACCGCCCATTCGATTCCGTTGCGGGCCGCCAACCGTTGTGGCCAGGACCTCTACGAGCGTCAGGTCAGGTATGCGGCACGGCTGGTGGCCGACGCGGCCGGCTATGACGACTTCGACGTGGTGTGGCAGTCCCGGTCCGGACCGCCGCAGGTGCCGTGGCTGGAACCCGATGTGGGCGATCACCTGGAGGTGCTGGTCGAGCACGGGATCGATGCGGTGATCGTGTGCCCCATCGGATTCGTGGCCGACCACATCGAAGTCATCTGGGACCTGGACAGCGAACTCGCCGAACAGGCCGCGGCGGCCGGCGTGGCACTGGCCCGGGCCGCCACCCCCAACGCCCAGCGCCGGTTCGCCGAGCTGGTGATCAGCCTGGTCGACGAGCTGCGGCTGGATCAGCCCCCTGCCAGAGTCGTTGGGCCGCAACCGGTTCCGGGCTACGGCAGCAGTGTTGACGGATCGTTCTGCACGCCGGCGTGCCAGCCGGTCAGCGCCGCCAGGCCGAGTACAGAATCGCGCTGATCGCGGCCAGCCGCGCCGACCGCACCACCGAGGCCAGCGGGCGCAGCGTATCCGAGGCGATGCGCACCTCCGAGCTGGTCTGCAGGCCGATCGGCATGAGTCCGGAACTGGCGGTGATGATCGCGTCGACGTGTGCGGCGTTCTCCAGCACCCGCGCCGCGCGCTCCGGGGCATGATCGGGCAACCGGTGCAGCCGGGTGGCCTCCAGTAGTTGTTCGACCATGCCGCGCGGGTCGTCGATGTCGGCCACCCCGATGCCGGCGCTCAGCGCGCCCAGCGCATCGGCGGCCGATCGCACCGCCGAGCGCAGCGTGTATTCGGCCTCGCCCAGATCGAGATGCTCGAGCACCCCGGGCGCGGGCACCGAGTAGACCGTCCAGGCCAGCGACACCGGGTCGGGCTCGAAATCGGGATCGTCGATGTCTTCATAGATGTATTCGGGCACCATGCCGACCGACCGCGACGGGTCGGTGCCGACGATGATCGCCTCACCCATGGTGATGGCATCGCGCTGGAACTGGGTGTCCGGCGGCAGACCGCGGACGTCACCGGGCACCGGTAGCACCAGCGACAGGGCGGGCGCGCCGGCGGCCGGGCCGGCGGCGGTGCGCATCGTCTGCAGCAGCGACATCGTGCCCGAGTGGTCCAGGTCCGGCCACGGCAGTCCGGTCGAAGCCGCCGCCACCGAGTCGTAGGCGGTCACCGAATGCTTTGGCGCCCACTGTGATAACGCGTCGAGCACATCATCGGGCGCGGCCATGCCCGCAAGCCAGGCATTGACCCAGACCGTCAGCGACGCACTCGGACACCACATAGTTTCCGCAGTGTAGTTGTCGTCCGCGGGTACGGCCGGATTCGCTAGGCTGACACACATGCCCGCATGGATTTGGCTGGTCGCAGCGCTGGGTCTGGCAGGTGCAGAGGCCCTGACCGGGGACATGTTCCTGCTCATGCTCAGTGGCGGCGCGCTGGCGGCCGCCGGTGCGAGCTTCGTCTTCGATTGGCCGATCTGGGCCGATGGAGCGGTGTTCCTGGTCGTGTCGGTGCTGCTGCTGGTGTTGGTGCGTCCCGCGTTGCGGCGCCGGATGGAGTCCGGCGGGGGACTGCTGGACCCGGCCAAGGCCCTGGAGGGCAAGGGGGCCCTGGTGCTGGCGCAGGTGTCCCGGCATGACGGTCAGGTGAAACTCGACGGCGAGGTATGGACGGCGCGGCCGCTCAACGACGACGATGTGTTCGAAACGGGCGATCAGGTGACCGTAGTGCACATCGACGGGGCCACCGCGGTCGTGTCCAAGATCGTGTAGGCAGGTCGAACTCCAACCGAAGGGGATGTAGTGGACGGTGCGATCGCAGGGCTGGTCCTGCTGGCGGTGCTGGTGATCTTCGCGGTGATCGTCGTCGCGAAATCGGTGGCCCTCATCCCACAGGCGGAGGCCGCGGTGATCGAGCGGCTCGGTCGCTACAGCAAGACCGTGTCGGGTCAGCTGACCCTGCTGCTGCCGTTCGTCGACAAGATCCGGGCCCGGGTGGACCTGCGTGAGCGGGTGGTGTCCTTTCCGCCCCAGCCGGTGATCACCGAGGACAACCTGACGGTCAACATCGACACCGTCGTCTACTTCCAGGTCACCAATCCGCAGGCGGCGGTCTACCAGATCAGCAACTACATCGTCGGTGTCGAGCAGCTCGCCACCACCACCCTGCGCAACGTCGTCGGTGGGATGACGCTGGAGCAGACGTTGACCTCCCGCGACTCGATCAACGGCCAGTTGCGCGGGGTACTCGACGAGGCCACCGGCCGGTGGGGACTGCGGGTGGCCCGCGTCGAGCTGCGCAGCATCGATCCGCCGCCGTCGATCCAGGATTCGATGGAAAAGCAGATGCGCGCCGACCGTGAGAAGCGCGCCATGATCCTGACCGCCGAGGGCAACCGGGAGGCGTCGATCAAACAGGCCGAGGGTCAGAAGCAGGCGCAGATCCTGGCCGCCGAGGGCGCCAAGCAGGCCGCCATCCTGGCCGCCGAGGCCGACCGGCAGTCGCGCATGCTGCGCGCCCAGGGCGAACGCGCCGCGGCCTATCTGAAGGCCCAGGGTGAGGCGAAGGCCATCGAGAAGACGTTCGCGGCGATCAAGTCCGGGCGGCCCACCCCGGAGATGTTGGCCTACCAGTACCTGCAGACGCTGCCGGAGATGGCCAAGGGTGAGGCGAACAAGGTGTGGCTGGTGCCCAGCGACTTCGGTGCGGCCTTGCAGGGATTCACCAAGATGCTCGGGGCGCCGGGGGAGGACGGCGTGTTCCGCTACACCCCGTCCCCGGTCGACGAGACCCCCGCGAACGTCAACGACGATGCCGAGGTGGCCGACTGGTTCTCCACCGAGACCGACCCGGCCATCGCCGAGGCGGTCGCCAAGGCCGAGGCAGATGCCCGCACCCCGGTGCCGCCGCTGGGATCCGCGCCGGTCGCGCCGCTGGACGCGCCGAACCGTACCCAGGCCCTCGGTGGCGTGCCGGCCGACCCGGGCGCGGCCGAGCAGTCCTGGCCGCCTCCGGCTCAGCCAGGCGGGACGCATCGCGCGCCCTGAGCCTGCGCCGCTGGCCCGGGAGTTGACGCGCACGTACAATTATTTTGCTGCTGTTGGGCCTTCTACGTGGTCTAATGGCATATTGAGCGGTTGCTGACGGTGGAGTGCGGCCTTGTGCCGGTGCGAGGACGAAATGGCGGCGTTATGACGAGAGCGTGCGCGCGGCGCGCATTGGGTGCGGGCGTGCTGTCCACCGCGCTGCTCCTCGGCGGTCCCGCCGCGCTCGCGCTGGCCGACGACGGCACCTCCGGCGGCACCGGCGGCTCGTCGGCCGGCGGGCAGACCGGCGGTTCCACCGGCAGCTCGCCGGCGTCGCCGCCGCGCACCAAGACCGATTTCGGATCCGCCGTCCGGGAGTCCCTGCGCCAGTCGCTGAACGATGTCCGCCGCACCCTCGGATCTCTCGACGGTCGCACCCGACCCGGCCCGGGCACACCCGTCGGCGACAGCGCCGAGGAGGGTCCCGAGCTCACGCCGGGAACCATCGACGCCCCCGATGTCACGCCCGAGGTCGCCATCGAGATCGTGGCGCCGACGGCCGACGACGTCGCCGCCGAACCGACCGCGCCGGAGGTCCCGCCGACACCCGTCGTCGAGCCGGAACCGGCCGCCACGGCCCCGCCGGCCGGCAGCACGCCGCGACCCACCGCGGCGCCGAAACCGACCAATCGCCACCCGCTGCCGTTCGCGAAGGTGCCCGATGCGGTCGCTGCCGTCGGTGACACCGTGGCCACGGTGCTGGACTCCACGCATGACACCGTCGCCGCGCTGCCCGCATTGCTCGCGACGCTGCCCTCGTCCACGACGCCGGTCAGCGATGTCATCACGACCATCGAGTACATGCTCACCACGATGACGGGCTCGGTCAGCGCGATCACCGCCCTGCCGACCGACCTCGGCACCCTGATGGGCATCAACTGGGTGCCCGCGCCCCCCGGCACCGTCGCGCCACCGCAAGCGCCCCGCCCGCTGGATCCGGCGCCGGCGACGGGTCTGACCGAGGTGATGTGGGCGCCCGTGCAGGCGGCCGATCCCGCCGCCGGTCTGATCACCGAGGCGCCCGCCACGCCGTCGCTGCTGTCGGCCACCACCGTCGCGGGTATCACCCATGCGGCTGTCGCCAAGCCGATGCCCGCGGGTCTGCGCGGCATCGCCACCTCCGGCAGCCCCGACTCGTTCCTGGACCGTGCGGTCACCGAGGTGCTGCTGCCGCTGTCGCTGGCCGCCCTGGCCGCCGTGGCCCTGCCCGGTGTCGGCGGCCTGCTGGTCATCTGCGGGCTGGGTATCCGCATCGGCTACCGCCAGGCCAAGGCCGGTTGGGCCGTCCATGTGGCCGGCATCGGTCGGTTCGCCGGTGCCGGACCGATGGGCGTCGTGCGCTCGGGTTCGATGGTCGCGCTGCATGTTCCACGCGGTATGCGGACCAAGATGGCCACCGGCAATCACGCCGTGGTGCGGTTCCTGGACCGCAGCGACCGCGCGGCCTAGCTCAGGCGCTGCGCGCCGGGTCGTCCGCGGCGGGCTCCGGATCGCGATGGTGGCGGCGGTGTGCCCGGATCTCATAGATCAGGCCGGCGATTCCGACGGCGGCCGTGCAGGCCGACACCAGGAACAGCAGCGGGCTGATGTTGCCGGTCAGCGCATCCCCGAGGATCACCACCGCGGCGGTACCCGGGATGACGCCGACCAGGGTCGCCATCGCATAGGGCAGCAACCGGACCGCCGAGGCGCCGGCGGCATAGTTCAGCACCGCGAACGGCACGGCCGGGATCATCCGCATGGACAGCACCGTCACCCAGCCGCGTTCGCGCAGCCGGGCGTCGAGCGTGTCCACCCGCGGATGGTGCACCAGTCGACTGAGCTGCCAACCGGCCGCGCGGACCAACACCACGGCGATCACGGCGCTGAGCGTGCTGGCCGCCACGGCGAGGCCGATGCCGAGCAGCGGACCGAAGAGCAGGCCCGCCGACAGCGTGAAAGCCGTTCGCGGAAAAGGGAACACTGTCATCACGGTGTGCGCGGCGAAGAACACCAGCGGAAACCACGGGCCGGCTGCGCGCGCCCAGTCGCGCAGCTGCATGGCGCTGGGCAGCGGCACCAGCAATGCAACTGCGACGAGAATCACAATCGTGGCCGCGATCGTCAGGACCCGCCGGCGCGGCAGCTGCGCAGCCGTCGCCGCTACCGTGGCTACGACGGTGCGCAACGTGCTGACGACGGGTTTCACGTGTTCCAAGCCTACGGGGCGCGCCGTCGTGACACCGCTCACCACGGCGCCTCACCGCGATGGCCGACCCTGCCCGCTGCACCGGGACGTGGTAACGATCATTTAGCCTCATGGGAAGTTCACCCGCCCCACACTGCGAAAACAGGAGTCACATGTCCTCGAGCGTGATGGAATCGGACCGGGAGCGCTGGCGCTCCGGGGTGGCCGGCGTGCTGGCCAAGAGCCTGCGCCGGGACGTGGCGGATCTGCCCGAGGAGCCGGAACGGCTGTTGGACACCGCGACGTACGAGGGTTTTCCGGTACGTCCGCTCTACACCGCCCTGGACGCGCAGCCCGAGCCCGCGCTGCCGGGTCGATGGCCGTTCGTGCGCGGCGGTGACGCCCATCGCGATGTGCTCAGCGGCTGGAAGGTAGCCGAGGAGTTCCCGGTCGGCGACGCGTCGGCGGTGGATGCCAACAATGCGGCGTTGCTGGCGCTGACCGAGGGCACAAGTGCGCTGGTCTTGCGGATCGGTGCGCGCGGTGTGGCCCCCGCGGAGGTGGCACAGCTGCTGGCCGGTGTCTACCTGGACCTGGTGCCGGTGATCGTCGACGCCGGGGCCGATTTCGTGGACGCCGCCGGTGCGCTGCTGCCGCTGCTGGCCGACTTCGACGACGACCAGCGCTCGCGGCTGTCACTGGATCTGGGTGCCGACCCGCTGACCGCGGCGCTGAGCGGACGGGCGGCGCCCGGCCTCGACGATGTGGTGTCGGTGGCCGCCGGTATCGCCGGCCGCCGGGGGGTGCGGGCCGTCACCGTCGACGGCCCCGCCCTGCACAACCTCGGCGCCAGCGGGGTCTGGGAGCTGGCCGGGGCGGTGGCGGCCGGCGTGGAGTACCTGCGTGCGCTCACCGCGGGTGGGCTCGGTGTGTCGGATGCGTTGGCCCAGATCAGTTTCCGCTTCTCGGCCGATGACGATCAGTTCACCACCATCGCCAAGTTGCGCGCGGCGCGGCGGCTGTGGGCGCGGGTTGCCGAGGTGGCCGGTGCTGCCGATGCCGGTGCGACCACCCTGCATGCGGTCTCCTCGGCCCCGATGATGAGCCAACGCGATCCGTGGGTGAACATGCTGCGCACCACGCTGGCGGCGTTCGGCGCGGGAATCGGGGGCGCCGACACCGTGCTGGTGGCGCCGTTCGATTCCGCCATCCCCGGCGGCCTGCCCGGCACCGCGTCGAGTTTCACCCGCCGGATGGCCCGCAACACCCAGCTGCTGTTGCTGGAGGAATCCCATCTGGGCAAGGTGCTCGATCCCGGAGCGGGCTCCTGGTTCATCGAGGATCTGACCGCCCAGCTGGCCGGGCAGGCCTGGGCGCACTTCCAGGATCTGGAGGGCCGCGGCGGGTTCAGCGCCGCGCAGGATTACCTGCAGGAGCGGATCGCCGCGGTACGCACAAAGCGTGCCGAGGACATCGCCCACCGGCGGACCTCGCTGACCGGTGTGAACGAGTTCCCCAACCTCGCCGAGAAACCGTTGGAGCATGCCGAGGAGACCCACGGGGTGCACCGCTACGCCGCCGATTTCGAGGCGTTGCGCGACCGTTCGGATGCCTACCTGGCCGAGCACGGCACCCGGCCGCAGGCGGTGCTGCTGCCGCTGGGTCCGCTGGCCGAGCACAACATCCGCACCACCTTCGCGGCCAATCTGTTGGCTTCCGGGGGAATCGAGGCCGTCAACCCCGGCACCGTCGACCCGTCGGCGGTGCCGGCGGCGGTCGGCGCGCACACCGTGGCCGTCATCTGCGGAACCGATGCCCGTTACGGCACCGAGGTGTCCGCCATCGCGGCGGCCGCCCGGGCGGCCGGTATCGAGCACCTCTACCTGGCCGGTCCGGAGAAGGCGGTGGCCGAGGCGACCGACAGGCCGGACGACTACCTGACCGCCAAGATCAATGCCGTCGAGGCACTCTCGACGCTGCTCAGCCGATTGGGAGCGTGACATGACTTCATCGGAGACCACCGAAACGTCGCTGATCGGCAGCTTCGCCGACATCCCGCTGCAGGGGGAGACCACCCCGGCCCCCGCGACCGCCGAAGACGTGGCCGAGCTGACCGCGGCCGCAGCGGCCGCGCACGGCTACACCCCCGAGCAGTTGGTGTGGGCCACCCCGGAGGGCATCGACGTCAAGCCGGTCTACATCGGCGCCGACCGTGACGAGGCCGTCGCCGCCGGGTATCCGCTGGACAGCTTCCCCGGCGACCCGCCCTTCATCCGCGGGCCCTACCCGACCATGTACGTCAATCAGCCGTGGACCATCCGTCAGTACGCCGGGTTCTCCACGGCCGCGGAATCCAACGCCTTCTACCGACGCAACCTCGCCGCCGGCCAGAAGGGTCTCTCGGTGGCCTTCGATCTGGCCACCCATCGCGGCTATGACTCCGATCATCCGCGGGTGGCCGGCGATGTCGGCATGGCCGGTGTGGCCATCGACTCGATCCTGGACATGCGTCAGCTGTTCGACGGTATCGACCTGGGCAGCGTGTCGGTGTCGATGACGATGAACGGTGCGGTGCTGCCGATCCTGGCGCTGTATGTGGTGGCCGCCGAGGAGCAGGGCGTGCCGCCGGAGAAGCTGGCCGGGACCATCCAGAACGACATCCTCAAAGAGTTCATGGTCCGCAACACCTACATCTATCCGCCCAAGCCGTCCATGCGGATCATCTCCGACATCTTCGGCTACACCAGCGCCAAGATGCCGAAGTTCAACAGCATCTCGATCTCGGGCTATCACATCCAGGAGGCCGGTGCGACGGCCGACCTGGAGCTGGGATACACGCTGGCCGACGGGGTGGAGTACATCAAGGCCGGTCTGGACGCCGGCCTGGACATCGACAAGTTCGCGCCGCGGCTGAGTTTCTTCTGGGGCATCGGGATGAACTTCTTCATGGAGGTCGCCAAGCTGCGCGCCGGCCGGCTGTTGTGGAGCGAGCTGGTCTCCCAGTTCGACCCCAAGAGCGCGAAATCGCTGTCACTGCGCACCCATTCGCAGACCTCCGGGTGGTCGCTGACCGCCCAGGACGTCTTCAACAACGTCGCACGCACCTGCGTCGAGGCGATGGCGGCCACCCAGGGCCACACCCAGTCGCTGCACACCAACGCACTCGACGAGGCGCTGGCGCTGCCGACCGATTTCTCCGCTCGCATCGCGCGCAACACCCAGCTGCTGTTGCAGCAGGAGTCCGGCACCACTCGCCCGATCGACCCCTGGGGCGGCTCGTACTACGTCGAGTGGCTGACCCATCAGCTGGCCGAGAAGGCCCGCGCCCACATCAAGGAGGTCGCCGAATACGGCGGCATGGCCCAGGCCATCGACGCGGGCATCCCCAAGATGCGCATCGAGGAGGCCGCGGCCCGCACGCAGGCACGCATCGACTCCGGCGTGCAGGCGCTGATCGGGGTGAACAAGTACCAGGTCGCCGAGGACCAGGAGATCGAGGTCCTCAAGGTCGAGAACAGCCGGGTGCGCGCGGAGCAACTGGCGAAGCTGGAGCGGCTGCGTGCCGAACGCGATGACGACGCCACCCAGGCCGCACTCGCCGAATTGACCCGTGCGGCAGGCGAAAACGTGTCGACCGGCGCGGACGGACTCGGTAACAACCTGATGGCGCTGGCCATCAACGCCGCCCGGGCGCATGCGACGGTCGGGGAGATCTCCGACGCGCTGGAGAAGGTCTACGGCCGCCATGTGGCCGAGATCCGGACCATTTCCGGGGTGTATCGCGACGAGGTCGGGAAGGCTGGGAACGTGGGTACCGCAACGGATCTGGTGGAGCGCTTCGCCGAGGCCGACGGGCGCCGGCCGCGCATCCTGGTGGCCAAGATGGGTCAGGACGGGCACGACCGCGGTCAGAAGGTGATCGCAACGGCGTTCGCCGACATCGGTTTCGACGTCGACGTCGGCTCGCTGTTCTCCACCCCGGACGAGGTGGCCCGCCAGGCCGCCGACAACGACGTGCACGTTGTCGGGGTGTCCTCGCTGGCCGCCGGTCACCTCACGCTGGTGCCCGCGCTGCGTGATGCGCTGGCCGAGGTCGGGCGTCCCGACATCATGGTCGTCGTCGGCGGGGTCATCCCGCCCGGTGATTTCGACGAGCTCTACGCGGCCGGGGCCACTGCCATCTTCCCGCCGGGCACGGTGATCGCCGAGGCGGCGATCGGCCTGCTGGGCAAGCTGGCCGACCGACTCGGTTACACGCTGAGCTAGATGAGCCCGACGGCCGCCGAACTCGCCGGGGCGATCCGCGACGGGGATCGCTCCGCGCTGGCCCGGGCGATCACGCTGATCGAGTCGACGCGCGCCGACCACCGGCAGCGGGCCCAGGAGCTGCTGCTCGAGCTCATGCCCGAGGCCGGCAGCGCGCTGCACGTGGGCATCACCGGGGTGCCGGGGGTCGGGAAGTCGACCACGATCGAGGCACTCGGCATGCACCTGATCGAGGCCGGCCACCGGGTGGCAGTGCTGGCGGTGGACCCCTCCTCGACGCGTACCGGCGGCTCGATCCTCGGTGACAAGACCCGGATGGCCAAGCTGGCGGTGCATCCGGACGCCTACATCCGGCCCTCGCCGACGTCGGGAACCCTCGGCGGCGTGGCGCGCGCGACGCGGGAGACGATCGTGCTGCTGGAGGCGGCCGGGTTCGACGTCATCCTGGTCGAGACGGTCGGGGTGGGGCAGTCCGAGGTGACGGTGTCGGACATGGTGGACACCTTCGTGTTCCTGACGCTGGCGCGCACCGGCGATCAGTTGCAGGGCATCAAGAAGGGTGTGCTGGAGCTGGCCGACATCGTGGTCGTCAACAAGGCCGACGGCCCGCACGCGGTGGAGGCCAAGTCGGCCGCCCGAGAGCTCACCGGCGCACTCCGACTCATCTATCCCCGCGAAACTCTTTGGCGCCCACCGGTTCTCACCATGAGCGCGTTGACCGGTGACGGGCTGGCCGAGTTGTGGCGCACCGTCGAGGAACACCGGCGGGTGCTGACCGAGGCGGGGGAGTTCGACTCGCGCCGGCGGACCCAGCAGGTGAACTGGACCTGGTCGATGGTCCGCGACACGGTGCTGGATCGGGTGCTGAGCCACCCACAGGTCAAGCGCATCCGTGCCGATGTCGAGCGGCAGGTGCGCGACGGCGAGTTGACCGCGGCGCTGGCCGCGCAGCAGATCCTCGACGCCGCCGACTGACCTCGGTCAGCGGAGCTATGGCTGGCCGGGGGCGTGGATTCGGGAAAGGTCCACGTCTCACGGTTAGGTAACGCCCCTCGATAGTTAGCCAGCCGGCGGAGTAAATTGTGGTGACTGTGACCTACGCAATAGACGGCGAGCGCAGCGCGGCGCTCACCGAGATGACCGAGGCCGATCGCGGCCACGCACTGCCTCGCGGTGTCCGTGGCGCGGCCGATCCCAACTTCGCCTGCGCCGTGCAGGCCTTCGCGAGGCTGTTCGGTCATCGCCGCTTCGGTGGCGGGGCATTGGCGGTGTACCTGGACGGCGTGCCCGTGGTTGACGTCTGGACCGGCTGGGCCGACCGCAAGGGCCGGCGACGCTGGTCGGCGGACACCGGCGCCATGGTGTTCTCGGCGACCAAGGGTCTGGCATCCACGGTCATCCATCGGCTGGTCGACCGTGGCCTGATCGACTACGACGCGCCGGTCGCCGAGTACTGGCCGGAGTTCGCGGCCAGGGGTAAGGCGGCGATCACGGTGCGTGAGGTCATGCGGCACCGCGCCGGCCTGTCCCAACTCAACGGCATCTCCCGGGCCGACCTGCTCGACCACGTGCGGATGGAGGAGCGCATCGCCGCCGCGCCGGTGGGGCTGCTGCGCGGCCGGCCGGCCTATCACGCACTGACCTACGGCTGGCTGGTGTCCGGACTGGCCCGCTCGGTCACCGGGCGGGGGATGCGTGAGTTGTTCCGCACCGAGCTGGCCCGCCCGCTCGATGTCGACGGCATCCACCTCGGCAGGCCGCCGATCTCCGCGCCCACCCAGCCCGCCCAGATCATCGGCCCCCAGCGTCATCTGCAGAACCCGATCTTCAACGCGGTGGCGCCGCATCTGGCGGCGCTGCCGTTCTCCGGCGGCCTGGGCGCGCTCTACTTCCCGGGCATGAAGTCGATGGTGCAGGGCGACACCCCGCTGCTGGACAGCGAGATGGCCTCGGCCAACGGAGTGGCGACGGCGCGCGGGCTGGCCCGGGTCTACGGTGCGATCGCCAACGGGGGCGAGATCGACGGCACCCGGTTCCTGTCCGGTGAACTGGTGGCCGGGCTGACCGGTCCGCGCAGTCTGTACCCCGACGGTTCCATCGGCCTGCCGATGGCCTTCCATCTCGGTTACCACGCGCTGCCCTTCCCGGGTATGTTGCCGGGCTTCGGGCACGTCGGTCTGGGCGGCTCGCTGGGGTGGGCCGACCCGGCCACCGGACTGGCGTTCGGCTACGTCCACAACCGGCTGCTGACCCCGCTCGTGGTGGCCGATCAAGCGGGATTCGTGGCCACCGCGGCACTCATCCGGCGCGGTGCGGCGCGCGCCAGAGAGCGCGGTTTCGGCGCAATCCCGGTCTTCGGCGCAGGCTGCGCGGAACCGGCTTCGGCCGCCGTCTGACCGGTTCGCCGATCTTGGTTTCGGCGGCCCGAAGTTTTGCTTGCCGGCGCAAGGACCACCTGATACCGCGGGTAACGCGATATTGCTGGTGACCTCGGCAGTTGGCTGTCGGAAAGGGTCCGGGGGCCTGTGCCCGGGCAATTCGTGGCCGGCACTGCGGGAAAATGTGATGTCCCTGTGAGTGTGGTTACCGTTACGTAATCGAAGGTTGCCACCATTCTGGCGAACTCGCTGTGATGCGCGTCGGCGACCCTCGGCGGCGCCCGGCAAACGGCACCAGTGGGGTGGGTGTTACAACTGTTTACTGAGCTAGCGGGCCTTGAACGGGCGGTCAAGTGGGTCGATCGACAGCCGATTCACAGCTTGAATTCGACACCAACCGTTGTCTGTAGATGCACGAACTTGTTTGCTGCAGAATCGAGTGGCTAATGATTGGCTTGACAAGGTGACTCGCGTCACATTTACTTAAACGTCAATAAGACAATGGATTCGCAGGTGACGGCGTTATCGCGAAGTTGCTGGATCAACGAGATGTAGCTGGTGTAGCCTGCGCGTCGGCGCTCTTGACGCTGTAGAGTTTGCAATGGATTTGCTCAGTTTTTAACGCCGTCGTCAACGGGGACGACTACGCTACCGACTCACGGACGAGTCGCAGCAAAGTCCGGAGAGGGTGTGAGAGGGTGCGAAGTTTGTTCAGGCGCCTGCCGAGCCGGCGCGCCACCTGATCCGACAGTCGTCATCCTGCTCGCTCAGTCTCGCAGTACCCGCTTGGAAGAGGTTTGAACTACGTGGTTGATACACCTGTCACAACGGTCGCCGTCATCGGGATGGCGTGCCGCTTGCCTGGCGGAATCGACTCACCTGACCGTATGTGGCAGGCGTTGCTCGGTGGCGAGGACCACGTCACCATCATCCCGTCGGACCGGTGGGATGCCGACGAGTTCTACGACCCCGAGCCCGGTGTGCCCGGACGATCGGTCTCGAAGTGGGGCGCCTTCCTCGACGACGTAGCCGGCTTCGACGCCGACTTCTTCGGCATCAGCGACCGCGAGGCCACCGCCGTCGACCCGCAGCACCGACTGCTGTTGGAGACGGCCTGGGAGGCCATCGAGCATGCGGGCATCGACCCGTCGACGCTGCAGGGCTCACTCACCGGCGTGTTCATGGGTCTGACCCACGGCGACTACCAACTGCTGGCCGCCGACGCCCACTCGATCGAGGGGCCCTACGGCTTCACCGGCAACAACTTCAGCATGGCCTCGGGCCGCATCGCCTATCACCTCGGCGTGCACGGCCCCGCCTACTCGGTGGACTCGGCCTGCTCGTCGGGTCTGCTCGCGCTGCACCTGGGCTGCCGCAGCCTGCACGACGGTGAGAGCGACCTGGTGCTCGCCGGCGGTGTGAACCTCGTCCTGGAACCGCGCAAGCTGTCCTCGGGCTCGGCGCAGGGCATGCTCTCACCCACCGGGCACTGCCACGCCTTCGACGCCGCGGCCGACGGTTTCGTGCCCGGCGAGGCCACCGGTGTCGTCCTGCTCAAGCGGCTCGCCGACGCCGAACGCGACGGCGACCGCATCCTGGCCGTGGTGCGCGGTAGTGCGGTCAACCAGGACGGCCACACCGTCAACATCGCCACCCCGTCGCGCGACGCCCAGGTCGCCGTCTACAAGGCCGCCCTGGATGCCGGCGCGATCGACCCGGCCACCGTCGGCATGGTCGAGGCGCACGGCACCGGAACCCCGGTCGGCGACCCGATCGAGTTCTCCAGCCTCGCCGAGGTCTACGGCGCCGCCGGCCCGGTGGCGCTCGGCTCCTCGAAGACCAACTTCGGGCATTCACAGTCCGCGTCGGGCACCATCGGCCTGATCAAGAGCGTGCTCGCGCTGCAGCACGCGACCGTGCCGCCGAACGTGAACTTCACCCGGCTGCCCGATGAGCTCGCCGGTATCGAGACCGATCTGTTCGTGCCCGCCGAGGTCACCCCGTGGCCGGCCACCGATCAGCCCCGGCGCGCGGCCGTCTCGGCCTACGGGCTGTCCGGCACCAACGTGCACGCCGTGCTCGAAGAGGCGCCCGCCGCGTCGGCCGCCGCCGCACCCACCGGCGATCAGCCGCACATCTTCGCGCTGTCGTCCACCTCGGCCGAGGAACTGCGCCGCACCGCCGGCCGGCTCGCCGACTGGGTCGAGGCCCAGGAGGACCTCAACCTGCACGACCTGGCCTACACGCTGGCCCGGCGACGTGCGCACCGGCCGGTGCGCACCGCTGTGCTGGCCGATGACCACGCGTCCCTGGTCGCCGCGCTGCGCGAGGTGGCCGACGGCGAGACGCCGTATCAGCGGGCTGTCGGCAGCGGTGACCGCGGTCCCGTCTGGGTGTTCTCCGGTCAGGGTTCGCAGTGGGCGGGCATGGGCGCCGGTCTGCTCGCCGGCGAGCCGGCCTTCGCGGCCGCCATCGCCGAGCTCGAACCGCTGATCGCCGCCGAGTCGGGTTTCTCGGTCACCGAGGAACTGCGCGCCTCGCAGACCGTCACCGGCATCGACAAGGTGCAGCCGACGGTGTTCGCGGTGCAGGTCGCCCTCGCGGCCACCCTGAAGACCTACGGCGTCACGCCCGGCGCCGTCATCGGTCACTCGATGGGCGAGGTCGCCGCGTCGGTGGTCTCCGGCGTGCTGACACTGGAGGACGGCGTCAAGGTGATCTGCCGGCGCTCCAAGCTGATGGCCACCATCGCCGGATCCGGCGCGATGGCGTCGGTCGAGCTACCCGCCCAGCAGGTGCTCTCGGAGCTGGCCGCCCGCGGCATCAACGATGTGGTGCTCTCGGTCGTCGCATCGCCGCGCTCGACCGTCGTCGGTGGCGCCAAGGAGTCGGTGCGCGAGCTCATCGCGGACTGGGAGAGCCGTGACGTGATGGCCCGCGAGGTCGCCGTCGACGTGGCCTCGCACTCACCGCAGGTCGACCCGATCCTCGACGATCTCGCCGACGCCCTCGAAGACCTCGACCCGGCCGAGCCGAGCGTCGACTACTACTCGGCGACGCTGTACGACCCGCGCGACATCGCCGACTTCGACGCCGACTACTGGGTGGACAACCTGCGCCACGCGGTGCGCTTCGCCGCCGCCGTGCAGGCGGCCCTGGAGGACGGCTACCGGGTCTTCACCGAGCTGTCGCCGCATCCGCTGCTGACCCACGCCGTCGACCAGACCGCCGGCAGCCTGGACATCGCGCATGCAGCGTTGGCCAGCGTGCGGCGCGAGCAGGAGCTGCCCTACGGTCTGCGGGCCGTTCTGGCCGACCTGCACAGCGCCGGGGCCCGGATCGACTTCTCGGTGCTGTACCCGACCGGCAACCTGGTCGATGCGCCGCTGCCGACCTGGACCCATCGCGATCTGATCCTGGTGCGCGACCCCCTCGAGCTCGCCCCGGGCGGCGCCACGCTGGCCGTGCACCCGCTGCTGGGCGCCCACGTCCGGCTGCCCGAGGAGCCCGAACGGCACGCCTGGCAGGCCGATCTGGGTACCGACATCCAGCCGTGGCTGGGTGATCACCAGGTGCACAATGTGGCCTCGCTGCCCGGCGCCGCATACTGCGAGATGGCCCTCGCCGCCGCCCGCAACGTCATGGGTGAGACCGCCGAGGTGCACGACGTCAGCTTCGAGGCGCTGCTGCTCCTTGAGGCCAGCACCGAGGTGACCGCCGCCGCGACCGTGACCCGAGCCGGCGCCGCGGACTTCGTGGTGGAGACCTATCTGCAGGGTGAGCAGGTCAAGCGGGCTTCGGCCACGCTGCGCGCCGGTGACGAGCAGGCCGCGCCCGCCGCCGTCGACATCGACGCCACCCTGGCCGCGCACACCGTGCGGGTCGACGGCGCCGAGATGCGCGCCTGGTACAGCCAGCGCGGCATCCAGTACGGCCCGGCCTTCGCCGGACTGGTCGCCGTCAACGTCAACGACGGATCCGATGTGCAGTCCGACTCGGTGCTCGCCGAGGTGGCCCTGCCCGGCTCCATCCGGTCCCAGCAGGGTGCCTACGGTGTGCATCCCGCGCTGCTGGACGCCTGCTTCCAGGCCGTCGGTGCGCACCCCGCGCTGCGCGGCGACACCAGCGGCACGCTGATGCTGCCGCTGGGCGTGCGACGGTTGCGGGCCTACGGCTCGACCCGCAACGCGCACTACTGCCACGCCCGGATCATCAATGTCACCGCCAACTCCGTCGAGGTCGACCTGGATCTGCTCGACGAGAACGGCACCGTGCTGCTCGCGGTCGCCGGCCTGCGGCTGGGCACCGGGGTGTCCGACAGCGGCCAGCGTGAGCGCACGTTCAACGACCGCTTGCTCACCATCGAGTGGCGCCAGCACGAGCTGCCCGAGGCGGACTACCACGGCGGTGGCCGCTGGTTGCTGATCAGCACCTCCGATGCCGCCGACCTGCTGGCCACCAAACTGGCCGACGCGCTGAAGAGCCACGACGTGGACGTCACCACCATGGTGTGGCCGCAGCACTCCGACCACGACGCGAACGCGGCCCGACTGCGCGAGCAGCTGGCGGCCCAGCCCTTCGGTGACGTCCTGGTGGTCACCCCGCCGCGGCACGGTGTCACCGACGAGCAGTCCGGCGTGCGGGGCGGTGACAACGTGCGCCACCTGGTGAAGATCGTGCGGGAGCTCCCGGAGACCCCGGGCGAGGCCCCGCGCCTGCACGTGGTGACCCGCAACGCGCAGACGGTGCTGGCCGAGGACTCGGCCAATCTGGACGAGGCGGGCCTGCGTGGCCTGATCCGGGTGATCGGCACCGAACACGCCCAGTTGAAGGCCACCCAGATCGACGTCGACGACTACACCGACGCGGCCCAGATCGCCGCGCAGCTGGTGTCCGGCTCGGACGAGGACGAGACCGCCTGGCGCGGGAGCAAGTGGTACGTGGCGCGGCTGGTGCCCGGGGCGCTGCGTCCCGAGGAACGCCGCACCACCGTGGTCAACCCGGCCCGCGAGGGAATGCGCCTGCAGATCCGCACACCCGGGGACATCCAGTCCCTGGAGCTGGCGGCCTTCGAGCGGGTCGCACCCGGCCCCGGCCAGATCGAGGTGGCCGTCGGCGCGTCCAACCTGAACTTCGCCGATGTGCTGGTGGCGTTCGGCCGCTACCCGTCCTTCGAGGGCCGGCTGCCCAAGCTGGGGGCCGATTTCGCCGGTGTCGTCACCGCGGTGGGGCCCGGCGTCACCGGGCACAAGGTCGGTGACCGCGTCGGCGGCATCTCGGCCGACGGTGCCTGGGCGACGTTCGTCACCTGTGATGCCAACCTGGCCGTCACGCTGCCGCCGGGGCTGCCCACCAACCGGGCCGCCGCGGTGCCCAGCGCGCATGCCACCGCCTGGTACAGCCTGCACGACCTGGCCCGGATCAGCGCGGGGGACAAGGTGCTGATCCATTCCGCCACCGGCGGCGTGGGCCAGGCCGCGGTCGCCATCGCGCGGGCCGCCGGAGCCGAGATCTTCGCCACCGCGGGTAGCGATGCCCGCCGGGAGTTGTTGCGCGGCATGGGAATCGAGCATGTCTATGATTCCCGCAGCACCGATTTCGCCGACGAGATCCGCCGCGACACCGACGGCTACGGCGTGGACATCGTGCTGAACTCGCTCACCGGCGCCGCGCAGAAGGCCGGCCTGGAACTGCTGTCCTTCGGCGGCCGGTTCGTCGAGATCGGCAAGCGCGACATCTACGGCGACACCCGGATGGGGCTGTTCCCGTTCCGCCGCAACCTGTCGTTCTACGCGGTCGACCTGGCGCTGCTGTCGCTGACCGATTCGGACACGCTGCGTCGCCTGCTGGAGGTCTGCTACCAGCAGATCGCCGACGGCGTGCTGCCGCTGCCGGAGACCACGCATTACCCGCTGCAGGATGGCGCGACCGCCATCCGCGTGATGGGCGCGGCCGGGCACACCGGCAAGCTGGTGCTCGACATCCCGCACGGCGGGCAGATCGACGCCGTGGTCCCGCCCGAAGAGGCTCGTGTGGCCCGGCCTGACAGTGCTTATGTGGTCACCGGCGGCCTGACCGGTCTGGGACTCTTCCTCGCCGAGCAGCTGGCCGAATCCGGCGCAGGCCGGATCGTGCTCAACGGTCGCTCCGCGCCGTCGGAGGCCGCCTCCGAGGTCATCGAGCGGATCCGCCGGGCCGGTGTCGAGGTCGAGGTCGAGCGCGGCGACATCGCCGAGCCCGGCACCGCGGACCGGCTGGTCGAGGCGGCCTGTGCGACCGGTCTGCCGCTGCGCGGCGTGCTGCACGGTGCGGCCGTGATCGAGGACGCGGTGCTGGCCAACATCACCGACGAACTGGTCGAACGGGACTGGGCGCCGAAGGTGTACGGCGCGCTGAACCTGCACCGCGCGACGGCCAAGCAGACCCTGGACTGGTTCTGCGTGTTCTCCTCGGCGGCCGCGCTGGTCGGCTCACCCGGCCAAGGCGCCTACGCCGCGGCCAACAGCTGGCTGGACGCGTTCACCCACTGGCGCCGCAGCCAGGGCCTGCCCAGCACCTCCATCGCCTGGGGCCCGTGGTCGGAGATCGGCGCGGGTACCGCGCTGGCGGATTCCAGTGAGGCCGCGATCGCCCCGGCCGAGGGTGCGTATGCGTTCGAGACGCTGCTCCGGCACGACAGGGCTTACAGTGGTTACGCCCCCGTGGTAGGTACGCCATGGCTGGCGGCGTTCGCGCAGAGCAGCAAGTTCGCCGAGGCTTTCCAGTCGTCCGGCCAGCGCAGCACCGGCAGCGCCTTCCTCGCGGAACTGCACGAACTGCCGCGTGATGAGTGGCCGGCGCGGATGCGCCGGATGATCTCCGAGCAGATCAGCCTGATCCTGCGGCGGTCGGTCGATCCGGACCGTCCGCTCGCCGAGTACGGGTTGGACTCGCTGGGCACGCTGGAGGTACGAACCCGCATCGAGGCGGAGACAGGTATACGTATCGGATCGACAGATATTTCGACCATCCGGGTGCTCGCAGACCGTCTTTGTGACGTTCTTGCCCCCGAGGAAGTGTCGGTTCCGTCATGATCAGAGGTCGCGCAACGTCGCTCGATTTCCGATCTGACGTCGTCGAAGCAGGAGAGAAATAGTGGTAGCGATGAAACCGATCCATGAGTGGGTCGGCGAACCAGGTGCCGTGATTTCCTGGCATCCCTCACGGGCGACCCTGGCCAAGGTCAAGGATGCGCCCGTCAGCGACGTACCGGTCAGCTACCAGCAGGCCCAGCATCTGCTGGCTTACCGCAAACACTCCGCGTCGGGCACCGACATGGCCCGGCTGAACATCCCGTCCTGGGACATCCCGGGCCGGTGCGACGTGCGGGCGATGACCCATGTCATCAACGCGTATCTGCGCAGGCACGACACCTTCCACAGCTGGTTCGAGTACACCGACTCCGGCGAGATCCTGCGGCACACCCTGACCAACCCGCGGGACATCAAGTTCGTGGCGACCGAGCAGGGCGAGATGACCGCGCAGCAGTGGCGTGAGCACATCCTGGCCACCGCCAGCCCATGGCAGTGGGATTGCTTCCACGTCGGTGTCATCCAGCGCGAGGACCACTTCACCGTCTACATCAGCGTCGACCATGTGCACACCGATGCGATGTTCATGGGTCTGGCCTTCGTCGAGATCCACATGATGTACAACGCGCTGGTCGAGGGCGCCGCGCCGCTCAAGCTCCCCGAGCCGGGCAGCTACGACAACTACTGCCGCGAGCAGCACGACTACGTGTCCTCGCTGACCACCGACTCGCCCGAGGTGCGCGGCTGGATCGACTTCCTGCAGAGCAGTGGCGGCTCGCTGCCGATCTTCCCGTTGCCGCTGGGCGATCCGTCGGTGGCCTACACCGGCGACGTCATCACCATCCAGCTGCTGGACAAGGACCAGGGCGACCGCTTCGAGGCGGCCTGCATCGCGGCCGGCGCGCGGTTCAGCGGTGGCGTGTTCGCCGCCGGTGCCATCGCCCACGCCGCGCTGACCGGTGACGACGTCTACCGCGTCATCACCCCGACGACCACCCGCCGCACCCCGGCGGAGTTCATGACCACCGGGTGGTTCACCGGGTTGGTGCCGATCACCGTCCCGGTCGATGCCGATGCCTTCGGCGAGACCGCACGCGCCGCGCAGGAGTCCTTCGACGGTGGCCTGGACCTGGCGCACGTCCCGGTCGAACGGGTGCTGGAGCTGGGTGCGGACTCGCACGGTCTGCACGCCCCCAACGGCGGCGTCCCGATGCTGTCCTACCTGGACGTCGGTCTGCTCTCGCCGGGTGTGATCGCCGAATGGCAGCGCCTCAACGGCACCATCTGGAGCGACTCCCGGGCGGCCTACCAGGTCGGCATGTGGGTCAACCGGGTCGAGCACGAGACCACCGTCACCGCGGCGTTCCCGAGCAACCCGATCGCCCGCGAATCCGTGCTGCGCTTCCTGGAGGCGATGAAGGCCGTGTACGTCAGCGTCGTGGAGGGCCGCGAACTCTCGGTCGTGCCGATCGGCGGGGACACCGCGCGCCTGAAGCTCAAGACGGCCTGATCGCCCTGTTCGCATCGGAGGTGTCGACGCGATGACTCGTGCCGTCACACGGTCGGCGCCGCGCGACAATCGGATCGACTTCACCGACCAGGCGATGTTCCTGGGCCTGCGCGCCACCGGCCAGGAAGCCGTCATGCAGGTCGTCTGGATCTACGAGCGACCCGTGGACCTCGACGGCGTCCGGCGCTTCCACGAGCACATCGGGCACGGTCTGCTCGGCAGGCGCATCGAACGGTCCGCCCTGCCGTTCGGCCGGCACCGCTGGGTGTCGGCGTTGGGCCCGCAGTCCGACCTCGACTTCGCCGAACCGCGTCCGCGCGCCGAACTGGGTCGCTGGATCGACGAGCGGTCCACCATGCCCCTGGACCCCGAGTACGGGCCGGCCTGGCATGTCGGCGTGCTGCCGATGACCGACGGATCGACCGCGGTCAGCATCGTCATCTCACACTGCGTCAGTGACGGTGGCGGTGCGTTGCAGGCCATGGTCAACGCCATCCACGGCCGGCGGCTCGACTTCGGGTATCCGCCGCCGGCGGCGCGCACCCGTGGGCGGGCGTTGCGCGCCGATCTGCGTGACACCGTGCGGGGTCTGCCGGAGGTCGGGCGCACCCTCGTGGAGGCCGGTCGACAGGCGCTGCGCCGACGCGACGAACTGGCCAGGTCGGGTGGCGCAAAGCCCGTCGTCACCGGTCCGGACCATCAGGTGTTCACCCCGTCGGCGACCGTCTGCGTCAAACTCGACGACTGGGACCGCCGCGCGGCCGAACTGGGCGGCAACGGCCACTCGCTGGTCGCCGGATTCGTCGCCAAACTGGCCCAGCAGATCGGCCGGGTCGGGCCGGACGGCAACGTCACGCTCAACATTCCGCAGGGTGACCGGCTGCCCGGCGACGAGGACACCCGTGCCAATGCCGTCATTCTGGTGAACCTGGCCATCGATCCGAACAAGGTGACAACGGATCTGACCGAGGCGCGCGCCGCGATGAAGGAAGGTCTGCGGGTGGCCCGCGAGGTGCCCAACGAGGACCTCAAGCTGCTGCCGCTGACACCGTTCATCCCCAAACGGGTGGTGCGCAAGATGGCCGATGTGGCGTTCGGGTTCTCCACCGAATTGCCCGTCTCGTGCTCGAACATGGGCGATGTCCCGCCCGATCTGCCCAATGTCGACGGCACCCCGGCCGACATCGTGTTCCTGCGCGGTATCGACCGGGTCGCCACCCGACACGCGCTGGAGGAACGGTGCGGGCTGCTGACCGTGGTCGCCGGCCGGATCAACGGTGCCGAGACGCTGACTTTCGCGGCGTACGCGCCGGGCGCGGAGAACACCACCGCCTGGCTGCGTGCCGAACTGGAGAAGACGCTGGCCGCTTTCGGGCTGTCCGGCGTGATCGAGTAAAAGGGGACAGGTCTGTTGGAGTTCACCAATGGCGACGCCGTGGGTAATCGGCTGACGCTGTGGGACGAGGCGCTGGTGCGCGCCAACCGCGCCACCGGTCGGGTACAGATGATCCAGGTCGTATGGGTGTACGAGCATCCGGTGAACATGGACGAGGTTCGCCGGTTCCACCGCAACTTCGGCTATGGCATGGCCGGCCGCCGCGTCGAGCGCTCACCGCTACCGTTCGGCCGGTACCGCTGGGTGTCCGCGCTGGGCCCGGCCGCGCCGCTGCACATCAACACCGACCCCCTGCCGCGCGCGGAGATCAGCGACTGGGCCGACCGCTGGGCCCAGGTCACCGTCGACCCCGAGGACGGTCCGGGCTGGCAGATGGCGGTGCAGTCGTTCACCGAGGGCGTGACCGCCATCTCGGTGGTGGGATCGCACTGCCTGGGGGACGGGGTGGCCGCCCTGCTGGCGGTCGGCACCGCGGTGGCCGGCGCCAACATCGACATCGGTTACCCGCCGCCGTTGTCCCGGCGCACCGGCCGGGCCATCGTCGAGGATCTGCGCGAGACGGTGCGTGAGCTGCCCACCATCGCCCGCGCCGCCCGCAAGGCGGTCAAGGTACTGCGTGCCGGCAGCCAGGAGGCCGGCCAGCAGGCTGCCGCCGCACCGGCCAGGCCGCCGGTCGCCAACCCGGACGAACGGGTCATCGTGCCCGCCATCACCACCTACGTCGACCTGGCCGAATGGGATGCCAAGGCGCAATCGCTGGGTGGCAACGGCTATTCGATGCTGGCCGCGATCAGCGCCAAGCTCGGCGAGCGGATGGGCAGGCGCAACCCGGACGGCAACGTGTCGTTGCTGATCGAGTGTAAGGGGTGGCCGGGTCGCCCAGCCGACTCAGCGATCGGCCTTGGCGAACCATTTGGTCTTGATGCGCCAGGAATGCGCCGAGGACAGCGCAAAACCGGCACCGCACCCACAGGCGAAGATCCAGACCAGCACGCCGCGTTCGAAGTCCAGCGCGGCCGGCCAGATCGCGGTGGCGATCCGGATGATGCAGGCGATGATGCCGCTGGCGCAGGCGGCCAGGTAGATGTTGGCGATCCGCCGGGACCGCGGATCCTTGCGCAGCACCAGCAGCGCGCGGGCGCCGTAGCCCAGCAGGTAGATCAGCAGACCGCAGAGCATGGCCCAGTAGGTGGCCAGCCAGCCGTCGGTGGGGGAGGCGAAGAAGTCGCGGGCATAGACGTCATGGGCGTTGCTCATCGCGAACGCGGCCAGCAACAACGGGATGCACACGGTGGCCGGGTATTCGACGTACTGCTTGAAGGCCCGTTGCATGGCGTTGTCATCGGCCAACCGACCCAGCGCGTTGTAGACGATCGCCGAGGCGGCCACGATGTACATGTCGTGACCGATGAAGTCCTCGAGGTTCCACATCCCGGTGACCGAGTGCAGGGCTTTCCCGATGGTCTCCGAGGCCCACGGCGACATCAGCAGAATGGCGCCGCCCTGCAGGGCGATGTTCAGCGTCGCGGCGACTTCCCAGCGACACGACCACGTGACACGGCGGATCCACAGGCTCCACGAGATACACATGAGTGTGATCGCGATCAGTGCGGTCAGTTCCATCGTGCGGTGCTTTCGAGGCCGTGGTGCGGAATTTCTTCCAGCAAATGCTACCGGTTAAAGCGGCGGCGCGTCGCTACGCGGCGTCATTTCCGAAAGTCTTTTCGGCCGCGCGTGTTGCTGGGTGGCGGTCTGCTCGCGCACGGTCTCCTTGACGGCCGTGACGGTGAACGGCGTGGATTCGATGTAGTTCCAGACCTCTTGCCTGCTCATCAGGCCGAACCGGATCTGCAGATCCGGATAGCTCAGCGCGAACCGGTCGGCGATGCGGCGCAGCTCCTCGGCATCGGGATAGCTGGCCTCTTTGATGCGCCGGTAATAGGTGCTGCTGGAGATGTCCAGCGCGTCATAGATGTCCTTGGCCTCGATGTCCCCGTCCAGCAGGTAATCGAGCAGGGCTTTCAGCTGACGGCCGTTCTCATCTGTACGTGGCACCCGTTGACAATAACCCCTTCCCTGTATTGAAGGCCAGCAACCGTTCAGCGGACATCCGGCCTTTAATTGACATGGGTGTCAGACTTTCGGGAGTGATGTCCCATTTTTGGGAATCCGGCTGTAGTCTCTGCTTCATGGTTGCTCCGCTTTTCCAGGACCGGGTCCACGTCGACGATTTCTCGACCTCCGGCTTCGAACTCGTCATCGGTCAGGCGACCGACATCGCCGCCACCTTGGCGGTCACCGATTACGACGCCGAGGGCCTGCCCGCGGAGTCGGACCTGGAGCACGTCTCGGTCGAACTCCCGGCCGTGCTCAGTGCCGAACTCGACGGAGCAGCCGCTCACCTGGGCGTCCTCAACGGCAAGATCCTGCTCGCCGCACTGGGCCGGGCCGTGGCCCGCACCATCGGTAGTGGGGTGGCCGCGGTCGACGTCGACTCGCACATCATCGCGCTGGACTGTGTGCTGCCCGCCGACCTGGACGCCACCGAATTGCTGGCGCACGTGTGCTCCGCGCTCGCCGGCTCCACCGTGCGGCGCCCGGGCCAGACGCTGGCCGACCTGTCGTTCCGGTGCGCCGGCCCCGTCTCGGTGGATGAGCCGCTGGAGGGGCATGCCCTGGAGCTGCGTGCCTACCGCAGCGCCGGCCTGGTGCAGCTCGACTTCTGGTTCGATGCGCGCCAGTTCGAGACCTACACCATCGAGGAGTTGGCCGAGCAGTTCCCGCGGGCCCTCGTCGAGATCACCTCCGAGGCGGTCCCGGCCGCGATCGACGCCGCCTGACCGGTAGACTCTGCGCAGTCACAGGCGTCGATCCGGCCATCACCGGGGAGCCTCCGGAAGAACGGGCCTGCGCCTGCGCCACAGCGGGCCCCAGTAGAACCGGACGGTCGGGCCCGTCATCGCCCGTAGTTGAGCGGCGCATCGGTCTCGGTGTGCAAGCGGGGTGGTACCGCGGGCTCGCGCACCGGCGCGATGTTCGTCCCCGTGCCTGAACCGCTGGGCACACAGGAGACGCAGTGACCGCTCACCCGACACCGGCCGCTTACCCGAAGCCGGCCGCCGGAACCCCGAACTTCCCCGCGCTGGAGACCGAGGTCCTCGAGTACTGGGGAGCCGACGACACCTTCCGGGCCAGTATCGCCCGCCGCGACGGTGCGCCGGAGTACGTGTTCTACGACGGCCCGCCGTTCGCCAACGGCCTGCCGCACTACGGCCACCTGCTCACCGGATACGTCAAGGACATCGTCCCGCGCTACCGCACCATGCGTGGGTACAAGGTGGAACGCCGATTCGGCTGGGACACCCACGGCCTGCCCGCCGAACTCGAGGTGCAACGCCAACTCGGCATCACCGACAAGACCCAGATCGAAGAGCTGGGTATCGAGAAGTTCAACGACGCCTGCCGCGCCTCGGTGATGAAGTACGCCGGGGAGTGGCGTGCCTATGTCACCCGCCAGGCGCGCTGGGTTGACTTCGAAAATGACTACAAGACACTGGATCTGGACTTCATGGAGTCCACCATCTGGGCGTTCAAGCAGCTGTGGGACAAGGGCCTGGCCTATCAGGGCAACCGCGTGCTGCCGTACTGCTGGAACGACGAGACCCCGTTGTCCAACCATGAGCTGCGGATGGATGACGACGTCTACCAGAGCCGCCAGGACCCGGCGCTGACCGTCGGATTCCAGGCGACCGACGGTCCGGCCGCCGGCGCCTACCTGCTGGTCTGGACCACCACGCCGTGGACGCTGCCCTCGAACCAGGCCGTCGCGGTCAATCCCGGCGTCAGCTATGTCGTGGTCGACGGGCCCGACGGGCACCGGTTCGTGCTGGCCGAGGCCCGGCTGGGCGCCTACGCCCGCGAACTGGGCGAGGAGCCCGTCGTGGTGGCCAGCTACCTGGGCGAACAACTGCTCGGCACGCACTATCTGCCGCCGTTCGCCTTCTTCGTCGACGCCGAGCAGGCGCGTAACTCCTTCCAGGTGCTCGGTGCCGAGTTCGTCAGCACCGAGGACGGCACCGGTCTGGTGCACATGGCCCCGGCCTACGGCGAGGACGACAAGGCGACCGCCGACACCGCCGACATCGTCGCGGTGACCCCGGTCGATTCCAAGGGCCGCTTCGATGGAAGCGTCCCCGACTACGCCGGGTTACAGGTCTTCGAGGCGAACCCGCAGATCATCAAGGACCTCAAGAACGGCACCGGGCCCGCGGCGGTCAACGCGCCGGTGCTGCTGCGGCACGAGACCTATGAGCACTCGTATCCGCACTGCTGGCGCTGCCGCAACCCGCTGATCTACCGGGCGGTGTCGTCCTGGTTCGTCAAGGTCACCGCGTTCCGCGATCGGATGGTCGAGCTCAACCAGCAGATCACCTGGTACCCCGAGCACGTCAAGGACGGGCAGTTCGGCAAGTGGCTGTCCAATGCCCGCGACTGGTCGATCTCACGCAACCGTTACTGGGGCACGCCGATCCCGGTGTGGGTGTCCGATGATCCGGCCTATCCGCGCACCGATGTGTATGGCAGCCTCGACGAGCTCGAGCGTGATTTCGGCGTGCGTCCGGACAATCTGCACCGGCCGTTCATCGACGAGCTGACCCGCCCCAATCCCGATGACCCGACCGGCAAGTCGACCATGCGGCGTATCGAGGATGTGCTCGATGTCTGGTTCGACTCCGGGTCGATGCCGTACGCGCAGGTGCACTATCCGTTCGAGAACCAGAAGTGGTTCGATGGGGTCAGCGGACCCGACGGCGCCGAGGAAGCGCATTTCCCGGGCGATTTCATCGTCGAGTACATCGGCCAGACCCGCGGCTGGTTCTACACCATGCACGTGCTGGCCACCGCGCTGTTCGACAAGCCGGCGTTCAAAACCTGTGTCTCGCACGGGATCGTGCTGGGCAACGACGGTCAGAAGATGAGCAAGTCGCTGCGCAACTACCCGGACGTGTCGGAAGTGTTCGACCGCGACGGCTCCGATGCCATGCGCTGGTTCCTGATGGCCTCGCCGATCCTGCGCGGTGGCAACCTGATCGTCACCGAGCAGGGCATCCGCGAAGGTGTCCGTCAGGTGCAGTTGCCGTTCTGGAATGCCTACACTTTCCTCACCCTGTATGCGCCCGCGAAGGGGACCTGGCGTACCGATTCGACGCACGTGCTGGATCGCTACATCCTGGCCAAGCTCGCCGCGCTGCGCGATGAGCTCACCGAGTCGCTGGATGTCTGCGACATCTCGGGTGCCTGCGACCAGCTGCGCCAGTTCACCGAGGCGCTGACGAACTGGTATGTGCGCCGGTCGCGTTCGCGATTCTGGGAGGAGGACGCCGACGCCATCGACACCCTGCACACCGTGCTGGAGGTGACCGGCCGGTTGGCGGCGCCGTTGTTGCCGCTGGTCTCGGAAGTCATCTGGCGCGGCGTGACGGGACAGCGGTCGGTGCACCTGACCGACTGGCCCTCGGCCGACGAGTTGCCCGCCGATCCGGACCTGGTCGCCGCCATGGACCAGGTCCGCGAGGTGTGTTCCACCGGATCCTCGCTGCGTAAGGCCAAGAAGCTGCGGGTGCGGCTTCCGTTGCCGAAACTGACTGTGGCAGTGCAGAATCCGGACAGCCTGCGGCCGTTCATCGATCTGATCGCCGACGAGCTCAACGTCAAGTCGGTCGAGCTGAGCGACGAGATCGACACCTATGGGCGGTTCGAGCTCGCGGTCAACGCGCGGGCCGCCGGACCGCGGATCGGCAAGGATGTCCAGGCGGCGATCAAGGCGGTCAAGGCCGGCGAGGGCGTGCTCAACGCCGACGGCACGCTGACGGCCGGACCGGCGACGCTGCTACCGGCCGAGTTCACCTCCAAACTCGTTGCCGCCGACCCGGAATGGACCGCTGCGCTGCCCGACGGTGCCGGCCTGGTGGTGCTCGACGGCACCGTGACCCCCGAGCTGGAGGCCGAGGGCTGGGCCAAGGACCGCATCCGCGAGCTGCAGGAGCTGCGCAAGACCAGCGGCCTGGACGTGTCGGACCGGATCGCCGTGCGCATGTCGGTGCCCGCCGAGTTCACCGAATGGGCGGCCACCCACCGCGATCTGATCGCCGGTGAGATCCTGGCCACCGACTTCGAGTTCGGCGATGTGGTGGACGGTCACGACGTCGGCGAGGGCGTGCTGGTGACCATCGCCAAGGCCTGATGCCGGGGCGGGTCAGCCTGGGGCCACCCGGGCCGACCTGCCGGCGAAGGACACCTCGTCGCCGGGATGCAGCTGCCGGCCGCGGCGCGTGTCGACCTCACCGTTGACACTGACCAGTCCGTCAGCGATGACCGACTTGGCGTCCGCGCCGGTGTCGATCAGGCCGGCCAGCTTGAGGAACTGACCGAGCCGGATCGACTCGTCGCGGATCGGCACGTCTTCCATGGCCGTCAGGGTAGCCGCGCGAGCGGCGCCGGCGGCGCGTGCGCGCACACCGTCGGACCGGACACCTAGCATTTCCAGTTGTGCAACGGTGGGTGCTGCATCTGGACATGGATGCCTTCTTCGCATCCGTCGAGCAGCTCACCAGACCCACCCTGCGCCATCGGCCGGTCCTGGTCGGCGGTCTCGGCGGACGCGGCGTGGTGGCCGGCGCCAGCTATCAGGCCCGTGTCTTCGGGGCACGCTCGGCGATGCCGATGCATCAGGCCCGCCGCCTGGTCGGCGCCGGTGCGGTGGTGCTGCCGCCACGCGGTGTGGTCTACGGCACGGCGAGTCGACGGGTTTTCGAGACCGTCCGCTCCGTGGTGCCGGTGCTGGAACAGCTGTCCTTCGACGAGGCGTTCGGCGAGCCTGCCGAACTGGCCGGCGCGCCGGGCGCCGATGTCGAACAGTTCTGTGAAGATCTGCGCGCCAAGGTGTTGAGCGAGACCGGGCTCATCGCGTCGGTGGGCGCCGGGTCGGGCAAACAGGTCGCCAAGATCGCCTCCGGGTTGGCCAAACCGGACGGTATCCGGGTCATCGGGCGCGCCGACGAGCAGGCGCTGCTGTCGGCGCTGCCGGTGCGCAAGCTGTGGGGGATAGGCCCGGTGGCCGAGGACAAGCTGCGCCGGCTCGGCATCGAGACCATCGGGGCGCTCGCTGCGCTCAGCGACGGTGAGGTCGCCGATGTGCTGGGCGCCACCATCGGTCCGGCGCTGCACCGGCTGGCCCGCGGCATCGACGACCGCCCGGTGGCCGAGAACGCACCCGCCAAGCAGATCAGCGCCGAGTCCACCTTCGCCGAGGATCTGCGCACGCTCGACCAACTCCGGGATGCCATCGCCACCATCGGTGAGCACGCCCATCGGCGCCTGCTCAAGGACGGCCGCGGCGCCCGGACCGTGACGGTGAAGCTGAAGAAGTCCGACATGGCGACCCTGACCCGTTCGGCGACGCTGCCGTACGCGAGTACCGACGCCGCGACCCTGGTCGCCACGGCCCGTCGGCTGCTCCTCGACCCGATCGAGGTCGGTCCGATCCGCCTTGTCGGCGTGGGCTTCTCGGGACTGTCGGAAGTTCAGCAGGAGTCGCTGTTCCCCGACCTGGATCTCATCGACGACGAGGTGCCCGACAGCCAGACACCGGCCCCGGTGCGCGCCGGACCGGAGCCGTGGCGGGTCGGTGACGACGTGCGCCACGGTGAATACGGCCACGGCTGGGTCCAGGGTGCCGGCCACGGGGTGATGACGGTGCGCTTCGAGACCCGGGCGTCCGGGCCGGGGATTGCCCGCACCTTCCGTGCCGACCTGCCCGAACTCAGCCGGGCCAACCCGATCGACAGCCTGGACTGGCGCGACTACCTGGACACGCTCGACCCGTCCGCCGACTGACCGTCAGCCCCACTGCGCGAACACGTCGTCGACCGCGGCGCCGGCGGACAGCGCGGCCATCAGCAGCACCCGGGCCTGCGCCGGACGCAGCCCGGCGACCGGCACCGCGCCGGCATCGGACAGCTCGCGGCCCGGCCCGTACGCCGGTCGCACCCGTCCGCCCGGCACCCGGGTGCACACCACGACCGTGACGCCCGCACCGGCGGCCCGACGCACCCCGTCGATGATCTCCGCTCCGGCGTTGCCCGCGCCGAGGGCCTCCAGGACCAGCCCGCGCGCGCCGGCGGCCACGCAGGCGTCCATGGCGACGGCATCGGCACCCGGATAGGCGGCGACGATGTCCACCCGCGGCGCCCGGGCCGCGCTCAGCGCGCCGAACCGCGGACCGCGGGGTGCTGCGGTGATCTCGACGCGCCTGTCGCGCACGGTGCCGACGGCGGTCCCGGTGAAGCCGGACAGGTCCTCGGTGGCCGCCTTGTACATGCCCAGCGGCTGCCAGATCGTCCCGGCGAAGCTCACCAGCACCCCGCCGCCGGCCGCGCCGGCGACCGCGATGGCGACCGCGATGGCATCGCGCAGGTTGGCCGGACCATCGGCGTCGGGGGCATCGGCGCTGCGCTGGGCACCGGTCAGCACCACCGGCACCGGACCGTCGTGGGTCAGCTGCAGCCACAACGCCGTCTCCTCCATGGTGTCGGTGCCGTGGGTGACGACGATGCCGCCGCAGGCGGGGTCGGCGGCCCGCGCGGCGACCGCGGCGGCGATCCGGTCCCAGTCGGCCGGTCCGAGCGCGGAACTGTCCACGGCCATCAGATCCAGCACGTCCACGTCGAGGCCGGCCGTCAGGTCCGCACCGCTGCGGGCGGGCCGTGCGACGCCGTCGGCCCCGGAACTGGTCGCGATGGTGCCGCCGGTACTGATGACGGTGATCCTGGGCATGGCTGCGATTGTTCACCATGGCGACCGCCGATCCGGACGGCATCGCGGCGGCGGCCCGACAGTTTGGGATGATGGAGCGGTGACTGAGGACTCGACAGGCTCCGCCGAGCCGGTGACCGCGGATGAGCAAGCACAACCGCGGCCCCGCAAGAGGCTGCGCCTGCTGCTCACCATCGCCGGTGTGGTGCTGATCCTCGACATCGTCACCAAGGTCCTCGCCGTGCGCCTGCTGGTGCCCGGGCAGCCGGTTTCGATCATCGGCGACACCGTCACCTGGACGTTGGTGCGCAATTCCGGCGCGGCCTTCTCGATGGCCACCGGCTACACCTGGGTGCTGACGCTGATCGCCACCGGGGTGGTCATCGGCATCATCTGGATGGGACGTCGGCTGGTGTCGCCGTGGTGGGCCCTGGGCCTGGGGATGATCCTGGGCGGTGCGCTGGGCAACCTGATCGACCGTTTCTTCCGCTCACCGGGTCCGCTGCGCGGGCATGTGGTGGATTTCCTGTCCATCGGTTGGTGGCCGGTGTTCAACGTCGCCGACCCGGCGGTGGTCGGTGGGGCGATCCTGCTGGTGGTGTTGTCGCTGTTCGGCTTCGACTACGACACCGCGGGTCGACACCGGCCGGAGGACGAGCAGGCCGAACCCCCCGCGCCGGCGCCGGCACAGGAGTCGGTGGAACCCGCGCCCGCGGTGACCGCCGAGCAGCCGCGCGATCAACCGGACGCGCCGAACTGATGACGTCCCGCTCGATGCCCGTCCCGGAGGGACTGGCCGGTATGCGGGTCGACGCCGGCCTGGCGCGCCTGCTCGGGTTGTCCCGGACGGTGGCCGCCGCGATCGCCGAAGAGGGCGGCGTGGAGCTCGACGGGGTCGCGGCCGGCAAATCCGACAAGCTGATCGCCGGCGCCTGGCTGGACGTCCGACTGCCCGAACCACCCGCGCCGGTGGAGAATACGCCCGTCGACATCGAGGGCATGTCCATCCTGTACTCCGACGCCGACATCGTGGTCGTCGACAAACCGGCCGGTGTGGCCGCGCACGCTTCTGTCGGCTGGACCGGTCCGACCGTGCTGGGCGGGCTGGCCGCCGCCGGCTACCGGATCACCACGTCGGGGGTGCACGAACGCCAGGGCATCGTGCACCGGCTCGATGTCGGCACCTCCGGAGTGATGGTGGTGGCCATCTCCGAGCGCGCCTACACCCTGCTCAAGCGCGCGTTCAAACAGCGCACGGTCGACAAGCGCTACCACGCGCTGGTGCAGGGCCACCCGGATCCGTCCAGCGGGACCATCGATGCCCCGATCGGCCGGCACCGGGGACACGACTGGAAGTTCGCGGTCACCGAGGGCGGTCGGCACAGCGTCACGCACTACGACACCGTCGAGGCGCACGTGGCAGCCAGCCTGCTCGACGTCCATCTGGAGACCGGGCGCACCCACCAGATCCGGGTGCACTTCTCGGCGCTGCACCATCCGTGCTGCGGCGACCTCACCTATGGCGCCGATCCGACGCTGGCCAAGAAGCTGGGCCTGGAACGGCAATGGCTGCATGCCCGGTCGCTGGGCTTCGCGCACCCGGGTGACGGACGCTGGCTGGAGGTCACCAGCCCTTACCCGGCCGACCTGCAGCTGGCACTGGACCGCATCCGCAGCCACCAGCTGTGAGGTCCACCGGCGGCGTCGAGCGCAGCGGGCTGCTGTTCGGGGCCGGCGCATACGGCATGTGGGGCCTGTTCCCGGCGTTCTTCCCACTGCTCAAACCGGCAGGCGCGGTGGAGATCCTCGCCCATCGCATCGTCTGGAGCTTCGTGTTCCTGGCGATCGTCGTCGCGGTGGTGCGCCGGGTGGCCGACCTGCGTGCCATCACCGCGCGCACCTGGCTGCTGTTGTCCGTCGCCTCGGCACTGATCGCGGCCAACTGGGTCATCTACGTCTACGCGGTCAACAACGGCCATGTCGTCGATGCCGCGCTGGGGTACTTCATCAATCCGCTGGTGACGGTGATGCTGGGGCTGCTGGTGTTCCGCGAGCGGCTCACCGCGGCGCAGTGGGCGGCGCTGGGCGTGGCGATCGCCGGTGTGTTGGTCCTCACATTTCAGGTCGGCGCGCCCCCGTACATCGGCCTGGGCCTGGCGCTGTCGTTCGGGTTGTACGGCGCCGTGAAGAAGGTGGTGGCGACCGATCCGCGGGTGAGCGTCGGGGTCGAGGCGGGTCTGGCCACTCCGTTCGCGCTGGCGTATCTGGTCGCGCTGCAGGTCGGCGGCGGTGGCACCGTCGTCGGGCACGGCGCGGGGCACACCGCATTGCTCGTCTTGGCGGGTGTGCTGACGGCCCTGCCGCTGCTGCTGTTTGCCGCCGCCGCGCAACGGCTGCCGATGGTGACGATGGGGCTGTTGTTCTATCTGACACCGGTGATGCAACTGACGTGGGGGATCGTCGTCGGGGGTGAGCCGATGCCGCCGGCCCGCTGGCTGGGATTTGCGCTGATCTGGGTGGCGCTGGCGGTGTTCACCGTGGATTCCGTGGTGCGGACGCGCCGCCGGCGGGCCGCCACGGAGGTGGGCGAGACGCCGTGATCATCGTCATCGCAACCACGACACCGCGGCCCGGGGCGTTCGTAGCTGGACGAGTTAACAGCAACACCATGTAGCCTAGTCGCCAATGTCCAGACGATCGAAGGTGTCGCTGCGCGCCCTTCTCGACGCCAACGGTCGCACGATCGTTCGTCATCCGGTGCTCATGATCGCCGCGTGGCTGGTCATCGCCGGTTCCCTGTTCGCAGCGTTCCCGCCGTTGATCGTGGTCGCCGAGCGCAACCCGCCGGATTTCATGCCCGCCAACTCGGCGGTCATCGCCGCCAACCAGCAAATGAAAGATGCCTTCAAAGAGGCAGATGCGGCCAACCTCATCGCGGTCGTGCTGGTCAACGAGGACGGCCTGAGCGAGGCCGACGAGGCCACCTACCGCACGCTGGTCGAGCGGCTGCGCGCGCGCACCGACATCGTCTCGTCGATGCAGGACTTCATCAGCATCCCGGAGATCCGGCAGGCGATGACCTCCAAGGACGGGCTGGCCTGGAACCTGCCGGTCAGTCTCTACGGCTCGATGGGCAGCGGGCAGGGTCAGGCCGCCTACCGGGACGCCAAGGAGATCATCGACGAGGTCACGGCCGGGACCACGCTGAAACCGGCCATCGTCGGCGCGGCCGCGACGTTCGAGGATGTCAGCAAGATCTCGCTGAGCGACCAGGTGCTGATCGAGATCTCCACCGTCGTCACGGTCTTGCTGATCCTGATCATCGTCTACCGCAACATCGTCGCGATGGTGATACCGCTGATCAGCATCGGTATCTCGCTGGCAGTGGCCCAGCAGGTGGTGGCCGGCCTCGGTCTGATCGGCCTGGGGCTCGCCCCGCAGACGATCGTGCTCATCACCGGCATGATGCTGGGCGCCGGCGTCGACTACGCCGTCTTCTACTTCAGTCGCTATCAGGAGTATCTGAGACGGGGGTATCAATCCGACAAGGCCATCGTCGCGGCGATGGTGTCGATCGGCGAGGTGATCGCCGGATCGGCCGGCACGGTCGCCATCACCTTCCTGGGGCTGTCCTTCGCGACGCTCAGCGTGTTCTCCACCGTCGGGCCCGCGCTGGCCGCGACGATCTTCATCGGGTTCCTCGGCTCGATCACCCTGTTGCCGGCGTTCATCACGCTGGCCGGGCGCCGGGGCTGGGTCAATCCCCGCAAGGACATCACCGGCCCGTTCTGGCGCCGGATGGGCGTGTTCATCGTCCGCAAGCCCAAGCTGAACCTGTTCGTCAGCCTCGGCATCCTGATCGCCCTCGCCAGTTGCGCCCTGCTGGTCGACTTCAACTACGACGACCGCAAGAACCTGCCCACCGATTCGGCGAGCAACGGGTCCTACGAGATCATGGACGACCACTTCTCCATCAGCTCGTCGATCCAGCAGTTCATCGTCGTGCACTCCGATACGCAGGATCTGCGTTCGCCGCGCTCGTTGGCGGACCTGGAGCAGATGGCCAACCGGGTCAGTCAGCTGCCCGATATCGAGGCGGTCCGCGGTATCACCCGACCCAACGGGGAGATGCTGACCGAGGCCCGCGCCACCCATCAGGCCGGTGAGGTCGGCGACAAGCTCGGTGAGGCCACCAACCTGATCGACGAGAACGATTCCCGGCTGACCCAGCTGTCCGAGGGCGCGCGCACGCTGGCCAACGTGCTGGACCAGATCCGCGACGAGATCGTGGCCGCCGCGCCCCCGCTGCGCACCATCCTGACCTCGCTGGTGGAGGTGGAGCAGGAGTTCGGCGGGACCGAGACGCTGCGCTCGGTGGAGGCCAGCGCCAAGATGATCGACCTGCTGCGCGGTGTCGGCAAGACCATGGGTGTCGGGCTGGAGCAGGTGGTGCTCAACACGCTGTGGATGCAGCCGACCGTGGCGTTGATGAAGTCCAGCCCGGTCTGCAACCTCGACCCTGTCTGCAACGCGGTGCGTATCGACATGGAACGCATCCTCATCGCCTACGACGACGGCACCATCCAGCAGCTCTACGAGCTGTCCAAGCAGCTGGAGACCACCACCGAGGGTGACAGCCTGCATCGGTCCGTCGGGGGCATCTCCACCGAGATCGACACCGCGCTCGACGCAGCCGACCAGCTCGGGCTGAACAGTCCGGCCGATGTCGAGGCGCAGATGGACGAGCTGCTCAACGGCATGAACATGCTGGCCGACTCCAGTGAGGCGCTGGCCCAGGGTGTGCAGCTGCTGGTCGACCAGACCCGGCAGATGGGCGGCGGCCTCAGCCAGGCCTCGGACTTCCTGTTGGCGATGAAGCGCGACGCCGGCGACCCGTCGATGTCCGGCTTCTACATCCCACCGCAGATCCTGACCCGGCCGGAGTTCGAGAAGGCCGCCAAGCTGTTCATCTCCGAGGACGGCCACACCGCCCGGTATGTGGTGCAGACCGCGCTGGACCCGTTCGGGGCCGACGCCATGGACCAGGTCGACGACATCATCGCGGCCGCCGAGAGCGCCCGGCCCAACACGACGCTGGAGGACGCCACTATCCAGATGGTGGGCACCAGCGTCTACCAGAACGAGATCCGCGGCTACTACAACGGTGACATCCGCTACATCGTGCTGGTGACGCTGATCGTGGTGTTCCTGATCCTGGCGGTGCTGCTGCGGGCCATCGTGGCCCCGATCTACCTGGTGCTCTCGGTGGTGCTGTCCTACGCCTCGGCGCTGGGCATCGCGGTGATCGTCTTCCAGTACATCCTCAAACAGCCGCTGTTCTGGAACACCCCGGGCATGACCTTCCTGGTGTTGGTGGCCGTCGGTGCCGACTACAACCTGCTGCTGATATCCCGGATCAGGGAGGAGGCGCACCGCGGCACCAAGGTGGCGGTCATCCGCACCGTCGGCGCGACCGGTGGCGTGATCACCTCGGCCGGTCTGATCTTCGCCGCGTCGATGCTGGCCATGACCGTCAGCAGCATCGCCGCGATCGTGCAGCTGGGGTTCATCATCGGTGTCGGTCTGCTGTTGGACACCTTCCTGGTCCGCACCATCACGGTGCCGGCCATCGCCGTGCTGCTCGGCGAGCTGAACTGGTGGCCGTCACAGGTGCCCAACGAGTTGCGCAGCAAGGTGCCGTTCCTGCGGCGCAAGGCGGCATCCGAGGAGCGCACCGCACCGATGGGCTTCGCCGTGGACGACGATCCCGATGATGACGACACCGAGGTCGGTTACGGTGTCGCGGTGGCCAAGGCCTCCATGGTCAGCGCGGCATGGCGGGACCGGTAGGCGGACTCAGGTATACGCGCGGCGGGTGACGGCGTCGTCGTTCAGTTGCTGCGGAACACCGCTGCGCTGCGACGTGCGGCATCGGCCCAACTGCCGTATTCGGCCGCCCAGTAGCGCAGAGAGTCGCGGTCGACCGTGGCTGCTTTGGCCCGCGCTTCCGCCATTCCGGCAGCGAGGCCGTCAGGGCAGAGTTCGACCGGGTAGAGGCGCTGCCCGCCGGCCAGGTCGGCAAGGTGGTTGACGGCAGGTCCCACCACTGGGCATCCCATGCTCAGCGCGAGCAGGGCACTGCCAGATGTGAAGAACGTGCGGTGTGCGATGACCGCGGCATCGGCGGCCGCGAAGTACGTCGGAACCTGTGCGGTGGGGATGTGCTTCGCCTGCACGATGATTCGGGGATCACGTCGGGCGGCCGCCAATTCGGCCGCGACGTCCCCCTCCGGGTGGCCCGCCAGGATGAGTCGGTCGTTTTCTCGGGCCATCCTCTGGAACCCAGCGATGATGTCTGCGAGGCCTTTGTACGGGCGGATGAGTCCGAACGACAGTGCCACGAATCCGTCGGTGGGAAGCCTCAGTTCGGCCCGGGCCCCTGATTGGGTGGGAGGAATGGGGTGCGAGTCGATGTAATGCGGATGGTGGACCACCGTCGTCGGACCGTCGTAACCGAATTCTTCGGCCAGGATTGCTCGGGCCCCGGGAAAATGGATGAAGACGTGGTCGCACAAGTCGAGTAGTTCTTGCCGCGCGCGACGTCCGAGTTCAGGGTAGGGGTCGTCGTGTGGGACCAGATTGTGCGCGGTCCAGGCGATGCGGACACCGCGCTGCTTCAGTTCCTGGATCTGTCGACGGAACATGCCGGCGCGGGTCTTGTACAGCCAGAGCCTGCGGTCGCGGTGCGCTTCGGTCGTCCAGTGGCCGTGCAGCCAGTCACCGGCTCGTAGCCGAGCAGAACCCGAACTGAGGATGAACGGCGTGCGAACATCGAGGCCCTCTTCGCGGAAGGCGTCGACGAGGCTTGGCAGGTAAGGGTTGTCGAACCAGCGCGGCCAGATGAGGACTCGCGGCGAAGGTCGACCGAGCCCGACCCGGGTGCCGATCGAGCCGCCGATCAAATGCTCGGCGGTCGCCTGCGGAGTCCTCACGGCGGTGCTGTCGGCGGCCCGCTGGGCCGAACTGTCGGGCATAGTCGCGCGATGGGTCGTGCGGGCCATGGGCGGACTTTAACAGTGTTCTCAGGTTTCCATCGGGGGAGTTTTGCATCCCGCTTCCGCTGATGCTTGATGAGGACAAGTGTCAAATTAGCTGAGTCCCTGACGTTTTCGATCTTGATCAGCTGCCGCCTCGTGATCGGTCCATGTCGTCGCAGGACTCCGTGGTGAGCAGCGAACGGTGCTCCGGCAACCGTCTGAGAGTTTGCCGAAATTCGCGCGGGCGGAATGTGTTCGCGCACGAACTCGCGGTCCTATCGCCGATGACGATGTTTAAAGAGATTCGCTGGCAACGGATTCGAAGGTCCCTTATAGGATGGTCGACGGTCGGACGGATATTGTGGCGGTCCTCACCCGCCAGCTGTCACATCAACTGTCCGACTTCTGGAAAACGCTGACGCCAAATGTTCAGAGTCCGGTTTCCGGAGCGCCCGACCGTCCGGAACCGTCCGACATGACGGAGCCCGACGCTTGGTCACCGCGCGCCGAGCGTGCTGTGAAGTAGCTGTACTTGACTGATCTTGATCATCGATAGTTGCGGCGGGAAAGGTGTGGCGTGGCGCGTTCGACGTGGCTGGTCAGTTCGAACGCCTCGATCGGTCCGTTCCTGCCCCCGGGTGTCCGCGCCGCGACTACGAGTGGCGCCGACCGCACGGTGTGGTGTACTTAGCGCCGACAGACGGCGTCTGCAGCAACCCCGCACGGGTAGTCCGCAAGGCAGCGTGCGGCGGGACGCGAGATAGGCAAGGAGAGTTCTTTGGCGGGCACAGTCCTTCCATCCTCGTCGAACATCGTTCCTGTGAGAGCTTGGAGTTGGGCCTGATGAAACTGAGTGTGATCGGAACGGGCTACCTCGGCGCCGTCCACGCCGCCTGCATGGCAAAGATCGGGCATGAGGTCGTCGCCTACGACACCGACGAGAAGAAGATTGCCGCACTGGCCGCTGGGACCTCTCCGTTCTTCGAGCCCGGATTCGATGAGCTGCTCGGTGAGGTGCTGGCCACCGGCCGATTGCGGTTCACCCAATCCGTCGAGGATGCGGTGTCGGGCGCCTCGGTGCACTTCGTCTGTGTCGGCACGCCCCAGCTGGCGGGTTCGGATGCGGCCAACATCTCATATGTCGACAGTGCGTTCCGGTCCGTCGCGGTCAACGCCGACTGCGACGGCCTGATCGTCGGAAAGTCCACCGTGCCGGTCGGTACCGCGCAGCGACTGGTCGGTGAGGTCGCCGCGACCTCCTCGCCGCACCGGTTGGAGGTCGCCTGGAACCCGGAGTTCCTCCGCGAGGGCAAGGCGATCGAGGACACGCTGCAACCAGACCGCTTGGTGTTCGGCGTGACCTCCGAATATGCCGAGAAGACGCTGCAGGAGGTGTACGGGCCCCTGCTGGACGCAGGCACCCCCCACCTGACGGCCGACCTGCCGACCTCCGAGCTGGTCAAGGTTGCCGCCAATGCCTTTCTGGCGACCAAGATCTCGTTCATCAACGCAATGGCCGAAGTGTGCGAGATCGTCGACGCCGATGTGGTCACCCTCAGCCGCGCGCTGGGTTACGACGAACGCATCGGCAAGCGGTTCCTCAACGCCGGGCTCGGTTTCGGCGGCGGCTGCCTACCCAAGGACATCCGCGCCTTCAGCGCGCGAGCCGGTGAACTTGGCGCCTCGGACGCGCTGAGGTTCCTGCACGAGGTCGACAAGATCAACCTGCGTCGCCGGGAGAAGGCCGTCTCGGTCGCGCGCGCGGTCGTCGGCGGTGAGTTGCTGGGCAAGAGCATCGCGGTACTGGGCGCGGCCTTCAAGCCCAACAGTGACGATGTCCGCGATTCGCCGGCACTCAACGTCGCGGCCGCCATGCACCTCAAGGGCGCCGATGTCCGCGTGCACGATCCGAAGGCCATCGAGAACGCCAAGGCGCGGTTCCCCACCCTGGGCTACTTCGATGACGTGGAACAAGCCTGCCGCAACGTCGATCTCATCGTGCTGGCCACCGAGTGGGACGAATACACCGGCATCGATCCCGCGGCGTTCCGGGCGGTGGTCAAGGAGCCGCGTCTGCTGGATACCCGCAACGCGCTCGACCGGCAGTACTGGTCCGGCGCCGGGTGGCAGGTGTACAGCCTGGGCAGGGGTGGACTGACCGCGTGACCCGGATCGAGGTGATCATCCCGGTCCGGGACATGGCGGGACACCTACCGAAACTTCTGGCCCCCACCCTCGACCAGCTCGCCGACGGGGATCGGGTGACCGTCGTCGACGACGCGTCCACCGACAACACCGCGGCCGTGGCCCGATCGCTGGGCGCCAACGTCGTGACGGTGTCGAAGAGTCGCGGCCCGTATTACGCACGGCAGTTGGCGGCCAGCAGGTCCGATGCCGATGTCCTGCTGTTCACCGACGGGCGCTGCCGTCCGTTGCCGGGACTGCTGGAGGCGCACCGCGGACTTCAGCAGCAACCCGGAGTCGCGCTGTCCTGTACAAACGTCCGCACACTGACCGGTCCCACGCTGGCCGCCAAGTTGGCGGCGGCGATGCAGCCATTCATGTTGCCCCGCGGCGGTGGGGCGATGAAGGCGACCATCGGAATGGTGCCGCCCAAGCCGGATTACTTCCCGACCGCCAACCTCGGTATCGACCGGGCGGCCTTCGTCGCGGTCGGCGGCTTCCGCTCGATGCGCGGCGGGGGAGACCTCGACATCTGCTGGCGCATCCAGGAACAGGGCCTGGGGACCATCGCCACCGACACCCGGGTGCTCATGGAATGGGAACCGCGGACCGCGATGCGGGACCTGGCCAGCCAGTGGAAGCGCTACGGAAACAGCAACGCCTACATCCGCTGGGCCAATCGCAATGACGGCGCGGCGGCGGGGGTCCACGTGCCGGCCAAGACCTCGCCGAAGGAGGCCTGGTCGATTTTGCGGGCCGAATTGCAGCGCCCACCAAGCGAACTGCTGGCCAACGCGCTGGTGGGCCTCGCATTCCAGTACGGCTACTTCACCGCGACGTTGAAGCGCTCGGAGTTCGAGATGCCCGCCCCTTTCGACATCGCGGCGGACTGAGCTCGCTCAGCCCTCCTGCTTACCGCCCTCGACGGCCGCGCGGTAGCCGCGCACCGTGATGGGCACGAACACAGCGCCGATCACCACGGTCCAGAGGACCATGAGCAGCACCGGTTGCAGCAGCGGTCCACCGGAGGACAGCGCCCGCATGGTCGCCGCGGCGGGTGCGACAGGCTGATACTCGGCCAACGGTCGCAGCAGCGCGGGAATCCGGTGCAGGGGAATCAGCGTCGCGAACGCCAAACCCATGCACGCGGACTGGATCCACGTGAGAATTACCCGGGCCTTGGGTTGCAGAGCAAGTGTGATGACGATCGTCGCGAACGACACCACCAGGATCGAGGGGATCAACAGGTAGAACGCGAATCCGAACCCGTTGCCCGCGAAGCGGAACCCCATGGCGTAAGCGACCGCGACCACCAGCGCTGAGCCGAGAAAAGTGCGGATCGCCTCGGCGATCAGCGCGCCGAGCAGTACCGATGTCCGCCGGACCGGCATGAGCCACATCCGGGTGAGCAGTCCGCTGTCGCGGTCGTAGGGGACCACGAGGCCGGCGCCGACGGCGGCCGACATGGCGCCTGCCAGCGTGCAGACCGGGATCAACAGATCCAGACCGCTGTTTCCGGTGAGTCGGACCATCGACTTGCCGACCAGCAGGCCGTAGATGACCAGCAGGCCGGTCGGGAACAGCAACGCCTGCACGGGAACCATCGGGAAGCGGCGCCACTGGAGGAACAATCGGCCGGCGAAGATCCAGGCCTCGCTCAGGAGTGCATGGCGATACGCGGTTTCAGCTTTCACGATTCGCGTCCCTGCAGTCGAACGGCCATGGCCCCGAACACGATCAGCATTCCCACGCACCATGCCAAGGCCGTGAGCAGTGTGCCTGTCTCCAGCTGGCCGCTGGTGAATCCGCGCAACGTATCGATGATCTGTGAGATCGGCTGGTACTGCACGAACGGGTGAATCCAGGACGGGAACGCGTCGACGGGCACCAGGCCGGTCGACAGCACCACGAGGACCACCTGGGGAATCATCAGGAGCTGGCTGGCCACCTCCGGCCGGCCGGCCTTGGTCCCGATCACATCGGCGCCGAAGGACAGGGCCAGCGTCAGCAACAGGGACAGCAACACGAACGCGGCGAAATAGCCGAATCCGGTGGTGAACCGGAAGCCCAGGATGTAGGCCCCGAGGATGGATGCGGCCAGGCCGAGCACACCGCGAATCAAGCAGAAGTTCATCCGCGCGAGCAGCATCGCGTATGGCGAGATCGGCAATGTCCGCATGCGGGTATCAAGCCCGCTGACCTTCGCCCAGGCCGCACGGTCGGTGGTGGTCAGCGCCCCGAACAGCATGGCCTGCACCACGATGGCGGGCAGGATGTACTGCTGGTAGCTCATTGCTCCTGTAGGGATCACATCGCGCAGTAGCAGCGCCAGGCCGATCAGACCCGAGATGGGCACCAGTACGGCGAACGCCAGGTCGAGCTGACCGCGGCGCACCACGCGCGCGGTCAGGATGCCGGTTGCCGTCACGTCGAGGTGACCGGGGTGGTCAGGTGCAGGAACACCTCGTCCAGCGACGGCCTGCGCAGCGAGATGTCGATCAACTCGACCTCGATCTCGTCCATCCGACGGAATACCTCGGTCAGGGTGGCGACACCGTTGGGTGCGGGCACAGACACCGTCGAGGCGTCGGCGTCCACCTCGACCTCGTCGAAGTCGGACAGCGCGGCGGCGATCCGGGCCAGGTCGGCCGGATCCAGCGGGGTCATCTCGCAATAGCTCGAACCGGTCTGGCGCTTGAGCTCGTCGGCGGTGCCGCTGGCCACGATCTGTCCAGCGTTGAGGATGACGATTGAATCGCTCAGGATGTCGGCCTCTTCGAGATACTGCGTCGTCAGCAGGACCGTGATGCCTTGAGCTTTCAGGCTCGACACCAGATCCCAGACATCGCGGCGGCTGCGCGGATCCAGGCCCGTCGTCGGCTCGTCGAGGAACAGCACCTTGGGCAGCACGACCAGGGACACCGCGATGTCGATGCGCCGCCGCATGCCACCGGAGTAGCCCATGACCAATCGATCGGCTGCGTGTCCCATGTCGAACTGGGCGATCAGCTCCTCGGCCCGGGCGCGCGCCTGGGCGCGGCTCATACCGCGCAGGCGGCCGAAAAGAACCAGGTTCTCGCGGCCGGTCAGCCGCGGATCCAGTGCGGCATCCTGACCGGTGACCCCGATATGGTGCCGGACCTTCGCCGGTTCCTTGGCGACGTCGTAACCGGCGACGATGGCCTGCCCCGAGGTCGGCATGAGCAGGGTGGACAAGATCTTGACCGTCGTGGTCTTGCCGGCCCCGTTGTGCCCCAGCAATCCGCACACCGAGCCGGTCGGCACGGAAAAGCTCACGTCACGAAGGGCGGGAACGCCACCGCCGAATGTCTTGGCGACATTGATGAGCTCGATCACGGAGTCATACGATACAGCCGACGGGAGATATCTGAGACCTACGGTACGACGCCCGCTGCGCTGCCGTGGCCTCAATCTCCGGTGCTGCGCGAAAGGGTCGCGACCACCGTGGTGATCGTCAGCACGACGAGCAACGGGTAGATCAGCAGCAGGTCGAGTCGGATGTTGGCGTCCTGGCCCTCCGTGACGATGAAGAACTCCCAGAACCCGTAGCCGAGCCAGGCCAGTGCGGCCGCGGCCGCCCACCGCGAACGCTTCCACCACCAGAGGGCCGACATGGCCGCGCCGGCGGGCAGCGTCAGCCATGGATGGGTGATCAACAGGTCCACCCGGCGAGCATGCCGGGGCCACGGACCCGGGCCGAAAACCGACACGCCGCGCGGCACGCCGACGGGCCCAATTCCTCCCGCGCGTCCGGCCGGAGCTGTCGGTGCCGCGCCCTAGACTGACTGGCCTATGGGTACCGGTGCCACCCCTTCTGGGTCTTCGAGCTTCGTGCATCTGCACAATCACACCGAATACTCGATGCTGGACGGCGCTGCCAAGGTCAAGCCGATGATCGCCGAGGCGCAGCGCCTGGAGATGCCGGCCATCGGGATGACCGACCACGGCAACATGTTCGGCGCCAGCGAGTTCTACAACGTCGCCACGGCCGCCGGCATCAAGCCGATCATCGGTATCGAGGCCTACATCGCTCCGGAGTCACGATTCGACACCAAGCGCGTGCTCTGGGGCGACCGCAACCAGAAGGGCGACGACGTCTCGGGCTCCGGTGCCTACACCCACATGACGATGGTCGCCGAGAACGCGACCGGGCTGCGCAACCTGTTCAAACTGTCGTCGATGGCCTCCTTCGAGGGACAGCTGGGCAAGTGGTCGCGGATGGATGCCGAGCTGATCGCCGAGCACGCCACGGGCATCATCGCCACGACCGGGTGTCCGTCGGGGGAGGTGCAGACCCGGCTACGGCTCGGGCATGAGCGGGAGGCCCTTGAAGCCGCCGCCAAATGGCAGGACATCTTCGGTAAGGAGAACTTCTTCCTGGAGCTGATGGATCACGGCATCGAGATCGAGCGCCGGGTCCGCGAAGGCCTGCTGGAAGTGGGCCGCAAGCTCGGTATCCCGCCGCTGGCCACCAACGACTGCCACTACGTGACGCGCGAGGCCTCGCAGACCCACGAGGCACTGCTCTGTGTGCAGACCGGCAAGACACTCTCCGATCCGACCCGGTTCAAGTTCGACGGTGATGGCTATTACCTGAAGTCCGCCGCCGACATGCGGGCGCTGTGGGATCTCCAGGTCCCCGGCGCGTGTGATTCGACCCTGCTGATCGGTGAGCGGGTCCAGTCCTACGCCGATGTGTGGTCGCCGCGCGACCGGATGCCGGTGTTCCCGGTGCCGGAGGGCCATGACCAGCAGACCTGGCTGACGCACGAGGTGATGACCGGCCTGGCGGAGCGGCGGTTCCCGGGCGCGGCGATTCCGCAGGAGTACATCGATCGCGCCAACTACGAGATCAAGGTCATCTGCGACAAGGGCTTCCCGGCCTACTTCCTGATCGTCGCCGACCTGATCAACTACGCCCGCTCGGTGAACATCCGGGTGGGCCCGGGTCGTGGGTCCGCGGCCGGTTCGCTGGTGGCCTACGCCATGGGCATCACGAACATCGACCCGATCCCGCACGGTCTGCTGTTCGAGCGGTTCCTGAACCCTGAACGCCCGTCGGCACCCGATATCGATATCGACTTCGACGACCGCCGCCGCGGTGAGATGGTGCGCTACGCCAGCGACAAGTGGGGCAGTGACCGCGTGGCGCAGGTCATCACCTTCGGCACCATCAAGACCAAGGCCGCACTCAAGGACTCGGCCCGGGTCAACTACGGTCAGCCCGGTTTCGCCATCGCCGACCGCATCACCAAGGCGCTGCCGCCGCCGATCATGGCCAAGGACATCCCGCTGTCGGGTATCACCGATCCCAAGCACGAGCGGTACAAGGAAGCCGCCGAGGTCCGCGGGCTCATCGACACCGATCCCGATGTGCGCACCATCTACGAGACCGCCCGCGGCCTGGAAGGCCTGGTCCGCAACGCCGGCGTGCACGCCTGCGCGGTGATCATGAGCTCCGAGCCGCTGGTCGACGCGATCCCGCTGTGGAAGCGCCCGCAGGACGGCGCGATCATCACCGGCTGGGACTACCCGTCGTGTGAGGCCATCGGCCTGCTGAAGATGGACTTCCTGGGGCTGCGCAACCTCACCGTCATCGGTGACGCGCTGGAGAACATCAAGGCCAACCGCGGCATGGACCTGGACATGGACCATCTGCCCCTCGATGATCCGGCGACCTACGAACTGCTCTCCCGCGGTGACACCCTGGGGGTGTTCCAGCTCGACGGCGGGCCGATGCGCGATCTGCTGCGTCGCATGCAGCCGACCGGCTTCAACGACATCGTGGCCGTGCTGGCGCTGTACCGGCCCGGCCCGATGGGCATGAACGCGCACAACGACTACGCCGACCGCAAGAACGGTCGCCAGCCGATCACGCCGATCCATCCCGAGCTCGAAGAGCCGCTCAAGGAGATCCTGGCCGAGACCTACGGCCTGATCGTCTACCAAGAGCAGATCATGTTCATCGCCCAGAAGGTCGCCTCCTACACCATGGGCAAGGCCGACGCGCTGCGAAAAGCCATGGGCAAGAAGAAGCTTGAGGTGCTCGAGGCCGAGTACAAGGGCTTCAAGGAGGGCATGACGGCCAACGGTTTCTCCGAGGCCGCCGTGAAGGCCTTGTGGGACACCATCCTTCCGTTCGCCGGATACGCGTTCAACAAGTCACACGCCGCCGGGTATGGCCTGGTGTCGTTCTGGACCGCCTATCTCAAGGCCAACTATCAGGCCGAGTACATGGCCGGTCTGCTCACCTCTGTCGGTGACGACAAGGACAAGGCCGCGATCTACCTGTCGGACTGCCGTCGGCTCGGAATCACCGTGCTGCCACCGGATGTCAACGAGTCGGTGCACAACTTCGCCTCGGTGGGCGCCGATATCCGCTACGGCCTCGGCGGTGTGCGTAACGTCGGCGCGAATGTCGTGCAGTCGATCATCAACGCCCGCAACGAGAAGGGCAAGTACACCGATTTTTCGGACTACCTGAACAAGATCGACATCGCCGCTTGCAACAAGAAGGTGACGGAGTCGTTGATCAAGGCCGGCGCCTTCGACTCGCTGGGGCACCCCCGCAAGGGTCTGTTCCTGGTGCATGCCGACGCCGTCGACTCGGTGCTGGGCACCAAGAAGGCCGAGGCCATCGGGCAGTTCGACCTGTTCGGCGGCGGCGACGCCGACACCGGCATGGAGTCGGTGTTCACCATCCCGGTACCCGAGGGCGAATGGGAGGACAAACACAAGCTCGCCCTCGAGCGCGAGATGCTGGGTCTCTACGTGTCCGGGCACCCGCTCGACGGCGTCGCCCATCTGCTCAGCGCGCACGTCGACACCCAGATCCCGGCCATCCTGGAAGGCGATATCGCCAACGACACCCAGGTGCGCATCGGCGGCATCCTGGCGTCGGTGAACCGACGGGTCAACAAGAACGGCCTGCCGTGGGCGTCGGCACAGGTCGAGGACCTGACCGGCGGCATCGAGGTGCTGTTCTTCCCGCAGACCTACTCGGCGTTCGGCGCCGACATCGCCGATGATGCGGTCGTCATCGTCGGGGCGAAGGTGGCCATCCGCGACGACCGGATCTCGTTGATCGCCAATGACCTTGTGGTACCGGACTTCTCGAATGCCCAGGGCGACCGGCCCGTCGCGGTGAGCCTGCCGACCCGGCAGTGCACGGTGGACAAGGTCACCGCACTCAAGCAGGTGCTGGCGCGCCATCCGGGCACCTCGCAGGTGCACCTACGGCTGATCAGTGGCGAACGCATCACCACGCTCGAACTCGACCAGTCGCTGCGCGTGACACCGTCCTCGGCGCTGATGGGGGACCTCAAGGCGCTGCTGGGCCCCGGCTGCCTGGGCGGCTGAGGACCGATCTCAGTCCGGCAGGACCTCGAATTCCCGTATGCGCCGATCAAGCTCGTCGGCGCTGAAACTCGTGGTGCTGTGGAATACGGCGATCCGGTCGGCCACATATTCGTCCGGCTCGGCGAACTCGGTGATCACGTGGTACTTGCGACGACGCGCATAGTCGTCGACTGCGAGCGTCCACCCGTCGCGCCCGTGCAGCATCCGCAACGCCTTCAGCGCACAAGCGACCCGGAAGCGCCCGTCGACGAGGACGAAGTCGGGCGTCTTTCCGCCGGCGAGGCTTTGTGCTGGAGGGTCGGAGTATCGCCGGAAAGCGTCCAGCCTCTCCGAATCTGCGGTCTTCCAATGCAGGGGGCGTCCGCGGCCGCCGGTCTTGCCGATATCCGCGTGGACGAATGTCTGCCTCATTGGATCGGCAAACCCTTCATCCGTGATCTTCTTCTCGACTGCGTCGAGGAACTCACGATCTGAATCGACCGCCACGAACTCCACTCCGAACTTCGCCGCGGTGTACGTCGAGCCGCCCGTGCCGAACTCCAGATACCGGTCGGTGTTCTTGATGGTGTCCAGGAACCAGTCGGTGGCCGTGCTGCTGCCGAACCATGGCTGGTTGTAGATCTTGATGCCCAAAAAACGACGCTTGAGCAGGAATTCGTAATCCTCAAGATCTCTCACAGAACCCCTTGATGCGTAGACGATGCGCGATGAATTGACCGGAAGCAGTGGCTGTCGGCCGTGCTCCGTTCGGCGCCGCCAGTCTACGGAGTGCACACGCACTACCTGGATTACTTTGTGCCCCTTGCCGGATACAGATACCGGATCGAGACAGTCTTGGCGCTAACGGCGTGCGGTGATGCTGCCGACCAGCCACACCAGCGTCGCGGCGCCGGCGGCGGTCAGCACCGCGGTGCCCATGCTCACGGTGACGACACCGACGAGCAGCAGCATGACGACACCGACGATCACGGCAAGCAACTTGTACACCGGCCAGGGGATGCCGGCGATCGCGATTTCGGTGTGGGTGGTCACGCCTACACGATAACTCTGATCCGAGAGTTCGGGCAACCGAAACTCTGGATCCGGTGTGTCGCGTCAGTCATATCAATTTTCATGGACCGCCCAGGTGGTGGCACCATTGTCGGGGTGTCCACCGATCTGAACCAGAGCACTTCGCCGCTGACCGCCACCGACGTGGACGAGGCCGCCGAGCGAATTTCCGGGGTGGTCACCGTCAGCCCGTTGCAGTTCAGCGATCGGCTCTCCCAGATCACCGGCGCCCAGGTCTATCTCAAGCGGGAAGACCTGCAGGCGGTCCGGTCGTACAAGCTGCGTGGTGCGTACAACATGCTGATGCAGCTCACCCCCGGCGAACTCGCCGCGGGCGTGGTCTGCTCCTCGGCGGGAAACCACGCCCAGGGCTTCGCGCTGGCCTGCCGGTCGATGGGCGTGCACGGTCGGGTCTACGTACCTGCCAAGACGCCGAAGCAGAAGCGTGACCGCATCCGCTACCACGGCGGTGACTTCATCGAGCTCATCGTCGGCGGCAAGACCTATGACCTGGCCGCCCAGGCCGCCCTCGATGACGTTGCCCGCACCGGCGCGACCCTGGTCCCGCCGTATGACGACCCACGCACCATGGCCGGCCAGGGCACCATCGCGGTCGAACTGCTCGACCAGCTTCCCGGCGAACCCGATCTGGTGGTTGTCCCGGTCGGCGGCGGCGGATGTATCGCCGGCATCACCACCTATCTGGCCGAGCGCACCACCGGCACCGCGGTTCTCGGCGTCGAACCGGCCGGCGCCGCGTCGATGCTCGCCGCGCTGGCGGCGGGCGCGCCGGTGACCCTGGACCACGTCGATCAGTTCGTCGACGGTGCCGCCGTCGCCCGGGCCGGCACCCACACGTTCGCGGCGCTGGCCGCAGCAGGGGACATGCTCTCCATCACCTCGGTCGACGAGGGCGCGGTCTGCTCGGCGATGCTGGACCTGTACCAGAACGAGGGCATCATCGCCGAACCGGCGGGGGCGCTGTCGGTGGCCGCGCTGCTGGAGGCCGACATCACCCCGGGGGCGACGGTGGTGTGCATCATCTCCGGGGGCAACAACGACGTCTCGCGCTATGGCGAGATCCTCGAACGCTCCCTGGTGCACCGCGGCCTCAAGCATTACTTCCTGGTCGACTTCCCGCAGGAGCCCGGGGCGCTGCGCGGCTTCCTGGACACCGTGCTCGGGCCCAACGACGACATCACGCTCTTCGAGTACGTCAAGCGCAACAACCGGGAAACCGGCGAGGCGCTGGTCGGCATCGAGATGGGATCGGCCGGTGATCTCGATGGCCTGCTCAAGCGGATGCAGGCCTCCGACGCCCATGTCGAGCTGCTGGAGCCGGGTTCACCAACATATCGCTACCTGACCTGATACGCCGAAGTCGTTGTGCGACACGATCACTATCCAAAGTTGCGTTCGGCGAGCGCGATCACGCTCGGCAGCCGTTCAGCAATCTTTGCCACATAGCCGTCGTGATCGTCGAGCACCGCAGTGGTCGTGACAGGCATGTCGCTGAGCTGTGGGTCGGCGCCCACGCAGCATTCGGGCATGCCGAACATCTCCATCAGGCCTTCGACCTTGCCTTGCGTGGAAACGATCACCGCCGGCGTCCCCATTCGCAAGGACATCACGCCCAGATGCATACGCCCGGTGACGACAGCGGTCGCACCTGCGCAAAGGCCGCGGACGACATCGGGCAGTTGTAGCGAGGACACCCGCGGCAACGGATCGGTCACCGCTGCGACGATCTGATCGAGTGCGTGTTGATCGTCGGCGGTCTTTCGGGACACATGCGGCAGCAGCACCGGGGTGATACCCCTGGCCCGCACACTGCGGATCACCTCGACATAGGACGCCACCTGTGCCGACTTGCCGACCAGTCCACTGGCGTTCACCAGTACATAGCGCTCACCGTTAGTGACCCCGATCTGATCGAGCACCCGGCGTGCGGCGTCCCGGTCCGCTGAGTCCTGGGTGAAGACGACATCGGCGGCCGACGCCGGCTGCACGCCGATCTTGTCCAGCCGGCGGTGGCTCGCCGGGTCGCGGGCGTACAGCACCACACCCGCATCGCTGGCCCTCTTCACCGCCCGGACGGCCCGCGCCCGGGCTTTCGGACTCCAGCTGAAACCGAGCACGGCCGCCGGGACGCCGTGCTCGACGGCTATCTGCGCCATGCGGGCGCGGGCGATCGAGGCGCGTAGGCAGTAACGGCCGTCCATGATGTCGGCGCCGACGATGCGGACGGAGGACGCATCGTTCAGCAAACTTCGATACCGCCGCACATCCCGGCGACGCGCGAGCCCTCGGCCATAGATGAGATCCGGGAGCACGATTTCGGTAAGTGCGCGCCCCGTCGCCGGGAGGTGCTCGAGTTGCACGTCACCGGCCTTGCGCACGATCAGGTGGACATCGCCGACGATGTTGTGCAGGGCACTCTCGACCAGCGCCTGATCACCGATGTTGCCCGCGGCCGGCGGCGCGATGACCACTGTTGTCATGCTTTCGCATTCCTGTGATGTTTTGTATGAGCGGCGGGGAAGGGATAGTCGCGCAGTGCGAGCTTCTGAGAATACTTACAGGTTCCGTCGTGACATGGCACCGAGAGCCCCCTAACGAGCGGGCCGAGGGGCCGTCTGGCGGGCAGCACGCGGGCGTGACGACGGGGCGGCCATCCCGACGGCATACCGGTCCTGCCGAATCGACGACACCGCCACCCGGCTGTCCTCGGCCGGATATCCGACCGCCACCATCATGATCACGACCTCGTTCGGAGGAAGACCGATCTCCCTGCGCAAACCCCTGTCCTTCGCCTGGGTCGTGCTCCAGTTCAGGCAACACGTTCCAATCCCACGTGCGTGCAGGGCATACACCAGCGTCATCGCATAAAGCCCGCCATCGACAAACGCCTGATTCCGCTCGGAGGGCGCCACCATTGTTTCGAGATCGTGCGTGATCAACAGCGTGAAGCTCGCGTCGGCGCCGAACCCAGTATTGCCGTTCTGGTACTTGAGAAGCGCATCTGCTGCTGGTCCGCGGGCGAATACTCTTATTCGGGATCCTTGACGATTGCACACCGACGGCGAGTTGTCGGCGATCCGTGCCGCCTCCTCGATATCCGACAACGCAACGGCTGATTTGGCAAAGTGCCGTACGCTCTCCCTGGACTCGATGAGATTGTCGAATGCCTCCACGCTTGGAAAGCTGGCAACCGTACGCGGTTTCGTCCCGCCGAGTGTTAGGTCGGGGGAGTCCGGCAGTAGCGCCGTCCGCAGTTCTGCTGTCAACCACTTCGGTGCCGGCACGCCAGACGCATCGAAGTGCGCAAAGTAGGCGGCTAGCGCCCCATGGGCCATTGAACGAGCGTGCTCCACGTGATGTTCGCCGGAGTGCGGAAGTCTGTCCAAGTTCCGCTTGAGTCGCGGCAGCACGTCCTTCCCGAACCATTCTTTCGGAGCTCTGAGCGCGAGCCCCTTCTCGATCCGGTGCGCGTCCATGACGACCCGAGCCGTCAAACGGGTACCGCGCGCACCGAACAGCCCGGAGTGGCGGCGGAATTGCTTCCAGTCAGAAATGTATTGATGCGCCAGCAGCAATTCGTCGCGAACGCGTACGGTTCCCGGGACGTCGTCGATCGAGTATTTCATCGGGTGCGATATTCCTCCGGCAGACGAAAAGCGACGGAGTGGTGTGACCACTCCGACCAAGACTATCGCTGACGGCCGCACCGCACGTACGCAAGTCGAGCGGCGACAAGTCCAATCAAGGCTCCTGCAGAGTCCGCAGCACCGCGAACGACTGTCCCGGAATGCGGGTGCCGTCCCCGTCGGGTGCCGGTTGCTCCCAGGCCAACACGACCTCACCCGTGACCGGCACCGTCACCGCGGTATCGGCCAGGTTGCAGACCACCGCGAACTCGCCGCGATACATGATGATCCAGCGCGCCGCCTCGTCGTAGTCGATGCGCAGATGCGTCAGCCACGGATCGGCGAAATCGGACTCGTTGTGCCGCAACGCGATCAGGCCGCGATATGTGTCGTGTAGGCGGGCGTGCACACCGTCGTCGACCTCGCCCCAGTTCAGCTTGGACCGTTCGAACGTCGCCGGGTCCTGCGGGTCGGGGATCTCGTCGGCATCCCATCCGTGCGCGGCGAACTCGGCCTTGCGGCCCTCTGCGGTGGCGCGCGCCAGTTCCGGCTCGGGGTGCGAGCTGAAGAATTGGAACGGACTGCTCGAGCCCCACTCCTCGCCCATGAACAACATCGCGGTGTAGGGCGATCCCAGCGCCAGGGCGGCCTTGACCGCCAGCTGTCCGGGTGTCAGGTTCTGTGACGGCCGGTCGCCGACGGCCCGGTTGCCGACCTGGTCGTGGGTCAGCGTGTATGCCAACAGCCTGGTGGCGGGGATGGTCGCGATGTCCAGCGGCCTACCGTGCCTGCGGCCGCGGAAGGACGAGAACGTGCCGGCGTGGTAGAAGCCGTGTGCCAGGGTCTGGGCCAGGGTCTGCATCGACCCGAAATCGCTGTAATAACCCTGCCGTTCGCCCGAGACGGCGGTGTGGATGGCGTGGTGGATGTCGTCATCCCATTGGGCGGTCAGCCCGAGCCCACCCTGCGCGCGCGGGGTGATGGTCCGGGGGTCGTTCATGTCGCTCTCCGCGATCAACGACAGCGGACGCCCCAACTGCGCTGCCAGATCGTCGGTTTCGGCCGACAACTCCTCCAGGATGTGGATGGCGGTGGTGTCCACCAGTGCGTGCACCGCGTCCAGCCGCAGGCCGTCGGCTCCGAAGTCGCGCATCCAGCGCAACGCACAGTCGATGATGTAGCGGCGCACCTCGTCGGCACCCTCATCGGCGATATTGATCGATTCGCCCCACGGATTGCTGCCGCTGGACAGGTACGGCCCGAACCGGGGCAGGTAGTTGCCGGACGGTCCGAGGTGGTTGAACACCGCATCGATGAGCACACCGAGTCCGTGGGCATGGCAGGCATCGACGAAGCGCACCAGCGCATCCGGCCCGCCGTAGGGTTCGTGGACCGCGTACCAGAGCACGCCGTCATAGCCCCAGCCGTGGGTTCCGCTGAACGCATTGACCGGCATGAGCTCGACGAAGTCCACGCCGAGATCCACGAGGTGGTCCAACTTCTCGGCGGCCGCATCGAGCGTGCCCGCCGGCGTGAACGTGCCGATGTGCAGTTCGTAGATGGTGGCGCCCTCGATGGAACGTCCGGCCCAGGGTGCCGGCCCGGTGGCCGGCCGCCACAACTGGGACGGGCCGTGTACGCCGTCGGGCTGGCGTGCCGAGCGCGGGTCGGGCAGCGCGGTGTCATCGTCGTCCAGGACGAACCCGTACCGGCTGTCTGCGGGCGCGTCCACCTCGGCGCGCCACCAGTTCCCGGTGTCGCGCACCATCGGGTGCCGGGTACCGTTCACCTCCAGCTGCACCCGGTCGGGTCGGGGAGCCCATACTTCGAATGTGGTCATCAGGCACGCTCCAGCAGCACACCGGGCAGCTCGGCGAACAGGTCGGCCGCGTTCACCGCGCCGGTGAACCCACGGCCGGTCAGCCGATCGACCCACTGACCCTCGGGCAGCGTCAAACGGGTCTCCTCCCAGCCGATTTCCTCCAACCGCGCGGTCCATCTGCGGACTGCCACCACGACGTCGTCACCCCGGCCGAAGGCCACCACGTGGTCGGCGGCCGACCCGTCGGCGAGCAGGGCACGGTATCCGCCGGACAGGTAGGTCTCCGGCCGCTCGCGCCGGGAGCGCAGCGCCCCGTGTACGACGCGCATCTTGGGATCGGACAGCTCCGCCAGCGCGGCACGCCGCGCCGCATAGTTGACCGGTCGACGGTTGTCCGGGTCGACCAGACTGTCGTCGAGCAACTCGGTGCCCTGGTAGACATCGGGGACACCGGGCACCGTGAGTGCCAACAGCTTCTGGCCGACCGCGTCATTGTGGCCGTGCGGGTGCAGCTGGCCGACCAGCGCGGTCAGCTCGGTGGCCACCGGCCCGTCCAGGACGGCATCGAGCCAGTCGTGTACGGCCCGCTCGAACTCGCTGTCGGGGTCGTTCCAGGTGGTGTGCACCGCCGCCTCCCGGATTGCCTTCTCGGCATAATCGTGCAACCGCGTGCGCAGCTCGTCGGACACCTCGCCGTCGGTGGGCCAGACGCCGAAGATGTTCTGCCACAGGAAGAGCCCGGTTCCGGGGTCGGGCGGAATGACCACCTGCGACCACCGCGCGATACGGTCGGCCCACAGCGCCGGAACCTGGGACAGCACCCCGATACGGGCCCGGACGTCCTCGCTGCGCTTGGTGTCGTGGGTGGACGTGGTGACCATCGCGTGCGGCCACAACCGCGCCCGGGCCGCGGCCCGGGTGTGAAACTCGGCGGCACTGACGCCGAAGAAGTCGGGTTCACCGCCGACCTCGTTGAGTGTCACCAGCCGGGCGTCCCGGTAGAACTGGCAGTCCTCGACGGCCTTGGCGGTGACCGCCCCACACAGTTGCTGGATGCGTTTGGCGGATTCACCGGCACCGGCCAGCGCGGCCGAGATGATCTGCAGGGGTGCCGCGAGATCTGGTCGCGCCGCGATGGTTTGGCCGACCGCGACCGGCCCGAGGGCGGCCAGCGCGGGATAGTCGAAGCGGTATACCCCGATGTGGGTGAGCAGGGCGGTGACGGCCTCGGGCAGCTGTGGGTGATCCGACCCGGTCTCGGCGACGATGGTGCGGTGCACGCGGGCCAGCTCACTGGCCAGGGTGACGGTCGCCGCGCGGGTCTTCAACTCGGCGACCTGCGCCTCGTAATCGCCGTCCTGGCCGTAGAGTCCGGTCAGTTCGGGCTCGGCGGCGGGGTCGATGAACACCCCGCCGACCTCGCGCAACGCGTCGTAGCCGGTCGCGCCGTCGACCGGCAGCGCGGTGTCCAGAGCCTCGTCGGGGGCCAGAATCTTCTCGATCACGATCCAGGCCGCCGGACCGACCAACTCGCGCAGCCGCTGCAGATAGTCGGCGGGATCGGTCAGGCCGTCCGGATGGTCGATGCGCAGCCCGTCGACCAGCCCTTGGTCGAACCAGCGCGCCACCTCCCCGTGGGAGGCCGCGAAGACCGCCGGGTCCTCCTGTCGTAGCCCGGCCAGCGAGGTGATGGAGAAGAAGCGGCGGTACCCGCACACGTTGTTACGCCAACCGATCAGCGAGTAGTGCTGACGCGCATACACCTCGGCGGCGCTGCCCTCGCCGGTACCGGGCGCTATCGGCCACGTCCGGTCCCCGAGTCGCAGCACCTCACCGTCGATGCTCAGGTCGGCCACATCGTCGTCGGATCCCAACACCGGCAACACAACTCGGCCGCCGGCCAGATCCCAGTCGATGTCGAAATAGCTGCTGTAGCGGGAATCCCGGCCGTGGGTGAGTACGTCCCACCACCACGGGTTGGTCGCCGGGTCGTCGACGCCGACGTGATTGGGCACGATGTCGACGATCAGTCCGAGACCCCGTTCGCGCGCACCGGCCGCCAGCGCCGCCAGGCCCTCGGGTCCGCCGAGGGCAGCCGAGACCGAGGTGGGGTCGGTGACGTCATAGCCATGGGTGGAGCCCTCGGCTGCGGTCAGGATGGGGGACAGGTACAGGTGCGAGACACCGAGATCGTCCAGGTAGTCGAGCAGATCCACCGCCTCGGCGAAGGTGAAGGCGTCACCGCGCATCTGAAGCCGATATGTGGAGAGCGGGACACCCATCAGCCGTTACCGCCTAGGTCGTTTTCTTGAGCACCCGAAGCGAGCGCGGCTGCAGGCAGATCTTCTCGCCCGCAGATGTGGTCACCTCTTCGGCACCGGCGGGTTCGCCGGTGTCCAACGCGGTTACCCACTTTTCGGCGTAATCATCGGAGGGCAACACGAAATCCAGCGGTTCGTCGTGTGCGTTGAAGCACAGCAGAAACGAATCGTCGCGGACCCGCTCACCGCGCGCGTTCGGTTCCGGGATCGCGTCACCATTGAGGAACACCGCAATGCTCTTGCCGAAACCAGAACCCCAGTCCTCCGGGGTCATCTCGGCCCCCGCCGGAGTCAGCCAGGCGATATCGCGTTCCTGCTCGCCGCTGCGGATCGGATTGCCGGCCAGGAACCGCCGGCGGCGGAACACCGGATGCTTCGTGCGCAGCGCCACCGCCTTGCGGGTGAACTCCAGCAGCGCGGCGTTGTCGGCCAGCTTCGACCAGTCCACCCAGGCGACCGGCGAATCCTGGCAATAGGCGTTGTTGTTCCCACCCTGGGTCCGCCCGATCTCGTCACCGTGGCTGATCATCGGGGTGCCCTGGGACACCATCAGGGTGGCGATCATGTTGCGCATCTGGCGGGCCCGCAGTTCGAGGATGTCCGGGTCGTCGGTGGGGCCCTCGACCCCGCAGTTCCAGGACCGGTTGTGGCTCTCGCCGTCCCGGTTGTCCTCACCGTTGGCCTCGTTGTGCTTCTCGTTGTAGGACACGAGGTCGGCGAGGGTGAAGCCGTCGTGGCAGGTCACGAAGTTGATGCTGGCACCGGGGCGTCGCCCGGTGTGTTCGTAGAGATCCGAGGACCCGGTGAGCCGGGAGGCGAACTCGCCGAGGGTGGCCGGCTCGCCCCGCCAGTAGTCGCGCACGGTGTCGCGGTACTTGCCGTTCCACTCGGTCCACAGGCCGGGGAAGTTGCCGACCTGATATCCGCCCTCGCCGACATCCCAGGGCTCGGCGATCAGCTTGACCTGGCTGATCACCGGGTCCTGCTGCACCAGATCGAAGAATGCGCTCAGCCGGTCGACATCGTAGAACTCACGGGCCAGGGTGGAGGCGAGATCGAACCGGAAGCCGTCGACGTGCATCTCCAGCACCCAGTAGCGCAGTGAGTCCATGATGAGCTGCAGGGTGTGCGGATGCCGCGCGTTGAGGCTGTTGCCGGTGCCGGTGAAGTCCTTGTAGAACTGTTCCTCGCCGTCGAGCAGCCGGTAGTAGGCGGCATTGTCGATGCCGCGGAAGTTCAGGGTCGGCCCCAGATGGTTGCCCTCCGCGGTGTGGTTGTAGACCACGTCGAGGATCACCTCGATACCGGCCGCGTGGAAGGCGCGGACCATTGCCTTGAACTCGGCGACCGCGCCGCCGGCGTGGCGGTTGGCGGCGTACTCCGAGTGGGGTGCGAAGAAGCCGAAGGTGTTGTACCCCCAGTAATTTCGTAGCCCCAGATCCAGCAGCCGGTGGTCGTGCAGGAACTGGTGCACCGGCATCAGCTCGATGGCGGTGACGTTGAGCGACTTGAGGTGTTCGATGATCACCGGATGGGCCAATCCGGCGTAGGTACCGCGCAGCTCCTCGGGGATGTCGGGGTGCTGCTGGGTCATGCCCTTGACGTGCGCCTCATAGATCACCGTCTCGTGATACGGGGTCTTCGGCGCGCGGTCGGAACCCCAGTCGAAGAACGGGTTGATCACGACACTGGCCATCGTCTGGCCCAACGAGTCCACCGCCGGGTCGGCCGGAGTAACCGCGGGGTGTTCGGACTCCAGATCGTAGGAGAACAGCGCCTGGCTGAAGGTGAAGCCGCCGTGGAAGGACTTGCCGTACGGGTCGAGCAGCAGCTTGCTCGGATCGCACCGGTGACCGGCCGTCGGGTCCCATGGCCCGTGCACGCGGAATCCGTAGCGCTGTCCGGGGCTCACCGTCGGCAGGTAGGCGTGCCAGACGTAACCGTCCACCTCGTCGAGCGGGATACGTTGTTCGGTACCGTCCTTGGCGATCAGGCAGAGATCGACCTGGGTGGCCACCTCGGAGAACAACGAGAAGTTGGTGCCGGCACCGTCATAGGTGGCGCCCAGCGGGTACGGCGTGCCCGGCCAGACCGTGGTGACCATCTCACCACCAGCCGGTCGCCGCTGCGAGCTGACGGCCGAGTTCGTTCGTCATGGTTCGCACGTATGTCGTCGAGAGGTGGTGAGAGTCGTGATACATCAACACATTTCCCTCCACTACTCGGCAGAAGTCCGGTCGGCACACGGCGTCGGTCATATCGAGCGGCTTCAGGTTGGGGAACCGTTCCACATAGTCCAGGGTGGGGTTGTGGTCGGACAGTACCGCAGCGCGCTTGATGCCGCAGGAGATGGCGTCGCCGCCGCCGGCCAGGCAGTCGGCCGGGAAATACGGCTTGTTGTTGCGGACCAGCCACGGGGTGTCGCGCATCGCCAGCACGTCGATACCGGCATCCGAGAAGGCTTGCCAGATACCGAGATACTGGCTCGGCATGACATCACCGGGTTTGATGTTCCACGGCCGGGTGGACGTGGTGAACACGAAATCGGGCTTGTCGGCCAGTAGTTCGGGCATCACCTTCTCGTTCCACTCCCGGCATTTCGGGTAGGGGCGGTTGTCGCCCATCACGAGTGGTTTCTGCTCGGTGGTCAAGGGGCAGCCCATCTTCAGGTAGGTGACCACCTTGAAATTGTGCAACCGGCCCAGCAGATCCAGCGCGGTGATCCAGTGCTCGGCGTGCGACCCACCGGCCAGCGCGATGGTGCGCTGGGCCGCGGCGTCGCCATAGGTGCAGTTGATGACATCCACGTTGTCGAAATCGCTGATGCAGCCTGCCGGGGTGGATTCCGGGATGTCGTTCTTGGCCTCCAGCACCGTCGGGCGCATGGGGAGCTTGGGCACCTTGGCGTTGTTGATCAACGCCCGTGCCCCGGGATAGTCACGTGCCGAGAGCCCGGAGAGCTCCTTGCCGCTGGCCCGTTCGACGGTGACGTGCTCGCGCCAGGTGAACGACGTGGCGGTCAGGGTGACGCCGAGCAGGGTGACGATCGAGCCCAGCACGATGGTCGGGCGGCGTAACCGCTGTCGCCACGGGATCACCGTCGCCGTCGCGCTCGACCGGGCCGGCGCCCGGTACCGCAACGGGGTCTCGACGAAGCGCATCGTCAGCCACGCCAGCACACCGGAGATCAGCAGCACCACCGCGCCGTCGACGAAATCGACGTGTTCCTTGCCGCTGTAGGCGAGCCAGAAGATGAGCAACGGCCAGTGCCACAGGTACAGGGAGTAGGCGATCGAGCCCAGCCACACGAACGGGCGCGTCGCCAGCACCCGGTTCGGCAGCGGGAGTTTGCCGTCCGACCGCGGGTCGGCAGCGCGGTTGGCCGCTGACAGGATGAACAGCATGGTCGCGCCGACCGGGACCAGCGTCCACGGGCCGGGGAACTCGCGCACACCGTCGATCAGCCAACCGCACGCCAGGATGGCGGCCAGCGCGATGGTGGCGACGACGGTGCGCAACCACATCGGCCAACGCACGTAGGGCACCAGAGCGCCCACCAGCGCACCGAGCGTCAACTCCCACGCCCGGGCGAAGCTGTTGTAGTAGGCCACGGCCTGATCGGTGTTGTGCGCGATGATCGCGTAGACGAAGGAGGCGACGGTCACGCCGACCAGCACGACCACGAACACCGTCCGCAGGTGCCGGCCCAGACGGCCGCGTAGCAGGTAGGCCAACGCCAAGATCAGGATCAGGAAGGCGATGTAGAACTGGCCCTGCACCGACATCGACCAGATGTGCTGCAGCGGGCTGACGGTCTCACCGGCCCGCAGATAGTCGGCAGCGGTGTTGGCCAATTCCCAGTTCTGGTAGTAGCCCAGGCTTGCCAGGCTCTGGTCGGCGAACGTCTCCCAGCGGGTTTCGGGCTGGATGAGGATGGTCAGCACGGCCGCGGCGGCGAGCACCACGATCAGCGCGGGCAGCAGCCGTCGCACCAGCCGGACGACCTCCGACACCGGCCGGATCGCCGTGGCCTCGTCGAGCGCCGAGCGCAGCAACCGGCCGCCGAAGAAGAAGCCCGACAGCGCCAGGAAGACGTCGACGCCGCCGGAGACCCGCCCGAACCAGACATGGAACACCGCGACGAGCGCGATGGCCACACCGCGGAGTCCGTCGAGGTCATGCCGGTAGAAGCCCGAGGCGCGGGTTCCGGTTCCGGTGCCGGCGGGCCGTGCGGGCCCGGCATCCGAACCGGTGCGTGCCGCAGGTCGGGCTGGAGCGAGGGTCATCATGGTCGGGGAGTCAATCTACCCAATTATCCTGGGTGCCTCAGGCCACGGGCGTGGCGTCACAGCGACCGGGCGAGGCGATAGTGTCCGGACCCATGCCCGCGTTGACGCCGGCCGAGATCAGTGCGATCGATACCGCGCACATCTGGCACCCCTACAGCACCATCGGCCCCGGCGCGCTCGCGCCGGTGGTGGCGACCGCCGCGCGCGGCGCCTGGCTCGAGCTCGATCACCGCGGCCGCCGGATCGACGCACTGGACGCGATGAGCTCGTGGTGGACCGCCGTGCACGGGCACGGCCACCCTCGGCTCGACGCCGCCATGTCCGCGCAGCTGGCCACCATGAACCACGTCATGTTCGGTGGACTCACCCACGAGCCGGCCGCCCGACTGGCCCGGCTGCTCGTCGACATCACGCCCCCCGGGTTGGAGACCGTCTTCTACAGCGACTCCGGGTCGGTGTCGGTGGAGGTGGCCGCCAAGATGGCCCTGCAGTACTGGCGCAGCCGCGGCCGGCCCGCCAAACACCGGCTGATGACCTGGCGCGGCGGCTACCACGGCGACACCTTCACGCCGATGAGCGTGTGTGATCCGGACGGCGGGATGCACGCGATCTGGAGCGATGTGCTGGTGCGCCAGGTGTTCGCGCCGCAGGTGCCCGGCCCGTTCGACCCGGCGTACGTCGCGGCATTCGAGGCGCAGCTGGTCGAGCATGCCGACGAGCTGGCCGCGGTGATCGTCGAGCCGGTGGTGCAGGGTGCCGGTGGCATGCGCTTCCACGATCCGCGTTATCTGGTCGAGCTGCGCCGGATCTGCGATGCGCACGGCGTGCTGCTGATCTTCGACGAGATCGCCACCGGATTCGGTCGCACCGGCGAGTTGTTCGCCGCCGACCATGCCGGCGTCAGCCCGGACATCATGTGTGTGGGCAAGGCGCTCACCGGTGGCTATGTCACCTTGGCGGCCACGCTGTGCACCGCCGATATCGCGCGGACCATCAGCACCGGCGACCCCGGGGCCCTGATGCACGGGCCGACCTTCATGGCCAACGCCCTGGCCTGCGCGGTGTCGGTGGCCGCGGTCGAACTGCTTCTCGAGGGCGACTGGCGCGCCGCGGTCGGCGGGATCGAGGCGGGCCTGCGGGCCGGCCTGGAGCCGGCCCGCGGCTTGGCGTCGGTCGCCGATGTCCGGGTGCTGGGCGCCATCGGTGTCATCGAGATGGTCGCGCCGGTCGACATGGCGGTCGCCACCGAGACGGCGCTGGCACACGGACTCTGGCTGCGGCCCTTCGGCCGGTTGGTCTACGCCATGCCGCCGTTCATCTGTACGCCCGCCGAGGTCGATCAGATCGGTGCCGGCATGGTCGCGGTGGCGCGTGCATTAACCTGAACGGTGTTCAAGTGTCGAAAGGACGTCCATTGACACGCACCGGTCTGTCCCCGCTGGCCTGGCTCGCCGGCGTCGAGGAGCGCCGCCGCGCGCAAGGGTTGCGCCGCTCGCTGCGGGTCCGCCCGCCCGTCGGCACCGAACTCGACCTGGCCTCCAACGATTACCTCGGGCTGTCTCAGCACCCGGATGTGCTGGCCGGCGGGGTCGAGGCGCTGCGTACCTGGGGTGCCGGCGCCGGGGGATCACGCCTGGTCACCGGCAATACCGAGCTGCACGAGGAGTTCGAGGATGCGCTGGCCGCGTTCGTCGGTTTCGAGTCGGCCCTGGTGTTCTCCTCGGGGTACACGGCCAACATCGGTGCGCTGGTCTCGTTGACCGGCCCGGGCACGCTGCTGGTCTCCGACGCGCTGACCCACGCCTCGATCGTCGATGCCTGCCGCTTGTCCCGGGCGCGCGTGGCGGTGACCGCGCACCGCGACATCGCGGCGGTGGCCGATGTGCTGTCGACCCGATCGGAGGAACGCGCCGTCGTGGTCACCGAATCGGTGTTCAGCACCGATGGGGTGTTAGCGCCGCTGCGCGAACTGCACGAGGTGTGCCGGACGTTCGGGGCGCTGCTGGTCGTCGACGAGGCGCACGGTCTCGGGGTGCGCAGCGCCGGCGGGCAGGGTCTGCTGCACGAGGTGGGGCTGGCCGGTGCACCCGATGTGGTGATGACGACGACGCTGTCCAAGGCGCTCGGCAGCCAGGGCGGTGTGGTGCTCGGGCCGGCCGCGGTGCGGGCCCACCTGATCGACACCGCGCGCCCGTTCATCTTCGATACCGGCCTGGCCCCGGCCGCGGTGGGTTCGGCATTGGCCGCGCTGCGGGTGCTGATCGAGCAGCCGCAGCTCGCGGCGACGGTGCTGGCCAGGGCCGCCGAGCTGGCCGAGATCTGCGATGTCGCCGAACAACCGACCTCGGCGGTGGTCTCGGTGATCCTCGGGGACCCGGAAGTCTCCGTCGCCGCGGCGGCGGCGTGCCTGGAGCGCGGGGTGCGGGTCGGGTGTTTCCGCCCGCCGACGGTGCCGGCCGGGACCTCGCGGCTGCGGCTGACGGCCCGGGCCGCGCTGACCACCGAGGAGATGGCGTTGGCGCGGGCTGTGCTGACCGAGGTGCTCGGTCTCTCGAGATGAGCGGGGCCTGCGGGGAAACAGCATGACGATCCTGATGGTCACCGGCACCGACACCGGTGTCGGCAAGACGGTGACGACGGCAGCGCTGGCCTGCGCCGCGCGGCTGGCCGGCGTGGACGTGGCGGTGTGCAAGCCGGTGCAGACCGGCACCCGGGACGGCGACGATGATCTGCGCGAAGTCGGTCGGCTCGCCGGAGTCGCCGCGCTGCACGGCGGGTGGCGCTATCCGGAGCCGCTCGCCCCGGTCGCGGCGGCAACCCGCGCCGGATCGGCCCTACCCACCCGGGACGAGTTGCTCGACGCCGTGCGCGCCGCCGACGCGCCGGGGCGGTTGACCATCGTGGAGGGTGCCGGCGGTCTGCTGGTCGAACTCGGCGTCGACGGTGTGACGCTGCGGGATCTGGCCGCGGCATTGTCGGCGCCGGTGCTGGTGGTGGTCGGACCCGGTCTGGGCACCCTCAACCACACCGCGTTGACGCTGGAATCGCTTGCCGGACAGGGGCTGGAGAGCGCCGGTCTGGTCATCGGGTCGTGGCCCCCGCAGCCCGGGATCGCCGAACAGGGCAACCGGGCCGCCCTGGCGGACCTGGGGCACATCCGGGCGGTGTTGCCGGCCGGCGCGGGTGCTGCCACCCCGCAGGAGTTCGAGACGGTCAGCGCCCAGGCCTTCGATCCCGCCTGGGTCGCGGGGCTGGGGTAGCGGTGGTCCATTCGGTGGAGTTGACCCTCGATGAGGCAGGCGATGCCGCGGTGCGCCGGATCTGGACCGCGCTGCAGGATGCCGACCTGCCCAGCCAGGCCAACCACACCGGGGCCAGCAACCGGCCGCACACCACGCTGACCGTCGCCGAGGAGATCTCGGGTGCGGCCGACGCCGAGCTGGTCTCGATGCTGCCGAAGCTGCCGTTGCCGTGCCGCCTCGGCGCGCCGGTGGTGTTCGGGCACGGTCGCTACACGGTGGCGCGGTTGGTCGTCCCGTCGGCCGAACTACTCGCCGTGCACGCCGACGTGCATCGGATCTGCTTGCCGCACATGCCCTCCGGCGCGCTGCACCACACCGAACCCGGGCAGTGGACGGCACACGTGACGGTGGCCCGTCGGGTGCGCGCCGAACAGGTCGCCGACGTGCTGGCCATCGCGGCCGGTGCGGAGATCGACGGCGGTTTCGCCGGCCTGCGGCACTGGGACGGCAACGCTCGGGTCGACCACGCGATCAGCGGATGACGGAGTCGTACGCAGCCATCCCGTCGACCAACAACGTCAGTCCGAAGGCGAAGCGCTGGCCGCCGTCACCGGCCAGTGCGGACTGGCTCTCGGGGAGCTCGGCACCCGCGGCGTCCCACTGCAACCGGGATTGCTCGTCGACGGTGAACCCCAGCACGTAGTAGACGACGGTGCGGGCCGCGAGCTCGCTGTGCCGGCCCGCCACACCGGCGTCGGTGGCCGCGGCGCTCAGCCCGGCCACGATCTGCGTCATGGCCTCGGACTGGCCGGCGGCGAAGCTCGCCGACACCAGTTCGGCCCCGTCGGTATGCGACAGCAGCGCGTCGCGCAACCGGCCGCAGACCGCCGTGAGCTGCTGCTGCCAGCCGTCGGCCGTCGGCGCGTCCAGCGCGGGCTGCAGGATCCGGTCGGCCACCGCGCCGAGGAGTTCCTGTTTGTTGGCGAAATGCCAGTACAGCGCCCCCGGGCTGACGGAGAGCTCACGCGCGAGCCGGCGCATGGTCAGGTCGGCGATCCCGAAGTTGTCGAGCAGCGACACCGCCGCGTCGACGACATCCCATTTGTGGAGCTGCACGTCATTACCTTAACCTGAACACCGTTCAAGCCTGAACAGTGTTCAACAGGTCGGCCGCCACGGATTCCACCCGCTCGCCGACAGGTTCAAGACGGAGGATCTCTGGTGACCGACATTCTGGCAGTGGCACGCGAACAGGTACTCGAGCGCGGGGTCGGCCTCGATCAGGACCAGACGCTGCAGGTGTTGCAAACCCCCGATGATCAACTCGACGCGCTGCTGGAGCTGGCGCACGAGGTGCGGATGAAATGGTGCGGCCCGGACGTCGAGGTCGAGGGCATCATCAGCCTCAAGACCGGCGGCTGCCCCGAGGACTGCCACTTCTGTTCGCAGTCCGGGCTTTTCGCTTCACCGGTGCGCAGCGCCTGGCTGGACATCCCCAGTCTTGTGGAGGCCGCCAAGCAGACCGCCAAGACCGGTGCCACCGAGTTCTGCATCGTCGCCGCGGTCCGCGGACCCGACGAGCGGTTGCTGGCGCAGGTGGCCGCCGGCATCGAGGCCATCCGCAATGAGGTCGACATCCAGATCGCCTGCTCGCTGGGCATGCTCGACCAGGAGCAGGTGGACCGGCTGGCGGGCATGGGCGTGCACCGCTACAACCACAACCTGGAAACCGCCCGATCCTTCTTCACCAATGTGGTGACCACCCACACCTGGGAAGAGCGGTGGGACACCCTGCGCATGGTCCGTGAGGCCGGCATGGAGGTCTGCTGCGGCGGCATCCTGGGCATGGGGGAGACGCTGGAGCAGCGCGCCGAGTTCGCCGCCAACCTGGCCGAGCTCAACCCGCACGAGGTACCGCTGAACTTCCTCAACCCGCGTCCGGGCACCCCGTTCGGCGACCTGGAGGTGCTGCCGGCCGCCGAGGCGCTCAGGGCGGTGGCCGCGTTCCGGCTGGCGCTGCCACGAACCATGCTGCGCTTCGCCGGCGGTCGCGAGATCACCCTCGGCGACCTGGGTGCCAAGCAGGGCATCCTCGGCGGGATCAACGCGGTGATCGTGGGCAACTACCTCACCACGCTGGGCCGCCCGGCCGAGGCCGACCTGGAACTGCTCGACGATCTGCAGATGCCGATCAAGGCGCTCAACGCGACGCTGTGACGCGGGCTGCAAGACTGACAGTGTGATGATCGACGAATCCCCGGCCCTGCCCGCACCCGTCGGCGCCGGCGTCTACAACGTCTACACCGGTGCCGAACTGGGTGCCGCCGCGGGCACGGTCATCCCGACCGCCGCCGAACTCGGTCTGGAACCACCCCGGTTCTGCGCCGGGTGCGGTCGCCGGATGATCGTGCAGGTGCGGCCCACCGGGTGGTGGGCGAAGTGCTCGCGGCACGGCCAGGTGGACTCGACCGACCTGGACACCCGCCGGTGACGATGACGAATCCGACTGCGGCACCGACCATCTCACGAACCGGCGCGGCGTTGCGGGTGTTCGCCTGCGTCCTGGTCGCCGGTGTTCCCGCCGGCGCCCTGTGGGCGTGGCTGGCCCCGCCCGCGCAGGGCATCGTCGCGCTGACCCGCGCCGGCGACCGGGTGCGCGCCTACCTCGGTAATGATTCCGACCAGTTGTTCCTCGGGGCCTTCCTGCTGGTGGGATTCCTCGGCGTGATCGCGGTGGTGGCCGCCGTGGTGGCCTGGCAGTGGCGCGCGCATCGCGGGCCGGTGCTGCTGGCCGGGCTGGCGGCCGGCGCCGCCGGGGCGACCGCTGTCGCCGCCGGTGTCGGCGCGGTGTTGGTGCGCTGGCGCTACGGGGTCATCGACATCGACACCGCACCGGTCAGCGAGGCCGACCGGGTGTACTACGTCAACGAGGCGCCCGCGGTCTTCTTCGGGCACGGACCGTTCATGATCGCCGCCACGATCCTGCTGCCGGCCGCGGTGGCGGCCATGACCTACGCCCTGATGGCGGTGTCGGCCTCGCGTGACGACCTGGGTGCCTGGCCGCCCGTGCAGCACGGCGGGGTGTACCCGCCGGTGCCGGTGCCCGTCACACCGGCCGGCGCGGCGGCGGATCAACAGCCGCCCGGGCCGCAGCAGATCTCGCAAACGTAGACCCCACAGGCGTCACGCGGGCAGGTAAGTTGTCGGGCGCGCTACCACATGTCAGCAAATTGTGGTTTGCGTCAATAGTCAACTCCTCTACGGAAGTGCGCCATGCCGTTTCTCGAATACGTCCCGACGCCCACGTGGCTGCAGGCCTCCCGCCGCCGGATGGTCGACAAGCTGCCGGTTCTGACGATGCGCAAGGCGTTGTATCTGATGATGATCCGCAAGCGGGGCAACTTCACCGAGCCGAGCACCTTCAACGAGAAGGTGAACTGGCGGATCTTCAACGACCGTCGCGACCGGATCGTGCGGGCCTGCGACAAGATGTGGATGAAGGAGATGGCCCGGGAGGCCTATCCCGGGGATGATCTGCGGATCCCCGCGACGTACTGGTCGGGCACCGACCTGCGCGACGCCCCCGACCTGAACTCGCTGCCGCCGTGGGTGCTCAAGCCGAATGCCAGCAGCGGCCGGGCGGTGTTCGGCCCGGACCCCGGTCTGGACCTGACCGAGTTGCAGGCCCGGACCAGGACCTGGTTCCAGGAGACGCCACTGGAACTGGGCGAGTGGGGGTACAGCGCCGCACGGCCGCAGCTGCTGCTCGAAGAGCGAATTCCGACCCCGGACGGATCGGCCCCGGTGGACTACAAGTTCTTCGTGTTCAACGGCCGCGTGGAACTGATCCAGGTGAATCGGGGCCGGTTCGCCAAGCATCAGACCACCACGTTCCTGGACGCCGACTGGCGCCGGTTACCGGTGCGCTGGCGTATCCAGCAGACCGGTGACGAGCCCCGCCCGCTGGAACTGGACAAGATGCTCGACATCGCCCGGGTGCTGGGCGCGGACTGGGATTTCATCCGGATCGACCTGTATGCCGTCGACGGTGAGGTCTGGTTCGGCGAGTACACCCCGTACCCGGGCAGCGGCCTGCTGCGCTACAAGCCGATGACCTTCGATCTGGAGCAGGGTCTGCACTGGCAGCTGCCGAGCAAGGAAGACGTCGCGCTCGGCCGGCCCTGACGCTGAATTTCCAGCAACTTATCATCTTGGTTATCCGCCTGTAACACGCTGGGTGATCTAGCCTCAGAGTCGGTGTCAGCGCATTCCGCGCGCTGCGCTCGACGTCCCGGGGGTAGACATGCCTGCACTTACGCACCGCGATACCCCGGCGGCGTTGTCGGCGCCGCGGCGGATGGTCGTCTCGGCGATCCCGATCCCGGTGCTGCGCCACGCGCTGTTCTTCGCGATGATGGGCCGCCGCGGTCATTTCCGGAACCCCAGGACCTTCAACGAGAAGGTGAACTGGCGGATCTTCAACGACCGGCGGGACCGGATCGCGGCGGCCTGCGACAAGACCCGCATGAAGCAGATGGCCCGCGCCGCGTATCCGGATGGCGATCTGCGGATTCCGGACACCTACTGGTCGGGCACCGACCTGCGCGACGCCCCGGACCTGGACGCCTTGCCGCCGTGGGTGCTCAAACCGAACGCCAGCAGCGGCCGGGCGCTGTTCGGTCCCGACCCGCGGCATGACCTCGCGGAGCTGCGCGCACAGACCCGGAGCTGGTACGACGAGACGCCCGCGGAGATGGGCGAGTGGGGTTACGGGGTGTCCGGTTCCGGCCTGCTGCTCGAGGAACGCATCCCGACGCCCGACGGCTCGCCGCCGGTGGACTACAAATTCTTCGTGTTCGCCGGGCGGGTGGAGATGATCCAGGTCAACCGGGACCGGTTCGGCCGAAATCCGACGGTGACATTTCTCGACGCCGACTGGCGCAGGCATCCGGTCCGGTGGACCAAGCTTGCGGTGGCCGACGAACCGCGGCCCGCCGAACTGGACAAGATGCTCCACATCGCGCGCGTGCTGGGTGCGGATTGGGATTTCATCCGGATCGACCTGTATGCCGTCGACGGTGAGGTCTGGTTCGGCGAGTACACCCCGTATCCGGGCGGCGGCCTGTACCGCTTCAAGCCCGAGGCCTTCGACCGGGAGCTGGGGCGGCACTGGACGCTGCCGACGGTGGCCGACGTTCGCCCCGGTCGGCCCTGATCAGCGGTCCAGCACCGACAGCGGCAGCCGGTGAAGTGTCCTGCCGGTCAACACCTTTGCGGTGATGACCGCCAGCCGTGCCATCCCGCGGTAGGTGGACGGGTTGAACAGCGTCGGCCACTTCGTACGGGCCAGATTCGCACCCAGCGGGCGGTCGGCGAACCGGTCGGACAGCCAGCGCAGCGCCATCGGCGCCGACATCGGGTGCAGCAGCAGATGTTCGCTGAACATGTCGCGGTGATACGTCACGTGCGCGCCACCGGATGCATAGGTGTCGGCGAGTTCGTCGATACCGTCGACGGAGATGATCTCGTCGTGGACGGCCTGGATGATCAGCACCGGCGGGGTCGGCACCGCCGCCCCGAGTTTGATGTCGGCGAACACATGCTGCACCTCGGGCGTGGACAGGATCTGCTCCAGAGGCTGGTCGAGCATGTCGCCCATGTCGGTACGCCACAGCCGCACGATCGCCTCGACCGTGGTCATGTGGTGCAGCCGGTCCAGCAGCGCGCGACCGTGTTCGCTGGCGTGCTCGGCGATGATCTTCTGCAGTCCGGGATACACATCGGCCAGCGCGGCGACGACGAGCGCCGGTAGCGCCGAGGCGAACGTGCCGTTGAGCTTGCGGAAGGTGCGGCCCAGATCGCCCACGGGTGAACCGAGGACCGCGCCCACGATGTTGAGCTCCGGGGCGTAGCTGCCGCTCATTTCCGCGGCCCAGGCGCTGGCCAGCCCGCCACCCGAATAGCCCCAGAGCCCGATCGGGGCCTGCGCGGACAGCGTGAGCTGCTCGGAGCTCAGCGCCGCGCGCAACCCGTCGAGGATGCGGTAGCCCGGTTCGAGCGGGGTGCCCCAGGTGCCGTTGACGCCCTCGTGGTCGGGCACCGACACCGCCCAGCCCTCGGCCACGGCCGCGGCGATCAGCAGCATCTCGAACTGCGGCACCGAGCCGGGCGCCACCGCGTGCCTACGCAGCGCATACGACGGGAAGCACCTCGAGGAGATCGCGTCGATGGCGCACTGATAGGAGACCAGCGGACAGACGTGTTCGGGGCCGCGCTCAGCGGGCATCACCACGGTGGTGGCGGCGACCTCGGGCCGATCGTTCATATCGGTGGTCCGGTAGAGCAGTTGGACGGCCCGAATCTGCTGGGGGATCAGACCGAGGAAGGCCAACTCGACGTCGCGGCTGCGCAGCACGGTGCCCGGGGTGGCGTGCCGAAAACCCTCCGGCGCGACGTAGAAGGGGTCGTCCTTGGGCAGCTGTGGGCGCGCGGCGCGATCGAGTGCCTCGTGCGGGACGGCGCCGATCCACTCGGCATCCGATACGGCGGAGCTGCCAAAGTCCATCCGGGCATTGTTGCTTAAGAAGGGTCTAAGAATCCAGTCCGAATCACCCCGGTGGCCGCAATGCTGCGAATTCGTCGGTCACTCGATACCTGTCCTCGGTGAACCGGTACAGCGCCGCGGGACGTCCACCGCTACGGCCCGACCGCGCCGTCGTCCCCGTCCTGGTGATGACGTGGCGTCGTTCCAGCACTCGCTGCAGGTTCGTCGCGTCGACCGGGTGGCCGAGTGCTGCGCTGTAGATGTCCCGCAGCGTCGACAGTGCGAATTCCCTTGGTGCCAGCGCGAATCCGATGTTGGTATAGGACAGCTTGGCAACCAGTCGGGCGCACGCGTTCTCGACCATGGTGCCGTGGTCGAAGGCCATCGGCGGCAGCGCCGAGACCGGGTGCCAACGCGTGTCGGGCGGCAGGGCCGGGGTCGCGGGGGAGGGTACCAAGCCCAGGAAGGTGGAGGCGATGGTGCGCGCGCCCGGGACCCGGGTGGGGTCGGAGAACACGGCGAGCTGCTCCAGATGGGTCAGTTCCCGCAGGTCGACCTTCTCGGCGAGCTGACGCCGCACTGAACTGAACATGTCCTCGTCGTGCCGTAGCCGGCCGCCCGGTAGTGACCATGCACCCCGTTCGGGGTCCATCGCGCGTTCCCACAACAGCACGCTGAGCTGCGGATTCTTCGTGTCGAGCCGGCGAACCTGGAGCACGACGGCGAGTACCTCGTGTTCGGTGCTACGATGAGCCATGTTTTCGATCATAAGTCGAAAACCTCGGTAGGCAAAAGGAGACTGCCATGACGGTCCTGGATCGCACCGGCGCACCCAGCAGCGTGCTGGCTTCACGCATCGTCGACGGCCCCGGTGGCTACAGCGGCATCGTGCCCGACGGGCAGTGGGCCGCGGAGGTGCGCCGACTCGCCGATCTGCGCAACGCGACACTGCTGGCACACAACTACCAGCTGCCGGCCATCCAGGACGTCGCCGACCATGTCGGCGACTCGCTGGCCTTGTCGCGCATCGCGGCGGAGGCCGCCGAGGACACCATCGTGTTCTGCGGGGTGCACTTCATGGCCGAGACGGCCAAGATCCTCAGTCCGGACAAGACGGTGCTGATACCCGATCAGCGGGCCGGCTGCTCGCTGGCCGACTCGATCACCGCCGACGAGCTGCGGGCCTGGAAGGACGAGTTCCCCGATGCCGTCGTCGTCTCGTATGTCAACACCACCGCCGCGGTCAAGGCGCTCACCGACATCTGCTGCACCTCGTCGAACGCCGTCGAGGTGGTGGCGTCCATCCCCGCGGACCGCACGGTGCTGTTCTGCCCCGATCAGTTCCTCGGTGCACACGTCCGTCGCGTCACGGGCCGTGAGAACCTGCACGTCTGGGCCGGCGAATGCCATGTGCACGCCGGTATCAACGGCGACGAGCTGGCCGACCAGGCCCGCGCACACCCGGATGCCGAGCTGTTCGTCCATCCCGAGTGCGGATGCGCCACCTCGGCGCTCTATCTCGCCGGCGAGGGCGCGGTGCCCGAGGACCGGGTGAAGATCCTGTCCACCGGCGGCATGCTCGACGCCGCACGCGAGACCGCGGCCCGTCAGGTACTGGTGGCCACCGAGGTCGGCATGCTGCACCAGCTGCGCAGGGCGGCACCGGAAGTCGAGTTCCTGGCGGTCAACGACCGGGCGTCGTGCGGCTACATGAAGATGATCACCCCGGCAGCGCTGCTGCGCTGCCTGGTCGAGGGCGCCGACGAGGTGCATGTCGACTCAGCGACCGCCGAGCTGGCCCAGGCCAGCGTGCAGCGCATGATCGAGATCGGGCAGCCCGGCGGCGGGGAATGACCGGCCCCGGGGGTCGCAGCGCAGCGACCCGGGGAACCAGCTCATGCGGTGGGGCCGGATTCTGGCAACAACGCGCTGACGTCGTCGTCATCGGCACCGGGGTGGCCGGACTGGTCGCCGCGCTGGCCGCGGTGCGGGCGGGCCGGAAGGTCGTGGTGCTCAGCAAGATCGCCGAGACCGCGACGTTCTACGCACAGGGCGGCATCGCCGTCGTGTTGCCGGACAACGATGATTCCGTGGCGGCGCACGTCGCCGACACGCTGGCGGCCGGTGGCGGGCTCTGCGATGCCGAGGCGGTGGGCTCCATCATCGCCGACGGGTCCGCCGCGGTCGCCGAGCTGGTCGCGCACGGAGCGCGTTTCGACGAGTCCCGGCCCGGGCGCTGGTCGCTGACCCGCGAGGGCGGACACACCCGGCGCCGCATCATCCACGCCGGCGGTGACGCCACCGGGGCCGAGGTGCAGCGTGCGCTGAATCATGCTGCGGCGCAGTTGGACATCAGACACAATCACGTCGCCATCCGAGTCTGCCACGACGACGAGGCGGTCACCGGGGTGCTGGTGCACAGCGCCGCCGGACCCGGCCTGCTGCATGCGCCGTCGGTCATCCTGGCCACCGGTGGACTCGGCCACCTCTACGCGGCCACCACCAATCCGGAGGGATCGACCGGCGACGGTGTCGCCCTGGCGCTACAGGCCGGGGTGCCGGTCAGCGATATCGAATTCGTCCAGTTCCACCCGACGATGCTCTACACCGGGCCGGCGGGGGGACGGCGCCCCCTGATCACCGAGGCGCTGCGCGGCGAGGGCGCGGTCCTGCTCGACCGGCGCGGCGACGCGGTGACCGCGGGCGTGCACCCGCTGGGCGATCTCGCGCCGCGCGATGTGGTCGCGGCCGCGATCGACGCCCGGCTGCGTGCCACCGGCGACCGCTGCGTGTACCTCGACGCGACCGGGATCGATGACGTGGCCGCCCGCTTTCCCACCGTCACCGCCGCCTGCCGGGCCGCCGGCATCGACCCGGTGCGCCAACCGATCCCGGTGGTGCCGGGCGCGCACTACAGCTGCGGAGGCGTCAGCACCGATGTGCACGGGCGCACCGGGCTGGCGGGACTGTTCGCCGCCGGCGAGGTGGCCCGCACCGGTATGCACGGCGCGAACCGGCTGGCCTCCAACAGCCTGCTGGAGGGGCTGGTCGTCGGTGGCCGGGCCGGCCGCGCGGCTGCCGAGCATGCCGGGCAGGCGGGACCCGTCCGCGCGGTGCCCGACGCCGCGCCGCGCCTGCCGATGCTCGACCGCACCACCCTGCAGCACGCGATGAGCCGCGACGCGTCGGTCGTCCGCGACGCCGCCGGTCTGGACCGGCTGACCGCCGTGCTGGCCGGTGCCGTCCGAGGACCGGTGACCGACCGGGTCACGGTCGAGAACGCGGCGCTGACGCTGACCGCGCGCGCCGTCGCGGCCGCCGCGCAGACGCGTACCGAATCGCGCGGTTGTCACCATCGTGGCGACCATCCCGACACCCATGCGGCACAGGCACAAAGCCTCACCGTCCGACTCGACGAATCCGGCGACCCGATCGTGGTCGCACCACTGGGAGTGAGCTGATGAACGGATTGACCGAGCTGTCCGAGACCGAACTCGGCGAGGCCCGCGCGCTCATCGGGCGCGCGCTCGAGGAGGACCTGCGGTACGGACCGGATGTCACCACCCTGGCAACCGTGCCGACCGACGCGGTGATCACCGCCTCGATGGCGACCCGCGAAGACGGCGTCGCCGCCGGTATCGATCTCGCGCTGCTGGTGCTGGATGCGGTGCTGGGCCAGGACGGCTATACCGTGCTGGATCGGCTGGCCGACGGTACCCGGCTGCAGGCCGGCCACACCCTGCTGCAGGTGCGGGCACCCGCGCAGGGGCTGCTGACGGCCGAACGCACCATGCTGAACCTGGTCTGTCACCTGTCCGGGATCGCCACCGCCACCGCCCGCTGGGTGGACGCGGTGGAGGGTACCGGCGCGAAGATCCGCGACACCCGTAAGACCCTGCCCGGCATGCGCTCACTGCAGAAGTACGCGGTGCGGGTCGGCGGTGGCGTCAACCACCGGATGGGCCTCGGTGACGCCGCCCTGATCAAGGACAACCACGTCGCAGCGGCGGGTTCGGTGCTGGCCGCGCTGAACGCGGTCCGGGCGGCGGCACCGGATATCGAGTGCGAGGTGGAGGTGGACTCGCTGGAGCAACTCGACGAGATCCTCGGAGCCGGTGTCGAACTCGTCCTGCTGGACAACTTCCCGGTGTGGCAGACCCAGATCGCGGTGCAGCGCCGCGACACCCGGTCACCGGAGACGAAGTTGGAGTCTTCCGGTGGCCTCTCCCTGGAGTCGGCCGCAGCCTATGCGGCCACCGGCGTCGACTACCTCGCGGTCGGGGCGCTCACCCACTCGGTGCGGGTGCTCGACATCGGCCTGGACACCTAGCCTCCCGGCGCGTCAGCCGTCGCTGCCGTCGGCACCGTTGCGGCTACCCGAATCGGACCCGGTGCCCGTGCCGCCGCTGCCGCCGGAGCCACCCGGGCTGCCGATACCGCCCGAGCCACCGTCGCCGCCGTTGCCGCCGCGCCCGATTCCGCTTGTGGCCGAACTGCTTCCACCGTCTCCGCCGTCGCCGCCGCGGCCACCGGGGCCGGCGCCCGCCCCGCGACCACCGTTGCCGCCGTGTCCGCCCGCCGAATAGCCGTCGTCGGTCTGGGCGGAACCACCGGATCCGCCGGTCCCGCCGGATCCACCCGCCGTGGCGCTGCCTCCGTCGCCACCGGATCCGCCGAAGGAACTGGTGCCACCGGCGGCAGCGCCGCCGCCACCGCCACGTCCGGCATTGCCGTTGGTGGAGTTGCCACCCTGGCCGCCGCGGCCGCCGACGCCGTCGCCGGTCGCGGAGTCACCGTCCCCGCCCCGGCCGCCGTTTCCGCCGTTGCCGAACAGTCCACCGCGGCCGCCGTCACCGCCCGCCGCCCCGCCGGCCTGCCTGTCATCGGTGGAGAGTCCGCTGCCGCCGGCGCCGCCATCGCCTCCGGACCCACCGAGAACACCGCCGTTGCCACCGCGTCCGCCGGCCCCGCCGTAGTTGCTCGACGAGCCCGAATCGGTGTTGGTGCCGCCGGTCCCGCCCTTGCCGCCGTTGCCGATCACGCCGGCGTCGCCACCGTCGCCGCCGCGGCCACCCAGATCGCCGTTGCCGCCGGCTCCGCCGTTGCCGATCAGCCCGGCCTTTCCGCCCGCGCCTCCCGGCCCGCCATTGACGCCGTCACCGCCGCGACCGCCGTTGCCGAACAGCAGGCCGCCGTTACCGCCCTTCTGGCCCGGGGCGCCGGCCGCACCGTTGCCGCCCAGTAGGCCGCCGTTGGCGCCGGGTTCGATGCCGTCGCCGATGAGCAGGCCGCCGGGGCCGAACAGCACCTGCGGATCGAACGGAACAGGTTCGGCCGCCGCCGCGGACGCCTCGCCGATCCGGCTGGAGCCGGTGGGCGTGGTGGCGGCTGCGAAGCTGGTGGGCAGGATGAAGGCCGGGATATCGCGCTTCGCGGTGGTGGCGATGTCGTTCTCGGAATCGACCGCTGTGCGGACGTCCGGTGCCCGGTTCGGCTCGATCGGCCCCGTGGCGGGAGCGGTCTCGACGGCACCGGCATACAGGGCGTTGGGGGTCGGCGAGGCTGTCGCCACCAGTGGTTGCGATGCGTTCGCCGGGCGGATGGCCGGAGCCGCGAGCACCGCACCGGAATCGATGTGGCCGCCCGGCGTCGGTGCGGTCGCCGGGGACAGATCCACGCCGCCGAATCCGGTGGCGGCCACCACCCCGGCAGTCAGGGCCGAGGCCAGAACTGTGCGGTGTGCCGTCACAAGAACGGTCGGCCTCATGAACAATTTCCCTCCGGTCGGCTGGATCGGTCTCGAGCGTCATCTATACACGCCGCCCGTCTGCGTGGATAGCTCTGCTTTCGACGAAAAGGCTTGCGGTGCAAGGCGACACACGAACACGGATATCAACTCGATTCCGGCCCGACAGAATTGGGCAACCCGCGGCGGGCGTCGCGGGCGGGTGTCACGAGCGCTTAGGCCCCGCGAGCCCAGGTGCAGCTACGGAGCGGTCGCCGACCGCGGCTTTGCTGGGTGGGACGGGCGCGCGCGGAAAGCCGGACCCCATCCATCAGGTGGTTGTGCGCGCGTCGCACGGCCTTCTTCGCATGCCGGCCAGTGTCCGCGGTGGTCCGACCACCGGAATATCAGGCCGGTGCCCCGCGGCGCACCAGAGACAGCACGACGGCCGCCACGGCGAACATCGCCGAGATGGCGCGGTTCAAGATCGTCTGCTGCCGGGCGTTGTTCAGCCAGCCGACCAGCCGCCCGGCGAGCCCGGTGTACACACCCATCACCACGATGTCGACGACGATCATGGTCAGCCCGATCGCCAGATACTGCGGCAGCAGCGGTGCGTCCGGCGTGACGAACTGGGGCAGGGCGGCCAGGAAGAAGACCAGCCCCTTGGGATTGGTCGCGTTGACCAGGAACCCACGCAGCACCAGGCCGCGCCTGCTGCTCACCGCCGCCGCACCGATCTGTTCGCGTAGATCGCGCGGTGCGGTGCGCCATTGCCGGACCGCCAGGTAGCCCAGGTACGCCACCCCGAGCCATTTCACCACCGTGAATGCCACCGCCGACCCCGCGACGACGGCACCGACGCCCGCGGCCACCAGCACCAGCTGCAGCATCAGCCCGATCTCGAGCCCGATGACGCTCCACCAGCCGCGGCGCAGCCCATCGGTCATCCCGGTGGCCATCGACTGCACCGCGCCGGGCCCGGGAGCAATGCTGATCGCGATGGCGGCGCCCAGGAACGCCAGCCACACCTGCCAGGTCATGACCGAAATTCTGTCAGGTCTGCGCAACCGGGTTTACGGCATCGGGTCCGATCGCCGCGAGTCAGGCGATGTCGGCGACGAAGACCCCGGTCTTGCGCAGCATCAGGCGCGCGATGAGCGGCAGCGAGCGATCCACCGTGCCGGCGGGCAGCACGCGCGGATTCACCAGGTGCAGGTCCTTGCCCGACACCCGGATGTCGGCCGCACCGGCGGCCAGTACGTTCTTGACCCAGTTCGTCTTGCCGTGGATCAGACCGATGGCCAGGATGTCGCCCTTGCGGTACGAGGTGACCGGCGTCTCGTATGCGGTTCCCGAGGTGCGGCCGGTGTGCTTGATCACACTCATCCCGGGCAGCTTGCGGCTCAGCGGTGTCATCAGTGGATTGATGTACTTGATCTGGAATTTCTCCAGCGCCGGCGGCACCAGCATCGGCACGCCTGCGGCGTTGTTTGGGTGATCCTTGCGCGACGGTGACGCGGACATGGCGGCTCCCGAATTCGATTTGGCCTGCTCTGGGACAATAGACCCGTGACGTCATCAGGATCCCTCATGTCCCGCATCGACCTGCGCGGTGCGGACCTGTCCGCGGCCCGCCTGCGCACCACGCTGCCGCGTGGCGGGGTCGACGTGGATGCGGTGATCCCGAAGGTCCGCCCGATCGTCGATGACATCGTGGCGCGCGGCGCGGTCGCCGCACTGGAATACGGCGAGACCTTCGACGGAGTGCGTCCGGAGACGGTCCGGGTGCCCGCCGAGAAACTGGCTGAGGCGCTCCGTTCGCTCGACGCCGACGTCCGGGCCGCCCTCGAGGTCGCGATCGAACGCACCCGGAGCGTGCACGCCGACCAGCGCCGCACCGACACCACCACCACGCTGGGGCCCGGCGCGACCGTCACCGAACGCTGGGTGCCGGTCGAGCGGGTCGGGCTCTACGTCCCGGGCGGCAACGCGGTCTACCCGTCGAGCGTCGTGATGAACGTGGTGCCCGCCCAGACCGCGGGCGTCGACTCACTGGTGATCGCCAGTCCGCCGCAGGCCTCGAACCCGCCCGGATTCCAGGGCCTGCCGCACCCGACGATCCTGGCCGCCGCCGCGCTGCTCGGCGTCGACGAGGTGTGGGCCGTCGGCGGCGCGCAGGCCGTGGCGCTGCTGGCCTACGGCGGTGCCGACACCGACGGCGCGCCCCTGGATCCGGTGGACATGATCACCGGCCCGGGCAACATCTATGTGACCGCCGCCAAACGGATCTGCCGCTCCCAGGTCGGCATCGACGCCGAGGCCGGGCCCACCGAGATCGCGATCCTGGCCGACCACACCGCCGATCCGAGGCACATCGCAGCTGATCTGATCAGCCAGGCCGAGCATGACGAGATGGCGGCCAGCGTGTTGGTCACCGACAGCGTCGCGCTGGCCGATGCCTCCGATGCCGAGGTGCGGGCGCAACTGGAGACCACCGCACACCGTGAGCGCGTCACCACCGCGCTGACCGGAAGGCAGTCGGCCATCGTGCTGGTCGACGATGTCGAGGCCGGGCTCAAGGTGGTCAATGCCTACGCCGCCGAGCATCTGGAGATCCAGACCGAGGACTCCGCGGCGGTGGCGAGCCGGATCCGTTCGGCCGGAGCCATCTTCGTCGGCGCCTGGTCGCCGGTGAGTCTGGGCGACTACTGTGCCGGGTCCAACCACGTGCTGCCCACCGCCGGGTGCGCCCGGCACTCCAGCGGCCTGTCGGTGCAGACCTTCCTGCGCGGCATCCATGTCGTCGAGTACGACGAGGCCGCCCTCAAAGATGTTGCCGGACATGTCATCACGCTGTCCAAGGCGGAGAACCTGCCGGCCCACGGCGAGGCAGTCCGACGACGGTTCGAAAGGTGAGCACCATCGCTGCAGCATCGAGGATCACCCTGGACGATCTGCCGCTGCGGGACAACCTGCGCGGTAAATCGCCCTACGGCGCACCGCAACTCGCGGTGCCGGTACGGCTGAACACCAATGAGAACCCGCACCCGCCCACCCAGGCGCTCGTCGACGATGTCGCCGAATCCGTCCGCGACGCCGCCGCCGAACTGCACCGCTACCCGGACCGGGACGCGGTGGCCCTGCGCACGGATCTGGCCGGCTATCTGAGCACCCAGACCGGTGTCGAGGTGAGCGTGGACAACGTCTGGGCAGCCAACGGCTCCAACGAGATCCTGCAGCAGCTGTTACAGGCGTTCGGTGGACCGGGCCGGAGCGCCATCGGTTTCGTGCCGTCCTACTCGATGCACCCGATCATCTCCGACAGGACCCAGACCGACTGGCTGGAGGCGGCCCGGGCCGAGGACTTCGGCCTGGACACCGACCGTGCCGTCGCCGCGATCACCGAACACCGGCCCGATGTGGTGTTCCTGGCCAGTCCCAACAACCCGTCGGGCCAGAGCGTCACACCTGACGAGTTGCGCCGGGTACTCGAGGCCGCACCCGGGGTGGTCATCGTCGACGAGGCCTACGGGGAGTTCTCCTCCCAGCCCAGCGCCATCGGACTCATCGCCGAGCACCCGGCCAAGCTCATCGTCACCCGCACCATGAGCAAGGCCTTCGCCTTCGCCGGCGGGCGGCTGGGCTACCTGATCGCCGACCCGGCCGTCATCGACGCCATCCTGCTGGTCCGGCTGCCCTATCACCTCTCGGTGCTCACCCAGGCCGGTGCCCGGGCCGCCCTGCGGCATGCCGAGGAGACGCTGGGCAGTGTGCAGACGCTGATCGCCGAGCGCGGCCGGATCACCTCCGCGCTGACCGGCATGGGCTATCGGGTCATCCCCAGCGACGCCAACTTCGTGCTCTTCGGCGGCTTTGCCGACGCCCCGGCCGTCTGGCAGCGCTATCTCGACGCCGGCGTGCTGATCCGCGACGTCGGCCTGCCGGGCTTCCTGCGGACCACCGTCGGGCTGGCCGAAGAGAACGACGTCTTCCTCGATGTGAGTGCCACGATCGCCGAATCCGGCGTCCTAACGGAGAACCAAGGAGCCTCATGACCCGCCGCGCGAAGGTCGAACGCACGACCCGCGAATCCGACATCGTCGTCGAGATCGACCTGGACGGCACCGGTCAGGTCGACATCGACACCGGTGTGCCGTTCTTCGACCACATGCTGACCGCACTGGGCAGCCACGCCAGCTTCGATCTGACCGTGCACGCCAAGGGTGACACCGAGATCGAGGGGCACCACACCGTCGAGGACACCGCCATCGTGCTGGGCCAGGCGCTCGGTCAGGCGCTCGGCGACAAGAAGGGCATCCGCCGCTTCGGCGACGCCTTCATCCCGATGGACGAGACATTGGCGCACGCCGCCGTCGACGTGTCCGGCCGGCCCTACTTCGTGCACACCGGCGAGCCGGATTACATGGTGGAGTTCACCATCGCGGGATCCAGCACGCCGTACCACACCGTCATCAACCGGCATGTGTTCGAGTCGCTGGCCTACAACGCCCGGATCGCGCTGCACGTCCGCACCCTCTACGGCCGCGACCCGCACCACATCACCGAGGCCGAGTACAAGGCCGTCGCCCGGGCGCTGCGCCAGGCCGTCGAGTTCGACCCGCGGGTCACCGGGGTGCCGTCCACCAAGGGCACGTTGTAACCGTGGGGCTTTCGAAGAAGGTCACCATCCTGGACTACGGGTCGGGCAATCTGCGCTCGGCGCAGCGCGCCCTGGAACGTACCGGCGCCGAGGTCGTGGTGAGCGCCGATGCGACCGCCGCGCTGGAGGCCGACGGTCTGGTGGTACCCGGCGTCGGCGCCTACGAGGCATGCATGGCCGGGCTGCGCGAGATCGGCGGGGAGCGGCTCATCGCCGACCGGCTGGCCGCCGGCCGGCCCGTGCTGGGTGTCTGCGTGGGAATGCAGATCATGTTCACCGAGGGTGTCGAGTTCGGTGTGCAGACCCACGGGTGTGCCCAGTGGCCCGGGGCGGTCACCCGTCTGGACGCGCCGGTCATCCCGCACATGGGCTGGAACGTCGTCGATGCGCCCGAGGGCAGCACCCTGTTCAAGGGGCTCGACGCCGACACCCGGTTCTACTTCGTGCACTCCTACGCCGCGCAGACCTGGACCGGTGCCGCCGATGCGAAGCTGACCTGGGCCACCCACGAGGTGCCGTTCCTGGCCGCTGTCGAGAACGGTGCGCTGTCGGCCACCCAGTTCCACCCGGAGAAGAGCGGCGACGCCGGCGCGACGCTGCTGCGCAACTGGGTCGACAGCCTCGACTGAGCAGACAAGTAAGGTAACCGCACGTGTCATTGATTCTTCTTCCCGCCGTCGATGTCGTCGAGGGCCGCGCGGTGCGTCTGGTGCAGGGCGTGGCCGGCAGCGAGACCGAGTATGGCTCCGCGCTGGACGCGGCCCTGGGCTGGCAGCGCGACGGTGCCGAGTGGATCCATCTGGTCGACCTCGACGCCGCCTTCGGGCGCGGCTCCAACCGTGAGCTGCTCGCCGAGGTCGTCGGTCAACTCGACGTGGCCGTGGAACTGTCCGGTGGCATCCGCGACGACGAGTCGCTGCGCGCAGCGCTGGCCACCGGCTGCCGCCGGGTGAACCTGGGCACCGCCGCACTGGAGAATCCGCAGTGGTGTGCCGCCGCGATCGCCGAGCACGGCGACAAGGTTGCCGTCGGCCTGGATGTGAAGCTGGAGGACGGCGAGTACCGGCTGCGCGGTCGCGGTTGGGAAACCGACGGTGGCGATCTGTGGCCGGTCCTGGATCGCCTTGTCGGCGAAGGGTGCTCGCGCTTCGTCGTCACCGATGTCACCAAGGACGGCACCCTCAACGGTCCCAATCTGGAGCTGCTCTCCTCGGTGACCGATCGAACCGACGCACCGGTGATCGCCTCGGGCGGCGTGTCCAGCATCGACGATCTACGGGCCATCGCCACCCTGACCGATCGCGGTGTCGAGGGTGCCATCGTCGGAAAAGCCCTTTACGCCGGGCGATTCACCCTTCCCGAGGCGCTCAGCGCGGTCAGCGGCTGATGCTGCGACCCGAGCAGTTGGCCGACCTGGTCGCGACGGCCACCGAGATCCTCGACGAGGCCTCGGGCCCGTTCGTCGCCGGCCACCGCGCCGACTCGGCTGTCCGCAAGCAGGGCAACGACTTCGCCACCGAGGTGGATCTGGCCATCGAGCGGCAGGTGGTCGCCGCCCTGACCGAGCGCACCGGCATCGGGGTGCACGGCGAGGAGTTCGGTGGAGCCCCGGTGGATTCCGAGCTGGTGTGGGTGCTCGACCCCATCGACGGCACGTTCAACTACGCCGCCGGTTCGCCGATGGCCGCGATTCTGCTCGGACTGCTGCACGAGGGAACTCCGGTCGCGGGGTTGACCTGGCTGCCGTTCGTCGGAAACCGGTACACCGCCGTGGTCGGTGGGCCGTTACGCGACAACGGTACCGAGCTGCCCGCGCTGTCGACCACCGGGCTGGCCGAGTCCATCATCGGCATCCAGACCTTCAACATCGACTCGCACGGCCGGTTCCCGGGTCGCTACCGCGTGGAGGTGCTGGCCAACCTCAGCCGGGTGTCGTCCCGGGTGCGGATGCACGGTGCCACCGGGGTGGACCTGGCCTATGTGGCGGCCGGGATCCTGGGCGGTGCCATCAGTTTCGGGCATCATGTCTGGGATCACGCGGCCGGGGTGGCGCTGGTGCGCGCGGCGGGTGGCATCGTCACCGACCTGGCCGGCCGACCGTGGACCGTCGAATCGAAGTCGGCGCTGGCCGCTGCGCCGGGCATCCACCAGGACATCCTGGAACTGGTGGCCGCCGCGGGCGCACCGGAGGACTACTGACATGAGCGTCGCAGTCAGGGTCATCCCGTGTCTGGACGTCGACGACGGCCGGGTGGTCAAGGGTGTCAACTTCGAGAACCTCAGGGACGCCGGTGATCCGGTCGAGCTGGCCGCCGCCTACGACGCCGCCGGTGCCGACGAACTGACCTTCCTGGATGTCACGGCGTCCTCGGCCGGGCGCAGCACCATGCTCGAGGTGGTGCGTCGCACCGCCGAGCAGGTCTTCATCCCGCTGACCGTGGGTGGCGGGGTCCGTTCGGTGGCCGATGTCGACATCCTGCTGCGTGCCGGTGCGGACAAGGTCTCGGTGAACACCGCCGCGATCGCACGGCCGGAACTACTGGCCGAACTGTCCCGCCAGTTCGGTTCGCAGTGCATCGTGTTGAGCGTGGATGCCCGCACCGTGCCCGAGGGCGAACCGCCGACCCCGTCGGGCTGGGAGGTCACCACGCACGGCGGACGGCGCGGCACCGGGATCGACGCTGTCGAATGGGCCCGGCGCGGAGCCGAACTCGGGGTGGGGGAGATCCTGCTCAACTCGATGGATGCCGACGGCACGAAGGCCGGTTTCGACCTGCCGATGCTGCACGCGGTCCGCGAGGCCGTCTCGGTGCCGGTGATCGCCAGCGGCGGGGCGGGAGCGGTCGACCACTTCGCGCCCGCGGTGCACGCCGGTGCCGATGCGGTGCTGGCCGCCAGCGTCTTCCATTTCGGTGAGCTCACCATCGGTGAGGTGAAGGCCGCGATGGCCGCCGACGGGATCACCGTCCGATGAGCGCAGCGACATCGGCGAATCGAAGCGAGGTCAGATGATGGCACTCGACCCCGCCATCGCCGCAAGGCTCAAACGCAATGAGGCCGGATTGTTCACCGCGGTGGTGCAGGAGCGCGGCAGCGGTGACGTCCTGATGGTCGCCTGGATGGACGACGATGCGCTGGCCCGCACCCTGGAAACCCGGGAGGCCACCTACTTCTCGCGTTCGCGCGGCGAGCAGTGGATCAAGGGCGCCACCTCCGGGCACACCCAGTACGTGCACTCGGTACGGCTGGACTGCGACGGGGACAGTGTGCTGCTGCAGGTCGATCAGGTCGGCGGTGCGTGCCACACCGGCGACCACAGCTGCTTCGACGCCGACCAGCTGCTCGACGAGAGCTGACCGGTTTTGTCGGTGCCATCGGCAACAATGCTCTGATGACCGACGGCAGGGTGGCCACCGACAGTGCCGCCGAACGAAAAGCGCGCGGCGCCTTCTTCACCCCGACGGCCATCACCCGGTATCTGGCCGACTGGGCGGTGCGCGGGCCCGGCGACAGCGTCTTCGAGCCGTCGGCCGGTGATGCGGCCTTCCTCGTCGCGGCCACCGAGCGGCTGCGCAGTCTGGGCGTGGAGCGGCCGCAACTGCACGGTGTGGAGATCCACGCGGCCAGCGCCGCCACCGCCCGCCGCCGGGTCGCCGAGGCGGGCGGCCGGGCCACCGTGCGCACCGCCGACTTCTTCGACGTCACCCCGCGGCCCGTCCACACCGCCGTGCTGGGCAACCCGCCCTACATCCGCTACCAGGACTTCCGCGGTAAGCAGCGGGCCCAGTCCCGGCGGGCCGCGCTGCAGGCCGGGGTGACACTGTCGGCGTTGGCGTCGAGCTGGGCGGCCTTCACGGTGCACGCGGCGCTGTTCCTGGCGCCCGGCGGACGGATGGCTCTGGTACTGCCCGCCGAGCTGCTCAGCGTCAACTACGCCGCCGCGGTCCGCAAGTTCCTGTTCGACCGGTTCGCCAGCGTCGAACTGGTGATGTTCGACGAGCAGGTCTTCCCCGGCGCGGAGGCCGATGTGGTGCTGCTGCTGGCCGACGGTTTCGGTGCGGGCCCGTCCGGACACGCCGTCATCCACCGCGCCCGCAATGCCGATTCGCTGAATGCCGAACTGGTGCAACGTCATTGGTCGCCTGCCGACCCGTCGGACAAGTGGGTCAGCGGGCTCATCGGGCATCGCCCGGTCGACGCGCTGCACGCCCTGCAGGCCGGCGGCCGCTTCGATGTGCTGGAACGCTGGGGTGAGACCACGCTGGGCATGGTCACCGGCAACAACGGCTACTTCGCGTTGTCTCCGGCGCGGGTGGCCGAACTCGGGCTCGAGGCCGAGGACCTGCTGACGCTCTCACCGCCGGGCAGCGCCCACCTGCGCGGGCTGGCGCTGTCGGCGCAGCAACTGGCCGGCCTCGGCGCGCAGGGGCGGTCGGTGCATCTGTTCCGGCCCGGCGAGCGACTCTCGGCCGCAGCCCGGCGTTATGTGGAGGCCGGACAGGCCGCCGGGGTGCACCTGGCCTACAAGTGCCGGGTGCGCACGCCGTGGTATCGGGTTCCGTTGCTGGCACCGGCGGACCTGCTGCTGACCTGCATGAACGCCGATACGCCGCGGCTGGTCACCAATCGCGCGCACGCCCATCACCTCAACTCGGTGCACGGGGTGTATCTGCGCGCCGAGACGGCCGCGCTGGGGCGCGATCTGCTGCCGCTGGCAGCGTTGAACTCGGCGACGCTGCTGCATGCCGAGATGGTGGGACGCGCCTACGGCGGCGGTGTGCTCAAGATCGAACCGCGCGAAGCCGACCGCTGGCTGGTACCGGCACCCGATCTGCTCGCCGACCGGGCGGCGCCGCTGCGGGCGGTGCGGCGCCAGGTGTCAGGTCTGCTGTCCCGCGGTCGGTTGCTCGATGCCGTGGCGGTCGTCGACGACGCGCTCGGCGTGGACACCGACCTGGAATCGGTTCGGGCGGCTCGTCATTCGCTGGCATCGCGGAGGGCGGTAAGGTCGCGGCGTGCCCGCTGAACCGTCCACCAAGGCCACCGCGTGGGCCATCTTCGACCGCATCGTCGCCGATGCCGCGCCCGGCGGGGAACACAGCAACCCGTGGGTCCGCACCGCGGAGACGCTGACCTACCTGCCGGATTTCCGGGTGCTGCGCAAGCTGCTCGGTGTGCCGCTGTACCTGGATGCGCCGTCGACCACCGGGGTGCCCGCGCTGGCGCTGGATGTCTGGCTGTCCTATGAACTGCGCCGCGCCGGCTTCGACCCGGACGCGGTATGGCCGCGGCCGACCGATCCGCGCATCATGCCCAGTGCGATCGCCCATCTGCTGCAGGCACTGCCCCTCAAGGAGCGCCACCTCATCGAACAGCGGTTGCAGCGGTCGATGAAGGGGGTCTCGGCCTCCAGCGCGAGCGTGCTCGGCAAGCACTACATGAAGCAGGTCGACGTCATCATGTCCGACTGGGATACCGGCCCCGAACTGCTGATCAGCACCAAACGGATGGACTCCAGCTTCGGCAAGAACGCCGCCAACCGGGTGGAGGAGAGCTACGGCGACGCCAAGAACCTCCGGCTGCGCCACCCGCTGGCCGCGCTGGGCTTCGTCTACGGGTTGCGCTCGACGATCCTGACCTCCGAACCGGACAAGGCCGAGTGGATGATCGACCTGCTCGGCAAGCTCGGTACCGAGGACGACGCCTATCACGCCGTCGCCCTGGTGATGATCGACCACGAGGCCGATATCGCCGAGTCCCCGGAGGATGAGGTCGACAGCCTCGAAAAGGCGGATCCGGAAACTCTTTTCGAGATCGTCGACGTCGAGACCGCGGCCGTCGACGAGGCGATGGCCGCGCTGCCCAACGTTGCGATCCGCCATGACGCGGTGCCGGCGCACCTGCAGCCGGCGCGGTTTCTGGCGTCGATGGCCAACCGCGTCATCGACACCTCACCGGTGACCCGGCACCGTGAGGCCCGTCGCCGTCGCAACGAGGCGCCCGCAGGGTGACCCACCCCGTGCCCCGGGTCCGGTCGCTGCGCTAACCGCGGCCCTTGGCCCGTGCGGTCCACCGGCCGTCCTCGAAGCCGACCATCACCGGATGGTGAAACGCCTCGCTGACGTGCTCGGTGGTCACCGTGTCCCGGACGGGCCCGCTGGCCACGGTGCGGCCCTCGCCGATCAGCAGCGCATGGGTGGTGCTGATCGGTAGTTCCTCCAGGTGGTGGGTGACCAGGATCGACGCCATCTCCGGGTGCGTATCGTCCAGCGTGTCAATGGTTTCCAGCAGCTGTTCGCGGGCGGCGACATCGAGGCCGGTGCTCGGTTCGTCGAGCAGCAGCAGTCGCGGTTCGGCGATCAGCGCGCGGGCGATCAGGGTGCGGCCACGCTCGCCCTGGGACAGCGTGGGCCATACCGCCTCGGCGCGGGCCGACAGCCCGACGGTGTCGATCAACTCGTCGGCGCGGCGCAGCTGTTCGGGACTCGGGGTCCATCGGGCCGCGGTGTCGATGGTGGCGGTGAAGCCGGTGAGCACCACCTCGCGCACCGTCAACGGATACTGCAGGCGGTGGCGCGGGTTGACGTGACCGATCGACCGGCGCAGCACCGTCAGATCGGTCTTGCCCATCTGCGCACCCAGGATCTTCACGGTTCCGCTGCTCGGAAACGTCACTGCCGCACAGAAACCGAGCAGCGTGCTCTTGCCCGCGCCGTTCGGGCCGAGCAGCGCCCAGTGCTCCCCGCTGTGCACCGTCAGCGAGATGCCGTCGATGATCTGCTTGCCGTCGCGACGAAAGGTGACGTCGATGATCTCCAGGACCGGGGTCACGTCAGCGGGCCCGCAGGACCTCGAGCGCCTTGTCGGCGTGGGTGTCCATGCTGAACTCGCTGGAGATGACCTGCAGGATGCGGCGATCGGTGTCGATCACGAACGTCGTGCGCTTGACCGGCATCAGCTTGCCCAGCAGTCCGCGCTTGACGCCGAAGGCGGTGGCCACCGTGCCGTCGGCGTCGGAGAGCAGCGGGTAGTCGAAGCGCTGCTGATCGGCGAACTTGGCCTGCTTGTCGACCGAATCGGTGCTGATCCCCACCCGGGAAGCCCCCACGGCGGCGAACTCACCGGCCAGATCACGGAAGTGGCAGGCCTCCTTGGTGCACCCCGGCGTCATCGCGGCCGGATAGAAGAACAGCACGATCGGGCCGTCGGCCAGCAACGAGGTGAGGCTGCGTACGGTGCCGGTCTGGTCGGGCAGTTCGAACTCGGCCACCTGATCGCCGGTCTGCAGAAGCGTCATGGCTGCCCACGCTACGCCCAGCGGCTGTTCGGCGTCTGGGAGGATTGTCCGCGTGCAACGACCAACGCCCGCCGACACCCTGGCCGTCACGACGCCCCGCGCCGACTTCCGGGACCTCGCCGCCGGCCACCGGGTGGTGCCGGTGACCCGCAAGGTGCTGGCCGACAGCGAAACCCCGCTGTCGGCCTACCGGAAGCTGGCCGCCAACCGACCCGGCACTTTCCTGCTGGAATCCGCGGAGAACGGCCGGTCCTGGTCGCGCTGGTCGTTCATCGGTGCCGGCGCCCCGTCGGCGCTGACGGTGTGTGACGGCGAGGCGGTCTGGCTGGGCACCACCCCGCAGGACGCCCCGTCCGGTGGCGACCCGCTCGCCGCGCTGCGCACGACGCTCGATCTGCTGGCCACCGCGGCGCTACCCGGGCTGCCTCCGCTGTCCTCTGGACTGGTCGGGTTCTTCGCCTACGACCTGGTGCGTCGGCTGGAGCGGCTGCCCCACCTGGCCGAAGACGATCTCGGGTTGCCCGACATGCTGCTGCTGCTGGCCACCGACATCGCCGCCGTCGACCACCACGAGGGCACCATCACGCTGATCGCCAACGCGGTGAACTGGAACGGCACCGACGAACGCGTCGACGAGGCCTATGACGACGCGGTGCGCCGACTCGACGTGATGACCGCCGCGCTGGCCGAACCGCTGGGATCCAGCGTCGCGACCTTCAGCCGGCCGGTTCCGCAGTACCGCTCCCAGCGCACCGTCGAGGAGTACACCGCGATCGTCGACAAACTGGTCGGCGATATCGAGGCCGGCGAGGCGTTCCAGGTGGTGCCCTCGCAGCGCTTCGAGATGCGCACCACCGCGGATCCGCTCGACGTCTACCGGATGCTGCGCGCGACCAACCCCAGTCCGTACATGTACCTGCTGAACGTGCCGGATGCGCAAGGCGGCCTGGACTTCTCGATCGTCGGCTCGAGCCCGGAGGCGCTGGTGACGGTCAAGGACGGCAAGGCCACCACCCACCCGATCGCGGGCACGCGGTGGCGCGGTGACACCGAGGAGGAGGACCTGCTGCTGGAGAAGGAGCTGCTGGCCGACGACAAGGAACGCGCCGAGCACCTGATGCTGGTGGACCTGGGCCGCAACGACCTGGGCAGGGTGTCCGAGCCCGGCACCGTGCGGGTGGAGGACTACAGCCACATCGAGCGCTACAGCCACGTCATGCATCTGGTGTCCACGGTCACCGGGCAGCTCGCCGAGGGCAGCACCGCACTCGATGCGGTCACCGCCTGTTTCCCGGCGGGCACCCTGTCGGGCGCGCCGAAGGTGCGGGCCATGGAGCTCATCGAGGAGGTCGAGCTGACCCGGCGCGGCCTTTACGGTGGCGTGCTGGGCTATCTGGACTTCGCCGGCAATGCCGACTTCGCCATCGCCATCCGGACGGCGCTGATGCGCAACGGCACCGCCTACGTCCAGGCCGGCGGGGGAGTCGTGGCCGATTCCAACGGCCCCTACGAATACAACGAGGCCACCAACAAGGCCAAGGCGGTGCTGGCCGCCGTCGCCGCCGCCGAGACCCTCGGCGAGCCGCTGCACAGCGAGTCGCCGTGATCCGGCTCGCGCAGGCGCTACTGGTGCTGGCCGCGCTCGCCCTGTGGGTGGCCTCCCGCCTGCCCTGGGTCGACATCAGTTCGGCCGACGGTCTGGGCCAGCCAAAGACCACGACGCTCAACGGTGCCGCCTGGTCGACGGCCCTGGTGCCGCTGGCGCTGGTGCTGCTGGCGGCGGCCGTCGTCGCGCTGGCGGTGCGCGGCCGTCTGCTGCGGGTGGTGGCGCTGCTGGTCGCCGCGTGCAGCGCCGGGATCGGCTATCTGGGCGTCAGCCAGTGGGTGGTGCACGACATCTCGGTGCGCGGCGCCGGCCTGGCCGAGGTGCAGGTGGCCGATCTGGTGGGTTCGCAGCGGTTCTATGCCGGTGCCGGCACCGCGCTGCTCGCGGCGGTGATCACGCTGGTCGCGGCCGTGGTGCTGATGCGTTCGGCCGGTACGGCCACGGCGACAAACGCCCGGTACGCCGCACCGGCGGCCCGCCGCGAGGCGGTGCGCACGGAGACCGCCGAGGGGGCCGCCGGCATGTCGGAGCGCACCATGTGGGACGCCCTGGACGAGGGCACCGATCCGACCAGCGAAGCACCCCCGGCTGCGGCCGATGACGGCAGCGACCCGGACAACAAGGGTCGGTGACGGCCGGTGCAGCGCTGGCGACTAATCTTGGGCAGAACGCTCCGACCGACCGAAAAGGACGATGGCCAATGACGGCGACCGTGCTCGACTCCATCATCGAAGGAGTCCGCGCCGACGTTGCCACCCGGGAAGCCGCCGTGAGCTTCGCCGACATCAAGGCGCGGGCCAAGGATGCTCGCCCTGCCCTGGACGTGATGGCCGCGCTCCGCGCACCGGGTATTGCCGTGATCGCCGAGGTCAAACGCGCCAGCCCGTCACGCGGTGAACTCGCCTCCATCGCCGACCCGGCGCAGCTGGCGACGGCCTACGAGGATGGCGGCGCGCGCATCATCAGCGTGCTCACCGAGGAGCGCCGGTTCAACGGCTCGCTCGACGATCTGGACAGGGTGCGCGCGGCGGTGTCGATCCCGGTGCTGCGCAAGGACTTCATCGTCGGGCCGTACCAGATCCATGAGGCCCGCGCCCACGGTGCGGACATGCTGCTGCTGATCGTGGCCGCACTGGAGCAGAAGGCGCTCGAGTCGATGCTCGACCGCACCGAGTCGCTCGGGATGACCGCGCTGGTCGAGGTGCACACCGAGGAAGAGGCCGACCGCGCGCTGGAGGCCGGCGCCACCGTCATCGGGGTGAATGCCCGCGATCTGAAGACGCTGCAGGTCGACCGCGACTGCTTCGCCCGGATTGCACCGGGTCTGCCGACCGACATCATCCGGGTGGCCGAATCCGGCGTCCGCGGCACCGCCGATCTGCTCGCCTATGCCGGTGCGGGCGCCGATGCAGTGCTCGTCGGGGAGGGGTTGGTGACCAGCGGCGACCCGCGCGGAGCGGTGTCGGAACTGGTCACCGCGGGTGCACACCCGTCCTGCCCGAAACCCGCTCGCTGATCTTGACCAGATGAGCGGCTCAGTCGAAGAGGCGTTGTGAACATGGGCGATATCGCCGGATTGCCGAACACCAGTGCAGCACTGGCCGAACCCACCAGCCATGACCCGGACGCCAGGGGACATTTCGGCGCCTACGGCGGCCGACTGGTGCCCGAGGCGCTGATGGCCGTCATCGAAGAGGTCACCGCGGCGTACGAAAAGGCGCGCAACGACCAGACCTTCCTCGATGAGCTCGACCGCCTGCAGCGTCACTACAGCGGGCGGCCGTCACCGCTCTACGAGGCCGAGCGGCTGAGTGCACACGTCGGCGGTGCGCGGATCTTCCTGAAGCGAGAAGACCTCAACCACACCGGATCTCACAAGATCAACAATGTGCTCGGGCAGGCGCTGCTGGCCCGCCAGATGGGCAAGACCCGGGTGATCGCCGAGACCGGCGCCGGCCAGCACGGTGTCGCCACCGCGACCGCATGCGCGCTGCTCGGCCTGGAATGCGTCATCTACATGGGCGCCGTAGACACCGCGCGGCAGGCGCTCAACGTCGCCCGGATGCGTCTACTCGGCGCCACGGTGGTGTCGGTCGAGTCCGGCTCGCGCACCCTCAAAGACGCCATCAACGAGACGTTCCGCGACTGGGTTGCCAACGCGGACAACACGTATTACGCGTTCGGGACGGCCGCCGGGCCGCACCCGTTCCCGCTCATGGTGCGCGACTTCCAGCGGATCATCGGCATGGAGGCGCGCGTTCAGATCCGCGAGCAGGCCGGCCGGTTGCCGGATGCGGTGGCCGCATGTGTCGGCGGCGGATCGAACGCGATCGGCATCTTCCACGCCTTCATCGATGACCCGGCCGTGCGGCTGATCGGTTTCGAGGCCGCCGGCGACGGGGTGGAGACCGGTCGGCATGCCGCCACCTTCACCGGTGGTTCGCCGGGGGCGTTCCAGGGTTCGTTCTCCTATCTGTTGCAGGACGAGGACGGCCAGACCATCGAGTCCCATTCCATCTCGGCCGGTTTGGACTATCCCGGCGTCGGGCCCGAGCACGCGCTGCTCAAGGACGTCGGGCGCGCGGAGTACCAGCCCATCACCGATACCGAGGCGATGGACGCGTTCTCGCTGCTGTGCCGGACCGAGGGCATCATCCCCGCGATCGAGTCGGCGCATGCGGTGGCAGGTGCGGTGAAGGTCGCGGCCGAACTCGGTCCGTCGGCCATCGTGCTGGTCAACGTCTCGGGGCGCGGCGACAAGGACGTCGAGACCGCTGCCAAGTGGTTCGGATTGCTGGAGGAGAAGTCGTGAGCCGGCTTGCGGCAGTGTTCGAAACCTGCCGCACGGAGAGTCGGGCGGCGTTGATCGGCTACCTGCCGACGGGATACCCGACCGTCGACACCTCGATCGAGGCGATGACGGCACTGGTCGAATCGGGTTGCGACATCGTCGAGGTCGGGGTCGCGTATTCCGATCCCGGGATGGACGGTCCGACGATCGCGCGGGCGACCGAGACCGCGCTGGCCAACGGCGTGCGGGTCTACGACGCGCTGCGGGTGGTCGAGGCCATCAGCAATGCCGGCGGGTCCGCGGTGGTGATGACGTACTGGAATCCGGTGCTGCGTAAGGGAGTCGATACGTTCGCACGCGACCTCGCCTCGGCGGGCGGCCTCGGCCTGATCACACCGGACCTGATTCCCGACGAGGCCGACGACTGGATCGCCGCCTCGGATGCCAATGGGTTGGATCGGATCTTCCTGGTTGCGCCGTCCTCGACGCCGGAGCGGTTGGCCGCGACCGTGCAGGCCTCCAGCGGTTTCGTCTACGCCGCGTCCACCATGGGCGTGACCGGGGCGCGTGACGCGGTGTCCAACGCGGCGCCGGAGTTGGTGAGCCGGGTCAAGGCCATCTCCGACATCCCGGTGGGCGTCGGCCTGGGTGTGCGATCCCGGCAGCAGGCCGCCGAGATCGGTGCGTACGCCGACGGCGTGATCGTCGGGTCGGCGCTGGTGTCGGCCCTCGATGAGGGGGTCGATGCGGTGCGGGCGCTGACCGCCGAGCTGGCCGAAGGTGTGCGGCAGGCGGTTCGCGCATGACGGTGAGCACGCTGGCCTACATCCCGAGTCCCGATCAGGGTGTCTGGTTCATCGGCAGCGTGCCACTGCGGGCGTATGCACTGTGCATCATCGCGGGCATCGTGGCCGCGCTGGTGATCGGCGACCGGCGGTGGGCCGCGCGTGGTGGTGAGCGCGGCGTCATCTACGACATCGCGCTGTGGGCCGTCCCGTTCGGTCTGGTCGGCGGGCGGCTCTACCACGTACTGACCGACTGGCCCACCTACTTCGGTGAGGGCGGGGCCGGTCTGGTCGCGGCGTTCCGCATCTGGGATGGCGGCCTGGGAATCTGGGGTGCGGTGGCGCTCGGTGCCGTCGGCGCGTGGATCGGGTGCCGGCGGCGGGGGATCCCATTGCCGGCGTTCGGTGATGCGATCGCCCCGGGAATCATCCTGGCGCAGGCCATCGGGCGGCTGGGCAATTACTTCAACCAGGAGCTCTATGGGCGGGCGACGACCGTGCCGTGGGGTTTGGAAATCTACGAGCGCCGCGATGCCGCCGGGTTCCGCGACACTCTCAACGGGGTGTCCACCGGCCAGGTCATCGGGGTGGTGCATCCGACGTTCCTGTACGAATTGCTGTGGAACCTGGCGGTGTTCGCGGCCCTGATCTGGGCCGACCGGCGTTTCAAGCTGGGGCACGGCAGACTCTTCGCGCTGTATGTGGCGGGTTATTGCCTGGGCCGGTTCTGGATCGAGCTGCTGCGCAGTGATACCGCGACGCTGATCGCCGGGATCCGGGTCAACTCGTTCACTTCGACGTTCGTGTTCATCGCCGCGGTGGTGTACATCATGGTCGCGCCGAAGGGTCGCGAGGCGCCGGCGACACTGGCCGGGAATCAGGCCCGCCAGCTCGCGGTCGAGGACCTGGACACCAAGGTGATCGCCACGGGTGCCGCCGGTGGAGTCGCCGGCGTTGCCGTGGCATCCGGCGGTGGCGGTGCCGGGGTGTCGGAGGCTGCCGACCGGGCCGACGCCGAGGAGGTGGCCGTCGAGACCGAGGTGCTCGAGGTTGTCGAGCCGGATGATGCGCCGACGAGCGCTCAGACCGGGCCCGACGACGCGGCGGCCGATGAGTCTGCGGCGGAAGCGGAGTCCGACTCGCTCGTCGAGGCCGAGGCTGCCGACAAGGCCGAGGTGGCCGGGGGCGATGAGGCGCGCGAAAACGGTGAGGTCGAGCAGGACGCACCCGAGGCAGAGCTACCGACGGTGACCGACGCCGACGCTCCCGACGGCTCCGATAACGATTCTGAACCTGGCGCTGTCGAGGATGAGGTCGAAGGGTCGGCCGAGGCGGAGGCCGCCGATGAGTTCGAGGCCGAGGCCGCCGAGGATGACGCGGTGCTCGACGGTGACGCACCGGCCGACGCGGACGGCAATGAGCAGGACGGGCCGGAGGCCGAACTTCTTGCGGTGACCGGTGTCGAACCGGACAACGCGGAGGAGGTGCCCGGCGAGACGTCCGATGAGGCCGATGTTGTCGGTGCGACCGATGCCGCTGGTGATGCCGAGACCGGCGTGGCCGATGACGGCGAGACCGAGGCGCAGGCCGGGTCCGAGCCGGCGACGGCCGTCGAGGGTGAGCCCAGCGACGAGGATTCCGACGACGGCATCGAAGCAGAAAGCGAAGCTGAAGCGGCCGACGTTTCGGCGGAGGCCGAAGGTGATGCCCCCGCCGTTGACGACGCGACCGATGCGAATGCCGACCAGCCCGAAGCTGATTCACAGCCCGCTGCGACGGCAGAAGGCAACATCGAGACCGCCGACGATGACGTAGCGGCGGACCGCGAGGGTGCCGACGCCGACGGTGGTGACGCGGCGGGTGCCGACGCCGACGCGACGCCGACCGGCCCGGAGGCCGAGCTGCTCGCGGTCAGGAGTGTCGACCCGGCGCCGGCAGCCGGGCAGTCTGACGTGTCCGGGGAGTCCGATGAAGCCACGGCGGACGAGTCCCCGCTGACCGAGGACGACGCCGACGGTGCTGTGGCGGATGGGTCGGTCGCCGAGGCGGAGGACGGTACCGACTCGGCTGTGGGCGGGCCGGCTGAGTCCGACGTACCTGCGGAGTCCGCCGATGAGGAGTTCGAAGAGTCCGCCGACGCGGAGTCTTCGGAGGCTGCAGGCGCTGACCCTGGCGACGCCGAGGGCGGGGGCGACGGCGAGGCCGCGGGTCAGCCCGAACCGGACGCAGATACCGACACCGAAGCTGACTCCGAGGCGGCGGATGCCACCGGTGTCGAGGGCGATACCGACGCCGACGCTGAGCCCGCGCCCGAGGAGTCCGTATCCGAGCCCGCGGACGAGTCCACGATTGACCCCGAGATCTCTGCCGAAGCCGAGGACACTCCCGAAGCCGAGGACACGTCCGACGGCGACGACGGCCCGGAAGCCGACACCACATCTGAAGCGGAGGACAGTCCCGAAACCGACGGGACCTCAGAAGCCGAGGATAGTCCGGACGCGGCGGCCACCCCGACTCCGGTTCAAACACCTACTCCGGCAACGTCACCCGCCCCATCGCGCAAGCGGTGGTGGCAGCGCCGCCGCTGAGAACGCCTATCGGTCCTCGCCGGCGTCTTCTTCGCGACGTCTGAGAAGTTCTTCGGGATGGTGATAGTGGTTCAGGGTGTCTTGGCCGGTGTCGAGTAACGGCGGCGGATGCCAGTGCACGCGGCCGTCGGGGCCGACGCTGGTGGTCCACCCGGTATCGAAGGCCAACTGATTGTCGGGGGCGCAGCCCAAACCGAGTCCGGTGATGTCGGTCTGTCCGCCTGCGCTCCAATCTTGTTCGGCGTGCATGCCCTGACACCCCGCGCCTTTGACGGGGCAATTGGGCATGGTGCAGCCACGGTCGCGACTGATCATGACCAGTCGTTGAGCTTTGGACGCCAGGCGTTTCGACCGCGCGAGGTACAGCGGTTCGGCGGTGTGCTCGCGGTAGACGATGAGGTAGTGATGGGCGTGCGCAGCCAGTCGGATGAGGTCGCGGATCGGCATCGTGGTGCCCACGGAGGTACGCGCGATCCCGGCCGCGCTCTGCAGTTCGGACAGAGTGGTGGAGACGACGACGGTCACCGGTAGGCCGTTGTACTGACCGAGTTGCTTGGACATCAGCGCGTTGCGGATGACCGCTTTGAGTGCATCGTGATTGCGCTGGGCCGCGGTGCGGTTGTCGCGTGCGGCGGCACTGGCTGCGGCGTCGTCGAGCAGGCTGCGGCGCTGTTGGAGCTCGTCAGCCGACAGGGCGGCGGGTTCGGGGTGTGCCAGGGCGGCGTCGAAATCATCGCGACGGTGTGCGAACGGCTCGGGTGTGGGAATGGCGGCCTCGTCCAGGCCGCTGACCTCAGGCGAGTCAATGGGTGGGAGCGGCGCCGTACTCGGCTCCGGTGGCTGCGGCGCGGGCGTCGGCGCATGCGGTCCGGGCTCACTCGGCGTCGTCTCGGGCCCGGTTGTCGTCACCGGTCTGGCCGACGGTACGGGTAGCCCGTCAATATCCAGCGGATTGGGGGTCGGATTGGGCACCGGGTGCTCGTCGGCGGGATTGTTGACTCCAGGTGCAGCCCACACCTGATTCATGGTCTTGAGGTAGGCGCCCAATTCGGGGTCGACCCACCCGGAAACCCGGATCAGGCCATCGGCATCCTGGCGACCCAGGGTTATCCCGCGCTCGTGGGAAGCCACATCGGGACTGTCGCCATCGGGGTTGAGCGTGTAGATCGCGTACTCGGCGACCTCGCGCAACGTGCGCGGAGTGATCCCGGTCGCGGCCTGGACCAGATCAGCCTCCAGCTCTGCGCACCGGTGGCGGTCGGCGTACCGGGCGGCCCGCACGACCGCGGTCCTGATCTCCTGGACATGATCGAGCGTGATACTGCCCTCGGCCAGCGCCGCGGCGCACGCGGCCAGCGTCGGCTCCAGCGGCTGGCCGTCCATGCTGTGGCGGGGGCCCAGATCGGCGGCATCGCGCACCCGGTCGGCGGCCTCGGCCTCCGTGATCCGCAGTCGGATGGTCAAGACCTGCGCCCAGGTACGGGCGCCGATCTCCTTGGGGGTGGCCTGCGCCTGCAGGGCGGCCAGGATGCGGTGATCGATCACGGCGGTGGTGCGGTGTCGATGTTCGCGACGTGACTGCAGCGCCAGCAGATCCGCCGGGTCCACCCGTGTCACATCGAGTGCGGCCAGCTGCTCGCAGGCGGCGTCATAGCCATCGAAGGCCGTCAGCACGACCTCTCGATCCGACACCTGATTCGCAAGCATGTTCGAATTCTACCGCTGCCGACCGACGCGCCGCGGTGGTTGTCCACAGGCTGCAGACTTATCCACAGATACCGAAAAGGCCTTGCGCACAATCGATTCGATGAGTACAAGCCGTCCTACGTGGCGGCCCTAAGACACCCCGGGATACCCGTCACCGGGCATCGCCGGAATGTTTCGGTGCGGTTTCCACGATGCTTCCACCGTGAATCCCGGGGCGCACCATGGCCGTCGGGTCCGGTGTGAGTAGGTGTTGACAGAGCCGACACGGTCGTGCAACGGACGCGGAATGGCCGAAACGTAACTTTTGCCTCAACCGTTTCCGCTGCTGGGAGGAATCCGTGTTCAACACACGCCGCAATCGCGATATCGCGCACTGGGATGCCGAAGATGTCCAGGCCTGGGAAGCAGGTGGCAAGGATGTCGCCAAGCGCAACCTGATCTGGTCGATCTTCGCTGAGCACGTGGGCTTTTCGGTCTGGTCCATCTGGTCGGTGATGGTGCTGTTCATGCCGCAGGATGTCTACGGCATCGATGCCGCCGGCAAGTTCTACCTGGTGGCGGTGCCGACGTTGGTGGGCGCATTCATGCGAATCCCGTACACCATCGCCCCGGCCCGCTTCGGCGGGCGCAACTGGACCATCGTCAGCGCACTGCTGCTGTTGATCCCGTTGGCGCTCACGCTCTGGGTGATGTCGCAGCCCGGCACGTCCTACACCACCTTCATGCTCGTGGCGGCATTCGCCGGCCTCGGCGGCGGCAACTTCGCCTCGTCGATGACCAACATCAACGCCTTCTACCCGCAACGACTGAAGGGGTGGGCGCTCGGACTGAACGCCGGCGGGGGCAACATCGGCGTGCCGGTCATCCAGCTGATCGGCCTGCTGGTCATCGCCACCGTGAGCAATACCGCGCCCTACCTGGTCTGTGCGATCTACCTCGTGCTCGTCGGTCTGGCCGCGCTCGGTGCGGCGTTCTTCATGGACAACCTGGGTAACCAGCGCTCGAACCTGGGCGCCATGGTCGAGGCGATGCGCTTCAAGCACTCCTGGGTGATGAGCTTCCTGTACATCGGCACGTTCGGATCGTTCATCGGTTTCAGCTTCGCATTCGGTCAGGTGCTGCAGATCAACTTCCTGGCCGGCGGCGACACCCCGGCGCAGGCATCGCTGCACGCCGCGCAGATCGCCTTCCTCGGACCGCTGCTCGGATCCATCTCCCGCCCCTTCGGCGGCAAGCTCGCCGACAAGATCGGCGGCGGCAAGATCACGCTGTACGTGTTCGTCGCGATGATCTTCGCCGCCGGAATCCTGGTCAGCGCAGGCATTCTCGACGACGGTATGGCAGGTGCGCCCACCGGTGGCCAGATGGCCGCGTACGTCGCAGGATTCATCCTGCTGTTCATCCTGTCCGGCCTGGGCAACGGTTCGACCTACAAGATGATCCCGTCCATCTTCGAAGCCAAGGCGCAGGGACACGACGAGTGGAGCCGCGAGGAGAAGGCGGCCTGGTCACGCAGCATGTCCGGTGCCCTCATCGGTTTCGCCGGCGCGGTCGGTGCCCTCGGCGGCGTGTTCATCAACATCGTGCTGCGGATGTCCTACGTCAGCGACGCGAAGTCCGCGACCAACGCGTTCTGGGTCTTCCTCGGGTTCTACGTGATCTGCGCGGCCGTCACCTGGTTCGTGTTCCTACGGCTCTCGTCGTCGAAGGCCACCGTCAGCGCGACGCTGCCGGAGTCGGTGGCCACCGCATAACCGGACGTACTCGACCTCATGACGCGCTCACCGCGGGGATGAGCGCGTTGTGAGGTCGAGTTTTCCTTGCCCTAACGTCGCCACAAAGGAGCCGGAACAGTGCCAGCACACGATGGTGGCATGTCGGTGACCACGCGGACCGCCTGCTCGTACTGCGGGGTCGGCTGCGGTATCGAGGTCACCACGAAGTCCGATCGGATCACCGGTCTGCCGGTCATCGCCCAGGTCAGCGGCGACAAGCTGCACCCCACCAATTTCGGCCGGCTGTGCACCAAGGGTGCCACCCACGCCGAATTGATGGCGGCCACCGACGGTCGGCTGACCACCGCTCTGGTACGTCCCGAACGCGGTGCCGACCCCGTCCCCACTCCCGTCGAAGAGGCCGTCGCCGAGGCGGGACGACGGCTGCGGGCCATCGTCGACGAGTACGGTCCGGATGCGGTTGCCCTCTACGTCTCCGGGCAGATGTCCATCGAGGCGCAGTATCTGGCCACCAAGCTGGCCAAGGGCTACCTGCGTACCGTCCACATCGAGTCGAACTCCCGGTTGTGCATGGCCAGCGCCGGCACCGGATACAAGCAGTCCCTCGGTGCCGACGGCCCGCCCGGGTCGTACACGGACTTCGATTCGGCGGACCTATTCTTCGTCATCGGCGCCAACATGGCCGACTGCCACCCGATCCTGTTCCTGCGGATGGCTGATCGGCTCAAGGCGGGCGCCAAACTGATCGTGGTGGACCCGCGGCGCACCGCGACCGCCGACAAGGCCGACCTCTACCTGCCGATCGCGCCCGGCACCGACCTCGCACTGCTCAACGGCCTGCTGCATCTGCTCGTCGCAGCAGGCGACATCGACGAGGAGTTCATCGCCGAGCACACCGAGGGCTGGGACGCGATGCCGGCCTTTTTGGCCGACTACACCCCGGACGTCGTGGCGACGATCACCGGTCTGCCCGAGGCCGACATCCGTACCGCCGCAGCGATGATCGCCGCGGCAGGGGAGTGGATGACCTGCTGGACCATGGGTCTCAACCAGAGCACCCACGGCACCTGGAACACCAATGCCATCTGCAACCTGCATCTGGCCACCGGTGCGATCTGCCGACCGGGCAGCGGGCCGATGTCGCTGACCGGTCAGCCCAATGCCATGGGCGGCCGCGAAATGGGCTACATGGGACCGGGATTGCCGGGGCAGCGGGCCGTGCTCTCGGCTGAGGACCGGGCGTTCTGCGAGGACCAATGGGACCTCGACCCCGGCACCATCCGCAGCGACGTCGGCCCCGGGACGGTCGCCATGTTCGAGCAGGCCGCTGCCGGCGACATCAAGGCATGCTGGATCATCTGCACCAATCCCGTTGCCTCGGTGCCGAACCGGGCCACCGTCATCGCCGCCCTGCAGGCGTGCGACCTCGTCATCACCCAGGACGCCTACCGCGACACCGCAACCAACCGCTACGCGGACATCGCGCTACCCGCCGCCCTGTGGTCCGAGAGTGACGCGGTGATGATCAACTCCGAACGCAACCTCACCCTGTTGCAGCAGTCCGTGCCGCCGGTGGGCGAGGCGCGCCCCGACTGGGAACTGATCTGCGGTGTCGCCGAGTATCTGGGATTCGGTGACGATTTCGCCTACAAGTCCAGTTCGCAGATCTTCGACGAGATCCGCCGCTTCTCCAATCCACGCACCGGCTACGACCTGCGCGGCGCCAGCTATGACCGGCTGCGCGAGTCCCCGCTGCAATGGCCCTGCCCACCCGATGACAACGATGATCGTCATCCCATCCGCTATGTCAATGACGGTGTCTCGCAAACCCTGCACGTCGACGCCGACGGGCACCGACCCCGGTTGGCGTTTCCGACACCGTCGCGGCGGGCTCGGTTCTTGGCCCGGCCGCACATGGACGCACGCGAACTGCCCGACGACCAGTACCCGATGGTGCTCAACACCGGTCGGCTGCAGCATCAGTGGCACACCATGACCAAGACCGGTCGGGTCGACAAACTCAACAAGCTCAACGGCGCGCCGTTCGTCGAGATCCACCCCGAGGACGCGGCCGCCTCGGGCATCACCTCGGACCATCACGTCGAGCTCACGTCCCGGCGCGGGCGGGCCGTGCTGCCGGTGTCGATCACCGACCGGGTGCGGCCCGGCAACGTGTGGGCCCCGTTCCACTGGAACGACGAGCACGGTGAACACCTCACCGTCAACGCGCTGACCAACGACGCTGTCGACGCGGATTCCCTGCAACCCGAGCTCAAGGTCTGCGCGGTCCGGTTGTGCCCGGTCGAGGTGCCACGCCCGGACCCACTGCAATTGAACATGACTGCACCGCAGTTCACCGATGACGAGAAGCTGTACCTGTCCGGATTCTTCACCGGTCTGGACGCGAACCCCGACGGTGTCCCGGTGCTGCCGCCCTCGGCGCCGGTGCGCCCGCAGGTTCGGCTGTGGGTGGACGGACTGCTGGCAGGCACCTACTCGCGCAAGCTCGCCGAGCCGACCACCGGGCCCCTGGTGCTGTGGGCATCCCAGACCGGCACTGCCGAGGAGTTCGCGGCCCGGCTGGCCGGCCGGATCACCGGCGCGCGGCTGATCACCATGAACGATGTCTCCCTGGACGATGTCGCGGCGGCCGAGGACGTGCTGTTCGTCACCAGCACCTTCGGCGACGGCGGCCCGCCGGACAACGGTGCCGAATTCTGGGACCGGTTGTCCGGTGCCGATGCGCCGGCCCTGCACGGCGTGCGCTATTCGGTGCTCGGCATCGGGGACCGGGCCTACGACAACTTCTGCGGACACGCGAAGGCGCTGGACACCCGACTCGCCGAACTGGGCGCCACCCGGGTGCACGAGCGGGTCGATTGCGAATCCCACGATGACGCACCGATGGTCGCCTGGGCCGACCTGGTGACCCAGGCGGAGCCGCCGACAACACCGCGCGCCGCGCCGCTGACCCGCAACAACCCGGCGACCGTTCCGTTGAGCCGCAACATCCGGCTGACGCCCGAGTCGGCCCGAAAAGAGGTGCGCCAGTTCGGCTTCGACATCTCCGAACACGTCGCGGAACACGGGGTGGCCTATGCCGCCGGTGATGCACTGGGCGTGTTCGTCAGCAACGACGACGCGTCGGTGGCCGCCTGGCTGGCCGCGACCGGACTGTCCGGTGACGAGATCATCGAGGTCGACGGTGCCGAGACCGATCTGCGTGCCGCGCTGATGTCGGCCTATGACATCTGCCGGGTGACACCGAACCTGCTGAACTTCGTCGCCGAACGCTGCCCACAGGCCACGGTGCTGCGCCGCGCCCGGGAGAAGCTGGACGGCTGGCTGACCGACCGCAATGGTCTCGACATCGTCGAGGAGTTCGCCGTGCGGGCGGACCCGGCGGAATGGCAGGACGCGCTGGTGCGGCTGACGCCGCGGCAGTACTCCATCTCGTCCAGCCCGTTGGTGAGCCCGACCGAGGTGCAGTTGACGGTGTCGGTGGTGCGCTACCGCGGAGCCCGTGGCGTCGCCCGCGGCGGAGTGGCGTCGACGTTCCTGGCCGACCGCGCGCAGACCGCACCGGTCTTCGTGCAGCGCTCGCCGAACTTCCGCCCGCCCGAAGACCCGGCCACGCCGATGATCATGGTCGGCCCGGGCACCGGGATCGCACCGTTCCGGGCGTTCCTGCAGGAGCGCCGCGCGCTGGGCCACCGGGGTCGCAATTGGCTGTTCTTCGGCGATCAGCACCGCAGCGAAAACTTTTACTACCGCGACGACGTGCAGGACATGGTCGACGACGGCTTCCTCAACCGGCTGGACCTGGCATTCTCGCGGGACCAGGCACGCCGGGTCTACGTGCAGGACAGGATGGCCGAACGCGGTGCCGACCTATGGCGCTGGCTGGAGGACGGCGCGCATTTCTACGTGTGCGGGGACGCCGCGCGGATGGCCGCCGATGTCGACGCGGCCCTGGTCACCATCATCCGTAAGCACGGGTCGCTGTCCGCCGAGGCCGCCCAGGACTACAAGAAGGATCTGGTCGCCACCAAGCGGTATGTGCGCGATGTGTACTGATCGTGCGCGCGCAATGCCGGCGCGCACAATGGAGCGGTGAGCGACGAACCAGACGCCTGTGTCCGGGTGTACGGCTCCCGTGTGCACAACCTGCGCACGGTGGATGTCGCCGCGCCACGGGATGCGTTCGTGGTGTTCACCGGGGTCTCCGGGTCCGGCAAGTCCTCGCTGGCCTTCGGCACCATCTATGCCGAGGCGCAGCGGCGCTACTTCGAATCGGTGGCGCCCTACGCGCGGCGCCTCCTGCTACCCAATGACGCCCCCAAGGTCGATGACATCACCGGATTGCCGCCCGCGGTGGCGCTGCAGCAGCGTCGCGGGGCCACCAGCAGTCGCTCCACCGTCGGGACCGTCACCACACTGTCGAACCTGTTGCGAATGCTGCTGTCCCGGGCCGGCAGTTATCCGCCTTGTGCGACCGAACGGCTGGATTCCGACGCCTTCTCGGCCAACACCGCGGTCGGGGCCTGCCCGGAATGCCATGGCCTCGGCCGCATCCACCGGGTGACCGAGCGGACGCTGGTGCACGACCCCACGCTCACCATCCGCGAGGGCGCCGTCTCGGCCTGGCCCGGCGCCTGGCAGGGCCAGAATCTGCGCGACATCCTCATCACCCTCGGCTACGACATCGACAAGCCCTGGCGCAAACTGCCCAAGCGGCAACGTGACTGGATCCTGTTCACCGACGAGCAGCCGACGGTCGAGATCGACCCGAGCCGGCATCCGGTCATCGCCGAGTACTACTACAACGGCACCTTCTCCAGCGCCGAACGCCACATCCGGCACACCCTGGCGAACTCGCAGAGCGCGATGATGCGCCGTCGGGCGCTGCAGTACGTCGACAGCATCGACTGCCCGGTGTGCGGCGGGTCCGGGCTCCGGCCCGAGGCACTCGCGGTGACCTTCGCCGGCCACAACATCGCCGAACTGGTGTCGCTGCCGCTGCACACGCTGGCTCAGGTGCTCGAACCCGCCGCGAGCAGAACCGAATTCGACGCGGCGTACGAGTCCACCGAGTCCGGTGAGCACACCGAGGTGGCCACCATGATCGCCGCCGACCTGGTGGGCCGCATCGCCGTGCTGGTGGACCTCGGGCTCGGCTATCTGAGCCTGAACCGTCGCACCCCCTCGGTGTCGCCGGGGGAACTGCAACGCCTGCGCCTGGCCACTCAGCTGCGCGCCGGGCTGTTCGGCGTCCTCTACGTCCTCGATGAGCCGTCGGCGGGTCTGCACCCGGCCGATACCGAGACGCTGCTGGTGGTGCTCGACCGGCTGCGCCGCGCCGGGAACTCGCTCTTCGTCGTCGAACACGACATGGACGTGGTGCGCCGTGCCGACTGGATCGTCGATGTGGGCCCCGGCGCCGGCGAACTGGGCGGTGAGGTGCTCTACAGCGGCCCGGTGGCCGGCCTGGCCGCTATCGAGCGCTCCGTGACCCGGCGCCACCTGTTCGACCCGCAGCACCGCGGGAACCGCGCACCGCGGACTCCGGTGGGCGTCCTGCGCCTGCGGGGCATCACGTTCCACAACCTGCGCGACGTCGATGTCGACATCCCGCTGGGTACCTTCGTCGCCGTCACCGGGGTCTCCGGTTCGGGTAAGTCGACACTGGTGTGCAAGGTGCTCGGTGATGTCATCGCCGCGCAGCTCGGCACCGCCGAGGTGGTCGAGGAGGCGGTCGACGGCGAGAGCGAACTGCTCGACATCGACCACGACGCGAGCATCGGGGTGACGGTGGGCGGCGCCGAGATGATCGGGCGGCTGGTCACCGTGGATCAGAAGCCGATCGGACGTACGCCGCGGTCGAATCTGGCCACCTATACGGGCCTGTTCGACGCCGTGCGCAGGACGTTCGCCGATACCGACGAGGCCCGCGCGCGCGGGTGGAACGCGGGACGTTTCTCGTTCAATGTCGCCGCCGGCCGGTGCGAGACCTGTCAGGGCGAGGGCTTCGTGTCGGTGGAACTGCTGTTCCTGCCCGGCACCTACGCCACCTGCCCGACGTGCCACGGCGCCCGCTACTCCGAGGAGACTCTGGAGGTCACCTACCGGGGGCACAACATCGCCGACGTGTTGGCCATGACGGTCGACGAGGCGGTGGACTTCCTGGCCGATCTGCCCGCGGCGTTGCGCAGTCTGGACACCCTGCGCGACGTCGGGTTGGGATATCTGCGGCTGGGCCAGCCCGCCACCGAGCTCTCCGGCGGCGAAGCCCAGCGCATCAAACTGGCCACCGAGCTGCAGCGCGCCAAGCGCGGCCACACGCTGTATGTGCTCGACGAACCCACCACCGGTCTGCACCCCGCCGATGTCGAACTGCTGGAGCAACAGCTGCACCGACTGGTCGAGGCCGGCAACACCGTCGTGGTGGCCGAACACGACATGTCCGTGGTGGCCGGCGCCGATCACGTGATCGACCTCGGTCCCGGCGGTGGTGCCGACGGCGGCGCCGTGGTGGCGGCCGGGACCCCGCACCAGGTGGCCACGCACCCGTCGAGCCGGACCGCGCCCTATCTGACCGCCGCGCTCATCGGCCCAGCGTGAATAAAAGTCGGCTGTCGGCCGTTACACCTCACGTATCAATGGAGACGTGGGGTAGGAGACACGGAACATGAGTTGGCACACCGGTGACACTGTGACCGCCAGCCGCGAGATCAACGCAATGGACGTCCAGACGGTGCCCGAGGGCGCGGTCGGGACCATCGAACAGACCACGGTCTTCGGCCAGCCGAAGGTCGTGTGCTTCACCGTGCCCACCGTGTGGGGCACCAAACGGGCGTGTGTGCCCGTGCATCGCGGCGATATCAACTAGTTCGGACGTCAGAGGGCGTCGATATCGCGCGCGGCGCCCTTGTCGGCCGACAATGCCAGCGCCGCATAGGCGCGCAAGGCCGGCGACACCGTGCGTTGGCGGTCCTTCGGTCGGTATCCGCCGGAGGCCTCCAGCGCGCGGCGGCGCCGGTCCAACTCCTCGTCGGGCACATCCACCTCGATACTGCGGTGCGGGATGTCGATGGTGATCAGGTCGCCATCGGCCACCAGCGCGATGGCACCGCCGGCCGCGGCCTCGGGGGATACGTGGCCGATCGACAGCCCCGACGTTCCGCCGGAGAACCGGCCGTCGGTGATCAGCGCGCACTGGGCCCCCAGTCCCCGGCCCTTCAAATAGGCTGTCGGATAGAGCATTTCCTGCATCCCGGGTCCACCCTTGGGCCCTTCGTAACGGATCACCACCACATCGCCGGGCTGCACCCGCTTGTTCAGGATGGCGTCCACCGCGTCCTCCTGGGACTCCAGCACCACCGCGGGCCCGGAGAACTTCCAGATGGATTCGTCGACACCGGCGGTCTTGACGATGCACCCGTCCACCGACAGGTTGCCGCGCAGCACCGCCAGCCCGCCGTCGGCGGAGTAGGCGTTCGCCACGTCGCGGATACAACCGTTCTGGGCATCGGTGTCCAGGCTGTCCCACCGCTCGGACTGCGAGAACGCCGTGGCCGACCGCACACATCCGGGTGCGGCGTGGAAGAGTTCGACGGCTTGCGCACTGGGTGAGCCACCGCGAATGTCCCACTCGCGCAACCACTGCGCCAAGGATTCCGCATGCACGGTATGCACGGTCTCGTGCAGGTGCCCGCCCCGCCACAGTTCACCGAGAATGGCGGGGATGCCGCCGGCGCGGTGCACATCCTCCATCAGATAGTGGCCGTTGGGCGCGACCTTGCACAGGCACGGGACCAGCTGGCTGCGTTTCTCGATGTCTTTGAGGGTGTAGTCGAGCCCGGCCTCGCGCGCGGCGGCCAGCAGATGCAGCACGGTGTTGGTGGACCCGCCCATCGCGATATCGAGTGCCATCGCGTTGTCGAACGCGTCGCGGGTGGCAATCGCGCGCGGCAGGACGCTGGTGTCGTTCTGGTCGTAGTACCGCCGGACGATGTCCATGACGGTGGTACCGGCCTTCTCGTAGAGCGCGCGCCTGGCGGTGTGGGTGGCCAGCACCGAACCGTTGCCGGGCAGGGCCAGTCCCAGTGCCTCGGTGAGGCAGTTCATCGAGTTCGCGGTGAACATGCCCGAACACGAACCGCACGTCGGGCAGGCGGCCTCCTCGATGCGCGCGATGTCGTCGTCGGATACGTCGGTGTTGACGGCATCGGCGATGGCCGACACCAGATTGAGTCGGGTGCGCACGGTGCCGTCGACGAGCACGGCCGTGCCGCCCTCCATCGGACCGCCGGAGACGAACACAGTGGGAATGTCCAGCCGCAGCGCCGCCATCAGCATCCCCGGAGTTATCTTGTCGCAGTTCGAGATACACACCAACGCGTCGGCGCAGTGCGCGTTGACCATGTACTCCACCGAGTCGGCGATCAACTCACGCGACGGCAGCGAGTACAGCATCCCGCCGTGGCCCATGGCGATGCCGTCGTCGACGGCGATGGTGTTGAACTCGCGGGGCACACCCCCGGCGGCCGAGATGGCGTCCGAGACGATGCGGCCGACGGGCTGCAGGTGGGTGTGTCCCGGAACGAACTCGGTGAAGCTGTTGGCCACCGCGACGATCGGCTTGCCGATATCGGAGCCCGCCACCCCGGCGGCGCGCAGCAGTGAGCGCGCACCGGCCATGTTCCGACCGTGGGTGACCGTGCGGGATCTGAGCTCTGGCATGCCACACACCGTGCCATTCGCCGCGTCTACGTGGGAAGACGCTGCTGATACTAGTACTGACACCACTACCCTGTGAGCGTGGACAAACGCAACAGACAGCGCAGCGCGCTCGGGGATTTTCTGCGGGCGCGCCGCGAAGCGGCACCGCGTGCAGAACTGGGCTTCCCGGCGACCCCGCGGATGCGTACCACCGGCCTGCGCCGTGAGGAGGTCGCGGTGCTGTCCGGGGTGAGCGCCACCTGGTACACCTGGCTCGAGCAGGGCCGCGAGATCAACCCGTCCAAACAGGTGCTCGACGCCGTCGGCCGCGCGCTGCGTCTGTCACCGGCCGAACAGGATTACGTGCTGGCCCTCGGCGGCTACCGCGCGACGCCCAGCGCCGGCGACGTGACCGGCCCGCCACCACCGCACATCCAGCGCTTCCTGGACGCACTATCGGGATATCCAGCCTTCGCCATCGGGCCCAGTTGGACCATCGTCGCCTGGAACCGCGCCTATGCCGCGCTGTACCCGAACGTGCAGACCACACCCGCCGCGGACCGCAACCTGCTGCGGCTGGTGTTCCTGGACCCCGCAATCCGAGAGTTGTTGCCGGACTGGCAGATCGACAGCCGGCGCTTCCTCGCCGAGTTCCGTGCCGAGGCCGGTCCGCGGGTCGGCGAGCCGGTCTACACCGAGCTCATCGACCGGTTGTTCGCCGACAGTGAGCATTTCCGGGCCGGCTGGCAGGCCAGCAGCATCGAGCGGTTCGCCTCCCGGGAGCGCCGCTTCTTCCACCCCCGGGTGGGTGAGTTGCTGCTGGAGCACCATCAACTCACTCCGGCGGACGCACCGGACATCCAGATCGTGGCGTATCTACCCGTCCCCGGTAGCGGCGCCGCAGAACGCTTGGCGGAGTTGATCGGTTGAAAGAAGAACGTGTGTCCGAGGGGGGACTTGAACCCCCACGCCCGTTAATAGGGCACTAGCACCTCAAGCTAGCGCGTCTGCCATTCCGCCACTCGGACATTGCTCCGCGCCGTCGGCGAGGAGCGACTAAGGCTAACGGATAGGGGCGGCCGGACCCAAACCAGGCGGTGGCGCGGGTCGACCCGGACGTCCCAAACGGCCGCTCCGGTGGTACGAATGGACACTGTGACCACCCCGGCGAGCGCCGCTGACGAGGTCGTCGACCTCGTCAGCACCCTGATCCGTTTCGACACCTCCAACACCGGAGATCCGGCCACCACGCGCGGGGAGGCGGATTGCGCCCAGTGGGTGGGGGATCGGCTGCGTGAGGTCGGCTACCGCACCGAGTACATCGAGGCCGCCCCCGGTCGCGGCAACCTCTTCGCCCGGTTGCCCGGGGCCGACCGGGACCGCGGGGCCCTATTGATCCACGGTCACCTCGACGTCGTGCCCGCCGAGCCCGCCGACTGGAGCGTGCACCCGTTCTCCGGCGCGGTGAAGGACGGCTATGTCTGGGGCCGCGGCGCGGTCGACATGAAGGACATGGTCGGCATGATGATCGCCGTCGCCAGGCACTTCAAACGCGCCAACATCGTGCCCCCGCGCGATCTGGTGTTCGCTTTCGTCTCCGATGAGGAACACGGCGGCACCTACGGCGCGCAATGGCTCGTCGACAACCGGCCGGACTTGTTCGAGGGCATCACCGAGGCCATCGGCGAGGTCGGGGGATTCTCGCTGACCGTGCCGTCGCGCCACGGCGGCGAACGTCGGCTCTACCTGGTGGAGACCGCCGAGAAGGGCATCGCCTGGATGCGACTGTCCGCGCGCGGCCGGGCCGGGCACGGCTCGATGGTGCACCAGGACAACGCCGTCACGACGGTGGCCGAGGCCGTCGCCAAACTCGGCAGGCACCGGTTTCCCCTGGTCCTCACCGAACCGGTGGCGCAGTTCCTGCAGGCCGTCTCGGAGGAAACCGGGTACGAATTCGACGTGGACTCACCCGATCTGGAGGGCGCCATCGCCAAGCTCGGCGATATCGCCCGCATCGTCGGGGCGACCCTGCGCGATACCGCCAATCCGACGATGCTCAAGGCGGGTTACAAGGCCAACGTGATTCCGGCGACCGCCGAGGCGGTCATCGACTGCCGGGTACTGCCGGGGCGGCGGGCCGCTTTCGAACGCGAGGTCGACGAGCTCATCGGGCCCGACGTGGTGCGCACCTGGGAGCGTGACCTGCCCTCGGTCGAGACGACCTTCGACGGTGACCTGGTCGACGCGATGAACGACGCGCTGCTGGCCGTCGATCCGGAAGCCCGCATCGTGCCGTACATGCTCTCCGGCGGGACGGATGCAAAGGCGTTCTCCCGGTTGGGTATTCAGTGCTTCGGATTCGCCCCGCTGCGGCTTCCGCCGGATCTGGATTTCGCCGCGCTGTTCCACGGCGTCGATGAGCGGGTACCCGTGGACGCATTACAGTTCGGCACCGAGGTGCTCGAACATTTCTTGACCCACTGCTGATCAGTCCGACCCACTGCTGACGACGAGAAAGGCCGATATGCCCACCGACCCGTACGCCAACCTGCCCACGCTGCCGACCTTCGAGCTGACGTCTGAGACGGTGACCGACGGCCAGCCCGCCGGCAACGATCAGGTCAGCGGCATCATGGGCGCCGGCGGTAACGATGTCTCACCGCAGCTGAGCTGGTCGGGCTTCCCGGAGGAGACCCGCAGCTTCGCGATCACCGTGTACGACCCCGACGCGCCCACCCTGTCCGGGTTCTGGCACTGGGCCGTCGCCGATCTACCCGCCTCGGTCACCTCGCTGCCCGCCGACGCCGGGAACGGCGACCCGCTGCCCGGCAACGCGGTGACGCTGACCAATGACGCCGGCATCAAGCGCTTCCTGGGTGCCGCGCCGCCGGCCGGGCACGGCCCGCACCGCTACTACGTGGCCGTGCACGCGCTGCCCGTCGAGTCGCTGGAGCTGCCCGACGGCGCGACCCCGGCCTATCTGGGCTTCAACCTGTTCGGCCAGGCGATCGCCCGTGCCGTGCTGCACTACACCTACGAGCAGAAGTAGCCGCCGACTGGCTGCGAGCGTGCGTGGACTCTGCCGACTGATCGGCGAGTTGCCCGCAGACGCGCACGCTCGCCGTCAGGTGAAGGAGGTTTCGGCGCCGACGGCCTCCGAGAGCGAGGCGAAGCCGCCCTCGCGCAGCCGGCGCGCCAGCCCGTCGTGGATCTGCTTGGCGTACAGGCCGCCGGCGTAGACGAATCCGGTGTAGCCCTGCAGCAGTGATGCCCCGGCCAGGATACGAGCCCAGGCGTCATCGGCCGTTTCGATACCGCCGACGCTGATCAGCACCAGCCTGTCACCGACGCGCGCATACAGCCGGCGCAGCACCTCCAGGGCACGGTGCGCCACCGGTGGGCCGGACACCCCGCCGGCGCCCAGCGCTTCGACGCCCGGGGTCCGCAGCCCGTCGCGGGACACCGTGGTGTTGGTGGCCACGATGCCGGCCAACCCCAATTCCACCGCGAGATCGGCGATGTCGTCGATATCGGAATCCGACAGGTCCGGTGCGATCTTCACCAGCACCGGCACCGTGGCGACCTCGCGGACCGCCGCCAGGATCGGCCGCAGCGAGGCCACCGCCTGCAGATCGCGCAGACCCGGCGTGTTGGGCGAACTCACGTTCACCACCAGGTAGGAAGCCAGGTGCCCGACCAGCCGCGCGCTGGTCACGTAATCCTCGACGGCCCGCTCGGCCGGGGTGACCTTGGTCTTGCCGATGTTCACCCCGATCGGCACATCGGCGGTGTGCCCGCCCAGCTGTTGCGCCAACGCGGCGGCACCCCGGTTGTTGAAACCCATCCGGTTCAGCAGGCCGCGATCCTCGGGCAGCCGGAACATCCGCGGCCGGGGGTTGCCCGGCTGCGCTTCGGCGGTGACGGTGCCGATCTCGGCATAGCCGAATCCCAGCGCGCCCCAGGTCTGCAGACCGTGACCGTCCTTGTCGAAACCGGCGGCCAGCCCGAGCGGGCCGGGGAAACGCACGCCCCACACGGTGCTGGCCAGGATCGGATCGGCAGGCGCCAGCCGGCGGGCCAGCATCCGGCGGCTCACGCCGGCCGCGGCGGCCAATCGCAGGACCGCGAAGACGAAGGCGTGGATGCGTTCGGGCGCGACGAGGAAGAATCCCCGCCGCAGCAGGCGGTAGATCACAGGGCGGGCTGCTCTCCGAGCGTCGTCTTCTTGCGGCGCAACAACACCCGGCGGCTACCGTCGGTGTAGAGCCGGACCCTGGTCAGCTCCCAGCCGCGGTACTGCGCCTCGATGGACAACCGCACCGAGGCCGACAGCCGGGTGACGTCCGGCGGCAGCTTCAGCGGCACCCACTCGTACTCGTCGGAGAGGTCACCGGCCCAGCCGGCCGGCATCCGTCCACGTGCCACTGTCGTCATGGCCTGCTCGCCCCCTTGATCGCCTGCACCCCGGCGCCGGCGCCCGACACCACGTAGAGCGTGTCCGCGTTCTCGTCGAAGGCCAGGATGTCGGGTTGCCGCACAGTTCTATAACGCACCTTCTCGACGGGAATTCCGGTCGCCAGATCGTATCCAACGACGGTGTTGCTCGCCGTCTGTGACACCCAGGCCAGCGTCGGGGACCCGGCCACCCCGTATGGCGTGTCGGGAACCGGGTAGCGCTGGCGCAGGATCAGCGGTTCGGTGCCGTAGACCAGCAGCGCTCCGCCGCGGGTGTCGACGACGAGTACCCGCCCGGCCGGGTCGACGGCCATCGAGGTGGCGCCTTCACCGGCCCGCAGTGCCTGTTCCTGGGCCGTCCCGTCGGCGTCGATCTCGGTCACCGAGGTCTGGCCCCGGTCCAGCGCGACGATCGAATCGTCGTCGGTGACAAGCGCATCGACGCGGGCGAAATTCTTCAGGGTGGCGCCGACCTCGGTGTCCGAGCTCAGCGTGTACACCGCGCCGTCGGCGCTGCCGAGGACCAGGCCGCCGCCGTAGTGGCGGGCGATCGCGGTGAATTCGGTGTCGCCCTGACCGTCGACCTCCACCGGGGTGGCGGCGCCGACGGCGATATTGACCCGCAGATAGCCGCCCCGGGTGGACAGCCACAGCGTTCCCGACCCGTCACCGGTGAGCGCGGTGGCCGCGGCGGGGAGGTTGACGGTGCGCACCGGACCGGTCGTCGGTACCACCGTGAGGCGGTCGGCCGGGCCCAGCACGACCAGCGAGGCGGTACGGATATCGAAGGCGGCGGCCAGAGCGGGCCCGGCCAATGGCGTCACGGTGCCGTCGACAGCCCCGCTGACCGGTGGCGAGACGGCCGGCGTCGCGACGGGAATGGTCGGTGGTGGCGAATCGACCGGTGACGATGAGCATGCCGAAGCGGTGACGACAACCAGCGCCAATGCAGAAGCGGTCCGGACCCGAAATGCGGATTTCGTATTCAATGGCCCCTCAGAACTCCTCATTCCGTATTCATCGTGCTTCCGCTTTCAAACTTTGCGCAAAGTTTGGCAAGTGGAACGTAAACGTCAATTTGTGGGTATGGTGCGAGCTATGGCACTGGCGCCGGAAACCGAACTGTTGGCAGCAGAGTTTGCCATCGAGCATGTCTCGACCGGCGTACACGCCAGCGGGTTCGGCACGCTCGGCGACGGCCGCAGCTTCTCCTTTCACGTCGAGGACCGCTCCAGCCTGGTCGTCGAGGTGTACCGGCCCCGGCTGAGCGGTCCCGTCCCGCAGCACGAGGACATCATCGCCCGCTCGACACGCAGCCTGATCGACATCGATGTCACCGATGAGCGCAGCGTAGCCGCCACCGTGCGGGACGCGATCGCCGGAGCGGAGCCGGTGCGCGCACCGCGCTGACCCGAGGCCCACGGTACGGTCGTCCGCGTGGTTAGAGATTCCCGTGGTTAGAGATGCCCATGGTTAGAGATGTCCATGGTTGAGATGTCGTGGTTGCAGGTCGTCGTGCTTGCCGTGGTCCAGGGACTGACCGAATTCCTGCCGGTCTCCTCGTCGGGCCACCTCGCCATCGTCTCCGAGGCGTTCTTCGGCGGTGATGCCGGCGCGTCGTTCACCGCGGTGGTGCAGATCGGCACCGAGGTGGCGGTGCTGATCTATTTCGCCCGCGACATCGGCCGTATCCTCACCGCCTGGTTCGGCGGCCTGCGCCATCCCGACCGCCGGACACCGGACTACTGGCTGGGCTGGTGGGTGATCATCGGCACCATTCCGATCGGGGTGTTCGGCTTCACGCTGCAGCACTTCATCCGTGACGACATCCGCAACCTCTGGATCATCGCGACCGCGCTGATCGTGTTCTCGTTCGTCATCGCCGCGGCCGAGTACCTGGGCAAGCAGACCCGCGCCATCGAGCAGTTCACCTGGCGGGACAGTCTGATCATCGGCTCGGCACAGGCGCTCGCACTGATTCCGGGTGTGTCGCGGTCCGGTGTCACGATCAGCGCCGGGCTGTTCCTCGGCCAGAAACGCGAAGCCGCGGCCCGGTTCGGCTTCCTGCTGGCCATTCCCGCGGTGCTGGGGTCGGGGCTCTACGAACTGCGGCACGTCTTCGAACCGGGCACCACCGGCATGAGCGCCACCGTCGCGCAGATCGTGCTGGGCACCGTCATCGCCTTCGTGGTCGGCTACGCCGCGGTCGCCTGGTTCCTCAAATTCCTGGTCAACCACAGCATGTACTGGTTCGTCGGTTACCGGATCATCCTCGGCGTCGTGGTGCTGGCCCTGCTGGGCACCGGGGTGCTGGCCGCCTGATGATCCCGCCCACCGCGAGGAACCGCCCGTGACCGTCATCCTGCTGCGGCACGGCCGCTCAACCTCGAACACCGCGCACACGCTGGCCGGCCGCTCCGAGGGTGTCGACCTCGACGACCGGGGCCGCGAGCAGGCCCAGGCCGTGGTCGCACGGATCGGGGATCTGCCGGTCAAGGCCATCGTGCGCTCACCGCTGCTGCGCTGTGCCAACACCGTGGCCCCGCTGGCTGCCGCGCTGGGCATCGAACCCGTCGTGGAGGACCGCATCATCGAGGTCGACTACGGGGCCTGGACCGGACGCAAGATCTCCGAACTGTTCAAGGAGCCGTTGTGGAAGGTGGTGCAGGCCCAGCCGAGCGCGGCCGTCTTCCCCGAGGGCGAGGGGCTGGCACAGGTCCAGGCCCGCGCCGTGGCAGCGATCCGCGAACACGACCGGCAGCTGTCGGAGACACACGGTGGCGATGCACTGTGGATCGCCTGCACCCACGGCGACGTCATCAAATCGGTGCTCGCCGACGCATTGGGCACCCATCTGGACAGCTTTCAGCGCATCACCGCCGACCCGGCCTCGATGAGCGTCATCCGCTACACCGACACCCGGCCGTTCGTGCTGCACGTCAACCACACCGGTGACGGGCTCACCGCCGCGTTGAGCGCCAAGCCGGCCGCCGCACCAGCCGGTGACGCGGTTGTCGGCGGCTCCACCGATTGAGTCGCGCCACTACCGGCTATTTTGAAAGGTGCCATGGCCCGCGCAATTCACGTCTTCCGCTCACCCGACCGCTTCGTGGCCGGGACCGTCGGGCAGCCCGGGAACCGCACGTTCTACCTGCAGGCCGTCCACGACAAACGAGTGGTGTCGGTGATGCTGGAGAAGCAGCAGGTCGCCGTGCTGGCCGAGCGCATCTCGGCACTGCTGGTGGAGATCAACCGGCGCTTCGGCACCCCGATCCCGCCGGACACCGGCGAAATCGACGACCTGCACCCGTTGGAGATGCCGGTGGACGCCGAGTTCCGGGTGGGCACCATGGGCCTGGGCTGGGATTCCGAGGCGCAGACGGTCGTGGTCGAACTGCTGGCGGTGTCGGACACCGAGTTCGACGCCTCGGTGGTGCTCGACGACGCCGAGGACGGGCCCGATGCCGTCCGGGTCTTCCTGTCGCCGGAATCGGCCCGCGAGTTCGCGACGCGCTCCAACCGCGTCATCTCCGCGGGTCGGCCGCCGTGCCCGTTGTGTGACGAACCACTCGATCCCGAGGGCCACATCTGCGTGCGCACCAACGGGTATCGGCGCGGCGCCTTCGGCGGGACAGACGATGAACCGCCCTTCTGACGCCGATGTCGCCGAGCTGCTGACCACCGGTGAACTCAGCGTCATCGGCCGTATCCGCTCGGCGAGCAACGCGACGTTCCTGTGCGAATCCACAGCGGCCGGACGCAGCGTGCACTGCGTCTACAAGCCGGTCGCCGGTGAGGCGCCACTGTGGGACTTTCCCGACGGCACACTGGCCGGCCGGGAACGCGCCGCCTATCTGGTGTCGGATGCGCTGGGCTGGGAGATCGTGCCGCACACCGTGATTCGGGACGGTCCCGCCGGCGCGGGCATGGTGCAGCTGTGGGTCGACCAGCCCGGTGACGGGTTGACCGACGTCCCGGAGCCCGACGACGACAGCCTGGATCTGGTGGACCTGGTGCCGGCCGGGCCGCTGCCCACCGGTTACCTGGCCATCCTGCAGGCCTATGACCAGGCCGGGGATCCGGTGACCCTGGTGCACGCCGATGACGACCGGCTGCGGCGGATGGCGGTGTTCGACGTGCTGATCAACAACGCCGACCGCAAGGGCGGCCACATCCTGGCCGGGGTGGACGGACGGGTGCGCGGTGTCGACCACGGTGTGACGCTGCACACCGAGGACAAGTTGCGCACCGTGCTGTGGGGCTGGGCGGGCAAACCCGTCGACGACGATCTGCTCACCGCCGTCGCCGAGTTGGGGGTCCGCATGCGCGACGGGCTCGGCGAACAGCTGCGCGAACACATCACCACCCGCGAGGTCGCCGCGCTGAACGCCAGAATTGTTGCGCTGCTCGATGATCCGGTGATGCCATCACCGGACCGGCACCGCCCGATCCCGTGGCCGGCCTTCTAGGCGCGGGTACCGGACCCGTCGGGCCGACGACGCCAGGCAATACTGATGGGCGTGACTTCCGCTGCGCAGACCGACGCCGACGTGGCCGCCGTGGTGGCCGCCGAAGCCGGGGAACTGCTGCTCGCCGTCCGGGAGGAGGTCGGCTTCTATGACTCCTACGATCTGGGCGATGCCGGCGACCGGCGCGCCAACACCCTGATCCTCAAGCGCCTCGCCGAGCTGCGCCCCGGCGACGCTGTGCTGTCGGAGGAGGCGGTCGACGATCTGTCCCGGGTGCACGCCGACCGGGTCTGGATCGTCGACCCGGTCGACGGCACCCGGGAGTTCTCGATGCCCGGGCACACCGATTGGGCGGTGCACATCGCGCTGTGGCAGCGGCACGGTCACGCTGCCGGAGCCGCTCCGGCGGCGACCGGTGACCAGGGCGCCATCACCGATGCCGCCGTGGGACTGCCTGCGCTGGGCCAGGTGTACCGCACCGACACCGTCACCCCGCCGCCGCCACGGCGGCCCGGACCCATTCGGATCACCGCGAGCACATACCGTCCCCCAGCGGTGCTGTGGTGGCTGCGCGAGCAGATGGACATCGAGGTGGTGCGCATCGGCTCGGCCGGCGCGAAGGCGATGGCCGTCGTCCGCGGTGATGTGGACGCCTACATCCACGCAGGTGGGCAATGGGAATGGGATTCGGCGGCCCCGGCCGGCGTGGTGCAGGCCGCCGGCTTGCACGCCACCCGACTGGGCGGCGCACCGCTGGTGTACAACCGCCGCGACCCGTATCTGCCGGATCTGCTCATGTGCCGGCCCGAGTTGGCCGGGCCGCTGCTCGAGGTCATCCGGTCCGCCTTCTGAGGGCGGGCGGGAATGAACCTGCCGTCGAACTTGTCGGTTCCTGGCGGAAGCCACATCCACCGGAGGGCACAGGTGAGCGAACACTTTAGAGTCGACGTCATGCAGTCCTGGCCGGCGCCGACCGTTCCCACGTTGCCCGGCACCGGTGTGCCGCTGCGGCTCTATGACACCGCCGACCGGCAGGTTCGCCCGGTGGCGCCCGGGCCGACCGCAACCATGTACGTCTGCGGGATCACCCCCTACGACGCGACCCATCTGGGCCACGCGGCCACCTATCTGACGTTCGACCTGGTGAATCGGGTGTGGCGAGACGCCGGCCACGACGTGCACTACGTACAGAACATCACCGACGTCGACGATCCGTTGTTCGAACGTGCGGCCCGCGACGGCATCGACTGGCGCGAACTCGGCGACCGGGAGACCCAGCTGTTCCGCGAGGACATGACCGCGTTGCGGGTGCTGCCGCCGCGTGACTATGTCGCCGCCACCGACGCGATCGCCGAGGTGATCGAACTGGTCGAGAAGATGCTGGCCGCGGGCGCCGCCTACATCGTCGACGATGCCCGGTATCCCGATGTCTACTTCCGCGCCGACGCGACCGTGCAGTTCGGCTACGAATCCGGCTACGACCACGAGACGATGTCGCGGCTGTTCGCCGAACGCGGCGGCGACCCGGACCGCACCGGCAAGGCCGACCCGCTCGACGCGCTGCTGTGGCGCATCGAGCGTCCCGGCGAGCCCAGCTGGCCCTCGCCGTTCGGTGCCGGTCGCCCGGGGTGGCACGTGGAGTGTGCCGCGATCGCGCTGACCCGCATCGGCACCGGACTCGACATCCAGGGCGGCGGTTCCGACCTGATCTTCCCGCACCACGAGTTCTCGGCCGCGCACGCCGAATCCGCGAGCGGGGAGCGCCGCTTCGCCCGGCATTACGTGCACTCCGGGATGATCGGGTGGGACGGCCACAAGATGAGCAAGAGCCGGGGCAATCTGGTGTTGGTGTCCCGGTTACGGGCCGACGGGGTGGATCCGTCCGCGGTCCGGCTCGGCCTGTTCGCCGGGCACTACCGCGCGGACCGGTTCTGGAGCGATGACGTCCTGCGGGAGGCACAGGACCGGCTGCAGCGGTGGCGGGCGGCGGCGGCGCTGCCCGCCGGACCCGATGCCACCGACCTGCTCAACCGGGTTCGCGGATATCTGGCCGACGACCTCGACACCCCTAAAGCCCTTGCCGCCATTGATGGTTGGTGTACCGACGCGACCACCTACGGCGGCAGCGACACCGCGGCACCGCGGCTGGTCGCCGACCTGACCGACGCGCTGCTGGGTGTGGCGCTGTAGCCGACGAGTACGTTGACGGCCATGAGCTCACTGCACGGCAAGGTCGTCTTCATCACCGGGGGAGCGCGCGGCGTCGGAGCCGAACTGGCCCGCCGGCTGCGCCGCAAGGGCGCGAAACTGGTGCTCACCGATCTGGACGAAACACCGCTGACCGAACTGGCCGCCGAACTCGGCGGCGAGGCCCATGTGCTGACCGCCTTGGCCGACGTGCGGGATCTGCCCGCGATGCAGAAGGCCGCCGAGGCCGCCGTCGCCCGGTTCGGCGGAATCGACATCGTGGTCGCCAACGCGGGCATCGCCAGCTTCGGTTCGGTGCTGCAGGTCGACCCCGACGCGTTCCGGCGGGTCGTCGACGTCAACATCATCGGGGTGTTCAACACCGTCCGGGCGACCCTGCCCGCGGTCATCGAACGCCGCGGTTACGTGCTGGTGGTGTCCTCGCTGGCAGCGTTCACCTCCGCACCCGGGCTGGCCGCCTACCACGCCTCCAAGGCCGGTGCCGAGTACTTCGCCAACACCCTGCGCCTGGAGGTGGCACACCGCGGCGTCGACGTGGGGTGCGCCCACATGAGCTGGATCGACACCCCGCTGGTGCAGGACGCTAAGGCCGACCTGTCCACCTTCCGCGAGATGCTCACCCGGATGCCCGGGCCGCTGAAGAAGACGACCACGGTGCAGGCCTGCGGCGCGGCGTTCGTCCGCGGTATCGAGCGGCGCAGCAAACGGATCTACTGCCCGAACTGGGTCGGCCTGTTCCGCTGGGTCCGGCCGGTGGTGTCGACCACCGTCGCCGAACGCGATATCCGCCGGTTCACCCCGGAACTGCTGCCGCAGTTGGATGCCGAGGTCGCCGGGCTGGGCCGCTCGCTCAGCGCACGCACCGAGGCGCTGGAGGACTGACGGCCGGGCTGGATGTGGCCGCTCAGCGGCCGGGCTGGATTTGGCCGCTCAGCGGCCGCGCCGGCGCAGATACCGCTCGAACTCCGCGGCCAGCGCGTCCCCGTCGATCTTGCCGAGCGCCTCGTTCATGTCGACCTCGGCGTCGCCACGCTCCTCCAGGGACTGCACGTACTCGGCGATCTCGTCGTCCTCGGCCGTCATCTCGGTGACCGCCTGCTCCCACTCCTCGGCTGCGGCCGGCAGATCCGCCAGCGGAACCTCGATGTCGAGCACATCCTCCACCCGGCGCAACAACGCCACCGTGGCCTTCGGGTTCGGCGGCTGCGAGACGTAATGCGGCACCGCCGCCCAGAACGTCACCGCGGGAATGCCGGCCTGCACGCAGGCGTCCTGGAACACCCCGGCGATACCGGTCGGTCCCTCGTACCGGGTCTCCTCCAGACCGAAGAACTTCGCCGAGTCCGCCGAGTAGGCGGCACCGGAGACCGGGACCGGCCGGGTGTGCGGCGTATCGGCCAGCAGCGCACCCAGGATCACCACGGTGTCCACGTTGAGCTTGTCGGCGATCGCAAGCAGCTCCGAACAGAAGGTGCGCCACCGCATGTTGGGTTCGACGCCGTGCATCAGCACGATGTCGCGGTCGCTACCCGGCGGGCGGCAGTGCGAGATCCGCATCGACGGCCACACCAGCTCACGGGTCACCCCGTCGATCTGCCGGATCACCGGGCGGTTGACCTGATAGTCGTAGTAGGTCTCGTCGTCGATCTCAACGATGGTCTCGGCCTCCCAGATGGAGTCCAGGTGCTCCAGCGCGCCACTGGCCGCGTCACCGGCGTCGTTCCAGCCTTCGAAGGCCGCGACGACGACCGTGTTCTGCAGTTCCGGCAGGCCGGGTCCGCTCGCATCCGAAGGTGTCACACTGCCAGCGTAAGCCCTGCGCGGCGGTCATGAGCCCCGGCAGGCCGCGTGGCGAACGGACGTCGGATCCGCGGTTCGGCCCCGGCGCGTCGCAAATCGATTTGGTCGCGCCGATTATCCTGTTCACATGGCCGTCGACGATGCCGGCCGACCGGCCGCATGCCCCGAAATACGTTCGGCGGCAATCTGGTTAACCACGATGGCGGCGGTATTGCCCGGTGGGCCCCGGTACGGGTCGATCGCGGCGACGAGATGGGCGTCGGAGACGTCGTCAGCGTGACGACGTAGACTTTTGATCGTCGAGAGGCGTTGCAACGGTTGCTCGGGGGAGATCGGTTCCCCTCGGCATCCGCCACGCTCGGCAGAGTCAAGGACGCCTTCCGCCATGGAAGGAGTGCACGTGACCGCTGTTGAATCCGGCGCAGTCGAGACGAGCACCGCTGCGTCGAGCGGCTTCACGCCGAACATCCGCCCGGACTGCACCGCCGACCTCACGGCCGCCCTCAAACAGCGGATCATGGTCATCGACGGCGCGATGGGCACGGCGATCCAGCGCGACCGGCCCGACGAGGCCGGCTACCGCGGCGACCGGTTCACCGAGTGGCCCACCGCGCTGCAGGGCAACAACGACCTGCTCAACCTGACCCAGCCGCGGATCATCGAGGCGATCCACCACGAGTATCTCGAGGCGGGTGCCGACATCCTGGAGACCAACACGTTCAACGCGAACGCGGTCTCGCTCGCCGACTACGACATGGTCGACCTGGCCTACGAGCTCAACTACGCCGGTGCCGCGCTGGCGCGCAAGGCCGCCGATGAGTTCAGCACCCCGGACAAGCCCCGCTACGTCGCCGGCGCCATCGGACCCACCACGCGTACCGCGTCCATCTCACCCGACGTCAACGACCCGGGCGCCCGCAACGTCTCCTACGACCAGCTGGTCGCCGCGTACCTGGAGGCCGCCAACGGCCTGGTCGACGGTGGTTCCGACCTGATCATCGTCGAGACGATCTTCGACTCGCTGAACGCCAAGGCCGCGGTCTTCGCCGTCGAGACGCTGTTCGAGCAGCGCGGACGGCGCTGGCCGGTGATCATCTCCGGAACCATCACCGATGCGTCCGGCCGCACCCTGTCCGGCCAGGTCACTGAGGCCTTCTGGAACGCGATCCGGCACGCCAAACCGCTGGCGGTCGGTCTCAACTGCGCCCTGGGTGCCCCGGAGATGCGGCCCTACATCGCCGAGATGGCGCGTATCGCGGACACCTACGTCTCCTGCTATCCCAACGCCGGGCTGCCCAACGCCTTCGGTGAGTACGACGAGTCCCCGGAGCGTCAGGCCTCTTATATCGCCGAGTTCGCCGACGCCGGGCTGGTCAACCTCGTCGGCGGCTGCTGCGGCACCGCGCCGCCGCACATCGCCGAGATCGCCAAGACCGTCGAGGGAAAGCCGCCGCGCGAGGTGCCGGAGATCGAGGTGGCAACCCGGCTGTCGGGCCTGGAACCGCTCAACATCACCGACGGTTCGCTGTTCGTCAACATCGGTGAGCGCACCAATATCACCGGCTCGGCGCGGTTCCGCAACCTGATCAAGGCCGAGGACTACGACACCGCGCTGTCGGTCGCCCTGCAGCAGGTCGAGGTCGGTGCGCAGGTCATCGACATCAACATGGACGAGGGCATGATCGACGGCGTCGCCGCGATGGACCGGTTCACCAAGTTGATCGCCGCCGAGCCGGATATCAGCCGCGTCCCGGTGATGATCGACTCCTCGAAGTGGGAGGTCATCGAGGCGGGCCTGAAGAACGTGCAGGGCAAGCCGATCGTCAACTCGATCTCCATGAAGGAGGGCGAGGAGAAGTTCATCCGGGAGGCCCGGCTGTGCCGCAAATACGGCGCCGCCGTCGTCGTGATGGCCTTCGACGAGCAGGGCCAGGCCGACAACCTGGAGCGCCGCAAGGAAATCTGCGGGCGCGCCTACCGGATCCTGACCGAGCAGGTCGGGTTCCCGCCCGAGGACATCATCTTCGACCCGAACTGCTTCGCGCTGGCCACCGGTATCGAGGAGCACGCCACCTACGGCATCGACTTCATCGAGGCCTGCGCCTGGATCAAGGAGAACCTGCCCGGGGTGCACATCTCCGGCGGTATCTCCAACGTCTCGTTCTCGTTCCGCGGTAACAACCCGGTCCGCGAGGCCATCCACGCGGTGTTCCTGTTCCATGCCATCAAGGCCGGCCTGGACATGGGCATCGTCAACGCCGGCGCGCTGGTGCCGTACGACTCGATCGACCCCGAACTGCGGGACCGCATCGAGGACGTCGTGCTCAACCGTCGCGAGGACGCCGCCGAACGGCTGTTGGAGATCGCCGAGCGGTTCAACAAGACCGAGAAGTCCGAAGACCCCGCGGCGGCGGAGTGGCGCTCGCTGCCGGTGCGGGAACGGATCACGCACGCGCTGGTCAAGGGCATCGACGCGCATGTCGACGACGACACCGAAGAACTGCGCGCCGAGATCGCCGCGGCCGGTGGCCGACCGATCGAGGTGATCGAGGGTCCGCTGATGGACGGCATGAATGTCGTCGGCGACCTGTTCGGCTCGGGAAAGATGTTCCTGCCGCAGGTGGTGAAGTCGGCCCGCGTGATGAAGAAGGCGGTCGCCTACCTGCTGCCGTTCATCGAGGCGGAGAAGGAAGAGATCGCGGCCGCCGCCGGGGCGAGCGAAGCGACGGGGGATGGTAGGGCCTCGAAGGACACCAACGGCACCATCGTGATGGCCACGGTGAAGGGCGATGTCCACGACATCGGCAAGAACATCGTCGGTGTCGTGTTGCAGTGCAACAACTACGAGGTGATCGACCTCGGCGTGATGGTGCCTGCCGAGAAGATCCTGGCCGCGGCCAAGGAGCACAACGCCGACATCATCGGGCTCTCCGGTCTGATCACGCCGTCCCTGGACGAAATGGTCAACTTTGCCGTCGAGATGGAACGCGAGGGATTGGAGATCCCGCTGCTGATCGGCGGCGCCACCACCTCGCGCGCCCACACCGCGGTCAAGGTGTCACCGCGGCGCAGCGGTCCGGTCGTGTGGGTCAAGGACGCCTCGCGTTCGGTCCCGGTCGCCGCCGCACTTCTCGACGACAAGCAGCGGCCGGCACTGCTGGAGGCCACCGAGAAGGACTACGCGTCCCTGCGCGAGCGGCACGCCCAGAAGAACGAGCGGCCGATGGTGACCCTGGAGAAGGCGCGCGCCAACCGCACGCCGATCGAGTGGGACGGCTACACCCCGCCGGTGCCTGCCCAGGGCCTCGGGGTGCGTGAGTTTCTCGACTACGACCTGGCCGAGCTGCGGGAGTACATCGACTGGCAGCCGTTCTTCAACGCCTGGGAGATGAAGGGCCGCTTCCCGGACATCCTGAACAATCCGGCGTCGGGCGAGGCCGCCCGCAAGCTCTACGACGACGCCCAGCAGATGCTGGACACCGCGATCAAGGAGAAGTGGCTGACCGCCAACGGGGTCATCGGCTTCTTCCCGGCGAACGCGGTCGGAGACGATATCGCGGTCTACACCGACGAGACCCGCACCGAGGTGCTGACCACGCTGCGCAACCTGCGCCAGCAGGGTGAGCACCGCGACGGCATCCCCAACCGCAGCCTCGGCGACTTCGTCGCGCCGAAGGACACCGGGTCGGCCGACCATATCGGTGCCTTCGCCGTCACCGCGGGCCTGGGCAGCGCGGACAAGATCGCCGAGTTCAAGGCCGACCACGACGACTACAGCGCGATCCTGCTGGAGTCGCTGGCCGACCGGCTCGCCGAGGCGTTCGCCGAGCGGATGCACGAGCGGGTGCGCAAGGAGTTCTGGGGCTACCAGCCCGACGAGCACCTCGACAACGAGGAGCTGATCGGCGAGAAGTACGTCGGGATCCGGCCGGCGCCGGGCTACCCGGCCTGCCCGGAGCACACCGAGAAGGAGACCCTGTTCGAGCTGCTGGACGTGACGAAGCGGACCGGCATCGAGCTGACCGAGTCGATGGCGATGTGGCCGGGTGCCGCGGTCAGCGGCTGGTACTTCTCGCATCCGCAGTCGCAGTACTTCGTCGTCGGCAGGCTGGCCCAGGACCAGGTCGCCGACTACGCCAAGCGCAAGGGGTGGACCCTGCAGGAGGCCGAACGCTGGCTGGCGCCCAACCTGGGCTACAACCCCGAGGACTGAGCCGACACGGACAACCGTTGCCCCCCAGCGTGATCGGACGGTGCATCCGAATCGGTCGGCGGGCCGGGTGTGCCCGGTCACAGAATCGTCTTGTCGGGCAGCCGGTCACGCTGGGCGCGGTTGAATTTCGCCCGGCACCAGCGGCGATGAGACAATGGGTGCATGCCTGCAGAGTTGAGGGCCGTTTTGTTCGATATGGACGGTACGCTCGTCGACTCCGAAAAGCTGTGGGACATCGCGATCCAGGAGTTGTACCGCCGCCACGGCCGGGTGTTGTCGCCGCAGGTGCGCACCGCCACGATCGGCGGGTCCGCGGACTCGGTCATGAAGATCGTCTACGCCGACCTGGGTCTGCGGCCCGACCCGGCCGACATGGCCGCCACCGCGGACTGGATGCACGACCGTGTCGGGCAACTGTTCGCCCAGGGATTGCCGTGGTGCGCAGGGGCCCGGGAAATGCTCGAGGCGCTGTCCGGCGCCGGTGTCACCATGGCCCTGGTCACCAACACCCGGCGTGGGTTGACCGAGAAGGCGCTCGACAGCATCGGCCGAGACCACTTCACCGTGACGGTCTGCGGGGACGAGGTGCCCACCGGCAAGCCCGCCCCGGACCCCTACCTGCGCGCAGCGGACCTGCTGGGCATGAACCCGGCGCAGTGCCTGGCCGTCGAGGACTCGGTGACCGGAACGACCGCGGCCGAGGCGGCCGGGTGCGCGGTGCTGGTCGTCCCGAACGAGATCGAGGTCCCCGGCGGGCCGCGCCGCCGGCACGTCGAAACACTGGCCGGGCTCGATGTGGGCGATCTGCGGGCCGTCTATTGCGACGTGGCCGGCACCTGGGACGAACGCAGCGCCTGAATTTGCGTTCTGCCCGGCAATGCTCATGATCGTGCTGAGTTTTTACCTCGCCGGGACCGGGTGCTGATTCGTACCTTCGAACGCTGTGATCAACCACCCCCTCACGCGTCGACGCGCACTGCAACTACTCGGTCTCGCCGGTGGCGCCGCCGTCTTCGGCCCGACGCTTGCTGCCTGCGGCTCATCGGGCAGCACCACCGCTCTGCCGAAGACCGCACCGGTCTCGGGTTCCTTCGCCGGCGTGACGCTGAAGCTGCTGGTGAACCAGCCGCACGTCACTTCGTTCCGCGACATCCTGGCGCCCGCCTGGAACAAGGAGACCGGCGGCACGCTCGAGGTGACCGCTGCGCCCTACGATCAGCTCACCAGCAAGCAGATCCTCGATGTGCAAAGCGGCACGGGTGAATTCGATGTCTTCGACTATTTCTACTTCGGTCTCGGGGATCTGGTTGACGCCGGCGCGCTGGTCGACCTCACCGAGTGGATCGACAACAACGGCGACGCCATCGCCGTCGATGGGTACCTGCCCTCGATCTACGACCCGTACACCCTGCTCGACGACAGTCGCTACGGGTTGCCCTACGACGGAGACGTCCACATCCTGTTCTTCAATTCCGAACTGCTGGAGCGCTACCGGGTAGAGCCCCCACGCACCTGGGACGAGTACGACGAGGTCGCTGCGAAGATCACCACCGACGCCCGGGGCGCGGCGTACGGGGCCATCGTGTCCGGGCAACAGGTTCCGATGATCCTGGGTTGCTCCTACATCAACCGGCTCACCGGCTACGGTGGCAACCTGCTGACCGCCGACGGCAAGCCGGATCTGACCTCCGCGGCGTCGATCGCCGCGCTGCGTCATCTGGTCGACGTGGCGCCCGCGGCGCTGCCGACTCCACTGCAGGTCGGGTTCGACCAGGCCAACCAGTCGTTCCTGAGCGGCCAGGGAGCATTGCTGGACACCTGGACCGATATGGCACTGCGTGCAGAGGATCCGGCGGCGTCCAAGATCGCCGGCCGCTGGGGCGCGGTGTCGCTGCCCGTCGGCGGATCCAATACCACGCCGCGCACCGCCTTGGATGCGGGTTTCGGGCTCGGCATCTCGACTGCGTCGAAGAACCAGGATGCCGCTGCGGCGTTCCTGAACTGGGCGACGGCCGCGCCGCAGAACCTGGCGGTGTCATCGACCGCGGGAGCAGGTATCGATCCGGTCCGCGGCGAGGTACTCGACTCCGAGGGATACGCCGAGGTCGTCACCGCGGCGGTCGGACCGATCCGGCAGGGGCTGCACGGTGATCCGCTGGTGTGGCCGAAGGGTAAGGGCGCCCCGAAGTTGTTGCAGGATCTGGTCGATCAGTTGGCGCTCGCGATCGACGGTACCCAGACCGTCGAGCAGTCCCTGGAGAACGCGCAGCGCAGTTGGGAGAGCGCCGCGACATGATCCGTCGCGTCCCGACCTGGCTGGCGTTGCCTGCCGTCGCCGGACTGGTGCTGTTCCTGGTCTATCCGACCGGGTACCTGATCGCCCTGGCGGTGACCGACTCGTCGTTGGGGAATCCGCTGCGCGCCTTCACCGGGTCGGCCAACTTCGGTACCGCCTTCTCATCGCCGGCGTTCGTTCCCTCGCTGTGGCGCTCGACGGTGTTCGCCGTCCTGGCCACGGTGGTGACCACCGGCCTCGGAATGGTGCTGGCCGTGTTGCTGCGTGCGCGCGGTACCCGGTTCGGTGCCGTCGGGGCATTGCTGTTGCTGCCGTTGGTCACCGCCCCGGTGCTGATCGGAGTGGCCTGGAAACTACTGCTGGCACCGGCCGGCGGGGGACTGGCCGAGGTGTTCGCCGCGGCCGGATTCGCCGGGGCGAACCCGCTGGGTTCCGGGCTGGGTGCGTATCTGGTGCTGCTGGGAATCCACATCTGGCAGTGGACGCCGTTCGCGGTGCTGGTGCTGTTCGCCGCGCTGGGGGTGGTGCGGCCCGAGCTGCAGGAGTCGGCCCGCATCGACGGGGCCGGACCGTGGCGAACCTTCGTGACCGTGACCTGGCCAGCGGTCGCGCCGACCGCGTGGGCGGTGCTGGTTCTCGAGCTGGTGATCGGATACCGGGTGTTCGACCTGATCGTCGTCATCACCTCGGGCGGGCCCGGTTTCGCGACCACACTGGCGCCGTACCTGATCTACCAGACCGGGTTGCGCGGGAGCTTCGACATGGGAACGGCGGCGGCACAGACATTGGTGTTCGCCCTGGTGGTAGGCGCGGTGGCGACGGTGCTCACGGCGGCCCGGGCGCGCAGCGTGAAGGCCGAGCAGCCATGACCCGCCAGGTGCTGATCCGGTCCGCGCTGGCGTTGGTGGTGCTGGTCACCCTGGTGCCGGTCGGCTATCTGGTGTCGCTGGCGGTCCGGCCGGCCTCAGATGTGCTGAACTCCAGCCTGTTTCCCGGCGCATGGACACTGGACAACTTCACCTCGGTGTTCGACACCATCGCGTTGGGCACCATGCTGCAGAATTCGTGGGTGTCGGCGCTGGGCGCGGCGGCGCTCGCGGTCCTAATCGCCACGCCGACGGCCTATTTCACGGCGCGGCGCTTCGGCGGGGAGCGGTTGCTGACGGTGTTGTTGGCTGCCTACTGCGCCCCGCCCATCGTGGCGGTCATCCCGTTGTTCTTCCTGTTACGCAGCGTGGGCCTGACCAACAGCGTGGTGGGGTTGATCATCGTCAACGGTGTCGCCAACGTCCCGGTGGCGGCCTGGCTGCTCGACGGTTTCGTGCGGCGCATCCCGGTCGAGATCGACGAGGCCGCCGTCATCGACGGATTGTCGGTGGCCGGTGCGTTCGTCAAAGCAGTGCTGCCGTTGCTGTGGCCCGGCGTGATCGCCGCGTTCCTGGTGGTGTTCTTCCTGTCCTACAACGATTTCCTGTTCGCCGTCTATCTTGCCGTCACAAAGGAGAGTCAGACATTGACCGTCGGCCTGTCGCTGTTCCAAGGCGACCGTAACGTCCAGTTCGGGCAGCAGGCCGCCGCCGGACTACTCGGAATCCTGCCGGTGTACGTGCTCGCGCTGGCGGCGCAGCGCTTCCTGGTGGGTGGACTGGCAACGGGGGCCACCAAATGAGCGCACCGGCCACCGGCAAGTCCGTCGAGATACGGGATCTGAGCAAGAGTTTCGGCGGCGGCGCCGTCGTCGACGGATTGGATCTGGCGCTGCGTGCGGGCTCGTTGACCGTGCTGGTCGGCCCGTCTGGCTGCGGCAAGTCGACCACCCTGCGGATCGTGGCGGGGCTGGAATCGGCCGATGCCGGCACGGTGCACATCGGCGGGCGTGATGTCACTGCGGTGACGCCGAAGCAGCGCGATGTGGCGATGGTCTTCCAGAACTACGCGTTGTATCCGCAGCTCAGTGTCGCGCGCAATATCGCCTTCCCACTGCGCAATGCCGGTGTCGGCAAGGAGCAGGCGGCCGCACGGGCGCAGCAGGCGGCCGAGCGGGTCGGCATATCGGAGTTGCTGGATCGAAAGCCGCGCCAGCTCTCCGGCGGGCAGCAGCAGCGGGTCGCGATCGCCAGGGCGCTGGTGCGCACGCCGTCGGTGTTCCTGTTCGACGAACCGCTGAGCAATCTCGACGCCAAGTTGCGTGTCGAACTGCGTTCGGAGATCCGCCGGCTGCAACAGGAGTCCGGGATCACCGCGCTCTATGTGACACACGACCAGGAGGAGGCGATGACCATCGCCGATCAGTTGGTCGTGCTGAAGGCGGGCCGGATAGCCCAGCGTGGCACTCCCGAGGAGCTCTACAGCCGACCGGCCAACACCTTCGTCGCCGGATTCATCGGGTCACCGAGCATGAACCTGGTACCCGGCCGGGCACTGGCCGGGATCTTCCGGTCCGACGCCTCCTGCCCAGTCGATCCGAGCATTGCCGGTGACATCGTGTTGGGGGTCCGGCCAGAGGATCTCGTGGTCGAACCGGATGGGGCGGGCGCCGGCCGGGTGGACCTCGTGGAACTACTCGGGCCGCGTTATGTCGTCATCGTCACGATCGGCGGCCACCGGTTGACCGCCGTCGTCGAGGCGACCGTGATGGCCCGGTGGGGCGGTGCTCCGGCACCGGGCACCGCGGTCACCGTGCGGGTACGACCGGGCGGCGAGCACCTCTTCGATGCCGCGACGGGGGAGCGGCTGCTCGCGCACTGAGCGAACAATCGGCACGAACCCACCGTCAACACGGCGGTTTCGCGTCCGGCCGGGCCAGGGTATGTGCCATCGTGAAGTGTCACGCATCACTGTCTGCTGCGGAAGGACGAACCGATGACGCACGGTCCGGTCGGAGGGGACGAGGCATCGTTCCTCGATGACGATTCGAATTTCAGCTCGGGCCGCACCGCCGTGCGGATCGCAACGGTCGCCGCGCTGGGCGGCCTGCTCTTCGGCTACGACAGCGCGGTGATCAACGGTGCCGTCAGCTCCATCCAGGAGGATTTCGGTATCGGCAACGCCGAACTGGGATTCGCCGTCGCCTCCGCACTGCTGGGGGCCGCACTGGGGGCGATGACCGCGGGCCGCATCGCCGACCGGATCGGCCGCATCGCGGTCATGAAGATCGCCGCGGTGCTGTTCCTGATCAGCGCGTTCGGAACCGGCCTGGCACACGATGTGTGGACGGTGGTGCTGTTCCGCGTCGTCGGCGGTATCGGGGTCGGTGTCGCATCGGTGATCGCGCCGGCCTACATCGCCGAGACATCACCGCCGCAGATCCGCGGCCGGCTCGGATCGCTACAGCAACTGGCGATCGTGTTGGGCATCTTCGCCTCGTTCGCCGTCAATTGGCTGCTGCAGTGGGCGGCCGGCGGCCCGAACGAGGTGCTGTGGCTGGGCCTGGATGCCTGGCGCTGGATGTTCCTGGCGATGGCGGTGCCCGCGGTGCTGTATGGCGCGCTGGCCTACACCATCCCGGAATCACCCCGGTATCTGGTTGCCAGCCACAAGATTCCGGAAGCGCGCCGGGTGCTGAGCATGCTGCTGGGGCAGAAGAACCTGGAGATCACCATCACCCGCATCCAGGACACCCTGGAGCGCGAGGACAAGCCGTCCTGGCGTGACCTGCGCAAGCCGACCGGCGGCGTCTACGGCATCGTCTGGGTCGGTCTGGGCCTGTCGATCTTCCAGCAGTTCGTGGGCATCAACGTCATCTTCTACTACTCGAATGTGCTCTGGCAGGCGGTCGGTTTCAGCGCCGACGAGTCGGCGGTCTACACCGTGATCACCTCGGTGATCAACGTGCTGACAACCCTGATCGCCATCGCCCTGATCGACAAGATCGGCCGCAAACCGCTGCTGCTCATCGGATCGGCCGGCATGGCGGTCACGCTGGCCACCATGGCGGTGATCTTCGCCAACGCCACCGTCAACCCCGACGGCACCCCCAGCCTGCCCGGGGCGTCCGGGGTGATCGCACTGATCGCCGCCAACCTTTTCGTGGTCGCCTTCGGCATGTCGTGGGGACCGGTCGTCTGGGTGCTGCTCGGCGAGATGTTCCCGAACCGGATCCGCGCCGCGGCGCTCGGTCTGGCCGCCGCCGGCCAGTGGGCAGCCAACTGGGCCATCACCGTGACGTTCCCAGAGTTGCGCGACCACCTCGGCCTGGCCTACGGCTTCTACGCGCTGTGTGCGGTGCTGTCGTTCGTGTTCGTGACCAGGTGGGTGCGCGAGACCAAGGGCGTCTCGCTGGAGGACATGCACGCGGAGTTGCTGAGCGAGGACAAACCGGCCACGACGTGACCGCTGCGCCAAGCCTCACGGGGTGATCTGCGACACGTCGGACGCACCATTACCTTGTGTGCGGATCATGACCGAGCAGTGGAGGTGAGCGGGTGAACCGGTTGCCGGGGCGCGACACCGCCGCGCTCACCGTGCCCGCCGTGCTGGTGGTGGCCCTGGCGCTGACGATGGTGCTCGGCCGCGACGCGGCGTTCATGCCCACCCTCAACGATGCGTTGTCGCTGGCCCTGTCGGCCTACGCCGCCGGCTGTGCCATCGTCGCCGCCCGCACCGAGGACGGACCGTCGCGGCGGGCGTGGCTGATCCTCGCCATCGCGCTGGTCGCGTGGGCGACCGGTGACGCGGTCTGGCTGGTATACGACGTGTTGCTGCGCCAGCCACCGTCACCGTCCCCGGCCGACCTGTTCTACCTGGCATTCAGCGTGCTCGTGGCGGCCGGACTGGCTCAGTTGCTCGCCTCGGGAACGCTGGTGTCGCGACTCCATTTGGCACTCGACGCGCTGACCGTATCGCTGTGCATCTTCCTGCTGGCCTGGATCTTCAGTCTCAATCGCGTGGTCGACATGCTGCGCGATGACGGCGTCGATCTGACGCTGGCGTTGGTCACCCCGGTGGTGGACATGGTGGTGCTGTCCATCGCCGTGCTGGCCCTGGCCCGGTCCCGGCGGCGCCGTCCGGTGGCGCTGGCGATCGTCACCGGCGCCATCGCCCTGATCACCATCGCCGATGTCGCCCTGGCGTTCCTGCTGATCGAGGGCCGCTACGAAACCGGTAACCCGATCGACCTGTTGTGGGCCGCCGCGATGGCCCTGTTCGCCGTCGCAGCGGTGGTGAGCCGACGGCCCGCACCGGCACCGAACCGCCCTGCGCCGGTGCCGTCGCACTCCTCGCTGTGGTTGCCCTACGTCCCGTTACTGCTCGTCGGGGTGATCGGCCCGGCCATCGTGATGCGCGGGTTCGAGAGCGTGCTGGTGCAGATGTTGATGGTCGTCGTCTGCGGTCGGCAGATCCTGTCGGCGTGGGACAACCGCAGGTTGCTCGCGGATGCGGCCGATCAGGCGCTCCGCGATCCGCTGACGGGCCTGGCCAATCAGACGTTGTTCGACGAGCAGCTGGATCATGCGATGTTGCTGCGCACCCGCGATGACCGGCCCATCACCGTCATCGTGCTGAACCTCGACGACTTCTCCCTGGTCAACGACAGCCTCGGGCACTCGATGGCTGACCGGCTGCTGGCCGAGGCGGGACAACGCTGCATCGAGTCGGTGCGCACCGGCGACACCGTCGCCCGGCTGGGCGGGGACGAATTCGCCGTGCTGCTGGAGGGCGGCGCCGATGACCACCAGTTGGTGTCGCGCCGGCTTTCCGACGCGTTCGGCCTGCCGTTCGTCGTCGACGGCCAGGAGGTGTTCCTACGGCCCAGTATCGGGATGGCCACCGCGACCGATGCCGAGCCCACGCTGACCGCGCAGGCGCTGCTGACGCGTGCCGATATCGCGATGTCCGCGGCGAAACGCTCCAAGACCGCCGAGATGAGAATCTTCGACGACGAGCTCGCCTCCACCCACGCCGATCTGACCGACCGTCGCGACAACGGCGCCGCGGGCGGCGGTGCCGAACAGATCCGGTTGCTCGGCGAGTTGCGCGATGCGATCGACCACGGCCGCATCGAGGTCGCCTATCAGCCGAAGGTGAACCTGGTCAGCCGCAAGGCCAGCGGTGTGGAAGCACTGCTGCGGTGGCCACACCCGCGCCTGGGCACGCTACGACCCGACACCTTCCTGTCGTTGGTGCGCAGGCATGGCCTGATGCGCCCGGTGTCCGATCTGGTGGTGAACAAGGTGCTCGACGACGCCGCCGGGTGGCGATCACGGGGGTGGGACATCCCGGTCGCGATCAACCTGTTCGCCCCGATGTTGCGCGATACCGACCTGCCCGCGGAGCTGTGCCGGCGCCTCGACGACCGCCGGTTGCCGCACGGTCTGCTCACCGTGGAGATCACCGAGGACCTCGTGCTCACCGAGCTGGACACGGTCACCACGGTGCTGCAGGAGTTGCGCGGACGGGGAATCCAGGTGGCCATCGACGATTTCGGGAGCGGATATTCGGCGCTGTCCTACCTGCGCGACCTCGTCGTCGACGAGGTCAAACTCGACCAGCACTTCATCGCCGGGGTCACCACCGATCGGCGGGCCGCCGCCATCGTCGGCGCCGTGATCGAGCTGACCCGCACCCTCGGGATCGCGGTGGTCGCCGAGGGCGTCGAGGACGCCGACACCGCGGACTGGCTGACCCGGCACGGCTGCGATACCGCGCAGGGCTTCTACTTCAGCACGCCGCTGGAGCCGGCCCGGGTACTCGACGCCGTCAACCGACTCGGGTCGGCGACGCAGCCGCATTGACCGCCGTGGCGCAATCCCGTTGGGCGTTCCGTCGCGCCCGTGAAACAATCGTCGTCCGTGAAGACCTTCGACGCCCTGTTCGCCGAACTCAGTGAGAAAGCGCAGACCCGCCCGGCGGGCAGCGGTACCGTTGCCGCGCTGGACGCCGGGGTTCACGGTCTCGGCAAGAAGATCATCGAGGAGGCGGGCGAGGTCTGGCTGGCCGCCGAGCACGAGAGCAACGAGGCGCTGGCCGAGGAGATCAGCCAATTGCTCTACTGGACCCAGGTGCTGATGCTGTCCCGGGGGCTCGGCCTCGACGACGTCTACCGGAACCTGTAACCGTGTTGCGCGTCGCCGTGCCCAACAAGGGCGCACTCAGCGAATCGGCATCAGAGATCCTGTCGGAGGCCGGCTACCGCCGGCGTACCGATCCCAAGGACCTGACCGTGATCGACCCGGCCAACAACGTCGAGTTCTTCTTCCTGCGGCCCAAGGACATCGCGATCTACGTCGGTTCGGGTGAACTGGACCTCGGCATCACCGGGCGCGACCTGGCCGCCGACGCCGACGCGCCGGTCAAGGAGCGGTTGGCGCTCGGCTTCGGGTCTTCGACGTTCCGCTACGCCGCGCCGGCCGGCCGGGACTGGCAGGTGGCCGAACTGGCGGGCAGGCGGATCGCCACCGCGTACCCGAATCTGGTCCGAAACGACCTCGCGGCCAAGGGAATCGACGCCACCGTCATCCGGCTCGACGGCGCGGTGGAGATCTCGATCCAGCTGGGCGTGGCCGATGTGATCGCCGACATCGTTGGTTCGGGACGGACCCTGCGACTGCACAACCTGGTGGCCTTCGGGGACTCTCTGTGCGATTCGGAGGCCATCCTGATCGAACGGGCCGATTCCGAACCCGACCCGGCGCGCGACCAGTTGGCCGCCCGGGTTCAGGGTGTGGTGTTCGGCCAGCAGTACCTGATGCTCGACTACGACTGCCCCCGCACGGTTCTGGAGCAGGCCACCGCCGTCACACCGGGCCTGGAATCGCCGACGATCGCGCCGCTGGCCGATCCGGAGTGGGTGGCGGTGCGGGCACTGGTGCCGCGCCGGACCGTCAACACCATCATGGACGAGCTCGCCGCGATCGGGGCCAAGGCCATCCTGGCGTCGGATATCCGGTTCTGCCGGTTCTGATCCGGCGGTGGATCACCCGGCCCACCGCCGCCCTGCGTGTTAGCGTCGCGAGGTCAGCTGGTCCGGCGCGGAGGTGGTCATGACGGTGGTCCTGGTTCTGTTGTTGGCGTTGCTCATCGGCGTGGTTGCCGGTCTGCGCGCGCTCACCCCGCCGGCCGTGGTGGCCTGGGGTGGTCTGCTCGGGTGGATCGACCTGGACGGCACCTGGGCCGACTGGTTGACCCACCCGATCACCGTCACGGTGCTGACGATCCTGCTGGTGGTCGAACTGGTCACGGATCAGTTGCCCAGCACACCGCCGCGCACGGTGACCATGCAGTTCGCCGCGCGACTGTTCACCGGTGCCTTCGCCGGTGCGGTGCTGGTCAGTGGTGTCATCGGTGACGCATCGGGCGGCAACGTGGTCTCCGGTATCGGCGCCGGCGTGGTCGGCGCGGTAGTGGGCACCATGGGCGGATACCGGGCCCGCAAGGCACTCGTCGAGCGCAACGGCGGCAAGGATCTCCCGGTGGCTCTCGTCGAGGACGTGATCGCGGTGGTGGGCGGATTCGTCGTGGTCTTCCTGGCATCGCTGATCTGATGTCGCAGACAACGCATTTCGACGCCATCATCGTGGGCGCGGGGCAGGCCGGGCCGCCGCTGGCCGGCCGGCTCACCGATGCCGGCCACCGGGTCGCGGTGATCGAGCGCAAGCTGGTCGGCGGAACCTGCGTCAACTACGGCTGCATCCCCACCAAGACGCTGGTGGCCAGCGCTCACACGGCGCACATCGCCCGCCGCGCAGCCGATTTCGGCATCGGCACCGGCACGGTGACCGTCGACATGGCCAAGGTCAAGGCCCGCAAGGACGGCATCGTCGAATCCGACCGCAGCGGGGTGGAATCCTGGATCGAGGGGATGGACGGTGCGACGTTGCTGCGCGGGCACGCCCGTTTCGTCGATCCGCACACCATGGACGTCGACGGTCGGCGCATCAGCGCCGACCGGATCTTTCTCAATGTCGGCGGCCGGGCGGTGGTGCCCAACCTGCCGGGCCTGTCCGATATCGAGTATCTGACGAATGTATCCGTGCTGGAACTCGACAGTGTCCCTGAACATCTCGTCGTCATCGGGGGCAGTTACATCGCGCTGGAATTCGCGCAGATGTACCGGCGGTTCGGGGCTGCGGTCACCGTGATCGAGCGCGGAGCGCGACTGACCTCCCGCGAGGACGAGGACGTGTCCGCGGCGATCCGCGAAATTCTGGAGGCCGAGGGCATCATCGTGCACACCGGCGCTGACGACATCCGATTCTTGAAGCGGGACAACGGTTTCGAAGTGACACCGCGGGCCGGCGCCGAGGCGATCACGGGCAGTCACGCGTTGATCGCCGTGGGGCGCGCACCCAATACCGACGATCTGGGCCTGGACAAGGCCGGCGTACGTACCGATGCCCGCGGCTATATCGAGGTCGACGACCAGTTGCGCACCTCCGTCGAACACATCTGGGCGATGGGCGACTGCAACGGCAAGGGCGCGTTCACCCACACCTCGTACAACGATTTCGAGATCGTCGCGGCGAACCTGCTCGACGACGACCCCCGCCGGGTCAGCGACCGGGTACCGACCTACGCGCTCTACATCGACCCGCCACTCGGCCGCGCCGGACTGACCGCCGCCGAGGTGCTGCGCTCGGGCCGAAAGGCGCTGGTGGGCAAGCGTCCGATGACCAGGGTCGGCCGCGCGGTGGAAAAGGGGGAGACCCAGGGCTTCATGAAGGTGGTGGTGGACGCCGAGACCGGCGAGATCCTCGGGGCGTCGATCCTCGGTGTCGGCGGCGACGAGGTGGTGCACTCGATCCTGGACATCATGACCGCGAAACTGCCCTACACCGCGATATCGCGCACCATGCACATCCATCCGACCGTCAGCGAACTGGTACCCACGCTGCTTCAGGACCTCAAACCGCTGACGTAGCCGCCCGTCCGGCGGTGAGTTGGGCGGTCACCAGCGCCACGCGCCGGCCCAGATGCCTGAAGGTGGCCAGGTCTGCGGGATGGACGCCTTGCGGGTCGGCGTCGACATCGGTCTGCGCCCCGGCGCCCAACCAGAACCCCAGCCTGTTCAGGTCGTGCTCGCTGCCTGTGCCGCTGTTCCAGCCGGGCCCCAGGCCCAGGTTGACCCAGTGCATGTGGTGCTGGGCGGCGAAGACCGACAGCGAGGTCAGCGCGTTGAGCTTGTCTCCGCTCTTGGCGCCCGAGTTGGTGAACCCGGCGGCGACCTTGTCCCGCCAGGCACCGGTCATGCAGCGTCGCCCGGTCTGTTCGGCGAAAGTCTGGAAGCCGGCCGAGATGTTGCCCATGTACGTCGGCGCACCGAAGATGATGGCATCCGACCCGTCCAGGGTGGTCCAGTCCGCGTCGGTCAGGGTGTCCAGCGTCAGCGTGCTGACGCGGGCGCCACCGGTGCGGGCGCCGTCGGCAACTGCGGCGGCCAGCGTGGCGGTGTGCCCGAAACCGGAGTGGTGGGCGACCGTGACGGTGGGTGGGGTATCAGACATGGTGAACCTCTGTTCCGGTGTAGATCGTCTGCGCCAGTTGGCGATACCGCTCGTTCCACGGCGGCAGTGGTGTGTTGTCGAACAGCGCGCGCAGCCGATCGAGAAACGCGTGGGTCCCCGGGCGGAAGCCGCTCGCGTTGCGGACGCCGAGACCGCGGTGGGTCAACAGCAACCGGGTTCCACCGTTCTCGGCGTGCAGTTCGTAACGCACCACCCCGGGTTCCACGATGCGCTGCTGCCATTCGTGTTCCAAGACCCGCGGCGGGTCCCATACGGTGATTCGCCCGGTCATCCGCTTGGCCTCGTCGGGACCCGGCGGGTCGGCGGGAATCATGACGATTCGTCCGTCGAGGCGGGGCTCGATCTCGGTGTGGCCCATCCACCGGGCGCGCTGGGCCGGCTCGGTGATCGCCGCCCATACCGTGGCGGGCGGCTGTGGGAACCAGCGTTCGAAGCGCAAGGTGGCACGGTCTCCGTCGACGACGAGTTCGCCGGGCGTATCGGTCATGTCGGCTCCGTGTCGTCGAGGTGACGCGCCAGCGCGTCCAGATGTGCCGACCAGAAGTGCCGGTAGCGGTTGAGCCAGTCGTCCATCTCGACCAGACCGTCTGCGCGCAGCGCATAGATGCGGCGCTGGGCGTCCGAGCGCACTTCCACGAGACCGACCTCCCGCAGCACCCGCAGGTGCCGCGACACCGTTGGTTGGGTCAGCCCGGGCAGGCTCGCGACGAGCTCGCCGGCCGAGCGCTCCCCGTCACGCAGCGCGTCCAGCAGTACGCGTCGACTGGGCTCGGCAACCGCCTCGAAGACATCCACATCCCGAGGATTGCATATCGTCTATATAGATGCAAGACGATATTCACTGGTGAGTGGCCCGCAGTAACCGCAACTGGCCGATCTCGGCGCCGTTTTTGGTCAGCTCGACGTTGAGCCACAGCGCCGTGTCCAGCAGCGGCCGCTCGACGCCTGCCCCCCACGGAAACGACAACGGCCGTGCGAGGTCGTCGTCTGTCAGCTCGTTCAGCAGGCTGTGCCAGCGTCGCTGCAGGGCGCGGATCTCCGACACGGCGTGTGCCGGGCCGGGCCAGCGAACGGCGGCTGCCGCCCGCGGCGGTTCTCCGGCGACGACATCCAGCGTCGCCGACCACCAGAAGATGATGTGCCAGGTGAGCCACCCGATGGTGGGCACCGGGAGCGGGTCGGGTTCGGACTCGGCCCAGTCGGCGACCCACCCGCCGGTCGCATCGGGATGCAGGGTCCACACCAGATCGGTCGGTGCCCACAGGAAGTCGTCGTCGGTCAGGGCCGAGAGGTGCAGGTCGGTCAACGCCCAGGCCACGTCGAACTGACGGCGCAGCGCGTCGATCACCGGACGCGCTGGACCAGCAGGGTCTGCGCCGAGGTACCGATGAAGCCGTCCCGGTCGTAGATCTCGGCCGTCGTCACCCCGATACCGTCGGGGCCGATGGAACCCCGGGCACGCAGACCGAAATCCGTCCCGCGCGGAACCCGGTGCAGATGCACGGCGGTGTCGGTGTTCATGAAGACGAAGCGGGTCGGGTCCAATGCGGCGCCGATCCCGTTGGCCGAATCGACCACCTGGGCCAGCCGCTGCAGCGGGGTCGTCGGCTCGTCGTCGACCAGCGGGACCAACGGACTCATCCAAGCCTCCGCGGCCGCACCCGGTGTGGCGGTCTGGCTGCGCCAACTGACCGTCTCCAGATATCCCGGGGCGCCCATCCAGCCGTGCGGATTGTCCACTGCCGCACCCTCGGTCAGCGGCGGGTACCGGTCGGTGCGGACATCGGCGGTGTCACTGGTGGCCAGCAGCCACGCACTGACCCGGGCCACCGGGCGTTCCGGCGCATCGGTGGCACTCATCTCCGCGACGGCCAGGGTGATGCGCGCACCCGGCCGCTGCACCCACGCCCGCACCTGCACGGGGGCCACCGGGATGGCGCCCAGGATGTCCAGCAGTAGCCGACCCACCCGCAGCTGCGGCCGGTCATCGTAGAGCTCCTCGATGGCCTTGGTCAGCAGGGCCAGCGGCGGTGAGCCGTGCTGGATGGCGGCATCCCAATTGCTCGCCGTACCGATCGTCGATTCGAACAGCTGGATCTCACCGTCGGATCCGAGCCGCCGATAGTGCGGGGTGCGCGGTCCGACGGTGTGCGACGCGGTCATTCGGCCGGCGCCTCCGGCCAGCCCGGGTAGGGCGGCGGCGTGCCGCCGAACTCGGGGCACAGCGCCCGGTGCGCGCACCAGTCGCACAGTTTGGACCGCTTGGCCCGGAAATCCCCTGTGCTGCCCGCGGATTGGATGGCGCGCCAGATCGCGGTCAGGGTGCGCTCGAATCGCACCAACTCGTCGGGATCGGGGGAGTAGTCCAGCAGCTGACCGTCGGCGAGGTAGATCAGCCGCAACCGGGCAGGCAGCACGCCGCGGGACCGCCACAGCGCCACCGCGTAGAACTTCATCTGGAACAGCGCCTTGGCCTCGGCCAGCGCCCACAGCTCCGACGGCGCCCTGCCGGTCTTGTAATCGACCACGCGCATCTCGCCGGTGGCCGCGATGTCGATGCGGTCGACGAAGCCACGCAGCAGGGTGCCGTCCTCGAGCTCGACCTCGACCCGTTGCTCGCAACTGTCGGGATCGAACCGGGTGGGGTCCTCGAGCCGGTAGTACCCGGACAGCAACTTGCGGGCGTCGCGTACCAACTCTGCCCGTAGGTCCGCGTCGAGGTCGCGGCCGAGTTGCTCGTTCTCGGCGGCGACACGGTCGAGCGCGGTGTCGACGAGGGTCAGCGCGGTGTCATGGCCGCGTTGCGCGGCGGGCAACGCATAGAGATCCTCCAGCGCGGCGTGCACCACCGACCCGCGCAGCTGCGCCGGGGACACCGGCTCGGGCAGCCGATCGATGGCCCGGAAGCGGTACAGCAATGGGCACTGCTTGAAATCACCGGCCCGGGACGGGGACAGGGCGGGGCGCCGACCGGTTACCGGTCCGGTTGTGGTGGCGACGCTCATGCCCCGAGCCTATGCCCGGGCCCCGACAATTCCTCGGCAATCCCGGCGTGGTCGGCCTCCGCGCGTCTGGCAGGCTAGGGCCCCGTGGCAATCACTGGTCCGTTCGTCGTCGGCGATCGCGTGCAACTCACCGACGCCAAGGGGCGGCACTACACGATGGTGCTCGCCCCCGGCGCGGAGTTCCACACCCACCGCGGCGCGATCCCGCACGACGGGGTGGTCGGACTGCCGGAGGGCAGCGTCGTCAAGTCCACCAACGGCGATCCGTTCCTGGTGCTGCGCCCGCTGTTGATCGACTATGTGCTGTCCATGCCGCGCGGCGCGCAGGTCATCTATCCCAAGGACGCCGCCCAGATCGTCCACGAGGGCGATATCTTCCCCGGGGCGCGGGTGCTGGAGGCCGGGGCCGGCTCGGGGGCGCTGACGTGTTCGCTGCTGCGGGCCGTCGGTCCGAGCGGGCAGGTCATCTCCTACGAGGTGCGCGACGATCACGCCGTGCACGCCATCCGGAATGTCGAGACGTTCTTCGGCGAGCGACCGGCCAATTGGGACCTGCGCATCGCCGATCTGAACGAGCACCCCACGGGAGACGGCACCGGGGCGAGCGCAGCGACGGGAGATGACACCGGGGCGAGCGCAGCGACGGGAGATGACACCGGGGCGAGCGCAGCGACGGGAGACGGCACCGGGGCGGGCGCAGCGCGGCCGGACAACGAGGTGGACCGGGTGGTGCTGGACATGCTCGCGCCCTGGGAGGTGCTCGACACGGTGGCCGGCGCGCTGGTGGCCGGTGGGGTGCTGATCGTCTATGTCGCCACCGTCACACAACTGTCCCGCACGGTCGAGGCGCTGCGCGAACAGCAGTGCTGGACCGAGCCGCGGTCCTGGGAGACCATGCAGCGCGGGTGGAACGTCGTAGGCCTGGCGGTGCGGCCACAGCACAACATGCGCGGTCATACCGCATTCCTGATCTCGGCGCGCAAGCTCGCTCCGGGCACGGTCGCCCCGACACCGCTCAAACGTCGCAAGCAGCAGGTCTAGCGGTCATTCATCGTCGCTGCGGTGCAATCCGCGGCGGGTGGACAGCAGGTCGAACTCGGGCCGGGCCGCAACCAGCCGCTCGGCGGCGTCGAGCACCTCGACGACATGCGCGCGGTCGGCGGCCACCACCGATACCCCGATATTGGCACGCCGGTGCAGCTCCTGGGCCCCGGTCTCGGCCGCGGACACGGTGAACCGGCGCCGCAGTTCGGCGATGACGGGGCGGATCACCGATCGCTTCTGCTTGAGCGAGTGCACGTCGCCGAGCAGCAGATCGCAGTCGAGCCAGCCGATCCACATCGGTATCAGCGGGGGGGTGTCGGCAGCGGTGTCTGCGCCTGCAGCTCGAGCAGTTGGTCGGCCGTGTCGCGGGTCAACTGCCAGGCACCCTCGTGCAGGGTGAACTGCATCGGGAAGGTGAACGGCGCGGTGCCGGGGATCGGATTGGCGGGCGCGACCGTCACGGTCGCCACGACATCGCCGTAGTCGGTGTCCGACCACACCAGGTCGGCGGCCTGGAAGGTCAGTGGGGCCAGGCCGGCGTCGACGGTCGCGGTGGCGAACCGGTCCAGTGCGGCGGCATCCTGCGGCGTCGCGAACTGCACCAGCGGCACCTTCTGTTCACCGGGAATCGAAGGGTCGGCCAGCCGGCTCAGCACGCCGGTGAGCGCCTCGGGTGCCGGCAGCGGGGCTGCGGGCGCCGACGCATCCGCCGCGGCCGAGGCGGTGGTGGTCTGCTCGGGCGCGGGCGGCACCGGCTCGTCGCCACACCCCGACAGCATGAGCGCCGCCACCGAGGTGACGGCGCTCAATGCCAACTTCGGTCGGAGCGAAGTGACGGGGGATCCGGCGCGGCGCATGGCCTGCGGTCAGCCGGCCGCCGACAGCAGCGCCAGTGCGGACTGCTTGGTGACCTGCCAGCCGGTGGGGCTCGGCCCGGCGATGAAGGTCACGGGCTGGGTGGCGGTGCCGCCGGTGGCGGCGGTCGCGGTCACGTTGGCCGTGGCGATCGGGCCGTTGACGTCGATATCGGCCACGTTGAAGGTCAGCGGGAACTTGCCCTCGCGCGCCGCGTTGTTGTACGCGCGGTCGGCGGCGATCGACTCGATGCGTCCGACGCCACCCTGGATGTAGGGGGCCTTGCCGGAGAACGAACCGGGACCGGCGAGCGCGGTCAGGGTCTGGGTGAGCGGCGCCGCCAAATCGGGTGCGGGCAGCTGCGGCAGCGGGGTATCCCACACGACGGGGGTGATCGCCGGGGCGCTGCTGGCTGTAACCGACGACACGCCCGTCGCTGCAGCGGTAACCAGACCGGCTGCCGCGGCGCTGGTTACGAAGCCGGTGACGAGGGTTTTGAGGAGCACAGTGGTCCTTTCTACGGGGCCAAGTATTCAGTGAGGTTAACAGCGTTGCTGGTGTGTCGAATTCCTAGACCACACACAAAGGCTGAATCGCCGGTAGCGTTGAAGTTGTTACTGCACCAACATTCGGTGCGGGAGGGAGCGCAACTATGAGTGAATCCGAGCGTTCGGGCTTTTCCGCCGAGGATGCTGCCGAACTGGAGAGGTTGCGCCGCGAAGCCGCGGCACTTCGTGAACAACTCGAACAGACGGTGGGCGCGGGCAGTGGCCTGCGGACCGCCCGCGATGTCCAGCAGCTCGAGGCGCGCATCGATTCGCTGGCCGCGCGCAACGCCAAGCTGATGGACACCCTCAAGGAGGCCCGCCAGCAACTGCTCGCGCTGCGCGAGGAGGTCGACCGGCTCGGACAGCCCCCGAGCGGTTACGGCGTGCTGTTGGCCACCTACGAGGACGAGACGGTCGACGTCTTCACCTCCGGCCGCAAGATGCGCCTGACGCTGTCGCCCAACATCGAGGCGGCCTCGCTCAAGCAGGGGCAGACCGTCCGGCTCAACGAGGCGCTGACGGTGGTGGAGGCCGGCACCTTCGAAGCGGTCGGGGAGATCAGCACCCTGCGCGAGATCCTCGACGACGGTCACCGGGCGCTGGTGGTCGGCCACGCCGATGAGGAGCGCATCGTGTGGCTGGCCGAACCACTGGTCGCCGCGGAGTTCCTGCCCGAGGGCGTGGAGGTGGCCGCCGACGATCTCGAGGACGGGCAGCCGCGCAAGCTGCGTCCCGGCGATTCGCTGCTGGTCGACACCAAGGCCGGATACGCCTTCGAGCGCATTCCCAAGGCCGAGGTGGAAGACCTGGTGCTCGAGGAGGTCCCCGACGTCAGCTACGGCGATATCGGTGGCCTGACGCGTCAGATCGAGCAGATTCGCGATGCCGTGGAACTGCCGTTCCTGCACAAGGATCTCTACCGGGAGTATGCGTTGCGCCCACCCAAGGGTGTGCTGCTCTACGGTCCGCCCGGGTGCGGTAAGACGCTGATCGCCAAGGCGGTCGCCAACTCATTGGCCAAGAAGATGGCCGAGTTGCGCGGCGAGGAGTCCCGGGAGGCCAAGAGCTACTTCCTGAACATCAAGGGACCCGAGCTGCTGAACAAGTTCGTCGGCGAGACCGAGCGGCACATCCGGCTGATCTTCCAGCGGGCCCGCGAGAAGGCGTCCGAGGGCACCCCGGTCATCGTGTTCTTCGACGAGATGGATTCGATCTTCCGGACCCGCGGCACCGGCGTGAGTTCGGACGTGGAGACCACGGTCGTGCCGCAGCTACTGTCGGAGATCGACGGTGTGGAAGGCCTGGAGAACGTCATCGTGATCGGTGCCTCCAACCGTGAGGACATGATCGATCCGGCCATCCTGCGGCCCGGCCGCCTGGATGTGAAGATCAAGATCGAGCGACCGGACGCCGAAGCGGCGCAGGACATCTTCAGCAAGTATCTGACCGAGGATCTGCCGGTCAACGCCGATGATCTCGACGAGTTCGGTGGCGACCGCGCGCTCACGGTCAAGTCGATGATCGAGAAGGTCGTCGACCGGATGTACGCCGAGATCGACGACAACCGCTTCCTGGAGGTCACCTATGCCAACGGTGACAAGGAGGTCATGTACTTCAAGGACTTCAACTCCGGAGCCATGATCCAGAACGTCGTGGACCGCGCGAAGAAGTACGCCATCAAGTCGGTGCTGGAGACCGGGTCGCGGGGTCTGCGTATCCAGCACCTGCTCGATTCGATCGTCGACGAGTTCGCCGAGAACGAGGACCTGCCCAACACCACGAACCCGGATGACTGGGCCCGCATCTCGGGCAAGAAGGGCGAGCGGATCGTTTACATCCGCACGCTCGTCACGGGCAAGAGTTCGTCGGCCAGCAGGGCGATCGACACCGAGTCCAACCTGGGCCAGTACCTGTAGGGCATCACCGGCCGACCGCGGCGGCGATCGCACTGAGCTCCTCGAGCACCAGCGCGATCGCCGGCCGCGCTTCGGCGCCGCTGCGGGTGACCGCCTCGATGCGGCGCGCCAGCCGGATGTCACCGATGGGCCGCCGGACAAGATCGCGCGCCAGCGCGACATACCGGGGCAGCAGAGCAATCCCGACACGTGCGCCCACGAGTTCTTCGACCACGCGGAAGTCGTTGACCCGCTGCGTGATCCGCGGTGTCAGCCCCGTCACGGTGGCGATCGACTTGAAGACGTCGTCCACCATCAGTCCACCCTCGACGCCGATCCAGTCCTGATCGGCGAGTTCGGACAGTGCGAGCACGGGCCGCCCCGCGAGCGGGTGGCCGGGCCACAGCAACACGTCGAGGGGTTCGCGCAGCAGCACCGTTGAGGCGAATCGCGGTTCCCAGGGGCCGGTATCGCGGTCGTCGCGGTGCACGACCACCACGTCGAACTCGGTGAGTTGTTGCCGCGCTTGGGAAGCCGCGACGTCGATATCGCGGCCGATTACCTCGACGCCACGCGCCCGCGCGTTGACGATCAGCGGTGCCAGCAGCATCGCCGCGCCCGATGGGAACAGTGACACCGTCACCCGTCCGCGCGCGGTGCTGCGGTAGCTGGCCATGTCGGCCTGCGCCCGGTCCAGCGCCGCGAGCACCCGATCGGCGTGTTCCACCAGCACCCGTCCGGCATCGGTGAGTCGCACCCGACGACCCGCGGGCTCCAACAGCGTCACCCCGGCCTCGCGTTGCAGCGTCTTGAGTTGTTGGGATACCGCGGACGGGGTCATCGACAGCACGTCGGCGACCGCGGCGACCGTCCCATGGTCGGCGAGTTCGCGCAGCATCCGCAGGCGGAACGCATCCATGTAGCAATTCTAAGGCTATACGTAAGAACAAGTAGCTGGACTACATGGTCAGTGGACGGCCACGCTGTTCCGGTGTCCCGCTACCGTGCCGATCTCGCGTTGCTCGCCGTGGCTGTGGTGTGGGGGTCGAGCTATCTGGCCATCAAGGAGTCGGCGGTCCCGGATGGGGTGTTCGGCTTCCTTGCGGTGCGTTTCACCCTCGCCGCGATGGTGCTGGCCGCGCTGCTGGGGCGACGGCTCAGCCGGGTCACGCGAGCTGAGCTGTGCTCCGGAGTGCTCTTCGGCTCGATCCTGGCCGCCATCTGCGTGTGCGAAACCTACGGTGTGACAAAGACATCTGCGTCGAACGCCGGGCTGATCATGGCGCTGACCGTGGTCATCACACCACTGCTGGGTCGAGGCGGTGTCGCTCCGTTGTTCTATCTGCCCGCGGCCGTGGTGACACTCGGCTGCGCCCTGCTCAGCCAGTCCGGGGGTTTCGCCGCTCCAGGTGTCGGTGACGCATTGGTGGCCCTGGCCGCCGTCCTGCGAGCCGTGCACATCACGGTGATGTCCCGGCGTTCGGGTGCAATGGATCCCGCGGCGGTCACACTGGTGCAGCTGTGCACCGTGGCGGTGTCGACCGCGGCTCCGGCGGCCGCGCTGGGTCAGGCCGACCTGGTGCTGCAGATGTCGGCCCGACAGTGGATGTTGACCGGCTATCTGGCCGTGGCGTGCACGGTGTTCGCATTCGGGGTGCAGATGTGGGCGGTACGCCGCAGCACGCCGGCGCGGGTCGCGCTGATGCTGGGCACCGAGCCGCTCTGGGCGCTGCTGATCGGAATCGGACTGGCGGGGGAGTCACCGGGCACGGCCGGAATGCTGGGTGCCGCAATGATTCTCGCGGGTGTCAACTGGGGACGCGCGGTGGCGGCCCGGCCGCCCGGACATGCAAAGAGCCCGCACCACGCCGGTGCGGGGCCGTGCACATCGAGCGTCAGCAAAGGTGGACGATGGCGGTCTTGTAGATGAAGTTCGCGTCCTCGTAGTTGACGTTCTCGTTGGTGTTCTCGTAGATGGCATCGAGCGTGACCTGCATGGGTACGCCGTTGGCCAGGTCCTGGCAGACCGAGTAGCCCAGGTCCAGTGCGACATCCTGTGCAGTGTCGCCGTACCCGTACTCGGTCAGCGCCGTGAAATAGCCCGTCTCGTCGGCGCTGGCCGGAGCGGCGAGCGCAACACCGGCTGCGAACATCGCAGCGACGGCGGGCAGCACAAATTTCCTCATGTTCGTCATCCCTTCATCCCGTGTTGCGCAGTTGATTGCCCGCACCGGGTTTTTCGAGGCGATGCGCAGCGTAGGGATCATAAGTCCGACTCTGCCAGTTTGCAGGGCAATCCCTGAGACTCAGCTGCGAGACTCCCTCTCCAGATAAGCGTCCCGGCCCGCCAGGCTGACGGCGACGTCCGCGATGAGCGGTTCGAAGAAGCGTTGCCGGTAGAGCGGGTCGACACTGGTGCTCACGGTGAAGTACAGACCCGACAGCACCGCCACGAACAGCGAGGTGTGCACCATCGTCTGTGGAATGGGGATGTGTACACCGAACCATGTTCCGGCACAGGGTGGTTCACCGACATCGCAGGTCTGCTCGCTGGCCCACAGCACGGTCACCTCATGCGGGATGGCGATGACGCCGAGAGCGAGGAAGAACGCGAACAGGCCGGCGGTGAACAGCACCACCTGGATGGCCTGGGACACCACCATGACCGCCACCACGTTGACCTGCTCGGCCCGCGAAAGCGGGCTGCGGGCCGGCTGGTGCCCGGCCGGCGGCGCCAGCGGGGTCCCGGCCAGCAGCCGGGCCGGATCAGTCGGCCCGGCCCGGTCCTCACGCAGCGCCTGCACCTCGTCGCGAATCGTGGTGACCATGAACACCAGCGCCACCACCGCCAGGAAACCGATTGTCTCCCAGAGTCGTTGCCGGGTCATGCGGGCCGCCAGCTGCCACAGCTCGCCGGTGAAAAAGACCACCACGGTCAGCATCAGCAGCGGCAGGGCGCGGCTCATCAGGGTGCCGAGCGCGCCCAGCTGGACCCAGGCGAAGCGGAATGCCCAGGCGGCAATCGATCCGAAGCCCAGATATGTCAGCCAGATCGCGACCAGCGAGATGAACAGGAACAGCGGGACTTCAGCGGCCGCAGCGGCCGACCAGCCGTCGACCGTCACCGGCATCACGATGACGAAGATGGCCATCACCAACCAGGCACCCCACCGTCGGCCCAGATCGCCCAGCGCGGTGTCGACATGGTGCAGGGCATAGAGGGCGAACGGTGCGGCGAGCAGGATCACCGCGATGACGCCGAGGCGCAGGGCATAGCCGTAGTCGGGACCGTCACCGGTGACCTCGGCCAGCAGCATCGTCACCGCCGTCAACGCGCCCACGGAGCTGATCATCGGTGCCGACCGCTCGATCAGACCTCGGGACCGCACCCGACGGGTCAGCACCAGCGGCAGCCCGCGGTGCAGGAACCACTCGTGCACCTGCTCGTCGCTTGTTCGTGGGCTGGAGTCGGACACCGCCATATTGTGCGGTATCGACGGCCGACTGTTTGGCACAGTGGACGGATGCGACGTGTGCTGAGCCGGCCGGGCGAATGGGGGATTTCGGCACGGTCGGCGTTCGTGGCCGCCAGTGTGGTGCTCGGCGCGCTCGCCGTGACGGCGATCGTGGTGTCCTGGGTGCTGTATCAGTCGATGTTGACGGGGGTGGACAACGCCGCGGCGGCGCGGGTTGCCCGCGTGGCCGGCGTGGTCGCCACCGGTGGGCCGGCCGGCCTGGACGCCGAACTGCTCTCCACCGACACCAGGATCCTCGCGGTTCAGGTGATCGATGACCAGGGCGCGGTGGTGCGGCGCTCACCCGGCGCGCCGGATACGCCGCTGATCCCGATCGACCAGATCGGGCCGGGCCCGTTGATCGGTATGCCCGAACACAATTCGGCGCTGGGGCCGATCCGGTTCAGTGCACAGAGCATCACCGGGCCCGATGCGGACCGCTACATCATCGTCGTCGGAGAGGGCAGCCGTGCGGTGACCTCGACGGTCACCACCGTGATCGGCGCGCTCGCCGTGGCGGCACCGGTGGTGATCGGGGTGTCCGCCGCCGCGACCTATCTGCTGGTGCGTCGCTCCATGCGGTCGGTGGACGATATCCGGTCCCGGGTCGCCGAGATCACCACCTCGGATCTGACCGGGCGGGTGCCGGTGCCCGAGGGGCGCGACGAGATCGCCGCGCTGGCAGTGACGATGAACGAGATGTTGGCCCGCGTCGAGGCCGGCCACGCCGCCCAACAGCGCTTCGTCGGCGACGCATCCCATGAGCTGCGCAGCCCGTTGGCCACCATCATCTCCGCGCTCGAGGTCGCCCAGGCCCACCCGGAGTTGCTCAACACCGAACTGGCCCAGCACACCCTGATGCCCGAGGCGCAACGGATGCGCTCGCTGATCGACGACCTGTTGCTGCTCGCCCGCGCGGACGAGCGCGGCTGGAACCTGCGCCGCGATGATGTCGACCTCGACGATGTGGCGGTCACCGAGGTCGAACGGTTACGCCGGGAAGCGCGGGGGAGTGTGCAGGTGACTGCCGCCATCGAACCGGTGCGGGTCAGCGGCGATCCCGGTGCGCTGGCCCGGGTGCTGCGCAACCTGCTCGACAACGCGGCCCGCCATGCCGCATCGGTGGTCGAGATCGAATTGCGCAGCGTCGGTGAGGATGCGGTGCTGACCGTCGGCGACGACGGCCCCGGGATCCCGGCCGGCGACCGGCGCCGGGTCTTCGACCGGTTCGTGCGCCTCGACGAGGGCCGGTCACGCGATGCCGGCGGGACGGGTCTGGGGCTGGCCATCGTCGCCGAGATCGTCGCCGCACACCGGGGCCGGGTGAGCATCGCCGACCGGCCCGGCGGCGGCACCCGAGCGGTGGTTCAGCTGTCTGCGGCCAGCCGGTAACCGACGCCGCGGATGGTCTCGATGGTGCTGGTGCCGAACGGGATGTCGATCTTGCGCCGGACATAGCCGACGTAGACCTCGACGACGTTGTCCGGTCCGTCGTAGTGGGCGTCCCAGACGTTGTGCAGGATGTCGGCCTTGGTGACCGCGACGTTCTTGTTGCGCATCAGGTACTCCAGCAGACCGAACTCGCGCGGTGTCAACGACAGCGCCTTGTCGCCACGTTGTACCGTGCGCCGGCCGGGATCGACCGACAGGGATCCCGCGGTGAGCACCGGCGGTTGGTGCGGCGCGGCGCGGCGCACCAGCGCACGTAACCGGGCGACCAGCACGATGAACGAGAACGGCTTGGTCAGGTAGTCGTCGGCACCCAGGTCGAACGCGTCGGTCTGGTCGTACTCGCCGTCCTTGGCGGTCAGCATGAGCACCGGGGTCCACACCGATTTGGCGCGCATCCGGCGCAGGACCTCGTAACCGTTGAGGCCGGGCAGCATGATGTCGAGCACCACGACGTCGAAATCGTTCTCGCACGCCTGCCAGAGCCCGTCCACGCCGTTGGACGCCTCGACGACGACGAAACCCTCGGCGCGCAAGCCGATGGCCAGGGTGGAACTCAACCGGGGTTCGTCCTCGACGATCAGCACTCTCATAACGTCCTCATGTCTACCGCCTGCCACGCAGGTCGTCACCTACGCACATCATCCCCGCATCATCGATGCGAGTATCGCGGTCACATCATCGAACACAAGGTCACGATCGGGTAACGACCGTATCGTCGAGGGCCCGCTGAAATTGTCGGGCTTTGCGCTGGTCGCAGTGCCACCCGCCGCCGGGCAGCGCCGCCCATCACGGTTGATCCGCGACAACGCTTCTGACTACGGTCGAGGAACCGAAGACACGAAACCTGTTCAGATCGAAAACGCACTCGGTGGTGACTCTTACTGAATATGAACGGCTTGACCAAGGCTCCGGATCAATCCCGCGGGTCCGACGAGATCGAGGCGCATGTATTGCGCCGCCCCCACGGTTCCGACGCCCTTGCCATCCGGCGCATCGTCGCCGAAACCGGTGTGCTGGACCTCAATTCGACCTACGCCTACCTGCTACTGGCCACCGATTTCGCCGACACCTCCATCGTCGCTGAAATCGGCGGTCGCATACAGGGTTTCATCACTGGCTATCAACCGCCGCGCCGACCTGAGGTGTTGTTCGTCTGGCAGGTCGCCGTCGCCCCGGCGGCCCGAGGCATGGGCCTGGCCGCCGCCATGCTCGACTACCTGAGCGACCGCATCCGCTCCGACCGGCCCGGGGCGCCGCTGACCGTCGAGGCGACGGTGGCGCCGGACAATGAGCCCTCGCGAGCGTTCTTCGGCGCCTTCGCGCGCCGTCACGGTGTGCCGCTGACCGAACGGCCGCACTTCACCGCGGCGCAGCTCGATCCCGACCTGATGCATGCCGATGAACCGCTGCTGTCCATCGGACCGTTGACCGCACCCATCTCGGTCTGACTGAGCGCTGCAGCACCGCAGTGCACCACACCATCTCGTCTGAGATGGCTCGATATCCATTGGAGGATGTTTCTTGCTGCTCGAACCGACCCTGCTCCACGACGCCGCATCACTGACCGAGGCCGATCTTCCGGAGGTGTACGCGTCGGTGGAGTCCGAGGTCCGCAGCTACTGCCGCGCATGGCCGACGACATTGGCCACCGCGCGGGATTCCTGGGTCACCGACACCGAGGGTCGCACCTTCCTCGACATGTTCGCCGGTGCCGGCGCGCTGAACTACGGACACAACAACCCGATTCTCAAGCGCGCGCTGCTGGACTACCTGGCCGCTGACGGCATCGTGCACTCGCTCGATATCGCCACCGCCGCCAAGCAGCGCTTCCTGGAGACCTTCGACCGGCTGATCCTCACCCCGCGGGGACTCGACTACAAGGTGCAATTTCCCGGCCCGACGGGGGCGAATTCGGTGGAGGCTGCGCTCAAACTGGCACGCAAGGTGACCGGCCGCGAGTCGATCATCAGCTTCACCAACGCATTTCACGGGATGACCCTCGGCGCGCTGTCGGTCACCGGCAACTCGATGAAGCGTGCCGGAGCCGGTATCCCACTGGTGCACGCCACCCCGATGCCCTATGACAACTACTTCGGCGGCGTCACCGAGGATTTCGGATGGTTCGAGCGGGTGCTCGACGACTCCGGCAGCGGCCTGAACCGGCCCGCCGCGGTGATCGTCGAAACCGTCCAGGGTGAGGGCGGGCTCAACGTGGCCCGGATGGACTGGCTGCGCGCCCTGGCCGACCTGTGCCGCGACCGCGACATCCTGCTGATCGTCGACGATGTCCAGATGGGCTGCGGCCGCACGGGCGGGTTCTTCTCCTTCGAGGCGGCCGGCATCGTTCCCGATATCGTCACGCTGTCGAAGTCCATCAGCGGCTATGGGCTGCCGATGGCCCTGACGCTGCTGCGCCGCGATCTGGACGTATGGTCGCCCGGCGAGCACAACGGGACGTTCCGCGGCCACAACCCGGCCTTCGTCACCGCTACTGCCGCACTCGAAACCTATTGGACGAATACGGAGTTCGCGCAGGAGACGGCCGACAAAGGTGCGTTACTGCGGGACGGGCTGGACCGTATCGCCGCACCGCTCGAGGGGGTGTCCGCACGCGGGCGCGGGATGGCCCAGGGTCTGCGTTTCGACCGGTCCGAGTTGGCCGAACAGGTGTGCCGGGCCGCCTTCGACCGGGGTGCGCTGATGGAGACCAGTGGCCCCTCCGACGAGGTCGTGAAACTGCTTCCGCCGTTGACCACCACCCGCAGCGATCTGGAAACCGGCCTGCAGATCCTCGCCGACTCCGTCGCCGCCACCGTCTGAGAAACCCACGCCCCGAAACGAGAGGTTGATTTTCATGATCGTCCGTACCACCACCGAGATCACCGGCACCGAACGTGACGTGGCAGCCGGCGCCTGGCGCTCCAAGCGCATCATCCTGGCCGGCGACGGCGTCGGATTCTCCTTCCACGAGACCGTCATCGAATCCGATTCGGTCAGCGAATTCCACTACCAGCATCACGTCGAAGCGGTCTGGGTGGTCGAGGGTGCCGGCACCCTGACCAATCTGGAGACCGGCGAGCAGCATGACCTCGAACCCGGCACCATGTACCTGCTCGACGGCCACGAGCGTCACCGCGTCACCTGTAGCCGGCAGCTGCGGATGCTGTGCGTGTTCAACCCGCCGGTGACCGGCACCGAGGTGCACGACGAAACCGGCGCATACCCGGCGCCGCAGGAGGTCGCGTCTGCATGAGTTCCGCGGTCCTGCAACGCCTGCACGATCCCTACCCGAGCCGGTTGAACCATGCCGTCACGCCTGTCGAGCGCTGGGAGCCGACGGTGTGGTGCGAGGAGACCTCGGACGGCCCGCTGGGCGCCGCCGATCTCGACCGGTTCGCCGACGACGGCCACCTGAGCCGGCCCGGTACCGTCGGCGACGACACGCTGCCATCGCTGCGCACCGAGATCGACCGGCTCGCAGCCGAACTGGCTACCGATGACCCACGTGTCATCCGCGAGCCGCGCGGCACCATCCGGTCGATCTTCCAGCCGCACCTGCTCAGCGGATTGGTCGCCGATGTGGTGCGGATGGACACCGTGCTGCCGGTGGCCCAGCAGCTGCTCGGCGGTGACGTCTACATCCACCAGGCGCGGATTAATCTGATGCCGGGCTTCACCGGGTCCGGTTTCTACTGGCACTCCGATTTCGAGACCTGGCATGCCGAGGACGGCATGCCGCGGATGCGTGCGGTCTCCTGCTCGATCGCACTGACCCACAACTACCCCTACAACGGGTCGCTGATGGTCATCCCCGGATCGCACCGGACGTTCTATCCGTGCGTCGGCGCCACCCCCGATGATCACCACCGGGAATCACTGGTGGCCCAGCAGTTCGGGGTGCCCGACGAGGACACCCTCACCAAGGCCGTCGACCGGCACGGGATCGACCAGTTCACCGGCGCCGCCGGCAGCGCGCTGTGGTTCGACTGCAACCTGCTGCACGGCTCGGGGTCCAACATCACCCCACTGCCGCGCTCGAACATCTTCCTGGTATTCAACTCGGTGGACAACCAGCTCACCGCGCCGTACGCCGCCAAGGCCATCCGACCCGAGCACCTGGCGGCGCGCACGGCCACCGACCCGGTGCGGCGATAGACGTGCCGCCTCGGCGTCCCGGCACGTCGCCTAGGCTTCACTCATGCAACGGATCATCGGGACCGAGGTCGAGTACGGCATCTCCTCGCCGTCGGACCCCACGGCCAATCCGATCCTGACCTCCACGCAGGCCGTGCTGGCCTACGCGGCGGCCGCCGGACTGCAGCGGGCCAAGCGCACCCGGTGGGATTACGAGGTGGAGTCGCCACTGCGCGACGCGCGCGGATTCGACCTGTCCCGCGGGACCGGCCCGGCTCCCATCGTCGACGCCGACGAGGTCGGCGCGGCCAACATGATCCTGACCAACGGCGCCCGGCTCTATGTCGACCACGCCCACCCGGAGTACTCCGCTCCGGAGGTCACCGATCCGATGGACGCGGTTATCTGGGACAAGGCCGGCGAACGGGTCATGGAGGCCGCGGCGCGGCACGTGGCCAGCGTGCCCGGTGCGGTGAAACTGCAGCTCTACAAGAACAACGTCGACGGCAAGGGTGCGTCCTATGGCACCCACGAGAACTACCTGATGTCGCGGCAGACCCCGTTCTCGTCGGTGATCGCCGGGTTCACCCCGTTCCTGGTGTCCCGGCAGGTGGTCACCGGCTCGGGTCGCGTCGGTATCGGACCGTCCGGGGACGAGCCCGGTTTCCAGCTCTCGCAGCGCGCCGACTACATCGAGGTCGAGGTCGGCCTGGAGACCACCCTCAAGCGCGGCATCATCAACACCCGCGACGAGCCGCATGCCGATGCCGACAAGTACCGCAGGCTGCACGTCATCATCGGCGATGCCAATCTGGCCGAGACCTCGACCTATCTGAAGGTCGGTGCCAGCTCGCTGGTCCTCGACCTCATCGAGGAGGGGCCCGCGCACGGTATCGACCTCTCGGATCTGGCGCTGGCCCGCCCGGTACACGCGGTGCACGTCATCAGCCGGGATCCATCGCTGCGGGCCACCGTCGCACTGGCCGACGGCCGTGAGCTGACCGCGCTTGCGCTGCAACGGATCTACCTGGACCGGGTGGCCAAGCTCGTCGACGCCCGCGATCCGGACCCGCGGGCCGCCCACGTCATCGAGACCTGGGCGCACGTGCTGGACCTGCTGGAGCGCGATCCGATGGAGTGCGCCGAGATCCTGGACTGGCCGGCCAAGCTGCGGCTGCTGGAGGGTTTCCGCAACCGCGAGAATCTGTCCTGGTCGGCGCCGCGGCTGCACCTGGTGGATCTGCAGTACTCGGATGTGCGGCTGGACAAGGGCCTCTACAACCGGCTGGTCGCGCGCGGCTCGATGCAGCGCCTGGTCACCGAACAGCAGGTGCTCGACGCCGTCGACAACCCGCCGACCGACACCAGGGCGTACTTCCGCGGCGAGTGTCTGCGTCGGTTCGGCGCCGATATCGCCGCGGCGAGCTGGGACTCGGTGATCTTCGATCTGGGCGGGGATTCGCTCGTCCGGATTCCGACGTTGGAGCCACTGCGGGGTAGCAAGGCACACGTCGGTGCGCTGCTGGATTCGGTGGACAGTGCCGTCGAACTGGTCGAGCAGCTCACCACCTAAGTCTGGCTATGCCCAGCTTTACCGGCGTCGACCGGTAATGTGAAAGAACCGGACAGAGCAATCAGGAGGCAGCGATGGCTCAGGAGCAGACCAAGCGTGGCGGAGGCGGCGGTGAGGACGACGACGTCCCCGGCGCTTCGGCAGCCGGCCAGGAGCGCCGCGAGAAGCTGGCCGAGGAGACCGACGATCTGCTCGACGAGATTGACGATGTCCTGGAGGAGAACGCCGAGGACTTCGTGCGCGCCTACGTCCAAAAGGGTGGCCAGTGACGGCTTGGTCGAATAAGCCGGTCCCCACCAGTCTCGACATCACCTCACCGCACCTGAATCTGTCGTCCTTCTCGGATTTCCTGAGTCGGCAGGCGCCCCAGCTGCTTCCGAACGGCCGCGACGTGGCCGGCCCGGGCGCAGATCTGCCGCATGGCACGACGATCGTGGCCCTGAAATTCCCGGGCGGTGTGCTGATCGCCGGCGACCGACGGGCCACCCAGGGGCACATGATCGCCAGTCGCGATGTCCAGAAGGTGCACATCGCCGACGATTACGCAGCCACCGGCATCGCCGGGACGGCGGCGATCGCCGTCGAGTTCGCCCGCCTGTACGCCGTCGAGCTGGAGCACTACGAGAAGGTCGAGGGCGTACCGCTGACGTTCCGCGGCAAGGTGAACCGGCTGGCCACCATGGTGCGCGGCAATCTCGGTGCGGCACTGCAGGGTTTCGTGGCGTTGCCGCTGTTGGTCGCGTTCGACATCGATGACGCCGACCAGCGCAACGCCGGTCGCATCGTGTCCTTCGACGCCGCCGGCGGCTGGAACATCGAGGAGGAGGGCTACCAGGCGGTGGGCTCGGGCTCACTGTTCGCGAAGTCCTCGATCAAGAAGCTCTATCCCCAGGTCACCGACGCCGACACGGCGCTGAGCGCCGGTATCGAGGCGCTCTATGACGCCGCCGACGACGACTCGGCGACCGGTGGTCCGGATCTGGTGCGCGGTATCTACCCGACCGCGGTGCTGATCGGCCCGGAGGGAGCGGAGGAAGTGACCGAGGCCCGGATCGCCGATCTGGCCAGACAGGTCATCGAGAAACGGACGCGTGCGGACGGTAACGGCTGATGAGTTTTCCCTATTTCATCTCGCCCGAACAGGCGATGCGTGAGCGCTCCGAGCTTGCGCGTAAGGGTATTTCGCGCGGACGCAGCGTCGTCGTGCTGACCTATGACAGCGGCGTGTTGTTCGTCGCCGAGAATCCGTCGCGATCGCTGCAGAAGGTCAGCGAGCTCTACGACCGCGTGGGTTTCGCCGCGGTGGGCCGGTTCAACGAGTTCGACAAGCTGAGGGTGGCCGGCATCCAGTTCGCCGACACCCGGGGCTACGCCTATGACCGCCGGGATGTGACCGGCCGGCAGCTGGCCAACGTGTACGCCCAGGCGCTGGGCACCATCTTCACCGAGCAGGCCAAACCGTTCGAGGTGGAGCTCTGCGTGGCCGAGGTGGCGCATCACGGTGAGACGAAAGCCCCTGAGCTGTACCGCATCACCTATGACGGTTCGATCGCCGACGAGCCGCATTTCGTGGTGATGGGCGGCACCACCGAACCCATCGCCACGGCGCTGGGGGAGTCCTATACCGAGAACGCCACCCTGGCCGACGCGGTGAAGATCGCGGTGAACGCGCTGCGGGCCGGCGGCAACGGCAGCGAGCCGCGCGTGCTGGAACCGTCGACCATGGAGGTCGCGATCCTGGACGCCAACCGGCCACGCCGGGCGTTCCGCCGGATCACCGGCGCCGCACTGGAAGCGCTGGTCCCGGCGGCCGACGTGCAGACGGCCACCGAACAGCCCACCGCCGAGTAGGCGCCCCACCCGCCTGCGTCGGTGCGCGGGGCGCCTGTGCCGGCAAACCGACCCCGTGGGAAGCTGGGCGCCGGTCGGTGATCACCGACCCGAAAAGCGAACCGCTGGCGGGCTTGCCCACCGATACCGAGACCCACCCCGTAAGCTCGACTGTGTGCAGCGACGGATCATGGGAATCGAAACCGAATTCGGCGTGACCTGCACGTTCCATGGTCACCGCCGGCTCAGTCCCGACGAGGTTGCCCGCTATCTGTTCCGGCGGGTCGTGTCCTGGGGCCGCAGCTCCAACGTCTTCCTCCGCAACGGTGCCCGGTTGTACCTCGATGTGGGGTCGCACCCGGAGTACGCCACCGCCGAGTGCGACAACCTGCATCAGCTGGTCACCCACGACCGCGCCGGTGAGCGGGTCCTGGAGGATCTGCTGATCGACGCCGAGCAGCGACTGGCCGACGAGGGCATCGGCGGTGACATCTACCTGTTCAAGAACAACACCGACTCGGCCGGCAACTCCTACGGTTGCCACGAGAACTACCTCATCGTGCGGGCCGGCGAATTCTCCCGCATCTCCGATGTGCTGCTGCCCTTCCTGGTCACCCGGCAGTTGATCTGCGGTGCCGGCAAGGTGCTGCAGACCCCCAAGTCGGCGACGTTCTGCCTGTCCCAGCGCGCCGAGCACATCTGGGAGGGCGTCTCCAGCGCCACCACCCGATCACGTCCGATCATCAACACCCGCGACGAACCGCACGCCGATGCCGAGAAGTACCGCCGGCTGCACGTCATCGTCGGTGACTCGAACATGAGCGAAGCCACCACCATGCTCAAGGTCGGTACCGCGTCGCTGGTGCTGGAGATGATCGAGGCCGGCGTGGCGTTCCGGGACTTCTCCCTGGACAATCCGATCCGGGCCATCCGGGAGGTCAGCCACGACCTGACCGGACGCCGGCCGGTACGGCTGGCCGGCGGTCGCCAGGCCAGCGCGCTGGACATCCAGCGGGAGTACTACGGGCGCGCGGTGGAGTACCTGCAGACCCGCGAACCGAACACCCAGATCGAGCAGGTCGTCGATCTGTGGGGGCGCCAGCTCGACGCCGTGGAGAGTCAGGACTTCGCCAAGGTGGACACCGAGATCGACTGGGTGATCAAGCGCAAGCTGTTCCAGCGGTATCAGGACCGCTACGACATGGAGCTGTCCGATCCCAAGATCGCCCAGCTCGACCTGGCCTACCACGACATCAAGCGCGGCCGCGGCGTGTTCGACCTGCTGCAGCGCAAGGGTCTGGCGGCGCGCATCACCACCGACGAGGAGATCGAGGCGGCGGTCAACACCCCGCCGCAGACCACTCGGGCCAAGCTGCGCGGCGAATTCATCAGCGCCGCACAGGAAGCGGGCCGTGACTTCACGGTCGACTGGGTGCACCTCAAGCTCAACGACCAGGCGCAGCGCACCGTGCTGTGCAAAGACCCGTTCCGGTCGGTCGACGAGCGGGTCAAGCGGCTCATCGCCAGCATGTGATGGGCAGGTCGCGCACGGTCGGCGCGGCCCGCACCCCCTAAGCTGCTTCAGGTGGCGACGTCAAAGGTCGAAAGACTGATGAATCTGGTGATCGCGCTGCTGGCCACCAGTTCGTATCTGACGGCGGAGAAGATCCGCAAGAACGTGGCCGGGTACTCCGACAGCCCGTCCGACGAGGCGTTCTCCCGGATGTTCGAGCGCGACAAGAACGAACTCCGCGACCTGGGCATCCCGCTGGAGACCGGGAAGGTCTCCTCCTTCGACGCCACCGAGGGCTATCGGATCAACCGGGCCGCCTACGCTCTGCCGCCGGTCGAGCTGAACCCCGAGGAATCCGCGGCGGTGGCCGTGGCGACCCAGCTGTGGCAGTCACCCGAGCTGGTCACTGCCACCCAGAGCGCGCTGCTGAAGTTGCGCGCCGCCGGGGTGGACGTGGACTCCGAGGACGTCGGGGTGGCGATCAGTTCGACCGCGACGCTGCCCGGGCTGCGTGGCTCCGAGGAGGCGCTCGGAGTGCTGCTGGCGGCGACGAACTCGGGCCGGGTGGTGCAGTTCGAGCACCGCCAGACCCGCAACGACCCGTACCGGACCCGCACCCTGGAACCGTGGGGTGTGGTGACGCACCGCGGCCGCTGGTACGTCGTGGGCCACGACCGGGACCGCGACGACACCCGCACCTTCCGGTTGTCCCGGATCGGGCCCGGCGCCAAGGCGATCGGACCGGCCGGGGCGGTGACTGTCCCGGACGGGGTGAACCTGCGGGCGATCGTCGCGCAGGTGGTCGCCGACGTGCCGACCGGCGAGAAGGCCAGGGTGTGGATCGCCCAGGGCCGGGCGACCGCGCTGCGCAGGCAGGCCGCCTCGGCCCGGCCGCTGACCTGGCAGGGACGGGCAGGAGAGGAGATCACCGTCGACATCGGCATGTACGACCGACTGGCGCGCGAGGTCGCGAGCTACGGCCCCGATGCCGTGGCGCTGGACCCGCCGCAATTGCGCGAGGACGTGCTGGCCCGGTTGCGCGCCCACGCCGGTGCCGCCGAGCAGCCGAAGGCGGACCGCCGATGAGCACCACCCAGGTGTCGACCCGACTGGTGCGGTTGCTGAACATGGTCCCGTACTTCAAGGCCAACCCGCGGGTGACCCGTGACGAGGCCGCCGCCGCCCTCGGGGTGACCCGCAAGCAACTCGACGCCGATCTGGAGCAGCTCTGGCTGTGCGGTTTGCCCGGCTACGGCCCCGGCGACCTGATCGACTTCGACTTCACCGGTGACACGATCGAGGTCACCTTCGCAGCCGGCGTCGACCACCCATTGCGGCTGACCTCCCCGGAGGCGACCGGGGTGCTGGTGGCCTTGCGTGCCCTGCTCGACGTGCCGGGCATGGTCGACCCACAGGCCGCGCGCAGCGCCATCGCGAAGATCGAATCCGCGGCGGGCACGGCAGGCGCGCGGACCCCCATCGTCGTCGACGAACCCGAGAGCGCCACCGCATCGGCGGTTCGCGACGCCACCCGCACCGGTCGGGCATTGGCACTGGAGTACCACTCGGCCTCCCATGACACCGTGTCCAGCCGGGTGGTCGACCCGATCCGCGTGGTGCTCATCAGCGATCGCAGCTATCTAGAAGCCTGGTGCCGCAGCGCCGAGGGTGTGCGATTGTTCCGGTTCGACCGCATCGTCTCCGCGCAGGTACTCGACGAACCGTCGGCCCCGCCGGCGCCGGCGGTTCAGGCCGAGCCCGACACCGCGCTCTTCGACGCCGATCCCGCGCTGCCGTCGGCCACCCTGCTCATCGATCGGACCGCGAGCTGGATGTTCGACTATTACCCGCTGCGGGTGCTCACCGAGCTTCCCGACGGTGCGTGCGAAGCGGCCATGACCTACGCTTCTGACGAGTGGATGGCACGCTTCGTGCTGGGTTTCGGGTCGGCCGTGCGGGTGTTGGAACCGCAGCAGTTGGCCGACAAGGTGCGCCACACGGCCGCAGCGGCGGTCCGTGCTTATGAAGACGAGTAGACTCGGTGACAATCTCTGGAGGTGTTTGAATTGGGTGGTCTTCAACCCTGGCACTGGCTGATCGTCATCGCGGCGTTCATCCTGCTCTTCGGTGCCAAGAAGCTCCCGGACGCGGCGCGTTCGCTGGGCAAGTCGATGCGCATCTTCAAGTCCGAGATCAAGGAGATGCAGGCCGACGGCAACGACAAGCCGAGCACGCCGCTGACCGAGGGCACCGCACCGGCCACGCCGGTCAGCTCGGAGCGGGTCGATACGCCCGAACAGTCGGACAAGCGAACGGCCTAGACAGCCGCAAAGTCCGTCCCATCCTCGCGGCGTGACGCCGCGTCGGTGGGACGCATTCGCCATCGCCTGCAACGACGTTAAGGCTGCCCGTGCAGACCCCCGGAATCTTCAAGAAGCTGCGACGCCGCGCGCAGGCCAACCCCGACGGCACGATGTCGCTTGTCGACCATCTGGCCGAACTGCGCAACCGGTTGCTCATCGCGGTGGCCGCCGTGCTGCTGACCACCATCCTCGGGTTCATCTGGTACACCCACGGGATTCTGGGCTTCCACAGCCTGGGCGAATGGCTGCGCGGGCCGTACTGCTCGTTACCCGAGTCGGCGCGCGCCACCATCGCCCCGGACGGGCAGTGCCGGCTGCTCGCCACGGGTCCCTTCGACCAGTTCATGTTGCGGTTGAAGGTCGCGCTGACCGCCGGCATCGTGCTGGCCTGCCCGGTGTGGCTCTATCAGCTGTGGGCGTTCATCACCCCGGGCCTGTACGCCAAGGAACGCCGCTTCGGTATCGCTTTCGTGGCGGTCGGCGCGGTGCTGTTCATCGGTGGCGCAGTGCTGGCCTACGTGGTGCTCTCGACAGCGCTGAGCTTCCTGTTGACCGTGGGCAGCGACGTCCAGGTCACCGCGCTGTCCGGCGATCAGTACTTCGGCTTCCTGATCAACCTGCTGCTGGTGTTCGGGATCAGCTTCGAGTTCCCGCTGCTGATCATCATGCTCAACGTCATCGGCGTGCTGCCCTACGCGAAGCTCAAGGAGTGGCGGCGTGGGCTGATCTTCGCGCTGTTCGTGTTCGCCGCCTTCGCCACGCCCGGCTCGGACCCGTTCTCCATGCTGGCGCTGGCGTTGGCGCTCACCCTGCTGCTGGAGTTCGCCATCCAGATCGCCAGGATCCACGACAAGCGCAAGGCCAAGCGCGAAGCCCTGGCCGAGGTGCCGGAGGACCAGGCCGCGCCCATCCCGGCGGCCGAGCCCATCGCCCCGCCCACCCCGGTGACCTCGCAGACGTTGATCGATGACGACGCCACCTGACCTCGGACCGCAGCTGCGCGACTTCGCCGCCCAACTGCAGTTCGGTCTCGACGGTTTCCAGGTGCGGGCGTGCGCCGCGCTGGAGAACGGACACGGGGTGTTGGTGTGCGCCCCCACCGGCGCGGGCAAGACCGTCGTCGGCGAGTTCGCCGTCCACCTCGCCCTGGCCGCCGGTCGCAAGTGCTTCTACACCACCCCGATCAAGGCGCTGAGCAATCAGAAGCACACCGACCTGGTGCGCCGGTACGGCCCGGAGAAGATCGGTCTGCTCACCGGCGATCAGTCCGTCAACGGTGATGCGCCCGTCGTGGTGATGACCACCGAGGTGCTGCGCAACATGCTCTACGCCAACTCCGCTGCACTGCAGGGCCTTTCGCATGTGGTGATGGACGAGGTGCACTTCCTGGCCGACCGGATGCGCGGCGCGGTGTGGGAGGAGGTGATCCTGCACCTGCCAGAGGAGGTCCGGCTGGTCAGCCTGTCTGCGACCGTGAGCAACGCCGAGGAGTTCGGTGGCTGGATCCAGACCGTGCGCGGGGACACCACGGTGGTCGTCGACGAGCACCGACCGGTACCGCTGTCGCAGCACATGATGGTGGGCAAGCGGTTGTTCGACCTGTTCGGCGGCGGCGACCGAACGCTGGTCGATCAGGATCTGATCCGCCATATCGCCCATCGCCGCGAAGCCGACCGGCTCGTGGACTTCGCACCGCGCGGCCGCGGCCGCGGCCGCCAGCACGGCAGGCCGACGTTGAACCGGCCGCCGTCGCGACCCGATGTGATCGCGACCCTGGACGCCGAAGGGCTGCTACCGGCGATCACCTTCGTGTTCTCCCGGGCCGGTTGCGACGCCGCGGTCAAGCAGTGCCTGCGCTCACCGCTGCGGTTGACCACCGATGAGGACCGCATCCGGATCGCCGAGATCATCGACCGCCGGTGCGCCGATCTGCCCGATTCCGATCTGGCGGTGCTCGGCTACTACGAATGGCGGGAAGGCCTGCTGCGGGGGCTGGCCGCGCACCACGCGGGCATGCTGCCCGTGTTCCGGCACACCGTGGAGGAGTTGTTCACCGCCGGCCTGACCAAGGCGGTCTTCGCCACCGAGACACTGGCCCTGGGCATCAACATGCCGGCCCGCACCGTGGTGCTGGAACGCCTGGTCAAGTACAACGGCGAGCAGCACGCGCCACTGACGCCGGGGGAGTACACCCAGCTGACCGGCCGGGCCGGCCGGCGTGGGATCGACGTCGAGGGCCACGCCGTGGTGTTGTGGCACCCCGATGACGCCGCCGCCGAGCCCGCGGAGGTGGCCGGGTTGGCGTCCACCCGCACGTTCCCGTTGAAGAGTTCGTTCGCGCCGTCCTACAACATGACCATCAACCTGATCGGGCAGATGGGCCCGGAGCAGGCGCGCCGGCTGCTGGAACGCTCGTTCGCCCAATATCAGGCCAACCGTTCGGTGGTCGGGTTGGTCCGCGGGCTGTCCCGGGGCGAGAAGATGCTGACCGAACTGGCCGCCGAGATGGGGGCACAGCCGGGCCGCAAGACCGAACCTGCGGTGCTGGAGTACGCCCGCCTGCGTGCGGCGATCTCCGCTCGCGAACGCGCCCAGTCGCGGGCATCCCGGCTGCAGCGGCGTCGCGCCGCCGACGACGCGCTGACCGCGCTGCGCCGCGGCGACATCATCAACATCACCAACGGGCGGCGCGGCGGGCTGGCCGTCGTGCTGGAACCCGCGCGCGACAGCGAGGACCCGCGCCCGCTGGTGCTCACCGAACACCGCTGGGCGGGCCGCATCTCGTCGGCGGACTACCCCGGCGGGTCCGCGCCGCTGGGCTCGATGCACCTGCCCAAGCGCGTCGAACATCGTCAGCCGCGGGTGCGCCGTGACCTGGCGTCAGCACTGCTGTCGGCGGCGGCCGGGCTGGATGTGCCGAGCCGGCACCGGGCCGGTCGCGGCGAACCCGATGTCGATCCCGAGTTGGTGACGCTGCGCGACCAACTGCGCCGGCACCCCGTGCACGCGGCGAGCGACCGTGAGGACAAGGTCCGGCTGGCCGAGCGCTATCTACGCATCGAGCGCGACAACGAGCAGATCCGGCAGAAGGTCGCCGCCGCCACCAACTCACTGGCCCGCACCTTCGACCGAATTCTGGTGCTGCTGTGCGAACGTGGTTTCGTCGACCGCTCGGGCGACACGCCCAAGGTGACCGAGGACGGTCGGCTGCTGGCCCGGATCTACAGCGAGAGCGACCTTTTGGTCGCCGAATGCCTGCGCCGCGGGGTGTGGGACGGTCTCGGGCCCGCCGAACTGGCCGGTGTGCTGTCGGCGGTGCAGTTCGAATCCCGCGGTGACAGTTCGGCCCCGCAGGGCCTGCACATCCCCACCGGCAACGTGCGCAAGGCGCTCGCGGCGACCCGCCGGTTGTGGGCCGACATCCGTAGTGACGAACAGCGCCAGCGCATCACGCACAGCCGCGAACCCGACGACGGTTTCGTCGCCGCCATCCACCAGTGGGCCACCACCGGGGATCTGGCGTCCTCGCTGGCCGCCTCCGATGTGAACGGGAACGGATCCCCGCTGTCCGCGGGCGATTTCGTGCGGTGGTGCCGTCAGGTGCTCGATCTGGCCGACCAGGTTCGCAATGCGGCCCCGGCACCGGCGTTGCGGACGACGGCGAAACGCACCATCAACGACATTCGACGGGGCGTCGTTGCAGTTGATGCAGGGTAGTGTGGCGGCGTAGATCCGCGGCGGCGGGTCTAGTTGACCAGTACGAACCCGGATCAAGGAGACACGATGAGCGGACCGCAGGGATCTGACCCCACGCAGGCGTGGTCGGGTCAGCCGCCGCAGTCCGGCGGCACCCCGCCGCCCGGTGAGCAGCCCGCCTGGCAACCGCCTCCCACCCCCGAGCAACCCGCGCAGGAGACCCCGGCCTGGGGTCAGCCGCCGGCCTACCAGGCGCCGCAGTACCCGCAGTATCAGCAGCCCGGTCAGCCCGCCTACGGTCAGCCGCAGCAGTACCCGCAGCACGACCAGTACGGCCAGCAGCCGACCGGCTATGCGCCGCAGGGTTACCCGCAGTACGGCCAGCAACCCGGCCAGCCCTACGGTCAGCAGCCACAGTACGGTCAGCCCGGACAGTACGACCCGTCCCAGCAGTACTCGCCGTACGGTCAGCCCGGTGCCGAGGAGGGCTCCAAGAAGTCGCTGGCCGTCATCGGCAGCGTCATCGGCGGGCTGGCGCTGGTGATCGTCATCGCGGTGCTGGTGCTCGGTTTCTGGAAGCCCGGATTCTTCGTGACCACCACGCTGGACGTGGACGCCGCGCAGACCGGTGTGCAGCAGATCCTGACCGACGAGGCCAACGGCTACGGTGCCAAGAACGTCAAGGATGTCAACTGCAACGGCGGGGTGAGCCCCGAGGTGCGTAAGGGCGACACCTTCACCTGCCAGGTCAGCATCGATGGCACCAAGCGTCAGGTCACCGTGACCTTCCAGGACGACAACGGCACCTACGAGGTCGGCCGACCCAAGTAGCAATATCTGCGCCGCGAGCGACCGCGGACTGCGCGATGCGACCGCGTGTCGCCGTGCAGACGCGGTCGCTCGCGGTGTCAGGGCAGTTTGTCGAGCGCCTTCTGCAACCGACCGATCGAGGACATCACGCCGTACTCCTCGGCCAGCGCCGCGACGCGGGCCGGATCGGCCGCCGACAGCGGCAACGTGTCGGCGGGCCGCGACAACGTGACCGGTGCATCGAGTGCCACCCGGACCACGGGCTCGGCGGCGACGATGTAGTCCTGTGCGGCCAGCAGCTTCTTCCGTTGTGCGGTCGGCACACTCGATGACGGATCGGCTGCCGCGGCGACGATCGCGTCCAGCGAACCGTGCTGGGCCAGCAGCGTCGCCGCGGTCTTCTCGCCGATCCCGGCGACCCCGGGCAGCCCGTCGGAGGGATCCCCGCGCAGCAGTGCCAGCTCGGCGTAGGCGGCGCCGGCGCGCTCGACCGGGACGGCGTAGGTCTCGGCGACCTCGGCCGGGCCGAAGAGCACCGCCTTGGCCAGCCCGCGGCCGATGTAGAACACCCGCACCGGTACCGGATCGTCCCCGACCAGTTGCAGCAGGTCCCGGTCACCGCTGACCACCACCACCGGGTCCTGTCGCTCGGCGGCGGCCAGGGTGCCCAGCACATCGTCGGCCTCGTAACCGGGCGCGCCGGCGGTGGCGATCCCGAAGGCGTCCAGCATCGCCATGATCATCTCGACCTGCGGGGTGAGGTCATCGGGGACCTCCTCGACGTCGGGGGTGCCGTCGGGCAGCGCCTCTTCGACGCGGTGCGCCTTGTAGGAGGGGATGCGCTCCACCCGCCACTGCGGGCGCCAGTCCAGGTCCAGGCACACCACCAGCCGGCCCGGCCGGTGCGTGGTCACCAGCGCGGCGATGTTGTCGATGAATCCGCGCAGCGCATTGACGGGTCGGCCGTCGGGGGCGGTGATCGAGGACGGCACCCCGAAGAACGAGCGGAACCACATGCTGGCGCCGTCGAGCAGCAGGACGGGGCGATCCCCGGGAGCGAGCGAGGCGGAGCGGTGCGGTCCGGAATCGGGCATCGCACTAGCCTATGGGTATGGCCACCGCCGGGGACACCGCCCGTTTCAGCACCGATGTCTACGCCCACCGCCTACGTGAAGCCGCCGCCGGGGCGGCCGCCGCCGGGCTGGCCGGGCTCATCATCACGCCCGGCTACGACCTGCGCTATCTCGTCGGGTCCCGGGCGCAGACCTTCGAACGGCTGACCGCGCTGGTCCTACCCGCCGACGGGTCGGCGCCGACGGTCGTGGTGCCGCGCCTGGAACTGGCCGCGTTGCGCGAGTCCGCGGTCCCCGAACTCGGTGTGACGGTGCGGGATTGGGTCGACGGAGAAGATCCCTACGCGCTGGTGGCCGCGGCGATCGGCGGGCCGGGGACCCGCTCGCCGGCGACGGCGGTCACCGATTCGATGCCCGCGCTGCACTTACTGCCCCTGGCCGACGTGTTGGGGACGGTGCCGGTGCTGGCCACCGATGTGTTGCGGCGGTTGCGGATGATCAAGGATCCCGCCGAGGTGGACGCGCTGCGCAAGGCCGGCGCGGCGATCGACCGGGTGCACGCCCGGGTCCCCGAGTTCCTGGTGCCCGGCCGCACCGAGGCCGACGTCGCTGCCGATATCGCCGAAGCAATTGTCGCCGAGGGACATTCGGAGGTGGCGTTCATCATCGTGGGATCCGGTCCCAACGGCGCCGACCCGCACCACGAATGCTCGGACCGCACCTTGGCCGCCGGCGATATCGTCGTCGTCGACATCGGCGGACCCTATGCACCCGGCTACAACTCCGACTCCACCCGCACCTACAGCCTGGGCGAACCCGATGCCGAGGTGGCCCGCCGCTACGCAGTGCTGCAGCGGGCGCAGGCCGACGCGGTGGCCGCGGTGCGTCCCGGGGTCAGCGCCGAGTCGGTCGACGCCGCCGCCCGCGACGTGTTGGCCGCGGCGGGATTGGCAGAGGCGTTCGTGCACCGCACCGGGCACGGCATCGGGTTGTCGGTGCACGAGGAGCCCTACATCGTGGCGGGCAACGACATCATGCTGGAGCCCGGTATGGCGTTCTCGGTGGAGCCCGGAATCTATTTCGCCGGCCAGTGGGGCGCCCGGATCGAGGACATCGTCATCGTCACCGAGGATGGCGCCGAGTCGGTGAACAACCGCCCGCACGATCTGGTCGTGGTGCCGGTATAGGCCTCAGGTCTCGCTGCGGTCCAGCAGGGACGAGGAGCCCAGCACCCGCTCGATCCGCACCGTGATGACGACACGGCGCGGATTGACCCGCGGCGTGCGATACCGCTGCGCGTACCGCAATTCGGCATCGCGCACATCGTCGGGATCGCCGCTGACGGTGGCCGTTCCCTCCAGCGACAGCCACCGCGCACCGTCGACCTGGCTGAGCACGGCCACACCGCGCTCCTTGGCGTTGACGGCCTTCTGCGAACCGCCGGTGGTGATTACCCGGGCCAGGTGGGTCGTCGGGTCGAAGGTGAATCCGACCGCGACCACATGCGGGGAGTTGTCACCGCGCAGGGTGGTCAGCATGGCCAGATGACGCTCGGTCAGGAATGCCAGCGCGTCATTGGTCAGTCGGGTGGTTGCCTTGCCCATCGGGGTCCACGCTAGCGCAGGACATAATCACTGCCATGGAGGACACGGGCTACGTCGTCATATTCGGCGGTCGCAGCGAGATCGGCGTGGAGGTGGCGAAGCGGTTGGCGCCCGGGCGGAAGGTGGTGCTGGCCGCCCGCCGGGCCGACGAGCTGGTGGACGAGATTGCCGCGGTGCGGGCAGCCGGCGCGTCGGAGGTGCATGTCCAAGAGTTCGATGCCGACGACATCGCCTCACACCGCGAAGTTCTCATGTCGATTGTTCGCGCACACGGCACGCTCTGGGGCACGGCTGTGTTGGCATTCGGCGTGCTCGGCGACCAGGAGCGCGCTGCAATGGATGCGGCGCATGCCGTGGCGATCGTGCACACCGACTTCGTGGCCCAGGTCAGTTTGCTCACCGAGCTGCTCGCCCTGTTGAGCTTGGGGCCCATGAGAATGGTTACGTTCTCGTCGATCGCCGGGGTGCGGGTACGCCGAGCGAACTATGTCTACGGTTCAGCCAAAGCAGGCCTCGACGGCTTCTGCAGCGGCTTTGCCCAACTGGCTCCGGGATTTGGGCGGCACCTGCTGGTCGTCCGGCCGGGGTTCGTGATCGGGCGGATGACCGAGGGCATGGAACCGGCACCGTTCTCCAGCACCCCGGCGCAGGTGGCCGATGCGACGGTGCGTGCGCTCCACGGCCGCCGCCGCAGCGTGTGGGTGCCCTGGCAGGTGGGGGTGATCGCCGCGGTGTTCCGGATCTTGCCCGGCCCGATTTGGCGGAGGCTGCCGCGGTGATGAGCGCCTGCGCGAAGAACCAAGGACACCGATGAGCGCCTGCGCGAAGAACAGAAGACAAATGATCATCGTCGTCGGTATCGGCGCGGACGGCATGGCCGGGCTGTCACCCGCGTCGGCCACTGAACTGCGAGGCGCCACCGTGATTTACGGTGCGCCCCGGCAACTCGACATGCTCGACGCGACGATCACGGCGCAGCGTCGGCCCTGGCCGTCGCCGCTGCTGGACGCGCTACCGACGCTGTTCGACGGACTGGATACCGTCCACGTCGTGGCGTCGGGAGATCCGATGCTGCACGGTATCGGCGCCACGTTGATCCGGGTGTTCGGCGCCGATGCCGTGCGGGTGTTACCGCACGTGTCGTCGGTGACGCTGGCCTGCGCCCGGCTGGGTTGGCCGGTACACGACACCGAGGTGATCAGCCTGGTCACCGCGGATCCGTCCACCGCGGTGCGGCGCGGCGGTCGGGCGGTGGTGCTCAGCCGTGACGGCACCACCGCGGCCTCCCTGGCCCGGTCGCTGACCGACGCCGGCCGCGGTGCGTCCGAGTTCACCGTGCTCGAGCATCTCGGTGGTCCCGACGAGCGGATCACGACGGCGGTCGCCCGCGAATTCGATTCGACCGTGCGCGATCTCAACGTCATCGCCGTGCGGTACCTGCCTGATGACCGCCGCGCGCACGCCCTGCCCGACGAGGCGTTCGCCCATGACGGGCAGATCACCAAACAGACCGTGCGGGCGGTCACCCTGGCCGCGTTGGGACCGCGCCCCGGCGAGGTGTTGTGGGATGTCGGTTCCGGCTCGGGCAGTGTCGCGGTGGAATGGTGCCGCAGCGCGCCGGGCTGCCGGGCGGTGGCCTTTGAGCGCGATGCGCAGCGACGTGACCGGATCGCGGCCAACGCCAAAGCGTTCGGGGTCCGGGTCGACGTACAGCCGGGTGCGCCGGCGGCGTTCGGCGACCTGGCTGCGCCTGCGGTGGTGTTCATCGGCGGCGGGGTGACCCAGCCCGGGTTGTTGCAGGCCTGTGTCGACCGACTGCCCGAAGGTGGCAGGCTGGTGGCCAACGCCGTCACGGTGGAATCGGAAGCCTTCTTGGCACAGTGGTATTCGGAGAGAGGTGGCGAATTGCGACGCTTCCAGCACTACCAGGGCGGGGCGGTCGGTGGCTTCACCGCGTGGCGTCCGACGCTGCCGGTGACCCAGTGGGTGTGGGTGAAACAGTGACCGTCTACTTCATCGGGGCCGGGCCCGGCGCGGCGGACCTGATCACCGTCCGGGGCCAGCGGGTGCTCAGCCAGAGCCCGGTCTGCCTGTACGCCGGGTCGATCATGCCCCAGGATCTGCTGGCGTTGTGCCCCGCCGGTGCGCGGGTGATCGACACCGGGCCGCTGACCCTGGATCAGATCATCGATGAGATCGCCGCAGCCGATGCCGCCGGGCACGACGTGGCGCGGCTGCATTCGGGCGATCCGTCGCTGTATTCCGCACTCGCCGAACAGTGTCGCCGCCTCGATGCGCTGGGGATCGGTTACGAGGTGGTCCCCGGCGTCCCGGCGTTCGCCGCCGCGGCGGCGGCGCTGGGTCGCGAGCTGACCGTGCCCGGTGTGGCGCAGACCGTGACGCTGAGCCGGGTCGCGACGCTGTCGACCGCGATGCCCGAGCGGGAATCATTGGCCGCCTTGTCGGCGCCGGGGGCGACCCTGGTGCTGCACCTGGCCGCCGCCCAGGCCGACACCATCGTCGCCGATCTCACCGGGCCGGGCGCCGGCTATACCGCCGAAACACCCTGCGCGGTGGTGGCGTACGCCAGCTGGCCGGCCGAGCAGGTGGTGCGCTGCGCGCTCGGTGAGCTGGCCGACCAGCTACGCGCCGCCGGCATCACCAAGACCGCGGTGATCATCGTCGGCGATGTCCTGGCCGCCGAGGGATTCACCGACAGCTACCTGTATTCGACGGGCCGCCGGCGCGGGAGCCGGCACTAGTGCGCATCCTGTTGCTGGGCGGTACCGGCGAGGCGCGGGCATTGGCCGCGCGGTTGCACCCCGGGGTCGCGGTGATCAGCTCGCTGGCCGGCCGGGTGCCCGATCCGGCGCTGCCGGTCGGCGAGGTGCGCATCGGCGGATTCGGTGGCGTCGATGGGTTGGCCGACTGGTTGACCGGCAACGACATCACCGCCGTCGTCGATGCGACCCATCCCTTCGCGGCCACCATCACTGCGAACGCGGCACGCGCCGCCGCACGGGTGGGCCTGCCTCACGTGGTGCTGGCGCGCCCGGCCTGGCCGCCCGGTGACGCCATCGTGGTACCGACCGACACCGCGGCCGCGGACACCGTCACCCGCAACGGATATCGGCGGGTGTTCCTCACCACCGGACGGTCGGGGACCGCGGCCTTCCGCGAGGTCGACGCCTGGTTCCTGATCCGCGCCGTGACCGCACCCGAACCCGAGCTGCTGCCCGCCCGGTACCGGATGGTGCTCTCGCGTGGCCCATATCACGTCGACGGCGAGCTGGAGCTGTTGCGCGACAACGACATCGACGCACTGGTCACCAAGAACAGTGGCGGGTCGATGACCCGCGCGAAACTCGACGCCGCCGCGCGGGCGGGTGTCGCGGTGATCATGGTCGACCGTCCGCCGTTACCGGCCGGGGTGGCGTGCGTGGATACCGTCGACGCGGCGGTCGACTGGGTGCGCGCCCGCGGTTAGATCAGTTCCAGGGTGCCCAGCTCGCGGATCGCCCGGCAGGATCGCTCGGCCATGGCCAGCATCATCTCGTCGCCGCGGTCGGTGGACGTCGCGAAGGCGACGCCGAAGGCGATGATCAGCGGCGCCTGCACCATGCCGAGACAGTAGTCACGCCAACAGGTCTCGACGTCATAGTCGGCGACGCCGAGCTGCACCAGGCCCGCGTGGTATTCGGCCACCAGATCGCGCTCGGCGGCCGCGCGGGCGGCGGGTTCCAGGCTGGTGCCGGTGAAATAGGCGAGATCGCGCGCGGGCAGACCGACCCCGAGGGTCTGCCAGTCGACGATCGTCACCGTGGTGCGTTGCGGATCGAAGAGCATGTTGTCGAGCCGATAGTCGCCGTGCAGCAGGGCGAACCGGTTCGGTTCGGTGAGCAGCCACGGGGTCACCAGCGCCATGGATGCCGCCAGGGTGGCGCGGTCGTCGGCGGTCATCCGGTCGCCGAGGCGTTCCAGGGTGGTCTCGGTCGCGATCTTGGCGACCTCACCCATACCGGCGGCCATCGCGGCGTCCGGCTTGGGCATGGCGATACCGGGGAAGTCGGTCAGCGCGGTGTCGCACCAGCTGGGTGCGTGCAGTCCGGCCAGCGCGCGGGCGCCCAGCGCGGCCTCCTCGGCGGAGCAGCCCGCAATCTGATCGCCCTGCTGCGCAGGTGCCATATCGGCCAGCAGCAGCACGAATTCGGCTCCATCCCCGTCGATTTCGCAGTGATAGCTGCGTGGGACGGGCACCTGCACCAGGTCGGCCACGTGGCGGTAGAAGGCGTGTTCGGAGCGGTAGCCGATGGCGACCCGATCGCGCACGGTGTCGTCCTGCGACGGCAGCTTGATCGCGAAGGTACCGGGCAGGTCTGTCGGGCCGGCGTAGTCGACGGTCAGCCGATAGGTCGCGCCGGTCTGTCCGGTACCGATCGGCATGATGTCGACACCGTCGACCTGCGTGCCCAGCACGCCCGTCAGCCAGTGCGCCGTCACGTCATCAGGTGTGCGCGGGATCACGTGCGGACAGTAAACCTCACACTGACGCGTGTCAACGATTCTCGACAGGCGTCAGTGTGGGTAGGTGCGCGGGGTGAACACCACGTCACCGTGCACCTGGGTCTGCGACGACCCGATGATCAGCAGGCAGCGCATGTCGACATCGCCGGGGTCGAGCGCGCCGAGGGTCACCACCCGGACGCTCTCGTTCGGCCCGGCCACATCCCGCCCGATCACCACCGGGGTCTCCGGTGACCGGTGCTCGAGCAGCAACTCGCGCATGGCGCCGACCTGCCAGGTCCTGGTCTTCGAGGCCGGGTTGTAGATCGCGATCGCCAGATCCGCCGCGGCCGCGGCGCTGATCCGCTTGGCGATGATGTCCCATGGTTTGAGCCGGTCCGACAGCGAGATCACCGCATAGTCGTGGCCCAGCGGCGCACCGACCCGGCTGGCCACGGCGTTGGCGGCCGTCATGGCCGGGATCACCCGCACCGGCACATCCGGCCAGTGCACGGCCTCCTCGAGCACCGCGGTCGCCATCGCGAAGACGCCGGGGTCACCGGAGGACACCACCACGACCGAGCGGCCCTGCCGGGCGAGCTCGCACGCGAGCCGCGCCCGGGCCGGCTCGTCGGTGTTGTCGCTGGCGTGCCGGGTCTGCCCGGTGCGGGCGCCGACCCGGTCCAGGTAGGGGAAGTAGCCGATGAGGTCGGTCGCGGCGGCCAGCTCGCGACGCGCCTGCGGGGTGATCCAGTCCAGATCACCGGGTCCCAGACCCACCACCGCCACGCTGCCGCCCGGCCGTGGGGCGGCCGCCGCACCGGGCAGCATGACGATGGAGAAGTACGGTACCGAGTCCTCGTCGACGTCCGCGGCGGCCATTACCCGCTGCTGGTCGGTGCTGGCCCGTTCCACATAGAACGCTCGGTCCAATCGGTGCGTCTCCGAAAGCGCCTCTCGCACTTCGGAAAAGGACTTTCCCAGCTTCATGACGACCGCGGCGTCGGTGTCGGCGAGGCGGCGGGTGAGCTCGGCGGCGGGCAGCGTCCCGGGCAGGATGGTGAGCACCTCGTCGCCCTGCACCAACGGGGTGCTGGTCGCCGCGGCGGCCGCGCTCACCGAGGTCACGCCGGGGACGATGACGGCGCGGAACTGCTGCGTCAGCCGGGTGTGCATGTGCATATAGGAGCTGTAGAACAGCGGATCGCCCTCGGCGAGCAGGGCGACGTTGCGGCCGGCGCGCAGATGTACGGCGATGCGTTCGGCCGACGCGGCGTAGAAATCCTCCATCGCGCCGTCGTACCCGCCGGGATGCTCGGTGGTCTCGGTGGTCACCGGGTAGACCAGGTGCTCCTCGATCTGGCCCTCGCGCAGATAGGGTTCGGCGATCCGGCGCGCGATACTGCGACCGTGGCGGGCGCTGTGATACGCCACCACATCGGCCTCGCCGATCACCCGGGCGGCCTTGACCGTCACCAGTTCCGGGTCGCCGGGGCCGAGCCCGACCCCGAACAGCGTCCCTCCGGTGGTCCCGGGCGTCATTTTTGCCTCACTCATTCGCGTTCGCTCGCAATCGCATTCACCGCTGCTGCGGCCATCGCGCTGCCGCCACGGCGACCGGTCACGACCAGGTAGGCGATGCCGCGGGGGCGGGCGATCAGTTCGTCCTTGGACTGCGCGGAGCCGACGAAGCCCACCGGTCCGCCGAGCACCGCGGCCGGGACGGGCGCACCCTCGTCGATCAGCTCGAGCAGCCGGAACAGCGCGGTCGGGGCGTTGCCGATCGCCAACACCGCGCCCTCGAGACGGTCGGCCCAGATGTCGACGCCGGCCGCCGATCGGGTGCTGCCGAGCCGGGCGGCGACCTCGGGGGCGCGCGGGTCGGCAACCAGTGAGATCACCTCGTTGTCGGCAGGCAGCCGCGAGCGGGTGATACCGGCGGCCACCATCGACGAGTCACACAGCACCGGGGCGCCGGCTGCCAGTGCCGCGGCGGCGCGGGTCACCACGTCGGGGGTGAAGGCGACGTGTTCGGTGACATCGGTCTGACCGCAGGTGTGGATCAGGCGGACGACGACGCGGGCGACATCGGTGGGGAACCGGTCCAGGTCGGCCTCGGCGCGGATGGTCGCGAACGATTCACGGTAGATCTCCGCGGCGTCGCGGATGTATTCGAGCACCCGCATACCCTACGTGTGGCGCGGTCGGTATCCGTCCGCGGAGGCCACCAGCACCTGGGCGCCCCGGGGTGCACCGCAGCCACGCTCGCAGCCGACGAAATGGCGGTGCCCGGCGGCCTCGGCGGCGGTCCCACCCCCCGCCTCGGTGGCCGCGGCCGTCGCGTCGGCACGTACATCGGTGATCGACCGCTCACAGCCCGGGCTGCCCGCGCAGGCGCTGATCGTCAGCCACGGTGAGTGTTCGTCGAACACCAGGCCCAGCGGGGCCAGCACCCGCAGCGCGGTGTCGGCGACCCCCTCCTCGAGGTCACATACCAGGATCGAGCGCCAGGGGGTGATCACCAACGGGGCCTCGACAGCGGCCAGGAACTCCGCGGTGCGGGCCGGCAGCACACCGAGGGGTACCACCGCGGCCAGGGTGATGCGCTGCTCATCCCCGGTCTGCTCGATCCAGCCGACCGGCCCGCGGGCGGTGTCGGTGACCGTCAACCGCCGCGGTGCGGGCACGTCGACGGGATAGCCGGCCACCAGGATCGCCGGGTCGTCGAGTTCCTCGACCCGCCAGCGCTTTCCGCGATACAGCTGGAAGCGCGACGCGATCTCCACCAGGGTGGGTACCGCCTGCTCGGGGGCCAGGCGCACACCGGTGTCGGCCCCGGCCAGCAGCAGTGCGACACCGGCGTCGGTCACCTGCAGGCCCACGTCGGTGCGCAGCCCGGCGACATCGCCACGGCCGTCGTCGATGGAGAACCAGAACCGGCCGGGCAACCGGGCCAGCCCGGGGTCGCGTTGCAGTGCGGTGTCGAGGTCGTGGACCCACCCGCGCACATCCCGGAGCCCACCACTGCGGCCCGAGAGCGGGGACGAGACGATGTTGCGCACCCGCTCGTGCTCGGGGGAGGGCAGCAGGCCCGCGGCCGCCACTGCATCGGCCACCCGCCCGGTGTCGGTGATACCGCGGATCTGCACGCTGCCGCGCGAGGTGAGCTCCAACGAGCCGTTGCCGCAGTCGGCGGCCAGATGCGCCAGCGTCGCGAGCGCCTCGGCACCGAGGAACCCTCCGGGCAGGCGCACCCGCGCCAGTGCGCCGTCGGCGGCCTGGTGGACCTGCAGGGCACCGGGGCAGGCGTCCTGGTCGCGGGATCGGCTCACGTCTTCACCGTACTGCTCCGCCGTCGGTTCGGCGGCTCCGCCGGGACCGATTCGCGCCGCCGTGCCGCGCCGTCACGAAAGCCGCAGTGCGCTCGGCGTTCCCACCGTTCAGGTCCCCTGTGCCGTGGATGTGTCGGTGCCGCCCCCGCTGCCCCGCCGGCGAGCTCAGTGCGGGCGTCCCGGTGCGCCGGGCGCGGTCAGCTCGCCTTCGCGTGCCGGCCGGGCAGCGGGTCCACGACCGCGGAGTACCGCGTCGCGTCGCCGGCGACGACACGGCTGGGCCGGCCCTGCACGTCGACGGGGATGTCACCGGCCAGTGTCACCCGGCTGAGACGGCGGAACTGGTCGTCGTAATCGGACACCGCGTAGTGCTGGGTCGCCCGGTTGTCCCAGATGGCCAGGTCGCCGAGCTGCCAGTTCCACCGAACCGTGTTCTCCAGCTTGGTGATCCGTGTCTGCAGCAGGTCGAACAGCGCGGCCGACTCGGTGGCGCCCAGTCCGACGAACCGCTTGACGAAGTGCCCGAGCAGCAACACCCGCTCACCGCTCTCCGGGTGCACGCGCACCACCGGGTGCTCGGTCTCGAAGTACTCGGACTCGAATTCGGCGCGGTGCTCACGCACCGTGTCGGCGAGCTGTTCGTGCCGGCCGTCGTAGTCGGCGGCGTAGTCGTACTTGTTGGTGTGCACCGCCCACAGGTTCTCCGCCAGCAGGCGCAGCGGCTCGGGCAGCTGGGTGTAGGCCGTCGCGGTGTTCGCCCACACCGTCGTGCCGCCGTACTCGGGCAGCGCGACGGCGCGCAGCAACGAGGCCTTCGGAACACGGTCGACGAAGGTCACGTCGGTGTGCCAACTGTTGGCCTTGTCGTAGCGCGAGTCGATGGGCAGCACCCGCGTCCCCCGGGACAGCACCGTGGGGTGTGCGGCGGTGGTGGTGCCCAGACGCTGCGCGAAGGCGAGCTGACCGTCGTCGTCGAGATGGTCCTGGTTGCGGAAGAAGATCACCTTGTGGGTGAGCAGGGCGGAGTTGATCGCCGCCACCGTCGCCTCGTCGAGGTCACCGGAGAGTCGGACACCGTCGATCCGGGCACCGATGTGCGCGCCGAGTTTCACCACATCCAGGGAGGTACGAGTGCTCATGGCTCCATTGCGCCAGCCGTCGCCGAGCCTGTAAACGGTTTCGCCAACCCCGATCTAAAGTCCGGAAACCGCAGCTCACGGTGCCGCACGGCGGGGATTTGTGAGGTGTGGCACACCAAGATCAGAGCTGTCTGCTCACGCACAGAACACCGTTTCTGCAGGCCATGGGCGCTAGCTTCGATGCAGCAACACGGTACCGCCGGTACCCCATACGAAAGGAGGCGATCGTCATGGCCTCACTGATCGCCATCGGACTCGGCGTGGCCCTCGTGGTCGCCGCCATCACCACCCCATACCGGGACTCCTGGTACGGGCGTTGGAGCCGATCCGAACACTGACCGGCAGACCACGCGCCGCGCGTGGTGAGGCAGGATTGAGCGGTGCCGACCGTGCTGCTGCTCTCGACGTCCGATACCGATCTCATCACCGCGCGTGCCAGTGGCGCCGACTTCCGCTGGGCCAATCCGTCCCGGCTGCTGCAGGACGAGCTTGCGCGTGAGTTGAGCGAGCTGCTCGACGGCGTCGACATTGCGGTGGTGCGCATCCTCGGTGGTTACCGTTCGTGGCAGGACGGAATCGACGCCGTGGTCGCCAGCGGCGTGCCGACCGTGGTGCTCTCCGGCGAACAGTCTCCCGACGCCGAACTGATGCGGCACTCGACCGTGCCGGCCGGCGTCGCGCTGGAGGCACACGTTTATCTGGCCCAGGGCGGCACCGAGAATCTGCGCGGTCTACATGCGTTCCTGTCCGACACCGTGCTGATGACCGGCGAGGGCTTCGATCCGCCGGTGGCCATCCCGACCTGGGGTCAGCTCGAGCGCACCGCGGCACCCAACCCGGACGGGCCGACGGTGGCGGTGCTGTACTACCGCGCCCAGCATCTGGCCGGGAACACCGGCTACATCGAATCGCTCTGCGAGGCCATCGAATCCGCGGGCGGCCGGGCGCTGCCGGTGTACTGCGCCTCGCTGCGCACCGCCGAATCCGAACTCCTCGAGCTGCTCGGCACCGCCGACACGCTGATCACCACGGTGCTGGCGGCCGGCGGTGCGACGCCGGCCGCGGTCGCGGCCGGCGGCAACGACGACGGGTGGAACGTCGCGCATCTGGCCGCCCTGGACGTGCCGATCCTGCAGGGGCTGTGCCTGACCAGTTCGCGGGCGAAATGGTCGGAGAACGACGACGGCCTGTCCCCGCTCGATGTCGCCACCCAGGTCGCCGTGCCCGAGTTCGACGGCCGCATCATCACGGTGCCGTTCTCGTTCAAGGAGATCGACGACGAGGGCCTGATCACCTACACCGCCGACCCCGAGCGCTGCGCCCGGGTGGCCGGTCTGGCCGTGCGGCACGCGCGGCTGCGGCACGTGCCGGCCGCCGAGAAGCGGATCGCCCTGGTCTTCTCGGCCTACCCGACCAAACACGCCCGCATCGGCAATGCCGTCGGCTTGGACACCCCGGCCAGCGCGGTGGCACTGCTGCGCGCCCTGCGCGAACACGGCGTCGACATCGGTGAGGTACCCGGGGTGGACGCCGGCGATGGTGACGCCCTGGTACACGCCCTCATCGAACGCGGGGGACAGGACCCCGACTGGCTCACCGAGGAGTCGTTGGCCGGCAACCCGATCCGGGTGTCGGCCGCGGACTACCGGGCGTGGTTCGCGACCCTGCCGGACGATTTCGCCGCGGCCGTGGTTCAGCACTGGGGCCCGCCGCCGGGCGAACTGTTCGTCGACCGCAGCCAGGATCCGGACGGCGAGATCGTGGTCGCGGCAATGCAGTCCGGCAACACCGTCATCCTGGTGCAGCCGCCGCGCGGGTTCGGTGAGAACCCGGTGGCCATATACCACGATCCGGACCTGCCGCCCAGCCACCACTATCTGGCCGCCTACCGCTGGCTCGACGACAGCTTCTCCAACAGCTTCGGCGCCGATGTCGTCGTGCATCTGGGCAAGCACGGCAACCTGGAGTGGCTGCCCGGCAAGACGTTGGGGATGAGCGCCGAATGCGGCACCGACGCCGCCCTGGGCGACCTGCCGCTGGTGTATCCGTTCCTGGTCAACGATCCCGGCGAGGGCACCCAGGCCAAGCGCCGCGCACACGCCACCCTGGTCGACCATCTGATCCCGCCGATGGCCCGCGCCGAGACCTACGGCGACATCGCGCGACTGGAGCAGTTGCTCGACGAGCACTCCAATGTCTCCACACTCGACCCCGCCAAGCTGCCCGCCATCCGTCAGCAGATCTGGACGCTGATGCGCGCGGCGAAGATGGATCACGATCTGGGCCTGGAGGATCGGCCCGACGAGGATTCGTTCGACGACATGCTGCTGCACGTCGACGGCTGGTTGTGCGAGATCAAGGATGTCCAGATCCGCGACGGTCTGCACATCCTGGGCCTGGCCCCGGCCGAGGAGTCCGAACTGGACCTGGTGTTGGCGATCCTGCGCGCCCGCCAGCTGTTCGGCGGCGAGCAGACCGTCCCCGGCCTGCGCCAGGCCCTCGGACTGACCGAGGACGGCACCGACGATCGGGGGAGCGTCGATGATGCCGAAGAGGCGGCCCGCGCGCTGGTCGCCGGTCTGCAGGCCGCCGACTGGGACGCCGGGGCGGTGGACGGGCTGACCGACGACCCGGTGGTCGCCGAGATCCTGCGCTTCGCGGCCACCGAGGTGGTGCCCCGGCTGCGCGCCACCGCCGGCGAGATCGATGCGGTGCTCAAGGCGATCGACGGGCACTACATCGCCGCGGGGCCGTCGGGATCCCCGTTGCGCGGGCTGGTCAATGTGCTGCCCACCGGCCGCAACTTCTACTCGGTGGACCCCAAGGCCGTGCCGTCCCGGCTGGCCTGGGAAACCGGTGGTGCGCTTGCCGATTCGCTGTTGCAGCGGTACCGCGCCGATCACGGCCGCTGGCCCGAGTCGGTGGGTCTGTCGGTGTGGGGGACCTCGGCGATGCGCACCTCGGGCGACGATATCGCCGAGGTGCTCGCCCTGCTCGGGGTACGCCCCATCTGGGATGACGCCTCCCGGCGCGTCGTCGACCTGGAGGCCATCTCACCGGCCGAACTCGGCAGACCCCGCATCGATGTGACGGTGCGCATCTCCGGGTTCTTCCGCGATGCGTTCCCGCACGTGGTGACGATGCTCGACGACGCGGTCGCGCTGGTGGCCGGGCTGGACGAGCCCGCCGAAGACAACTACGTCCGTGCGCACGCGCTGGCCGACCTCGCCGAGCACGGTGATCAACGCCGCAGCACCACAAGGATCTTCGGCTCCAAGCCGGGCACCTACGGCGCCGGTCTGCTGCAACTGATCGACAGCCGCAATTGGCGTGACGACGCCGACCTCGCCGAGGTGTACACCGCGTGGGGCGGCTTCGCCTACGGCCGCGGGCTGGACGGCGCCGCGGCATCGGAGGACATGAATCGGGCGTACCGCCGGATCGCAGTGGCCGCCAAGAACACCGACACCCGCGAACACGACATCGCCGACTCCGACGACTACTTCCAGTACCACGGCGGCATGATCGCCACCGTCCGCGCGCTCACCGGCAAGGATCCGGCCGCCTACATCGGTGACAACACCCGTCCCGACGCGGTGCGCACCCGCACCCTGAGCGAGGAGACCACCCGGGTGTTCCGCGCCCGGGTGGTCAATCCGCGCTGGATCAACGCGATGCGTAGACACGGCTACAAGGGCGCGTTCGAGATGGCGGCGACGGTGGACTATCTGTTCGGTTACGACGCCACCGCCCACGTCATGTCGGACTGGATGTACGAACAGCTCAGCCAGACCTATGTGCTCGATGCCGAGAATCGCAAGTTCATGAACGAGTCCAATCCGTGGGCGCTGCACGGGATGGCGGAGCGACTGCTGGAGGCGGCCGGCCGCGGTATGTGGGCGCAGCCCGAGGCCGCCACCCTGGACGGGCTCAAGCAGGTGCTGCTGGAGACCGAGGGCGAGCTCGAGGGCTGACACTAGGATTCATCGCATGGCTCTCACCTTCGCCGATGTCGCCAAGGCCGACTATGTGCTGCTGACCACCTTCACCAAAGACGGCCGCCCCAAACCCACCGCGGTGTGGGCGGTCCCGGAGGGGGACCGGTTGCTGGTGCTCACCCAGGCGAGCGCGTGGAAGGTCAAGCGGATCCGCAACACCCCGCGGGTGACGGTGGCGGTCTGTGACCGCCGGGGTAACCCCAAGAGCGAGGCGGTGGACGCCGTGGCCGCCATCCTGGACCAGGACGCGCTGCGCCGAACCTACGAAGGGATCGGCAGGCGGTACGGGCTGTTCGGCAAGGTCTTCAATCTGTTCTCGAAGCTGCGCGGCGGGATGAAGAACAACCTGGCGCTGGAGTTGCGCGCGGCGGGCTGACCGATTCCCGCCGGCCGACGGCTCCGGCGCAACGTCGAGACCACGGTGGCCGGACATGGTGAACTGATGCCATGGCTCCGACCTTCGAAGATGTCTACCGCGAGAAGTACCTGCTGCTGACCACGTTCACCAAGGATGGGCGGCCCAAGCCGACGCCGGTGTGGGGCGTCCCGCACGAAGGCAAGCTGCTGATCAGCACCGATGACGGGTCGTGGAAGACCAAGCGAATCAACAACACGCCGCGGGTGACCATCCAGAAATGTGGCGTGCTCGGCAAGGTCAAGGGCGATCCCGTCGAGGCGGTGGCCCGTAATCTGCCGAAATCCGAGACCCGCCGGGTGTTCGACATGGTGACCCGCCGGTACTGGTGGCACGCCTGGTGGTGGATTCCGCAGGCCCTGATCCGGGGCGGGGTGGACAAGGTGCATGCCGCCATCGAGGTCAGTCCCGCCGACTGAGGTTCGGGTGCCGGGTGGCCCTCTACGGTGCGAGTTCGGTGATCGAGGCCGCGGTCACCGCCGGCGCCACCCAGCGGTGCAAGAACTCCCGCAGATCCGCGCCGCGGCGGCTGGGGCCGTCGGGGTCGAGGATGAAGGACTGCAGCACGCGCAGCATGAACTCGACGAGTTCGTCGAAGCGCGAGTCGGTGAATCCCGCTGCCGCCCAGTCGACATCGAAACGCTCCAGGATCGAGCGCCCGAACGCGATGGCCGTGTCGGCGGTCACGCCGACCGCGAATGCGCTGGCCCGCCCGGGCTGCATGACCAGGCCGAGATAGCGGTCGTGCGGTAGTTGTTCGAGGGTGTAGGCGATGCCTTCCACGACGGCGGTGGTGGGCTCGTCGATCGAATGCAGATCCGCGGCGAGGTGATCGAGGAAACCGCCGACCGAGGCCAGGGCGGTCGCCTGCAGTAATGCCTCCTGGGTGGCGAAATACCGGTAGACCGTCTGCCGGGTGATGCCGAGCGCGCTCGCGACATCGGAGATACTCACCGCCGCGCGCTCGTCGATCGACGCGCGGGCGGCGTCGATGATCCGCCGCGCCGCCTCGTCGTCATCGGCCGGTATGTCACCACCCCACCCGTGTCTACGCATGGACGCATCGTGCCATCCCGGCCCGCGGCGCGGATCGTCGTCCGCCATTTCTGAACATACAATCAGTGTCTGATGTATGTTCAGACTTCATGACCGCAATGACCGGATCGCCGGTGAGCAACCGCGATGAGGAACTGACCCGACGCGCACTGGCTCATGCCACCGCCAAGACCACCGACATGGCCGAGCGTGAACTGCGGGTCCCCCTGCACTACTACCGCGACCCCAAGATTACCGAGATCGAGGAAACCCAGATCCTGCGGCGGGTGCCGTTGGCCATCGTGCCGAGCGCACAGGTGGCCGGCATCAACGACTATGTCGTCCGGTCGGTGCTGGGGGATTCCCTGCTGGTCACCCGTGACCGGCACGGCCACAGCCACGTGTTCCTCAACTACTGCCGGCATCGTGGCGCCATGCCCGCCTGCGGATCGGGCAACGCCGCACGCTTCGTCTGCCCGTACCACGCCTGGAGCTACCGCAACACCGGTGAGTTGTTCGTGGTGCCGGGTCAGGCCGGCTTCGATTCGATGAACAAGGCCGACTACGGCCTGGTCGAACTGCCCAGTCAAGAACGCCACGGCTTCATCTGGGCGGTGCTGAGCGCGGACGCCGACATCGATGTCGACACCCACCTCGGACCGCTGGGGCCCGAACTCGCCCTGCTGGACTACGCGTCCTACGGCTATCACGGGGAGAAGGAGTTCACATCCCAGGTGTCCTGGAAGGGCGCGCTGGAAGCATTCGCGGAGGGGTACCACTTCCCGTTCGTGCACGGTGAGAGCGTCATCGGGCAGAACACCCTGCCCAACACCGGCGTCTACGACGAGTTCGGTAGGCACCACCGAATCGGGTTCCCATTCAACTGGATTCAGAATCTCGCCGACGACCCGTGCGGGTCGTGGGACCCGCACATGAACATGGGCGTCATCTACTGGGTCTATCCGAACCTCATCCTGGCCAACAGCCCGGTCGGCGTCGAGATCATCGACATGCTCCCGGCCGGCGAACCGACCCGGTGCACCGTGCGACACAGCTGGATGAGCCGGGTGCCCGCCGAGAACGACGAGATGCGGGCCAACTACGACCTAATCTTCGACGGTGTGCACGCCGCGGTGCGGGATGAGGACTTCGCCATGCTGCCACAGTGTGGCGAGGGTGTGCGCCACGGTCAGCACGACCACATGATCATCGGCCGTAACGAGATCGGCGTGCAGCACATGATCAGGGTGTTCGCCGCCGAACTGGGTGTCGCCCTGCACTGAGCGCCGGGCGCCGGGCCCGTCGTGGAACCCGCACGGACCGCCGTGCGTTGTCCGGACATGGCAATGCGGATGTTCCTGATCTACTTCCTCGTCGAACTGGCGGTGGTGGTCGGGCTGGTCTCCACCATCGGCTTCGGCTGGACAGTGCTGGCGATCATGGTGACCTTCGTGGTGGGGGTGGCGCTGGCCGGCTCGCAGGTCGCGCGGCACATCGCCCGGCTGCAGTCCGCGCTGAACACCCGCTCCGCATCGGGCGCGCTGGCCACCGACAGCGCGCTGGTCGCGCTCGGCGCCGTGCTGGTGGTGATCCCCGGCCTGGCCAGCTCGGCGCTCGGAGCGTTGTTGCTGCTGCCGCCGACCCGCCGCGTCGCCCGGCCGGTCGCCACCGCACTGGTCGGGCGCAAGCTGGCCGCGACCCCGCTGGTGATGACCTATCCGGCCGGCTTCCCGCGTCGGCAGGGGCCGGCCGGCGATTACGTCGACGGCGAGGTCATCGACGTCGTCGACGTGCAGGAACGCGGGGCCGCGCCGACCGATCCGACCGCACTGGAGCACCGCGTCATCCGACCCGATTAACGTGTCACCTTCGTGACGACTCTGTTGATCAACGGGCGGGTACACAGCCCGGCCGCCCCCGACGCCACCGCGATCGCCTTCAGCGACGGACCCGAAGGCGCGGTGGTGTGGCTCGGCGCCGACGACACCGCCCGATCGGAGTTCCCCGACGCCGAGACCGTGGATCTGGCCGGCGCCTTCGTGGCCCCGGCGTTCGTGGACAGTCACGTCCACCTGACCGCAACCGGCCTCAGCCTGACCGGACTGGACCTGCGGCAGGCGACCTCCCGTGCGCACTGTCTGAGGCTGATCGCCGAGTACGCCGCCGCCCACCCCGACGGCATCGTCTGGGGTTCAGGTTGGGATGAGTCGTCCTGGCCCGAACGCGCTGCGCCCAATACCGCCGACCTCGACGGTGTGCTCGGCAACCGGCCCGCCTATCTGAGTCGCATCGACGTGCACTCGGCCGTCGCCTCCACCGGGCTGCGCGCGGCGACCGCCGGACTGGACGCGGCCACCGGTTTCGATCCGCAGCGCCCACTCACCGCCGCCGCACACCACCTCGTCCGCGGTGCCGCCCGTGACCCGCTGACCGCCGAACAGCGCCACACCGCGCAGGTTGCGGCGCTGGATGCCGCCGCGGCACACGGGATCGTCGCCGTCCACGAGTGCGCGGGACCCGACATCGGCGGGCTCGACGACTGGCACGACGTACGGGCGCTGCAGCACGGTGTCGAGGTCACCGGCTACTGGGGCGAAGCCGTCGACAGCGCGGACGCCGCCCGCGCACTGCTGGAGTCCACCGGGGCGGCCGGTCTGGCCGGTGACCTGTTCGTCGACGGCGCGCTCGGCTCCCGCACCGCCTGGCTGCACCAGCCCTACGCTGACGCCGAACACAGCTGTGGCAACAGCTATCTCGACACCGGCCAGATCGCCGCGCATCTGCACGCCTGTACCGAGGCGGGTATCCCGGCCGGGTTCCACGTCATCGGCGACGCCGCCGTGGCCGCTGTCACCGACGCGGTGCGCAGCGTCGTCGACCGGTTCGGCGGGCCGGCCGTCGCACGCTGCGGGCACCGGCTCGAGCATCTGGAGATGGTCACCGCCGAACAGGCGGCCGACCTCGGACGCTGGGGCATCATCGGCAGCCTGCAGCCCAATTTCGACGCGCTGTGGGGCGGCCCCGAGGGCATGTACGCCCAGCGTCTGGGCACCGACCGGGCGGCGTTGCTGAATCCGTTCGCGCTGTTAGCATCCCAAGGCGTGCCCCTCGCCTTCGGCTCCGACAGCCCGGTGACCGGACTGCACCCCTGGGCCACGGTCCGCGCGGCGGTCCATCACCGCACGCCCGGTAGCGGGATCTCGGCCCGCGCGGCATTCGCGGCCGCGACCCGCGGCGGCTGGCGGGCCGGCGGCGTTCGCGACGGCATCACCGGCACGCTGGTGCCCGGCGCCCCTGCCTCGTACGCCATCTGGGAGACCGGACCGCTGGCGGTCAGCACACCGGCCGACGACGCCGCCGCCCGCTGGTCCACCGACCCGCGGTCACGGGTTCCGGCGCTGCCGAACCTGGACACCGCGCTACCGCGCTGTGTTCGGGCGGTGCATCGCGGCGCGGTGGTGCATGGCTGACGGTGCGCCGGGCCGGGCTGCCCGTTTTGTCGGCAGCGCCCGGCGCGCGCTGACCGCACGATGGGCCCGCCTGCTCGCCGCGACAGCCGGGGGCGCACTGCTCTACCTGAGCTTTCCGCCGGTGGGTTGGTGGTGGGCGGCCTTCCCGGCGCTGGCACTGTTCGGCTGGGTGCTCACCCGGGCCCAGACCACCCGCGCCGGCGGCTTCGGCTATGGACTGCTGTTCGGACTGGCGTTCACCCTGCCCCTGCTGCCATGGATCGGGCTGTTCGTGGGGACCGGGCCATGGCTCGCGCTGGCCCTGCTGGAAGCGCTGTTCCCGGCGCTGTTCGGTCTGCTGGCCGTGCTGGTTCGCGGCCTGCCGGGATGGCCGGTGTGGTTTGCCGCGGAATGGGCAGTGCAGGAATGGCTCAAGTCGACGATCCCGTTCGGCGGATTCCCGTGGGGTGTGGTCGGCTTCGGGCAGACCGAAGGCCCGTTGCTGCCGCTGGCGCAGATCGGCGGCGCGCCGCTGGTCTCGGTCGCCACCGCGCTGGTCGGATTCAGCCTCACCGCGTTGACGTTGGAGATCGCGCTGTGGTGGCGACACAGCCATCCGGGTCGCTCGCGGCGCCCCGGCGGCTCCGATGCCGCCCGACCGGAGGCGGTGCTGCCCGGTATGTGCATCTGCCTGGTGCTGCTGGCCACCGCACTGGTGTGGCCGGGCGTCCGCCAGTCCGGGATGGGCGCCGGTGAGCACCCCGCGGTGACGGTGGCCGCCGTGCAAGGCAACGTCCCCCGCCTGGGTCTCGACTTCAATGCCCAGCGCCGCGCGGTGCTCGACAATCACGTCGCCCAGACGATGCAGCTCGCCGAGGACGTCCGGGCCGGCCGGGCCCCGCAGCCCATGGTGGTGATCTGGCCGGAGAACTCCTCGGACATCGATCCGCTGCGCAACACCGATGCCGCCGAGCAGATCTCGGCGCCCGCCCGCGCGGTGCGCGCACCCATCCTGGTGGGCACCGTGCTGGCCGCGCCGGACTACACCCCGACCACACCGGTGACGACCAACTCGGTGCTGGTGTGGGATCCCGAGAACGGACCACAGGACCGCCACGACAAGCGCATCGTGCAGCCCTTCGGGGAGTACCTGCCGTGGCGTGACTTCTTCCGCACGTTCTCCTCCTACGCCGACCGTGCGGGCTATTTCGTCCCCGGCCATGACGACGGCGTGGTGCAGGCGGCCGGCATCCCGATCGGCGTGGCGACCTGCTGGGAGGTCATCTTCGACCGCGCGGTCCGCGAGTCGGTGCTCGGCGGTGCCCAGCTGCTCGCGGTGCCGAGCAACAACGCCACCTTCGACGAGACGATGAGCCGCCAACAATTGGCGTTCGCGCGACTGCGCGCCGTCGAGCACGACCGCTACGTCGTGGTCGCCGGTACCACCGGGATCAGTGCCGTGATCGCGCCGGACGGACACGAGCTGGCCCGCACCGAATGGTTCGAACCGGCCTACCTGGACACCGCCGTGAAGCTCCGGTCCAACATCACCTTCGCCACCGAGTGGGGGCCGGTGGTACAGGCGGTACTGGTGGGTATCGGCCTTGCCGCTGTGATCGCCGCCATGCTGCACAATGGGAAGTTCGTGCGCAGACGGCAGCCCGCCGCCGCGCGCACCGGACATGGCAGCTCCGACAGCGACGCGGCCGGCTCCGAGAACGACGTGGAACGGCCCGCCCAGGGCAGTGAGGACGAGAAGACAGCATGAGCACCATCGATGGCCCGGAGCAGACCTCCGGCTATCCCGCTTCTCCCAGTCAACGCACACTGGTCATCATTCCCACCTACAACGAGCGGGAGAACCTGCCGTTGATCGTGGGGCGGGTGCACGCTGCCGTACCGCACGTGCACATCCTGATCGTCGACGACGGCAGCCCGGACGGCACCGGCCAACTGGCCGACGAACTGTCGCTGGCCGACCCGGATCGTGTGCACGTCATGCACCGGATCAGCAAGGACGGCCTGGGCGCGGCCTATCTGGCCGGTTTCGCCTGGGGTTTGAGCCGGGAGTACTCCGTGCTGGTCGAGATGGATGCCGACGGCAGCCACGCACCCGAGGAGCTGGGCAGACTGCTGTCCGCCGTCGACGGGGGCGCCGATCTGGTGATCGGGTCGCGGTACGTGCCGGGCGGGGCGATCCGCAACTGGCCGCGGCGCCGGTTCGCGCTGTCCAAGACCGCCAACACCTACGCCCGGGTACTGCTCGGGGTGGGGATCAACGACATCACCGCCGGATACCGGGCCTACCGGCGCGAGGTGCTGGAGAAGATCGACCTGTCGGCGGTCGACTCGAAGGGTTACTGCTTCCAGATCGACCTGACCTGGCGGGCCATCAACGCCGGCTTCTCCGTGGTCGAGGTGCCGATCACCTTCTCCGAGCGCGAACTCGGGGTCTCGAAGATGAGCGGGTCGAACATCCGGGAGGCCATGTTCAAGGTGGCCGAGTGGGGTTTGCGCGGGCGCATCGACCGCGCCCGCGGCGTCACCAGCAAGCCCGCGCAGCTCTGAGGAGCTGCGCCGGGCCTACCGTCGGCGCTAGCCGCGCCGCTTGGTCTTGATGATGTCGAGGCGCTCCTTGAGCAGCTCCTCGAGTTCCTCCACCGACCGGCGCTCCAACAGCATGTCCCAGTGGGTACGGGGCGGCTTGACCTTCTTCGGCTCGGGGACATCACCCTCGATGAGGGTGCCCTCCAGACCGTTGCGGCACAGCCAGGTACCGGGGATCTCCGCGTCGTCGGCGAACGGCACGTCGAATTCCTCGCCGTTGTCGGTGCGGTAGCGCGCGACCTGACGCGGCGCCAGGTCGTGGTTGCGATCGGTTTCGTAGCTCACGGCACCGAGGCGACTGCCTCGCAGGACTCGATCAGCCATCGTCAACTCTCCTTCAACACGCGCAATTTCGTCCGGAGAATCAACGCAGCAGACCCTGGAATGGTTCCCATGGCGTTCTCCGACTCAACTGACCAGGATACGGCAGGTACTGGGATACCCCGGTCCGGCCGTCTACAGTCGGCCCGTGACATCCGCTACGCCGGGCAATTCCGCCACACGGCGGCGCACCCGCGCCCAGCCGTGCCGCTGGTGTGGCCGCGAGGTGCCCGACGCCGGGATGGGCCGACGCCGTCAGTACTGCAGACAGTCCTGCCGTCAGCGCGCCTACGAGCAACGGGCGCAGGTCAAGGGCACGTCGGTGGCGCCCGATGCGGTGGTGTTGTCCGCCGAGGAGGCCGCTGATCTGTCCGACCGGCTCTTCCAGCTGCGGTGCGCGGCCGAGGACGTCACCACGGCGGTGCAGGAGGGCGCGACCGGGGCCGAATTGCTCGCGCTGTGTCAGGACCTGCTCGATGCGGCCAAGGCCGCGGACGGCTGGCGCTGAGAGCAGTCGGTCGCTTTCGTTCGAAAAGCTGAGCAGGACAATCGGATCCCGATTCCCGGCGGGGCCTGCGCTACGGCGAGACAGCCGAACCCGTCGACGCCGGCGGCGCCCATGCGCACCGCCGAGCGGTGCGCATAGTCGACGCACCACACCGCGGCGAGGTCGGCCCCGGCGTCGGGAGCCGCTGCGACGGGGGGTCTGGTGGTCGGTGTCGTCGTCGGCCGAGCCGCAGTGGACCGAGCGGACTCGGTGGTCTTGGCGGGTACCGACAGCGGCGTGCGGCCGGTATCGGTTCCATTTCCCGCCGAACACGCCGCGACCAGCGCCGATGCCGCGAATACCAGCGCCCACCGCATCCGGTCAGGGTAGCGGGCGGCGTGGCGGCATCGCACAAGGCGCGACGGACACCGGGTTTTCGCTAACGTCGGCGGCATGCACCAACACACCATCCGGGCCCGGATCAGCACGGGAACCGTCGAGGGGTTCACCAGGGACGGCGTGCACCGGTGGCGTTCGATCCCGTATGCGAAACCACCGGTAGGTCCGTTGCGCTATCGGGCGCCGGTCCCGGCCGAGCCGTGGCCGGGCGTGCGCTACTGCCACGGATTCACCTACTGCGCTCCGCAGCAGAAGATGTACACCCTGCTCGGCGTCGGCAAATATCAACCGATGAGCGAGGACTGCCTGACGCTCAACGTAGTGACACCGGAACATCCCGACACCGACGGACCGCTGCCGGTGATGTTCTTCATCCACGGTGGCGGCTACATCCTGGGCAGTTCGGCGACACCGATCTATGACGGCGTCGCGCTGGCCAAACGGGGCTGCGTCTACGTGTCGGTGAACTACCGACTGGGTCCACTGGGCTGTCTGGATCTCGCGTCGCTGTCCACACCCGACCATCCGATCGACGACAACCTCTTCCTGCGTGACCTGGTGCTGGCCCTGCAGTGGGTGCGCGACAACGCCGCGGTGTTCGGCGGCGACCCCGACAACGTGACGATATTCGGGGAGAGCGCCGGAGCCCACGCCGTCGCGACGCTGCTGGCCACGCCGTCGGCAGCCGGACTGTTCCGCCAGGCCATCGCCGAGAGCCCGGCCAGCGGGATGGCGGGCAGTGCCGAGGTCGCGGCGGCCTTCGCCGAGGACTACGCCGCGCTGCTCGGCGTCCGGCCCGCCGACGGCGCCGCCGCCGTGATGGCGGCCAAACCGGCGCAACTCGTCGAGGCGCTGGAGCAGTTGATGGTCGACGGCATGAAGGCCATGCGGGGCGCCTTCCCGGTCGGGCCCACCTATGGCACCGAGATGCTGCCCAGGGACCCGGTGCTGGCGATGCGTGACGGCGATGCGCATCAGGTGCCGCTCATCGTCGGCACCAATGCCGACGAGGGCAAGCTGTTCACCCGGTTCCTGCAACTTCTCCCGACCACCGAACCGGCGATCGAGATGCTGCTGGCCGACAGCGATGTCGAGGTACGAGAGCGGATCACCAAGGCCTATCCCGGATATCCGAGTCCCGCGGCTTGTGTCCGCCTGGGCGGGGATTTTGCGTTCGGTACCGCGGCATGGCAGATCGCCCAGGCGCACGGTGCGCACAGCCCGACCTACGTCTACCGATATGACTACGCGCCCCGCACCTTCCGCTGGTCCGGCCTGGGCGCGACGCACGCGACCGAGCTGTTTGCCGTATTCGGCATCTACCGAACGCGTTTCGGGTCGCTGCTGACCGCAGCCGGAGATCGTGCGTCGGCCCACCGGGTCAGCCGCGACGTACAGCGCCGGTGGGGCGAGTTCAGCCGCACCGGCAGGCCCGGCGAGGGTTGGCCGCGTTATGACGAGGGCATGCGGGCGGTCCTGGTGTTCGACCGGCAGACCCGGCTGGAGTACGACCCCCATGCCGACCGTCGCCAGGCCTGGGAGGGCTTCACCCTGGCCTCCTCTTGACGAAAGACGGCAAGTGCGTGCGCGGCGGCCCCCGGTGTGATTGCGTGTGGCGATGAGACACCCGCTGGACCCGCTGGGCCACGACGAAATCCGCACTGTCGCCACGATCCTGGGCCGGGAACACGGCGTCGGCGAAGGCTGGCGGTTCGCCTCGATCGAGCTCATCGAGCCCGCCAAGGCGGACCTGAGGACCTTCGAGAACGGTGGGCCCCGGCCGGCGCGCCAGGCGTCGGCGGTCTGCCTGGACCGCGCCACCAACACCACCCACAAGGCCGTGGTCTCACTCGACGACGACCGGGTGGACTCCTTCGACCACATCCCCGGCGTCCAGCCGAACTTCACCGTCGACGAATTCAACGAGTGCGACCAGTTGCTGCGGACCAACCCCGAGTTGCTCGCCGCGCTGGCTCGACGCGGCATCCACGATATCGATCTGGTGTTCTTCGACACCTGGACCTACGGTGCGGCCGTCGCCCCACCCGAGTTCGCCGACCGCAGGCTCGGCTGGTCCGACACGTGGCTCAAGGACGGCCCGGGGATGAACCCCTACGCCCATCTGATCAGCGGCCTGCACTGCGTCATCGACGTCAATGCCATGGAGGTGCTGCGGGTCGAGGACGACGAGCACATCGAGATCGCGCCGGTGATGGGCGAATACACGCCACGGCACATCCCCGAACACATCCGCGCCGCGCAACGCCGCGATCCACTCACCCCGCTGCACATCACCCAGCCCGACGGGCCGTCGTTCACCCTCGACGGCAACCTGCTGCGCTGGCAGAACTGGTCGCTGCGGGTCGGGTTCAACTATCGCGAGGGCATGGTCCTGCACACCGTGCGCTATCGCGACGGGGAACGCGACCGGTCGGTGGCACACCGGTTGTCCTTCGCCGAGATGGTGGTCCCGTACCGCGATCCCTCGGCGGATCACTACCGGCGCACCGCCTTCGACATCGGGGAGTGGGGCCTTGGCTTCATGACCACCTCGCTGACGCTGGGGTGTGACTGCCTGGGCGAGATCCGCTATCTGGATGCGGTCCTGCATGACAGCTCGGGCGAGCCCTACACCATCGCCAACGCGATCTGCATCCACGAGGAAGACAACGCCGTGCTGTGGAAACACGTCGACCACCACGCCGGGGCCGAGGTGCGCCGGATGCGCAGGTTGACCATCTCGTTCCACGTCACCGTCGCCAACTACGAGTACCTGGTCTACTGGCGGCTCTACCAGGACGGCAACATCGAGTGTGAGGTCCGCGCCACCGGCATCATGGTCACCACCCCGTTGGCCGCCGGGGCGCCCAATCCCAACGGCACGCTGGTCGACGAACGCACGTATGCCCCGTATCACCAACACTTCCTGGTCGCCCGCCTGGACCTCGACGTCGACGGCCCGGAGAACACCGTCTACATGTCGGAGTCCTACGCCGAGCCGATCGGGCCGGACAATCCACACGGGCTGTCCCTGGTGACCCGCAACGTCGCGCTGCGCACCGAGGACGAGGGCAAGCAGGACGTCGACTTCGGCACCCAGCGCGGATGGAAGGTGGTCAACACCAACGTGCGTTCTCGGCTGGGCACCCACCCCGCCTACAAGCTGGTGCCGACCGGGGCGATCCCGGCCATGTTCGATCCGGACTCACCGGTGCTGCAGCGCGCCAACGTCATCGGCCACGCGCTGTGGGTCACCCCGAACAGCCCCGACGAACGTTGGCCGGCAGGTGAATTCGTCAACCAGTCGGAGGTCGACAGCGGCCTGGGGGAGTGGACGAAGGCCAATCGGCCGATTGCGAACACCGACGTGGTGCTCTGGTACGTCTTCGGCATCCATCACATCACCCGTCCCGAGGACTGGCCGGTGATGCCGGTGGATGTGGTGTCGTTCTGGCTGAAACCGTTCGGCTTCTTCGACCGCAACCCGGCCTTGGACGTCGCCCCTTCACCGGCGGAATGTCACAACAGTTGACACCCGTCATGTGTGACCGGCGCCACTGCTAGGTTCACCTCTGTGCATCCTCGACTCATCGAACGTCCGACCGACCTGACCGATGAATGGCTCACCGACACCCTCGGCGCCGGCACGGTCACCGGGCACGAGTTCCAGCGGATCGGCACCGGGCAGATGAGCGAGTGCTACCGCGTCACGCTGCGCTATTCCGACGGCCAGGCCGGCCCGGCCAGCGTGGTGCTCAAGGTGGCCGCGGCCGATCCCAACAGCAGGCAGACCGGATTGGCGCTCGGCCTCTACGAGCGCGAGGTGCGTTTCTACGCCGAGATCGCATCGCGCCTGACCGGCGCGCAGACGGGCCCTTTCGCGCCCTGCTACCACCACGCCTACGACGCCGAGACCGGGGCCTTCGACCTGCTGTTGGGTGATGCGGCGCCCGCGATCGTCGGTGACGAGATCCGCGGCGCCACAGTAGAACAAGCCACCCTGGCGCTGTCCCAGCTGGGCCGGGTCCACGGTCCGTTGCTGGGTGCCGAGGGCCTCGCCGACGCGGATTGGCTCAACCGGGATGCGCCGGTGAATCAGGCGTTGCTGGCGGGCCTGTGGGCCGGATTCACCGAGCGGTTCGGCGACCGGATCGACGCCGAACACCGCCGGGTGTGCAAACGCCTGGTCGAGGCGTTCGACGGCTATCTGGCCGGCGAGCAGGCCGTGCCGCAGGGCCTGGTACACGGCGACTACCGGTTGGACAACATGCTCTTCGGTGCCGACGGCGCGGACCGGCCGCTGACCGTGGTCGACTGGCAGACCGTCACCCGTGGACCGGCACTGACCGATGTCGCCTATTTCCTGGGCTGCGCGCTGCCCAACGATCTGCGCCGGGCGCATTACGACGAGCTGCTGCGCGCCTACCACGAATCACTCGGGGAGGATCCGTCGTTGTCGCTCGACGATGTCCGCGCCGGCGTACGGCGAGCGGCCTTCTTCGGGGTGATGATGGCCATCGTGTCCTCGATGCTGGTCGAGCGCACCGAACGCGGTGACGAGATGTTCATGACGATGCTCGACCGGCACTGCACCCACGTCCTGGACACCGGTGCGCTGGAGCTGTTGCCCGCCGCCGATGCGCCCGAACCGCTGGCCCCGGAGCCCGCCGACGAGGGGCCGCATCCGCCCACCGGCGAGGAACTCTGGAACGAGAGCTGGTACTTCGATTTCGTCGATCCGACACAGGGTTTGGGCGGCTGGGTGCGTCTGGGCCTGGTACCCAACCAGCAGACCGCCTGGATCCAGGTCCTGCTGTGCGGGCCCGGCATGCCGACGATCGCGATCAACGACATGTCCGCCGCGCTGCCCGCCGATCCCCACACGGTCCGTACCGACGGGGTGAGCCTGGAACTGGCGCCCACCACACCGCTGCAGACCTATCGGGTGACAGTGCGCGGGCGCGCACGGGCCCATGACGATCCCGCGGAGCTGCTGCGTCCCGGCGGAGGCGACGGCCGCGAGGTGGACATCGCGCTGGACCTGGAGTTCACCTCGGTCACCACGCCCTACCTCTATCGGGTCACCCCGCGCTACGAGATCGCCTGCGCGGTATCGGGTTCGGTGTCCGCCGACGGCCGCCGCCACCAGCTCACCGGGGTCGCCGGCCAGCGTGACCATTCCTGGGGTGTCCGGGACTGGTGGAGCATGGACTGGGTGTGGAGCGCGCTGCACCTCGACGACGGCACCCACCTGCACGGGGTGGATCTGCGCATCCCGGGCATGGGCCCGCTCGGTATCGGCTATGTGCAGCGCGAGGGGGAGGACCTGGTCGAGCTCAGCGGTATCACCGCCGCCGAGACGTTCGGCGACGATGACCTGCCCGTCGCGACCACCCTGTCGCTGAGTCCGGTGGGAATCGAGGCGGTCGCCGACGTCGCCGGTCATGCACCGGTGCTGCTGACCGCCGCCGACGGCCGGACCGCCCAATTCCCGCGGGCCTGGGCCACGGTGCGGACCGCCGACGGGCGCACCGGCGTGGGCTGGCTGGAATGGAACCGCAACTGACCTGATTCCTCGCACAACTCGCCTTCCCGGCGACCGTGCGTGTCTGAGGAGGACACGCCGCGCGGTTATCTGATTTTGCGCACGCTCACGGCAGGGTGGTAGCCGTGCTGGTACTCAAATCGATGGTGCTCTTCGCCCTCGCCGCGGTCCTGGAGATCGGCGGCGCCTGGCTGGTGTGGCAGGGCGTGCGGGAACACCGCGGCTGGCTGTTCGTCGGAGCCGGTGTGATTGCGCTCGGCGCATACGGTTTCGTGGCCGCCTTCCAGCCGGATGCCAACTTCGGCCGGGTGCTGGCCGCCTACGGCGGGGTGTTCGTCGCCGGATCGCTGCTGTGGGGCATGGTCGCCGACGGATTCCGGCCCGATCGCTGGGATGTCTCGGGGGCGCTGGTGTGCCTGCTCGGTGTCGGGCTGATCATGTACGCGCCCCGCTGACTCAGTAGGTGTCGTTGTCCAGGTCGGCGCGGTCCAACCCCATCGGCGTCGCCGAGGGGACGTCGCCGGCGGCGACCACCAGCCTGGTCAACGGTGTCAGAGTTGCGAACAACATTTTCAGTTCGGCCTCGCTGAGGATGTCGAAGGCCGAGAGCGCGAGTCGGTCGGTGGCGTCCTCGATCTCCGCCTTGAGATCCCGTCCGGCTGCGGTGAGCTCACCCGCTGTGTCCAGCAGTCCGCGCCCGGCGAGTCGGTCGACCTGCTCCCGCCACAGATCGTCGTCGTAGTCGCGGCTGCGCATGATCATCTCGGCAGGTACCCGGCCCGCGGCCGCGTGCAGCACATTCGACTCCCGACCGCTGATGCCGAACACGTTGAGCACTGCGATGTGGCCGTCGCCGCGGTGCTCCCGCAGCAACGTGCTGGCGTGCCACAGCCGGGCCAGCGGATCCTCGGGCCAGGGCAGCGCCAGGTTGGCCGCGAACAGCGGCCGTCCATCGACCGGGGCGTTACGGGCGGCCGTGCCGAGTAGATCCGCCGCGGACTCGACGCCCGCGGCGAGGCCGTAGCGACGCAGCGCCGCCACCGCCGCCCGTAGGCGTGCCTGCAGAACGGTTGCCGGCGGCGCGATCTGCCAGGCGGCCGGCAACGCCTTGGCAACCCGGTGGGCGGCGAAGTTGTAGAAGACGGCGGTGACGACCTCCGGGGACACCTGTCCCAGTGGGGCCGAACGGGCCGCGAAGTATCCGCTCCAGAAGCCGCGGTAGCCCAGATCGTCGAGGGCGGCGCGGGCCTCCGGGGCGAAGTAGGTGACGGCGTGCACGGGCTCGAGCCGGTCGAACAGTCTGCGGGCGACGGCGGTGGGTCTGCTCACTCGAACAGTCAATCACCCGCCGGGTCGTCGGCCACGGCCGCGCTGGCCTCGTCGATGATGGCGCGCATGGCACGCTCGGCGCCCGCCTCGTCACGCAACCGGATCGCGCGGGCCACCTCGTCGTGCAGGGCGATCGCCTCGGGGTTGGGGGCGGCGGGCATCATGCCGTGGTGGGTGCGCCCGGTGAGGACCTCGGCCACCACGGCGTTGAGCGCTCTGAACATCTCGTTGCCACTGGCTTCCAACAGGGTGCGGTGAAACACCTTGTCGGCCTGCAGGTATGAGTCCAGATCACCGGAACGGCCGTGCATCACCATGTCCGACACCGCGGCCGCCATGATGCGGCACTGGTGCGGGTCGGCGCGACGGGCCGCCAGCGCTGCGGCGGCGGGTTCGAATCCGCGTCGCAGTTCCGAGAGCGACAGCAGCTGCGCGGCGCGGTCGCCGGACTCCAGACGCCAGCGGATCAGCCTGGGGTCGAAGACATTCCAGTGTTCCTGGGACTGGATGGTGATCCCCACCCGGCGCCGCGCGGCGACCATCCCCATCGACTCCAGCACGCGGACCGCCTCGCGCGCGACGCTGCGCGATACTTCGTGTTCGGCGCTGACCCGTTCGAGGTTTATCACCTGACCGGCCGGGTATGCGCCCGAAACCACGGCGGTGCCGAGCGCGGTGAGCACATTCTCGTGCAATGCGCTGACATTCGGCGTGCTGGCCACCGTTACATCCTGTCATAGGCCGGCGACTCGGCATAAGAACAGATCTTTTCGTGATCTGCTTGCAATAATCTGATGATTGATGCACGCTATGTGAGGCCAGACACATCGAGATCGGTAGGGGACATGACGGCACCAATCGTGGTGATGGGGGTTTCAGGATCCGGTAAGTCGACCGTCGGCGCCGCCCTGGCGCAGCGCCTGCGCGTACCGTTCGCCGACGCCGACGATTTCCACCCGCCGGCGAACATCGCGAAGATGACCGCCGGCGAAGCGCTCGACGATGACGACCGTCATCCCTGGCTGGAGGCGATCGGCGAGTGGCTGGGGGAGCGCTGCAGCAGTGGCGGGGTGATGAGCTGCTCGGCGCTCAAGCATCGCTACCGGGATCAGTTGCGCAGCCACTGCCCATCCGTGCGGTTCCTGCATCTGAGCGGAACCCCCGAGGTCATCGGTGCGCGGCAGGCCAGCCGGCCGGGACACTTCATGCCCGCCTCGCTGCTGGCCTCGCAGTTCGACACCCTTGAGCCACTCGCTGCCGACGAGGTCGGGGAGACCATCGACGTCAGCCAGAGCATCGATTCCATTGTCGACGAATACGTTTCCCGCACCGGACTGGAGGCCCGATGAACACCGGCTTGTCCCATCACGCCGCGACGCTGTTGGCGGAACCGCCCAAGCTGGTCGAGCCGGTCGCCTCGACCCCGCACCTGATGCTGGCCTTCCTGGCCGGCATCGCCGTGATCGTCGTGCTGATCACCGTGGTGAAGCTCAACCCGTTCCTGGGCCTGATCTTCGGTGCGGTCACCGTCGGCGTGGTGGCCGGCGAGGACTTCGCGACGGTGTTGGCCTCGTTCTCGAACGGCTTCGGCAAGACCGCGGCCAGTGTCGGCATCCTGATCGCGCTCGGCGCCATGTTCGCCAAACTGCTGGCCGATTCCGGGGGAGCCGATCAGATCGTCGACACGATCATCGGGCGGGCATCGCCACGCATGTTGCCATGGGCGATGGCGCTGGTCGGCGCGATCATCGGTCTGCCGATGTTCTTCGAGATCGGCCTGGTGCTGCTGATGCCGGTCATCTATCTGGTGGCGCGCCGCTCCGGGCTGTCGCTGATCACGATCGGCATCCCGGCACTGGCCGGACTCTCGGCCATGCACGGCTTCGTACCTCCGCACCCCGGTCCGCTCGCGGCCATCGGTTACCTGGGAGCCGACCTGGGTCTCACCCTCGCTCTCGGTGTCGCGGTTGCGATCCCGACGATCGTCATCGCGGGACCGCTGTTCGGCAAGCTGGCCGGTAAGTGGGTCGTCGTCGGTGCACCGGACACCTTCTCCGCCGACGAGTCGGCCGAGCGCGAACAGCGCCTGCGCCCGTCGTTCGGCATCACGTTGTTCAGCGTCCTGCTGCCGGTGGTGCTCATGCTCGGCAAGGCGCTCGTCGACATCTTCATCGACGACGAAGGCCAGTGGTTCCGGCAGATCTTCGACACCCTCGGCACGCCGCTCATCGCGCTGCTGATCGCCGTCATCGTCGGCATGGTGACCCTGGGCCGCGGCGGCGGGATGAACCGGGCCGAGATCACCAAGTGCGTCGAATCCGGGCTACCGCCGGTCGCGGGGATCATCCTGATCGTGGCCGCCGGCGGCGGGTTCAAGGAGGTGCTGGTGGACACCGGCATCGGGACCGCGCTGAAGAACCTCGCCGAGGGCGCCAACATCTCGGTGCTGTTGCTGGCCTGGGGGCTCGCGGTGGCGATCAGGTTGGCCACCGGTTCGGCCACCGTCGCGACCATCACCGCGTCGTCGCTGATGATCGGCCTCATCGAGGGTATGAGCTCCGGGGAGGTGTCGCTGGTCGTGCTCGCGGTCGGTGCGGGCTCGCTGTTCTTCTCGCACGTCAACGACGCCGGCTTCTGGCTGGTGAAGGAGTACTTCAAGCTCAGCGTGGGGCAGACCATCAAGTCCTGGTCGATCATGGAGACCGTGCTGTCGGTCTCGGGCCTGATCGTGGTGCTGATCCTCGATCTGTTCATCTGATCCGATACGTCGAAGGCGCCCGATCCGTGCGGATTCGGGCGCCTTCGGCGTAGAACTCAGCGCTTGAGGACCTGGGTTCCGCCGGCCAGTTCGTCATGCTTGCCCTGCTTGGTCGGGCTGCTGTTGATCGTCACCGCGATGACCAGGATGGCGACGACGCCCAGCAGACCGCCGACGAGCGGGATGATGGGCAAGAGCGTGAACGCGTTGCGGATGGCCGACTGCTGCAGCGTCGGCTTGGCGGTGCCGCCCGCGCCGTGCACGCTCAGACCGAGCACCTTCTTGCCGGGCGTCCAGCCCTGGGTGACCTCGAAGGCGACGTAGTAGACGAAGGTCAGCAGCCCGGTGAACAGTCCGGTCACCCAGATGCTGGACAACGAGTCGGTGGCGAAGGCCGCCAGGAAGGCGACGACGGCGATGAGGATGCCGTCGACGACGCGGGCCAGCCACCGGTGGAACAGTCCACCGGGATGCCCGCCGGGCGCGGAGTAATTGATCGGTTGCTGGTCGAATCCACCTGTGGTCATGCTGCGAACCTACTCGTCCGCGCGCCGGCGGCAAGGGATCGGATCCGCGCGAATGTCATTCCGGGCGCGCGACTCCGCGCAGCACGGTGTCGCGTGCCAGCGTGCGTGCGGCGGCCGGGCCGATCCAGGCGATGATGTTGCCCGGGACCCACAGCACATCCATCACGCAACGGGACAGCACGTCCAGCGGTGCCCGACCGAGGCGCAGTTGTCCCGCCCGGGCGCCCGCGGCGAGCAGGCCCTCCAGGTGCTCCATCCGGCTGGCGAACGCGAAACCCGGGTTCGGGCTGTCGGGCGGGGCCTGCCGCATCCATGCCAGCTGGATCCGCCATTCGGCGGGAAACCGGTCGACGGCATTGACGAAGATCCAGCTGAGGGCGTCCAACCGCTCGGCCGCAGAGGCCTGCGACTGCATCACCGCGACGGAGGCCTTCACCGTCTTCTGCCCGAAGTCTTGCATGATGGCGGCCAGCAACACGTCTTTCGAGCCGATCAGCCGGTGTACGGTGGCCGGGTTGAGGTCGGCCTCGGCAGCGATATCACGGATGGTGCTGGTTTCGAAACCCTTGCGGCCGAATACTGTTCGCGCCGCACGGCGAACATGGTCGGCCTTGGTGCCGCCGGTGTCGTCGGCCTCGCGGCCCCAGGTGGCGATGGCGTCGTCCGCTGCGGCCAGTGCCGCGGAACCATCGAGATCAGCGTCGGCCGGGGCGTCGGCGGCAATCCCGCCCAACATGATGTGCGACAGCACGGTGGCCACCTGTGCCGGATCGGCATCCCGGCGGATGACGTCGAGTCCGACATGCAGCATGGACTGGCACATCCGGTCCGCCACCGGGGCGAGTTCCAACTCGGGCCGGATGTAGCCGCTCCAGCGGCCGGCGCGCAGCGTCTGGACCATGGCATCCTGCACCGCGCTGGGCGGGTGGCGCAGCATGTCGGTCAACTCGGTGCTCGAGGTGGGCGCCTCATAGAACGACATCTGCAGCGCAGCCCGGTTTCGCACCGCGCACTCGGCGATACCCACCCCGAGCTCGATCACCTTCTGCTCCAAGCCGACATCGTCATGGGCATCGAGCCGGTGCAACGCCTGCTCACCGATGCGGTCGAGGTCGGCGTGGTAGCGGCGCACCAATTCGAGTAGCAGGTCATCACGGGACGCGAAGTGGTGGTACAGACTGCCGGTGAGAATGCCCGCCGCACCGGCGATTTCCTGTAATGAGACACGTAGTCCCGAGGTGGCGATCAGCCTCTCGGCCGTCTGCAGTATCTCCGCGCGGCGTGAGCTCTCGGAGGTCTGCTCGATAGCCACGCCACCTCCACAGCTGTCATCCCGTCGTCGCTGACGGGTGAATCTCAGCGAATGGCAAGGCTATCAGACCTCATGTCGGGATCTTCTGCGCCAGATCGAGCACGGTGACGGTGTCGGTTCCGGTTTTGCGCAAACGCTCCGACGAACGGAATCCGAGGTCGACGTCGGCCGCCTGATCCCGCAGCGCCCCGACGGTGAGACGGTCCTTCGGGAAGTGGGAGAACATATCGAACGAATAGAGTCGCAATGCGTTCTCATGCGTGATCTTGTCGATGTCGCGATCCGACACTCCGTTCAGGTAGGCGGTCAATGTTTCGGGCGCCACCGGCCAGGTCGAATCGGAATGCGGGTAATCACACTCCCACGTGATCATGTCCAGGTTGAGTTTGTCGCGGCTCTCGATTCCGAAGCCGTCGTCGATGAAGCACAGCGCAATCCGGTCGAGGAACACCTCGCTGGGCAACCTGTCGCCGAAGTCCTGGTGGGTCCAGGCGCGGTGCATCTTGTACACCCGGTCGACCCGTTCCAGGAAGTAGGGCACCCAGCCGATTCCGCCTTCGGACAGCGCGAAGGTGAGATCGGGGAACTTGCGCAGGGTCGGCGACCAGATGAGGTCGGCGGCGGCCTGGACGATACTCATCGGTTGCAGGGTCATCATGGTGTCGACCGGGGCATCGATGGACGTGATCACCACCGAGGAGGAGGAACCGATGTGCAGGTTGACGATGACATTCTCGTCACTACAGGCCTGCCAGAACGGATCCCAGTGCGGGTCGTGCAGCGAGGGGTAGTTCAGCTTCGTCGGGTTCTCCGAGAAGGTGACGGCGTGACAACCCTTCTTGGCCACCCGGCGCACCTCGTCCGCCATCAGTTCGGGATCCCAGATGGGCGGCAGCGCCTGGGGGATCATCCTGCCGGGGTAGGTGCCACACCATTCGTCGATGTGCCAGTCGTTGTATGCACGTAGGACAGCCAGGCCCAGATCCTTATCGGCGGCGCGGGCGAAATACTGACCGCAAAATTGCGGATACGACGGGAAGTTGAGTGCGGCGGCAACGCCGTTGGCATTCATGTCCCGAATGCGTTCGTGGATGTCGTAGCACCCCTCGCGGATCTCGGACAGCTTGGTCGGCTCGGCGCCGTACTCATCCGGTGGCCGACCGGCCACCGCATTGAGACCGACGTTGGTCGCCTCCTGCCCCTCGAAGACCCAGGCGTCGGTGCCGTCGGGCCGCTGGATCAACTTCGGCACATCGTCTCGGTACTTGGCGGGGATGTGGTTGTCGAACATGTCCGGCGGTTCGACGAGGTGGTCGTCGACCGAGACCAGGACGAGGTCGTTCATCTGCATCTGGTGGCTCCTTCGCTGTGTGGTGCGCGCTGTGTTCGACAGTAGAGTGGAACAGATATTTGGTCAACAGCTTCCAGAGTGGATCCGCCTCGCCCGCGCTGATCGATGTCTCTGAACTTGGATATGTACGCTGCACAACAACGTGACTGCGTGCCGGAGCCGGCTCTCGACCGGCCGCCCCGGCGCCGTGTGCGATACGCAGGTGGAACACGATTTAGGTAGCACTTCGGAGGTTGCGGTGACGCAGGCCGAGGCCGTGCGAGTACCACCTCAGTCGAATACGTTGCGTGGCAGAGTGTTCGGCAAATCCAATGAGGTCAACAGACCCGCTTTCGCGTCCACGACATAGGGGATCGCGTTCACCACCCGCATGGCGGTGGCGGCCATCGCAGCGGCACCGGCGCCGTGTCCCTGATCATCCCCGAGTGTCATCTCACAGTGGACGTCGGGCTCGCCGTCGATATCGACCCGGTAGGTGGCATCGGTAGGCGCGCTGGGCCAATCGGGCGCGACGTCACGCGACATCCGGATGATGTGCACCAGGACGATCGCCTCCCGCCCCTTGATGACACCGACCGCACGGGTACGGACCGCACCGCAGGTGCCGGCCGGGATCGTCCCGAAGGCGACCTCGATGTCGCGGTCGGTCAACCGGCGGTCCAGCGTGCCGCGGATCTCCTCGATGTCGGCACCCAGCCCCGCGGCGATCAGCCGGATCGGGGCGTTCCAGACCATCTCGATGAAGCCCGGCGTCTTGAGCAGCGGTTCGAACTCCAGTGGGCGACCGAAACCCATACCGTCCATCATGACGTCGGCCACCGGATAGTGGTCGTTGAGCGAGATCTCGGTCGCCGTGATGGTGCGGATCGTCTTGGACTGCGTCGACAGCACCAGGGCCAGCTGGTCGGATCCGAAACCGGGGAAGACGCCGGATACGTACAACGACGAATCACCCTGCTGTGCAGCCGCGGTCAATCGGTCACGCCATTCCGGGAGGAAGTACGAGGGCGGATGGAGCAGGCTGGTCGAGGTCGTGGACACCACGTTGATACCGGCGGCAAGGAATCGCTCGTAATCCGGCAGTGCGCCTGCGTCGCGTTCGGGGCCGCTGGCGGCATAGACCACGCAATCCGGCCGCAACGCCATCAGAGCGTCGCCGTCGCGCGTGGCGGCCAACCCGATCGGTGGCCCGCCGGCCAAAACGCCGGCATCCCGGCCGTCCTTGTCCGGGTTGTGCACCCAGACCCCGACCAGTTCCATGTCCGCCCGGCGGTGTACCGCGTCCACTGCGATCCCGCCCACACCACCGGTCGACCACACCACGACTCGTATCGGTGCCACGTCCACGTTCCTCCTCATACGTTCCGACGGGCGGTCTGCACCGCGTCGACGGCGAACTCCAGATAGGGCCAGGCGCGCTCCGGCGGCAGGCCGGCACACAGCGGTAGCAACGGCAGCGGTCGACCGGCCCTAATCATGTCGGCTGCCTGCTCGACGGTCAGCACCCGGTACGGGCTGCCTGCGGCACGCAACTGGGTGACGTTCTCGGCGCGGGAGATGCTGGCCACCGAGTCGTCCGCGGGGCGGTAGGACGCCGCCATCCGCGCGTCGTGCAGCAGATGCGGTCCGAGGTCGTGCCAGGCCGCATCGACGTCCTCGGCCACGAACACCACGGTCGGGACACCGGCCGCCGGCAACTGGACATGACCGGGACGCTGCCCGTACATCCGACACGCCTGCTCGTACCGGTCCAGCAGTCCGGGAGCGTCGGTCTGCGCGATCAAACCGAGACCGTGCCGCGCAGCGCGGTCAGCGGCCGCGGCGCTGCCACCGGCGATCAGGATCGTCGGACCGCCGGGGCTGCCGGCGGCGGGGGAGACCCGTATCCGACGCCCATGGTGCACCATGTCATCGCCGCGCAAAAGTGTCAGCAGCAGCGCGAGATTCTCGTCCGCGATCCGGCCGCGGCGGCGCATGTCCACGCCCAGCTGTTCGTACTCCTCGGCACGGTGCCCGACGCCGACGGCATAGCTGACGCGTCCGGCGCTGATCAGATCGAGCACGCAGATCTCCTCGGCCAGCCGGACCGGGTCCCACAGCGGCAGGACCAGCGCGGCGAGCAGGATGCCCAGCCGCTCGGTGCGGGCGGCGATCGCCGAGGCGAGTACCAGGGGTGCGGGCAGATGATTGTCCGTCGTCGCGTGATGTTCGGACAGGATGGTGAGTATCGCGCCGCGGGACTCCGCCCAGGCGCACATGTCGAGCGCGGCCGGATACAGCGTGCGGCCGGCTGCGCCGAACACAGGCGCGCGCATGTCGAAGCGGAGCGTGAACATTTCTTCCGATCGTCGTCCCCGAGATGATATCCGCAGAGACTAACCTAATTTTTGTTGCAGACTACAAGAACAACCGAGCGCTGGTCGGCTCGGAAAATCGGCTTACACAGTGGTAAATAGCATTTCTCGCACGCCCGCACCCTTGACCGTGCTGGCACGGGTTCTGTAACTTCCGAATCAAACATTAGGTTGCCATCCACGATTCTCGGCCGAGGGGATCTGGCCCGCCGTGGATGGCCCGAGATGTCGCCGGGAGGGACTGCCGTGCCGAGTCTGCTGTCACGATCGGTCGCCGGCATGGCGATGGTCGCTGCGGCGACGGTCGTCACTGCCATGGCCCTGACGGCGTTCCGGGGCGACTTCGACGACTCGGTCACGGTCACCGTGCTCTCACCACGCGCCGGTCTGGTGATGAACCCGGATGCGAAGGTCCAGTTCCACGGCGTCCAGGTCGGCAAGGTGGCAGCCATCGAGGATCGGCCCGGCGGGATGGCCGCCCTGCGCCTGGCAATCGAACCCGCACGGCTGCAGTCAATTCCGGCCAATGCCGTTGCCGATATCGCCGCGACGACGGTGTTCGGCGCCAAATCGGTACAGCTGCAGGTGCCGCCGGATCCCTCGCCACAGCCGCTGCATGCCGGGCAGGTTCTGCAGGCCGGGCAGGTGATGATCGAGATCAACACGGTTTTCGAACAACTGGTGTCGGTGCTCGCCACGATCCAGCCCGAAAAGCTCAACCAGACCCTCGGTGCCATCGCCGCCGCCACCGGCGGCAATGGCGGACAGGTCGGCCGGATGCTCGTCGACCTCAATTCTTTCCTTGCGCAACTGAATTCACGGATGCCGGCCATCAACCGCCACCTGGAATCGTTACCGGAGGTGCTGCGCTCCTACGCGGACGCCGCACCGGCAATGATCGCGCTCGCCGATGACGCCACCACCCTCGGCACCACCATCGTCGACGAGCAACAGAATCTGGACGCCATGCTGCTGGGCGCGATCGGGCTTGCCGACGTGGGAGAACAGGTACTGCAGGACAATCGCCGACCGCTCACCGACGCGCTGACGTTCCTCGCGCCGACCACCGAACTCACCAACCGGTACAACGAGGCGCTGCGCTGTGCGCTCAAGGGCATCACCCTGATGTCGACCAACCCACCGTTGAACGAGCCCGGCGTCGAGGTGCTCGCCGGATTCATGTGGGGTCAGGAACGGTACCGCTATCCGGAGAACATCCCGAAGGTCGCGGCCACCGGTGGGCCGCAGTGCACGGACCTTCCCGACGTGCCCTATCAGAAGGTGCCACCCTTCGTGGTGACCGATGTCGGTGCCAACCCGTGGTCGTACAACAACCCCGGCATCGTCCTCAACGCCGACGGACTCAAACAGATCCTGTTCGGCGGCCCCCGCAACGGCCCGCCGCGCAACAGCGCACAGATCGGGCAACCCGGATGAGCAGGCTGACAGTCAAACTCGGGGTGTTCACGGTCGTGATGGTGCTCCTGACCGCGGCGCTGTTCTTCGTGTTCGGTCAGTTCCGGACCGGCTCGACCCGGTCCTTCTCCGCGGTGTTCCACGACGTATCCCATCTGAGCACGGGAGAGAGCGTGCGCTTCTACGGGGTCAGGGTCGGCACCGTCGAGGACATCAGCATGCGGTCCGACAAGACCGTACTGGTGACCTTCACCGCCGACCGCGACGTGGTGCTGACCGACGGCACACGCGCCGTGGTCCGCTATCTGAACCTGGTCGGTGACCGGTATCTGGAACTGGTGGACGATCCGGGGTCCACCCGACTGCTGCCGCCCGGATCGCAGATCCCACCGGAACGCACCGCGCCGGCACTCGATCTCGACCTGCTGCTCGGCGGCCTGAAACCGGTTGTGCAGGGGCTCAACCCGCAGGACATCAACGCACTGACCGCCTCCCTCATCGAGGTGGTTCAGGGCCAGGGACCCACCATGGCTTCGCTGCTGTCGAATTCGTCGAGCTTCCTACAGACCATGGCCGACCGCAGCGCCACCATCACCGCCCTGATCGACAACCTGCGCGGCACGCTGGGCACGCTGTCGGCGCAAGGCCAGGATTTCAGCACGGCGATCGACCGGCTCGAGACGTTCATCACCGGCCTGGCCGCCGACCGCGAACCGCTCGGTACCGCGATCGAGGCGCTCGATCGCGGTACGGCGTCGCTGGCGGACCTGCTCGGCCGCGCCCGGGGACCGCTGGCGGGGACCGTGGATCAACTCAACCGGTTGGCGCCGGCGCTGGACGGCCAGAAAGACCTCATCGACACCGCACTGCAGAAGGCGCCGGAGAACTACCGCAAGCTCGTCCGCATCGGTTCCTACGGAAGCTTCGTCAACTACTACATCTGCTCGATGGCGGTGCGCGTCACCGATCTGCAGGGCCGCACCGCGGTCTTCCCGGTGTTCAAGCAGGAACAGGGCAGGTGCGTGGAACCCTGATGCTGAAATACCGCGGGACGAAATTGATCCGGGCCGGCATCATCGGTGCGGTCCTGATCGCATTGGTGGTGGCCGTCGGCCTACAACCGCAACAACTGATCAACTGGGCAACCACGGTGCGCTATCAGGCCGTCTTCGCCGACGCCGCGGGGCTGACAGTGGGGAACACGGTCGCCGTCTCCGGGATGGATGTCGGGACGGTATCCGATATCGAACTCGGCCGTGACGGCGCTCTCGTCACGTTCAGCGCCGATGCCGACCTGCAGTTCGGATCGGACACCACCGCACACATTCGCACCGGCACGCTGCTCGGGCAGCGCGAACTGACGCTGGAAACGGCCGGACCGGGCACCCTGCGCCCGATGTCGCTGATCCCGCTCGCGCGCACCTTCACCCCTTACACCCTGACTGATGCGGTCGGCGAATTGAGCGCGAACACAGCCGGAACCGACACCGCGGCGGTCAACAACTCCCTGGATGCCCTCTCGGCGACCCTCGATCAGATCGCCCCGCAACTCGGGCCGACGTTCGACGGGCTCAGCCGCATCTCACAGACCCTCAACCAGCGCGACCAGGCGCTCGGCGACCTCCTGCGCAGTAGCAACGCGGTCACCGAGATCATGGCCGGCCGCAGCCGGCAGGTGAACACGCTCATCCTCAATGCCGACGACCTGGTCGCCGTTCTCGCCGAACGGCGCTGGGCCATCGTCGAACTGCTGTCCCACGTCTCGGCGGTATCCCGCGAGCTGGCCGGATTGATCGCCGACAACGAGGCCGAGTTGGCGCCGTCGCTGGCCAAGCTCAATGCGGTGACCCAGGTGCTGCAGAAGAACCGCGACAACATCGCGACGGCTCTGCCACGGCTCGCGAAGTTCCAGATCACACTGGGGGAGACGGTCGCCAATGGACCGTACTACAGCGCCTACATCCCCAACCTCGATCTGCCGCCACTGCTGCAGCCCTTCCTGGATTACGCCTTCGGCTTCCGGCGCGGTGTGGACGCCGGACAACCGCCCGATGACGCCGGCCCGCGCAGCGAGTTCCCGTTCCCCTACAACGGAATACCGGAGAAGCCGAGATGACACGTCACCGGCGGCCGGTCACCGCCGCCACCGCGGCCGCACTCGTTGCATTACTGGTGGGGGCCGCATATGTGCTGGTGCACCCACACTTCGCCGCCAGAACCATCAGCGCCGTGTTCGAAACGGCCACCGGGATCTACCCCGGCGACCAGGTGCGGGTGGCCGGCGTGCCCGTCGGCACGATCAGCGCGATCCGGCCCGAGGGCACCCAGATCCGCATCGTCATGGATGTCGATGGCGACCTGGCGGTGCCCGCGGAGGCCAGAGCCATCGTGGTCGCCGAGAATCTCGTGTCGGCGCGTTTCGTGCAACTGGCCCCGCTCTACATCTCCGGTCCCACGCTGGCCGACGGTGCGACGATTCCACGCAGCCGCACCGCGGTCCCGGTGGAGTGGGACGAGGTGAAGACCCAGCTGAACCGGCTGGCAACCGACCTCGGCCCGCAGGGACAGGTGTCGACGACCGCAGTGGGTCGATTCATCGACAGCGCCGCCGACGCGCTCGACGGCAACGGAGCCACGTTGCGCCGGACGATCTCCGACCTCTCCGGTGCGGCAAATATATTCGCCGACAGCAGCGGTGATCTGGTGGGCACCGTCAAGAATCTGCAGACCTTCGTCTCGGCGCTGCGCGACAGCAGTGCACAGATCGTGCAGTTCCAGGATCGGCTGTCGACCCTGAGTGCCGCGGTCGACGGCAGCCGTGGTGATCTCGATGCCGCCCTGACCGATCTGTCCGCGGTCATCGACGATGTGCAGCGATTCGTCGCGGAAACCTCCGGCGAAACGACCGAGCAGGTGACCCGACTGGCCGACGTCACCCAGAACCTGGTCGATCACCGGATGGACCTCGAGCAGGTCCTGCACGTCACGCCGACCTCACTGGCCAACGCCTACAACATGTTCGATCCGCGCACCGGCGGCGCCAGCGGGGTCTTCGTCCTGAACAACATGTCGGATCCGAAGAGCTTCATCTGCGGCATGGTGGGCGCCCTGGAGAACGTGACCGCGCCGGAGACCGCCAAACTGTGCGCCCAGACCCTCGGACCCGCGCTGGACCGGGTCAACTTCAACTATCTGCCCTTCCCGTTCAACCCGTTCCTCACCGCCGCTCCGTCACCGGGCAAACTCATCTACAGCGAGCCCGAGCTGGCACCGGGACAGCGCCCGACCCCCGCGGACCCACCGGCGCCATCGGTATCGGCCTACACCGGTGCGCCCGCAGACCCACCGACCACCATCGAAGATCTGCTGTTCCCCGGAGCACCCCGACCATGACGCGACTCGGGGTGCTGGTGGTCACCATGATGCTCACCCTGTCGGGATGTGCGTTCAACGGACTGAACTCCATCCCGTTGCCCGGCACGGTGGGCCGCGGTGCCGACGCACAGCAGTTCCGGGTGGAGCTCGCCAATGTCGGTACGTTGGAGGCCAATTCGCCGGTATTGATCGATGATGTGGTGGTCGGGGCCATCGACAGCATCGGTGTCGCCGGACGCCACGCCGAGGTGGACATCTCGGTACGCGGCGGGGTCACGGTGCCGGCCAATGCCGTGGCCCGCGTCGGCCAAACCAGCCTGCTGGGATCCATGCATCTACAACTGGGCACCCCCGCCGGTCAGGCCCCAGACGGGCAGCTACCCGACGGGTCGCTCATCACCGTGGACCGGTCGATGAGCTATCCGAGTACCGAACAGACCCTGGCCGCGCTGTCGGCCGTCGTCAATCCGGGCGGCCTCGGGCAGATCGGCGCCATCGTCCACGACGCCAATCAGTTGTTCGCCGACCGCCAGGGCGACATCCGGGAGCTGATCGGTCAGATGGACACCTTCATCACCAACCTGAACACCCAGCGCGACAACATCATCGACACCATCACCGAACTCGACCGGTTCGCCGCCACCTTCACCGGCAACGACGACATCGTCACCAGGGCGCTGCGGACCATTCCAGCCGCACTCGAGGTGCTGAACCGGCAGCGGCCCGCTCTCGTCGGCGCACTGACCCGCCTCGGCGTGTTCAGCTCCACCGCCACAACAGTCATCACCGACACCCAGGATTACTTTGTGCGCAACCTGCAGAACCTGGCGCCGACCATGCAGGCCATCGCCGACGTCGGTCCCGAACTCGGCCGCACCCTGGCGTTCGCGACGGTGTTCCCGCTGGGCCAGAACCTCATCGACCGGGGAGTCCGCGGTGACTACATGAATCTGTTCGTGACCGTCGACCTCACCCACAACCGTCTGAAACGCGGCCTGTTCGCCGGCACCCGGTTCGGCGACGAGGAGGCACCGCTGGTTCCTGCTCCCGGTGACCCCGGCTACGCGAACTTCTACACCCGCGATCCGTTGGGCGCCCCGCTGCTGGCACCGCCGGTCCCGGATCCGTCGCCCTGGCCCACCACCGGTGGGGGTGGCTGATGCTGACCCGGCTCGTACGCGCCCAGCTGATCATCTTCACCATCGCCTCGGTGATCGGACTGTCCGTCATGCTGATCCAGTACCTGCAGGCACCGATGCTGTTCGGGCTCAACCGGATCACGGTCACCGTCCAGCTGCCGAGCTCGGGGGGCCTGTACCGGTTCGCCAATGTCACCTACCGCGGGATCCAGGTCGGCACGGTGAGCGAGATGGACGTCGACCGCTCCGGCGCGATCGCCAGGCTCTCCCTGCAGACCGCCCCACCGATCCCGGCCGACGTGCAGGTGCAGGTACGCAGCGTGTCCGCGGTCGGTGAACAGTACGTGGACCTGCGACCACGCACCGATTCCGGTCCGTATCTGCAGGACGGATCGGTGATCGACCGCGCAGACACCGTGATTCCGCAGCCCGTGGCGCCGATGGTGCAGCGATTGGACGCGCTGGTCGGGAGCATCCCGAAGGACAAGCTGGCCGGACTGCTCGATGAATCATTCCTGGCCTTCGACGGGGCTGGACCCCAGTTGCGTTCGCTGCTGGACTCTTCCGCCCGGCTGACGGCAGATCTGGACCACGCAGGCCCGCAGACCGGCCGCCTGATCGACGACGCGATCCCACTGATGGACGCCCAGCGCCGCAGCACCGACTCGTTGCGGTCCTGGACACGGAGCCTGGCCGGTGTCACCGACGAACTCGTCGCCAACGACGGCGAGATCCGGCGCATCGTCGACACGGCACCGCAGGCGACCGCCGAGGTGACCCGGCTCCTGAACGAGCTCAAGCCGACGCTGCCGGTGCTGCTGGCCAATCTGTCGACCATCGGTCAGATCGGGGTGACCTACCGGCCGGGACTGGAACAGATGCTGGTGTTGTTGCCGCCGTTGGTGTCCTACTACCAGGCTTCGGCACCCGGGCAGAATGCGACCGGCATACCGATCGGCGATTTCCGGATATCGGTCAGCGACCCGCCGGCCTGCACGGTCGGATTCCTACCGCCGTCGGCATGGCGCAACCCTGCCGACACCACCACCGTCGACACGCCGGACGGGGTGTATTGCAAACTGCCCCAGGATTCCCCGATAGCGGTGCGCGGCGCGCGCAACACCCCGTGCATGGGCGTCCCGGGAAAGTACGCACCCACCGTGCAGGAGTGCTACAGCGACCGGCCTTACACACCACTGGCGATGCGCCAGCACGCGCTCGGGCCCTACCCGGTGGATCCCAACCTGATCGCGCAAGGCATTCCACCCGATGACCGGGTCAGCGCCGATGACAACCTGTACGGCCCCGCGGCGGGCACACCGCCCCCGCCGCCGGCCGGTCCACCCCCGGCACCGCCGCCACCGCCGGTCGGTTTCGCGCACTACGATCCCGCCACCGGACAGTTCGCCACCGCGGACGGACACGTGTCGCGCCAGACCGACCTGGTCGATCCGGTGGCACCGGGGGACTGGCAGCGGCTCGTGCTGCCGGCCGGGGCGGCGCCGTGAGGCCGCCCCGGCCGGTGATCCTGTCGGCGCTGATCATCGTCGGACTGACGGGGATACCGCCGGCCGAGGCCGACGTCTCGGGTTCGGCCATCAACGGCACCTTCACCGCGGTGTCCGACGGGGTGTGGGCCAAGACCAACGAGAAAGTCGACGAGCGGCCCACCGTCACCGCGGTGTGGACCATCACCTCGATGTGCAGCAGCGCGTTCGACTGCACCGGGCAGATCTCCAGTAACCAGGGCTGGACGGCAGAGCTGCGCTATCTCAGCGGTCACTGGCGGGCTCGGCACACGATCGCGGCGTGGCAGTTCTGCCCCGACGGCTCCACGGCTCCCGGCCGGCAGGACTACACGTTCTGGCCGGCGCGCGCCAACGACTACGCAGCCGACGTGCTGACCGGGTGGGACGAAACGGTGGCACCCAGCGGGTCGTGCGGGATCAACAGATCGCTGACCATCCGGATGCCGTTGCGGCTGACCAGGATCGGCTAGCCGGAGCGGACGGCCACCCCACGGATCACGGTGTCACGGGAATGGGTGAGCGCCCGGTCGGCGCCCAGCTCGCGAAGGATGTTCTCGGGGATCCACTGCACGCCGATGACCCCGCGCGCCAGTAGTTCGGCATTCGGACTCTGCACGCGGATCTCGCCGGACCGGATGCCCTCGGAGAGCATGCTTTTCATCTGCCGGACGCGCGTGGAGAACGACCACCCGGGGTCCGCGACGTCGGGCGGCGACTGGCGCATCCATGCCAGCTGGATGCGGAACTCGTCGGGAAACTGGTCGAGCGCATTGATGTTGAGCCAACTGAGTGCGTCCAGTTTCTCCAGCGGGGTGGCCTGTGAGCGCAGCACCTCGCTCCAGCCACCGCCGACCTTCTGCCCGAACGCCAGCATGATCGACATCAGCAGCTCGTCCTTGGAACCGATGACCCGGTACACCGTTCCGGTGCCCATCCCCGCGGCCGCGGCGATATCGCGGATCGTCGTCATCTCGTAACCCCGCCTGCCGAACTCGGCGCGCGCGACGGCACGGACGTGGGAGGCCTTGTCGCCGAGAACCGGCCCGGCGTTCTCCGACCAGCTCTTGACCACCTCGTCGGCGGCGGCGAAAGCGGCCGACCGGTCCAACTGCGCGTCGGTCAGATCACGGCTGGCCAGCCCGTGCAGGTGGATGCGGCACAGCAGCGCGGCCACCTGGTCGCTGGTGCCCTTGTGGCGGATGACATCCAACCCGACGTGCAACATGCTCTGGCAGATCCGGTCGGCCAGCGTCGGCAGGTCCATCTCCGGCCGGATGACACCGCTCCACCGGCCGGCCCGCAGCAACTGCAGCATCGCGGACTGGATGCCCTCGGGACGGCGTCTGGTCAATTCGATCAGTTCGGGATCAGAACTCGGACCTTCGTAGAACGACATCTGCAACGCGGCGCGATGGGCGACCGCACACCGGGCGATCGCGCAGCCCAGGCCGATGATCTGGTCTTCGATCGGGCGCGGATCCGGCGCATCCAGATCGCTGAGCGCCTGCTCGCCGACCTGATCCAACGCCGCGTGGTACCGGCCGATCAACTCGACGAGGATTGCTTCCTTCGATTCGAAGTGGTGATACAGGCTGCCCGCGAGGATGCCCGCCGCATCGGCGATCTGCTGCAGCGAGGTCCGGAGTCCGGACTCGGCGATCACGTCGTTGGCGGTCTGCAGGATCTGGGTCCGACGCGTGTCAGTGGAGACGGACGATTGCTCGGTCATCGGCTCCCTAGGTGTCTGTGTCGGAATCTGCTTCGAATTGCCGATTCTACGACCTGGCCGGCGGTCAGCGGGGCATTGCTCTGCCCGGCCGTCCCGCACGGCAGCCGGCGACCAGGGCCGCACCCACCTGCTCCAATCCCTGATCGCTGGTGCCGAGCATCGTCGAGTATCCCAGCAGTCGACGCAGATGCAGATGTGCGTCGTGTTCCCAGGTGTAGCCGATACCGCCGAAGACCTGGATCGCCGTGTCGCCGACGGTCGCGAGGCGGTCCCCGAAGGCCCGTAGCCGCGCTGCGGCCAGCCACCGCTGATCGGCGTCGCCCTCGTCGGCGGCCCACAGTGCCCGCAGCACCCCGCCACGGCCCAGTTCGACGAACTGGTACATGCTCACGCAGAGTTGCTGCACCAATTGAAAGCTGCCGATCGGTGCACCGAACTGTCTGCGGTTCCCGGCATGTTCGAGGGTCATCTCGAGCAGTCGTTGCGCCGCACCGATCGCGTCGGCCGCGGCCAGCGCCGCCACATCGTCGGCCAGTGCGGCCGCCGCATCGTCGTCGGCCCGGCCCAGGACGCGGGCCGGCACGTCGGGCAGGTGCGCCCGGAAACTCCTGCGTGTCTTGTCCATCATCGGGATCGCCACCAGCACCAGATCGGCGGTGCGCACCGCGTACAGCGTCCAGCCCAAATCGTCGCGAACGGGGATGAGCGCGACATCGGCGGCCGCCGCATCGTCGAGTCGGTCGATCCGACCACGCAGCAGCACGTTCGGACCGTCACCGACGGGCGCGACACCGGCACCGCTGAGCGGTCCCACCGTCGCGACACCGGTACCGTCGGCGATCGCGGCGAGCAGTTGCGCCCCCGCAGCTTCGGCGCCGAACCGTGCCAGGGCACGGCACGCCGCCGCGCAGGACAGCCAGGGCCCGGAGTCCAATGCCGCGCCGAGGGCTTCGGCGATGATCCCGGCGTCCACCATCGTCGCCGCGGAGCCGCCGTATTCGGGGCTCACCAACAGGCCGGTCGCGCCGAGTGCGGCCAATCCCTGCCAGCGCGCATCGGTGGTGCCACGGGGATCATCGAGTAGCGCGCGTGCACCGCCATCGTGGGCGGCCAGAAAGGCACGCATCGACTGCGCCAGGGCGTTCTGTTCGGGGCTGCGTTCGAGGTTCACCGGCGCGGGAGTCCCAGCAGTCGGGCGGTGATGTTGTTGTTGATCTGGGTGGTTCCGCCGGCGATGCTCAGCGCATGCGAGGTCAGCCGGTAGTCGGCCCACTGCCCGCCGCCGTCGTCGCCCAGCATGCCGTAACCGAACGCGGCCAGGTCCTGTCCGATCTCCGCCCACACCGACTTGGCCAGACTGGCGGTGGCAAAGCCGTCCGTGCCGTGCACGGTGGCCGATATCGCACGCTGACACAGTGTCTCCAGATAACTGATCCGCAGTTCGAACTCGCCGAGGCGGCGCAGCACGGCTGGGTCGCGCAGCTGGTCTCCGGCCTCATCCAGGTCGTTCACCAGGTCGATCAGCCGCGTCTGCAGTTCGGCGTACAACCGCGCCGCCCCGGCACGTTCATGTGACAGCGTGGTGGTGGCGACCTGCCAACCCTGATTCAGCGTTCCCAGCAAGGCGCTCGCGGGCACGCGGACATCGGTGAAGAAGACCTCGGCGAAGTCGGTATCCCCGCTCAGCGTCGTCAACGGACGTGCCTGGATACCGGGCAGGGCCATGTCCACGATCAGGCACGAGATGCCCCGATGTTTCGGTGCGTCGGGGTCGGTGCGAACATAGAGCTGACACCAGTTCGCGCGATGCCCCAGCGAGGTCCAGATCTTCTGACCGTTCACCACGAACTCGTTCCCGTCCCGGACGGCGCGGGTGCGTAGTGACGCCAGATCCGATCCCGCGTCGGGCTCTGACATGCCCTGACACCAGATGTCGTCGGCGCGCAGCATCCGCGGCAGCAAGTAGGTCTTCTGCTGTTCGGTGCCGTATTCCATGAGCGCCGGCGCAATATTGTTGATACCGATCACGTTGAGCGGGTGCGGTACCCGGGCCCAGGTCATTTCCTCGGCGTGAATCAGAGCCTCGGCGACACTCGCCCCGCGCCCGCCGTACGCGGTCGGCCAGGACACCGCCGCCCAGCGCGCGTCGGCCAATGTCGCATTCCAGCGGCGCATGATGGCGAATGCCTCGTCCGAGTGCCCGCATCGGCGGGCAGCGCTGACGATGTCGTCGGTGAGCTGATCGGCCAGCCAGGTGCGCAGTTCCTTGCGGAACTGCTCGGCGGCCGGCGGATGACCGAAACCAAAAGGGTCCAAGAGTGTTCCATCGTTTCGACGTTGACTCGGTTCGGGGTGAAACTCTACGGTGGAACAGATATTTGGTCAACGGAGGTGCCGACGGCGGTGACGACCGGAGAAGCTGCAGCCGATCTGCAGACCCACGCCCTGCTCGCCTCGGCGCTGGCGGGCCGGACGGTGGCGGTACGCCCGGCCGCGCCGGGGCATCCCGCCTGGACCGACGGGGTGATCATTTACCTGGACCCGGCCGCCGACACGGTGTTCCAACGCCGATGCCTGGCGGTACAGGCATCGCTGATCGCCGCGGGCAGTCTGGAGGCAGACATCCTGCACAGGGTGGGCCGGCGCGCCCACACCACCCGGCGCTACCTCGCCGTCGAGGGACGACGCGCGCTGGCGGCCAACGAAGAATTACTGCCGCGGCCGGTCCGGGCACTGCTGGATTGTGTGCCCACCGGTGGCCCGTCCTCCGCACACGAGTCGCTGCAGACGGCACTGTCCGCGGCCAAGGTGCCGGCAGCGCCGCCCGAGTTCGGCATCCTGCGGCCACGCGAGATGGCCGCCGCACCCGTCGATTCGGTGCAGTCACGCCGTCATCAGGCCCGCAAGGACGGCGCCGGCCGGGCCGTCGATGAGTTCGACCCCGATGCCGAGGAGACCCTCGGAGACGACGAGCCCGACGTGCTCGATCAGTTCACCAGCCCGGTCGGCGGTGGTGCAACCGTCGGAAAGCTGCTGCAACGCATGATGAACCGCGTCCGCAGACTCTCCGGGGGCGGACAGCCGGGAGCCGATGCGGCGACGCACCGGTCCAGATCGGGAACAGCCGGCAGGGCCGCGGTGCTGTCGACCACCACCGCGCCCGGAGACGCCGAGGACGTCGCGGATGCGACCGGCCTGACCTATCCGGAATGGGACGTGCACCACCGCCGCTACCGTCCGGACTGGTGCACCGTCGAGGAGATCGATGCGTCCGCCGGACCTCCCGAGACGCTCGCCCGACCGGACGTTCACAGCCTGCGGCGGCCGCTCACCCGGCTCGGTATCGGCCTCGACCGGTGCCGGCGACAGGCCCAGGGCGACGATATCGACATCGACGCCGCCGTCTCGGCACGTGTCGACATGCTGGCCGGGGCCGCCGGTGGCGATGTCGCGGTGTACATCGACAATCTGCGCCGGCGCCGCGACCTCGCGGTGCTGGTGTTGCTCGACATCTCCGGCTCGGCGGGTGAGTCCGGCGGTGCGGGACGGAGCGTGCACGAGCAACAGGTGCGCACCGCCCACGCCCTGACGGTGGCATTGTTCGAGCTCGGCGATCGCGTGGCGTTGTACGGATTCCGGTCCCGCGGACGCGCGGCGGTGCACGTCGTGCCGGTGAAACGGTTCCCGGACACCTTCGACGCCGCGGCCGTCGGCCGACTGGGGGCGCTCAAACCCGGCGCCTACTCGCGTCTCGGAGCCGCCATCCGGCACGGCGCGGCCGTCATAGCGGACGAGGCCGGGACGTCGCGACGACTGCTAGTGGTGCTGTCCGACGGGCTGGCCTACGACCACGGATACGAGCGGGTCTACGGCGCTGCCGACGCGCGCCGGGCACTGGCCGAGGTGCGGAGGCAGGGGACCGGCTGCGTCTGCCTGACCGTCGGCGCCGGCACCGACACCGCGGAACTGCGCCGGGTCTTCGGCAGCGCCGCACACGCCGCGATACCGCGGCCCGAGGAGCTCGCCGGGGTCATCGGGCCGCTGTTCCGGTCGGCCCTACGCTCCGCGGACCTGCGCAGGCGGATCACCTGACTCCGCCGACAAAATGCTTGAACCAAACATCTGTTCCGGGTTACAGTCGATCCGGCTGCTGTCCGAGAGGAAGTCATGCATCCTGCTCAACCAAGATCTGCTGCGCCGCAACGTCCGTACTATGTCGCCGTCGCCGACGAGGAGCAGGTGTTCAAGGCTGCCCACCGACAGGGGCTCGCGGTCGTGCTCAAGGGCCCGACCGGTTGCGGCAAGACCAGGTTCGTCGAGGCCATGGCCCACGACCTGGGACGCCCGCTGGTCACGGTGTCCTGTCACGACGACCTCACCACCGCAGATCTGGTCGGCCGGTTCCTGCTCCGCGGCGGCGAGACCGAGTGGGTGGACGGACCGCTGACCCGGGCGGTGCGCGAGGGCGCCATCTGCTATCTCGACGAGGTCGTCGAGGCCCGGCAGGACACCACCGTCGTACTGCACCCGCTGGCCGACCACCGCCGTGAACTGCCGATCGACCGGCTCGGCGTCACGCTCACCGCGGCGCCCGGATTCGGCCTGGTGGTCTCCTACAATCCCGGATACCAGAGCGTGCTCAAAGACCTCAAGGATTCCACCCGACAGCGCATGGTCGCCATCGAGTTCGGGTTTCCCGCAGCGGATGTCGAGGAGAAGATCCTGGCCGACGAGGCCGGCATCGACCATCGCCGGGCGGCCGAGCTGGTGCGACTCGGGCAGGCCATCCGGCGGTTGGAGACCGGTGGGTTGCGCGAGGTCGCGTCCACCCGGGTGCTGATCGCGGCCGGACGGCTGATCGGTGAGGGGCTGACGCCACACGCCGCAGCACGTGCCGCCATTGCCGGACCCCTCACCGATGACTCGACGGTGACCAGAGGTCTCATCGAAATGATCGACGTGTATCTGCCCGCGGACGGAGAATGAGTATGGCCTACGAGAGCGCCGCCGAGCCGATCAAGGTCGGCTATCTGATGGACTTCACGCTGCCGGACTCCTACCCGCAGGAGATGAAGGACGACTTCTTCCAGCCGTTCCAGCTGCTGTTCGACGAGGCCCTGGCGCAGGGCCGCATCGACCGGCGGATCGAGCTGGTGTACCGCGAGGTCGAGGGTCTGCCCAAGGGGGCGGTGAAGAAGGTGATCGACGCCTACGGTGAACTCGTCGACGAGGGCTGCCTGGCGGTGTTCGGACCACACATCACCGACAACGCCGTACCCACCCGCGAGGCCATCGAAGAGCGGTTCCGGGTGCCCGCGCTCAGCGTCACCGGCAGTGACGACTGGCTCGGTGAGTGGACTTTCGCCTTTCCCCAGGGATCGCTGACCGACGAGCCGATCTTCTGGGCCGATCTGCTGGCCAAGGGCGGTCACACCGAGGTGGGTGTGCTCATCGAGGCGTCCCTGGTCGGTGAGACCTATCTGCGCCACTTCCGCAGCGCCTGCCGACGCAAGAACATCCGCATCGTCGCCGAGGCGACCATTGCCCAGACCGCGCAGAACGTGACGGAGGCGGTCGCCGCTGTCGCGCAGGCCAAGCCGAGCGCACTGGTGCACTGCGGGTTCGGCTTCGGCATCGTCTTCCTCAACGCGGTGCTCGCCGACATGGGTTGGGACCCGTCTCGATTCACCAGCACCGCCTTCCAGAACGCCTGGGTCAATCCGGTCATGTGGGAGGCGTTCATGGGCTGGACCGGCGTCGATCAGTACGACGAGAGCAATAAGGTCGGCCAGCGGTTCCTGGACCGCTACCAGCAGGCGTTCGGCCGGCGGCCCGAGTACTGCGTGCCGGTGGTGAACCACGATGTCGCCAATGCACTGCTACACGCCGTCACCGATGCCCATCCGCTCAGCCCGCGCGGAGTCAAGGAGGCGCTGGAGCGGGTCAAGATGCTGCCCGCCGCGGCCGGTGCACCCGGAACGCGGGTCTCCTTCGGCAACTGGACCCGACGCGCCTGGATGGGCGCGGGCTATCTGGTGGCGCGCACGCTCGACGCCGACGGCGTGAACTCCCATCTGGTCGACCGATTCGGGGAGGAGTGAGATGAGTACCGATCACCTCACCAGCGGCACCGAGTCCCCGACGTCACCGCAGCGGCGCCGATTCCCCTGGGGCATCGCATGGTTGGTGGCGGCGGCTGCGTGTATTGCCGTCATCGCCCACCACGCGCGCAGCGGCGCGGTATCACCGCGTATCCGCAATCCCGAGGTTGTCGGCACGCCACGTCCGGTGGACTTCCTCTTCGGCTTCGACCACTGGATCGAACTCTGGCAGATCTTCACCATCTTTTCGGTGCCCGCCCTGCTGATCGTCTGCATCATCGCCTGGCGGCGCAATCCCGGCAGCCCGATCGTGATGATGGCCGCCATCACGACCTTCATCGTATGGCAGGACCCGTACATGAACTGGGCCCCGTACGCGGTCTACAACCCCGAGCTGTGGCACTGGCCCGAGGATTGGCCGTGGGTGTCGCTGTCCCCGACGGTCGAGCCGTTCGTCGTGATCGGCTATGTCATGTTCCAGTTCGGCCCGTACTTCCCGGCGGTGTGGATCTTGCGGAAGTTGCAGTCCCGCAACGAGGTCGACGCGTTCGTGTGGCGCCACCCGTTGCTCACCCTGGGATCGCTGATCTTCGTCATCGGGTTCCTCTTCGACATGGTGCTCGAACTCACCCTGGTCCGCACCGGGCTCTACATCTACTCCCAGGTCATCCCGTTCGGGTCGATCTTCACCGGCACCACGTTCCAGTTCCCGCTGCTGTGGGAGTCGGTCATGGTCACGTTCGTCATGGTGCCCGCCGGCATCCTCGTCTACCGCGACGACACCGGCCGCACCGTCGCCGAGAAGTTGGCACACCGCTCGCGACTGTTCCTGTCCCGTCCGCGGCTGGGCATGTTGGTCGTCATGTTCGTCATCATCAACGTCGCCTACTTCGCCTACGGCCTGGGCTTCACCCTGATCAGGGTGTCCGGGGCAGCCACGTCGGTCGCCTGCCCCTGGCCCTATCCGGAGGCCAAGGTCTATGACCCGCAGGGCTATTACGAGGAGAACGGCGCACAGGGACCGTTTGCGGTGGGCATCATGTCGACCTGGATGAGCGGGCAGCCCGACGGCAGACCGGATGTGGTGCCCGGCTCCCGCAGCAACCGATGTGCACCGGAGGAGAACAATGGCTGACACCCGCACCGTAGTGATCACCGGCGCCTCCCGTGGCCTCGGTCTGGCGTCTGCGGCCCACCTGTACCGGCACGGCTGGCGGGTCGTCGCCGCCATGCGCTCGCCGGACACGGGTATGCCGAGACTGCGCGACGCCGCCGGGGCGTCCCCCGACGCCCCTCGGCTGATCGGCGTGCAACTCGACCTCGACGACGCGACCTCGGTGCGCTCGGCCGCCGCCGCGATCGAGGCGGCTGTCGGCGCACCGGATGCCATCGTCCACAACGCGGGCATCTCCGCCGCCGGGATGGTGGAGGAAACCCCGATGGAGTTGTGGGACAGGATGTTGCACACCCATCTGCTCGGACCGGTGCTGCTCACCAAGACCCTGCTGCCCTCGATGCGCGCGGCCGGGCGGGGGCGTATCGTGTTGATCTCCAGCCAGGGCGGAGTGCGCGGGATGCCCTCCATCGCAGCGTATTCAGCTGCCAAGGGCGCGCTGGAACGCTGGGGTGAATCGATGGCCGGTGAGATCGCCCCGTTCGGGATCGGGGTGACGATCCTGGCGACCGGCACATATGACACCGACATCATCACCGACGCGGGCACGACGGATTGCCGCGACTTCGCCGGACCCTACGCGCGCCACCATGCCACCGTCGACCGCCGCGGCCGGCTCGCGATGAAGATGGCCCGCCCGCCGCAGATCTTCGCCGAGGCGCTCGCGCGGGCGCTGGAGGACACACCGGCGTTCGTGCGCCGCCCGGTGGGACCGGATGCCCGGATGTTGTTGATCGCCAACCGGATCCTGCCCAGCTCCGGCGTACATCACATGACGCGGTTGGCCATGGGCCTGCCCGGCATGGGCAGCATGCGACCGGGTCGGCTGACCCCCGTACAGCAGGGCCTGGTCCTGGCGGCCAAGGTGCTGCCCCCGCCCGTGTTGCAGCGTGTCGCACTGCTGGCCATGCGTTTCGCGCCGCCACCGGCGCCGGTCCAGCCGGCCGGCGCCCCCGATCAGGAAGGGGCCCGCGCACATGGTTGACACCGGACACGAGACCCGCATGCTCATCGACGGCAAACTCGTCGAGGGTGCCGCCGGCGTCTTCGCCAACATCAATCCGGCCACCGAGCAGGTGATCGGTGAGGTGTCCGACGCGTCGACGGCCGACGCGCACCGGGCGATCGACGCGGCCCGGCGCGCCTTCGACCGAACCGACTGGTCCACCAACCGCGTTCTGCGCCAACACTGTCTGCGCCAGTTGCAGGACGCGCTGGAGGCCGAGCGCGAGCTGCTGCGTGAAGAGCTGATCGCCGAGGTCGGCTGCCCCCGTTCGATCACGCACGGACCCCAGCTGGACGCGCCGCTGAGCGACGCGCTCACCTATCCAGCGGACCTGATCGACGACTATCCGTGGGAGACCTCACTGGGTGATGCGCTGGTCTCGGTCACCGGTGTGAACACCACCCGCAAGGTCTGGCGGGAGGCGGTCGGCGTGGTGGGCGCCATCGTGCCGTGGAACTTCCCGTTCGAGGTCGCCATCCACAAACTCGGGCAGGCGCTGGCCACCGGCAACACCGTGGTGCTCAAAGCCGCACCCGACACCCCCTTCAACGCCACCCGGCTCGGTCGCCTCGTCGCCGAGCACACCGACATCCCCGCCGGCGTCGTCAACGTGCTGACAGCGTCGGATCATCTCATCGGCGAGGAGCTCACGCTCTCACCGAAGGTCGATCTGATCAGCTTCACCGGCTCTACCGCGGTGGGGATGCGAATCATGGAGAAGGGTGCGGCGACCATGAAGCGGCTGTTCCTCGAGCTCGGGGGCAAATCGGCCACCATCGTGTTGGAGGATGCCGACCTCGCCCTCGGCTGCATGATGGGCATCGCGCCGTGCGTGCACGCCGGGCAGGGCTGTGCCAATCCGACCCGACTCCTGCTCCCGCGCTCGCGCTACGACGAAGGGATCGAGATCCTCAGCGGCATCTATCGCGGGGTGCAGCCCGGGGATCCCCAGGATCCGGCCACCCTGTGCGGTCCCGTCATCTCCGACCGGCAGCGCACCCGGATCCGGGGATACATCGAGAAAGGCATCGCCGAGGGGGCGCGACTGGTCGTCGGGGGTGCGGAGCCGCCCGACGGGCTGGACACCGGATTCTTCGTCCGGCCGACCCTTTTCGCCGATGTCGACAACTCGATGACCATCGCGCAGGAGGAGATCTTCGGTCCGGTGCTCTCGGTCATCGCTTACGGGGACGAGGACGACGCGGTGCACATCGCCAACGACAGCCCGTACGGACTGGCAGGCAATGTCATATCCGGATCAGTGGATCACGCACTCGCGGTGGCCAGACGGCTGCGGGCGGGATTTATCGGGGTCAACGGGACCGCCGGCTACGGCGCCGACACCCCGTTCGGCGGATACAAGAACAGCGGCGTCGGCCGGCAGAACGGCACCGCCGGCTTCGATCAGTACACCGAGATCAAATCCATCGCCTATCCGGCGGTTTGAGGAGTTCAGCACAGTGGAACAACTTTTCGACGATCTGGAGGATTTCGGATCCTTCGACGACGCCATCTCCGGCGATGTCCGCGACCCGTATACCGAGATGGCACGGTTGCGCCGCGAGGAACCGGTGCAGCGGCTGGAGACCTCGGGCGCGCTGCCCCATGAGGAGTCGCTGCCGATGTTCATCGTGTACCGCCACGAGGAGGTACAGCAGATGCTGCGCGACAACGAGACGTACTCCTCGGCCGGTGTCATCGCCGCGTTCGGCCCGGTGTTGGGGGAGCGGGTGATGCTCGGCATGGACGAGCCAGTGCACGGCAGGCTGCGCGCCCTCGTGCAGAAGGCCTTCACCCAGAAGTCGTTGGCACGCTGGGAGGACGAGCTCGTCGGCCGGGTCGGTAACGCCCTGATCGACAAATTCGCCGGTGCCGGCCGGGCCGATCTGGTCAAGGAGTTCACCTTCGACTATCCGAGTCAGATCATCGCAGGGTTGCTGGGGCTGCCCGAGGAGGACTACCCGCAGTTCCAGCGATGGTCGATCTCGCTACTGAGCTGGCTGATGAACCCCGAGCGCGGACTGGCGGCGTCGGCAGCGCTGTGTGAGTACTTCGCCCCGATCCTGCAGGCGCGGCGCGCCGAACCTCGCGACGATCTGATCAGCGCGCTGGCCGCAGCCGAGATCGACGGTGCCAAGCTCGCCGACGAAGAGATCTACTCCTTCCTGCGGCTGCTGCTGCCGGCCGGGGTGGAGACCACCTACCGGTCGCTGGGCAGCCTGCTGTTCGCGTTGCTCTCGGACCCCGCCCAACTCGATGCCGTCAAGGCCGACAGGTCGCTGCTGCCGCAGGCGATCGAGGAGGGGGTGCGCTGGGAGTCCCCGCTGCTGACCATCACCCGGGTGGCCACCCGCGACACCGAACTCGGCGGGGTGCGGATTCCGGCGGGTGCGACGGTGATGCCGATGCTGGGTGCGGCGAACCGCCAGGATGATCGCTACCCGGACCCGGACCGGTTCGACATCTTCCGCAAGCAGAAGGCGAACGTCGGGTGGGGTTACGGAGTCCATGTCTGCCTGGGTATGCACCTGGCCCGGCTCGAGATGCGGACCGCCGTCAACCTGCTGCTGGACCGGTTGCCGAATCTACGGCTCGATCCCGATGGGGGAGACCCGCACATCCGCGGTCAGGTGTTCCGGTCGCCGACCGCACTGCCCGTGCTGTTCGACCCGGTGCGTTGATCGGCGACACTACGGGTTGTGGCGCGATCGGGCGTATTTCAGGCAACAACCCGTAGTCTCGGCCGTTACGGACCGCCCCGCATCGTCGTGCACCCGAACGGAGACCCACGATGACCGACCCCTATCGCGACCGCGCCGACATCACCGACACCCTGTTGCGCTACGCCACCGGGATCGACCGCCGGGACTGGGACGCTTTCCGCAGCGTGTTCACGCCCGACTGTGTGCTGGACTACGGCCAGATCGGCACCTTCGACGGCGTCGACGCCGTGACCGAGTTCATGAACGCCTCCCACGCGATGGCCGGGCACACCATGCACCGGTTGTCCAATTTCGTGATCACTCTCGACGGCGACCGCGCCACCGCCCGCACCTACGTGGACGGTCTGATTCTCGCTCAGGACAACACATCCGGTGTCAACGCCATCGGCTTCTACGATGACGACATGGTCCGTACCGACGCAGGCTGGCGCATCGCCAAGCGCGTCTTCACCTCGGTGCGCATCGTCGCGGTGGGGGACTGACACGTGTTCGCCGACAGGTACGGACCTTGGGCACTGGTGGCCGGTGCCTCCGACGGCGTGGGTGCGGCGTTCGCCGCCGAACTTGCCCGCCGCGGTGTCAACCTCGTCCTGGTGGCCCGTCGCGAAACGGTACTGGCCGATGTCGCGGAGCGTATCCGCGCCGAGACCGGGGTCGAAACCCGCACGCTGGCCATCGATCTGGCGCTCGACGACGCGACAGCCCAGATCGCCGCTGCGACCGCCGACGTGGAGGTCGGGTTCCTGGTGTACTGCGCAGGCGCGGAACCGCACTACACCCCGTTCCTGGACAGCCCGCTGAGCGCGGCCGAGGCGATGGTGCAGCGCAACTGCCTGACCCCGATGCGGCTGTGCCACCACTTCGCGGCACCGATGGTGGCGCGGGGCCGCGGCGGCATCGTGGTGTTCGGCTCCGGAGCGGGATTCGTCGGAGCCCCGAACATGGTCGCCTACGGCGCATCGAAGGCCTTCGACCTGGTGTTCGCCGAGGCGCTGTGGGCCGAACTGCGAGACACCGGGGTGGACGTCATCGGCCTGATCCTGGGTAAGACGGACACGCCTGCGCTGCGCACCCTGGAACACCGTCGCGGCGTGCTGGAGTCCGTCGAGGCGACTCCCGCCGATGCGGCCACCGTCGAGGAGGTCATCACCGAGGCGTTCGCGAACCTGGAGAACGGCCCTACGGTGCTGGTCGGCGACATCATGAAGGCCGCCGCCCAGATGCTCGGCACGCTGACCCGCCGGCAGGCCGTCGAATTGATGACGGCGGCCGGCGCCGCCACGATGGGCTGACCGCACGCTAGGGTGCCGACATGGCCACAGCGAGCAGTGACATCTGGGAGGTGCTGTCGACCGCGCGGACGATCCGTCGGTTCACCGACGAGCCGGTCGACGATGCCACCCTGACCCGATGTCTGGAGGCGGCCACCTGGGCCCCATCCGGCGCCAACGCCCAGGCCTGGCGATTCATCGTGCTACGCAGCGCCGCGCAGCGCGCGGTGGTGGCCGAGGCCGCGCGCCATGCACTGGCGGTCATCGAGCCGGTCTACGGGATGACCCGGCCCTCCGCGCAGGAGACCGACCTGGTCGCCCGCAACAACCGGGCCACCTATGAACTCCACGACCGCGCCGAGGAGTTCACCTCGGTGCTCTTCGTCCAGAAGCGCTTTCCCACCGCCTCCGACCTGTTGCTGGGCGGTTCCATCTTCCCGGCGATGCAGAACTTCCTGCTCGCCGCCCGGGCCCAGGGTCTGGGTGCGTGCCTGACCAGCTGGGCCTCCTACGGCGGCGAGAAGATCCTGCGCGAGGCGGTGGGGGTGCCCGATGACTGGATGCTCGGCGGCCACATCGTGGTCGGTTGGCCCAAGGGTCGCCACGGCCGGCTACGTCGCAGGCCGTTGACGCATGCGGTCAACCTGGACCACTGGGACGAACCCGCCGACGACCTGCTCTCGCACTGACGCGCGGGCGATGACGTTGCAGCACAGCTCATTCGCCGCACCGGCCACCCGCATCGGGCCGAAGCCCTCCCCGGCGCGGCTCCGCCCCTGGTAGGAGGGCGCAGCCCGCCCACGGCATGATGGTGATCGCCGCTCGGGGGTCCTACCATTGACCGATGCGCTTCGTGGTGCCCGAATTCCTGCGTCGGCGTTTCGAACGTCACAACGAGCTCAACGAGCTCGGGTGGAGCTGGATGTTCGTCATCACCACCGACACCGCGCTGGCCGTCATCGCCGTCATCTCGACGCTGCAACGGCCCGCCGCCGACTATCTGGTGGCGGTGCCGGTCGGCATCATGGTGGCGATGTGCCCACTGGTGGTGTTCTTCGCCGCGGGCGCGTCGTTCAACCCGTTGCTGATCTGGGGCGCTTGGTCGGGCGCGGCGGCGATCTTCCTGTTCGGCACCTCGACCCCGATACCCTTCGATTTCGCGCCACTGATCCTGGTGTTGATGGTCGGCGTGGTCGCGGCGATGACCCCACCGGCCGGCGGCCTGGCGGCGACGGCCTCGGCGGCCGCCATGCTGGGCGCGGCGGCGGTGTCCGGACGGCTCGACGGTGTCTGGCTCTACCTGAGCGTGCTCGGAATGGGTTGGCTGGTCGGCTATCTGATGCGCATCCAGCAACAGCTCATCGTGGCCCAGCGGGCAGCGCAGCACGCGCTGACCGAGCATGCCGCCGCCGACGAGCGCCGCCGGATCGCCCGCGAGGTGCACGATGTGATCGCCCATTCGCTCTCGGTCACCCTGCTGCACCTGACCGGCGCCCGGCGGGCGTTGCAGGAGGATCGCGATATCGACGATGCGGTCGATGCACTGGAGGACGCCGAGAAACTGGGCCGGGCCGCGATGGCCGACATCCGACGCACGGTCGGACTGCTCGACGGAACCCCGATGAAGATCGCACCGGAACCCGGGGTCGAAGACATCGCCCGATTGACCGATGATTTCGCGCGGGCGGGCCTGACCGTGACGCTGCGCACCGAGGGCCCCACCGCACAGGTGTCGCCGGCCATCGGACTCGCGCTCTACCGCATCGCCCAGGAGTCGCTGTCCAACATCGCCAAGCACGCCCCGGAGTCCCGGTCGACGGTCACGCTCGCGGTCACCGCCGATCGCGCCGCGCTCACGGTCGCCAACGAACTGCCGGTGCCCGCCGCGACCGACCGGACCATCCGCGGCCGGCTCGCCCCCGACGGTCGCGGTGTCCGCGGTATGCGGCAGCGGGTGCAGCTGCTCGGCGGGGCCATCGATATCGGCTCGACCCGCCAGGGGTGGACGGTGCACGCCGAACTCCCGCTCGGTGTCACCGGCCCCGCCGCCCGGACCGGCGGGTGCGGGGGATAGCTGCGCAGATGGACTTCACCAGCGACGGGGGATGGATCGACATCGCGGTGCTGCTCGTCGATGACCAGGATCTGGTGCGTTCCGGATTGCGCCGGATCCTGCGCCGCAAGGACGGTTTCGTGATCGTGGCCGAGTGCGGCGACGGAGACGAGGTGCCCGCCGCACTGGCCGAGCATGCCGTCGACGTCGTGGTGATGGATCTGCGGATGAAGCGGATCGACGGAATCGAGGCCACCCGCCGGCTCGTCGCCGCGGGCGGGCCGCCGGTCCTGGCGCTCACCACGTTCAACGAGGACGATCTGCTGTCCGGTGTGCTGCGCGCCGGCGCGGCCGGGTTCGTGCTCAAGGATTCCTCGGCCGAGGAGTTGATCCGCGCCGTGCGGGCCGTGGCCCACGGCGACAGCTATCTGGATCCCGCCGTGACCGCCCGGGTGCTGACCACCTACCGCCAGGTCGCCGACGGTCCGAGCCCGGTGCAGGTCAAAGAGCTCACCGGCCGTGAACTCGATGTGCTGACCCTCATCGGGCGCGGACGCACCAACGCCGAGATCGCCGACGAACTCTTCATCTCCGGGGTGACGGTCAAGAGCCATATCGGCCGGATCTTCGACAAGCTGGGCCTGCGCGATCGCGCGGCGGCCATCGTCTACGCCTACGACCACGGGATCGTCACACCGCGGTAGCCGGTCGGCGGTTCCGACATCCCCCGTGCGACGATGCGGAAATGACCGAACGGCCGTTCCATTTCCATCAGACCGAACAGGGCACCTTCACGCCGACCGCCTACGCGCAGAGCCACTGGGGTGACGACCATCTGAACGGTCCCGCGCTCGTGGGCCTGGCGGCGCGGTCCCTGGAAGTGCAGTTCGGCGACCCCGAGTTCCTGCCCGCCCGGCTGACCGTGGACCTGTTCAAGGCCGCCCGCGGCGTGCCGACGGTGATCAAGCTGGCCTCGGTACGCGAGGGCAGGCGGGTCCGCAACGCGGAGTGCGAGCTCGTACAGGACGGTGTCACCGTGGTGCGCGCGACGCTGGTCCAGTACCGGCGCTCAGCCCCGCCCCGCGGAACGGAGTGGGCGGGTCCGGCCGATTTCCAGATGCCCACCGACCGCGACGAGGAACGTGGAATCGGGGTCGGCAGCGATGACGTCGGCTGGACCGGGACCATCGCCGATCACCAGAACACCTCACGTAAGCGGTTGCTCAACCGCACCATCGACGTCGTGCAGGGCTCCGGCAATTCCCCGTTCGTGCGCGCTGCAATGGCCGCCGAGGGCACCAGCCTGGTCACCAATCTGGGCACCGCCGGCGTCGGCTACATCAACGGTGACCTGACCGTGGCACTGGCCCGGCTACCCCGTGATGAATGGATCGGCGTGCAGGCCGACTCGCACTGGACCGCCGACGGCATCGCCGTCGGCACCTCGACCCTGTTCGACAGTGCCGGGCCGATCGGCTCCGGCATGGTGACGGCGGTCAGCAACGCGGCCGCCCAGATCGACTTCCGCAACGACCCGTTCCCGGACCGCACCCGCTGACCATCCCCGCCGGCGCGCCCGGAAAAGGCGTGGACAGCCCGGGATGAGCCGACGTTGAATGCAGGGATGTCGACCGCTCACGTCCGCAACGGCGCGCTCATGGCGATCGCCGCGATGTGCTCGGTGCAGTTGGGCGCCGCGATCGCGGTCGGGCTGATCGACCAGATCGGGGCGACCGGCGCGGCGTGGCTGCGATTGTTCTGGGCGGCGATCCTGCTGCTGATCCTGGTCCGGCCGCGGCCGTCCTCGTTCACCCGGGCCACCCTCGGCGCCGCCGTGCTGCTGGGCGTCGTCACCGCCGGGATCACCGTGCTGTTCATGATGGCGGTGGCACGCATCCCGCTCGGCACGGCCAGCGCGCTGGAGTTCCTGGGTCCGTTGGGCGTGGCGGTGTGGCAGGGCAGTGGACGCAATCGTTTCCTCTGGCCGGGACTCGCCGGGGCCGGTGTGCTGATGCTCACCGAACCCTGGTCAGGCACCTTCGACCCGATCGGGGTCTCCTACGCGCTGGGCGCCGGATTGTGTTGGGGCATCTACATCGTGCTGACCCAGCGCGTCGGCGATCAGGTCGGTGGCCTGAGCGGGCTGGCGGTCTCGATACCGGTCGCCGCCCTGGTGGCGTCGGTGGTGGCCGGGCCCGCGGTGTTCACGCAGTTGACCCCGCAGCTGTGGCTGATCGGCATCGGGCTGGCCATCCTGCTACCGGTCATCCCGTTCGCGCTGGAACTCCTCGCGCTGCGCCGGCTCACCTCCGCGGCATTCGGCACCCTGATGAGTCTGGAGCCCGCGTTCGCCATGTTGATGGGCTGGCTCATCCTGCGCCAGGTGCCGGCGCCCATCGGTCTGGCCGGCATCTGTTTCGTCATCGTGGCCGGTATCGGTGCGGCCCGCCACGGGGCCCGCACCCACGAACCCATCTCAACCGGACGCCTGACGGTGGTTACACCTTCACCTTGCGCCGGTAGAGCGTGCCGAAGGCCAACAAGATCAGACTGATCACCAGGATCGCGGTGGCCAGCACGTTGATCTGCGGCGGGACGGCGGCCTTGACCGCAGCGTTGACATAGAGCGGGTAGGTCACCGTCGACCCGCTCACGAAATAGGTGACGATGAAATCGTCGAGCGACAACGCGAACGACAGCATGCCCGCCGCCACGATGCCGGGCACGATCAGCGGCAAAGTGACCTTGAAGAAGGTGCGGATCGGGCTGGCGCCCAGATCCATCGAGGCATCCTCCAACGTCCAGTCGAAACCGCGCACCCGAGCCCGCACCGTCATGGCGATGAAGCTGACCTCGAAGGCGATATGGGCGATCAGGATCGTGGTATAGCCGGCCGCCCAGCCCAGATCCAGGAACAGCGTCAGCAACGACGCACCCATCACGACCTCGGGCGCGGTCAGCGGCAGGATGACGAAGGTGTCGACCGCCCGATAGCCGCGGAACCGCTGGCGCACCAACGCGATCGCCAACAACGAACCCAGCACCAGGGCCACCAACGTCGAGATCAGGGCGATCTCCAGGCTGAGCTTCAACGCATCGGTCAACGCCGGGTACTTGAACGGGTCCAGCCAATTCTCCAGCGTGAAGCCCTGCCAGGTGTAGTTGAACTTGCCCGCCGGCTTGTTGAAGGAGAACAACACGATCACCGCGATGGGCAGGAACAGATACAGCAGCACCAGCCCGGCGACGATCCGCAGCGAGTAGTCGCCCCACTTCGGGCGCGCCCGAACATGTTTGGACGGGTGGGCCGGACCGTCCGTCGGCCCGGACGGCCGTTGCACGGTGGCGGTCATACCAGATCCTCCGTTCCCAGCGCCCGCGTGTAGAGGATCACCCCTACCAGGATCAGACCCATCAGCCCCAGGCTCAGCGCGGCGGCCGCGGGATAGTCCTTGACCACCAGGAACTGCTTCTGGATGACGTTGCCGATCATCGTGGTCTGGGTACTGCCCAGATAGTCGGCGTTGATGAAGTCACCGACCGCGGGGATGAACACCAGCATGCTGCCGGCCAACACCCCGGGCAGCGACAGCGGCAGGATCACCTTCCGGAAGCTGCGTGTGCCACCGGAATACAGATCCCGGGACGCCTCCAGCAGCCGCGGATCGATCTTCTCCAGGCTGACATACAGCGGCAGGATCATGAAGATGATCCAGTTGTAGGTCAGACCGCCGATCACCGCCCAACTCGTCGAGAGCAACCGACCCTCATCGGGCAGCAACCCGACTGCCCCCAGCGCACTGACGACCCAGCCCTCGTCGGCCAGGATCGTCTTCCAGGCGATGGTGCGGATCAGGAAGGTCACGAAGAACGGCAGGATGACCAGACCCAGGATCAGGTTCTTGAACCGACCCGCCTTGAACGCGATGACGTAGGCCAGCGGGAAGGCGAGCAACAGGCACAGCACGGTGGCCGTCGCCGCGTACCCGAAGGAGCGCAGGATCGGGTCTTGGTAGAGCTTGAACGCGTCGACGAAATTGCCGAAGTTCCAGTCGAACGTCAGCGTCGGCAGGTACACCGACCCGCCTGCCGACGACAACGACGTCCGGGCCAGCGTCACGAACGGCACCACGAAGAAGATGGCGAGATAGGCCAGCGCGGGCAAGATCATCAAGTACGGAGCGATCTTGCTGCGCTGTCTGCTGCTGGTGGCGACTCCCGCCATTCAAGCTCCTCGTATCCGCCGTGCCATCCGCTGATCAGCCACCGGTCACCGCGGCGTACAGGGTGTTGAATTCCTGCGTCTGTTCGTCGGTCAGCGCGGCCCACGACTTGAGGTTCGCCTGTACCTCAGGTGACGGGTTGATCAACGGGTTCTCCGCCGAGGCCGGATCGACCTTCGCCAACTCATCGGTCATGTCCGACAGCGCCGGGACGAACTGGGTGAAGGCGACGAGCTTGGCGTAATTGGCCCGGTCGTAGACATAGTCGATCCACGCCTCGGCGCCCTTCTGGTTCTGCGTGGTGTAGGGCACCACCATGGTGTCGATGAACCAGTCGCCGCCGGACTCGGGGACGATGAACTGCAGATCCGGGTTGTCGGCCTGCAACTGCACGACGTCGCCGGAATACGCCTGAGCCACAGCGATATTGCCGGCGGCCAGGTCATCGGCGTAATCGTTGCCGGTGAAACGGCGGATCTGCCCGCGGTCCTTCTGTTCGCGGACCAGGTCCACGGCCTTGGTGATCGCATCGGTGCTGGGGTCTTCGGGCGAGTTGCCCTGCGAGAGCATGATCATCCCGAGGCCGTCCTGCACATCGGAGAACAGGCTGACCCGGCCCTTGAAGGCGGGATCCCACAGATCGTCGATGGACCGGATTTCACGCCCGGTGGCGGCGCGGTTGTAGGCCAGGCCGACCATGCCGGTCATGTAGGGCGCGGTGAACTTGCGGCCCTGATCGACCTTGGAGTCCAGCAGATCCTGGCGCAGGTTCTTGCGGTTGGGGACGCCGGCTTCGCTGATCTCGTTGAGCCATCCCAGGCCCTTCACCCGGGCTGCCATGAACTCGGTGGGCACCACCAGGTCGGCGCCGATGTCCTGCTGGCGCGACAGCGGCTCCTTGACCTTGGCGAACCACTGCTCGTTGTCGTTGAAGTCTTCCTTGTAGTCGACGGTCAGGCCCGAGGCGGACTGGAAGGCGGCGATGAAACCGTCGGCCATGTACAGCGGCCAATTGGAGATGCGCAGGGTGTCGCTGGACGTCTCACCGGTGTCCGAGGATCCCGAAGACGAACTGCCACTGTCGGATCCGCACGCCGCCAGGAACGACGAGCCCAGGATCGCCGCCGCGGCCGTGGCGGCACTGCCGCCGATGAACCGCCGCCGGCTGGTGCGGTTGGCAGCCAGTCGGGACAGCAGCCGGGGATCGATCTCGTTGGACATGCTGGACCTTTCGTGAGGGTGGGGGAGGGGTCCGATCGCTGGGATCAGGATTCGTCGAGCATCTCTTCGAGATCCTCGGTGGTCGGGATGTCGGCCGCCGGCAGCACCAGCGACGCCTGCGGGGACCAGCTGACGTACACCTGGTCACCGGGACGCAGCATCGGCAGATCCTGTTCGGGACCGACGTGGGCAACGATCGTCGAGTCGTCGGGCGCAGCGACGGCCAATCGGACCACCGGGCCCTGGAAGGTCAGATCCCGCACGGTGCCGCGGACGACCGCGAGGTCACCGGAGGGCTGGTCGGCGGAGACCCGGACCCGCTCGGGACGGATCATCAGGGTCGCCTGTCCGCCGGACTCGATGGCGGTCTCGCCGGGCCGGGATTTCAGCGTGGTGCCCAGCACGTCGATCTCGACGTAGTCACGGTTCACCCGCCCCGTCTGCCGGCCGGCCCACAGATTCGCCTGCCCGATGAACCCCGCCACGAACACCGTCGCCGGCCGGTCGTAGATGTCGGCCGGTGTGCCGATCTGTTCGACGTTGCCGGCGTTCATGACCGCGATGCGGTCACTCATGGTCAGCGCTTCCTCCTGGTCGTGGGTGACGTAGATGAAGGTGATGCCGACCTCGCGCTGGATCCGCTTGAGCTCGAACTGCATGGCATGGCGCAGTTTCAGATCCAGCGCGCCGAGCGGTTCGTCGAGCAGCAGCGCGCTGGGATAATTGACCAGTGCCCGGGCCAACGCCACGCGCTGCTGCTGGCCGCCGGAGAGCTGGCCGGGCTTGCGCTTGGCGAAATCGGTGAGGCGGACGATCTCGATGATCTCGTCGACGCGACGCTTGGTCTCACCCTTGCCCTTGGTCTTGTCCAGCTTCATGCTGCGCGGACCGTAGGCGATGTTGTCCCAGACCGTCATGTGCGGGAACAGCGCATAGTGCTGGAAGACGGTGTTGACGTTGCGTTTGTGCGGCGGGACCTTCGAGACGTCGACACCCTCGAGCCGGATGGCGCCTTCGGTGGGGGTCTCGAAGCCGGCGATCATGCGCAGCGTGGTCGTCTTGCCGCAGCCCGAGGGACCCAGCATCGAGAAGAACTCGCCCGAGGCGATGGTGAAGTCCGCATCGGCCACGGCGACGTAGTCGTCGAAGCGCTTGACCACATGGTCGATCTCGATGACGGGCGCACCCTTGGCCAGCGCGGCTCCGCCCTCGCCGGTCTCGGGGTCCGTGGCGGTGGTGTCTGTACCGGACAGGACTGGGCCTCCTCAGCATTGCGGTCGGTAGGACAACAATTGCCCATCACACCGACCTTCGCAAGCGATTCCGCAACGAATTTACATTCCGACAATGGAATCCATAGGTTTCTCGGCGCAGGAGGTCAGAATCCGCTGCGTTGATGGGTTGACTGCCATCAGCGTCGACGCCGGGTGGCCGCAGCGCGGCGGCGGTGGCGTGGTCGAATACTGCCATGACCGGCAGCGCCACTGGGGCCACTCCGACGACGAACCGATCGCTGACCTCGCCCTCCTTCAGCGGCCGATCACCGCAGGGTGCCGGCGACCTGTCGGTCGAGACACACGGCATCGCGCCGGTCTCGCCGGACAAGAGGTACGGCACCCCGGGCCGGTTGTTCACCGTCTGGTTCGCCCCGCAGGTGAACATGACCGGCGTCTTCACCGGCACGCTGGCCATCCTGCTCGGACTGGGTTTCTGGTGGGGCATGCTGGCGATGATCATCGGTACCGTGCTGGGCGGGCTGGTGGTGGCCTATCTGTCCACGTGGGGGCCACGCACCGGGACCGCGCAACTACCCGCGGCCCGGCTGGCGTTCGGATCCGGTGTCGCGGTGCCTGCCGCCCTGCAGTGGTTGTCCTCGATCGCGTGGGACGCGCTGGTGGGACTGTTCGGCGGTCAGGCCCTGGCGCTGCTGTTGGACATCCCGTTCTGGACCGCCGTGCTGATCGTGCTGGGTGTCCAGGGCGCGGTCGGTTTCATCGGCTACGAGCTGATCCACCGACTGCAGGCGGTGCTGACCGTCGTGCTCTTCGCGACGTTCGTGGTCTTCGCGGTCAACCTGGTGCACGGGCACCAGATCGTCACGCCGGCGACGCTGTCCGGCGCCGATCTGGTCGGTGCGTTCGTCATGGAGGTGACAATCGCCCTGAGCCTGACGATCTCGTGGGCCAGCTACGCCGCGGACTTCTCCCGCTATCTGCCGGTCGAGTCATCGAAGGCACGGGTGTTCGGATACACCTTCGCCGGCATGGTGCTGGCCTACGTCTTCGTCCAGGGGATCGGGATCGCCGCGGCAGGTGTCCTCGGTGACCACACCGCCGAGGGGGTGCGCGACGTGATGGGCGGCGGCGTACTCGGTGCCGCCGCGCTGCTGGTCATCGCGTTGGCCTCGGTCGGCTCGGGCGTGATGAACGACTACAGCGGATCGCTTGCCCTGCAGACCCTGGGCGTGCGGGTGCGCAGGCCGGTATCGGCGCTGCTGGTGACCGGCGCGGCCTTCTTCCTGATCCTGTGGCTGCAGGCCGCCGACACCGCCACCCGCTTCCTGGATGTGCTGCTGCTCATCGGGTACTGGATCCCGGCCTTCGTTGCCGTCATCGTCATCGACTGGCTGCTGCGCCACCGGTCGGCCGGTTCCTTCGTCGACGTGGCTGCCGCCATGACGACCCGCCGGGACGCGGTCGCCGCGGTCGTGGTGTTCGTGGTCTCCTACGCGGCGGCGATCCCGTTCATGAACACCACGCTGATTGCCGGGCCGGTGGCCACCGCCTGGCACGGCGCCGATATCGCGTACTTCGTCAACTTCCTGGTCGCCGGCGTCCTCTACGGTGGCTACCGCCTTCTCAGTCGCGCACGGTCCTGAAGAATTCTCGGATGTCCCCGACGAGCAGGTCGGGCTGTTCGAAAGCGGCGAAGTGGCCGCCGCGCGGCATCGTGGTCCAGCGGGTGATGTTGTAGTGCGCCTCGCACCACGATCGCGGTGAGCGCAGGATCTCTTTGGGGAACTCGGCGACGCCGGTGGGCAACCGGACCGGTTCGCGCTGTCCGAACGCGCCGAAACTCTCCCAGTACAGCCGCGCTGCCGAGGCCCCGGACCCGGTGAGCCAGTACATCATCACGTTGTCCAGCAATTCGTCACGGCTGAACACGTTCTCGGGATGGCCGTCGCAGTCACTCCAGGACCAGAACTTCTCGACGATCCAGGCCAACAGTGCGACGGGGGAGTCGACCAACCCGTAACCGATGGTCTGCGGGCGCGTCGACTGCTGCTTGGAATACCCCGCTTCCCACTTCTGGTAGTGCTTCATCGCCGCGAACGCCCGCTGATCCTCCTCGGTGGGAGACTGCATGCTGGACTCGGTGGGTTGACCGATCGCCATGTTGGTGTGGATCGCTCTGGCGCCCAGACCATTTCGACCGATCTGCGTGGTGACGGCGGCACCCCAGTCGCCGCCCTGCGCGCCGTAGCTCGGATAACCCAGGCGTTTCATCAGGGTGTCCCAGGCCAGCGCGATGTGTTCCACGCCCCAGCCGGTCGCGCTGGGCTTGCCGGAGAATCCGTAGCCCGGAAGCGACGGGCACACCACATGGAAGGCGTCCTCGGCGCGCCCGCCGTGCGCGGTCGGGTCGGTCAGCGGTTCGATGATCTTGGAAAACTCGACCACCGACCCGGGCCAGCCGTGGGTGATGATCAGCGGCAGCGCGTCGGCGTGCGGTGAGCGCTGGTGGATGAAGTGGATGTCCAGATCATCGATCGCGGTGCGGTAGTGCGCGAAGCGGTTCAGGCCGCGCTCGCGCTCCCGCCAGTCGTACCCATCGGCCCAGTATGCGGCCAGTTCGCGGGTGTACGCCAGCGGGATGCCCTGGCTCCAGTCGTCCACGCATTCGGCCTCGGGCCAGCGGGTGGTCCGCAGGCGGCGGCGCAGATCGTCGAGCTCCTCTTCGCCGATGTCGATGCGGAACGGGTGGATGTCGGTCATACCGGTCATCGTGGCACGTAGAGCCGGGTCGGTTCGGTCCGTCCCCGTAATACCAGTGATCCGTTGCCGATCCAGTGCCGCGCCTCGGCACCGGCGACATCCCAGGCGGCGCCCGAGCAGGCGATGCGACCGGTGAGCGTCTTGGCGGCATCGGCCAGGCGTGCGGCCTCGTTGACCGGGTCGCCGATCACCGTGTATTCGTAGCGGTTCTGCGCACCGATATTGCCCGCGAAGACGGGGCCGGCGGATATTCCGACCCCGAAATCGAGCACACCGCGCAGGTCGCCGCGCAGACTGCGGGCGGTCGCCAGAGCATGCGCAGCCGGCTCGGCGGAGTCGATCGGCGCCCCGAACACCGCCAGCGCGGCATCGCCCTGGAACTTGTTGATCAGCCCGTGCTGCTCGTCGACGGCGGCCACCACGATCCGGAAGAACTCGTTGAGCACCTCGGCGACCTCCTGCGGCGGATGGTTCATCGCCAGTTCGGTCGAACCGGTCACGTCGATGAACAACACCGCCACCGCACGGACCTCTCCGGACAGCGTCGCATCGCTGTCCAGCGCCAGTCGCACCACCTCGTCGCCGACGTGCCTGCCGAACAGATCACGCAACCGGTCGCGCTCGCGCAGTCCGGTGACCATCCGGTTGAAACCGCTTTGCAGTCGCCCGATCTCGGACTGCTCGTATTCGGCGACCTGGACATCGATGCGCCCCTTCTCGACATCGCCCATTGCATCGATGATCTCCCGCAGCGGATCGGAGATCGACAGGGAGACCAGGATCAGGGTGCGCAGACCGAGGAACACCGCCACCAGCGAGAGCAGCAGTACCGGGATGTCGATCGATGCCGACTCGGGGATGACCCAGCCGTTCATCCGGCAGATCACCAGGATCGCGATGGTGCCGCTGGGCAGCGCGGTCGTCAGCGTCCACATCAACACCAGCCGGGCGGTGACGCCCGGCGCGGTGATCCGGCGCTCGAACTCGCGCGAGGCCACCGCCACCACCGGACGGATGACCCGCTGGGTGAACAGCAGACTGCTGCTGACGGTGGCCGTCCCGCCGAACACGACGGTCAGCGACATCAGCGCCACCAGCGTGGTGCCGAGGTCCCGGTTCACGATCAGGAATGCCGCCCCGCTGAGCAACCACACCGCCAGCAGCAGCACCGACTGGCGCCTGATGAGATTGATGGCGGCCCGCCGCTGTCTGTCATCGGGTTCGGTGCCGGCGTCGAACCACCGCAGTGACGGCGCGATGATGCGGTAGCCGCCGTAGCCGACCAGCGCGGTGCTGAGCACCACCAGAATGCTGAGGTTGATCAGATTCGACCGGGTGAGCAGGCTGTCGGTCCCGACCAGGGTCTGCATGCTCAGCGAGCCCAGCACCCCGACCAGTTCGGCGGCGGTCAGCAGGTGCGCGGAGATCAGCCCGGCGCAGTACCGAAAACCCCTGTGCTGCAGCAATCCCGACGCTTCACTGCGGGACATCGGTGTACACCGGCGTGTAACCGTCTGCGGAGAAGGTGAAGCCCTTTGCGCTGGTCTCACTGCCGCAGGAGATACCGGTGGCCTCCTGTACGTTGCAGCGGAACCCGGCCGCCATCAGCACCTGCCCGAACGGCAAGGTGACCGCCGGGCCGGGGGTGACGGTGTAGAGCACCGGGTCGGCCATCACGAACTGCACGTCACCGTGCCGGTCGATCAGCACCGTGTTGGGTGTCGTCGCCGTCCCGTCGGGCCCGGGCACCTCGGTCGGCGCACCGGAGATCGACAGCGCGGACTCGTCTGCCGGTTGGCAACCCGCCGAGGTCTGCGGGATGATCGCGCACTGCCACCGGCCGCTGGGCGTGCTGAAGTGGTAGGCCTTCTCGTCCGGCGTCGCGATATAGAATTCCGCAGCGTCGGCCAGTCGGCGGTTGTCGCGATGCTGCGGCAATTGCGGTGCAGCCGATGCGGTTTGGGCGGGCGTCCAGGGCTCGTCGGTGTTGACGACGGTCGCCGAGCCGCAGCCGGTCGCCAACAGAACCAGGCATCCGAGCACCACCGCCCAGGACATGCGGACGATCTCACGGGACATCGGGTCAGCCTACGGCCTACTAGGAATCTGGCTGAATACAACCGGCGACAGGGCGTGGCGCCGTCGGCAGGCTGGCGGGGTGACACGTGTGATCCGTTTCAACGCCTTCGACATGAACTGCGTCGCCCACCAGTCCCCGGGCCTGTGGAAGCACCCCGAGGACCAGTCGTGGCGGTACAAGGACCTGGAGTACTGGACCGAGCTGGCCAAATTGCTCGAGCGCGGCCGGTTCGACGGCCTGTTCATCGCCGATGTGCTGGGCACCTATGACGTCTACGGCGCCAGTGACGAGGCGGCCGTCCGGCAGGCGGCGCAGGTGCCGGTCAACGACCCGCTGCTGCTGGTGTCTGCGATGGCCCTGGTCACCGAGCACCTCGGCTTCGGTGTCACCACCGGCACCGGCTTCGAGCATCCCTACCCGTTTGCCCGTCGGATCAGCACCCTCGACCACCTGACCAAGGGCCGGGTCGGCTGGAACGTGGTGACCGGGTATCTGCCCGCGGCGGCCCGCAACATGGGCCAGACCGACCAGCCCGCGCACGACGCCCGCTACGACCACGCCGACGAGTACCTCGAAGTGCTCTACAAGCTGTGGGAGGGGTCCTGGGAGGATGACGCCGTCATCCGCGACAAGGCCCGCGGGGTATTCACCGACCCCGACAAGGTCCACCACATCGGCCATGACGGGACGCATTTCAGCGTGCCGGGAATCCATCTGTCCGAGCCGTCACCGCAGCGCACCCCGGTGATCTTCCAGGCCGGCGCATCCCCGCGCGGGGTGCGGTTCGCCGCCGAGAACGCCGAGGCGATCTTCACCGCCGCGCCGACCAAGGCGATCCTGCGTGAGAACGTCACCACCATTCGCCGCGAACTCGAGCTGGCCGGCCGGGATCCGTACGCGGTGAAGATCTTCAACCTCTCGACCGTGATCACCGCCGCCACCGACGAGGAGGCACACGCCAAGCACGCCGAGTATCTGTCCTACGGCGATCCCGAAGGGGCGCTGACCTTCATGTCCGGCTGGATGGGCGTGGATCTGGCCCGCTACGGCCTGGATGAGCCGGTCGGCAATGTCGACTCCAACGCCATCCTGTCCGCCGTGGCGGCGTTCCAATCCGCCGACCCGGACGGCCGCGAATGGGCCGTCCGCGATATCGCAGAGTGGGGCAAGATCGGCGGTATCGGGCCTCGATTCGTGGGTTCCGGCGCCCGGGTTGCCGATGCGCTACAGGAGTGGGTGGATGAGACCGACGTGGACGGGTTCAACCTCGCCTACGCCGTGACACCCGGATCGTTCGCCGATTTCGTCGACCACGTGGTGCCGGTGCTGACCGAGCGTGGCGCCTATCAGCCGTCCTATGCGCCGGGAACACTGCGCAACAAGTTGCTCGGCAGGGGAGACCGGTTGCCCGATGAGCATCGGGGCGCCAGTTACCGTGTCGGCGGGCCGAATTCGACGATCATCGACCGTCCGTCGACGTTGCCGTCCTCGTCGGCATCGGTATCGGCCCAGCCCACCCGCGGGCGGTAGTCACGCCGCCGGCTTGCCGCTCAGTACTCCGACGCGGCGTTGGCGCGCGCCCATTCGCGTTCGGCATCCGAGCCGGCCGGCGGCGGGATCAGTCCGTTGATCATCCACAGCTCCTCACTGGTCTCGTCCACATGGAACTCCCAGTGCACGCCCTGGTGCCTGTCGACGAACGGTTGCAGGATCGCCTTGATCCATCCGGTGGTCCGTCGCCGGCCGGCGGTGTCGGTACTGCGACGGGCGATGTGCTCGATGACGACACGCACGCCGACGGGCGTGGGCTCGCCACCGACGTACATGTCGTCCGGCCGTGTCTCGTTGAACACCGCGACCACGTAGAACCGGGGTAACCCGACCTTCGCGTAGTGATCGCTGATCCGGCCGGCGAGCTCACGCTTGTCGGCGTCGGTGAAGATCCCGGGGGTGTGGTGAATGGTCCACAGTGGCATGTCGATTCCTCTCGTCCCGGTTGTAGGTTCAGTGCGCCATGTCGAAGGTGAGGTCCTCGACCGGACCCGACAACCTGGCTTTGACCGCCACGGTGACATCGTCGACCAGCACCTCGTGCGCATCGGCTTCCAGGGCGTCCAGCACCGTCGCGGCGACATCTGCCGGAGACGTCTTGGGCATCGCGATATCGGCGACCATCTCGGTGTCGATGAATCCGACGTGCACGCCGAGCACCTGGGTTCGTTGGGCCTGCAGTTCGACGCGCAGCGAGTTGGTCAGCGACCAGATGGCGGCCTTGGAGGCGCCGTAGGCTCCGGATCCGGCGACCCAGGACAGCACCGAGTGCACGTTGATCACGGCCCCGCCGCCGCGTGCGGCCAGCACCGGTGCCAGCGCACGCACCACCCGCAGCGGGCCGAACGCATTGATGTCGAACGTCGTTGCGATATCGCCGAAATCGCCCGTCAACAGCGAGCCCGGCAGCAGGATGCCGGCGTTGTTGATGACGATGTCGACATCGGGCACGGTGTCGGCAAGTGCGGCGGTCGAGGCCTGGTCGCGGACCTCCAGGGGAACCGCGACGACGCCGGGCCGCGCGTCGGTGTACCGCTCCCGCGCCGTCGAGTAGACCTTGCTCGCACCACGTGCGAGCGCTGCATCGACCAGTGCCGATCCCAGACCGCGCCGCCCGCCGGTCACCAGGACCACCTTGCCGCCGATTGCCACCATGTCCGACTCCCATCTGAGTAACCTTTACGTTATCCAGATCGTAGATCAGCTCTTCTGAGTAATGCAAGCGTTAGTTACACTGGAGATATGGCGATGACCTTCGAACGCCGCCTGCGGGACCGCAGCCGCTGGACGATCGGCGACAACTGCTCGGCGGCCAAGGTGCTCGATCTGCTGAGTACCAAGACCGTATTCCTGGCCGTCCGCGAGTGCTTCTACGGCACAACACGGTTCGAGGACTTCGTCGACCGCATCGGGGCCTCGGCGCCGGCGGTGTCGCGCGCACTCAAACAGCTCGAGAACGCCGGCGTGCTCACCCGGGTGCCCTACCGGGAGCCCGGCCGGCGCGCCCGCGACGAGTACCGGCTCACCGAGGCGGGGGAGGACCTGCTGCCGGTGTTCCTGTCGCTCATCCAGTGGGGCGATGCCCATCTGCAGGACGGCTCACCGCCGCTGGCCTTCCAGGACGCCGAGGGGCGCCGGCTCGGCGTCCGCGTGACCGCCACCGCCGATGAGCCGCCGGTCCGCGCCGCCGACATCGAGATCCACTACCTGGGCGGTCGCGGCTAGGCTGCACCGGTGAAGGTTCACGCGCGGGACCTGGCCCCCTCGCTCCGCTCGCCCCGAGGCCCGTTCTCGGTCTTCGCGACGCTGTACACCATCGCGATGGTGCTCGAGTTCTCCGAACGATGGCAGACACCCTGGTTCACCGGCGTCTTCGTCATCGCCGCCACCGCAGCGATCGCCACCGGTGTCACCCGGGCGAAGTTCCTCGCACTGTTGGTCGCGGCGACCGGTTATGTCGCGCTGGTGCAGTTCCCCGAGGTGGCCAATCACGTCAACCTGATGATGTGCCTGAATGTCGCGATGATCGGCGTGCTGTCGGTCTCGCTGATCCGGCGCCGCGACAACGCGGACGACGACTTCGCCGCGATTGCACCGATTCTGCGCATCAGCCTGATGCTCATCTACGCGCTGGCCGGGTTCCACAAGCTCAACACCGACTTCTTCGACCCCGCGGCGTCGTGCGCGGCCGGGATCTTCGCCTCGGTGATCGGCGCGCTGCGCACGACAGCACTCGGCATTCCTGTTGTGGTCCCGATTGCCCTGGTCGCGGCGGTCCTCGGCCTCCGGCTGGTCCGGCTCGGTCGCTTCGGCAGCGCCGGAAACCGGTTGTTCACCGCGGTCGCCGCCGCGGTGGGCCTGGCCGGACTCACGGTGGTCGCCGTCGTCCTGCTGTATGACCGGCTGGGCCCGCTGATCACGACCATCGGCCTGATCGCCGCGGTCGGCGTACTGGCCTGGGAGCTCGGCGGGGGACTCTTGCTGGCGGTACCGCGAATGCAGGCAGCGATCGTCGCGTTCGCGCTCACCATGCACGCCGCGCTGGCGCTCATCGGGTTCGTCGACTTCGGATCCCTGGCCGCGGCACTGCTGTTCGCCTTCCTGCCCGCCGCATACCGGCAGCTGCTCATCGACGGCACGATCGGCGTGGCCCGGCGCGCCGCCTCCAGGATCGGTGTGTACGCCGGTATCGCCGTCGCCATCGCACTGTTGTCCGGCGTGCATACCCACCTGCACCGGCTCCCGGAGTGGACGCTGACCTCCGGCCTGCTGCTCGACACCGCCATTGCCATCGTCATCTGGCCGATACTGGTCGCCATTTTCTCGCCGGCGCCGCGTCCAGAGTGGGGCGGTGTGCGCATCCTCGATGCCCGTACCCCCGTAGCGCTGTATCTGGTGCCGGTGCTGCTGGTCGTGATCGGTCTGACCCCGTATCTGGGCCTGCGGACGGCCGGCAACTTCTCCATGTTCAGCAATCTGCGCACCGAGGGGGAACACTCCAATCACCTTCTGCTGGGCGGCAATCCGATCAAGATCTGGGGATATCAGGAGGATGTCGTCTGGATCATCGACATCGACGACCGGTTCGGTCGGGTGATCCACCACTACGACGGCGGGCCGCGCGGCTATGCGCTGCCGGTGGTCGAATTCCGCAAATGGATCCACGAGTGGGACGCAGCCGGCCTCCGCGTCCCGCTGACGTACGGCTACAACGGGATTCGCTACACGACCGAGGACATTGTCAGCGATCCGACATGGCGGACGCCGGACCGCACCGCGGAAATGGTGCTCCTCGACTTCCGGGTGATCCAGCCCGGTCAGCCCAACTACTGCCGCTGGTGATCAATCCCGGCGCACCACGATGACCGGTGCCTGGGACAGCTGCGCCACCGTCGAGGCGACCGAGCCCAACAGCAGTCCGGCGAATCCACCCCGCCCGCGACTGCCGACGACCACCAACTGGGCGCTGCGCGACTCCTCGGTGAGCCAGTGCGCCGGGCGGTCACGCACCAGCCGCACGTCGACGCGGACATCGGGGAAATCCTGCTCCCAGTCTGCGAGGCGCTGGGTCAGTGCCTCGCGGGCCTGCTCCTCGTAGATCTGCCAATCCATCGTGTACATCGGCAGCAGTCCGACATCACTCCACGCGTGCACGGCGACCAGCGCGGCACCACGCAGCGCGGCTTCCTCGAACGCCAGCCGGGTGGCCGCATCCGAGGACGTCGAACCGTCCACGCCGAGCACGACCGGGGCATCGCTGTCGACGGAGTCCTCGGGGTGCACCACGACGACCGGGCAGCGTGCGTGGTGCAACAAACCGGCGGCAACCGACCCCAGCGGCAACCGATTGTGACCGCCGGTACCGCGGTTCCCGACCACGAGCAGCAGGGCCGACCTCGACGCCTCTGCCAGCGCGCCCACCACCGGCGAGGGCCGCGTCTCGGTGTGTACGCCCGGGGCATGGGGGCCACCGACGGCGGCGGTGAAGATCTGTTCGGCGAGCTCGAGCACCGAGCGCGCCGAATCCTGCTGTGCGTCGGCGATGTCGACATCCGGAGTGGCCGACGACCAGGTGCTGATGACGGGGGCGGTGATGCTCAGCAGAGTGACCGGCACCGCGCGTCGCACCGCCTCGGCTGCGGCCCAGGAGACCGCGGCATCCGAACCGGGAGATCCGTCGACGGCAACCAGGATGCCGGGATTATCTGCTGTGCTGGACATGGTGTCGTTCCTCCTTGATCGACCACCGTCCACCGTAGTCACAATCGGCGGGCACCGGCAGGGTCCAAGGTCCCGGGGCGGCTAAGGCAGCGGTGCAGACCAGTGCACGACGGTCCCACCCCGATCGGCGGGGGCGAGAGCGAACGTACCTGCGGTGTCCTCGGCACGGCGCCGCAGGTTGGCCAGCCCGCTCTCGGTGACACCGGCGCCGACACCGTGCCCGTTGTCGGTCACGGTGACGGTCAGGTCGTCGTCGACCCGGACAACGACGCTCAATTCGGTTGCACCCGAATGCCGGACGGCATTGCTGACAGCTTCCCGGACGACGGCTTCGGCATGGTCGGCCAACCCGGCCTGCACCACCGAGAGCGGTCCGATGAATTGCACGCTGGTGCGCAGGCCCGCCGACGCGAACTGGTCGACGGCGTCCTGCAACCGCTGCCGCAACCGGGTGGCACCGGCATTGCCGCCGTGCAGATCGAAGATGGCCGTGCGGATCTCCTGGATGACCTCCTGCAGATCATCGACCGAGGACGAGAGTCGTTGCGCCACCTCGTCGGAACGTGCGCGGGCGACCGTTCCCTGTAGTGAGAGACCGATCGCGAACAACCGTTGGATGACATGGTCGTGCAGATCCCGGGCAATCCGGTCGCGATCGGCCAGCACGTCGAGTTCGCGCATCCGGTGCTGGGTGCTGGCCAACTGCCAGGCCAGCGCCGCCTGATCGGCGAATGATGCCGTCATCTCGAGCTCGTCGGCGGTGAACGGCCGGGCGCCGGCCGAGCGCAGCACCACCAGCACCCCGGCCACCGGTCCGGTTGCGCCCAACGGCACGATGAGCGCCGGCCCCGGCGCATCGAGCAACCCTGGCACGCCGAATGCGTCACTGCGCTGCGGGACGTGCTCGCGCAGCACCCGGCCGACCATGGTGTCGGCCACGGCGACTGCCGGCAGGTCGGCGACCTCGACGGCGCCGCCACCGGCGACCTCGGTGACGACCAGTTCGGTTGCCAGCTCTGGGTTCTCGCCGTCGGCGGGGATCGCCACGAAGGCGAGATGCGCGCCCGCCAGGGTTCGGGCCTGCCCGGCGATGCGCCCGAAGGCACCCGCCGGGTCGATACCGGACAACAGCTCGGTGGCGATGTCGCGGGTCGCCGCTATCCAGGACTGCCGGGCGCGGGCCTGTTCGTAGAGCCGGGCATTGTCGATCGCGATGCCGGCCGCCGCGGCGAGCGCCTGCGCGAGGACCTCGTCGTCCTCGCTGAACGGCTGACCGGACTTCTTCTCGGTCAGATACAGGTTGCCGAACACTTCGTCGCGGATCCGGACCGGCACGCCGAGGAACGTACGCATCGGCGGATGGTTCGGCGGGAACCCCACCGAGGCCGGGTGGTCGATGATGTCGTCCAGCCGGATCGGCGCCGGTTCGTCGATGAGCACTCCGAGCACGCCGCGCCCCTGGGGGAGCGGGCCGATGCGCTCGCGGGTCGTCTCGTCGATACCCTCGTACACGAACTCCACGAGGTCGTGTCCGTCGGCGTCCTGGCCGCGCACGCCCAGGGCGCCGTAGCGCGCATCGATCAGGTCGATCGCGGTGTGCACGATGGTGCGCAGCGTGGCATCGAGTTCCAGGCCGGAGGTGACGGCCAGCATGGCCTCGACCAGCCCGTCCAGTCGATTCCCACCCTCGACGATCTGCTCGACCCGGTCCTGCACCTCACTGAGCAACTCGCGCAGCCGCAACTGGGACAGCGTCTCCCGCAGCGGGACCTCGCCCCGTCGCTCAGTTTGCCCAGCGCGGACGCCGTCGGACGCCTCACCGTCGGTCACCGACTCATTGTGTCATCGCGGGTTTCGAGCACGGCCGACCGTCGGCCCAGCAGGAGGAACAAGGCGCCGCCGACGAACGCCGCCGTCCCGGTGAAGACCAGGAAACCGTTGAAGCTGTCGCTGGCCTGCAGGGTGCGACTCAGCAGGACGGCGCCCAGCGCCGAGGACACCCCGATGGCGGCGGACAGGATGCTCAACACCGTGCTGTACAGCGTCAGGTCGAAACGCCGCGCCACCAGGTAGGCGATCACGTCACCCTCGGCGCCCCAGGCCGCACCCAGGCAGCACACCGCTATGACCAGTACCGCGAACCCGTTCCACGGTGAGGCGATGAGCAGGCAGCCGACACCGGGCAATCCCATCGCCACCGCAGCCACCCGCTGGGCGGGCAACCGGTCGAGGGCCACCCCGCAGACGAACCGACCGATGATCACCGCCCCGGCGAAGGTCGATATCAACGCGGCGATCTGGCCTCCCGTCGAGCCGGCCGGCAGCGAATCACCCAGCACCACACCGAGTTGGCTGGTGGTCACCGTGTGGTAGAGATTGCACAGCAGGACCCCCGACAGCAGGATCCAGAAGATCGACGTGCGGCCGATCCGGCGGTAGTCGCCGGCGGTCCTGCCGGCACCACGGGTGCGGCGGGCGTCGGGGTCTTCGGCCGGGGTGAGGATCAGTGCCAGCGCCCCGACGACGGCGATCACTGTGGCGATCACCAGGGCGCCCGCCCGCCAGCCGTAGGCGTCGTTGACCCGCTCCAGAACCGGTGCCCCGATGGCGCCCAGCAGCGGCGGTCCCGAGATGGCAATGGCCAGCGCCAGTCCGCGGGCGTTGTCGAAACAGGTTGCCACGATGCGGCTGTAGATGGCCGGCGTCGTGGTGACGCCCAGCGCGATGAGCACGATGTTGATCGCGAAGTACTGCCAGATGGGTCCGGACATCGCGGCGTAGGCCGCCCAGCACAGGGGGAGCCCGATGACGCCGACCACGGCGACCCGCCGGACGCCGTAGAGGTCGGTGAGCCGCCCGTAGATGGGCAGGAAGACGAACGTCAGCAGGGTGATGACACCGGTCAGCACAAAATCGGCGCGGTCCCAGCCGAACTCCGCGAGAAACTGCGGGGCCATCACGGCATTGGTATAGGCGCTCAGGCTCAGACCGGCGCTCAACCCGGCGGTCGCCGCCGCCAGCGGCCGCCAATTCGTGCGTAGTTCGCCGAGGTAGCTCATACCGGTCATTGATATCAAGTCCTTGTCAATCACGTCCTGCCGACTCGCATGTGATCCGCCGACCGGTGTGGTCGGCGTCCGGGCCCAGCCCCAGCCGGTCCCATCCGCGGACTGCTCCGGCCTGCCGTCGAACAGCCCCACCGGGATAACGACCGAACCCGATGTTTGGCTATAAATCCGACGTACTCCGGTAAATGCACGGCCCGAACTCGTAAAACGCAATGGTTGACCCGATTGCGGAACAACCTTTAGGGTACCGTGCAACAAAGATTAGGTTTGCAACGATGCCTACGGACGGACCAGGAGCGCGCGGTGACCGACTTCGACACAGTGGACTACTTCACCGATGAATCGTTGGTACCGAACCCCTACCCGTACTTCGATCACCTCCGCGCCAAGTGCCCGGTCACCCACGCCACACCGTTCGACGTGCTGGCAGTGACGGGTTACGACGAGGCGCTTGCGGTGTACAAGAACGCGGCGTTCTCGTCCTGCAATTCGGTGGCCGGTCCGTTCTCCGGACTGCCGTTCAGTCCGGGCGACAGCGATGACGTCAGCGAGCTCATCGAAGCCCACCGCGACCAGGTGCCGATGGGGGAGCACATCACCTCCCAGGACGCCCCGCTGCACACCCGCACCCGCGGCCTGCTGAGTCGGCTCATCACACCGAAGCGCCTCAAGGAGAACGAGGACTTCATGTGGCGGCTGGCCGACCGGCAGCTGGACACCTTCCTCGCCGACGGGCGCGCCGAATTTCTGGCCGACTACGCAAAACCGTTCTCACTGCTGGTCATCGCCGACCTGCTCGGTGTTCCCGCCGACGATCACCAGGAGTTCAAGTCGGTCTTCGCACTCGAGACGGTGGGGGAGCTGGGTAAGGAGGCGCCCACCACCCACAACCCGCTGCAGTGGCTCAACGAGAAGTTCTACGCATACATCGAGGACCGTCGGCGCGAGCCGCGCGACGACGTGCTGACCGAACTGGCTCAGGCCAAACACGAGGATGGTTCCACGCCCGATATCGAAGACGTGATGAACCTGTCGACCTTCCTGTTCGCCGCCGGAACCGATACCACTACCAAGCTGGTCAGCTCGGCGGTGCGCTTCATCGGCGACAACCCCGGCTTCGAGGAGATGCTGCGTGCCGACCGCAGCAAGATCCCCGCCTTCCTGGAGGAGACCCTGCGTCTGGAGAGTCCGGTGAAATCGCATTTCCGGATGGCGAGCAGGACGACGTCTATCGGCGAGGTCGAGGTCCCGGCCGGCACCACGGTGATGCTGCTGCCCGGTGCGTGCAACCGGGATGAGCGAAAGTTCGCCGATCCGAACGAGTTCCGTGTCGACCGGCCGAATGTCCGGGAGCAGATCGCCTTCATCCGCGGGGCGCATTCCTGCCCCGGGGCGCCGCTGGCCCGTGCCGAAGGCCGCATCTCGCTGGAACGCATCCTGGACCGGATGAGCGATATCAGCATCTCCGAAGAACATCACGGCCCGGCCGGGAACCGCCGCTACGGCTACGAACCCACCTTCATCATGCGCGGACTCGACGAGTTGCACATCACGTTCGAAGCGAGGAACCGATGAGCGGGAAACTGGACGGCAAGGTCGCCTTCATCACCGGTGCTGCCCGCGGCCAGGGCCGCGCACACGCCATCGCCATGGCCCGCGAAGGTGCCGACATCATCGCCGTCGACATCTGCCGCGACATCCCGTCGAACCCGTACCCGCTGGCGACACCGGATGATCTCGCCGAAACCGAGCGCGCGGTCAAAAGTCTCGGGCGTCGTGTGCTGGCCCGCATCGCCGACGTTCGCGAGCGTCACGAACTCCGCGACGCGGTCGAGGCGGGGGTCGCCGACCTGGGCAAGATCGATATCGTCGTCGCCAACGCGGGCATCCTGCCGATGGCCATGGGCAACCCCGATCCCGTGGGGTTCGTCGATGCCACCGACGTCGACCTGCTCGGCGTGATGAACACGGTGGCGGTCGCCCTGCCGCACCTGCCCGACGGGGCGTCGATCATCGTCACCGGCTCCACCGCGGGCATGATCCGCGGCACCACCACCAGTCCCGACATGGGCCCCGGCGGCGCGGGCTACGGGTTCAGCAAGCGCATCGTCATCGAATACGTCAACGAGCTCTGTTTGTTGCTGGCGCCCAGGATGATCCGCATCAACGCGATCCATCCCACCAACTGCAACACCCACCTGTTGCAGAACGACGGCATGTATGGCGTCTTCCGGCCCGATCTCAAGGCGGCCGGCAAACCGGTCGCCCGCGAGGATGCCGAACCGCTGTTCTCCCTGTTCCAGGCCATGCCCATTCCGTACATCGAACCCGAGGACATGGCCCATCTCGGCGTCTTCCTCGCCAGTGACGAGAGTCGCTATGTCACCGGCCAGCACATCCGGGTGGATGCCGGCTCACTTCTCAAATGGCCCAACGGGCCCGGCGGCTGACGGGCTGCTGCTGCCGCAACCGTCGGACCGAGTCGTATCGGATACGCACGAAAGGGGCTCCGCCGTGGGGCAACTCATCATGCTGGGCACGTTGTTCGGGTTGATCGCGCTGATCTTCGGCCTGGTGATCCACTTCGATCCCGAGGCGCGGGGGCCGCGCGCCGATGACCGTGGTGGAGACGCCGGGTGAGCACCGACCTGAGCCCGGCGCTGATCACCGGCCTGGCCTTCGCCTATGTCGGCGGAATCCTGTTCCTGGCCTTCGGCATCTACCTCAGTATCCGCCGCGGACGGTTGCATCCGCTGCTGCTGGTGTCCATCTGCGCGATCTCGTTCTCGTGGATCGAGGCGCCCTACGACTGGGCGATGTACGCGCAGTTCCCGCCGGAGTTGCCGCGGATGCCGTCCTGGTGGCCGATGAATCTGACCTGGGGCGGGGGTCTGCCATCGGCGGTGCCGATCGGCTACATCGCCTACTTCGTGCTGCCCGGCGTCATCGGTGCCGCGGTGGGCCGGCGGTTGGTCCGACGCTTCGGATGGCGCAGACCGCAGACCCTGCTGATCGTCGGACTCGCGGTGGGATTCTGCTGGGCGCTGTTCTTCAACGCCTTCTTCGGCCCACGCTTCGGCGTCTTCTACTACGGCTACGTGATCCCCGGGCTGGCGCTGTTCGAGGGCAGCAGATACCAGTATCCGATCTATGACGCCATTGCCATGGGTGTGCAGATGATGGTGTTCACCTATCTGCTGGGCCGAACGGATACGCAGGGGCGCAACGTGATCGAGTCCTGGTCGGACAGGCGGACGAAGACGCTCGCCGGCTCCTCGGTGTTGTCGGTGATCGCCATCATCATCCTCGGCCATGTCACCTACGGTGCGGTGTTCGCGCCGCACCTGGCGACCATGCAGGGCGGCTACGTCACCGTGGGCCCGACCGAACAGCTGTTTCCCGGTATTCCCAACCAACCCCGGTAGGAGGGTGACGTGACCATCGACCCGGTCGTCGACATCTATTACGACCCCTTCGACAAGGAGATCGACGACAACCCGTATCCGATCTGGAAGCGGATGCGTGAGGACGCGCCGCTGTACTACAACGAGAAGTACAACTTCTATGCGCTGAGCCGGTACGACGATGTCGCGCCCGCGCTCCCGGACTGGCAGACCTACCGTTCCGGCCGGGGGACCACCGCCGACATCCTGTTCAGTGGTATCGAGGTGCCACCGGGCATCCTGCTGTTCGAGGATCCGCCCCTGCATGATCTGCACCGCCGCCTGCTGTCGCGGGTGTTCACCCCCCGACGCATGCTGGCCGTGGAGGACCTGGTGCGTGACTTCTGTTCGCGGGCATTGGATCCGCTGATCGGGTCGCGGGGGTTCGACTTCGTCGTCGATCTGGGTGCGATCATGCCGATGCGCACCATCGGCTATCTGCTGGGCATCCCCGAGGATGAGCAGCAGCGCATCCGGGACCGCAACGACAAGACCATCACCGCCGATGCGAGCGGCGGTGACATCAGTCCGACGATCTTCCAGGACGCGATCGCCATGTTCGCCGAGTACATCGAATGGCGGGCCACGCACCCGTCCGACGACCTGATGACCGATCTGCTCAACGCCGAGATCGAGGAGGACGGCAGGCGTCGCAAACTCGATCGCACCGAGGTGCTGGCCTACACCGCGATGATCGCCGGTGCCGGGAACGAGACCACGGCCCGGCTCATCGGATTCATGGGTCAGCTGCTCGGCGAGCATCCCGATCAGCGACGCGAACTCGCCGCCGACCCGGCACTGATCGGTGGTGCCGTGGAGGAGACCCTGCGTTTCGAACCGCCGTCACCGGTGCAGGCCCGCTATGTCGCACGCGATGTCGAGCACTACGGTCAGACCGTGGCCGAGGGCTCATACATGTTGCTGCTCAACGGTTCCGCCGACCGGGATCCCGCACGCCACAGCGATCCGGACCGGTTCGACATCCACCGCACCGGTGCCCATCTCGGTTTCGGTCAGGGCATCCACTTCTGCCTCGGCTCGGCGCTGGCGCGGCTGGAGGCCCGGGTCGCCTTCGAGGAGGTCCTGAAACGGTGGACCGACTGGGAGGTCGATTACGCGGGCGCCAGCCGCGCGCACACCTCCAGTGTGCGCGGCTGGGCGCGGCTGCCGGTCACACTGGACTGACGTGGCGCTCAGGTCTGCTCGACGTAGGCTTTGATCCGGCCCAGCGTGGTGGCCATATCGCGCTCGTTGCGCCGCTTGCGCAGGAACATCGCCAGCTCGACCAGCTTGGGCGCCGGGAAGTGGAACGACTCGGTGACCCGGGTGGCGCCCCCTTCGGGTTGGAACCGGTAGTGCCAGTTGTTCACCGCGCGGTCACCGATGAGCACCTCGAAACCGAACTCCTCGCCGGGAACACATGCGGTCACCCGGCAGGTCGTCCAGTACACCGGGCCGATCTCGTTGCGTTTGACGTGACCGCGGAAGCGGGCGCCGAGCTGCGGGCCGGTGGCGCCGTCGAGCCATTCGGCGTCGAAGGTCTCCGGCGAGAACTTGCCGGTGTTGCGGATATCGGCGACGACATCCCAGATGTCGATGGCGGGAGCGTTGATGAGGACGGACGCGGAGGCCTGCATGCTGTGACCATAGCCGTCGCGCTGCGGGCGCGGATCAGAGATAGCGGCGCAGCGTGGCGGCCTGGCGGCGCAGTTGCTCGGCCGCATCGGGGCGGTTGAGGCCGGCGTAGCGGTCCGCCTCGGCGGTGTACTCGGCGATCACATCCCCGAGCACCCTGCGCGCGTCGGCGGCCGACAGCACCCGTCGGGGCACCTCGGCAGATCCCAGACCTGCGGTCGCCCCGGCGATCACGGACTCCCCGCCGACCGGCGTGCCGGTGACGTCCACCGCCTCGGCATCGTCGATTGCGGCGAGCCCGGCACGCAACGCGGCCACGGTTTCGGCCGATCGCGACTTCATTGCCGCCACAAGGTCTTTGCGCATCGCATCACGCAGCGCGCCGACACTGCCGGGTTCGTCAACCATGGCCGATGTCACCCGCGATGGGCCAGACCCGCCAGGATCGATGCCGTCGACTCGTCACGGGCGTGACGGTACCCGGTCCCGGCCCACAGGTGCACCAGGTCGGCCTCCCCGGCGGCAGCAGCAGCCTTCCGCAGCGGACTGGTGAGGTGGTGCACCGCCGGATATCCCAGCGGTGCGTCCGCGGCGAACCGGTCGATGAAACCGTTACGCAGACCGCGGGCCGGACGCCCGGTGAAGACCCGGGTCAGCACCGTCTCGGTGCGCGCCGGATCGATCAGTGCGGCCTTGTGTGTGGCCGAGGCGCCACTCTCCTCGGCCCGCAGCAGGACGGTGCCGACAGCCGCGGCGATCGCCCCGGCACCGAGCACGTCCGATACCGCCTCGGGCGTCCCGAGACCGCCGGCCGCGATGAGCGGCACGTCGACGGCGGCGGCCACGTCTGCAAGAAGGTCGGTCAGCGGAACTGTGGCGGGCAGCGTGCCGGGCGTGAACGTACCCGAGTGCCCACCCGCGGTCGCGGCCTGCACCGCGAGCATGTCCACCCCCGCCGCCACCGCGGCCTGCGCCTCGGCCCGGTTGGTCACGGTCTGCACCACGACGGTGCCGGTCTTCTTGAATCCGGTGATCACCTCGCGGTCGGGCAGGCCGAAGGTGAAACTGACCACCGGAACGGGATCGGCCAGCAACAGGTCGACCTTGTCGCCGAAGGCGTCGTCATCGTCGAGCGGATCGACGGGCAGGGTCAGGTCGAATCGGTCGGCCTCGCGCTGCACGGCCTCGGCGTAGCGCCGGTAGGCCGCCGCGTCGATCGGTACCGGATTCGGCACAAAGAGGTTGACGCCGAATGGTATCGACGCGCTGCGGACGGCCGCGATCTCGGCCTGCAGGGAGGATGGCGTTTTGTACCCGGCGGCCACAAACCCCAGGCCACCGGCTTGTGCGGCCGCGATGACCATCGCCGCGGTGGACGCGCCACCGGCCATCGGCGCGGCCAGCACCGGGATGTCGAGACCGAGCGGGGTCAGGGGAGTGGTCATCGGTGCTCCTCGGGTCGGGGTGCTGTCCTCACCACAACTCATTCTCCCGACTGGCTCTTCCGGCGCGGTAGGACGCGTTACCTCACTGTCGGGAGGCTCCGGCTTCCAGCGTCGCCCGCCACCGGCCGACAGTGGCGCGGACCGTCCGAGTCGGTCAGACCGGATTCGGCGCGGGCGCGCCCAATCTGCTGACGGTGAATGCGGCCGCCTGATCGGCCATCCCGTTCACCGCGTACTGCTGATGCGGCGCACTCGATCCGGACGCAGGGGCTCCGGAGCAGACGGTGTCCCCGGGGGCGCAGAGTTCGAGCGCCTTGTCGCTGTAGGCGGGCCCGACATCGATCGCCGGCGTTCCGTACTTCACCGCCGACCAGCCCGCAGGCATGCCGAACAGCACCACCGCGGCGACGTTGTCGATGACGTCGCTGGGCATCGGCGGGGGAGCGGCCACGCCGGCCGGGACCACACCCGAGGTGGACAGCGCCGTCACCACCGCGCCCTGGGAGTAGCCGCCGAGCACCATCCGGGTGTTGGGGCAGACCGTCGTCACGCCCTGGACGTGGGTGTTCTCGTCACGGACCCCGTCGACGACGTTCTGGGTGAACAGCGTCCCGCCGGTGAAGTTGTTGCTGGCCGGGTAGCTGACCGCATGGACCCCGACCGTTCGCGGAAATGCCTGCGCACGAAGCGAATCCACGAAGCGCTGACCCACGCCGCCCACCCCCGGCGGTTCGGAGGTGCCGCGGGCGAAGACCACGCCGATGTCCGGGCAGGGTTGCGGCTGCGATACCGCGGTGGGAATCAGGATGGGCAGCGCCACCAGCGCCAGTCCCGTCGCCGCCACCATGCGGCCGACCACACGTAGACCGGTAGCCAATTTCATACCCCCAGAAGAGCTCGTATGCAGACTGTGACAGACCCCCGGCGCGGGTGTCGGCATTTCCGCCGAGACCCGCCGCCGACGTACTCATCGGCAGCCTCCGGCGACGCGTTACAGGCCGCACGACACGCCGTTCAGTCGGTCAGCGCAATCCTGGCCGCGACCTCCAACTCGCAGTCGCTGTGGGGCTGTTCGAACACCACCTGCGCGGTGCGTGCGGAGATCTCCAGCGTCGCGATGGTGTTGCCGAACAGCGGCCCACTGAGGTTTCGCCACGACATCGGCAGTTCGGGGGCGCCGTGTCGGCGCGCCCACCGCCGGGCCAGCCGGGCGACCCGGGGCGACCACCCCAGCTTGAACACCGGTTTGACGAAGAACGGGACGTAGTTGTGCACGGGGGAGCACACGAGCTGGTGGACGTGCGCCGCGGACGGCCCGGGGAACTCCGCCCGCGCCGCGTAGCTGTGGTGCACATCGCCGGAGAGCACGCTCACCGTCGCCGGACCCTGCCCGGACGCGCCGGCCGTCCCGATGATCAGATCGCTGAGCCGCAGGAACGACGCCGAGAACGCCGGCCAGTGCTCGAAATCGGCTGCCTGCCTGATCTTCTCGGCGATGGCACCGCGCAGGCCGGACTTGTCGGCCGCAATCTCGTTGACGGTCTGCAGGTCGCCGATTGCCGGTGGCAACAGCCACGGCAGGGAGGATGCCAGGATCAGGTGGTCCAGATCTTCGAGACCGTCCCGCACGTGTTTCTCGACCCAGCCGAACTCGCGGTCGCCCAACATCTTCCGGCTGCCGTCGTCGAGGATCCGGGAGTTGCGTGAATCGATCATCAGCAGCCTGCTGCGGCCGAGGTCCCAGCGGAAGCTGAACCGCAACCCCTTCTCGCCGTCGACCTCGTGGTCGGCGCGGTCGGCGAGATCGACCAGCAGCGGCCATCTGTCACCATCGGCCGCCAGCACCTTCTGGTAATCGGCGTCTTTGTCGAGTTGTTGCGGGCTGAGGTTGCCGATGTGCTGATACACCCAGTAGGAGGCCAGGCCGGCGCGGATCCGGTCACGCCACCACGGCTTCTGGTTGACCGCCTCGCGCCAGGCCCGGGAGGTGTTCCAGTCGTCGCGGATGTCATGGTCGTCGAAGATCATGGCGGTCGGCAGCGTCGACAGCACCCAGCGGATCTCCGGATCACCCCAGGTGTGCCGGTACAGGCCGACGTATTCGTCGAAGCTGACCACCTCGTCGGGCGGTCGCTTCTTGTTCGTGCGACGGCCCGTCAGTCGCTGCCGGGCCTCGGGGGTCAGTTCGTCGGCGTAGACCTGGTCGCCCAGCAGGATGAGCACGTCGGGCCACTGCTCGTGCGGCTGGGACGTCATCCGTTCCGCGTAGCAGTCCAGCGCGTCCTGACCGAGCTTCTCGTCGATCTTGGCATCGCCGGTCTTGGGGTACCGACAGGAACCGAAGATCACCCGCACCTCGTCGGCGGCAGCAGGCCCGCGGGTGCGGATCACACTCGGCGGGAACTTCGAGTCCGGCTCCGGCCAGACCAACCGGCCGTCGAGGTGAACCTGGTACTCGGTGGTCGAATCCGGGGTCAGGCCCTCGACGGCCACCAGCGCGTAGTGATGGCCCTGCACCTCGAAGGTGGGGGCCGTACAGCCCAGGACCGTGACCTCGGCGGGTTCGTCGGTCTGCACCCACACCATGGCGGTGGTGTCGCCGACGTGGCGCAGGACGGGGCCCAGGACGAGAGTCACCGAGCCAGCCTATGCGCTGGGAGTGCGACGGGCGTGACGGGCTACACCCCGCCGCGACGTAGCATCCGGCCCTGCGGGGTCTGGAAGTCGATCTTCCTGCCGCGCAACCAGGTGCCGGCGACGACGCCGGCAAGGGCACGCCCGTCATAGGGGCTGACCGGGTTCTTGTGGTGCAGCTTGTGCACGTCGACGACCTGTGCGGAATCGGGCTCGAAGATGGCGAAATCGGCGTCGTAACCGAGCGCGATCTTGCCCTTGGTGTTCAGTCCGGCCAACGCGGCGGGTTTGGCAGCCATCCAGTCCAGCACCTGGGTCAGCTCGATACCGCGGCGCTTGGCCTCGGTCCAGATCAGTGACAGGCCCAACTGCAGCGATGCCACCCCACCCCACGCGATGCCGAAGTCGCCGTTCTCGACGTCCTTCAGATCGATCGTCGACGGTGAGTGATCGGAGACGATGCAGTCGATCGTGCCGTCGAGCAGGCCCTGCCACAGCAGTTCCCGGTTCGATGCCTCACGGATCGGCGGGCAACACTTGAAGGCGGTCGCGCCGTTCGGGATCTCCTCGGCCAGCAAGGTCAGATAGTGCGGGCAGGTCTCGACGGTGATCTTGACGCCGTCGCGTTTCGCGGTCGCCAGCATCGGCAGCGCATCCGACGAGGACAGGTGCAGGATGTGCGCACGGACCCCGGTCCAGCGGGCACGCTCGATGACCTCGGCGATCGCCACGTTCTCGGCGCCGCGCGGGCGGGAGGCGAGGAAGCGCTCGTACTTGTTGCCCTCGGCCGACGGGGCGCGGTCGATGGCGCGGGAATCCTCGGCGTGCACGATCATCATGGAGTCGAAGCCGGCCAGCACGGCCATGTCCTTCTCCATCTCGTCGGCGTCGAGGTGGGGGAACTCGTCGACGCCGGAGTGCAGCAGGAAGCACTTGAAGCCGAAGACACCGTCGTCGTGCAGACCCCGCAGATCGTCGGTGTTGCCGGGGATCGCTCCGCCCCAGAAGCCGACATCGATATGGGTCTTCCCTGCGGCGGCCGCCCGCTTGGCCTCGAGTGCCTCGACGTTGACCGTCGGCGGAATGGAGTTGAGTGGCATGTCGATCAGCGTGGTGACACCACCGGCGGCCGCGGCGCGGGTGGCCGAGTCGAAGCCCTCCCACTCGGTGCGGCCCGGCTCGTTGACGTGCACGTGGGTATCGACCAGACCGGGGATCATCACCTGTTCGTCGGTGAGTTCGACGATCTCCGCGGCACGCAGGCCGCTGCCGAACGGCTCGATCGCGACGATGCGGCCGTCGCGGATACCGATCTCGCGCGCGACGATTCCCGCGGTCGTCAACGTCCGTTGGCCGCGGACCACCAGGTCGTATTCGGGTCGATCCGACTGATCAAGGGCGTCGGCGGTCATCGGCAGCTCTCCGTTGTTACGAACACGATTCCTCATCGTGGAACTAAAACTCCAATATAGGGGAAGGTTAGATGTGAGCACTGACACAGTCAATCCGCGCAGAGGGTTGACACGCGGCGTCTGGATGCGCGCTAATGGTCGAACCTGTGGAGAAATTTTTCCGCACAGTGGAATATTGCGTCGGCGCTGCGCGTCGGCGCTCCGACCGTGACAGGCGTATCCATGAGCACAGAGTCCACCGGGCTCATCGACGACTCCAATCGTAACGATGCAGCCCCGTTCAACCACGTCAGTCCGCACCTCTACAACGCCGACCTCGCGCCCACCAGGCGCGAAGGACGCCGGTGGAGCGCCTACAACATTTTCACGTTGTGGGCCAACGACGTTCACAGCCTGGGCAACTACTCCTTCGCCATCGGACTGTTCGCCCTGGGCCTGGGGGGCTGGCAGATCCTGCTCGCGCTCGGACTCGGCGGCATCTTTCTCTTCCTGCTGCTGAATCTGTCCGGGTTCATGGGGGAGAAGACCGGGGTCCCGTTCCCGGTGATGAGCCGGATCGCGTTCGGCATCCGCGGCGCGCAGATCCCGGCACTCATCCGCGGCGCGGTCGCGATCGCCTGGTTCGGCATCCAGACCTATCTCGCATCGGTGGTGCTGCGCATCATGATCATCGCGCTCGCACCGTCGGCGGCGACCCTGGACACCAACAGCTTCCTGGGGCTGTCGACGCTGGGCTGGATCTCGTTCGTCTCGCTGTGGGTGATCCAGGTGATCATCGTCAGCTACGGCATGGAGATGATCCGCAAGTACGAGGCGTTCGCCGGCCCGGTCATCCTGTTCACGATGATCGCACTGGCGATCTGGGTGCTGAGCAACGCCGACTGGAGCATCGCGTGGACCACACCCGACTCGCTGACCGGCGTCGACATGTGGTTGCAGATCATCGGTGGCGCCAGCCTGTGGGTCGCCATCTACGGCACGTTCGTGCTCAATTTCTGCGATTTCACCCGTAACGCGACGTCCAAGCGCGCGATCGTACGCGGCAACTTCTGGGGCATCCCGCTGAACATGCTGGTGTTCGGGGCGATCGTGATCACCCTGGCCGGTGCGCAGTTCCGCATCGACGGGCGCATCATCGAGGCGCCCGCCGACATCGTCCAGGAGGTCCCGAACACCCTGCTGCTGGTGCTTGCCGCCCTCGCGCTGCTGATCCTGACCGTCGCGGTCAACCTGATGGCCAACTTCGTCGCACCGATCTACGCGCTGAACAACCTGTTCCCGAAGCACCTGAATTTCCGTCGGGCAGCCTTCATCTCGGCTGTCATCGGGCTGGTGATCCTGCCCTGGAACCTGTACAACTCACCGGCCGTCATCAACTACTTCCTCGGTGGCCTCGGCGCCATCCTCGGCCCGTTGTTCGGCATCATCATGGTGGACTACTGGCTGGTGCGCCGCTCGAAGATCAACGTGCTGGCCCTGTTCACCGTCGATCCCGACGGGGAGTACCACTACGCGAAGGGCGTCAACGTGCGCGCGGTGGCCGCCCTGGCCATCACGGCGATCGCGGCACTGCTGATGGCCTTCGTCCCGGCATTCAAGGTCGTCTCGGAGTTCTCCTGGTTCATCGGCGCCGGGCTCGGCGCGGTCGTGTACTGGGTGCTTGCCGACCGCCGGGGTCCGTTCAACGATGTCTCCGGCGAACCCATCGCCGTGACGAGCACGCACCACTAGGACCGGTATGAGAATTCTCGTAGCCAACGTCAACACGACGGCGTCGATGACCGATGCGATCGCCGAGTCGGCTCGCGGTGTCGCCGCACCGGGCACCGAGATCGTCGGCATCACACCGCGGTTCGGCGCGGACTCGTGTGAAGGCAACTTCGAGAGTTATCTGGCGGCCATCGCCGTGATGGACGCGATCACCTCCTACCCGGAGCCGTTCGACGCGGTGATCCAGGCCGGCTACGGCGAGCACGGCCGGGAGGGCCTGCAGGAGTTACTCGACGTCCCGGTGGTCGACATCACCGAGGCGGCCGCGTCCACGGCCATGTATCTGGGCCATAAGTACTCGGTGGTCACCACCCTCGACCGCACCGTCCCGCTGATCGAGGACCGTCTCAAGCTCGCCGGACTCGACGTCCGGTGCGCATCGGTGCGGGCTTCGGGTCTCGGTGTGCTGGAACTCGAGTCCGATCCCGATCGCGCGGTCGAGGCAATCGTGCGCCAGGCGCGCGAGGCCGTCGAACGCGATCACGCGGAGGTGATCTGTCTGGGCTGTGGCGGTATGGCCGAACTCGAGGAGAAGGTGTCGGCCGCGACCGGTGTGCCGATCGTCGACGGGGTCCGGTCGGCCGTCACCATCGCCGAGGGCCTGGTGCGGATGGGGCTGTCCACGTCGAAAGTGCGGACCTATGCGACTCCGCGCCAGAAAAAGGTCATCGGCTGGCCGTTCCAGCTGTAGATCCACGACATGAACGAGACCGGGCGCCCCTTCCGAGGCGCCCGGTCTTGTTGTATCAGAGCATGATCTGGCGGTTGACGTCCTTGTACAGCAGATACCGGAAGTTCGACGGCCCGCCGGCGTAGCACGCCTGTGGGCAGAAGGCGCGCAGCGCGAGGAAGTCGCCCTCCTGCACCTCGACCCAGTCTCCGTTGAGGTGGTAGACGGCCTTGCCTTCGAGCATCAGCAACCCGTGTTCCATCACGTGGGTCTCGGCGAACGGGATCGTCGCACCGGGTTCGAACGTGACGATGTTGACGTGCATGTCATAGGCGAGGTCCTGCGGGTCGAGCATGCGCGTGGTGCGCCATTTGCCGTCGGTGCCGGGCATGGCCGACGGTGCGACGTCCTGCTCATTGCCGAACTGCACCGACGGTGTGTGGCCGGCGATGGCCTCATAGCGTTTGCGGATCCAGACGAACGTGGCGTCCTGGGTTCCGTCGTTGCGGGCCGACCAGTCGGTGCCGGCCGGCAAATAGGCGAACCCGCCCTCGGACAGGGTCTGGGACTGACCTGCCGCGTCGACGGTCAGCGCACCGGAGGTGACGAACAGGAAGCTCTGCACCTCGGGCTGCGGTTCGGGCCGTTGCGCACCGCCACCGGGTTTGACCTCGACGATCGCCTGGAAGTACGTCGTCGCGCCGCCGGCCACCGGTCGGTTGAGGATCCACGCGCGGGTGTCGGTCCACTCCGGGAACACCGACGTGACGATGTCAGAAAGCACACCGCGCGGAATGACCGTGTAGGCCTCCGTGACGATGGCGCGGTCGGTCAGCAGGTCGGTCTGTGGAGGCAGGCCGCCCCGGGGCGTGTAGTACGACGCTGCGGTCACTGGGTGGGTCACGGGGTGCTCCTGGTTGTGCGGCCGAGCGCGATATCGCGCACGGTGGACGTGGGAAGGTCGGCGGCGCTTTCGATCTCGTCGGCGGTGAGGGCACCGCATACACTGCCGCGGTGGATCACGCCGGCCAGTGCGCGGGCGGTGGCCGGCTCATCCATGACCGCCGAGTCGTGCTGGTGGACGTAGTTGCGCAGGCGTGTTGCAGCGGGTGCGAAGGCACTGCGATAGAACGCGTAGGTCGCCAGGTACCGGGTGACCAGTTGCGCGGGGTGCATGTCCCAGCCCTGGTAGATGCCGCGCTCCAGATGCCGCCGGACCAGCCGTGCGTGCAGCTTCCAGGCCATCGCGACGTTGTCGGGGTCGCCGACCGGCAGGATGTTCGTGGAGCCGTCGGACAGATGCACGCCGGTACCCGCGACGGCGAGTTGCATGACGTTCTTGGCATGGTCGGCCGCCGGGTGCTCCATCGACTGGAAGGCCGCGGCGATACCGAGAGATGCCGAATAGTCATAGGTTCCGTAGTGCAGCGAGCTGACGCGGCCCTGGCCGGCGTGGATGAACTGGGCGACCGGCGCCCGGCCGTCGGCACCCAAAATCGCCTGCGGGGTTTCGACCTGCACTTCGAACCGGATGCGTCCCGAGGGAAGCCCGTTCGCCGTTTCAAGCGCATTCGCGACCGCGACCATCGCCTCCACCTGGTCGACCGACGTCACCTTGGGCAGGGTGAGGGTCAGTCCGTGTGGGAGACAGCCTGATTCGGCGAGCCCGCTGACGAACATGTCCAGCGTGCGCAGGCCGCGCCTCCTGGTGCCCGCCTCGAAGCACTTGAACCGGGTGCCCACGAACGGGGTCGAGGTGCCCGCGTCGAGCGCGGTCCGCAACTCGGCGATGGCCCGGGCGACGTCGGCGTCCTCGGTCGCGTCGTCGACGGTGCCGTACCCGTCCTCGAAGTCGATCCGGAGATCTTCGATGGGTTCGGTGCTCAGCTTCTGCTCGACCAGGGCCGCGAGAGTGTCCGGGGCGCAGTCTGTTCCGTTGCTCGCGCCGACGAGACCGGCCACGGCGTCCAGACCGCCCGCGTCCTTCGCGGCCGCAAGCGCGGTGGTTCCCCAGTCCGCGGGCATCGTCGCGGTGTACCGGTTGCCCGGGATGTAGACGGTGTGCACGGGCTGACGGCGACCGTCATCGCCGGGATAGTGGTTCTTCAGCTGGGCGTCGGCGGTCGAGAGGCGGCGGTCGACGTCGGCCAGCACGGCATCGTCGAGTCGTCGAGTCACAGATGTTCCTTCCCGGCGCGGAGGGCTCCGGCGAGCCAGAATTCCACAATGTGGAGTTTAGCGCGTGGCACGAGTGACCACTAGCAGTGCATTCCGGACTCACGTTTTATTCCGTATTGCGGAAAGATTGCGTGCCATGTTGGATGGAACACAGAACGTCTACCGAAAGTGGATCGCATGGCGGAGAAATCGGGCGGTGTGCAGTCGGTGGAGCGCGCGTTCGAGCTGATGGAACTGATCGGCCGAGCGGGAGGGGAGTGCTCGCTGACGGCGCTGTCGGCGGAATCACCGTTGCCGCCGCCGACGATCCACCGCCTGCTGCGCACGCTGGTCGGTATGGGCTACGTCCGCCAATTGCCGAATCGCCGCTACGCACTGGGACCCAGGTTGATACGGCTCGGCGAGGTGGCCAACCGTCAATTGGGCGCGGTTGCCGGCCCGGTGCTGCAGTCGTTGGCCGACGAGCTGTCCGAAACCGCCAGCCTGGCGGTGCTCGACGGTGACATGGTGATCTATACCGGGCAGGTGCTCCCATCGAAGCTGATGCGGACCAACAACGACGTCGGCAAGCGCGTCGGACTGCACACCTCGGGTGTGGGCAAGGCCGTGCTGGGCGAACTCGATGATGCACGCATCCTCAAATTGGTTACCCAGTCCGGACTTCCGGCGCCGACCGAGAACAGCGCGTCGACCCTGTCCGCGGTGTTCGCCAAGGTTGAACGGGTGCGCGCCGACGGGTACGCCATCGACGATGAGGAGTTCGAGATCGGCATCCGCTCCGTCGCGATGGCGGTTCCGGGAGCTCCCACGCCGATGGCGATCGGCATCTCCGGCCCGGCTGCGCGCGTCACCAAGGACCTGATCGCTCGGGCCGTCCCTGCGTTGAAGCACGCGACCGGTGTGATCTCCGAGGCGTTGATCGGCTGGCGCGAGCAGTAGCGGCTTTTTACGACCTGGTCGCCGCGCGTGTCTGGACATCGACGTCGACATCGGCGTCGTTGTCGACGCCACCGGGCGTGCGGATGTCGACCGAGTACCGCTGGCGGCCGTCGTCGAACTCCAGCGCCCACGACTCGACGGAGCCTGGCACCAGTGCGGTCGCCAGGGCGAGCGCGTCCATCGGCGGCAACCGCTGGGGGTCGACGGCCACCGGATCCGACGATTCCTGGTCACGCTCGTCGGCAAGCACCCGTGTGGACTGCGCATCGATTGTGATCTCGCGCTGCTCGGTGTTGTTCTGCGAGTCCATCTTCCACACCCAGGCGTTGGCCGAGCGATTGAACTCGAGCTCGATTTTGGTGATCGTGCCGCCGGGTGCCGTGTCGCCGGCGACCGCGAGCGCCCGGTCGAGGTCTACCGGGAAGGTTGTCGAGACGAGATCCGCATCCGGTCCGAGCGCCGCGTCGGTGGCCTGGGGCGCGCTCGTCTGCGTTGTCGACGTGGCCTCCGAACTGGCCGCCGATGTGGCACTCGTCTGCGAGGCGGCATCCCCGCCGCCCGACGAGCAAGCAGTCAGCGCCACGATGCCGGCTACGGCAAGGGCGGACAGCGGGATCACCGACGCGGCATGCTTGCTCATCCGGGGTCTATAGCCAGTCCGTTGACGGCACAAACGTCGAGCTGGAACCAGACCACTATGGTCGCGCGCCCGGCCTTCGGTGTCGGACCCAAGCGTGGCTTCATTTGCACTCCTTGTGAGAATCGGCCGACCGGTTCCACGCGCTCGTACGGCGAAGACAATGACGAGCATTGACGTAGCCGACGAGCCCTTCGCCGAACGATGCATGGAAACCGGAAACCGCACTGCATTTTTCATTCGAGACGTCGGTCCGTTGCGCGGCGAACTGTTGCGGCGCCTCTTGGCGTCCGGATCGCGACCGAATGCCGTTGCCTGCCGACATCGAGGTCTCGATGGCATCCGTCGGAAAGCGCGTCACTTTGCACCACTTCCGAGATCAATCGGGCGAGGCGGCGGGGGAGGCGTAGAATGGAGAGTACCGGCGGTATTCCGCACGCGACCATCTGAGATTGTGTCATCGCCGATTGTGAAGACTGGGCCGTTCAAAGGCTCGGACAGGACTCTCCCGTGACGACAGTAGAATTTGATGCGCATGACCGTGCACGTAACGAGGGGCCGCAGCAGACGCCTCGGCTGTGGCTGAAGCGCAAGGGACCGACGACGGGATACGTTGACGGGGCCTGGTGGCCGCACAGCACCGATCTGGTGGCCGAACTTCCTGACCTACTCGCAGTGCTTTCCGTGCGTCTCGGCACTGTGCAACGGGTGTATTACAACCTTGATGAATGGGCAGATGCGCCGCGCAAGCAAGTCATTGGCGGCGGAATTGTCCGGTTGGGCGGATATCACCGGCAGCCGCCGCACACAGTGGGCGTAGCTGACATTCGCGGTAACAACATCGTCCTCCTGGTCGTTCCGGCGGACACCGATGCGGACAGTGCGCATCGCGTGGCGATGGCGGCGGCGGCGAACGGTGATGCGACGAGCGTCGAGTCGCTGTTGGCCGCGGGACAGGCTTGATCGAGCACGCGGTTCTACTGGCCGGGCAACGGTGACCTACTCGCGGCTCTGTGCGTCGAGCGCCATGGCGTTGCACACTCAGACGCCTGCCACACGGGCGGCTTCCGTCTGCATCGCGACCCTCGCGCCATCGACTGAACTCACCCACGCTCGGTTGCAGGAATGGATCGCCTCGGCGCTGTCGGGATTGGCGCGCTTTCGTGGCCGCTTGATCGACAAGCCATTCGGCATCGGGCAGCCCGTGTGGGCCGAAATCCGAGATTTCAACGCCACCGGACGGATCGCGAAGGCGACGCTGCCGACGCCCGGTGGCGACGACGAGCTATGCGTCTTAATCGAATCCCTCTGCGCCGTAGAGGGTTCAAATCGTGCGCTTTGGCGTGCGTGGACGGTTGACGGCCTCGCGGGCGGTCGCTGGGCGCTCGTATTGGAGATGTCGCCCGCGCTGGCCGACGGCGGCAGCGGAGTAGTGGCGGTATGGGACCAGCTTTTGAGCAGCCTGCCGGATTCCCTTGGCCCACCGCCAGATGAAGCGCACATGGGACCGGCGCCGTCCCTGCGCGAGCTGTTCGTGGATACGTTCCTCGAACTGATCGAGAACCACATCGTCGGTACGCGCATCGTGACCGAACTGATGACCGACGCGGTGATGGTGGCCCGCCACCAACAGCCACTGGTGGGCCTGCAGTTGTCGACGACGCCAACGAATGCCAGGTTGACCAGAAGGCGATCGGTTGCTTTGACGTCGATCGCGGCGGCCGACGTCGAAGCGGTCAGCGACGCATTTGGGGGAAAGACCACGAATGTGGTCCTCGCGGCGTGCACGCTCTCGCTACGAGGGTGGCTTCTGCAACACGGCGTAATCCCCGTCGAGCCCCTGGTGATGGCCGTGCCGTTGACGCAGCCCTACGGCGACTCGGTGCGCGCAACGACATCCCGTGCGGTGGGACGCGTCCATATGCCAGTCCACTTTGACGACCCGGTGGAAGTACTGACTTACCTGCACACCGCGACCGAGCGGTTGAACATAGCAAGTCGCGCCGAGGACGGCAGCCATTCAGGAAGGGAGCGTATTGCCGACGCGATGGCGCTCATGCCGCCGCGCGTGATCAGGCTCGCCGCGCATTTCAACGCCGCGTTGGGCTTGTCCTGGCGGGGTACACCCCGCCTCTATGGCAGTCTGTCGTTCGCCCAGGGGCCGGGAGGGCCGGCGTATTCAGCGGGCGCACGGGTGATAGGTATGCACACCATCGAGCCGCTGGCCGAAGGGTCCGGCCTCGGCGTGGTTGCGACATCGCACGATGATGTCATTGATATTTGTCTGAGCTCGTGCCCGGATGTAGTCGCCGACATTGATCAGGTCGCCGATGGCATACGGGACGCGGTCGCGGCACTCGTCGCGGCGGCGCACGTGTCGCCCCGGGGAGAAGGTCAGTCGGTCGTGTCGGAAATGGCGTCACACAGCAGTAGGCGATCAATTTGATCGCGTCCCCTCGCATGCCGGACAAAACGCGCAAAGGACATTGAAAAACTTCCGAAGTTCCGAATAGCATTGCACCGCAATGCTATTCAGTCATCGTCACCGAGTCTGTCGGCTCGTTCCTGGTGTTCGCGGCGGCCGTCTCGGGCGAAATCGTCGCAGTCATCGCGTCGGCGGCGGTGACGAAGCGCCACCGTGTTCATGTCGCGCGGGCGATTGTCCGGCCCTCTTGCGAATGTGGCCATTCCGGCCAGGACTGCTGTGATCTTGGAGAACATTGCGACGCCTCTGATGGGGTTGAGACCAGTACACGCCGATTTCCATTGTGTGTCAATAAATCTGGCAGCAGCGTATGATCGAGGTATCGAGCAGCTCGTTCACGGGCCGACATGCCCGATTGAAAAGGATATTCCGATGACTTCGGCAACGACCTTCCGTACGCCCTACAACGATCGCGTCGATCTGATCAGCCATACGATAGTCGCCAATTCCGCACTAGACTCCGCGGCAGCGACCGACCTTGCGGTCCACATTCTGCGAGCCTTGCAATCCATTCCTGAAAAGGCGCGCTGAGCATTTGGACCGGATCTGCATGTGCGGGCGTTTCGGAGATACGCGCCGGCGGCTACGCCATCGATGACGCGGGGTAAGAGATCGTCGTTCACTCCGCCTTGAAGGCAAGTCGGTCGCGCGCCGCCGGTCTGCTCGAAGCGACGAGCGGATGATCGTGCTGGATCACGAGTCACTCTGTAACACAGACTATCCAAGATTCGTCACAGTGACGAATTGTAGTGCCGGCAGTTGGCCCATGAAGCAGGAGTTGAGTAGCGGCCCGTCGATACCCAACCACCGCGCCACAACTTCGTTACCGGGACGTTTTCGGTGGGCAGGCCCGATGGAATCTCGCCACGCATTGCCCAGCAGGTTGAGCAGTACTGTCACGCCAGTTGCGGGCTGACCCACCTGAGTGTCTGATGGGCAGCGAGCCTGTACGTAGGTCTGCGCAGCTCTAGCCAACACAACGACGATGTAGCCACGCCTTCAGGCATTCGCACAGCGTTCACGTTTCGCCGATAATCTACATTATGTCAATTCAAGTTGCGCCGTTTTCATCTGATGAATCATCAAGGTTGCCTGTCCTGTCTCGTTATATCTGGCGGATTTCGCAATTGACCTGGCGGTTTTCGGTGTGTCACCCGTATCTCAGTGAATCTGGCGGTTAGTGTCGTACCCCGGTCGTAGTCTCAGCTGCGACGACCGAAGGAGGTCGGGATGGCAGCTCCACGCCTGCGTTCCCTGCCACGAAACGTCACGGACGTGACGCGAGTGTTGGCGTGCGTGGACGGCTCCGTTCAGAACCTGCAGGTGTCACCCGACGTCGGATCCGTTCAGCTCGAGCGCACGACTCCGATCCGCGAGTTCTTCTCCTGGCCGGGCAAGCGAAACTACGAAGGCCTGTATTGGTCGAGCACAAATCGCCGCCACGTCGACTTCGAGTCGCTCCTCGAACGTGAGTATCTCTTGGCAGCCGACAACGCCCCCGACATCGTCGCCATCGCGGCACAACCCCTCGCCCTGCTCTGGCCCCGGGACACGCGAGGCAACCGCGACCACGTACCAGATTTCTTCGTTCGACTTGCCAATGGCGACGGTCGCTTGGTCGACGTACGCTCGCCAAAAGGAGCCGAGAAGCACGCTGAGCAGTCCACCCTGACACGAAAAGTTTGCGACGAAATCGGCTGGGACTACGAGGTCTTCACCGGCCTACCTCCCGAAATCGCCCACAACCTGCGCTGGCTTGCCGGATATCGCCACGACCGCAGCGCCCCAACTACGGAGGTCGCCGAGTCTATCGAGCATTGTTTCGCGGCACCGGTGTCCCTGCGGCTCGGTTTTGACGCAGCCAGCTCGTGCACGGGTCAGAGCATCGAACTCACCACCGCACACGTGCTGCACCTGCTATGGCGCAGAAAGCTGTCCGCAGACATGACTCGACCGTTATCGTTGTCCAGCGAGGTGTGGACATGAAGACGGTTCGTCTTTTCGACATGCTGAGCTACGACGGCCAGACATGGCAGGTCGTATCCCAAGACGGATCAGAACTGGCACTGAAAGAACTCATTTCAGGACGAATCCGCAAGATCGGCGTGGCGGAGCTTCTCGGTGACGAAAGCTTCCTTCCCGATGCCCCCGACCGCCTACCTCGACTTGATTCGGCCGCCGTGTTGGAGACGTTGGATCCTGTTGCCCGCGGACGCGTATTGTTTCTCCGCCGGCACGTCGTCGAAGTACTGACCGGCAGACCTCCCGCGGACATCGACGGACCCGACGAGGACGCTTCCACCCCAGTTCGTCGCGAGTACGATTCGCAACTTCCGCTGAAGGATCGCATTGCCGCGAAAGTCGCTGAGCTGGCGGCCTCAACAACCCCTGTGGGTCACCGAAGCCTGGAACGTTACATCAAGGCATACCGTGAGGACGGGTTGGCCGGCTTGGTCGACGGCCGGGCGCAGCGGCAATCCTCGCCCACCGGACGGATCGACCCGGCGCTGGTTTCCCTGCTCGAAAACGCCTTAAGGGCGCAAACAAATGTCTCGACAGGAACGCGTTCCCGCGTCATCAAGGAGGTCAGTCTGGAAGCCTCCCAGTTGGGTTTGCCGCTCCCCTCGCGGTCCACCCTCTATCGCGCGGTGGAGAACCTTGAGAAGTCTCGACATCCATTCGGAAATGCGACAACCCGGCGCACTCAAGCGAACCGCCCAGACCGGACATGGGGTCGCCAAGCTCCGTCGCGGCCAGGTGAACTGACCGAAGTCGACAGCACACCGATGGACCTGATGGTCGTCTACCCAGACGGTTCCACTGGGCGCGTGGACCTGACATTGATGTTGGACGTGGCCACACGGACAGTTTGTTCAGCGATCTTGAGACCTGTGGCAACCAAAAGCGTTGATGCGGCAGTGCTTCTCGCACGAGCACTGACTCCCCTGACGATGCAACCCGGTTGGAATCGATCGGTGAGTTTCTCGCGTTCAATCCTTCCGGCCGGCATGATCGACGGTGACGGCGAGATCCGGACCAGCGTAGCCGCCAAGCCGGTCATCGTTCCCGAATCGATCACAGTCGACCGAGGAAAGGTGTACGTCGGGTCGACGTTCCTCAACGCTTGCGAACGCCTGCAGATCACCGTTACCAAGGCCGCTCCCCGCACGCCTACCAACAAACCCCACGTGGAGCGAGTCTTCGCCGCCATAAACAGCGGGTTCACCCAGTACCTCGCGGGCTACGTCGGACCGAACGTCGTCAAGCGCGGGAAGGCTCCCGATTCTGAGGCGATGTGGACACTCGCCGAGCTGCAGAATCTTCTCGACCTTTGGATCGTCGCGGTCTGGCAGAACAAGCCACACCCCGGCCTTCGGCATCCGGCGATGCCGAAGCAAGATCTCACGCCGAACGAGGCTTATGCAGCATTGGCGTCGGTCGCACCCACGGTAAACGTCGCCCTAGATCGTGATGACTACATCGGGCTGCTTCCGGTGACCTATCGATCGATCCAGGGCTACGGCATAAACTTCGAAAGCCTGCACTACGACCACCCCTCGCTGCATCCCTACCGCGGCGTCAAGAGCGGTTTATCTCTGCCGGCCAACGGTGGATGGGAAGTCCGATACGACCCTTATCGACTGCAGTCGATCTACGTCCGTGACCATTTCCGCGGCGAATGGATCGAGGCTGAGTGGAGCCTCGCAAAACAGTCCCTGGCGCCGTTCTCCCTCGATGTTCTCCGGGCTGCGCGCACGGCGGTGCAGAAGCGCGGCGAGAGCCCCAGCGGTGTTGATGTTCTTGCGGAAATCAGCCGAATCCAAACCGGTGGCGCCCGAACTGTCAAAGAGCAACGGGCCGCTAAGCGGGACAGTGTGAACAAACCCGTCGTACCACGGTTGCCCCCCACGGTCGAGCAAACTGCTGCGGACGCCACGGAAGAATCCCTGGCTAGTGTCTCCGCGATCAGCACAGCCCACGCCACCTCGCGGCGTCGAGCAGCCCGCCGCATCGATGACGAGGATGAGGAGTAACCGTGGCCGTACCTGATTCGCTGGCTGCATGGCGGGACTTCGTCAATCGTCGCAATGTCGAGCCCGAACACCTAACGATGGAGCAGCTCAGCGCCCTCTCCCCTGCCGAGAAAGAGGACTACGACCAGCAACGTTTCGCCTGGCTGGGCGCAGACGTCGTGCTGGAAACGCCCGATACCGAAGTCTTGACACACCAAACGCGTGTATTGATGGCCAGAAACTCCGCAAACTCAGCCACCGCGCGGCGTGGTCTGGCGATCTCCGGGTCCGCCGGACGCGGGAAGTCAACTGCCGCACTCCTAATCGGGCGTCGGCATGAACGAATGATGCGCACCAAGTTGAACCGCTACGACGACGGATTCGCGCCGGTGGTCTACACAGTCGTTCCGCCCGGTACCACCCCGAAGATGATGATGTTGGCATTCACCAATTTCCTCGGCCTGCTGGTCCCGAACAAGTCGACGGCGCAAGACTTGACCGAGCAGACCGTGGGGGTGATGCGGAGCCTATCGGTGTCGTTGGTCCTCGTCGACGAAGTACACAACCTCAAGACCAATCATCAGGCTGGCAGCGAGGCCGCGTCAGCGTTGAAGGTGTTCTCGGAGACACTCGACGCGACGTTCATCTACGCCGGCATCGACCTGCTTCAGGCCGATTTGTTCGCCGGGCACATCGGCCGCCAACTGAAAGGCCGGATGGCGGTCCACCAGATGCGGAAGTACGAGTTCGGCACTAAGGCACAGCGGGAAAAGTGGACCGAACTTGTCCTCGGTGTCGAGGCACTGTTACCGCTTGGACGGCATGCCGCCGGAACCCTCGAAACTGAGGCGACCTACCTTTATGACCGCACGGGAGGTTCCATCGGCTCACTTCGAGCCTTGCTGAACGACGCAGCAATCGCTGCGATTATCAGCGGCGACGAGTTGGTCAATAGGAAACTGCTTGATATTACGTCCACCGATTTCGCGGCCGACGAGGCTGCTGCACGGACTGTAGCCGAGGACAGGGCGGCGCCAATGCCATTGAAGATGGCCGAATGAGAATCACTCCCCTTCCAGTTCGCACGCGCTTATATCACGGCGAGACCCTGGACTCTTACATCCAGCGGCACGCCGCCCGGAACTTCTGCGTGCCTTCCGATGTCGACCGCGCATTGCGTGAGCGCGGCGTCGTCAAGTCCAAGAATCGGCGCGATCCCGCTCGCGTCCAGGCGTGGTTGGACCTTGCGGATGTGCCGGCCGAGCGCTTCACGGCACCTGACTATGTTCTCGATCAGGAGGTAACCGAGCGGGCACTGTGCCTCCGCTGCACCAGAGGCGATCCCGCCCGAGGGAAACAAACCCACATTGGCCTGGTGTGTGCACAGCACAGACGATGGCTCGGCTCTCCGCAGATCGACCTGCATGGCTACTTCCGCGCTATCGCCGCGGAACGCCACTTCCGGCGACACCTTGCCGCTCGCAATGTCCTTCACGATTCCCTGCCCATGCTGGTTGGCCGAGAATGCGCCAGTCCAGCGATCATCGGAGCAAACGAGATCGTCCGCCGCAGAGATGAATTCGGCATCGACGCTGTCGATGCACTGACGTATCCCGAGCAGGTTAAGGTCGCTCGGCTGCTGTGTTTACCCGGATTTCTCTGCGCAGCAACTGATCCGGGAACCGATTCAGCTCGACGCCGTTGGCTCGTCGCGAGAGAAGTCGAGATGATCATTCCCGCGCGCGACGATGCAGATCCGTGGCGAGCAACCAACCGGGTGTGGACGGCCATCACGTTTCTGACCGCCCGCCGGCGAGATGCCCGTATCCACGGAGTACCGATGCGCGACACGTACTACAACATCCTGCGGTTTATTCAGGAACCGCGGGACGATTCCGCAGCGGCGGGCTGGTCCCGTGAGGCACAGGGGCGAGGCGGATATGGAGCTTGAGCAGGCTACTCGACAGATGCGCATTGACCCCCGGCTTAAGGCCGCCGGTTGGGCGGTCACGCCGTTTGACCCCGCCATGCCGAAAGCGATTCCATCGCAAAAGGCTGTCGAAGAATGGCCGACAACAGCTGGCCCAGCGGACTACGCGCTGTGCGACGAGCATTCGGTAAGAGCCGTTGTAGAAGCCAAGAAGCAGTCCACCGGAGCTCAAGGAATCCTCCCCCAAGCTGAGCGGTACTCCCGTGCGATCAGAGTCGACATCGCCTGGCAGGGCGAATACGGTGTCCCGTTCTTATATGCCACAAATGGTGAAGAGACTTGGTTCCATGACGTTCGCCTCCCCCAGAACCGCTCACGCAAGGTTGCAACGTTCCACACCCCCAATGCGCTGCGGGAGTTACTCGAGCGTGACAGTGACGCAGAGTTCGCCAAACTACGCACAATTCCGCTAAACCCATACCTGCGGACGTATCAAGTGGAGGCAAACACAGCGATCGAGCAGACCGTTGCCGACGGCAAACGCAAGATGCTTGTGACAATGGCGACCGGCACCGGCAAAACGCTGATGACCGTCAACGAGATCTATCGGCTCATGAAGTCCGGCGTCGCTCGTCGCGTCCTGTTCCTCGTCGACCGCCGCGCACTGGCCGCGCAAACGGTGCGTGCCTTCGCCAGCTTCGAGGCCGAGCCAGGTCTCAAGTTCGACAAACTCTACCCGGTCTATTCGCAGCGTTTCCAGCAGTCCGATTTCGATAAGGAGGAGAAGTTTGACCCAAACGTGATGCCGAACTCGTTGCTGGCGAACCCAAAGTTGGGTGACGCGTTCGTCTACGTCAGCACCATACAGCGGATGAGTATCAACCTGTTTGGTCGTGACGCTGGGATTCGCTTCGGGGAGGGCGATGGCGGCGATATGGAGGCGAAGAAACTAGACATCCCGATCCACGCCTTCGACCTGATCGTGGCCGACGAATGCCACCGCGGCTACTCCGCCAAGGAGCTGTCGGTGTGGAGGGACACGCTCGATTGGTTTGACGCGATCAAAGTCGGGCTAACAGCAACACCAGCTGCCCACACAATGGCCTACTTTGAAAATCTTGTCTATCGCTACGATTATGAGCAAGCGGTACGCGAACGCCACCTCGTAGACTACGACGTTGTGCGGGTGCGCAGCGATGTTCGCATGAACGGCGTGTTCTTACACAAGGGTGAACAGGTCGATCAGGTGGATCCCGACTCCGGTGCCCGACAACTGGACCTGCTCGAAGACGAGCGCGCCTACGACGCCTCAAAGGTGGAGCGCGAGATTACCGCACCCGACAGCAATCGCAAGGTGCTCGCCGAGCTGAAGAAGTATGCTGACGCCCATGAGGCCGAAACCGGCCGCTTCCCCAAGACTCTCATCTTTGCCGCCAACGACCTCCCCCACGTATCGCACGCCGATCAATTGGTGGAGCTTGCAAAGGATGTATTTGGTCAGGGTGAGTCGTTCGCCGGCAAGATCACTGGCCGAGTAGATCGACCGCTGCAGAAGATCCGCGAGTTCCGCAACCGCCCCAACCCCAAAATCGTTGTTACCGTTGATCTTCTCACAACCGGTGTCGACATCCCAGACCTTGAGTTCCTGGTGTTCCTACGACCAGTCAAGTCCCGCATCCTGTTCGAGCAGATGCTCGGACGCGGCACCCGTCCCTCACCAGACTTGGTGCCGGCCAAGACACACTTCACAGTATTCGACTGCTTTGACGGCACGCTTCTGGAATACTTCCGCTCGACCACTGGCATGACCATCGAACCACCAGAGGGCGACAGCAAGACCATCGCGCAGATCGTCGAGGACATCTGGCAGAACCGCGACCGCGACTACAACACAAAACGACTCGTCAAGCGGCTTCAGCGCATCGACAAGAACATGAGCGGCGAGGCACGCGAGCTCTTCGCTCGCTTCATCGCCGATGGGGATATGGGGCACTTTGCCGAGGTTCTGCCCGCCAAGCTGCGCAGCGACTTTGTAGGCACTATGAAGATCCTCCGTGACCCTGACTTTCTCACTCTGTGTATCGAGTATCCGCGTGCGAGAACGCACTTCGTCGTTGCGTCGGACGTGATCGACACTGTCGAGTCCGAGATCTTGATCAAGGCCGGGATCGGCAAGGAATACAAACCCGAGGATTATCTACAGTTGTTCGTGCGCTTCGTCGAGGAGCATGAGCGCGAGATCGAGGCCCTACAGATTCTGCTTGGCCGACCAAATGACTGGAGCCCAGATGTGCTACGAGAGTTGCGAGATGTGTTGAGCCAGGCGCCGGAACGCTTTACCGACGACAACCTCCAGCGCGCATTCGAGGCAACCCATCACAAAGCGGTGGTCGACATCATCTCGATGGTCAAGCGTGCAGCCCTTGATGAGGCACCGCTGCTGACTGCTGAGGAGCGGGTCAACGCTGCAGTAGCCAAGGTCACCGCCGACCGTCAACTGACCGACGAGCAAGCCAAGTGGCTGGAGTACATCCGCCAGCACCTGGTACAGAATCTCAGCATCGAGCACGAGGACTTCGAGCTCATACCAATCCTGTCCGGCCGTGGTGGCTGGGGACGAGCTAACCGAGTGTTTGACGGGCGGCTCGATGAACTGATCAAAGAACTCAACAAGGAGCTCGTCGCCGCATGACAACAGGTGATGTTGTAAACAAACTCTGGGGCTTCTGCAATGTCCTCCGCCATGACGGCATCGACTATGGCGACTACATCGAGCAGTTGACGTATCTGTTGTTTCTGAAGATGGCCGACGAGCGCGGTGTCGCGGTTCCTGAGCACGGCGACTGGCCGTATCTCCGAAAGCAGTCCGGTAGCGACCTGCTCGACGCGTATGTCGAGGCGCTGCGCACGCTTGGCAAGGAGCGCGGGATCCTCGGGGACATTTACTCCGGCTCACAGAATCGGTTCACCAACCCGGTCAACCTACAGAAGCTCATCGGCCTTATCGACGAAACCGAGTGGACCGCCATCGACACCGACATCAAGGCCGCTGCATTCGAGGGATTGTTAGAAAAAGCGGCCAGCGAGGGTAAAAAGGGTGCCGGCCAGTATTTTACTCCTCGCATCCTCATCCAGTCGATGGTGCGCTGCGTCAAACCCGATCCCCGCGTGAGCAAGGGCTTCACCATCTGCGATCCGGCGGTCGGTACTGGCGGATTCCTCATCGCGGCCTATGAGTGGCTGAAGGCTGAGACCAAAGGCGGTGCGCTCGACCGTGAAACGGCCAAGCGCATCCGTGCCCACACCTACTACGGCAACGAACTTGTGCAGCGCCCGCGCCGGTTAGCGTTGATGAATCTCTACCTGCATCAGGTCGAGCCACACATCACGCTTGGCGATTCGATCTATGAGACGCCCGGCAGCCAGCGTTATGACGTGGTACTGATGAACCCGCCATTCGGCACCAAGGGTGCCGCGCAAGCACCCGACCGCGAGGACTTCACTGTCCAGACCAGCAACAAGCAGTTGAACTTCCTACAGCACATCTTGACCACGCTCAAGATCGGCGGCCGTGCGGCGGTGGTTGTTCCCGACAATGTGCTCTTCGCCAATCAAGCGGGAGAGGTGTTCGAGGTCCTCATGGAAGACTGTGACGTACACACCGTGTTGCGTTGCCCGCGTGGCACATTCAGCCCCTATACGGAAGGCACTAAGACCAACGTCCTCTTCTTTACCAAAGGCCGGACGACCGAACGTACCTGGATCTACGACGCCCGCTCTAACGTGCCCAAGATTACTAAGAAGAGCCGGCCACTCAGCCCGAAGCATTTCGCCGAGTTCGAGGAGTGCTACGGCGATGACCCGAATGGGTTGAGCAAGCGATCTGAGAAGCAATCCACGGATGGGCGGTGGCGTTGCTTCACTATCGACGAAGTAAAGGAACGCCACTACAAACTTGATGCGTTCAAGTGGATCCGCGATGAAGAACTCGACGACCCTGACGAGCTCTCAGACCCGGAGGAACTCATCACCACTGCGATGGAGGAACTCCAGCTCGCGCTAGACGACCTTGCCGACATCCAGAAGCTGCTGGAAGGTAACGTCAACGGCGGTGAGTCATGAGTGACCGTCCCGGATGGCACACCTCTCGACTTGACGAGCTGTGCGACATCAATCCCCCCAAGCCCAAGCTTCACAACGTCGATGACTCGACCGAAGTTCTGTTCGTGCCCATGGCAGCTGTAAACGAGGTCTCGGGCACAGTTGCGACCCCGCAGAAGTCCACCGTCGGGATCGTCGGCCGCAAGTCTTACCGGAGCTTTACGTCTGGCGATGTGTTGTTCGCCAAGATCACGCCCTGTATGCAGAATGGAAAGGCCGCAGTTGTGCCGACGATCCCAACCGGATTGGGGTTCGGTTCAACTGAGTTTCACGTCATACGTCCAAAGCAAGGCACCGATCCACGCCTGATATGGCACTTCGTCCGCCAGCAATCGTTTCGCGACGAAGCGGCCAACCACTTCACCGGCACGGTTGGCCAGCTCCGCGTGCCCGCAGATTTCCTCAAGTCATTCGAAGTGATGATTCCATCCGACAAGAAGTACCAGTCGCAGCTCGCTGCGCTTCTCGATGCGGCCACGGGTCACAGCGCGAGCGCGTCATCTCATTTAGCCACTGCTCGACGCGCGGTTGAGCGGTTCCGTCAATCCGTCCTCGCCGCCGCTTGCTCTGGCCGCCTCACCGCAGATTGGCGCGAGGAACACCCAGAGGCCGAATCGACTGCGCCAGAGAAGACGTCGGGCAAGAAGCGTCGGACTCGCGAAATGACACCGCTCGACCTTGAGCTCCCGGAAATGCCAGACACCTACATCGTCAGCACCGTCGGCGCAGCGTCGACGCTGATCGAGTATGGCACGTCGAAGAAGGCCGACAACGATGCCCTCGGAGTGCCTGTCCTGCGCATGGGCAACATCCAGCGCGGCCGGCTTGAGTTCGATGACCTCAAGTACTGCCCCAGTGACCGTGAGATCGAACGTCTTGTCCTCCGGGACGGCGACCTGTTGTTCAACCGCACCAACAGCCCCGAGCTCGTCGGTAAGGCGGCGGTGTTCCACGAGCCGGTCGCGATGACCTTTGCTTCCTACCTCATCCGAGTACGCTTCGCCGACGACGTGGCTGACCCAGACTTCGTAAACTACTGGCTCAATTCGGCTTGGGGCCGTATGTGGGCCCGCTACGTCAAGACCGACGGCGTGAGCCAGTCGAACATCAACGGCACCAAGCTTGGATGTATGCCGCTGCCACTGCCGCCGATTGAGGAACAACGGGAGATCGTTCGACGAGCGTCACACATGCTGGCGATGGCAGACGCGCTGCTGGCACGAATAGACGAAACTTCTCGCAGCGTCGACCGCAGCTCGCAAGCTCTGCTCGCGAAAACCTTCCGCGGCGAGCTAGTTGGATCTGGAGATAATTCGTGAGCTGTGTTGTCCCTGTCCGTCTCTGGTCTCACGCGGGCGCTTGGGGTTGTCGGCAGCAAGAATCCGAAGCAGGAGGGGGAAGTTTGTAGCCATGCCTAATGAATCCACTAGAGCCATCGAGTTAGCCGACAACGGGGGCCATTTTTATCGCGCAGATTTCCAGGTCCATACCCCGCGTGACACGCAATGGGACGGACCTCGCCCTGTCGATAGAGACTCATGGGCAGACAGCTTTGTGGCCGCAGCCCGGGAAAAGGGGCTCCACGCGGTCGCAATCTCCGACCACCACGACTTCGCCTACTTTCCATATATCCAGAGAGCGGCCGCTCGAGAGCAGTTCGCCGACGGTAAGGCCGTGCAGGAGGCCGAGCGGTTAGTCGTATTTCCGGCGCTTGAATTATCATTGAATGTGCCGTGCCAAGCCATTTTGATCCTCGACGCGGATTTCCCGCCCGATCGACTTGGCGACGTTCTGAAGGCTCTGCACTTTGATCCCATCGACCCTGATCTGGACTCGCTGCCACAGACTGAGAACCTCGATGACTCAGACGACCTGAACCAGCTGCACGCGAAGCTCGACAAGAACGCATGGCTGAAGGGCCGGTACATAATTCTGCCGAACGTAACTCCTGGTGGATACCGAACGCTAATGCGACAACAGTTCCAGGGAAAGTATAAGGAGATGATCCCTGTCGGCGGATACCTTGACGGGCCGATTTCCTTGCTCGATCGAGACCTCGGAACAAAGAAGATCCTTGACGGAGAAGTCAGCGCATGGGGCAACAAGCGTGTGGCGCTGTTTCAGACCTCGGATTCCCGTAGGGCCGACTTCTCGACGCTTGGTGTACACACGACGTGGGTGAAGTGGGCCACGCCCACTGCCGAAGCGATTCGCCAAGCGTGTCTGGCTCAAGAATCGCGGGTTTCTCACGCACAACCGGCAATGCCGAACGTATGGGTAGCGCGTGTCGTCGTGTCCAACAGCAAGTTCATGGGTCGAGTGGACGTAGCACTCAACCCCCAGTACACCGCCCTGATCGGCGGACGTGGGACGGGCAAATCGACTGTGCTCGATTATCTCCGCTGGGCATTGTGCGACCAACCTGCCCGGGCAACTGAGGATGACGAGGTTGCAGATCCGCGCGTGCGTCAGCGCAAGCTCGTGGAGGCAACTCTCAAGCCTTACGACGCCCACGTCGAGGTGCACTGCGTGATCAATGGGATCACACATGTCGTTCGTCGACACGCGAGTGATGGGACGATCCAGCTCAAGGTTGGAAAAGCCCAGTTCGAAATGGCCACAGAGGCGGCTATTCAGAGTCTTCTGCCGATTCAGGCGTACAGCCAGAAGCAGTTGAGCAGCGTCTCGATTCGCGTCGATGAACTTCTCAGATTCGTCACGTCGCCTATCCAACGCGAGCTCGACGAGATCGGTCGCAAGCGACAGGAGGTGGTTGGCCGACTCCGAGAAAACTACGGCACCCTCCAGCGCTTTCGAGATCTGTCTGCCGAGATCGAACGTGGCGACCTGCGTGTCCGGTCGCTGGCTGAACAGGCGCAGTCGCTCCGCGATGGCCTCGCAGGCATATCTGAAGTGGATCGCCAAATCCTTGACGCGAAAGCCGGACACGACGATCTCCGGTCAGCTCAAACCGCCTGGCTTCAACATGTCGAGGCCACCCAGGAACATCTCACCGGTCTCCTTACTTCGCTGGACTCGTCGCTCGATGACGTTGCGTTACCGGCATCAGCACCTGCAAACCTGTCTGTCGAAGCGAACGCACTCCTTACCGCTACGCGCGATGCCCTGACTCAGTTGCGGTCCACAATTAGTCGACTGGAGACCGACTTCAATGCACTGTCGGTGGAGGGCGGTGCGCTCGCAGTGCCCTCTGACGCGCTGACCGCAAAGCTGACCGAGTATGACGAGGCTTATCGGGCAGTAAAGGAAAGGTCGTCCGCACACGAGGCCAAGTTGGCAGAACTGGCCAACCTAGAGGAGCAACAGCGCACGTCTCGCGAGCTTGTCCAGCGCCAGCGCACCGATCGGGACTCGCTCGGCAAACCGGGCGAGAAGCATAACGAGTTACGTGCTGAACTGGCCGTCGCGAGGAATGAACGGACGAGCGCCCTGAAAGCGGAGTGTGACGCGCTCGCAACGTCTTCGGATGGTTTGATCCGTGCAACCTTATCTGCGAACCGCGGGTTTGATGCGGTACAGACCAAGTTCAAGGCGCTGATCGCGGGCTCGAACGTGCGTGCCAACAAGATCGACAACTTCTTCGAGGAGCTCGCGAACGAGTCAGACCCCGCGGTGACGTGGGAGACTATCCTCGAGGAACTTGAATCACTGACCTTGCTCGAACCTGATGCTGAGATCAGCTCGGAACAGACGCCCACGCTGAGCAGGCTTGGCTTCACGGTCGCCGACCAGAAACGGTTCATTCCGAAGCTCACTCCTGACGGCTGGCTCGATCTCTCGCTGGCTGAATTGGCTGATTTTCCAGACTTCGAATACCGCGCAAAGGAAGGCGAATACATACCGTTCGACTCCGCGTCGGCTGGCCAGCAGGCCTCGGCTCTACTGGGGACTCTGCTCTCGCAAAGCGGCACGCCGCTGATCATTGACCAACCCGAGGACGACCTCGACAGCGACACCGTGCAGCAGATTGTGTCCAAGATCTGGCTGTCCAAGAATCGGCGTCAGCTGGTTTTCTCCAGTCACAACGCGAACTTGGTTGTCAATGGCGATGCCGATTTGGTTCTGGTCTGCGCCTATCTGACCGCGGGTGATCAGTCGGCGGGTCATATCAAGGAACAGGGCGCCATCGACGTGGCTGCCGTGCGGGATGAAATAACGTCGGTCATGGAAGGCGGTGAGCGGGCCTTCCGCCTTCGCAAGGAGAAGTACGGCTTCTAACTCGTGATTTAGCCGAAACTTCCATGCCGGTCGTTGCATGGAGTCAAAACCGCCAACAAAATCGAGGGATTCTTTCGCCAGAATGCCTCATTTTAATTGGCGGTTGGCAGATAACTACCGCCAACAAAATTGAGACCGGACATTGCAGGCCACCACTCCTCCCGTCTTTTCGGCTGCGTTGCAACACTTTCCGCCCACCGTCCCTTCTCTGCGGACGAGCGCCGCCGACTCACACCCGCCTGTTGCAGGGTAGGGAGGCGAGACCAGACTGCGCGGTGATTCGTGATTTCAACAACTGCTGGCTGATGCCGCCAGCAAATCGGTGGGCGGCCACAGACGGATACGACTAGGGCCGCGCGAACCCACGAATGCCGAGCCAGTTGCGAGGGCCCGTTGGCCGGATGGCCGAGTACGTCGCTGCAGGCACAGGCCGACAACGCGACGAGGTCGAATACGGCGGGTTACCCGTAAACTACTGCATATTGCATCAGAGGAATCACGGCTGGCCGCTTGCCGGCCACCCCCCGGTCATTTCGGCAGCGTTCCGATACTTTCCGCCCACCGTCGCCGCGGGACCATCCCCTCAAAAATCCGGAGATTCAATGATCGGAGCGGCATCAACGGTGCCCGCCGGCAACAGCCCATGAGTCTCGTGCAGACGAGCCGTCGGTATATCCATCGGAAAGTCGTCGATCAATACTGCTGGCTTGCTTAAGTACGCTCCCACGTTCTCGACGGTCTGCCCCGTCATCCAGTTCATGTCGGCGTCCTCGAGCATGAAAAACTCACGCTTTCCGACGCCCTTGGCGTACACGTCCGACTGCATATGCCCAGCTTGCACGATTGGTCCGTCCGGATCGGACAAAGCGTACCGCCCGCGAATCGTCCGCCCAGCCTTTGTCGACAGACTCCCTTTCTTCCAGTCGCCGCTCTTGTCGAGCAAGTAATCAAGAAGAGACTTCTTACCTGCTGCGCGGCGGGCCAGCAACTGCCGCCGCATCGCGTCCATAAATGATCTCCTTGAAGCGTACTGCGGCAGCACAGAGGGGCTGAGCGAAGGCGGTCTATTCTTCGCTACCGACGCCGTTCCCGTTGCCTGCTTCGGTTCGCCCTCTGCGATGGCCGTGAGGTCCTTCTGCCCCGTACCTGAAAACACGTGCGGATCATCAACTGCGGCGGCACTCAATGATCGTTTTGCTTCCGGATTCTGCGCCCAGTACTCGCGCCACGCTGGGTCGTAAGGATCTTTGGGCCGCGCTACCCTTCTGGTCGAGCGCGATGCACCGGCACCGATCGGATCGGATCCTGGGGCGACCGGTCTTCGTGCCACGGTTGTATTGCGATCGGTCGTCTCAAACTCGACTGCCGGACTGACTATTTTCGGAACTGGACCGCTCGGCTCCCGCACCGCCAGGCAGCTTTCCGCCACCATCGGCGCGACAGCAGTTACGCCAAACTCCGCAGCGTTGAGCGTCGTCTGCATGGCGTCGTAGTTTTCTTTCCTCAGATACTCGCGCAGGTTCGTTGGACGCTGTTCAGGTTCTGGTGCGCGCAATGACGCGAGCGCTCTCTGAGCAGGGGTATCGCGGAGCGTCGCCCTAGCCTTCTCTATCGCGTCGGCAGTCTCAGAGCGAGAGCCGTAGACGAAGCGAAGAGTGGAACTCGCGATTCCAAGACCCATGTCTACGGCCGTGCCGGCGACAACAGCACCACCAACGCCGGCGAGCCCGAACCTACGCCCGAACTCAACCCCGAACTCGGCGCCGACGAGCGGGGACTCTGCCTTGCTCAGCAACCAGTTTCGTGCGCCATCTTTCGCATACTGCCACTGTTCCTCTTTGGTTACGATCGGAGGCGTAGTCGCAGAAGCGGTCTGCGACTCCCGGCGTCCGTTCTTCCGCGAGAGGTTCGGTACCTCTTGTTTGGCTTTGACCGACTCATAAACGTCTTGAGTTGTAACCGCTACTCTCGAATCTCTGCCTACACCAGGCGCCTTGAGTGCGCCCACGTGGAGCCAGTAAATGAGATCCCTATCGTTCAACGTTGTTATGAAGAACTCCAGATCGGCTTCGCTCAATCCGTTTACTATTCGAGCCGCGTCTTCCCAGCGCGTGAGAGCTGCTGCATCAAAGGCATCGAAGACGGCATCGCTGTGTGAGCTAAACCCAGACCTGGCCGACTCTTTCGAGGGCGGTGCCCGATGCATTATCGTCCGCAGACCAAGACTGGAGTGTTGCTTGATGTGAGTCAACTCGTGCGCGAGCAACCATGTGCCGCGAGACGTATTCGGCGCGTATTCATTGTGCGCAAAAACGATGTGGTTTGCGACAGAGAACGCTGCAGCGTTCGCCCTCGCCGCTGCAGCGTTTGCTGCAGCATCGTGGTGGACGCGCACCGCAGTGAGGTCAGTGCTCAGCTCATTCTCGAAACGTGAGAGTGCGGATTGTTCCAGCTGCCGTCCTGGTCCGAGTCTGTCTAGGCTCGCCACTGACGGCGGCTGGCTCTCGGCGATCGACGGCCATAGGTAACCCGCAATCCGATTTGCCATGCGATCGGCTTCCTGCTCCAACGGGTCGTCGCGCGATGCAATCGAGACGGTAGGCGGCACTTCCCCACGAACTGTGGACTCGTGATTCCGGCCGTATCCGAACGCGCTGGCCCCGGGGCGATTTACCGGCGCTAGCAGACCCTCCGTTGATTGATCTCGAATCGATCGGGACAGTATGTGCGTCTCATCAGTAGTCTGGCCAACCCGACCGTGCGGAATCCTGTAGAGGCCAGATGTACCCAAATACGACGTACGCTCCCGGTCGACTATGTTGCGGCTCGTCTGCGTCTGTCGCCGTGCTTCCGACACGGAGTCCGGCTTTCTTTGTTTTGCATAATGCCCAGGGCTAGTCATGCTTGCTGTGCCTCTGTTTCGAACCAGCCTGGCCAAACCGCGAAGAGGCCGGCGCTTCCGGCCTGCGCGTCAGCGAATGAAAGACAGCGCAGCAGGCGGTATAGGCCTCGTCCCCCGTCAAGGCAACCGCTCCAAACGCTCGAATGCCCGCGCCACGGCAGCACAGACCTGCTCGACCGACGTCGCATACTCATCTCGCCCGGAGTCGAGCCCATCTCCGTCGATGTGGTCGCTGCCAACGATGATGCGCGCCCGCAACGCCTCTCTCTCGTACCAAGCGTGGATCACTACGACGATGGTTTCCGGCGTCGAACTCTTGCTGGGCACGGATCCAGGATGAGCTTGCGATGTCAATCAATTGTCACTCGCGAGTCAGTAAACCGTATCCGCGAACGTTGGCACGGTAATCGCCATTGACGTTAAATTGACGGACGAGGTCCCACACTGAGAATTAAATACCACACGGGGGCGCTCGAGGGGGGGCGATGGTGGTGACGCAATCGACACAAACGGCAGTCGCGTCTGACCGTGGAATGCATATCAGCGTTCTCGGGGGTTTTGAGGTCCGACGCGAGCGCGAATTGGTCGCGCTCCCATTGAACGCGCAGCGTTTAGTCGGCTTCCTCGTCGTACGCGAACGACCACAATTGCGGCTGACGGTCGCCGCCTCGCTTTGGCAGGACACGACCCAGGCACGCGCGGCGGCCAACCTGCGCACCGCGCTGTGGAAGATACGGCAGGAGTGCGGGAACCTGGTCCGCGCCGACCGCAACTACCTCTCGTTAGACGAAACGACAACGGTCGACCTGGCACAACTCCTGGCACAAGCCCGCCGTCTGATCGATCCCGATGAAGTGCTCGCACCTGCTGATATCAGCACCCGCGGACTGATCGGCGATCTACTCCCCGATTTCGACGAGGAGTGGATCCGGTTCGAGCAGGAACGTCTGCGACAGTTGCGTATTCACGCACTTGAGTCACTGTGCCGGCGCCTCTCCGCGTGGGGGCGGCATGCCGAAGCCATCGACGCGGGACAGGCTGCCGTCGCGGCCGAGCCGCTTCGTGAGAGCGCCCAGCACGCCCTGATCGCCGCCCATCTCGCCGAGGGCAACGTCTGTGAAGCCAAGCGCCAGTTCGGTTTGTACCGCGATCTGCTGTGGGAGAGCCTTCGCCTCATCCCCACGGTCGCCCTCGAAGAACTCATTGCACGAGCACGTGACGCGCAAAACAACGATGCGTTGACGCACCGCTGACTGCTGGTCGGCAAGATTCCCGACAGGCACTTCTCCACCCCGGCTAGATCGCGGGCGTGGGAGGTGTTGTGTCGGTCTCGTTGCGGCACTCCGTCTCTCCCGAGGAGGGCATATGCCCATAGCTCCTACCTACCCCGGTGTCTACGTCCAGGAACTGCCGAGCCAGTTCCGCGCGATCACCGGCGTCGCCACCTCGGTCGCGGCGTTCGTCGACTGGTTTTCCAGAGGTCCGCTCAACCAGGCGATACAGGTCAACTCCTGGGCGGACTTCGAGCGGACGTTCGGAGGCCTGCACACTCGCAGCGAGGCGAGCTACGCGCTCGACCAGTTCTTCGCCAACGGTGGTTCGACCGCGTGGGTGGTGCGAGTCGGTAATTCCGCCACGCCCGCGGATTCCACGACTGCCGCCGATGTTGGCATACGCAAACTGAATACGGGAAACGCGGCCGCACTGCTTACTCTCACGGCACGAGAACCAGGCGCATGGGGCAACTCGATACGGGCGATCATCGAGCCGGGCTCAACCCCGAGCACCTTCAATCTTATAGTGCGTGAAGTGAACATTGCCGAAGGGCGCCAGACCGTATTGCGCGAGGAGCGTTACAACGATCTCGACACGACCCCGGCCGACGCAGCGAAAACTGCGCTTGACGAGAAGGGCGCGATCGTCACCGCATCGCCCTTAGGCACCGCAGGCAATCTCCCGTCTCCTTCTGGGACCATGACCGCGGTGCTGACTCCTGCCGCGATTGCCGGCCTGCCGAGCGCGCCGCCGGCCTCGAACCACATCATGAAAGTCGATCTCACGGTGCCCGGTGTTCCTGTAGACACCCGGGACGTTGACCTAGGCGTCGCGGAATTCGCCAGCATCGACGATCTCGCGGCGCGCCTGCAGGGTGCGCTGCGCGGCGCGGTCCCGTTGGCGGCGGGTGCCGATCCCGCTCGAGTCGAATACACCCGGGCAACCGTGCAGATCACCGCGTCGGGCGACCGCCTGCAGGTGCTCGCCGGTACCGGAGCCACCCACAACGTGCGTCTGTCATTCAAACCGAGTGCCCTCGCGACTGCGCTCGGCCTTGACGACGGAACTGCAAACAACGCCAACGAGAACATCGCCGCATATCAACTCGGCCAAGGCGGCCCCTTCCGCGCCCAGGCCGACGGCGACGCAGGTGAAGACGGAACGCTCCCCCGCGTCCAGGATCTGGTAGGTCAAGAGGCCGCCAACCCAGCCACTGGGATTTACGCGCTCAATCTGGCCGACACGATCAACCTCCTGTGCGTGCCGCGCATCTCACGGTTTGACCTACCGACCGCGTCGGAGAATTTCAATGACGTCACGTTCGGCGCGGCCGTCGCGGCGTTCACGCTGTACTGCCAGCGGCGCCGCGCAATGCTGCTTCTCGACGCACCCGATAACGCGCGCAGCCCGACCGCCATCAAGTCCTTCATGACGATGCACGCCGGTGTCCGGGACCCGAATGTCGCGCTCTTCTATCCTCGCCTGACCATCGGCGACCCGCTGCGCGACTATCTTGACCGCAGCATCGGCGCATCCGGCGCGATCGCCGGGATCTGCGCACGCACCGACGCCAACCGCGGCGTGTGGAAGGCCCCAGCCGGCACCGACGCGCTGGTGCGTGGCATCACCCGGCTGGAGACCAAGCTCACCGACGCCGAGAACGGGATCCTCAACCCCGTCGGCATCAACTGCCTGCGCACCTTCGACCTCTACGGTCACGTCAACTGGGGCGGGCGCACCCTGGTGGGCGTCGATGCGGCGCCCAACCAGTGGAAGTACATCCCCGTGCGGCGGCTCGCGCTCTTCCTCGAAGAGACGTTGTACCGATCGACGCTGTGGGTGATTCACGAGCCGAACGACGAGCCGCTGTGGGCCCAGATCCGGCTCTCGGTCGGCGCTTTCATGAACGACCTGTTCCAAAAGGGGGCGTTTCAAGGGCGCACGAAGCAGGAGGCCTACTTCGTGCACTGCGACAGCACCACCACGACGCCGCTCGACCAGGAACGCGGCATCGTCAACCTCACCGTCGGCTTCGCACCACTGAAGCCCGCCGAGTTCCTCATCATCTCGATCCAGCAGATCCCGCCGCAAGTGGAGGTGTGAGCCGTGGCCCAGTTCACCGTCAACCCGACCCGCTTCGACCCGTACAAGAACTTCAAGTTCAAGGTGAAGTGGGACGGCAAGTACGTCGCCGGCATCAGCAAGGTGACCGCCCTACGGCGAACGAGCGAACTCGTCGAACACCGCGAGGGCGGACAGCCGTCGACAAGCCGGAAATCACCCGGCCGCACCAAGTATGAGGCCATCACCCTCGAACGCGGCGTCACCCACGACCCCGAGTTCGAGGCATGGGCCAACCGGGTCTGGAACCTGAGCGGCGGCCTCGGCGCGGAAGTGTCGCTGAAGAACTTCCGCAAGGACCTGCGCATCGAGCTCTTCAACGAGGCCGGCCAGGTGGTGATCGCGTATAACGTGCGCCGCGCCTGGGTCAGCGAATACCAGTCGATGCCCGACCTAGACGCGAACGCGAACGCCGTGGCGCTCGAGCATCTCAAGCTCGAGCACGAAGGTTGGGAGCGCGATCTGGATGTGCCCGAGCCCGCCGAGTTCGGAACCTGAGTTGAACGACGTCAGTCTGTCCGGTCGAAGCCACATCGGGGGTAAGCCCGTCCGCGGCGCGGAGTTTCGCGATCCCGCCGGCAATGACGAGCTCGCGTCGTGTGACAACGCGGACCGCCTCACCGTCGACTTCGCGACGCGTCTGCTCGCCGAATGCATCCAGACGCTGCGCACCGACGGCGGCGACTTGCAGGCCGGCAGAGATCACGTACGCGCGCTTACGGCGGGCGACCGCGAGACGCTCCTGCTCGCGCTGCGCCGGGCCGCCTACGGCGATCGCCTCGACCTGCTCGTCACCTGTCCCGACGTGACGTGCGGCGCGATCATGGATGCCGCGCTGACCGTCTCGGATCTATTGCACGGCACAGTCATGTCCCCGGCCGATCGAGATATCGACCTCACTGGTGTCCGCCCGGTGACGGGTGATGACCTGCACGCGGTCGCCGCACTCGCGCTGGACGACCCGGAGGCGGCCGTGCGCAGACTCGCCGCACGGTGCTCGGGACGCGATGACGACGGTACGACCCTCACAACCGACGAACTCGCGGCGATCGAGAACACACTCGAAGCCCTCGACCCGCACGCCGAGCACGAACTTGTGCTGAGGTGCCCCGAGTGCGATCTCGCGTTTACGTCGGCGATCGACGCCGGTGAGTTGCTTCGTCAGGAGATGACCGCCTCGATCGCCGAACTGGACCTGAGCGTGCACCTGATGGCCTCCACCTATCACTGGCGTGAACGCGACATCATGGCGCTGCCCATCGTCCGCCGCCGGCGGTACCTGCGGGTGCTCAGCGACGCGCTCGCGACGCCGGTCGGGCACTGACATGGGCAGCATGCTTGCATCTTTGGCGCGGCGGGCGTCGGCCTCCCCTGCCGTCGGCGGTCCGGCCCGAATCGGTCGCGCGCGCACACCCGACAACCTGCCGTTCACCCCGCCGGCGCGCGCAGTCGACGTCCAGGTTCCGACGGGCGACGTCGGCGCCGACCCGTCGCTCGCACCAACCGCGCTCACGTCGAGCCCGGACCCCCTGACGCCGACCCCTCACACCTCCCCCGGACCGTCGTCACAACCGACCGCTACACCCGCACTACGTAACTGGGCGCCGGACACCGTTACCGGTGCGCCCCGACAGGTCGCCTCGCCGGAGCGGGTGCGCGGTCGAGCACCGTCACCGACAATCGCCCCCGAGGTCGCGGTCGCCGGTGATGACAGCCTCCCGACTGCCACGCCGGCCGCGGCCGCAGCGCCACTGGTGCTTTCTCCCCCGGCATCTCAGGCTGACCCAACCGCGGACCGTATGTCTGAGAACCGGGCCGAGGCCGCCGCGACGACCACGACCACACGGTCGGCCGCTGCCATCCCGCACCCGAAGTCTCAACCCCCACCGCCACTCACCGTCGTCTCCTCCCCGCGGCTGGCAGTTCTGCCATCGCCGCCGGCTGCGGCCCCGTCCACCCCACGGACCATCGACGTCCGGATCGGCCGCGTCGAGATCACATCCGAGCGCGCGGCGCCGAATCCGATTCCGCGCGCACCTCTTCGGAACTCCGAGACCGGGCGCGACCCGTTCCTGCGTGACGGTGCGGCCCGGTCCTGGAGCGACCGCTCGGGAAGCTGGGGATGAGCAACGCGCTCGCCATCGCCTCCGTGACCGCAATGCTGCGGCACCGGCTCGAGAGCGCGTTCACCGAGGCGGCGCTGGCCTTCCCGACGGGTGTCCAAGGCGCGAACGCGTTCGTGCAACGACCCGGCGGCGCGCACGCGGCGGCGACCGCCGGAGCCGACATCACGTTGTACCGGATCTCTCCGCATCCGCAGTGGCGCAACTGTGACGTGCCCACCCGCGCCGGCACCGGAATACCCACGGAGAAGCCTCTCCTCGGGCTCATGCTGCGGTACATCGTGACGACCTTCGGGGCCACACAGGAACTCGAAGCCGAGCAGCTACTCGGTATCGTCGTCACCCACCTGCACACGAATGCAACGCTCACGCGCGCCGAGATCCTGGCCGTCAAGGCCGCACTCCCCCAGGCTTTCCTCGCCGACACCGACCTCGACACTCAGCCCGAACTCGTCAAGTTCACCGTCCTGGCCATGGAAGACGAGGACATGAGCCGGGTGTGGTCGATGATGCCGGACGGAACCTTCGCGCCGGCCGTTCTGGTCGAGGCGTCAGTGGTGTTCGTCCAACCCGAGATTCGCGTCTCGGCTCCGCTTCCGGTCCTCGAACGCGGGCTCACCGTCGTACCGTCACGACAGCCGCTGATCGTGCGCATCGAAGCCGAGTCCGGCGGACCCGCCGCGCCGATCCTCGCCGGGCAGCCGGTCATCGTCCGCGGGCTTCGCCTCGACGCACCATCACTGCGGGTGGAGATCGACGGCGTCGACGTGCCGCCCGCGTCGGTCACCGGGTTGGACGACGAACGGATTCGCTTCGTCGTACCCACCACCACTCTCGCAGGTGCACGTGGCGTGCGGGTCCTCCATGACCTGCCGGGTACGCCTCCCGTTCTCGGCGCCGTGTCCGGCGTCGTTCCGATGATTGTGCGTCCGCTGGTCACGGCCACCGCGAAGGTCGCCGGGAGGATCAGGGTGAACGTCACGCCGACGATCGGCATCCACCAGGCCTTCGAGGTGCTGCTCTCCAACGCGGCGACAACAATCGCCTTGCCCGGCGTGCGGGCGACCCCGAACCGGGTCGATGCGCCGCTGGCCGGCGTAGCGGCGGGCACCTACGTGGTGCGCGTCCGCATCGACGGCGTCGAATCCGTCCCGACGGCATCCGTTCCCGGCGGTCTGATCGACACCCCGAGTCAGGTGGTGTGATGAACGCCGACAGTGTGTACGTCCGGGACCGGGTGGGCGAACTCGTCTCCCGGCTCCTCGGGCGGGAACCGGCCCCGGTGCCCGCCATGCCCGAGTCCGCCCTCGATCGGCTGACCAACACGTGCGCGCTCTCCGCGGCGGACTGCGACCTACTTCTGTTGCTGGCCGGGCTGGCCATCGATCCATCGATCGCGCCGGACCTCAGTCTCGACGGCTGCCGCCACGGTGCGGCGACACTCGCCCAACTCGCGGACCGGATACCCGACGCGCAGTGGAGTGCGCTGGCACCGACCGCGCCGCTGCGCCGGTGGCACCTCGTCGAGCTGACCTCCGAACGCATTCTGGACGGATGGGCCCGCATTGACGAGCGAACGCTGCTCGGCATCCTCGGCGTGTACACGCTCGATCCTCTGCTCGACGCGCTCGCTGACCCCGTGAACCTGGTCGACGCCACGGCGGAGTCACCGCGTCGGCTGGCCGCCGTCGAACGGGTGCTCGACGTGTGGCGCGGGTGGGACGGCGAGGGCTCGGTGCCCGTGGTGATGATCAGCGGTCCCGACGCCCCGACGATCGCGGTGGGGGCGGCGCGGCAGGCGGGATTTCAGGTGCTGGCGTTCCGGGCGGCGAACCTGCCGACCGGGCCTCGCGAGCAGGCCGAGGTTGCTGCGCTCCTCGAACGCGAGGCCGCGCTCGGCCCGATCGCGGCGATCCTGACGATGACCGATGGCGCAGCCGAACCCGCGGCCTGGAACATCGGGCGACGCTGTCAGGTGCCCTTGCTCGTCGCCGCACACAGTCTCCCTGCGTTCGTCGACCTGCCAGGCCGGGCGATCGCGCATGTCGAACTCCCCACCGAGACCGTCGCCGAGCGCATCGATGTGTGGCGGCGCGAACTCGGCACCTCGCTCGCCGGGCAGTGCAACGGGGCCACCGAGGTGGTCGCTCACCGATTCATCCTCGGCGAGGCGCAGATTCAAAACGCGGCCGCCGAGGTTCGCAGTACCTTGAAGGACAACGGCGCCGAGCCGACCCGGATCCTGTGGCGTGCGGCCCGTCGCCAGGCACGGCCCGATCTCGACGAGCTCGCGACCCGCGTCTCGACCACGGCCGAGTGGGACGGTCTCATCCTGCCCAAGGGGCAGAAGGTGATGCTGCGCGAGCTCATCGCGCACGTGCGTCACGCCCATGTCGTGCAGGACCAGTGGGGATTCGGGCGCAAAGGGACCAGTGGACCCGGGGTCACCGCGATGTTCCATGGTCCCAGCGGAGTCGGCAAGACACTGGCCGCGCGGGTCGTCGCAGGAGAACTCGACCTCGACCTGTATCGCGTCGACCTCGCTCAGACGGTGTCGAAGTACATCGGCGAGACCGAGAAGAATCTCGCCCGAATCTTCGATGCCGCGGATGCGGGCGCAGCGATTCTTGTCTTCGACGAGGCCGATGCCATCTTCGGGAAGCGCTCAGAGGTGAAGAACGCCAACGACCGGTTCGCCAACATCGAGGTCGCATATCTGCTGCAACGCCTGGAGAGTTACCGCGGCCTGGCCATCCTGACGACCAATCTGCCCGACAACCTCGATCCCGCATTCACGCGGCGGCTCCGCATGTCGATCGCCTTCCCGTTCCCGGACGTCGCTGCCCGGGAACAGATGTGGTCCCACGCGTTCCCCGCCACGGCGCCGACGGCCGACCTCGACATCGACGCACTCGCACGACTGTCGGTGAGCGGTGCCAGCATCGCCAACATCGCACTTGGTGCCGCGGTGTTGGCCGCCGACGCAGGTACACCGATCACGATGGACAACCTCCTCGCCGCGGCGCAGTCGGAGTACGCCAAGCTGCATCGCACCTTCGGCGCCGCCGAGCTGAATAGTTGGGTCGCACAACCGGTCTCGAATACCGAACCCCGGAGGGCAGGATGAACGCGCCGCACGATGTCCGTGTCGTCATCGACAATCTGAGGCTGCCGGATCACGAGGACGGCGACGCATTCGCGTCCGCGGTGGTGGCCGAACTCACGCGGCTGCTCTCCACCTTCGAGGGGAACCCTCAGCTCGAATCGAGTCGTGACACGCACCGCGTGCACGTCGATTCGGCCGGTGTCTCGCCGGAGGACATCGCCGCCGTCCTGGCGGGCATCGTGCTGGGGGTCGAGTCGTGACGCTAATGAAGGGCGCGTTCGTCGTCTTCCAGACTCGAATCCCGGTACCGACGGACATCATCGTGTTCCAGTTCAACACCGAGTCGCTGCAACGAAGGTTCGTGCCTCCCAGGGATAACCAGACCGCAGGTGAGAAGGGCGGCGGACGGCAGACCGCCCAGAGCGGGCCGCCGACCGAGAGTCTGACGGTTTCGATCGACCTCGATGCGGCCGACCTCCTGGAGAAGGCGGATGCGGTCACCACCGCGGTTGGCCTGCACCCGGCGATCGCGAAGCTGGAGTTGCTGATGTATCCGGCGTCGTCGGTACTTCTGCTCAACAAGGGTCTCGCGATGGCCGGCATCGCAATGCAGGTTTCCGTCATCACCCCGACCGTGTTGTTCGTTTGGGGAACCACTCGGCTGCTGCCTGTCCGGGTGACCTCGGTGACGGTGACCGAGCAGCAGTTCGACCATCGACTGAACCCGATCAACGCGAAGGTCGAGGTCGGGCTGACGGTCCTCAAGTCCGAGGAAATGGACGAACCTTTCGCCACCCTGGCCACCGTCACTCAGGTTGCCAAGGAAGGGTTTTCCCGCATCGGGACGGTGCAGAGCGCCGCCGACATCACCGCACTGTTGCCGTTCTGAGCGGCCCGACGACCCGATAAGGAGACGATCGCATGTTCGACCCGACATCGCGGTACGCCGGTCTGGCTGTTGCCGTCTTCGTCGACAGCCAGGGCCGGGAGCGCGCGTATGTGTCGGCGCGCGAGGTGCCACCGGCGGTGACGCCGCGCGCCGAGGACGTGGTGCACGTCGTCGGCGGCGACGAACGCCAGGACCGCATCACCTGGCAGTACCTCGGCGATCCGACCCTGTACTGGCAGCTCGCCGACGCCAATGGCGCCCTGCATCCCGACGAGCTCACCGCGACGGTGGGACGGCAGCTGCTCATCCCCGTCGACGGCAGGCAGGGGCGACGATGACCAGCGGCGTCTCGACGATGCTCTCCCTGGGTAAGGTGCCCGCTCCCGGGGTGATGATCGATGCGCTGCAGGAGGTCGTGGTCGAAACGGCGCTCGACGTCGCAGGAGCGTTCTCGTTGACGTTCGGGCTGGCGCCCACCGAGGGCGGCGACTGGAGCACGTTACTGATCGACCCGTTCAAGCCGATGATGCCGATCGGAATCCGCATCGGCACTGGGGGCATGCCACTTCCTTTGGCGGTGCTCAACGGCTTCGCCACCGCGCAGCGGGCACGATTCGCGGAGGGCGGAAAGAGCGTGCTGGAGATTCGCGGTATCGACATCACCGCCGTGATGAACCTCGAGGAGAAGGCGAAGGCGTGGACCGGGCTGCCTGACGGAGCGATCGCAGCGGCCTTGTTCGGCCAGTACGCGGTCGTGCCGAAGGTGACGATGACAGCACCGCGCATCGTGGAGCCAATGGGATCGACCGTGCAGCGGGGCAGCGACATTCGCTTCCTGCGTCGTCTGGCCCGGCGCAACGGCTTCGACTGCTATGTGCAACCCGAACCGATAACCGGCCTGGACACCGGCTACTTCGGTCCGCCGACGACCACCGGTGTCGCCTCGGCGGTGATCAACGTGAACATGGGATCACTGACCAACGTGCGCGATCTTGAGGTCCGCTACGACATGGCCCGGCCCACGCTGGCGATGGCACTCGGTCTGGACACCGCGACCAAGGCTCCGGGTGTCGGTGTCGCGCCGGTGTCGAAGCTCGTGCCGATGGGCATCGAACCCGCGACGCTGCGGGCCGTGGCGGGTGCAGGTGTGGCCGGAGCCATGCCCATGGTTCGCCTCGCCGACACCGGCGGCGCCACCGTCGCGGAGTTGCAGCCGTCGGCACAGGCAACCGTCGACCGCGCCGGTTTCGCGCTCACCGTGGAGGGCACCACCGACGAGTCGGTCGGTGTCCTGCGGCCCGGTGCGTTGATCGCGGTGCGCGGCGTCGGCCGCCTGTTCAACGGGCTCTACCAGACGACCAGATGCCGAATCTCATTGGTAGACGGTCGCTTCGAACAACGCTTCGCTGCCCGCCGAAACGCGGTGACCATGACCGGAACCGAGTTTGTCGCGGTGTAGTCGCGACATCGACCAGACGAGGAGCGTGATGACCGACCAACAAGTGCAACAACTGCTCGACCGCCAACTCGACAAGTTCTACGGCAAGTACCGCGGTCTGGTCACCGACAACCAGGACCCGACCAAGCGAGGACGGGTCCAGGCTGTGGTTCCGGAGGTGCTGGGCACCGAACACACCACATGGGCCGAGCCGTGCACACCGTACGGCGGTACCACCTCTGGCTTCTACGCGATCCCGCCGATGGGCGCCGGGGTGTGGATCGAGTTCGAAGCGGGTGACGTCTCGCGTCCGGTGTGGGTGGGCTGCTGGTGGGCGACCGGCGAGACGCCACCGGGACCCGGTGCCGCATTACCGGATCCGTTCACCAAGGTGCTGCGCACCGAAACCGGTCTGCACGCCGCACTCGACGACACCGGGCAGTCGATCGTGCTCTCCGACATCTCGGGCGTGAACATCATGTCGATCAAGGTGCTGGAGGGCACGATCGAGATCAAGGCGCTCGCCCAGGTTGTCCTGGACGCACCCCTGATCAAGCACGGCGGCGGCGCCACCCACCCCGCCGTGTTCGGCGACCAACTGCTCGCCTACTTGACGCAGCTGGTCACCATTTTCAACTCCCATGTGCATCCAGGAGAGTTGGCGGCCGGCGTGCTGCCGGTGACACCCGCATTGCCGGTACCACCTGCGGCACCGCCCACGCCGGCCCTGATCTCGATACAGAACCTGGTGCAGTGAAATGACTGTGCTGAAGCCGGGTGCGCTCGGCCCACCCACCGACCCGACGACGCCGGCCGAGTTCGCCGCCTCCATGGCTGCCGCAATCGAGGATGCCTACTGGAACTCGCTGGCAGCCGACGGCAAGCGTCTCTTCGACCGCACCACCAACACCGAGAGCGACCGCGATCGACGCCGTATCTTCGTCGCGATCGCCCAAGGGGTGACGGGACACCTGCGCGTCAACGCCGCTGCCCTGCGGGTGACGGCCGACGTTCCACTGCCCCCCAACACGCATATCGAGATCGACGTGACGCCATGACCGATCCTGGTGTCACGATCGTCACCGGTGCCCTCGCTGGAGGGGCGCGGGCCGACCTGGCGGTGCCGGCGGCGGCGCGCTACCTCGATGAGCCGATGCGGATCGACGGAAGCGGCCGGACCACCCTGGCCACCAGCGACGAACACGTCCGCGACCTCATCCGCGCAGTGCTCTTCACCGAGCCGTTCGAACGGCCGAATCGTCCCGACTTCGGTTGCGCCCTGAAGACCATGGTTTTTCTGCCCAACCACGAGGTGCTCGCCAGCGCCACCAAGGCACTGGTGCAGGGTGCGCTGCAGAAGTGGCTGGAGCTGGAGATCCTCGTCGTCGACGTCGCCGTCGAAGCGGTCGACGCCGAACTGCGCGTCACCATCGTCTACCAACGCCGCAGCGACGGCGGCCAGCGCCGGGAGACGTTCCGCGGCCGCTACGGGCAGGTGGGCTGAATGGGCAGCATCACCACCCTCATCGTCGGCGACCTCGACTATGCGGACCTACAGCAGCGCCGCAGCGACCTACTGGCGCACCCCAACCCCGCTCGGAACGGTATCCAGTACGTCGAAATCGATCCTGGCGACCACCGGATCGTCACCGTCACGTTCTTGCGTCCGGTGCCAATCGCGGCGTACGGCATTCCGGCAACGCCCAGTCTCGCGGTGTTCACCGGCGGCGTTCGCGTCACCGGCATCCATGTCCTGACCGCGACCCGGCTGGCCCCCGATCGCATTCGGCTCGTCACCGACAAGGCCGGCGACCACTCCCCCTACGCGCTCACCCTCACCCACCCCGATCTCGATCCCCCGCTGTCCCAGGTGCTGGTGTCATTCGTCGCGCCGTGCCCGACGGACGTCGACTGCCGCGCCGAGGATGACTGTCCCCCTGAACTTCTCGACGAACCGCTGATCGATTATCTGGCCAAGGACTTCACCAGTCTGCGTCGCATGCTGCTGGACGTGGCGGCCACCCGCCACCCCTCGTTCACCGACGGCAACGTCGCCGACCTGGCCTACACGCTGGTCGAGGCCCTCGCCTACGAGGGTGACCGACTCGCCTACTTCCAGGACGCCATCGCGGCCGAGGCCTATCTCGACACCGCGCGGCAACGCCGCTCCATCCGGCGCCATACCCGACTCGTCGACTACGAGTTGCACGAGGGCCGCAATGCCTGGGCGCCAATCGCATTCACCGTGAGCAGGGCCGGAACCGTACCGATGCGGACCTCGGTGCTCACCCGATTGGGTGCGCCGCTGACCCCTGGCGCGCCGCCGCCCGGCCCGCTGATCGACGCGCAGTGGACCGCTCCGACCGCCGCCGACAAATTCGAGCACACCCCGGCTCTCAGCGACGTGGTCGTCTTTGAGACCTGCCACCCGGTCAAGTGCTCGCCACGCAACAACGAGATCCAGATCCACACCTGGGGTAACGACGAGTGCGTGCTCGCCGGCGGCACCACCGAGGCCTATCTCTACAGCGTGGACAGCGCCGGCACGGGCGGCGTCGCCCGTAGGCCGGTCCTGGCCGACGGCGACTTCGTCGTATTCGAGCACGCCCGGGGCAGCGAAGGGGTCGGCCTGCCCGTCGACGCCGACGCGACCAAGCGGACCTTGGTGCGCATCGAGGGGCCGCCGGTGCCCACAACCGACGAGCTGTACTCCAACACCATCGCCAAGATGGTTGATCCGGTTTCCGGTGTCGCACAATGGGAGCTGAAGCGGTGGACCTCCGGACCGGTGCTGCCCCTGCTTCGTGTGCGGTGGCGACGCCAGGACGCGCTGCCCTTCCCCCTGTGCCTGAGCACGCGCACCGAGGACGGCCGCCGGCTACGGTCGATCACCGTGGGGCGCGGCAACATCGCACTCGCCGACCACGGCCGAACCGTGCGCGAGGAAGTCACGCCGATCGTGCCGGGTCGCATTCCGGTGACGATTCGATTGCCCCAGGGACCGCTGACCCAGGCGATGCCGGCGGCAGACACCGCGACCGACGCGACCGGCCTTGCCACCACCGAACGCACCGACCTGTCCGGCACCGCGCACGACGCGGTGCCCGCCGTGAACATCGTCGTCACGACCTCCGCCGGTACCGACGTCTACGTCGCCGTCCCGGATCTGCTCGACTCGACGCCGTTCGACCTCACCCTGGTCGCCGAGCCCAGCGGATCGGTGGCCGGGGACGCCGACGTCACCCGCAGCGGCGGGCGCAGCGACGCCGGCGCGATCGTGCGCTTCGGCGACGGCACCTACGGGGCGACCGCGACCAGCCCCGACCCCACCAATCCGGCGAGTTATGAAGCCGTGTACCGGATCGGCAATGGACATGGCGGACTCGTCGGCAGTGACACCCTCGTGCACTACAGCGTGCAGTCTTCCGGTGGAAACCTGCCGACGATCACCGCCGTACGCAACCCCCTGCCCGCGGCCGCCGGTGTCGATCCCGAGGCGGTGGAGCACGCCCGCCACGCTGCGCCGGTGGCCTTCGCCGTCGACCAGCGCAGGGCCGTCACCGAATCCGATTATGCGGATGCGCTGCTGCGCCTACCCTCTGTGCAGAGCGCCGTGGCGCGCTTTCGCTGGACCGGCAGTTGGTTGACCGTCTTCGCCAGTGTCGATCCGGCAAGTTCGGAAGATATCGTCGACCTCAGCGACGGACGCAGCGCCCTCAGCCCGGCGCTCCAACTCGAGGTCCGTACGCAGCTGAATCGCTTCCGGCTCACCGATTACGACGTCGAGCTGCGGGCACCCGAGTTCGTTCCCCTCGACATCGCAATCGACCTGTGTGTGCTGCCAGGCCAGTTCCGCGCGGACGTGGTCGCCGACGTCCGCAGGCGGATGGGAAGCGGCTGCACCCCCGACGGCCAACCGGGGTTCTTCCATCAGAGCCGGACCGTCTTCGGCTCCCCTGTGCGCCTCTCGGCGATCTACGCCGCGGTCGCCTCGGTACCGGGCGTCGACACCGTCACGGTCACCCGTTTTCGGCGCCTCGGCCAGCCCGACAATGGCGAACTGGACCGCGCGGTGATCGAGCTCGGGCCATCCGAGATCGCGCGCTGCGACAACGATCCCGACTTCACCGAGCACGGTGTCCTCGCGATCACCGCACACGGAGGCAAGGCATGAACGCTCCCCAGTGTTGCGGCGGCACCGGCGGTCGGTGCACGTGTGGTGCGTGCGAACGGAGCTCACACGTCAAACGGCCGGACAACCGGCCCCGACTGCCTGTAATCGACACCCGCATCGGCACATTCGCGTCCCTTCGCGAGCTCATGCTCGACGAGATCGGAGCCAGACCCGAGTTGCGACACCTGTCCACCCGCGCATCCAGCGATCACGCGGTCGCGGTCCTGGAACTCACTGCAGCACTGGCAGACGTGCTCACCTTCTACAGTGATCGCGCCGCCAACGACGCCTACCTCGGCACCGCCACCGACCGGCGCTCCGTCGAACGGCTGACCCGGCTCGTCGGCTACCGACCGCGACCTGGTGTGGCGGCGATGACCTGGCTCGAGTTCACGATGGAGGCAGCCACGTCGGCCACCGCGCCCGCGGGCCTCCCGGTACAGGCCACCGCCGACCCCAACTCACCGACAGTTGCCCCGCCGACCTACGAGACGCTCGAAGCCGCCCAGCTTGATGCGCGCTTCAACCGAATGCGCGTGACTCTGCAGGCCGCTCCACTGCCCGCGTTCGCCGCGGGCAGCACGCACGCCATCCTGGCTCGCGGCGCTGCAGCGCTGACGACCGCCCTGCACGCAAACGACACCGTCCTGCTGTTCGGCGCGGCCGCAGGGCAGCTGGAGCGAAAGTCGGTCGCAGCCGCGACCATTGACGTGGATCGCATCCGCATCTCCTGGACGACCCCGATCGCCGGCACTGCCGGTGCCAGCCCCCGGTCGTGGCGCACCACCCGCAGTCTCGCCGTGTTCGGCGCGCACGCCCCGCCCACCTACAACGTCATGGTGTCCGACTCCACCGCCCCCGGCGGGGTGCGCTGGACCACCGCGATCACCAGCTTTCTGCTGGGCGCGGGGGCCTCCACGATTCCCGTCGACGCCCCCATCGACGACATCGCCGTCGGTACCCACCTTCTGGTCGAAACCTCAGGACCGCCCGTACTCGTCACGGTAACCGCAATCGGCCGTTCCGCCACCACCGTGGGCCCGCTCACCGATGCGGCGCCGACGATCAGCGTGACGCCGGCCCTGCCGGCCTACGACCTGCGCACGGTCCGACTGCACGTCCTGGCCGGACCCGAACTCACCTGGTGGGGCGGTGAAGCCAAGACAACCTTCGCTGGTAGCGCCTACCTGCCGGTGTTCCGCGCCGAGCTGCCCAACGGCACCGCCGGGGTCGAGCTGGGTCGACGAATCGAGCGCGATGCGTGGGTGCCCGGGGAGGTACTGGACACCGCCGAGCTCGCCGCCGGACGGGCCGCGATCCTGTCCTGGTTCGACACCGATGCGCCCGGCGCCCCACCCCCGCAGGTGCTGAGGCTGCAACGTCGGCCCGACCTACCGGTGTTCGACGCCAACGGTTTCGCCATGCTGCGGCTCGATCTGGTGTCGACGGCGGGCACGCCCGGCACGGCCCCGGAATGGCCCGCCGCGGCCGAAGCCTGGCTTGCGCTGAACGTGCTGCGCGCGAGTCACGGAGCCTCTACCGTCGAGACGGTGGGCAACGGCGACGGAACGATCGCCTTCCAACGGATGGCCCTCGCCAAGCAGCCGGTCACCCATCTGCCCGCCGAAGTTCCCGGCGGCCTTGCCTCCACTTTGCGCGTGTACGTCGACGGCGTGGCCCGAACCGAAGTCGCGGGGATCTACGGGCACAACGCCCACGATCCGGTGGTGACCACGGCAACGCGGCCCGACGGCATCACCGAGATCTGCTTCGGTGACGGCGCCGACATGGCCGCCCGCGCATCGACGGGCGTCGGCAACGTCGCGGCGACCTACCGAGTCGGATCCGGCCTCGCCGGACGCGTCGGCGCAGGACGGCTCAACGCGCTCCTGGCCAAACCCGCCGGGGTCCGCTCGGTCACCAATCCGTTGCCGTCGGAGGGCGGCGCCGACCCCGAGCCGGCCGACCAGGCCCGCCGGAATGCGCCGGCCAGTGTGCGTGCACTCGGACGTGGAGTGTCGCTGCGCGACCTTGCCGATCTGCTGGTCGGCACTGGGCTGGTCACCGAGGCGCAGGCGATCTGGCTGTGGAACGGCCTCGACTGGATGATTCACATCACCGTGACCGCTCCCCTCGGTGCCGCGCTGGGCCCGGACGTGCTGACCACCCTGGCCCGCTCACTGGACTCCACACGCGACACCAGCCACCTGCTGCGCATCGCAGACTCCACCAAGGTTCCGGTCACGGTCAGCGCGTCGGTCGTGATCGATGCGCGGGTCGAGAAGCCCGCCGCGGTATTGGCTGCCGTGGACTCCGCTGTGCGGAATCGGCTGGATTCCAACCGATCCGGGCTCGGGCGCGCAGTCACGGCCAGTGACCTCATTGCCGGCTGCGCGGCCGTGCCCGGGGTGATCGGCGTCGATCTCGACGATCTGATGTTCGCGCCGTCCGCGGCATTCGATTCCGCCGAGTTGAGCCACCGGGGTGTACTGATGGCGCCCGACGGCACCCCCGTGCGCGCGCAGCCGAGGCTGCGGCTGCTTCGTGCGCATCCCGACGTGACCCGCGGCGTCGTGCTACCGGCCGAGCTGGCCGTCATCGCGCAACCCGGCGACGTGCGCATCATCGACGGAGGAAGGGCATGACGACCGACCCGCGCCTGGACCGACTGTGGAATCTCCTTCCCGCGCATCTCCGTTCGGGCGACCTCGAGGCCCAGCACGTGCTGCAACCGCTACTGCAGATCGCCTCGCGCGTACTCAACGACGTCGAGGACGATCTCTGGCAACGCTTCGACGACCTCTTCATCGAGACGGCGGCCGACTGGGCCGTGCCCTACATCGGCGAACTGGTCGGCAACGACGCACTATTCGACGGCGCCCGCGCCGACGCGGCCCGCACCGCCACCGGGTTGTTCACCGATCTCGCACCCCACGACCTGCGCGCCCCGATCGCCGCCCGGGTGCGCGCCGACGTCGCCCGAACGATCTACTACCGCCGACGCAAGGGCACCCCGGCGATGCTGGAGGAACTCGCACGAAACGTCACCGGCTGGCCGGTGCACATCGTGGAGTGCTTCGAGCTGCTCGACTGGCCGCAGTTCCTCGAACATCTGCGCCCGCAGGCCGCCCTGCTCGACGTGCGCAGTCCCGAGCGCTGCGAGCGCGCGATCGGTCCGTTCAGCGATGCGGTCCGGTGTGTGGACCTCCGAGAGCCCACGTTGGGCGGCAGCCGCGGTGCCGTGGTCGCCGAGGGCGCACTGGTGCCGGTGACCAGCACCGACTCCGAGGCAGTGGTCGACAGGCGGGCCGTCGACCCCGTCTCCCCGCCCTACGCGCCGAAGAACGTTGCGTTCTTCGCCTGGCGGATTCAGGCCAGTCCGTTGGTCTTCGTCCCGGCCAAACCGTCGGCGGTCTGCCCGTTCGGATGGAGCTTCAGCCCGCTCGGCAATCCGGCACCACTGTTCAGCCGCTGGCTGCGCGAGGGCGACGCCGACGGTCTGGTGACGGAGTTGCAGGTGCCGCAGCCGATCCGGCGTGGCCGATTCGCCCTCGACATGGACTCCTACGTGGCGCGCCCACCCGTGCGCGCGCTGGCGACCGATTTCTACGGGAACTTCCGCGACCTACCGGGCGTCGGCCTGCCGCCCGCTCCGCAGACCTCGATGACGGTCTACCTCGACGGTGTCGCCGTCCGCCCGTGTGCCAATCCGGCCGGTGTCGGCGCCGCGTGTGCCCCACGCATCCGCTGCGTTCGGGTCGACGACTTCGCCACCGCGCAACAGCCGCCAGGCAAGGTCGTCGCGCTCGACGTCGTGAATGGTCGCCTTCTGCTCGGCGCCGGTCTGCTACCCGATCCGGCCGCTCCCCCGACGGTTACCGTGTCGTCATTCGTCGGGCAGGCAGCAGGTTTCGGCGGTGGCGGGTATGACCGGCGCGCCTGGATCGTCCCGGATGCGCCCCCGCCGGGCACACCGATTCAGCGCATCCACGTCGGCACCCGGCCGCGGCCACCGGGTATCAAGCCACTCCCGCCGCAGGTTTCGGCGCTCTCGACCGCGGTCGCGCAGTGGGACGCCGGCGGCCGACGCCCCACCGTGATCGTGATCGACGACAGCAGCACCTACGCGCTACCCGGCACCATCATCTTGGACAACGACAGCTGGCTGGTCATCGAGGCGGCCGACGGTGAACGCCCGCTGCTGCGCACACCGCAGGCCGGGACTCGCATCGACGCCGCGGTGCCCGCGGGCACCCGGGACTACCTGTCGACGCTGACACTGAGCGGTGTTCTCGTGGAGGGGCACCTCGACGTGATCGGGCCGATCAACCGACTGCGGTTGTGGCACTCGACGCTGGTCCCGGGCCGGCGATTACGCGAGAACGGCGAGCCGGACACCACCCGGCCGTCGATCGTGGCCTCGGGAGGGGCGGATCTCACCCAGCTGCGCGTCGAGGCCGCCTTCTCGATCCTCGGACCGATCAGTCTGCCGCCGTCCATCGACCACGTCACGATCCTCGACTCGGTCGTCGACGGCCTCGACGTTGGTGGAGCGTTGGCGGGGCCGGCGATCGTCGGGACGGGCGGAGCCACAACCGATCTCGGGCCACCGCTACGGGCCGAACGCTCGACGGTGCTGGGCGCAGTGCACGTGGTCAGTCTTGACGCGTCGGAGTGCATCGTCACCGGTCACGTCGAGGTCCAGCAGACCCAGCATGGCTGCGTGCGGTTCAGCTATCTTCCACTCGATTCGATCAGCCCGCGACGGTTCCGCTGCCAGCCCGAACTCACCGCGCGCCAAGCGGCCGACGTGGCCGTCGCCAACGGACTCGCCGCCGACCCGCTGCTCACCCTCGCCCAGCAACAGGCGATCGCCGGAACCGCGCGCGCCGCCGTCGTAGCAGTTCTCGCCCCTTCGATGGCCGCCCGCCGGTATGGGCGGCCCGAGTACGGACAGCTCGCATCGTCGTGTCCGGCCGAGATCACGGAAGGCGCCGAGGACGGCAGCGAGATGGGTGCGCTCTGCCACGTCAAACAGGCCCAGCGGGAATCGAACCTACGCATCCGCCTTGCCGAGTACCTGCCATTCGGGCTGGATCCGGCCCTGACCTACGTGACCTGACAGGGGGCCCACCAATGGCCGGTGACCACAGCAGCTACAGCTTCCGGCCGACGAACGACTTCGTCGGCGTGTTCGAGCAGCAGGGCCGCGTCCGCCTCGACGCGAACCTCAACGAACTCGTCGACCTAATTGATCGTCGACTACGCGCCACCGCGCTCGACACCCTCGGCCCTGCCGTCGTCCCCGCCGAGACTCCCGACGCGTTCCGGCTCAAAATCACCCCGGGTGCACTGTCTTTCGGGGCCGGACGCGCCTACGTCGACGGCATCCAGGTCGACAATCACGGCATCGGCATACCGGCCCCGACACTGCACTTCGACCCGCACCTGGAGGAACTGCGGGGCACCGACCGCCTTCCGTACAGCTCCCAGCCCTATCTGCCCGTACCCCCGGCGCTCCCCACCTCCGGCACCCATCTGGTGTACCTCGACGTATGGCACCGCGAGCGCACGTGGGCCGAGGACCCGACGCTGCTCGATCCCGCTTTGTACGGCATCGACACCGCGGTTCGGCGACAGGTCGTCTGGCAGGTGAAAGTGCATGAAGCCGATACACCCGGCCTGCAATGCGACACCCCCGACGGGCAGATCCCGGGCTGGGCGGACATCATCCGACCGAGCGCATCGCGGCTCACCACCGCAGCGGTCGGGGTCCCGGCCGCGTTGGACCCGTGCGATGTACCGCCGCTAGGCGGCTATCGCGGTCGCAGCAACCGGCTGTACTGCGTGGAGATTCACGATCCAGGGCCGGTCGGCGTGGCGACCTTCAAATGGAGCCGCGACAACGCGTCGCTGGCATCACCGGTCACGGCGATCGCCGGCGCCGATATCAGCGTCGTGCGCCCGGGCCGTGATGCGCTCCTGCGGTTCACCATTGGCGATGTCATCGAAGTCACCGACGACGTCCACGAACTCGACGGTCTGAAGGGTGAGATGGCCGTGGTTGCCAATGTCGATGACGCGCGCGGGGTGGTCACCCTGGCGGCACCGCTGGGCGGGGTGTTCGACGTGACCCGCGGTGCCCGCATCCGGCGATGGGACCAGTCCGGCGGGCTGGTCACGGCCGCTCACGTCATGCAGCTCACCGCGGGGCCGATAGTGTTGGAGGACGGTGTTCAGATCGAGTTCACCCTCGACCCGGATATCGCCGGCGGCGTGTTCCGCTCGAACGAGCGCTGGGCGTTTCGAGCGCGTGTCGCCGACGCGTCGGTCGAAGTGCTCGATCACGTTCCCCCGCGCGCACCCCACCACCACGTCGCGCGTCTCGGGTTCGTCGACTTCACCAACAATGCCGTGCTGAGCGACTGCCGGGTGCCCTGGCCAGGTTCGGGCGACTACGACTGCCAGGACTGTGCCTGCGATGTGTGCGTCACCGCTATCAGCCACAACAGCGGGGCGCTGACCATCCAGGCCGCCGTCGACAAGGTGCGGGACCGGGGTGGCGTGGTCTGTCTGCAACCCGGTGTTTACGTGTTGCGCGAGACCGTCGACATGTCGCGGACGAACGCGGTGCGGCTACGCGGCAAAGGGTGGACGACCATCGTGCTCACACCGGGCCCCCTGCCGGCGTTCTTCGTCGATCGTGCCAGGGAGGTCACCATCGAGGAAATGACCGTGCTCGGCAACGACGGTCGATTCATGGACCGGCAGGAACCCGGCAACCAGGAGGAGCCCGGTAGGCCGGCCGCGCCCGTCGTCGCCACACCCGTCGCTACGGGCGGGCTCCTCGCTGGGCTGGGCGGCAACGTTGCGATCGCGGTGCGCAACACGATTGGCTTCGTTGTGCAGCGTTGCTCTCTGATCGTGCAGCCCACGCGCGCGCGGCTGCCCGCACTGACGTTGCTCGGCATCATCGCGGGGCTACGCGTGCGCGACTGTCAGATTCTGGGCGCCACGGCAATCGGCAACGCCCCCCTTGCCGCCAGTGCACCACGCGCCGAACGCGCATTCGTCGCCGATCAGCGCACGCCGGGACGTCTGCTACTCGCCCACTCCAGGATTGAGGACAACGTGCTCGTCGGTCTCCGCGCGGGCATCGCCTTCGTCGGTACGTCAATCCACCTCGGGGACAACGTAGTTGCCGACAACATTGTCGCGGCGGTGATCGCCGGGATCACCCACTTGGGCACCTCGCCTGCGGGTCCGACGGTGGTCAGGTCGAACATCGTCGCGGCCGGTTTCTACGGGATCATCGGCGGTCTGAATCCTGTCCGAATCGCCGACAACGAGATTATCGGCCTCAACACCCGCCTCAACCGGCTCGGCATTCCCGACCCCCGGGTACCCGACGAACCTGACGACCCTCTCCGCCCGAATCCGTGCGCACCGAAGAGCGTCGTGTACAAGGCAGGACCCATCGGGATCGTGACCGATGTCGGCGCGATGCGCGGCGGCCTCGGCCTGCCCGCGGCGGTCCTCGTTACCGACGGCCTGGGCTTCGGCGGACGCATCGAGTCGGTGCGTATTGGGGGCAACGAGGTGGAGGAGTTCCTCGGTTTCGGCATCATGGTCCAGGCCGCCGTGGCGACCACGATGATTCACGGCAACCGCATCAGCCGAGTCTCCCTTGACGGCATCGTCGTCACGGCCATCCGTGGCGGCGCGGTGTCGGTGCACAACAACGTCATTCGCGGTGTCGGCTACGAGGCCCGTGAGCAGCGCCACGCCCCAGCCACGGATCCGCGAGTACTCGCCGCCATCGCCATCGGGCCGGCGCGGGAAGCCGATGTCCGCGCCAACCAGGTGCTCGGTGTGCGATCGATAGTGGCGCAGACTGTGGCGGGCGTGTGGATCGAAGGTGCCAATAACTCCCAGGTCGCCCTCAACACGGTCAATGATGTCAGCGCTCCCGAAGGATTGTCGTTCGGTATCGCGGTTCGGGCGCCGTTCGACCGGACCGATATCAGCGAAAATCGGGTTCGCCAGGAGTCCCCGCGGAGCCGCTACACCGGCGTGTCGATCGGGGGGCTGGTGACATTGCGGCCCACAGGCCGCGAAGCGGACTATCACCTGGTGGGACTCAAGTTCGGGCGACTGATCATCGTCACCGACGTCGGTACCTGGTGGTACGGCGACGACAGAATCGTGCACCTGCAGGTGGGTCGCGAACTCGGGGCGGTGCACGGCAATACCGTCGACGGCACGGGTCTCCGTCCCATGGTGCAGATCATCGTGGGCGGGAACGCGCTGCTGAACGACAATCGAATCGTGTTCGTCCCCGACGAACGCGGCGCCGCGGTACGCATTGGCGCTGACTCCGCCGTCGTGTCTGCGAACTACGTCGAGACGCGACCGGACGCGTCTGCGGTGGCAATCGACGCGGACCCGGCCAAGGTCGCGATCTCGACCAATGTCACGAACGGCGACCTTCGGATCAACGGCGCACCGCTGGCGCCACCCTGGGACGCCATGAACATCGCGACCCCCTGATCGACATCACCGCACCGAGGAGAAAGCACCATGTCGGCGAAAACGCCCGAGAAGCCAGAGGATCCGCGGATCGGTTACCAGTCGCACGAGTTGTTGCGTCAGGCCCTGGAATCTGCCCGTGAGCACGTCGCGGCGGCAGCCGATGCCTCCAAAGCGGCAATGACAGCGAGCGAGCCGGAGGTCGCGCAAGCCCGCCGAGCCGCGCGAAGGGACGAGCCGGAAGGACTGCAGGCCATAGCGAACACGCACCACGGTCACGGCCAGATGATCACAACATCTGCCGCCGAGCACAGCAAGGCGATCGACGATCTGATCCTTGACCTGGCGGAGCTTTTCAACACCTGACTAGCTGCGTCGCCATCACGACGGCGATTGGCCGCGGTACACCTAACTTTGAGGGCCCTCCCTGATCTGCGGGTCTGCATTGACACAGGCATCGATTCGGGGGCGTAGCGATTCCTCATCGATTGCGACCCTCGCCATCGCAGACGGAGGAATATGCAGTAATCGAATATGCAGCGTTACCAGTAGCGTAGAACGGCGCTGGCGCACGGCGATCCCCTAGTCAGCGCGGTCGACCAACCGAGGTTCGGGCTGCGGCAACGGACTCGCCCCCTCCGGTCGCAGCCCGTCGAAGATGATCGCCAGATACCGACGCCACAATTCCGGCGGCGGATCGGGCATTCCCTCCGCCACGTGTACCGGCGCGCACATCAGCAAGAAGACATCGGTTGCGGTGACGTCGGGCCGAATCGCGCCCGCGGCACGGGCGTTGTCGACAAGCGTCCCGACGCCGGCGAGCACATCGTCACGGATGGCTATCACCCTGGCGTCGCTGGCACTGGCCGTCTGCAGGTAGGTCAGATCATGCTGGCGTCGTTGATCGGCAGCGACGGTGAGGAACTCCAACAGCGCTGCCCCAGGGTCATCTGCCTCCGCCAACCGCGCTGCGGCATCGGTGAGGATGACCATGTGCTCACAGACGAGCGCGACCATCAGGTCTTCTTTCGTGGCGAAGTGCCGAAACACCGTGCCTTTTGCCACTCCTGCGCGACGGGCGATATCCGCCACCGAGGCCTCGGCGCCGCGCTCGGCGAATACTTCCTCGGCCGCGGCCAGCAGCGACGCGCGGTTGCGCGCGGCGTCGGAACGCAGGGCGCGCGCAGGTGTCGTCATGCCCGCATGCTACCAAGTTGACCGACCGGTCATGTTAGACCTACAGTGGTCAGCGAAGGTGACCAACCGGTCACCTTGAGTGACTCACTGAAATACGTTGGAGGACAGATGGAACTGGCAGGCGCCACGGCGTTGGTCACCGGATCCAATCGTGGCATCGGCACCTCGTTCGCGACCGAACTCCTGCGTCGCGGTGCCAAGGTGTACGCGACGGCACGTCGGCCACAGCTCGTCGATATCCCCGGGGCCGAGGTGCTCGAGCTGGACATCACCGACCCGGATTCCGTGCGAGCAGCCGCCGACACCGCCGGGGATGTGGACCTTGTGATCAACAACGCCGCCGACACCGCAGGGGGCAGCCTGGTCACCGGCGACCTCGAAGCGATCCGCCGGGTGATGGAGTCGAACTATTTCGGCACGTTGAATGTCATCCGGGCATTCGCGCCGATTCTGGCGCGTAACGGCGGCGGTGCCATCGTCAATGTGCTGTCGGCGGCCGCGTGGCTCACGGTGGAGGGCAACACCGCCTATGCGGCGGCCAAGTCTGCCGAGTGGGGGCTCACCAACGGTGTGCGTCTCGAATTGGCTGATCAGGGAACACAAGTCGTCGGTCTCATGCCCGGCCTGATCGGCACCGAGACCCTGTTCGACTTCGCCCGCGCGGCCGGGATCGAATTTCCCGACGGCGCGGTCACCGAGCCGGCCGACCTGGTCGCGCTGGCCCTCGACGGACTGGAGGCGGGCGACATCGAGATCGCCGATGCCATCGGGTTGCAGGCCAAGGCCAGCCTCGCCGGGCCGCCACAGGCCTTCGCTCTCTAGTACACAGCTACGACATCATTCTTGGACTCACGCGGGGGTGAACGTGAACCTCGTCTCGCCCACCGGGCCGCTGGTGCCACAGGGATTGGGACCGTTGAGCGTATAGAGCCCGTTGGAACCGTCCAGGTTGAAGGTGGACCGGGCGATCACATCCACCGGACGCCCATCCGGGCAGAACGCGCCACCGGGGACGAATTGGTCGAGCACATAGTGGTTGCCCTGGATGTGCGCCTGACCCTGGTCGTTGTTCGACGTGAGGTTGAACAGCGAGATGCAACCGGGGCCACAACTCGTCACCCGGATCAGGCTTTCGGTGACGACACCGTTGGCCATGACACTGCGGTGGTGGTAGTCCCCCGGAGCGAGATCCGCGTTGGCGGGTGCAGCCAGACCGACGCTCACGGCGGCGCAGCCCGTCGCGATCGCGCCGATGATCATGTTCTTCATACCGTCGAGTGAACACCGCCACACCGGATACCGATCCCAACTTGGCAAAACCGATCGGCGCCGGTAGTTCGCCGTCTTGCCAGCTCCGGGGATGTCGGTTATGCATAGGGCCATGGCAGATCGATCGGCGGAGCTCTCCTCGTTCCTGCGGGCGAGGCGCGAAGCTGTGACGCCACAAGACGCCGGCCTCGTGCCCGGCGCCGGCCGGCGGGTTCAGGGCCTTCGCCGCGAAGAGCTGGCACTACTTGCCGGACTGAGCACCGACTATTACCGGCGGCTGGAACAAGGCCGGGAACGCCGACCCTCGCTACAGGTCCTGCGCGCGCTCGCGCGTGCGCTGCAACTCGATGCGCACGCGACGGCCTATCTCATCTCGCTGGTGCACCCTGTCCCCCAGGCCGTGCCCACGCGCGCATCCTCCGTCTCCGCGGGGATCCAACTCCTCCTGGACGCCGGTTTGCGCGTGCCGGCAATCGTCGTCGATGTGGGCCTCAACATCCTCGCGATCAACGCGGCCGGTCGCGCGATGTACAGCGGCTTCGGCGACACCGCCAACCTTGCCCGCATGGTGTTCCTCGACCCTGCTGCCACAGAGTTCTATCCCCAGTGGCACCAGGTGGCCACTCAGGTCGTCGGCAACCTTCGTTCCGGCCTGACCCGATTCCCGAATGACGATCGCGTCGCCGAGGTGGTCGATGAGATCTCGCCGCGCAGTTCCGTATTCGCCGAACTATGGGCGACCCACCACGTGCGCCCGCGCGCCAGCGAGGACAAGGTGTTCCGTCATCCACAAGTCGGCGAGCTCCATCTGCACTTCGAGGCGCTCGAGGTCGCCGGAGCGCCCGACCAGCGGCTGTTTGTCTACTGTCCGCCTGAGAACGGGCCGTCCCCCGACGCCGTCATGCTGCTGGAATCGCTGACCACGGCTTCCACGTTGGCCTGACCCGCGTGGGCCGCCATGCTCGGTCAGCCGACAGCCGCAGTGAGCTGCGCCAGCTGTTCCGGGGTCAGCTGCACGTCGGCGGCAGCCACATTCTCCTCCAGATGCGTGCGTTGCGACGTGCCGGGGATGGGAAGCATCACCGGTGAAACCTGCAACAGCCAGGCGATCGCCACCTGCCCCACACTGCACTCATGCGCGCGGGCGACCGCAGCGAGCGCTTCGTGGGCCTCCGGCAGCCCGCCCTGTGCCACCGGCGCCCACGGAATGAATGCAAGCCCATCGCGCTCACACACGTCCAGCATGTCGCTCGCACTCCGGTCGATGACGTTGAACCGGCTTTGGACACTGACGATATCGGCAATCTGCCGTGCTTCGTCCAGCTGCGCCACGGTGCACTGAGACATGCCGATGTCGCGGATCTTGCCCTCGTCCTGCAGCGCTTTGAGTTCCCCGATCTGTTCTGCGAGCGGCACTTTCGGATCCACCCGGTGAAGCTGCAGCAGATCGATCTGGTCGACGCCCAACCGGCGCATGCTCATCAGCACCTGCTGGCGCAGATATTCGGGCCGTCCGACCGGCGGCCACGCCGCGGGGCCCAGGCGTGTCGGCCCGGAGTCAGTGTCGATGACGTCGGGTCCGTTACGGGTCAGGCCGGCCTTTGTCGCGATGATCACGTCGTCGGGGTACGGATGCAGCGCCTCATACAAGATCTGTTCGGCGACATGCGGACCGTAGGAGTCGGCTGTGTCGATGAACTGCACGCCGAGTTCGACCGCCCGACGAGCCACGGCAATGCACTCCTGCCGATCCTGGGGCTCACCCCAGATCCCGCGGCCCGTGAATCTCATCGAACCGAAACCCAAGCGCGACACCGTCTTACCGGCGATCGTAATCGTCTTCGGATTGGTGCTCATCATGCAACTACCTCCAGTTTCTGCGTTTGCAATCTGGCTCTCGCGCCCTGATGCCGGCCCGAGGAACCTCACTGCACTGACCTTAGGCACAGGTCGGCGGACCTAGGGGGACGCGATACACCCCCCTGGTTCGGGGCATCTGGCGGAATCAATCTGGTGCACAAAGCGTTACACCGTGCCGCCTCGAGCGACCGCATCGAACTCGCAGAACATCTCGATGAAGTAGTCGGGCTGCTCCTCGGCTACCCAGTGGCCGCAGTCCGGGACGAGCCGATCCGTCACGCTATGAGCGACCTCTTCGCACATCGCGCGGAAATGCCGTGCGAGAGGATTGGACGCTCCTCCCGATGCCAGCACCGGGATGGTGAGCTTGCCGTGTTGGCGCAGCTCGCTGCGATTGACTTCGGCGTCGCGGTCGAGTTCCCGGTAGAGCTCACACATGGCGCGCATCGCTCCGGGAGCTTCGTACGCGCGGGCGTAGACGTCGAGGTCGTCGCCGGAAATCGCATCCGGTTGGTAGGTCAGGTCATCGAAGAAACGGTTGACGTACCACCGTTCACGTCCGTGCGTGAGATACACGGCGACATCCGGGTTGGCGTGAAAGGCGAACTGCCACGCCGACTTCTGAGCCACGCGCCAGTCGTAGTAGGCGGTGCCCGGCAACGGAGCTTCCATGAAGGTCGCACTCACGACCTCATCGCGGTACCGCAGCGCGAAACTCAGCGCCAGCATCGACCCGAGATCATGTCCGACGAGGGAGATGGGCTCCGCCACCTTGAGGGTGTCGCGGACCAGCCTGTGGACATCACCGGCCATGGTCCACTTGTCGTACCCGTCACGAGGTTTGTCGGACGCGCCGGCGCCGCGGTAGTCGGGCATGATCACCCGGTATCCGGCGGCGGCGAGCGGCATCATGACCTTGCGCCACTCGTAGCGTGTCTGCGGGGCGCCGTGCAGAAGCACGACGGTCTTGCTGCAATCAGACGGGGTGACCACCGTGTACCCGATACGAACGGTTTCATCCGGGTCCGCCCAGGCCCGGCCGTGGTGGACATGGACATCGTGCGCTGCCGTCATGTTCCGTCTCTCTGTATGCGCGTACCTGTTGACGGCCAGTGTCATCCCCGCGTCCACGCCGTCGGGGGGAACAAGCCGGCCCCCCGGCCGCAACAGATCACCGGTAGGGCCATCCACCGTTTTCAACGGCACGCACCGCGGTTTCAATCCGGCCGGGAGATGCGGACCCGCCGTTCACTGTGACGATTCGTCGAAGAATTCTGATGGCGGCCTGCTTTCACCAGGTGCAAGATCGGGGTATGAAAAAGTACTCGACCCGCACGGCGTTCGCCGTTCTCGCCGCCGCTCCCATCGCCGCCATGTCGCTGTTCGGCGCGGGGATGAGTTCGGCGGAGCCACTGAATTGCGTCAACGGCCAGTTCTGGGATCCGATCACCAACACGTGTCAGACACCGCGTCCTGCGGAAGCCTGTGCGCCCGGTCAGTACTGGAACGCCTTGTCCAACGTCTGCCGGCCACTGGGCCTGCTGTAGTCCCACCACCCCGGTTCAGAACCGGCCGCGCGGATCCCGCCCGGTCCAGGCGACCAGGCGGTCGATGGCGGGAGCATCGTCCGGCACCGAGACAGCGTCGGCGAACGGGACCGCAACCTCGTCGAAGCCCCTGGCAGCCGAGATCGCCTCGAAGAGCGCCCGACGGTTCTCGGCCGGCAGTATCAGGCGTGCTCCGTCGAAAGCCGCCGCGACGACGGTGTCATCCCAGTCGGGTTGCTGACCGGTCGCCGTTGCCAGATCCCAGGTGTGGACTGTCAGCTCGGAGGAATAGGACGTCAGCACCTCGGCGCCACTGCCTTCGATCCAGGGCAGTGCCATCGGTCGTTGGAGAACTGCGTCGTCGCTCCAGGCATCCACCGCCTGTCTCCCGAACTCTGCCCAGGCCTCGGGCCAGCAATTGTCGGACAACGGGGTTTCCCTGACCGCGAAGGGATCTGACCCATCGCCGAGCGCGGCGATTCTGCCGAGCACGCCGACGAGGTGTCCCACGAGTGCCCGCACGTCCATGCCCGCGCACGGTGTGGGGTCATCGAGCTGGTCCACCCGGACACCGGCGATGACGACGCCGCCGGTGGTGATGGCACGGTGCAGGGTCGGCCGGGGATCTGGGCTGATCGGTGTCAACATGGCGCCATTGTGGCGGCCTGAACCGGTCACCTCTTGACCGGTTTTATGTGAGAGTTTTGGTTCATGCGGGCCGACCGGCTGGTAGCCACCCTCCTTCTGCTGCAGCAGCGTGAGCAGGTCACCGCGGCGGAGGTCGCCCGGGAGTTGGAGGTGTCCGAGCGCACTGCCCGCCGGGATCTCGACGCGTTGAGCGGCGCCGGGCTGCCCGTTTATGCCATCCCCGGCCGAGGAGGCGGGTGGCGGCTGTTGGGCGGCGCTCGCACCGACCTGTCCGGGCTGACCGCCGACGAGGCACGCGCGCTGTTCCTGGTCGCCGGACCCGCGTCGGTGGCGACCCCGAGTGTGAAAGCCGCTCTGCGCAAGCTCATCCGCGCGCTGCCCGAACCCTTCCGTGACGAGGCCGTGGCGGCCGCGACATCGGTCGTCGTCGACCCACGCGACTGGGGATCCAGCCGGCCCGAACCGCAAACACCCCGGTTTCTCGACGGCTTGCAGAGGGCGGTGATCCGAGGCGTCCAGGTGCGTCTCGGCTATGTCGATCGAGCGGGCTCACAGACCGAGCGGACCGTGCATCCGTTGGGCATCGTGACCAAGGGGCCGACGTGCTACCTGATGTGCGAGACCGAGATGGGTCGGCGGACCTTCCGGATCGATCGCGTCTGCTCGATCGAGTTGACCGACGATCCTGTCGAACGCCCACCGTCATTCGACCTTGCCGACAGCTGGCGCGAGATCGCCGATGACGTTGATCGCAGGCGCACTCCCCTCGCGGTCCGGGCGGTGTGCGCCCCGGACGGATTCGCACTGCTGCGGAAGGTGGTGGGCCGGCGCCTCGAAGTGGGCGGCTCCACGCCGGACGGCCACATCGAGGTCGTCATCCGCGGCCGCGACGAGTACGCCCTCGCGGGTGAACTCGCCTGGCTCACAGCGTGGCTCGACGTCACCGAACCACAAGGCGTGCGTGACCACCTCGCCGCGATCGGCGTTGCGTTGGTCGCACGGTACGGGTGAAGCCCACGCTCGGCCCGGATTGAACCGGGAGAAAACGGGGCACCCGCAGATCGACGAGCCCGGGGCGCCGAGCCCCCGATGGAAGAAAAGAGCGCCAACATGACCATGCCCAGTGACGCCGCCGATGCAGTCGAGTCCCAGGGACCCAACGAGGGCCCGCGCGATCACGACCAGGCCGACACCGAGCATGCGCCCTACGTCGACGACGACAATGTCCCCCACCCCGGTGACGCCAACGAAGCCGACTGAGCGCGGCGTGAAATCCCCGATATGACGCGACGGGCCGTCTAACCTCCGTGGACGGGTGCCGCGCCGACGTCATGGAGGAAGATGAACCCCGTTGCCGATTTCGACTACGTCATCGTGGGCGCAGGCAGTGCGGGCTGCTTGCTTGCCAACCGGCTCAGCGCCAACCCTGCGCACCGCGTGCTGCTGATCGAAGCCGGCGGCAAGGACAACTGGTTCTGGATCAAGGTGCCGGTCGGCTATCTGTACACCATTGCCAACCCCCGCACCGACTGGTGCTTCACCACCGAACCCGACCCCGGCCTCGCCGATCGCAGCATCCTGTACGCACGTGGGCGCGTGATCGGTGGCTGCTCGTCGATCAACGCGATGATCCATATGCGCGGGCAGGCCTCCGATTACGAATTGTGGGCACAAGCCACCGGTGACGACCGATGGCTCTGGGGCGGCGCCGACGGTCCAGGCGAAACGCTGTCCATCTTCAAGGATCTGGAAGCCTACTTCGGCGGGGCCGACGAATGGCACGGGGCGGATGGGGAGATCCGCGTCGAGAAGCCGCGGGTGCGCTGGAAGATCCTGGATGCCTGGCAGTCCGCCGCCGAGCAGGTCGGCATCTCCCCCATCGAGGAGTTCAACCGGGGAAGCAACGCCGGCAGCGCGTACTTCCACGTCAACCAACGCCGCGGCCGCCGCTGGTCGATGGCCGACGCGTTCCTGCACCCCATCGCGCACCGATCCAATCTGACGGTCTACACCCAGACCCAGGCATTGCGGCTGCTGATGGACGACCAGGTGCGCGACGATCACCGGCAGGGTGCGTGGACGACGGCTGTGCATCGTGCCACCGGCGTCCGGTTGCTCAAGGACGGCCACACCATCGACGTGCGGGCCCGCCGGGAGGTGATCCTGAGCGCCGGAGCCATCGGATCGCCGCATCTCATGCAGGCCTCCGGGTTGGGCCCGGCCGGCCTGTTGAACCAGCATGGCGTCCCGGTGGCCGTCGATCTGCCCGGGGTCGGCGAAAACCTGCAAGACCACCTGCAATTGCGCACGGTCTATCGCATCCGCGGCGCCCGTACCGTCAACACCCTGTATCGCAACTGGATCACCCGGGCCGGGATGGGTCTGCAGTACGCGGCGATGCGGTCGGGCCCCCTGACGATGCCGCCCTCCACGCTCGGCGCCTTCGCCAAGAGTGACCCCACGCTGGCCAGTCCCGACCTGGAATGGCATGTGCAGCCGTTGTCCTTGGCCAAGTTCGGCGAGCCGCTGCACCGCTTCGGCGCGATCACGCCCTCGGTGTGCAATCTGCGTCCCACCTCACGCGGTCATGTGCGGTTGGCCGACGCGGACCCGCTGACCTATCCGAAGATCACCTGCAACTACCTTTCCACCGACGCCGATCGCGACGTCGCGGTCCGGGGACTGCGGATGACGCGCCGGATCATGGCGGCGCCCGCGCTGGCCCGTTACCAGCCCGACGAGTTGCTTCCCGGGCCGCAACTGGTCAGCGATGACGACCTTGCCCAGGCGGCCCGGGAACTCGGGACCACCATCTTCCATCCGGTGGGCACCTGCGCGATGGGCGCTTTCGACAGCCAGGGCAGGCCACGGTCCACATCAACGGTGCTGGACACCGATTGCCGGGTGCACCGCGTCGCGGGTCTGCGGGTGATCGATGCGTCGGCCATGCCCACCATCACCTCCGGGAACACCAATGCGCCGGTGATGCTGATCGCCGAGCGCGCGGCGCGCGCAATCCTGCGCCGACCCGGCACGGAATAAACCCGGACGCGAGGAACTTGGCTCAAAGGTCGTCACTTTCCCGACTCAGGAGCACCCATGACCCGTCCCGTCCGCGTCGCCGTGCAGATCCAACCCGGTGGAGCACCTGACTACCGCACCTGGCGCGATGCCGTTCTGGGCGCCGATGACCTCGGCGTCGATGTGATCTTCGGCTACGACCATTTTCATCGTCCGGCCATGAAGGCCATCGTGGACGGCAAGCCGGTCATGTTCGACGAACAACCCGATGTCACCAACTTCGAGGGGTGGACCGCTCTCGCCTCGTGGGGTGAGATCACCTCGCACGCCGAGATCGGACTCCTGGTCACCGGCGTCGGATACCGCAACCCGGACCTACTGGCCGATATGGCTCGGACGGTCGACCACATCAGCGGGGGCCGGCTGATTCTCGGTCTCGGTGCAGGATGGTACGAAAAGGATTACACCACTTACGGTTACGATTTCGGCACCTTCGGTTCACGCTTCGATCTGTTCGACGAGAGCCTGATCCGGATCGAGCACCGACTCGCCGCGTTGATCCCGCCGCCGGTGCGCAAGTTGCCTATCCTCATCGGCGGTACCGGCCCCAAGCGCTCGCTGCCCGCCGTCGCCAGACACGCCGACATCTGGCATGCGTTCCAGGAAATCGATGCCTTCCGCCGGTCCAGCGATCGTGTCGATGAACTGGCAGAAACGTTCGGGCGCAACGGCGCCGACATCGAACGCTCCACACTGTGGCAGAGCCCCGAGAGCGCGGATGCCTACCGTGCGGCCGGCGTCACGCTGTTCCAGACCGAACTCACCGCCGACGACGGATACGACCTGGGCCCGCTCAAGCAGGTACTGGCCTGGCGGGACAACGGGTGAGCGCGCGGGCTCAGCGCACCCCCTGATTTCCGTAGCGCCCACCGGCCACGTTGTCGCTGAGCGGTTGTAACTGCGCCAGCGCATCGGCATCCAGCGCGACGTCGAGGGAGGCAACGTTCTGGTCCAGCCGTTCGGCGCGACGCGTCCCGGGAATGGGCACCACGGACACGCCCAGCCGCGGTGCCTGGGCATACACCCAGGCCAATGCCACCTGGGCCGGTAGGACACCGAGCCCTTCGGCGACGGTGCGGACGGTCTCGGCGATTGCCTGGTTCTGCTGTCCGGCAGCACCGGTGAACCGCGGATTGCGGACGCGAAAGTCGTTGGCGTCCAAGGTGGCCGTCTGCACCGCTCCGGTGAGGAATCCCCGGCCCAGCGGGGCGTAGGGCACCAGTCCGATGCCCAACTCGGCCATGGTGGGGGTGACCTCTTCGACATCTCGTGTCCACAGCGAGTATTCGCTCTGCACGGCAGCGATGGGATGTACGGCGTGGGCTCGGCGTAGCAGGTCGGCGCTGACCTCGCTGAGGCCCAGATAGCGGACCTTGCCGGCGTCCACCAGTTCGGCCATCGCGCCGACGGTCTCCTCGATCTCGGCGTTTTGCGGCGGCCGGTGCAGATAGAGCAGGTCGATATGGTCGACGCCCAACCGCAACAACGAAGCATCGCAGGATCGCCGCACGTAGGGCGGATCACCTCGGTGGACGCGGCGGTCGTCGCCACTGCTGCGGTCGATCCCGAACTTGGTGGCGATCTGGACGGCGTCGCGCCTGCCCGCGATGCCGCGTCCCAGCAGCACCTCGTTGTGGCCGGCGCCGTACTGGTCTGCCGTATCGAACAGGGTGAGTCCGATGTCGATGGCGTGCCCGATGGTCGCGATGCTGGTGTCCCAGTCGGTGGCGCCGTAGTACTCACTCATCCCCATGCAGCCCAGGCCTTGAGCTGACACGTCGAGGCCGCCGAGAGTGCTTCTCCTCATATTCGGTCCTTTCGCGGTGGACTCCCCTGCCACTTCGATGGTCAAGTGATTGCGACCTGCGCACAATGGGTGCAATACACCCAGGAACGAGTCCGACTGTCGGCCTAGGTTTGCCGTATCGGCCCGTCGTTCATGCAATGGCCGGGCTCACCTTCCAACCAGAGGACACGACTTGTGATTGCTCTCAACACCGCTGAACTCGACCGATACCTGGCCGAAGACCCTGACGGGCCGGTGGTCATGCTGAATCTGCTGCGCTTCCGGCCCGCCGGCGGGCGCGAGAAGTACCTCGAGTACATCGACCAGTTCTCCTCGACCGGCGTGCAGGCGCGTTACGAGGTCGAGGTGCTGTACGTCGGGGCCGGTGGCATCGCGCTGGCTGCGGAGCCGGGGCAGGACTGGGACATGGTGGCACTTGTTCGTTACCCATCCCGTAAGGCCTTCGTGGACATGATCCAGGACCCGGATTACCAACGCTTCGAACACCTTCGCGCCGAGAGTCTTGTCGAAGCCGTGCTGCAGGCCACCACGCCGGCTTCGGCCTGACAGCCGCAACGCCGGCGAGTCAGCGCATAACCTGATGCCGACCACGGTGTCGGGTGTGAGGGAGAAGGACATGGGTCTGGCCGACGGCGGATTCAGGAATCCCGGCAGACGGCAACGCTACGACGTCGTGTACGACGAGGCGCGGGCGCTGAGCCCCCTGCCCGATGCCGAACTCGATGTTCCGACCGACTTCGGTGATGTCCGGGTCTACCGGCACGGACCGGCAGGAGGCACGTCCGTGGTGCTGATCCACGGATTCTTCCTGACCTCGGCGATGTGGTGGGAGCAGGTGGCCGGCCTGGCCGATGAGTTCACCGTCTACACACTGGACATGCTCGGCCAACCAGGGAGAAGCAGTCAATCCGCAGCTCTGCGAACGCCCGGCGATTGCACGTCCGTCATCGATGCCGTGCTGCAGCGCCTCAATCTCGATGATGCACATCTGGTCGGACATTCCTATGGCGGTTGGCTTGCCACCCATACTGCGGCCTTGGCTCCCGATCGCGTGCGAACCCTCACCCTCATCGATCCTGCACATACGGTGGTGCGTCTCGATCGGCGTTTCTGGCGGGGCCTCGCAGTGCTGCTCACCAGACCTCGATCCACCGGTGCTGCGCGTGCCGCGTCATGGATCACCGGGCAGCCGGAATCCGGCAGCGCCATCGCTACGCTGACTCGGCTCTTCCTGGCCGGCTTCGACGCATTCTCGCGCCCTCGGACGGCTCCGATTCGCCTTGCTTCCGACGATCTGCTTCGGTCGGTGCGGCGACCGGTTCAGGTTCTTCTGGCCGGCAACACCATTCACGACTCCACGATGGGCGTCAGCCGTGTCGGCTCGGTGGTACCGGAATGGCAACATCGATTGTGGCCGTCCGCGTCACATTTCCTGCCGGCGGAATTCCCGGACGATGTGAACCAGTGCATCCGGGATTTTGCCGACCAGCACTCCCGATAGAGGCTTACGGCATCGAGCCATCACGCTGCCGGCGGGGCCTTGGGTTCGAAGGGTGTGTACCACCACCAGTGGGCTTTCTCCCCCGACGGTCCGCGGCATGGTGCGACATGCGGTGGCGGTCCGGTCGGTGGGCGTGCCAGCGACGCCGAGGTCAGGGTGCGGCCCTGAGAGTCGGTGACGGTCAGCGCCTCGGCGGGCCCGGTCAGGGTGATCTCACCCTTGTGATGCAGGCGGTGATGAAACGGGCACAGCAACACCAGATTCCACAACTCGGTGGGCCCGCCATGCTCCCAATGCACCAGATGATGGGCATGCAATCCGCGGGTCGCCCCGCAGCCGGGCACCACACAGGTCGGGTCGCGGTGCTCCAACGCCCGCCGTAGCCGCCGGCTGATGGTGCGGGTGGCACGCCCGGACCCCATCGGCACACCGTGGCGTTGCAGCCACACCTCACACGTGGCATCGCACAGCAGGAACTGACGATCAGCATCGCTGAGCACCGGGCCCAGGTGCAGGGCCGCCGAGGCCTTCTCGATGTCGTAATGCACCACCACCGTGGTGTGCGCCCCGTGCGGCCGCGCAGCCGCCTCGGCGTCCCAGCCGGCCTCGATGACACTCATGAACGCATCCACATTGTCGGGGAACGGCGGCGCCGGATCGGTGGGCACACTGACCTGATCCTCGATACGCACCTGCGGCACGGTCGCGGCGTCACGGTCGGCTTGGGCGTCGCGATCGCGCCGCCACTGGGCGATCAACCCCTCCTTGCGCCCGTCGAGGGCGGCATCGAACTTGGCGGCCTCCAACTTCGGCAACCGGATCCGGTAGCTGGTGTACCCGTCCTGCTCGATCCGACTGAATGACCGCTTGGGTTCCGGTGCGGGTTCGGGATCGGGGCGGGGTTCCTGCTTGACCGCGGTGCGCAACTGGGTGACCGTGGCGGTGGTGGCCAGCTCGGCGTAATGGTCATCGGAGCCGTCGGCGGCATGTTCGGCGATCACCCCGAACTGATCGACCGACAACTGCCCCGCACGCAGACTGTCCGCCAGGCGGGGGAACACCTCGATGCGTTGGGCGATCGCCACCATCACCTGAGCATTGCGTGGTGACATACCGAACCGCCAGGCCACCAACTCCGGCGACGAACGGCATCCGGTGTCACCCCACAGCGACGGGCCTTCGCCGCCGTCGATCTCGGCGACAATGTCCACCAGCCGCCCGTCGAGGGCGTTGCGCTGACCGATCACCTCGGCCGCCTCGGCGTACAACCCCAGCAGCCGGTCCGACACCGCATCCGCCGCGTCAGCGGCGAAAACATCTGTGGGAGGCGGCATACCACGATTCTAGAGAGGGGGTCCGACAAGTAACGACGGTCGCCGGCACCGCAGAACCACGGCGATGCACGACTCCGGCAGTGGCGTCCCGGCCGCATCGGGCCACAACGGCGGAAGCCCTTGGTAGGTCCACGCGGCGCCGGCCGGGACGCCCCGCCGGCCTTTTTGCCGGGTCGGCGGACCGCGCACGGCCCGTCACGGAACAATCGATACATGGCCGATACCGACGCCCTGCCGCTGAGCACTCCCGGGCACACTCCACACCGGGTGATGACCATTGCCGGTTCCGATTCCGGCGGCAGCGCCGGACTGCAGGCGGATATGCGCACGTTCGCCATGCTGGGCGTGCACGGATCCGCCGCGCTGACGGCCGTCACGGTACAGAACTCGCTGGGCGTCAAGGCCTTTCATGAGATCCCGGTCGACGTGATTGCCGGGCAGATCAGCGCCGTGGTCTCCGATATCGGCGTCGAGGCGGCGAAGACCGGCATGCTGGCGTCCACCGAGATCATCCAGACCATCGTGGCCACCTGGCGCGCGGAGGGCCTCGACGGCACCGTCCCGTTGGTGGTCGACCCGGTGTGTGCGTCCAATGCCGGCGAGCCTCTCCTGCATCCGAGCGCACTGGTGGCCATGCGCGAGGAACTCATCCCGATGGCGACCCTGGTGACGCCGAACCTCGACGAGGTGCGCCTACTGGTGGGCATCGATGTGGTCGACGACGCGTCGCAGCGGGACGCGGCCAGGGCCCTGCACGCGCTGGGCCCGAAGTGGGCGCTGATCAAGGGCGGCCACCTGCGGACCTCGCGGATCAGCTCCGACCTGCTGTTCGACGGGTCGGAGTTCCACCAGTTCGCCGCGGTCCGGGTGAACACCCGTCACGATCACGGCGCCGGGGACACCCTGGCTGCGGCGATCACCGCTGCCCTGGCGCATGGCCGCGCCGTTCCCGACGCCGTCGGATTCGCGAAGCTCTGGATCACCGAGTGCATCCGCGCGGCGTACCCGCTGGGCCACGGGCTGGGCACCGTGAACGGGCTCGCGAGACTGCTGCACTGAGGGCGGCGCGCTTAGGTCCCGCACAAACCGGGTACTTCTGCGAGGCCATTCTCGCTGGGCTGGACCTATCGTCCGGCCCAGCCTCGTACTAGCAGAATCGAGCCGCCAGATGACCGTCCTTCGAATCGCCCGTACTCTGCCACTCGCGGCCGCCGTGACGGGCGCTGTCCTGTTCGGCGGGCTCACCGCCTGCAGCTCCGATAGCGAGTCGCCGGACAGCACCACCACGACGACGACCGAGACCACCGAATCCACCATGACCACGACGCCGTCCACCGGCGCGGCGACCACCACCCTGGCGCCCTCCTCTCCCCTGCCGCCCGCCGTGGGCGGCGCGGACGCCGGTCCGGGTGGCGCGACCGCCAGCGTGCCGGGCGCCAGCGCCGGTGCGGGTCCCGGCGGCGCAGGTGCGGGCGTCCCCGGTGCGGGCGCCGAAGCCGGCCCGGGTGGTGCCACCGCGGGAGTCCCGGGGGCGGGCGCCGGTGCCGGTCCTGACGGTGCCGGTGCGTGCGTCGGCTCCGTCTGCGTCGGTACGCCGTAGTTCAGGTTCCGGAACGTGGCGGCGGCGAGATACCGCTGCCGCCACGTTTCGAACATATTTGCGATGGGCACTCACTACGCATGAGCGAAAACACCACACCAGCGCCGCGAGAGAATGCCGAGAAGGACCCGTCGGATTGGGTGACGGGAGATGAACCCATGACCGGCGCCCAGCGCAGCTATCTGAACACCTTGGCCCAAGAGGCCGACACCGAAGTCCCCGAGGATGCCACCAAGGCGCAGGCCTCGGAGATGATCGACGATCTCCAGCAGCAGACCGGTCGCGGCTGAACCTTCCAGCCCACGCCGAAGTGCGCCCGGTCCGTCGACATGGACCGGGCGCACCATCAGCTCAGCGGATCAGGACGAGGCAACCTCCGTGGCCAACCGGGACAGCGTGTCGTTCAGCTGGTCCTCGGTCACCAACGGGAATTTGACCTTCTCCAGAAGCTTCTTGTCGGTCACCTTCGACCAGTCGTAGGTGTGCCGAACCAGGGTTTCACCGGGGCCCTGAGACTCCAGCTCCCACAACCACTCCCATCCCGGAGGCTCGGTGCCCGCCGGTGCGGTCTTCCATGCCAGTAACTTGTCCTTCGCGTAACCCGAGACGTGGTTGTCGGTCTGGTACTCACCGCCCATGTGATCGCCCTGCATGTTCATCGTGAACACCTCGCCCACCTTCTGGATACGGTCGGCGTGGTCGACGCTGCGCACAAATCCGGATCCGTCCAGGGCCGGATGCCGCTCGGGATTGGACAGGACGTCGAAGATCTCGTTCACCGGCGCGGCGATGGTCCGTTCAACAGTGACTTTCTCGTTGTCGCTCATAGGGTCACACTGCCCACTCTCCCGCATTCGGAAACGCTCCGCCGCCGTGTGCCCGGCCGAGGATTGACTCGGTAGCCGAACGGTTATCCACACTGTGCACTGGGTCACACCCATCGGATCCAGGCCCCGATCGAAGGGCGACCATGGACGACGCGGAATCTGAGATCGTCAAGTGGGATCCCGTCGTCGCCGAACGCATCACGAATCTGGTCGGGCCGATCGTCCGCCGCTACTTTCGCGCCGATGTGAAGACTGTCCACAACATCCCACCCTCCGGCGGCGCGCTGATCGTGTCGAATCACTCCGGCGGTGTGCTCACCCCGGACGTCCTCATCTTCGCTCCGGCGTTCTACGAAGCCTTCGGGTATGACAGACCGCTGCACATCCTTGCCCACTACGGAGTCTTGATGGGTCCATGGGGATCACTGCTCTCGCAGGCGGGCGCCATCGAGGCCTCGCCGGAGAATGCGTCCGCCGCGCTGCGGTCCGGTGCCGTGGTACTGGTATTCCCCGGCGGCGACTACGACGCATTCCGGCCCTCGCAGTCGGCCAACATCATCGACTTCGAGGGACGAACGGGATACGTGCGCACCGCGATTCAGAGCGGCGTGCCGATCGTGCCGATGGTGTCGATCGGCGGCCAGGAAACGCAGTGGTTCCTGGCGCGCGGAGACAGCCTGGCCCGCCGACTGGGGTTGCACCGGGTGCGGTTCAAGGCGCTTCCGTTGACGTTCGGACTTCCGTTCGGATTGACGACTGTGCTGCCGGCCAATATCCCGCTGCCGTCCAAGATCGTGATGCGGGTGCTGGAACCGATCGACGTGACCGAGGAGTTCGGTGCCGATCCCGACATCGACGAGGTCGACGCGCACGTCCGCTCGGTGATGCAGTCCGCGCTCGACGATCTCGCGCGCAAGCGGCGCTTCCCCATTCTGGGTTGAACCGGGCAGCCGGCCGGGGACCGCCCCCTCAGCGCACCGACCCGGGCGGCATGTCCACGCCGATCTCATCGCAGATCGGCGGGATGATGATCAGCGATCCGCGCGGACTGCAGAACGGTGTGCCGGGCGGCAGCGGCGGCGGGGGCGGCGGAGGGGTGAACACCGGCGGAGGCGCCGCCGGACGCGGCGTGCCCGACCACGGATAGATGGTGTTGGTCGTGACATCGACGATGCCCTCGGAGTTCCAGTACCAGTCGTGGCAGACATTCCAATCCCAGGACAGCACCTGGCTTCCCGGTATGGCAGGGTCACCCGGACACCAGTGTGTGCAGGTCATGCCGGGCGGACAGTTCCCGCCCTGATAGCTCGGCCCCTCGGCGTTCGAGGCGGCTGCGCCGAGCAGGGCGCCGGCCAGACCGACACCGCCGGCGATCACCAGCGACGCCACACGTCGCGAAATCGGGTTCACATCGTCTCCTCACATGGGGCACAGCCGGTCGGCGTTGCCGTGCCATCAGTCGACCGCACCCGCGCCGCTACCGATCCCAATATCCGCCGTCGGTGCCGGTCGCGCGCGTAAATGACCCGATCAACGGCCCACCGGAGCCACCCGGCGAACGAAGCCGGTCGGGTAATCGGTTCGACCGGTGCACCGCGCAATGCGGTTGTACTGTGCTGGCCATGCGCACGCCCCGCAATCCCGACGGTGACGCCCCGCTGTGGAAACGGCTGGCCTTCGAGGCGAAGTGTTCCGTCAAGCGTCGGATCGCCCCCAAGGGCGTCCCGGTCGACCCGCCGAACGAGCCGTATCTGGTCGTTCCGATCCTCGGACAGTCGAATGCCTACGGTATGGGTCTTCCGCTCGACCGCGACGGCGCCGACAAGCCTCACCCCATGGTGCATCAGTGGGCCAACAGCGGACCGTCGAAGGGCTCCGTCGTTCTGGGCGCCGACCCGCTCTTCCACGAAACCCCTGCGCGGCGAGTCGGATTCGGGGTCACCTTCGGCAAGGCGCTGGCCGAGGCGACCGGCCGGGCGGTGCTGCTCGTCCCCTGCGCGCGGGGCGACACGTCGTTCCATCCCAAGAACGGCTACACCTGGGACATCGCCGACACTAAGACCCGACGCAACCTGTACCGCGAGGCCGTGCAAGCCATCGACGCGGCGCTCGGGCACAACCCGGGCAGCACCGTCGCCGTCGTGCTGTGGCATCAGGGCGAATCCGATGTCCCGCTGATGTCCGGGCCGGACTACCAACGCCATCTCGACGCGCTGTTCGATGACCTGCGCGCCCGATACGGCCAGGACACCCCCATCATCCTGGGCGGCATGGTGCCCGAGGAGATGGAGCGCAGCGGCAAGGACTATCCGGTCATCAACGCCGTGCACGAGGACACCCCGAACCGAAAACCGAACACGGCCTTCGTGCCCGGCAATCGGGGAATGTTCAACAGCGATGTCGATCGGCACTACAACGCCGAGGGAATCCGCGCCTTGGGCAGCGACATGTGGCTGGCATATGAGCGTCTGGCGGCCGACGCCCTCGCCGAGTACCGGCGCTGACTCACCCCGGTTCCGGCACCTCCGCCTCCCACCGCGCCCGGCGCTGCGCATCGGACTGTTCCCACCACGGCGGCCGGCCGCGCTCCCCCAACGCCACCTTGGCCGCCTGCACGCCCGCGCGCGACGCGGACTCCGCCTCGGAGCCCTTGGTCCGGCGAACCTCCCGGCGCCATGCCATCAGGATGCGCACCAACTCGGCCCGCCGCTCCTCGGGGATCGCCGGATCGGTGGCGCGCCAGCGGCGCCCATCGATGACGACATAGTGCCCGTCCTCGGTGGTCTCGGGTTCGGCCATCCCTCGATGCTAGGCAAAATCGGTGGGCCGTGAGAAAAGCCTCTGCCGGAGACCTTTTCGCCGAAATGAATGGCACACCGAGAAATCTCGGTGAGCACAACCGCTGGACACGACCGCGCCTTCGGGCACGGTGGGTGAGCTCGGCGCACAATGGTGCGACGTGTTCAGAAAGGGATGTGCACCGCCATGACCGACACCACCGCGCCCTTCGGGTTCACCGAGGATGACCTTCACGCCGCCGATATCGTGGGCGTCACCATCGTCTGGGCCGACAACAACGGCATTCCGCGCGCCCGGACCGTACCGCTGGACCAGTGGCCGTCGGCCACCGCCAAGGGCGTCGGCATCACTCCCCTCTTTGCGGTGTTCGACACCCACGACGCCATCACGTTCAGCCACGACGGACTACCCGACGCCAGCGGCGACATCCGGCTGGTCCCGGTGCCCGACCGCACCGTTCCGCTGGCGGGCCAGCCCGCCCTGGCCTGGGCCCCGGGCCGGCAGGTCGGCGCCGACGGATCCCCATGGCCCTATGACCAACGCGGCGTGCTGGAGCGACAGGTGGACGCGGCGGACGCGGCCGGTCTGCAGATCCGGGCCGGCTACGAGATCGAGTTCTTCCTCGACCGGTCCGGCGACGGTCCGGACGCCGTTCCCGGCCATGATGGCCCGGCCTACAGTGCGCGGGCGCTCATCACGGTCGACGCCTTCGTCGTTGCGCTGCTTCGTGACCTGCGGGCCAACCGCGTCCCGGTGGGACAACTGCACGCCGAATACGGCACCGCCCAGATCGAATTGAGCATCGCGCCAACCGATCCGGTGACCGCCGCCGATCTGCAGCTGCTGGCTCGCCAGACCATCCATGCGACCGCCGCACGGCACGGATTCCGGGCGAGCTTCAGTCCGCTGGTGTTGCCCGGCGACGCGGGCAATGGCTGGCACCTGCACACGTCGGTGTGGCGCGACGGGTCCAACCTGCTCAGCGGCGACGGACCGCACGGCCTGTCCGATGACGGCGCAGCCTATCTCGCGGGCCTGCTGCGTGACCTCCCGGCGATCGTCGCCGTCACCGCACCCAGCGAGGTGTCCTTCCAACGCCTTCGCCCCGGCTACTTCTCCAGCGCCTACGGGTATTGGGGCGTCGAGAACCGCGAGGCGGCGCTGCGTCTGGTCCCGGGAACCGAGTTCACCGGCCGAACCCAGGCCAATGTCGAACTCAAACCCTCGGACGCATCCGCCAATCCTTACCTCGCGTTGGCCGCGGTGACCGCCGCGGGCATCGGTGGTATCGCAGACGGACTGAGCCTGCCCGATCCCATCGCCGCCAATGTCGGCACCTGGTCGGAAGAGCAGCGCCGCGACGCCGGCGTACGGGCGCTGCCGGGTTCGACCGCCGAGGCCGTCGGTGAGCTCCGCGCGAACCCCCGCGTATCGGCCGCACTCGGTCCGGACCTGCTCGGCGCGTTCACCGCCGTCCGCGGCGCCGATGCCGCCTGGGCCGCGGACCGCGACGCGGCCGACATCATCACCGCGCACCGCTGGCGTTACTGATGAGCGAGCTGTGGGACCGGGTCGTCCCATTCGCCGGTACCGCACCCATACTCGCCGAGCATGCCGCCGCGGTCCCTCAGGTCGATCAGCTGTGCGGCCCGTTCTGGGCGCGGCTGGCTCTGCTGCTCGGCGACGACGACGCCGAGCAGTTGCCGTCCCAGGTGGAAGTGGCCAAAGTGGCGGGCACCCGGGTCAATTCGGGCTTGGACAGCGAGGTCCGCCCGCCGGACCAGCCCGCCCATCGCACCGGCTGGGATGAGCTGCCGCACACGGAGGAGCCCACACTGGCCGGCACCAGCGGCCGGGAACTGTTGAGCGCCATTGCCAGATTGTCTGCTGACCGACTGGTCGCGGTGCCGGTACCGTCGCCGGGTAGCCGACTGGACCGCTTTCTATCGGCCATCGCCGGCACCCCGGCCCTGATCATCGCCAACCTCGCCACCTCGGCGTTGTGGGGATCGCACGCCGAACCCGTTGCTCTGCAACACTTCCTCGATACCGGCGATGACACCGTCGGTCCCCCACCGGATTGGCGGGTCGGCCATTTCGCCGCACTGTGGGGCCGCATCGCCGGTGACGGCGGCAACCTGGCCGCGGTCGCCGACACCTATCCGTCGCTGGGCGCCGGCGGCCGACACCTGCAGCCGCTGCCCCGTGTCGCGCGCGCCCTGTCGGGCCGCGGGCTGCTGATCACGGTGGCCGCGGAGAACAAAGCGGCCATCGACGCGGCGGTGCGGGATGTCGGCCTGTCCACCGGTCTCTGGGATTAACCGCGCAACCTATCGCCCATGACCGTCGCCTGCACACGAGAATGGGGCGGGGCCGCACAGGCCCCGCCCCATTCATCGCTGAGCGTCAGTCCAGATCGAACCGATCGTTGTTCATGACCTTCACCCACGCCTTGACGAAGTCCTCGACGAACTTGGTCTGGTTGTCGTCCTGGGCGTAGACCTCGGCGAGCGCGCGGAGCACCGAGTTGGAGCCGAAGACCAGGTCGTTGGCGGTGGCGGTCCACTTGACCTCGCCGGTGGCGCGGTCAAAGCCGGTGTAGACGTTTTCCGCCGACTCCGAGCCCTTCCAATCCGTGCCCATGTCAAGCAGATTCACGAAGAAATCGTTGGTGAGGGCACCGGGGCGCTCGGTGAACACACCGTGCTTGGTCCCGCCGTGGTTGGCGCCGATCGCCCGCAGGCCACCGACCAGCACGGTCAGCTCCGGAGCGGTCAGATCCAGGAAGTACGCCTTGTCCACCAGCAACTGCTCCAGCGGGGCCTTCTCACCCGGCCGCACGAAGTTGCGGAATCCATCGGCGCGCGGCTCCAGCACCGAGAACGACTCGACGTCGGTGTTCTCCTGGCTGGCGTCGGTACGGCCCGGCACGAAGTGCACCTTCACCTCGAAGCCGCCGTCCTTGGCCGCCTTCTCCACCGCCGCCGACCCGGCCAGCACGATGAGGTCGGCCAGCGAGATCTTCTTGCCCCCCGCAGCGGAGGAGTTGAAGTCCTGCTGGATCTTCTCCAGCACCGGCAGCACCTTGTTCAGTTCGGACGGCTCGTTGGCTTCCCAATTGCGCTGCGGCTCAAGGCGCAGCCGGGCGCCGTTGGCACCACCGCGCTTATCCGTGCCGCGGAAGCTCGACGCCGATGCCCACGCGGTCTTGACCAACTGCGGCACCGACAACCCGGACTCCAGCACCTTGCTCTTGAGCGCTTCGATGTCGGACTCGTCGACCAGCGGGTGATCCACCGCCGGCACCGGGTCCTGCCAGAGCTGCGGCTCGGCCACCCACGGGCCCAAGTAGCGACTGACCGGCCCCATATCGCGGTGCAGCAGCTTGTACCAGGCCTTGGCGAAGGCGGCGTTCATCTCCTCGGGATGGTCCAGCCAACGCCGGGTGATCTCACCGTAGATCGGATCGACCCGCATCGAGACGTCGGTGACCAGCATGGTGGGCTTACGCGGCGGACCGCCGAACGGATCCGGGATGGTGGCCTCGGCGTCCTTGGCCTCGAACTGCCAGGCGCCACCGGGGCTCTTGGTCAGTTCCCATTCGTTGCCGTAGAGGATCTCCAGGTAGCCGTTGCTCCACTGGGTCGGGGTACCGGTCCACACGACCTCCAGCCCACTGGTGATGGTGTCGCCGGCGTTTCCGCTACCGAAGGGGCACTTCCAGCCCAGGCCCTGCTGCTCGATCGGCGCGCCCTCGGGCTCGGGGCCGACATCGTCGGCGCTGGCGCCATGGGTCTTGCCCAGGGTGTGACCACCGACGATGAGCGCGGCGGTCTCCTCGTCGTTCATCGCCATCCGGCCGAAGGTCTCGCGGATATCGTGCGCGGCCGCCAGCGGGTCCGGCTTTCCTTCCGGCCCTTCGGGATTGACGTAGATCAGACCCATCGTGGTGGCGCCGAAGGGTTCGGCCAAGGTGCGGTCACCATCGTTGGTGCCGCCGTAGCGCTTGTCGGTGCCCAACCAGGTGTCCTCCTGGCCGAAGAGCACCTCCTCCGGCTCCCAGATGTCCTCACGGCCGAACGCGAAGCCGAACGTCTCGAATCCGGCGGACTCCAGCGCGACGTTGCCGGCGTACACGATCAGGTCGGCCCAGGACAGCTTGTTGCCGTACTTCTGCTTGATCGGCCACAGCAGTCGCCGCGCCTTGTCCAGGTTGGCGTTGTCGGGCCAGCTGTTCAGCGGTGCGAACCGCTGCGCGCCCTGCCCGCCGCCGCCGCGGCCGTCGTAGATGCGGTAGGTGCCGGCCGCGTGCCAGCTCATCCGGATGAACAGGCCCGCGTAGCTGCCGTAGTCGGCCGGCCACCAGTCCTGCGACGAGGTCATCAACGCCAGCATGTCCGCCCGCAGCGCCTCGACGTCGAGCTTCTTGAATTCCTCGCTGTAGGAGAAATCGGCCCCCAGCGGGTTGCCCTTGGCCGGCTGCTTGTGCAGTACCGAGACATCCACCTGCTCGGGCCACCAATCCTGATTGGTCAGCGGCGCATGAGCTTTCGGCTTGGGCGAATCGATCGCCGGGTTCTCGGACTCACTCCCGCTGTCAGTCTTGGTATCGGAATGCGGAGGCCTGGCATCGGAGGTGTCGGACATGGTTTCGCCTTTCGTCGGTTTCATGCGGGCTGCACAACGGAGGGATCTGTCGAAGGGGTCAGGACGTTCGTGTTCTCACGCAGTCGGGGCACAGTCCCCAGTAGATGACCTCGGCCTCGTCGATCTGGAAGCCGAGGTCGTCGGAGGCGGTCAGGCAGGGGGCCTCGCCGATGGCACAGTCGACATCGGCGATGGTGCCGCAGGAGCGGCAGACGACGTGGTGGTGGTTGTCGCCGACGCGGGATTCGTACCGTGCGGTGGCCCCGGCGGGCTGGATGCGCCGCACCATCCCGACCGTGGTGAGGGCACTGAGCGCGTCGTAGACCGTCTGCCGGGAGATTTCGGGCAGCGACTGACGTGCTGCGGTGAAAATGGTGTCGGTGTCGGCATGCGGGTGCATCTCGACGGCGTCCATGACCACCAGCCGGGGCCGGGTGACGCGTAATCCGGCCGCCCGCAGCATCGTCGCGCGTTCAGGAGCGTGAGCCATCCCCACCAGTGTGGCCCGTAAAGTGGAAACAATCAAGAAATCGGCCGAAACTCGTCGCAGACCCGTCCGGTCGACGACACCGTCCGTACACCAAACGAACGCACAAGGCCGGACGACCGCCCGACTGCGCGGGAGTGTCGTCCGGCCTCGCCTGAACGTGCTGCCGAATAACAGGTTTCGGCCCGCTACCTCAGTGCACCTGCGGGTCCGGCGGGTTGTCGGCAGCGCGACCGGTAGCCGCGTCGAGGACATGGTCCACCGTCGCCGAGACCATCCCGACGGACTTGAGCACCGCGGCGTTCGGCGGCGTGTCCGGGTGTGGCCTCGTCGGTGCGATCTTCTTCGCCCGTTCCAGCTTCTCGCCCAGGTCGACCAGCTCCCGGTGGGAGACCGCCGCCTCGAACTTCGGCCAGACCACCTCCTGCTCGAAGGCGATGTGCTCGCGCCCCAGCGCGACGAACCGTTGCAGTGCTTCGGTGTACCCGGGCTCGCCGGGTGCACCGTCCTCCAATTGTTGAAGCAGTCGCTTCCCGGCCTGCTCCTGCTCCACGGCGCGGTCGGCCAGTTCGTCACCGTCGTCGAGCGCCCGCCGGACCGCGGGCCAGAAGTACTGCTCCTCGATGGCCTCGTGCTGGGACTCGGCGATGACCAGGTTGGTCACCATCGTCTCCAGACCGCTGCGCTGCGCTCCCTCACCGGTGGGTGCGCCGTCGAGGACCTCGAGCATGCCCAGCACGCTTTTGTGGTCTTGTCGCAGGAACGTCAATGCATCCATGTCGCCCTCCTTGTCGGTCGGTCGGTCAGCTGGTGGCGGTGTGCTGCTCGTGGGTGAACGGCTTTTCCCCATCCACCGCCGGTTGACCCTCGGGGTTTGTCTCCGCCCCGGTGTTGTTACGCAATGACGTCCCGAGCCATTGCCGTTCGGGGTCCTCGACGTAGTCCCATTCCACGCCCTCCGGCCACGGCCCCTGGCCCTCGTTCCAGGGACCCCGCACCGAACCGTCGCCGTTGCTCATGTTGAAGGCGACATTCTGGAAGCGCGGATCACCGGGCAGCTGTCCCGGCGGGAAGTTCACCGGCAGCTCGTTGAGTGCCGCGGTGAACTGCTGGTAATGGGCCACTTCGCGGGTCATCAGGAAGGTCAGGGTGTCCTGGACGCCCGGGTCGTCGGTGAACTGCTTGAGGTACTCGTAGACGACCTTGGCCCTGGACTCGGCTGCCAGGTTGTTGCGCAGATCGACCGTGGGGTCGCCGTTGGCGTCGATGAACGCTCCGGTCCAATTGTTGCCCGCCGAGTCCTTCACGTCGGGACCACCGCCACTGAGCACGAGGAACATGGGATTCACAGCGACCTGGTGGATCGCCTGTTCCTTGCCGGCTTTGCTGGCCACCGCGGGCATCCAATCGCACCGCTCATGGGCCATCTTGAGGTTGTCGTTGAGTCCGTCGAGCAGCATCGTGATGGTGGTGCCGACAATCTCGAGGTGACTGAGTTCTTCGGTGGCGATGTCCATGAAGAGGTCGTACATCTTGGGGTTCTTCTCGCGGAGCACGAAGGCCTGCGTGAAGTACTGCAGGGCGGCGGTGAGTTCACCGTTGGCACCGCCGAACTGCTCCATGAGCAACGACGCGAAACGGGGATCGGGCTCGCTGACCCGCACTTCGAACTGGAGATCTTTATGGTGAGTGAACACGGGGCCTCCCGGCTCGTCGACAAGACCCGCGACCGGGCTGCGGTCACGGGTTCGTGGATGAATTGCCGCGGATCCGACTGGGCTGTAGATCGCGGTGGCGGAGTGGTACCCGGGGCCGCGACGGCCAAACAATGACCTGAACGTCCCTGACCGCAAGGGATATCGACGGTGTGGTGGGCACCGGATAGCGTGACCCGGATGCGTTCTTGGCATGGAGGTCGGCTCAGTGGCAGGCAGGCCGCGCTCGTGGACGGTTGGTTGTCCGAACCGCGACTGCGGGCCGATATGAGCTGGCCGCACCAGGGCACCCGGGTGCTCGATGTGGAGTGCGGCCTCGGCCGGGTCGTGGTGAAGGCCGCCGGTCCGTCCGATCACCACATCGCGCGGGAGATATCGGCGTACCAGGGCTTCACCGACTGCCTGGCACGCACCGGAGACGCCCCGGTCCTGCTGTACTGCGACCGCGATGCGAAGGTGCTGGTGCTGGGCTACCTGCCCGGGTCCCTCGCCCAGGGACACCCCGATGAGTTCAGCGCCGCCATCCACCGCAACGCCGGCGCGCTCCTGCGCGCCTTTCACGGCCAGGCGGCCCGGCCGGACCCCGGATGGGACGCTGCCGCGGTGGCGAAATCGCTTGCCTGGCTTGACAAGCCACATCGGATCAATACCCGCCTGTGTTCCACGTTGCGGGCCATCCTGACCGGACACCGACCTCAGCCGACGGTTGTGGTTCCCACCCACGGCGATTGGCATCCCAGGAACTGGCTCACCGATTCCGGGACGGTGCGGGTCATCGACTTCGGCCGCTTCGCGTGGCGGCCCGCGGCCACGGACTTCTGCCGTCTGGCTGCCCAGCAATGGCGCGACCGGCCGGCGTTGGAGACGGCGTTCTTTGCCGGCTACGGCCATGACCCACGGGAGGCCGCCGGGTGGCGCATGCTCGCGCTGCACGAGGCGATCGGCACCGCCGTGTGGGCCCATCAGGTAGGCGACGCGGCCTTCGAGCAGCAGGGCCACCGGATGATCCGCGAATCCCTGGAGCTCTTCTGAACCTGTTGTGACTCAGAACAATTGCGGAGTCGGGGGCGCCACGTCATCGAGGAACGCGGTCACCATCGGCACCAGCAGCGCCGATTCCGCCGACAGGCCGATATGTGACATGGCGGGCAACACCACCAACCGGGCGTCCGGCGACCGCTGCAGCAGCCCGGTGGCGGCCGCCTCGTCATCACCGCCGCCGCGCAGCCGGAACAACCGGACGGCATGCTCCACGGTCAGCGAATCAGTGTCTCCGACGATCACCATCGTCTTGGCGGTGAGCGCGCGGATGGTCTGCTCGGGAATCTCCTGATCCTCGGCGTTGAGGATCTTCATCTTCGCCAGGTATGCACCGAAGGCGTCATCGCCGGGGTTGCGCTCGGCGAACGTCTGCGCCACCGGGGTACCGGCGAACGCCCCTGGTTCGAGCTCGGAGATGGCCGCGGCCATCGAGGGATGCCAGCCGTCACGATGAAAACTCGCCGACATCAGCACGAGCTTGCCGACCCGTCCGGGATGCCGGATGGCCAGCTGCAGGGCCACCCCGCCGCCCTGCGAGTAACCCATCACGTCGGCCCGATCGACACCCAACTCGCCCAACAGCGCCGCCGCGTCGTCGGCGAACTGCTCATAGGACATCGTCGGGCGGCCGTCCGGTGTCCGGCCGTGCCCCTGCTGGTCGAAGGTGATCACCGGCCGGTGGGCGGCAAGCGCTGTGACCCAACCCGGCATCGAATCGGCGGCCATGAACGCGCCGGGAATCAACAGCAGCGGCGTTCGCGCTCCATCCAGGGACCCGTGCACCTCGTAGTAGAGCTGCAGCCCATTGATCGGTAGGTGACCGGCGGTACCGGCCGTCACGCGCTTGTCCTCGTCATGGATGAACAGACCAGCGGAGGGCGCACGACTCATCGCGTCGCTATCGCAACGCCCCGAGGTTCTGAACGGATCGGCGGACATCGGAGGTCAGCACCTTGGCCACCAGTGACCCGATGGGACCGCTGAGCAGACCACCGGACAGGTCGGCCTGCAGGTGCAGTGCCGACCCGGGGTTGTTGTCTGCAACCGTCATCTGCAGGGCGATGTGCACGCCACCCTTGCCCGTACCGCGCAACCCGATCAGCCGCGGCTCGTCGTAGTCGGTCACCTGCCAGTGGATCGTGTTGCGGAAACCCTTGACCTTGATCAGTGACGACACCTGCGTGCCCACTTCGATCACCGGCGGCGGTGGGCTGCGCCAACCGCCGAAGATCGTCAGCCATTCGTCGAAGCGGCGCAGGTCCGATGCCAGTTTCCAGGCCTGTTCGGGTGTCAGGTCCGACGACACCGACACATCGACTTTCGCCATTTCGAACTCCGTGTGGTTGGGGGTGTGAAGTGCATGGCATACCCACCGGCGCGGCATGCAGCCACCATGACGTGGGTCACAGCATCATCGCGCATCTTCGGGCACGGCGTCCGACACCTGCTCCACGTCGCCGCGGCGGACCCTGACGTGGAACCGCTTGGTCCCCCAGGTGTCGGCAACGGCGAAGTGCACCCGTTTCGGATTACCGAACACCGTCGTGGTCGTCACCCGGCCGACCGCACCCGCCGGCACCACCGGCACGTCGACTCCCTCGATGCGGCGGCGTGCCGCCACCACATCGCCCGCACGAAATCTCGCCATCTTTCTCCCCCTCGACAGTTGTGTCCCCACCACTCACACTGACGGTGCACCACGGGCCGCGCAAGCGATTAACCCTCGGCGCGAGCACGATTGGCGCAGGGGTCCGGGGCACACGATGGCCGTCTCCACCGGCGCAGGTAGCGTGGCCGGCGTGAACTCGCCCCGCCTGTCCTCCGCCGTCGCACTCGCTGCCTGCACCGCGGCCCTGACTTCCGCCCTGGTCGCATGCGGCTCCGACACCGACACGCCCGCCGCAGCCGGCTCCTCCACGTCTTCGGATGTGTTCAGCCCGCCGAGCGCTCCCGCCGTCGCGCCGACGGCCACCGAAGCAGGGTGCCCGAGCACCCCGGCACCGACCGGCGGAACGCCGGAATGGACGTTGCCCGGCACCACCGGCAGCGTCGCCGTGACCGGATCGACCGACACCAACGCGCCGGTGGTCACCGTCGACGGACCGTTCAGCGTCACCGAGACCCAGGTCCAGACGCTCAAGCCGGGCGACGGTCCCGTCGTCGCGGAGAACGCGACCGTCCTGGTCTGCTACATGGGGGTCAACGGCCGCGACGGGTCGGTGTTCGACAGCAGCTACCAGTCCGGCGCACCCGTCGACTTCCCGCTCAACGGTGTCGTCACGGGATTCCAGAAGGCCATCGCCGGTCAGAATGTCGGGTCGACCGTCGCGGTCGCCATGACACCCGAGGACGGCTATCCCGAGGGGCAGCCGGCCGCGGGCATCCAGAAGGGCGACACGCTGGTCTTCGCGATCAAGATCCTCGACGCGATGAGCTGAGCCCGGTCACCGGGCCCGGCGGGCCAGCTTGGCCGGTTCGAGGACGAAGATCGTCTTGCCCTGCTGCCGGATCCAGCCGCGGTTGGCGAACTCCGAGAGCGCCTTGTTGATGGTCTCGCGGGACGAGCCGACGAGCTGCGCCAACTCGAGCTGGGTGAGTTCGTGGTCGACCCGTAGGCCGTCACCGTCGGGCCGGCCGAACCGCTTCGTCAGGTCGAGCAGCTGCTTGGCCACCCGGCCCGGCACATCGGTGAAGATCATGTCGCACAGATCGTCGTTGGTGCGTCGTAGCCGACGGGCCAGGACCCGCAACAGTTGCTCGGCGATCTGCGGCCGATCCGCGATCCAGACACCGAGCGCCTGCCGAGGAACCGCAGCGACCCGCACCTCGGTCAACGTGGCCACCGTCGCGGTGCGGGGGCCCGGGTCGAACAGTGCCAGCTCGCCGAAGGTGTCCCCGGGGCCCATCACGGCGATGAGGCTCTCGCGGCCGTCGCCCGACCGGCGTCCGACCTTGACCTTCCCCTCGATGAGCACGTAGAGGCGGTCGCCGGGCTCCCCCTCGACGAAGATGGTGTGGTTGCGCGGAAAGGTCAGGAATTCCAGTTCCTGGGTCAGGATCGCCATCGCTTCGGCGTCGACGTCCTGGAAGATGGCGGTGCGCCCCAATACGGCGTTCAACGACGTTCCTCCCCAGCGTACGGCGGTGTCACGCCCCGCCCGAGACAGCCGGGAGCGGTTCGACAAGCGTTGCGCGACACTTTACAGGTCCGGGTCAATTCGTAACTCCGAGCTTCACTGGTGCGGCGCGGCCCGGAACTCTGGTCGACCCGCGTGGGAATAGCATGATCTTATTCACGTCCCGCAACAGATGCCGTTCGACAGGCAGCGATTCCACCCGACGAGGAGCCAGCAGCGGATGACCAGAGCACAGCAGCACCGGATCACCGGCCCCGCAGCGGTCCTGGCGGTCGCCGCCGCGGCCGCCGCCTCGACACTGCTGCCCGGCTTTGCGCCGCCGGCCTCCGCCGAGCCGGCCTGTCCGGATGTCGGGGTGGTCTTCGCGCGCGGAACCACCGAACGGCCCGGCGCCGGCAGCGTGGGCACCGCGTTCGTCGACGCGCTGCGTGCGCAGGCCGGCGGGAAGACCGTGGAGAGCTATCCGGTGAACTATCCGGCCAGCCAGAATTGGCCGACTGTGGTGGTGGGCGTCAACGACGCCGGCAACCAGATCCGCCGGATCGCTGCCGAGTGCCCCGACACCAGCGTGGTGCTCGGCGGTTTCTCCCAGGGGGCGGCCGTCGCCCAGTTGGTCACCGCCGACCCGCCGACCATCCCACCGAATTCGTTCGCGTTCGGCACCACCACGCCGTTGGCCCCCGACGTCGCCGACCATGTCGATGCAGTCGTGCTGTTCGGCAAGCCCAACGACCGGATGCTGTTTCTCATCGGGCAGCCCAATGTCCCGATCGGCGCGGCCTACCTGCCGAAAACCCTTGACCTGTGTGCAATCAACGACCCGATCTGCTCGGGTGGGCTCGACCCGGTGGCGCACAACCTCTACACCGCCAACGGCATGGTGACCCAGGCGGCCGATTTCGCCGCCGGCCGCGTCTGAGCCGGCGCGACGGAACGGCACGGGGGCCGCACTGGTAGTGCTAGCCGGTAGCCACCGGTCGCGCCTGCGGCAATGCGCACCGGCCATGGGCACGGGATGCTTGGCACACAGTCAAGATCACCCGCCCGAAGGACCGCCATGCCCTCCGCTCTGATGACACTGCTTCGCTCGCACCGCATCGCATATCTGTCCGCCGTCGTGCTGGTGCTCGCCACCGTACTGGTTCCGCTGACCACCGCGCGCGCGTTCGCCACACCGGCACCGGCCTGTCCCGACATCGAAATCGTCTTCGCGCGTGGCACTTTCGAGGCGCCGGGCATCGGTGACACCGGACAGGCCTTCGTCGACGCGCTGACCCCGCAACTCGGTGGCGCATCGGTGGACGTCTATCCGGTGAATTATCCGGCCTCCCTCGACTTCCAGGCGGCCGCCGGTGGCATCACCGACGCGAGCAACCGCATCGAGAACATCGTGAATACCTGCCCGGGCACCAAGATCGTGCTGGGCGGCTACTCGCAGGGGGCTGCGGTGGCCGGTTACACCACCTTCGACGCGGTGCCCGCCGGGCTCGCGCTGCCCGCCGGGCTCACCGGCCCGATGCCGCCGGCGGTCGCCCCGCACGTGGCCGCGGTGGCCCTGTTCGGCACGCCGGACAACTGGTTCCTCAACCTCTTCGACCATGCCGCCCCGCCGATCACCGTCGGTCCGCTGTACGCCGCCAAGACCATCCAGCTGTGCGCTCCCGGTGACCCGGTCTGCTCCCCCGGCGGCCTCGACCGTAGCGCCCACAGCGCCTACAAGAGCAACGGGATGGCCGTGCAGGCCGCCGATTTCGTCGCGAGCGCACTGACCCGGACACCGTCGTCGGACTGACCGCTCAACCGATCTCGCGGCCCGCCGCGGTCTCGTACTCGACGACCGCAGCCGCCACGATCGCAGCGCTCTGATCGGCATCCGGGCCGCTGCCCCGGAATGCCACGACCGCGGCCTGGGATTCCCAGCGTTCGTAGATGTTGATCCGCCCGGGGTCCAGCAGATCGGCACCGATCGCGAAATCCAGGCAACCGTGGGCGACACGCGCCGCCTGCACGACGGCGACGCACCCGGTCAGGTACGACTCCCGGGCCTGCGGTTCGACCATGAGGTGTCCGGCGACGATGACCATTTCTGCTTCCCTTCTCCGGGCGGGTGTGAACTCTGATGGGTGGACCGGCGCAGGTCGGCAAACTCATCGAGCGGGTGTGCACAGTGAACGCTGCGGGTAGCATCCGGCGTCATGGGGATTCGCCGATCGCGCCGGTTACTCGTCGTCGGCGCGCTCGTCGCGTCGGGATTCTCGATCGGCGCCGCCCCGGCGGCCACCGCGCAACCGTGCCCGGACGCAGAGATCGTTTTCGCCCGCGGCAGCGACGAACCGCCCGGCGTCGGCAGCACCGGTCAGGCGTTCATCGACGCGGTGCGCGCCCAATCCCCCGGCAGGTCCATCGACGCCTACGCCGTGAACTATCCGGCCACCGGCGATTTCGACAACCGGGCGATCTTCCCGTCCACGATGTTCGACGGCGTCGCCGATGCCGGCGCGCGGCTCCGGACGACGGCGGCGAACTGCCCGGACACCAAGTTCATCCTCGGTGGGTTCTCGCAGGGCGCGGCGGTGGCCGCCTACGTCAGCACCTCGGATCTGCCCGCCGCGGTGAGCGATCGCATCGCCGGGGTGGTCCTCTTCGGGAAGCCGACCCCGGCGCTGTTGGGACAGTACGGCGCACCGGCGGCGAACATCGGCGCGCAGTACGCCGGAAGGTCACTGGACCTGTGCGCGCCCGGGGACAACATCTGCGATGGGTCACCCGGTTCGCTGCTCGGCTCGCTGGTGCACGTCACCTACCCGGTCAACGGTCTGGTCGCCGCGGCAGCGTCGGCCGCCGCCGGCCGCCTGGCCTGATCCGCACACCCCTCGGCGGAACGTCCTGGTGCTGTTTCGGCAGCAAACGACGCGGGTACAGACGGGCAGGCCGTCAGCTGCCATCAGGCGCGGGCGCCGCATCCCGAAGGAGTTCAACGATGAACATTGCTCGATCCGCACGGATCCTCGGAGCCGGCGCGCTGATGACCGCCGGCGTGCTGGCAGGCACCGCGCCCGCCGCCTCCGCCGAACCGGCCTGCCCCGACGTGGAGGTCGTGTTCGCCCGCGGCACCGCCGAGGCACCCGGCGTCGGTGGCACCGGGCAGGCCTTCGTCGATGCGCTGCGGGCGCAGACGCCCGGGAAGTCGGTCGCGGTATACCCCGTCAACTATCCGGCCAGCGATAACTTCAACGATCGAATTGCGTTCGCGCAGAACGTGATCGACGGTGTCCGTGACGCCGGCTCACACATCCAGGCCACCGCCGGCGCCTGCCCGGACACCAAGGTCGTGCTCGGCGGCTTCTCCCAGGGCGCCGTGGTCGCCGGGTACGTCACCGCCGACGCGATCCCGCAGGGCGTCCCGAGCGAATACCTGTCCTACATCCCCAATCCGTTGCCCGACGAGGTCTCCGATCACGTCGCCGCGGTGGTTCTGCTGGGCAACCCCTCGGATGCCTTCCTGACCCAGTTCGGTGCACCGATCGGCACCATCGGCCCGCGCTACGCCGACAAAACCGTCGAACTCTGCGCCCCGGGTGACACCATCTGCGACGGCACCCCGGGCGCCATGCCGTCCATCGCCCACGCCATGTACGCGATGAACGGCATGACTGCGCAGGCAGCGTCCTACGCCGCCGCCCGGGTCACGCCCACACCCTGACCCCGGCCGCACGGCATCATGGTGCGATGGAGTCGACCCGGGTAGATCGCTGGCTGTGGGCGGTCCGTCTCACCAAGACGCGTCCGGATGCCGCAACCGCCTGCCGTGGCGGCCATGTTCGGATCAACGACCGGGTGGCGAAACCGTCCACGACGGTGGTTCCCGGTGACCGGGTGCAGGCCCGGGTCGGCGAGCGCACCCGGATCGTGGAGGTCGTTCGGGTGATCCACAAGCGCGTCGGGGCGGCCGACGCCGTCACCTGCTATCTGGATCGCACGCCACCGCCACCCCCGACCGCGGAGAGCGCGGTGGCGGTGCGGGACCGCGGGGCGGGCCGACCGACCAAGCGCGAGCGGCGTGCCCTGGAGAAGTGGCGCGCCGGTCTGCGCTGAGAGCTACTGGTTGGCGATGATGGTCGGCGGCAGCGGCGGGCCCACCGGGGCCGGTGGCGGCGGTGGAGCGGCGGGATGGGCCACGTCGGCCGGCGCGGCACCCGGCGCACCGATCGGCAGCACCTCCGGCGGCGGAGCCGGATCCGACAGCGAGACGAATCCCGGCGGCAACGGTGGTCCGCCCACCCCGGGAACCCGCTCGGTGGCCGGCGTCGACGACGCCGGGTCGGTCAGCGAGGTGTAGCCCGGCGGCAGCTTGGGCGCCGGCCCGGCCCCGGGAGGCGCGCCGGTCGCGACACCCTCCGGCCCCGTCATCAACGCCTCCATCGGGTTGCCGTTGTTGAACGCCCGCCACAGGTCCCTGATGTAGCCGCCGGCACCGGGTGTCTGTCCCTGCCCGTACACGGGATTGCTGATCTCGGGAACCGGCGGCGCACCGACCGGCGGCGGAGCGGGCGCGGCCACCGGCATCTCACCGGGCCCCAGCACCACGGGCTGCCCCGGCGGTACCGGCTCGCCGGGCGGCACCACGGGCTCGGCGCCGGCCACACCTGCGGTGGCCAGTGCTGCACCGGCCAACACTCCCGCGACCGCGAGCCGCACCGCCACCCGCCCTCGTTCGGTCTTCACCGCTGTTCGTCCTCTCCGGCCGTGCCCGCCGACAACCTCTGCAGTGACCGCGGGTCGGGCACACCTGCGAGAAGGCTAGCGCCTCGAAGCTCACGCGTCACACGATGCGCGCAGGTAACTGTCCGGCCGGAAAACACCGGGTGAACGGATCCACCCCGCGCGCAACCGGGTCCGGGCGGCCGCTGAAGATGGCGGGCATGAACGAGCAGACCGCGGATCTCGTCGTCGTCGGCGCAGGCATCATCGGTCTCGCGCACGCCGCCGAGGCGGTGCACCGGGGCCTGACGGTCCAGATCGTCGAGCGCGACAGCGAAGCCGTCGGCGCCTCGGTGCGCAACTTCGGGCACGCCTGCATCACCGCACAGAGCGCCGAGCTGCTCGACCTCGCCCAGACATCCCGGCGCGGATGGTTGCGCACCGCGGCGCTTGCCGGGTTCTGGGCACCCGAGGCCGGTGCCGTCGTCATCGCCCGCAGTCCCGGCGAGGCCGCACTGCTGGAGCAGTTCCACGCCGCGCGCGGCGGCGAGGCGGTGCGGCTGCTCACCACCGCCGAGGTCGACGCCCGGTTGGCCGCGCCCGGACGGGCCGCCGATCCCGCCATCGTCGGCGCGGCCTGGCTTCCGGCCGACCTGCGGGTCGATCCACGCACCACGGTGGCCACCATCGCGGCCTGGCTGGCCGAGCAGCCCGGTGTCCGCTTCCACTGGCGCACGAACGCGCATGGCGCCGGCGACGGCACCGTGCACACCAGCCGCGGGCCGGTGCGCGGCCGGCACATCCTGGTGTGCGTCGGTCACGACCTGGACCGGCTCTACCCGGCCACCGCGCAGGCCCATGACGTGCTGCGGTGCCGATTGCAGATGGCGCTGGTCGAAGCTCCCGGCGGCTACACCGACGACGCGGCGGTGCTGACCGGCACGTCGATGCTGCGCTATGGCGCCATGGCCGAATTGCCCGCCGCCGCGGCGGTGCGCGCCGAGTTGGAGCGCACCGAACCCGAGCTGTTGCAGCTCGGGGCGAACCTGATGTTCACCCGCAGACCCGACGGCACCCTGCTCGTCGGCGATTCGCACCACTACGGCGTGACGGCCGACCCGTTTCTCGACGAGTCGATCGGCCGGCATCTGCTCGACGGCGTGGCCCGTGTGCTCGGCGTCGAGCAGCTGCGGGTGCTGCAGCGCTGGCAGGGCGTCTACGCCTCCAGCAGTCAGACCGACATCCTGCGCGCGACGCATGAGCCCACCGTCAGTTCGGTGACGGTGACCACCGGGCTGGGCATGACCCTGGCGTTCGGGCTGGCGGCGCAGACGCTCGACGCGCTCTAGCGGCGGTCGGGATCCTCCGGCTCGGCGCCGGCGTCACCGGCGTGGTCGGCGGTTTCGGGCTCCAGCGCCACGCTGCGGGCCCGGGCCGCGGCCGCGCTTGTCGTGGGCGAGTTCTCCGTGGGTTGCAGACGCACCACGCGACCGACCGCACGGCGCAACCCCGGCGGCCCTTCGATGCGCACGAAGTCACCGACCCGGCCGGCGCGGTAACGCAGCGGCGAACCGAGCAGCTCACCCATGACCACCCCGCTACCGATGGCCAGCGCAATGGCCACCGCGGAGAGCAGCTGCGCGATGCCGTCGAGGTACCGCTCGTCGACGGCGAAGTAGAACACCGACCGGAAGACGGCCAGACCCGGGAGCATCGGGGTGATACCTGCGGTGGCGATGACCAGGGCCGGCGCCTGGCGCCGGATCGAGATGACGGTGGCCAGCAGACCCACCCCGACCGAGGCGATACCGGTGGCGAAGACGACACCGAACTGGGCGTGACCGAGCCCGATCAGCACCGCCTGGGCCGCTCCGGCGGCGGCACCGGCGGTCAGCACGGAGCGCAGCGGCGCGTAGGACGCCAAGGTCAGGCACACCCCGGCCAGAGCCGCGCCGAACACAGCGATGCCGATCTTGAGTGCCCCGCTGGGCACGATGATCGACTGCGTCGCGTCGATGTGCAGCTCGATCTGAATGCCGGCCAGGTTGGCGATCTGCAGGCCGGCGACGATGCCCGCCACGATGCCCGCGGTGAGGAACAACGCATCGCCGAGGCGGCCGACCGCGGTGACCATGTGACCGGTCAGCGCATCCTGCACCGAGCCGACCAGAGTCATCCCCGACAGCAGCATCACGATCCCGGTGGCCACCAGTGCCGTCGGGTTCTGATCGGCGAAGCGGTAGGCGGCCACGGCCACCAGGGTGGCGATGGCCGCACCCACGGCGTGCTGGAAGAAGAACGGGGTGCCGACCCGGTTCAGCAGCCGGCCGACCCGGTCGATGACCGCCGAGGTGGCCGCGGCGAGCAGACAGATCTGCCAGGTGCCGCCCAGCAGCATGGCGATGCCGAGCGCGAAGCCCGCCCAGCAGGCGGTGGCCATCCACCGCGGGTAGGGGTGCGGCCGTTCACTGAGTACGTCCATCGCATCGTGCGCCTGCTCGACGGTGACACCGCCGGAGGTGATACGCCGGACCAGTGTGTCCAGTTCGGCCAATCGGGTGTAGTCGGTGGCGCGGTGCCGGACGGCACGGACGATGGTCAGCGGCGGGCTGTCGGCAGTCGGCAGCGCCGACACGATGATGGTGGAGAAGGTGATGTCGACGACGCAGTCACCGAGCTGGTAGGCCTGCGCCACGTCCTGCGCGGTGGCGACGATGTCGGCGGTACCCGAGCCGGAGGACAGCATGACCTCGGCCAGCCGGATCGTCAGATCGAGCACCTTGCGGGTGTGCACGTCGCCGACGCGGTTGGCACTGCGGCGGCGCTGACCGGCGATCGGAGCCGGGTCGCGGCGACCGGGCAGCGCGCCGCGCAGCCGGCGCCGGACGCGCGGGTTCTCGGCGGTGTCTTCCGGGAGATCGGGAGCCATTGCCGACACCATACTGACGCGCGGTGCCCCCGCCGACGATCAGCGTCGCCAGAACACGTGGTGCGTCACGCCGCTCGGGCTGGGCACGACATCGCGGTGGAATCTGTCGAGCAACTCGTCCGATGATTCCCACAGCCGTGACCCCCCGCCGAGTCCTATCGGCGCGACCGCGACGTGCAGGGTGTCGATCAGGTCGGCGGCCAGGAACGCCCGGATGGTCTGCGCCCCGCCGCCGAGGCGGACATCCTTGCCATCGGCCGCCGCCTTGGCCTGCTGCAGGGCGTCGGCCGGCGCGGCGTCGACGAAGTGGAATGTGGTGTCCGACAGCGTGAACGACGGACGCACGTGATGGGTGAGCACGAACACCGGGGTGTGGAACGGGGGATGCTCACCCCACCAGCCCTGCCATTCGTGATCGGTCCACGGGCCGCGGTGCGGACCGAACTTGTTGCGGCCCATGATCTCGGCGCCGATGTTGCGCGCGAAGTCCCGGGTGAAGTAGTCGTCGATGCCCCGGGTTCCGCCGGGATCGGTGCGGTTGGGCCAACTGGCGGTGGCACCCGCCCAGGACATCATGATGGCGGGGTCGGCATGCCCGAACGGCCGCTCCAGGCTCTGGTCCCGCCCGGCACCGAAGCCGTCCTCGGAAACCACGAAATTCTGGACGCGCAACAACTGAGCCATGAGTGTCCCTTCGAGCCTGGATCGGATACCGGTCAGACCGGCAGCGGCATCGAAACTCATCGCGACGCTCGCTCGGGCCGTAGAACACGAGAACCCCGCGACCGACAGGCCGCGGGGTTCTTGTTGTGCAGTGTCTAGATCGGGGTGACCGCGACGGCCTGGGGGCCCTTCGCGCCCTGCGTGATGTCGAACTTCACGCGCTGATTCTCCTCGAGGCTGCGGTAGCCGCCGGCCTGGATCTCGGAGTAGTGCACGAACACATCCGCCGCGCCGTTGTCAGGAGCGATGAAGCCGAAGCCCTTTTCGCCGTTGAACCACTTGACGGTTCCTTCAGTCATGCTGTGTTTCTCTCTTCTTCACATGTCGACCGCGGTCATGCGGCCTACGAATTTCGCCGGATACGACCGTCGGCTGACGGGCTGATCGGCGGGTGTGCGTTCGCCGGCACAGGGCTGCAAATGGGGTGATACTGCCACCCGGCCGCGACTCGGCCGAACACAGACACGTCGCTTCACAGACACGACGTACCTGGACAGCCTACGCAGGCCGGCACGGTATCACCTAATCCGCACCGGTTTTTGCCCGGACCGTGCACCGCAAGCGGCGCGAGCCGGTCCGCCGGTGCCGCCATGTCGGGGTTTGCTCGCAGCGCCGCTGGTTCTTGCGAACAAAACGGTATTTGCACGCTCTACATGCCGACGATCACCCCGGCCGACGTCTGCGGGCCAAGATGCAGCTGACCGTCGATAGACCCTATGATCACCGAATACTTGTTTCCCTCAGGCTTTTTGCGCACCTAGCGCGCACCGCACGGAAGGCGTCGGATTTGATTGGGGCTCGGCGCCGTGTCGTGGTGCTGCGTGCGGACCGCATGTCGAACATGCGACTGCGTATCGTCGATTTGCTTCGCCGAGTCGGCGATGTCGGTGTGCTGGGCGATGTCGGTGCCCGGCGACACGAGCGGCGGGCGCGTCGACATCGGGACTCGCTGCCACCGCTGAGTGCGCCCGATGAAGAGCTGCTGGACACCCTGTACCACGAGGGAGCAGCCACCCGCGCCGTCCGGATCGAGGGCGCCGCCCGGCACGAGATCACCGCCGCCATGCAGCGGTTGCAGGCGACCGACCCCGCCGAGCCGGTATGCCACCTGCCGCTGGACCAGTCCAATGGTATTGCCGCGCTGTACCGGTGGGGCCTGCGCGAGGACAACCTCGACATCGCGGAGCGAGTGATCGGCGGCCCGGTCCGGTACGTCGGACTGGAGATGAAGGTCGAGCGGGTCCGCGCTGCCGGAATCGGGCATCAGGCCCGGCGGTGGCACGTGGACGCCGAGGACCGGCGGATGCTGAAGATCATCGTGTACCTCGACGAGGTCGACTCCGGAAACGGGCCTTTCGAATATCTACCCGCGCCGGTGAGTGCGGCGGCGCGGCGAACGCTGAGATGCCGGCCCGGCATCACCTTCCTACCCGACGACACCGTCGTGCGTGTCGCGCCGGCTGACGCGTGGACACAGCTGGCCGGCCCCGCCGGCACCGCCGTGTACGCAGATACCGGGCGCGTCCTGCACCGGCTCAAGGCGCCCACGGATCGTGATCGCCATTCGGTCACCTTCGTCTACACCAGTGACCGGCCGTTCGCGGTGTTCGCCCGGTTCATGCCGCCGCGCGCGCTCGTCGACGATGTGGCCGCGACGTCGACCCCACGCCAACGCCGGGCCCTGCCCGACCGCGAGTGGCTACGACATCAGCGTGGCACCGAGCCCCCGGTCGACCCAGATCGCCGTTCGCTCAGCAGGTCCGCCAGCTGATCGGCGGTCTTGATCCAGCCGGAATGGAAGTTCTGATATTCGTCGGGTGGCAGCATCGTGTGGTCGATCGACATCAGCGTCCGGTCGTCGGGCAGCGGCTCGAAGGTCACTGCCACCACACTCGCCGCGGTCGGGTCGGCCCAATAGGAGTTGACCCAGGTGAATTTGAGCAGCCGGGGCCGGTCGACGACGAGGAAATGCCCGGTGATCAGCACGCTGACACCGTCATCGTCGACATCGAACCGGAAAATGCCGCCGACTTCGGGCTGCACGGTCACCTCGACACACCGCGTCGGTCGCGGACACATCCACTCCCGCAACGACTCCGGATCCAGCCATTCGTCGAACACGTCCTCCGGTACGGCGGGCATGATCCGCTGCACACGCACCGCCGGTACCTCCGTCACCTACCGCTCTTCTTCCGGCTCAGGCGCGCGGCCAGCGCATCGGCACGAGCAGACCAGAAGTCGGTCTGCTCACCCATCCACTGTGCGGCCGGATCCAGACCACCCTGGGTCAGGGACAGCCAGTGTTCGCGGCCGCGCACCTCGCGGGTGACCAGACCGGCGTTCTCCAGTACACCGATGTGGCGGGACACGCCCGCGAACGTCATCGGCAGCGGGGCCGCCAGATCGGTGATGCGAGCATCCCCGTCCCGCAGCGCTTCCAGCAGCCGACGGCGGGTCGGGTCGGCCAGCGCCGCGTAGGCCCGGTCCAACACCTGATCTTCAACCATCTTGTTGACTATATCGGTTGATTGTGGTCTGCTCGGAGAATATTCAACGGAAGCATTGAACTTCTGTTCGTTGCGCCGACGAGGAGGCTTCATGCAGACACCGCCGATCGTGACCGCACCGGTCTGGGCCGCCGCCCGCGAGCAGATGCTGGCCAGGGAAAAGGAATTCACCAGGGCCCGTGACGCGTTGGCGGCGCAGCGCCGTCGGATGCCATGGACGCCGGTGCGCAACGACTACGTGTTCGACGGACCCGACGGCAGGGTCAGCCTGCTCGACCTGTTCGACGGACGTCGTCAGCTGATCGTCTACCGCGCTTTCCTCGACCCCGGGGTACACGGTTGGCCCGAACACGGTTGTGTCGGTTGCTCTTTGATGGCCGATCACATCGGCAACCTGCACCACCTGCATGCCCGCGACACCACCCTGGTCTATGCCTCGCGCGGCTCGCAGGCCGATATCGCCCGGATCAAGCAGCGGATGGGCTGGACGCATCCCTGGTTCACCATCGTCCCGCAACCCGGGCTCGCCTTCGACGTGGATTTCGGTGTCGACCAGTGGCACGGGACCAACGCCTTCATCCGGCAGGGTGACGACATCTTTCGCACCTACTTCGTCGACAACCGGGGCGACGAGGTGTTCGTGAACACCTTCACGTTCCTGGACATCACGGCGCTCGGCCGTCAGGAGAACTGGGAAGACTCACCCGAGGGCTATCCACAGAGCCCGCCGTACGAGTGGTGGCGCTGGCACGACGCGTACGGCGATCGCTGAGCCGGCCGCACCATCGGCGATGATCGGTGGGTGATTGCACCGCCGTTGACGATCCCCGCGCTGTTGACCCACCGTGCGCGGGAGTCCGGACCGGAGACCTACCTGGTCACCCCGACGGGCCGACTGAGCTACGCCGAAGCCGACGAGGCGTCGGGATCGATCGCCCGGCGCCTGTTGGCCGCCGGCATCGGCAAGGGCAGCCGGGTCGGCCTGTTCTTCCCCAACGATCTGGACTGGATCACCTGGTGGCTGGCGCTGTCACGGATCGGCGCGCTGGTCGTGCCGATGAGCACCCTCTATGCGCCCGCCGAGTTGGCGAAGGTGCTGCGACTGGCCGATATCTCGGTCCTCGTGACACCGGCACGGGTGCTCAAGGTCGACGTCGCGCGCCACCTCGAGGCTGCGTTGCCGGAGTTGGCCGGCCAACTTCGCGACGCCATCGCGCTGACAGCCGCGCCCTACCTGCGTCGCATCGTGGTCACCGACGGGACCGACCGGACGTGGGCCACACCGGCGGCGGATCTGTCCGCCACCGTGCCCGCCGCGGTGCTCACCGCCGCCGAAGACGAGGTCTCCCCCGCCGACCTGGCGGTCATGGTGCACACGTCCGGATCCACCGCGGACCCCAAGGGCGTGCTGCACACCCACGGCACGGTGGTGCGCCAGACATCGGGGTGGCCGGCCGCCATCCGCGCCGTGACCGGATCGCCGGAGCGACCCCGCATCCTGTGCGCCATGCCGTTCTTCTGGATCGGCGGGCTGCTGGCCGCGCTGGGCGCCCTGCACGAGTCGATCACGCTGCTGGTGCTGCCCGGGCTCGATCCCGGGACCGCCCTGGACCTGGTGGAGGCCGAACGGGCGACCGGGGTGATCGGGTGGCCGGCCTTCACCCAGCGCCTACGCGACCATCCGAGCTTCGCCGGCCGGGACCTGTCCAGCGCACCGCTGCTGCGCGACGGGCCACTCGACATCGCCATGGTCGACGTGCCCGACGGATTCCCGGTGCATCGCACCATGTCCGAGACCGCAGGCGGGTTCGTGCACACCGAGATGGCCATCGTCGACGACACCGGTGCCCCGGTGCCCGATGGGGTGACCGGTGAGTTGTTGGTCCGCGGTGTCGGGGTGATGGCCGGATACAACAAACGCGAACGGGCCGAGGTGTTCGATGCCGACGGCTGGTACCACACCGGCGACCAGGTGTACCGCCGCGCTGGTGATCCACGGCTGTTCTACGTGGGACGCTCGACCGATCTGATCAAGGCCGGTGGCGCGAACGTCTCTCCGCTGGAGGTGGAGGCGGTGATCACCGCGCTGCCCGAGGTGGCCCAGTGCGTGGTCGTCGGCCTCCCCCACCCCGAGCGTGGCGAAGAGGTGTGCGCCGTGGTGGTGCCGCAGCAACCGGGCGTCGACGCCGGCCGGCTGGCCGAACAGGCCCGATCCCGCCTCTCCGCCTACAAGGTGCCGACTCGCTGGGTGGTCACCGACGCCGATCATGTTCCGACGTTGCCCAGCGGCAAGTTCGATCGGAAAACACTGCTGGCCAGCATCACCGGCGGATCGCTACCGGCGACCTGAGTCGTCGAGAAGGTCCCGGAATCGCCCGGCGGGCAGCGTCCCGGCACCCGCGGCGCGGACCCGCTCGGCCAGGATGGCATCGGAGGTGACCACCACGATGCCCCCGGGATCTTCGGCGGCGCGCAACCGGCGCATGATCTCCTCGTCGGCCGAGTTCGCCGCGGCCGCCGGGGCGTACGCGACGGTGATCACCGTCGAATCGATCGGTTGCGGGTGCTCCAGCACCACCGTCACCTCCGCGCCCTCGGCGACGGACCAGGCCTCCAGCCGGTGCACCAGGCGCCGCAATGCGGCCGGCCGGTCCCGCCACCAACCGTCGGGGCGGGACCCGACGACATTCATCGCATCCACGAGGTATCGCACCCGAGTCACGTTACGTGGCAACAACATCACATTCCGCATGCCGCCGACTGTCATGACGTGATCCGGGTGACCGGGGTGCGCGACCTGGTGACAGCCCGCTCGACGGTCGCCGGCGAGCACCTGGCCAGATGCCTCGATTGATGACTTGACACCTGTCAAGTATGGTGGTCGCATGCTTGTTCAGGATGTTCTGACGACCGTGCCGACCACCACCGTCGAGGCGACCGCCCTCTTCGACGCCGCGCCGGCGGTCGAGCCGGCTTTCATGATCGGCACCTGGCAGGGCGCCGAATTACCGACGGCGCACCCGATGGATGGTCTGCTGGAGGCCAGCGGCTGGTGGGGCAAACAGTTCGTCGACGAGGAGACGGTGCACCCGCTGCTGTTCCCCAAGGACGGTGGCACCGCGCTGTGGGCACTCAATCCCACGCTCGCCTTCGGCGGCCTGGGCCTGGCCACGAAGATCCCCGCGGTACGCAATCTGTCACTGGTGCAGCCCATTTCGGCACTGCGCCCGGCACTACAGACCAAATCGGCCAAGGCGCGCCTGCGGACCACCCGCTACCGCGGTGTCGACAGCGCGACGATGATCTACGACAACCTGCCGATCAACGATGTCTTCCGCAAGATCGACGAGGACACCGTCATCGGGGCGATGGACTACCGGGGCGGGCGCCGGCCCTACTTCTTCGTGCTGCGCCGCAACAACTCACTGCCGGTGAACTGAACTCGCGAGCAGACGCAAACTACCCTCAAAAGCCGCACTTTTGGCGGAGTTTGCGTCTGCTCGCCGGGCGCGGTCGGCGGATCGCTTCAGGCGATGATGCGCACCAGATAGGGCGTCATACCCGCGGTACGCACCGGCGACACGGCGACACCGGCATCACCGGTCTCCAGCATCTGCCCGTTGCCCACGAACAGGGCCACGCTCTGCGTGCCCTCGGGTCCGAAGAAGATCAGGTCACCCGGCAATGCCTGCGCCGGCAGCACCTTCTGCCCAACCTTGTACATCTCCCCCGAGGACCGCGGCAGCTTCACGCCGACACCGGCGAACGCGTAGACGATGATGCCCGAGGCGTCGAAGCCGACGACGTTGGCAGCCGGGTCGGGCGCGGCGGACGGAGCGAGCCCGAGTCCCGGCACGGTGGGTACCGATGCCGTGGCGGGCGGGGCCAGCCCGGGGAAGTTCAGGCCGGGGACGCCGCCGGGCAGCGGATTGGCAACCGGGTCGGCCGCGGCGGGCGGCGCCTCACGGACGACCCCGCGCGTCGGCCCGTTGGCATCGCCGCCGCCGTAGGCGAACGGCACCCCGACCTGGGACACCGCCCGTTTGATGACGAGGTCGACCGCCTGCTGATTGCGCGCCGGACGGGTGTTGAACGAATCGGCGGAAGCGACGCCCGGACTCACTGCGAGCATCGCCAGACCGAGCAGCAGGGCACAGAAGCTTCTCATCGCTTACGTCAACTCTTTCCGGGACGGCCTCCACGCGGGCGCGGAATTGACGCCCACTGCCGACAAATCTAGGCCGGTACCACCGTCGATTCCCAATCCAGCTGCGGCGCAACGTGAATGAGATACACATCCGTGACCGGACGGTGATATCGACCGAGCATCCGTGACGCGATCGGAATCTCTCCGAGGCCGAACCGTGAGCCCGGACAGCAAGCGGCGCCGGCAGGCAGAGCCCGCCGGCGCCGTCGAAGACAGGTGTTACTGCAGCGCTGCGATCGCCGCGTCGTAGTCGGGCTCCTGCGCGATCTCGGGGACCAGCTCGGTGTAGGCGACCTTTCCGTCGGCGCCCACGACGACCACGGCACGACCCAGCAGGCCGGCGAACGGACCGTCGACCAGGGTGACGCCGTAGTCCTCACCGAAGCTGTCGCGGAACGCCGACGCGGCCGCAACATTTTCCAGTCCGTCGGCGCCACAGAACCGCTTCTGCGCGAACGGCAGATCCTTGGAGACGTTCAGCACCGCGGCACCGGTGCCGGCAGCCCGCTCGTTGAATGTCCGCACGCTGGCGGCGCACACCGGGGTGTCCACCGACGGGAAGATGTTGAGCAGGAGCGCCTTCCCGCTGAACTGGTCGCTGCTGACGGCCGCCAGATCAGTGCCGGTCAGGCTGAACGACGGAGCATCCGCGCCGACAGCGGGCAGCTCACCGACGGTGTTGATGGGGTTTCCCTTGATCGTTATCTGTGCCATGGCGATCAGTCTGTCACAGGGGCCGGCGCCCGGCCGTGGCAGCATCGAGAGCGTGATCGACCTGCCCGACGGAGTCCGTGCGATGGCCGCCCGGGGACCGGAATGGCAGCGCTGGATCGATGCGCTGCCCAAGCTTGCCGCCGCCACCGTGGCGGAATGGAACCTGACGATCGACGGCGGCGCGCTGCACGGATTCTGCTCCCTGGTGCTGCCGGTGCGCACGGCCTCCGACGTTCCCGCGATGCTGAAGATCGCGTTTCCCGACGACGAGTCCGAGCACGAGCATCTGGCCTTGCGGCGCTGGGACGGCGCCGGAACCGTACGACTGCTGAGCGCCGACCCGCATCGCCGGGCACTGCTCCTGGAGCGGCTCCAGCAGCGGAATCTGAACGAGTTGTGGGATATCGAGGCCTGCGAGATCGTGGCCGGGCTCTACGGGCGCATCCACGTCCCGGCGCTGCCCCAACTGCGCCCGCTGGTCGGGTTCATCGAGAAGTGGAACGCCGATCTGGCCGCGCTTCCCCGGAGCGCGGCGCTACCGCACCGGCTCGTCGAGCAGGCGCTGAGCCTGGGCGCCGATCTGGTGGCCGATCCGGCGAGCGTCGGCACCCTCATCCACGGCGACCTGCACTACGAGAACGTGCTGGCCGCCGACCGCGAGCCGTGGCTGGTGATCGACCCCAAGCCGATGAGCGGCGACCCGCACTACGAGCTGGCGCCCATGCTCTTCGACCGGTTCGACGAGTTGGAGGGCTATGTCCGGGAGGGGGTGCGGCGGCGGTTCTACACCCTGGTCGACGCCGCCGGACTCGACGCCGACCGCGCCCGGGCCTGGGTGATCATCCGGATGATGCATGACGCCATGTGGGAGCTCACCGAGAACGCCGTCCCCGACGCGCGGTACCTGACGACATGTGTCGCCATCGCCAAGGCGGTACAGGACTGACCGATTCCTACACGGTCACCGGCAGCGACAGCATGCCGCGCAGCGTCACATTCGGCTTGTACTTCGGCTCACCGCCGAGCTCGGCCTTGGGAAACCGCTTCGTCACCGCCGACAGCGCGATCGAGGCCTCCAGCCGCACCAGCGGCGCACCGAGACAGAAATGCGCACCGTGACCGAAGCCGAGGTGCCGGATGACGCGGCGATCGGGATCGAAGACATCGGGGTTCGCGTTGGCGGCCGGATCGCGGTGCGCAGCGGCGAGCAGCACGATCATGGTGTCGCCCTTGGGGATGTGCAGATCACCCAGGGTGATGTCGGCACCGGCGACACGGCCCAACAGCTGCGCGGCGGGATCGAAACGCAGGGTCTCCTCGATGACCCGCAGCGCGCGCGTCGGGTCCGCACCCAGCGCCGCCCACTGCGACTTGTCGCGCAACATGGCCAGGACCGCAGTGGCCATCATGCTGACCGTCGACTCGTGACCGGCGATCAGCAGCAGATTGCAGGTCGAGATGATCTCGTCCTCGGAGAGCTGGTCGCCGGCCTCCTCGACGGCGATCAACGCCGAGATCAGATCATCGCCGGGATTGCGCCGCCGGGCGGCGATGAGGTCGCGGAAGTAGCGCCGCAACCATTTACCGGCCTCGATACGGTCGGTGAATCCCTCGGGCACCTCGCCGGTGGCGGACAGGAACGGATCGACCGTCTGGGCCAGCAGGGTGGAGGCGATCCCGAACTTGGGCTCGTCTTCGACGGGAACGCCGAGCAGCCGACAGATCACCGCGACCGCGACCGGGTAGGCCAGCCCGGTGACGGCGTCGAACTCGCCGCGATCCTCCGCGGTGTCGAGCAAAGCGTCGACCGTGGCCACGATCTCCTGGCGCAGTTCGTTGATCACCCGCGGGGCGAACGCCTTGGCGACCAGTTTGCGCAACCGGGTGTGGTCGGGCGGATCGAGGAACAGGAACGCCGGCGTGCGCCGCTTGTCCACCAGCCCGGCCAGACCGAAGGGACGGGGTTGCTCGCCCGCGGCGATCTGGCGCTGCGCGATGGACGACTTCATGCGGTCACTGGCCGAGGCCGGGTGACGCAGCACGGCATCGCAGTGCGCGAACGACGACAGCACGGTCAGGCTGATCTCAGGGAGCTGCAGTGGGCCGTATTCGCGCAGTTCGCGGTATACCGGGTAGGGGTCCACCCGGTTGGACGGGTCGAGCGCACGACCGAGCAGAACCTGCGGGGTGGACACGGAGGTCATGCCCTCATTGTGCAATCGCGGTCTGCAGCCGTCTGCGCCACCACCGATTTCGTTCCGGATCCGTCACTGAGTATTCCCTCAGGAACTGCGCTGTCGGTGCCGGCGACATCGGTGCGACCGGCAGGAACCCGTCGACCGGAAGCAGGGTCCGCGACGCGCCGACGGCATCGGCCGCCAGCACCGCACCAGCACTCAGATCGCAGGCGTAGCGCAGCTCGGGCAGCGCGCCGGCCAGCGCCACCCCGACCGACGCGCCCACGCTGGTCTGCGTACCGGAGGTGACCAGGCACGGTAAGCCGCCGGTCTCGGCGACCCGCAGCGCGCGCCGGGCCCCGCCGAGCGTTCCGCAGTGCAGGATCGCGATATCGGCGGTCCCGCGCAGATTTCGATTCGGCGCGGCATACATCGCGACGGGGACATCCACGGCGCTGCGCACGGATTGCAGGTGCCCCATGTCCGCGCAAGGGCGGGCGATGAATTCCAGCCTGCCGGCGGCGCCCTCCAGCGCGGCGATCGCCGATACCGCGGTGTCGGCGTCCCAGCGGCCGCGGGCATCGCAGCGGATGGCACCGTCGGGTCCCAGCGCATCGCGGACCGCGGCGACGCGGTCGACATCCTCCCCCGAACCGGTGTGCACCTCAACCGTGGCGGTTTGGCATCCGGATTCCGCGGCCAGGGTGTGGGCGCGCTGCGGATCGACGGCGCCGATGCCGACCGCTGCGGGCACGCGGCCGCGGACGGCATCCGGCCAGCCGACGGTGCCCGCCTCGGTCGCGGCGGTGAGCCAGCGGCCCAGCTGATCGTCCGGGCAGTCCGGCGGCGGACTGAACTCGCCCCAGCCCTGCGGGCCCTCCAGCAGGATGCCCTCGTGAACACCGCCGTCGCGGAGCGGGACGGCGAACACCGGGGCGGCCTCGAGATCGATGAGGGTCTGCACAAGCAGTGGACGCTAGTTGCCGTCCGCCGCGAAGGTGTACAGCGGTACCAACATTTCCGCCGGTGTCAGCGAGCCGTGATGACCGATGAGGTTCGACTGCAGCGGTTCGGCACCGGCCCGGATCACCGCACGATCGGAACCGGCGACCACCACCACGTCGCCGATGCGCGGTGCGACGCCCTCGCGAACGGTCGGTCCGAACCAGCCGGCCGCGGTGACCTCGGCGCGGGTCAGCACGGTGAAGTCGGCACCCAGTGTCTCCCGCCAGGCCGCGGCGACATCATCGGCCGCACCGGGTTCGGCGTAGACGTGGCGCGCGCGTGGCTCACCGCCGAGAGTGCGCACACCGGTCTGCAGGGCCGGCGTGCTGTCGAAGTCGACCGGATCGGCGACGTGCACCATGCCGTGGTCGGCGGTGACGATCAGTGCGGACCCGGCGGGCAGCCGTTCGGCGATGAGCCGGATGGTGAGGTCGATCTGCTGCAGTTCAAGCGCCCACGATTCCGAATGCGGGCCGCGGACGTGACCGGTCATGTCGAGGTCGCCGTGGTAGGCGTAGACCAGGGTGCGGTCGGCGGCCGCCAGCGCGGTCAGCACCCCGTCGACCAGGTCGCCCGACGAGAAGGTCGGCCGGAAATCCCCGCCGCGCAGCGCCGCTCGGGTCAACCCGGAGCCTGCCTGATAGGTCGGCGCCACCTGGGTCACCACCACACCATCGGCCGCCGCCCGTTCGAAGGCGGTCGTCGACGGTTGGAACTGCTCGGGGACAAGCTCTTTGAGCAGATCGACCTTGGGCCCCTGGCCCATCAACCCCCACTTCAGCGGATTCATCAACCGGTCATGGTCGGGCACGGCGAGCAGGTAACCGACCAGTCCGTGCTCCCCCGACGGCAGCCCGGTGCCCAGCGAGGCCAGACTGGCCACCGTCGTGCTCGGGAAGCCGGCCGTCAGCGAGCGGTCTGGTTGGGCCGCCAACAACGGCGCCACATCCCGGCGGCTCGCGACGAGTTCGCTTCCCATCCCGTCGATGAGCAGGACGGCGACCCGCCGCACCCCATCCAGGCCCAACCCCACCCGGTCGGACTCCCCCGCGACGCCGAGCACACCGAGCACCGACGGCAGCAGGTCGGCCAGGGCACCGGTGCCGTAGCGCGGCGAGACGAACATGCCGCCAGACTAGGCTTGCCCCATGGCGAGCGTGCTCACGGTCAACATCGCCCACCCGATGACCAATCCCGATCACAAGAGAAAGCCGACCGGAATCGACAAGCGTCCGACCGAGGACGCCGTCACGGTGCGGGCGCCCGGACCGATGCGCGGCGGTCTGGGCAGCGGACTGATCGGCGATCTGGTCAGCGAGCAGAAGTATCACGGCGGTGACGACCAGGCGGTGTACGCCTATGCCCGCGAGGATCTCGACCACTGGGAGCGTGAACTCGGCCGCGACATCGGCAACGGCGTCTTCGGGGAGAACCTGACCACCGCAGGTATCGATGTCACCAACGCGGTCATCGGCGAACGGTGGCGCATCGGCAGCGACGGTCTGGTGCTCGAGGTGACCCGGCCGCGGACCCCGTGTCGGACGTTCTCGGCCTGGCTGGAGATCGATGGCTGGATCAAGACGTTCACCAGACACGGTGTCCCGGGTGCCTACCTGCGCGTCATCTCCTCGGGCAGCGTGCGGGCCGGGGACACCGTGGAGATCGTCGAGCGTCCCGATCACGACGTGACCATCGCCACGGTGTTTCGGGCGATGACGACCCAACCGAAGCTGTGGCCGTCGCTGCTGGCCGCCGAGGCGTTGCCGGAACCGCTGAAGGAGAAGGCCCGCCGCAAGGCCGGCGTATGACTCCGGCGGTTCTGACTCAGCGGCGCGGCGTGAGCTGCGCGCCCATCAACCGGGCGATCTTCTCGGCGAGATAGAGATGGCCGGCGTCGGTGGGGTGCACGCCGTCGGCGGCGATCAGATCGGGTCGTCCGACGAACCAGCGTTCGGCGAGCGGGTCGACGAAACGTGCGCCGACCGAGCGGGCCACCGCGGCCAGCGCGTCGCGGATCCGCAGGATCTCGACCGGCACGTCGGCCGTCGGCCAGGGCGGACCGATGACCAGGAGCCGGGCCATCGGTGCGATGGTGCGCACCAGACCGAAGGCATTGCGCGCCTGGTCGACCACCTCGGTGACAGGCACGGGCTGGTCGTTGCGCGAGCCGAAGAAGACGACCAGCCGATCGTCGGGGTGCACGGCGCGCACTGTCAGGTCCACGAAAAGGCTGCCGCGGTCACCGCGGACGCCGTAACCGGCCCGGCCCTCGGCGGCCACATCGGCGACCACCGGGCGGCCCTGCCCGGCCATGATCTGCCACGCCTGCGCAGGCCAGCCGGCCGCGCCGATGCCGCCCCAGTCGGTCCCGTTGGTGTACGAATCGCCGACGACGGCGACCCGACTCACCGGGGTCTCCACCGTCAGCGGTCGCACCGCCGACGGTGGTGCCGGCGCCGTGACAGCCAGCACCAGGACCGCTGTCACGGCCACCATCAACTGCGCCGCCCGGCGAGCGGCATCCCTCTTGCTCATCGGCGGCGAGCTTACTCGAAGAACCGGTGAGAAGCTGTGCGGCGCAGAGCTATTGGGCACATGCGACAGTTCACGCCGAGAGCCGGGTGTCGTTGTCGGTGTCGGTATCCACAGAGTGCACCCGCGGCGCCGGCCGCCGTGACCCGACCATCCGGCGCATCCAGTGCCGGGCGGGTTCCTCGACCGCGTGATACAGCGTCGCCGAGGCCGCCAGTGTGACGACAAACACTGCGATCAGCCACCAGGCACCCCCCGACCCGGCCATGGTCAGCTCGAACTGCTTGGCCGCCCAGATCCAGGCGGTGTGCACGAGTTCGTGCACCATGTACAGGCTGAACGAGATCTGGCCCCCGTAGACCAGGATGCGCAGCGACAGCAGCCGCGGCAGCGTGCCCGCCCCGATCGACAGCGTCACCACCAGCGGCACGAACAGCAGGTCGACGACGCCACCGCTGTCGATCACATCCGGGATCGGATGTGCATCCAGCCAGTACAGGCTGGCGATGATGGCCGCGACCAGGGCAATGGATGCGATGCCCGCCGCGGTACGGGTCCGCTCGGTGGGGTGCAGTCGGCGCACCGCCGCACAGGCGATGACACCGGCGGTGAACTGCATGAGGATGCGCGGCAACCAACTCCACGGTGTGTAGAACTGCCCACTGGCCAGCAGGAACATCACCGGCGGCAGAGTCGCCGCGAACGACAGCAGCAACAGGCTGCGGGCCCGGGTGGCCGCGGCCATCCGGAACACCACCAGCGCCAGGAATCCGAAGGCCAGGTAGGCCAGCCATTCGGCGCTGATCGACCAGGCCGGGCCATCCCAGCTCGACCCGTCGAAGTACGGCTGGAACCACAGCTGGACCAGGAACAGCTGGCGCAGGTAGCTGGTGGCGGTCAGGGTGTCGGCGACCTCGGACGGGAATCGCCCGACGTAGAGGGTGAAGATGATCCACAGCGCGGCCAGATGCAGCGTGACCAGATAGACCGGCCAGACGCGGGCCAACCGCATCCACAGGAAGTGCAGGGTGTCGCGGGTGGACCAGGTGGGTCCCATGCGGTCCAGATAGTTCCAGGCGAGCACGAATCCGCTGAGGATGAAGAAGAGGTCGACGCCCTGGGCGCCACTGTTGAGTATCGGCGCCAGCGCGGTGTTGGTATCGGGGATCGCCTCGGCCAGCATCGGCCGGAAGTGGAACAGCACCACCCAGATGGCGGCGAAGAGGCGAAGGCCCGTGAGGGCCTTGATTTCTCCGCTACGCACGACACTCTTTTCGCGTTCCGATGACATTCGCGCTTGCACGCGCCGACCGGGCGGACCGCTCCCCTGGGCCCCGACTTCCGGCTCACGCAGAATAACAGCGGAGTCGTCGGCCGGGGCGCAGGCCGACGCCGCGTCGCACGCGTGCGGCGCGCGGCGATGTTACGGCGCAGGTGGCGCGGGCGGTGCCGCCGGCGCGGGCGGCCCGGCCGCTGCGGCCGGCGGCTTGTTGGCCTCGAACTGCTGGGCGTTGCGGTTGAGCGTGTCGAGGTAGAGCTTCATCCGGATGGCCGCCAGTGCCGGATTCATGCCCGGCTCCGGCGGCGGCTGATTGGTCAGCGTCCAGACCTGGCACTCGGTGGTCTTGAACGTTCCGTCGGTCGGCAGGATCTGGACCACCTGCGGCTGCTTGGTGAATGCGCGGTCCAGCGTCTCGCCCTCCTCGGCGCCGTCCACTATCGGGGCCATCCGCCGCCACGAGCAGGTGCCCTCGGGAAACGGTCCGGCCGAGGCGTACACGCCGGGCACGATGTCGACCCCGACCTTGTAGGTGCCGTCCTTGTCGATCACGGTGGCCGGAGCGGGCGGCGCCGCGGCCGGGTCGGCGGCGGGAGCAGCCGGATCGGCGGGCGGTGGGACCGGCGGCGCGGGTTCGGCAGCCGCGATCCCGGCCGTGGCCAACGCGGCCAGTGTCAGAGCGGCACCGATCACCGCCGGAACTCGGATGGGCATGGATACCAGAGTAAGCCCGGCCTCGCCGGTGCCAAGACCGCGCAGCGGGCGACCGTTGCGTTCACATCCTCGACAGGTGTCGAGTCTGTGCAGGTGGCGAGCTTTTTGTCGACGACGACCGGAGCGGCGTGATTCTGATGACAGGTGACAAGATATCGATGAGACGTAACTCTGTTATATGAGCTAAGCTCCTACTTACCTAAGCTAAGTGTGGCGGCGGTAACAGTTTCTCATTGCGGTCCGTCAGCTCACATGGATCACGGTGGGTCGGCGTAGCAGCGGGGGAACTCGATTCTCGATGGTGGTCTTGAAGCGGATCTGGATTCCGCTGGTCATTGTGGCGGTGGTGCTGGTGAGCACGTTCACCGTGATGCGCGTGCGCACGTTCTTCGGGACGGGACCGGGGTACGTGTCCACCGAGAACAGTGCTGCCGATGACACCGAGCCGTTCGATCCCAAGGTCGTCAAGTACGAGGTGTGGGGTGAGCCGGGGGCGACGGCGAACGTGAACTACATGGACCTGGACGCCAAGCCGGTGCGCGCGGACAGTGTGACGCTGCCGTGGGAGATCACCTTGAGCACGACCGCGCCGTCGGTGTTCCCGACGATCTCGGGTCAGGGTGACGGCAGCACGCTGTCGTGCCGGATCACCGTCGATGACGAGGTCAAGGACGAGCGGACCGTCAACGGCGTCGGCGCCCACACCTACTGCCTGGTGAAGTCGGCATGACGATGTTCTCCGGGGCCGACGAGCCCCGCACCGACGCCATCCCCACGACGCCGCCCTCCCGTCGAGGTGGCATCGCCGGCGCCATCCGCACCCTGGCCGTGCCGATCATCATCGGCTGGATCGCCCTGATGGTGGTGCTGAACACCATCGTCCCGCAGCTCGAGACCGTCGGGCAGATGCGTGCGGTGTCGATGAGCCCGGATACCGCGCCGTCGATGATCGCGATGAAGCGCGTCGGCGCCGTGTTCGAGGAGTTCAAGTCGGACAGCTCGGCGATGATCGTCCTGGAGGGCGACGAACCGCTCGGCGAGGCAGCCCACGACTTCTACGACCAGATGATCGACAAACTGGAGGCCGACCCCAAACACGTCGAACACGTCCAGGACTTCTGGGGCGACCCGCTGACCGCTGCCGGCGCGCAGAGCGGCGACGGCAAGGCCGCTTACGTCCAGGTCTATCTGGCGGGCAACCAGGGCGAGGCGCTGGCCAACGAATCCGTGGAGGCCGCACAAGAGATCGTCAACAGCCTCACCCCGCCGCCGGGTGTGCGGGTGTACGTCACGGGCCCGTCGGCGCTGGCCGCCGATCAGCACATCGCCAGCGACCGCAGCGTCCAGGTCATCGAGATGCTGACCTTCACGGTCATCATCGCAATGCTGCTGATCATCTACCGGTCGATTGTCACCACCGTGCTGGTGCTGGTCATGGTGGTCGTCGAACTGGGCATCACCCGCGGCGTCATCGCCTTTCTCGGCTACCACGAGATCATCGGGCTCTCCACCTTCGCCACCAACCTGTTGGTGACGCTGGCCATCGCCGCCACCACGGACTACGCGATCTTCTTGATAGGTAGGTATCAGGAGGCACGGGGCGACGGTGAGGACCGGGAGACCGCGTACTACACGATGTTCCACGGCACCGCGCACGTCGTGCTGGGATCCGGCCTGACCATCGCGGGTGCGACGTTCTGCCTGCACTTCACCAAACTGCCGTACTTCGTGTCCCTGGGTATCCCGCTGTCCATCGGCATGGTCGTCGCCGTGCTGGCCGCCTTGACGTTGGGCCCCGCCGTCATCACGGTGGCGTCGCGGTTCGGCAGGACGCTGGAGCCACGTCGCACCATGCGGACCCGAGGCTGGCGCAAGATCGGGGCCGCCATCGTGCGCTGGCCCGGGCCGGTGCTGGTGGGCACGGTGGCGCTGTCACTGATCGGCCTGCTCACGTTGCCGGGATATGAGACCAACTACAACGATCGCAACTACCTGCCGCAGGATCTGCCCGCCCAGGTCGGTTACGCGGCCGCGGACCGGCACTTCTCGCAGGCCCGGATGAATCCCGAACTGCTGCTGGTGGAAAGCGATCACGA
>NZ_MVHJ01000020.1 GCF_002086115.1 Mycolicibacterium bacteremicum
AGGCGGGGTGGGATCAGCGGGCGCCGGGGCCGGCGGAGCCGGAGCCGGCTCGGCATGCGACACCGGCAGCGTCAGCGCCGCCGCGGTCGCGCCTGCCGCGGCGGCCGCCGCCAGGCCCGCAGCAAGTCGCCTGCGGTGTGAGGAATTCACGTCCGACTGATCCATGGAGAAGAAAATACCGTGTTACGGCCGTGACGCAAGTGTGCGTTGCTTTCAGGAGTGTTTTACCCGAAGATAGCTGCACACTGCGTTTTTCGACGCAGACAGCCCAATGAGCCGTTGCTGGCTAGAAGCACTCCCGACGGAGTGCGGCAACGGCGACGACGCCCGGTCGGCGGGTCTCGACGATCTGTCGCCACACCGCCCGAATTCGTTACCGGGCGCGACGGACCGGGCGCGTCGGATTTCGCGCGCTAGCTACCGTCCAGTAACATCGACGGCGTTCGCTGACTCAGCGCTGAGCCAAGGAGGGTTCGATGCACGTGCTGCTCACCGGTGGCGACACCGACCTCGGCCGCCAGATCGCCGGCGGCTTCCGCGATGCCGGCCACAGCGTGGTCATCGCGGGCGCCCGTCGCGCCGAACTGGAAGTGGCGGCCAAGGAACTCGATGTCGATTTCGTGGTCCTCGACAGCATCGACCCGGCCAGCCTGGAAGCCGCGCGAGGCACGCTCCCCCAGCATCTCGACGGCATCGTCAACATCCCGGCCGCCCGGTGGAACGCCGGCGACCCACGCACGCACTCGCTGGCCGATCGGGCCGCAGCCTGGCGACACGCCCTGGACACGACCGTGCTCTCGGCGGTGCTGACCGTCACGGTGCTCGGCGATCAGCTCAGCTCGGGCGGATCGATCCTGAACGTGGTGCCCGAGAACCCGGCCGAGGGCAGCGCTGACGCCGCGATCAAGGCCGCGCTGTCGAACTGGACCGCCGGGCAGGCCTCGCACTTCGGCATCCGCGGGATCACGATCAACACCATCGCCGCCGGCCGCAGCGCGGAGGCAGGCTACCTCGGCACCGGCCCGGCGGCGGGTTCGACAGCCGACGAGATCACCCGTCTCGCACTGTTTCTCACGACGCCGTCCGCCCGCCACATCACCGGCGAGACGCTGCATGTCAGCCAGGGCGCGTTGGCAAGCTTCGGCTGAGATATTCCGGCGTTCGCCGGGAGCTAAACGGGGCGAATTCTCCGCTTCGATGTGGTTACGTGAGCCACATGACGATTCGACTCGGACTCCAGATCCCGAACTTCTCCTACGGCACAGCCGTTTCCGACATCTTCCCGACGGTCGTCGCGCAGGCGCGCGAGGCGGAACAGGCGGGGTTCGACTCCGTCTTCGTGATGGACCACCTCTACCAGCTGCCCGGTATCGGTGCCCCCGAGGAACCGATGCTGGAGGCGTACACGCTGCTGGGTGCACTGGCGTCGGCGACCGAGAACGTGCAGCTCGGCACACTGGTCACCGGCAACACCTACCGCAACCCGACGCTGCTGGCCAAGGAGATCACCACCCTGGACGTGATCAGCCAGGGGCGCGCCGTGCTGGGCATCGGCACCGGCTGGTTCCAGCTCGAACACGACAGCCTCGGCTATGAGTTCGGCACCTTCACCGACCGGTTCAACAAGCTCGACGAGGCACTCGAGATCATCCTGCCGATGCTCAAGGGCGACCGCGTCACCTACGACGGCCGGTACTACAAGACGCAGGAGGCGTTCGCCAATCCCCGCTTCCGCGACCATATTCCGCTGATGATCGGCGGCAGCGGCGAGAAGAAGACCATCCCCCTGGCCGCCCGCCACTTCGACCACCTCAACATCATCGCCGGCTTCGACGAGCTGCCCCGCAAGGTCTCGGTGGTCAACCAGGCGTGCGAGAAGATCGACCGCGACCCGGCCACACTGGAGACCAGCGTGCTGGCCGTCGCGCTGATCGGCGAGCAGTACACCGCCGACCTCATCCCGGACGATTTCAAGCAACAGGCCGTCTACGGCGCACCCGAGCAGGTGGCCCAGCAGCTCAAGGAGAAGGTGTTCGACGCCGGTGTCGACGGCGTGATCCTGAGCGGCTTCACCGTGGGCGGCTACACCCCCGGCGGCGTGACCGCCGTGGCCGAGGCGCTCAAACCGCTCATTTCGGGGTAACCGGCCCAGGGACAGCGCAGACGCGACAACCCCGGGGTGAACAGTCGGTGCGGTGCGCCATCTCACCGCGCTGGTGGGATGGCCACCGACTACCCTAGGGTTGTACTAACAAAGCACTTCTCTAGGAGCAGAAATGAGCCACCCCGGAGCTACGGCGTCGGATCGGCACAAGGTCGTCATCATCGGGTCGGGATTCGGTGGCCTGAACGCCGCGCAGGCGCTCAAGCGCACCGATGTCGACGTCAAGTTGATCGCGCGCACCACCCATCACCTGTTCCAGCCGCTGCTGTACCAAGTCGCGACCGGCATCATCTCCGAGGGTGAGATCGCCCCGCCGACCCGGCTCATCCTGCGCAAACAGCGCAACGCCCAGGTGCTGCTCGGCGACGTCACCCACGTCGACCTGGCCAACCAGGTGGTGCACTCCGAACTGCTCGGACATGACTACGCCACCCCCTATGACACGCTGATCCTGGCCGCCGGCGCCGGTCAGTCCTACTTCGGCAACGATCACTTCGCCGAATGGGCGCCCGGTATGAAGACCATCGACGATGCCCTGGAGCTGCGCGGTCGCATCCTGGGCGCCTTCGAGCAGGCCGAGCGATCCAGCGACCCGGAACGCCGCAAGAAGCTGCTGACATTCGTCGTCGTCGGCGCCGGCCCCACCGGCGTCGAGATGGCCGGGCAGATCCAGGAGCTCTCGGACCAGACCCTCAAGGGCAGCTTCCGCCACATCGACCCCACCGAAGCGCACGTCATCCTGCTCGACGCCGCCCCCGCGGTGCTGCCGCCGATGGGTGAGAAGCTCGGCCTCAAGGCCAAGGAACGCCTGGAGAAGATGGGCGTCGAGATCCAGCTGAACGCGATGGTGACCGATGTCGACCGCAACGGCATCACCGTCAAGGACAAGGATGGCACCCTGCGCCGCATCGAATCGGCCTGCAAGGTGTGGTCGGCCGGTGTGCAGGCCAGCCCGCTGGGTAAGGATCTGGCGGCGCAGTCCGACACCGAGGTGGATCGCGCCGGCCGCGTGGTGGTCAACCCCGATCTGTCGATCCCCGGACATTCCAACGTGTTCGTCATCGGCGATATGGCGTTCGTGCCGGGCGTGCCGGGTATGGCACAGGGCGCGATCCAGGGTGGCAAGTACGTCGCCGCGATCGTGAAGAACGAGGCGGCCGCCCGGGCACACGGCACCAAGCCGAAGCCGCGGGTGCCCTTCAAGTACTTCGACAAGGGGTCGATGGCGACCGTCTCGAAGTGGAACGCCGTGGCCAAGGTCGGCAAGCTCGAGTTCGGCGGGTTCATCGCCTGGCTCGCCTGGCTCGGCCTGCACCTGATCTACCTGGTCGGCTTCAAGACCAAGATCGCCACCCTGCTGTCCTGGGCCGTGACGTTCCTGAGCAGGCAGCGTGGTCAGCTGACCATCACCGAGCAGCAGGCCTACGCCCGCACCCGGATCGAGGAGCTACAGGAGATCGCGGCGGCCGTGCAGGAGAACGAGAAAGCCGCCAGCTAGAGCCGCTCGCCCTGCCAGGTGGACAACGCGCCACCGGCGGCGAGTTCCAGTACCGTGCCGGCGCCGTCGAAATCGGTCTGCGGATAACGTAATTCGCTGATGCAGGCACGGGGTGCGGTGATCTCGTCATCGGCCACCGAGTCGGTGCCCAGCTCCACCCGGTGCCGCAGCAACGGCGTGCCCACGACATCGGCGTGCAGGGATCCGGTCCAGTAGCCGTCCGGCTCGCCCTGCCTGCCGATCTGGATGCGCTCACGAATCCGCGCCCGCCCGGTGTCGCCCAGGTGCAACCGGGTGAGCGTGAGATGCCGTGAGCTACCGGCGATCACGGTCGGCTCGGGGTCGACGTCCAACGCCCCGTGCACCTGGAAGTCCCACGTGCTGTGCGATTCGGGGGTGGCGACGCTGGGCAGCACCAGGGTGGCCGCGACCGACCGCACCCGCAGCTTGGCCCCGGCCTCGACGATGATCCGGACCGCGATGGTGTCACCGCCGAGTGGGGTGGCCGCGGCCGAGAGCAGATGCACCGTGTCGGTGCCCGTGCGCCGGGCGGTCAATCCGCCGGTGCATTCGATGTGCGGCCCGCGCCCGGGTCGCGCCACCAGCAGGACATCGGAACGCACGATGTCAGCCCGACACCGGAACCTGCAGCTGGTCGCGCACCCACTGCAGCACCGGTCCCGCGGTCGGGTCGTCGGTCAGCGAGATGAGCACGAACGGCCGGTCCCCGCGCACCGCGGTCGAATCGCGGCGCATGACATCGAGGTCCGCCCCGACCATCGGCGCCAGGTCGGTCTTGTTGATCACCAACAGATCCGAGAACGTCACCCCCGGACCGCCCTTGCGCGGCACCTTGTCCCCGCCGGCAACATCGATGACGAAGATCTGGACGTCGATGAGACCGGAGGAGAACGTCGCCGTCAGGTTGTCACCGCCGGACTCGACGAGGATGAGATCCAGCCGCGGGTTCGCCGCGATCAGATCGTCGATCGCGTCCAGGTTCGCGGTGATGTCATCGCGGATCGCGGTGTGCGGGCAGCCGCCGGTCTGCACGGCGGTGATGCGCTCATCGGGCAACACGGCGTGCCGGCGCAGGAAATCGGCGTCCTCGGTGGTGTAGATGTCGTTGGTCAGCACGGCCAACGAGAGTTCGTCGCGCAACTGCCGGCACAGCGCGGCGGTCAACGCGGTCTTGCCCGAGCCGACCGGCCCGCCGATCCCGATGCGCAGCGGCTCCCCCGGCTGCCGGACCCGCTTGGGCCGGTCGTGCTGATGGGTGTGTGGTTCGCCGTCGATCAGGTGTGGTGGCATATCGGTCCTTCGGTAGATGTCGGTCAGGAGGAGAACAGCGGCCGCTCCCGGGCGGCGTGGTGCTCGGCCAGCACGTCGAGCAGGGGGTCGGACAGATCTGCGAGCTCCTTGACCGCCTGCGCGGCGGTCTGCTCGCACAGCGCGGACAGCTCGAAGGTCAGGGCGGCCACGTCGGCGGGATCCAGGGCCAGCAGGCGCTGCGCCGCGGTCGCCGAGCCGGTCATCGTGGTGTAGACGAGCGACAGCGCGGTGTGCTCGGGGGCGATGTCACTGGCGCGGCCCACCACGCCGGCCACCACCGGCAGATGGGGTCTGGCGCCCACCGATTCCCATACCGACGGGCCGGCGTTCGGCGCCCCGAACTGCGGCCACACCCGCTTCGCCAGCCGCAGCAGTCCGCGTCCCTGGGCGCGCGAGGCCGCGCGGGCCGCCGGAGACGGTGTGCGAGCGTCGGTTTCGGCGTCGGCCGATTCGACGGTGAGGCCCCCGGAGTGCACGGCCGCGGCCACCGAGGCGCTCACCAATCCCTGGGTGCCGATCCGGCGGCGCAGGTAGGCCCGCAGGGTGCCGAGGTCACTGACCCGGCCCGTGGTGATCGCCTCCTCGATCCCGCCGGAGTGCACGTGCCCGCCGGTCGGCAGCCGCGAATCGGCAAGGGTGAGCAGGGTGGCCAACTGGTGGGCAGACTGGGTGAACATCAGAACAGGAAATAGCGCTGCGCCATCGGCAGTTCGGCGGCCGGTTGTGCGGTCCACACATCGCCGTCGATGCGGACGGTGAAGGTGTCGGGGTCCACTTCGATGCGTGGCGTGGCATCGTTGAGCGGCATCTGCGCCTTGCCGATGTGCCGAACGTTCTTGACCGGAACCAGCTTTCGCCGGATGTCCAGGCGATCGGCCAGGCCGTCCTCGACCGCGGCGGGCGCGACGAAATGCACCGAGGTGGCCGCCGCGGCCACCGGGGCGGCGCCGAACATCGGCCGCGGCAGCACCGGCTGCGGCGTCGGGATGGACGCGTTGGCGTCCCCCATCGCCGCCCACGCGATCATGCCGCCCTTGAGCACGGCGTGTGGGCGCACACCGAAGAAGGCCGGTTCCCACAGCACCAGATCGGCGAGCTTGCCGACCTCGACCGACCCGATCTCGCCGTCCAGGCCGTGCGCCACCGCCGGGCAGATCGTGTATTTGGCGACGTACCGGCGGGCCCGGTTGTTGTCAGCCGCTCCGTCGCCTTCCAGCGCTCCCCGGCGCTTCTTCATCACGTGGGCGGTCTGCCAGGTGCGCAGCACCACCTCACCGATGCGGCCCATGGCCTGGGCGTCCGAGCCGATCATCGAGATGGCACCGATATCGTGCAGCAGGTCCTCGGCGGCAATGGTCGACGGCCGGATCCGGCTCTCGGCGAAGGCGAGATCCTCGGGAATCCGCGGGTTCAGGTGGTGGCACACCATCAGCATGTCGAGATGTTCGTCGAGGGTGTTGACGGTGTGCGGGCGGGTCGGGTTCGTCGAACTCGGCAGCACGTTGGGGTGTGCGGCGACGGTGATGATGTCGGGTGCGTGCCCGCCGCCGGCGCCTTCGGTGTGATAGGCGTGGATGGACCGGCCCTTGATGGCGGCCAGCGTGTCCTCGACGAAGGCCATCTCGTTGAGGGTGTCGGTGTGGATGTTGGCCTGCACGCCGGCGGCGTCGGCGACGGTGAGGCAGGCGTCGATAGCGGCCGGGGTGGTCCCCCAGTCCTCGTGCAGCTTGAATCCGGCTGCCCCGCCGCGCAGTTGCTCCCACATCGCCTCATGGCTGACGGTGTTGCCCTTGCCGAGCAGCGCGACATTCAGCGGCCAGGAATCCAGCGCCTCCAACATCCGGGCCAGATGCCACGAGCCCGGGGTGACCGTGGTGGCCTTGCTCCCCTCGGCCGGCCCGGTGCCGCCGGCGACGATGGTGGTGATCCCGCCGCCGAGCGCCTCCTCCATGATCTGCGGACAGATGAGGTGGACGTGACAGTCGATGGCGCCCGCGGTCACGATGCGCCCGTTGCCGGCGATGATCTCGGTCGACGGACCGACCACCAGGTCCGGGTGCACCCCCGACATGATCTCGGGGTTGCCCGCCTTGCCGATCGCGACGATGCGGCCGTCGCGGATACCGATGTCGGCCTTGATGATTCCCCAGTGGTCCAGGATCACCGCGCCGGTGATGACGGTGTCGGGCGCCCCGTCGGCCCGGGTCGCCCGGGACTGTCCCATGGATTCGCGCAGCACCTTGCCGCCGCCGAAGACGGCCTCGTCGCCGGCCAGACCGGGTCCGCCGCTGCGGTCCTCGGTGATCTCGATGACCAGATCGGTGTCGGCCAAGCGGATCCGGTCACCGGCGGTGGGACCGAACAGGGCGGCGTAGCGCTCACGGGAGAGGGCGGTCACTGCGGGGCGTCCAATCTTCCGGGCGGGTTCAGCGACAGGCCGTGGACCTCACGGCTGCCGCGCAACGGGACCAGCGACACGGTCTGGGCGATACCGGGTTCGAATCGCACCGCGGTCCCGGCCGGGATGTCGAGGCGGTGCCCGTGCGCCGCGGCGCGGTCGAAGGCCAGGGCGGTGTTGGCCTGCGGCAGATGCACGTGGCTGCCGACCTGGACCGGGCGGTCGCCGCTGTTGACCACCTCCAGGGTCAACCGCGGTGCGCCCTCGTTGAGCTCGATTTCACCCTCGCCGTAGAGGATTTCACCGGGTATCGAGGTCATGGCCGCCTCACGGGATCGGATGGTGGACGGTGACGAGCTTGGTGCCGTCGGGGAATGTCGCCTCGACCTGGACGTCGTGCAGCATCTCGGGGATACCGTCCATCACCTGCTCGCGGGTCAGCACCTCGCGCCCGCTGACCATCAGTTCGGCGACGGTCCGGCCGTCGCGGGCGCCCTCCAGGATGTGATCGGTGATGAGCGCCACCGACTCCGGGTGGTTGAGCTTCAGGCCGCGGTCCTGGCGGCGGCGCGCCAGGTCTGCGGCGTAGGAGATGAGCAGCCGTTCCTGTTCATGCGGCGACAAACGCATAGTGCGCGATCCTGCCACGCTGCCGCGAAATCGGCAGCGCTCAGTCGTCGGCGACGTTCTGCAGCCGGACCTGGCCGCGCGCGACGGTGCGGTCGTCCTCGTCGGTGATGGTGATCAACCACAGCTGCTGGCGTCGCCCGCGGTGGATGGGTGTTGAAACCGCCGTCACGGTGCCGGATTTGATGGCGCGCAGGAAGTCGGTGTTGTTGTTGACCCCCACGACGGTGCCGCCACCGTGCTCGGCCAGCCACACGTGGCCGGACACGCTGGCCAGGCTCTCGACGATGGCGCAGTAGACACCTCCGTGCACGATCCCCCACGGTTGCTTGACCTTGTCGGTGATCACCAAGCGGGCGCGCCCGCCGTCCGGCGTCACCTCCAGATACTGCAGTCCCAGTTCGCTGTCGAAGCCGGCGCCGAGGCCGGGCGGCACGGAAGAAGTCACGAGTCAGTGTCTACACCTCGCGACGCGCAGGCCGGCAGGGCAGTACCCGCCATATGCGGAAGGGCCCCACGCGTGATGCGTGGGGCCCTTCCTTCGAGTGGACCGGGGGTCTCTGCAGCCCTCAGGACTCCGGCTCGGTCCGTTAGCCTCGCATGAACAGGATAGGCAAGGCTGCCCTAATTTAGCAAGGCCTTCCCGGCGGCGTTCCTGCCCGAGCCGCGCACCGGCAGGCCGAACCCGACCAGGGCGTCCAGGATCGCCTGGCCACGGCACATACTCGTCAGCTCGCTGGACCCGGCCAGCAGTGGCACCTGGGTGGACGCACCCACCACGGCGGCACCCACGATGTTCCACATCGCCGCGATCGAGATGGCGCCCTCGCTCACGTCGTGCAACCTGGCGAACAGCGGGGCCAGCGCGCGGTGGCTGCGGTGGGCCACCCAGGTGGTCAGCGCCGCCTCGCTGGGCAGCGCCACGATGCCGTCGCGCCGGGAGCGCACCGAGCCGGCGGTGCAGCGTTGCACCAGCTGCGGGTCGTCGGGAAGCGCACGCAGGGTCGGGTCGACCACACCGACCCAGTCGATCGCGCCTTCGGAATCGACGTGCACCCAGAGGTTCTCCAGCCCGGTGTCCCAGGCGCGTCCCTCCAGCGCGACCAGGGGCACCACCCGCCCGATCACCACGTGCGACAACGTCGCGGCCAGCTGCTGGGCCACCGCGGCCCTGCTGTCGGTCTCGGCGACCGCGGCGTCGAACATGAGGCGCAGCCGGTCGGTGGTGACCACCTCGATGAGCGGCCACCAGCGCCGCCGGGACAGATCGCCCATCACGGCCACGCCATACACCCGCGGGCATTCCGGATACAGCTCGCGCAGTCGGCGGCTGGATTCGTGTAGCGGCAGCGCCCGCCGAATCGACATGCGTGCGATCAGTGGATCGTCGACCACGACCGTCATCAGCACCTCCTTCTGTGGTTAGGTTAGCCTTACTATAGTCACAGTCGGCAACGGGGCCAGTGCCTGTGACTGGACTCACAGGAAACCCGGAAATAGCCTTTGACCGGCACAGGAGGGTCCGCCGCCGAGCGGAGGACGCGGGTCGGTGATTGGATACGACGCACGGTAGTAACCGCGTAGTACGCTGTTTTCATTGCTCAGGGGAGTGAACGAAAGATGGCTAAGTTGACGCGACTCGGCGAACTCGAGCGCGAAGTGATGGACCACCTCTGGACCTCGCGCGAACCGCAGACGGTGCGCCAGGTTCACGAGGCGCTGGCCGCACGCCGCGACCTTGCCTACACCACGATCATGACGGTGCTGCAGCGCCTGGCGAAGAAGAACCTGGTCGTCCAGCACCGCGACGACCGGGCCCACCGCTATGCCCCGACCCACGGCCGCGACGAGCTGGTCGCCGGATTGATGGTGGACGCGCTCGATCAGGCCGCCGACTCCGGTAGTCGCGAGGCGGCCCTGGTGCACTTCGTCGAGCGGGTGGGTGCCGATGAGGCCGCCGCGCTGCGCCGTGCGCTGGCAGAACTGGAAGCCAAGCACATGCCGGTCACACCGACTGGCAATTCCGGTACCGACTGAGAGACACTGACGGCGTGTCCGCGCTGGCCTTCTCCGTCGTCGCGCTGGCGCTCGTCGGTCCGGTGCCCGCCCTGCTGGCACGTGCCTCCTGGCCGCTGCGGGCGCCCCGCGCGGCGATCGTGTTGTGGCAGGCCATCGCGCTGGCCGCGGTCCTCTCGGCGTTTTCCGCCGGCATCGCCATCGCCAGCCGGTTGTTCGTCCCGGGTCCCGACGGACGTCCCACCGCCACCTTGACCAGCGAGATCGCGGTGTTGGGCTGGCCACTGTGGGCGCTGTACGTGGTGGTCTTCGCGCTGACGCTGATGATCGGCGCCCGGCTGATCGTCGCCGTCATCCAGGTCGGCGTCGCCACCCGGCGCCGTCGCGCGCGCCATCGCATGGTGGTCGATCTGGTCGGCAGGTGCCGCGATGAGATCAGCACGCCGGCGCGGCGGCCGGCGGGTCTGCGCATCCTGGACGTGGCGCAGCCGATGGCCTACTGCCTGCCCGGCGTGCGCAGCCGGGTGGTGGTCAGCGAGGGAACCCTGACCTCGCTGTCGGAGAGCGAGATCTCGGCCATCCTCACCCACGAACGCGCCCACCTGCGCGCCCGCCATGACCTGGTGCTGGAGATGTTCACCGCCGTGCACCGCGCCTTCCCGCGCTTCGTCCGCAGCGGCAACGCCCTGGACGCGGTGCGCCTGCTGATCGAACTGCTGGCCGACGATGCCGCCGTGCGGGTCGCCGGCCCCACCCCACTGGCGCGGGCGCTGGTGGCCTGCGCCGGTGGCCGCACCCCCTCCGGTGCGCTGGCCGCCGGCGGTCCGACGACCGTGGTGCGGGTCGAGCGGCTGTGCGGCGAGGGCAATAGTCTTGCCCTGGCGGTGGCCGCCTACACGGCGGCGGCGGCCATCCTGATCGTCCCCACCGTGGCGCTGGCGCTGCCCTGGCTGACCGAACTGCACCGCCTGTTCAGCAGCTAGCGGATTACCCGGCGTCCCGATGGCGATCTGGTCAGGGAAAGATCAGCCAGACACACATCGACGCGAAAGGCTCCCGCATGACCAACTCGGGCAATACCGGTAAGGCACAGATCGGGGTCACCGGCCTCGCGGTCATGGGATCCAATATCGCGCGGAACTTCGCCCGGCACGGTTACACCGTTGCGCTGCACAACCGTTCGATCGCCAAGACCGACGCGCTGCTGGCCGAGCACGGCGCCGACGGCAACTTCATCCGCAGCGAGTCCATCGCCGAGTTCCTCGATGCGCTGGAGAAGCCACGCCGGGTGCTGATCATGGTCAAGGCCGGTGACCCGACCGACGCCGTGATCAACGAGCTCGCCGACGCCATGGAAGAAGGCGACATCATCATCGATGGTGGCAACGCGCTCTACACCGACACCATCCGCCGCGAGAAGGCCATCCGCGAGCGGGGCCTGCACTTCGTCGGCGCCGGCATCTCCGGCGGTGAGGAGGGCGCGCTCAACGGCCCGTCGATCATGCCGGGTGGGCCCGCCGAGTCCTATGTGTCCCTCGGCCCGCTGCTGGAGGAGATCTCCGCGCACGTCGACGGCGTGCCCTGCTGCACCCACATCGGCCCCGACGGCGCCGGGCACTTCGTCAAGATGGTGCACAACGGCATCGAGTACTCCGACATGCAGCTCATCGGCGAGGCCTACCAGCTGCTGCGCGACGGGCTGGGCCTGGCCGCGGCCGATATCGCCGAGGTGTTCGCCGAGTGGAACAAGGGCGATCTGGACAGCTATCTCATCGAGATCACCGCCGAGGTGCTCAAGCAGGTCGACGCCAAGACCGGCACACCGCTGGTCGACCTGATCCTGGACGAGGCCGAGCAGAAGGGCACCGGCCGCTGGACGGTCAAGTCCGCGCTCGATCTCGGCGTCCCGGTCACCGGCATCGCCGAAGCCGTCTTCGCCCGTGCACTGTCGGGCTCGGTCGCCCAGCGCACGGCCACCACGGGCCTGGCATCGGGGGACCTCGGGGAAAAGCCGAGCGACGCAGCGCAGTTCACCGAGGACATCCGCCAGGCCCTGTACGCCTCGAAGATCATCGCCTACGCCCAGGGCTTCAACCAGATCCAGGCGGGCTCGGCCGAATACGGCTGGGACATCACCCCCGGCGACATGGCACGGATCTGGCGCGGCGGCTGCATCATCCGGGCCAAGTTCCTCAACCGGATCACCGATGCGTTCGACAACAACGCCGACCTGCCGACGCTGATCGTGGACCCGTACTTCCGCGACGCCATCGAGGCGGCGATCGACAGCTGGCGCCGCGTCGTGGTCAAGGCCACCGAGCTCGGCATCCCGATCCCCGGGTTCAGCTCGGCGCTGTCCTATTACGACGGTCTGCGCACCGAGCGGCTGCCCGCCGCCCTGACCCAGGGCCTGCGCGACTTCTTCGGCGCACACACCTACGGGCGCATCGACACCGATCGCGACAAGCGGTTCCACACCCTGTGGAGCGGGGACCGCACCGAGGTCGAGGCCTGACTTTCTGCTGGTGAGCAGACGCGTACACCCCTTTTCTGCCACGGTTCCAGGGGTAGACGCGTCTGCTCGCCGGAGGGGCCGAGCGCACTAGACTCGAGGTATGCGTTTCCTCGACGGCCACCGGCCCCCGTACGACCTGACCTACAACGACGTCTTCATCGTGCCGGGCCGCTCGGAGGCCGCCTCCCGATTCGACGTGGACCTGTCCACCGTCGACGGATCGGGCACCACCATCCCGGTGGTCGTCGCCAACATGACTGCGGTGGCCGGCCGGCGGATGGCCGAGACGGTGGCCCGCCGCGGCGGCATCGTGGTGCTCCCCCAGGACCTGCCGCTCTCGGCGGTGCAGCACACCGTCGACTTCGTCAAGAGCCGCGACCTGGTGGCCGACACCCCTGTACAACTGGCCCCCGACGACTCGGTGTCCGACGCGCTGGCGTTGATCAACAAGCGCGCGCACGGCGCGGCCGTCGTGGTGTCCGAGGGCAGGCCCATCGGTGTGGTCACCGAGGCCGGCTGCGCCGGGGTGGACCGCTTCGCCCGGGTTCGCGACGTGGCCGTCAGCGATTTCGTCACCGCGCCGGCGGGAACCGATCCGCGCAAGATCTTCGACCTGCTGGAGCATGCCCCCGTCGACGTCGCGGTGCTGACCGATGCGACCGGTGAGCTGGCCGGGGTGCTCACCCGCACCGCCGCGGTGCGCGCCGGCATCTACTCCCCCGCCGTCGACGCGGCCGGCCGGCTGCGCATCGCCGCCGCGGTGGGCATCAACGGCGATGTCGGCGCCAAGGCCCGCGGGCTCGCCGAGGCGGGCGCCGACGTGCTGGTCATCGACACCGCCCACGGGCACCAGGCCAAGATGCTGGACGCGGTCGCCGCCGTCGCCGCGCTGGACCTGGGTCTGCCGCTGGCCGCGGGCAACGTCGTCTCGGCCGAGGGCACCCGGGACCTGATCAATGCGGGCGCCTCGATCGTCAAGGTCGGGGTCGGCCCCGGTGCCATGTGCACCACCCGGATGATGACCGGCGTGGGACGGCCGCAGTTCTCCGCCGTCGTCGAATGTGCCGCGGCGGCATCCGAACTCGGCGGCCACGTGTGGGCCGACGGCGGCGTGCGGCATCCGCGCGATGTGGCGCTGGCGCTGGCCGCCGGCGCGTCCAACGTGATGATCGGCTCCTGGTTCGCCGGCACCTACGAGTCCCCCGGTGATCTGCTGCGCGACCGCGACGGCCACCCGTTCAAGGAGAGCTACGGGATGGCCTCCAAGCGCGCGGTCGCCGCCCGCACCGCCGGCGACGGGGCGTTCGACCGCGCCCGTAAGGCATTGTTCGAGGAGGGCATCTCCAGCTCGCGGATGAGCCTGGACCCGCACCGCGGCGGCGTGGAGGACCTGCTGGACCACATCACCTCCGGTGTGCGCAGCACCTGCACCTATGTCGGCGCGACCACGCTGCCCGAACTGCACGACAAGGTGATCCTCGGCGTCCAGTCCGCCGCCGGATTCGCCGAGGGTCATCCACTGCCGACCGGTTGGTGACTGCGGCCGGTCCGCCGCAGGCGGCTGACATCCGGTGCGCCGCGGGCGGCTAACATATAGCGATTCCGTCGCCGGATGACATCACCGACCAACAGAGAGGGACCCCGTGCCACAGGCACCCGTGGAGACCCCCGGTTCGCAGGTGGGCCCGGGGATACCGCTGGGCACACCGGCCCCGGGCAGCGAACCGGGCGACGGCGAGCCGTCCCCTAGTCGGCCGGGCATGCGGCCCGGCAGCCATCCGGTGAGGTGGCCGTGAATCTCACCATGACCCTCCTGAGCCTGCTCGCGTTCGTCCTGCTGACCGCGGGCACCGCGATATTCGTGGCCGCCGAGTTCTCGCTGACCGCCCTGGAACGCAGCATCGTCGAGGCCAACGCCCGCGCGGGCGGACGACGCGACCAATTCGTCCGCAAGGCACACCGCTCGCTGTCGTTTCAGCTGTCCGGCGCCCAACTCGGCATCTCGATCACCACACTGGCCACCGGTTACCTCGCCGAGCCCGTCGTCGCCCGGCTGCTCTACACACCACTGACCGCGATCCGGATCCCGGCCGACTGGGTCAGCGGTATCGCACTGGCGCTGGCCCTGCTGATCGCGACATCGGTCTCGATGATCTTCGGTGAGCTGGTGCCCAAGAACCTGGCCGTCGCCAAACCGCTGCCCACCGCGCGCTTCGCCGCCGCACCGCAGTGGTACTTCTCCAAGCTGTTCACCCCGGTGATCAAGGCCACCAACGGCACCGCGAACTGGATCCTGCGCCGGCTGGGCATCGAACCGGCCGAGGAACTGCGCTCGGCCCGCTCCCCGCAGGAACTGGTGTCGCTGGTGCGCACCTCGGCACGCAGCGGATCGCTGGATGCCGACACCGCGCTGCTGGTCGACCGCTCCCTGCAGTTCGGCGACCGCTCGGCCGAGGAACTGATGACCCCACGCTCGAAGATCGAGTCGCTGGAGATCGAGGACACCGTCGCCGATCTGATGGCCGCCGCGATCCGCACCGGATACTCGCGGTTCCCGATCGTGGACGGCGACCTGGACCAGACCGTCGGGATGGTGCACGTCAAGCAGGTGTTCGAGGTGCCCGCCGAGCTGCGCGCACGAACCCCGCTGTCCCGGCTGGCGGTGCCGGTGCCGACGGTGCCGTCCACCCTGGACGGCGATGCGGTGATGACGCAGATCCGCGGCAACGGCATCCAGACCGCCATGGTGGTCGACGAATACGGCGGCACCGCGGGCATGGTCACCGTCGAGGACCTCATCGAGGAGATCGTCGGCGACGTCCGCGACGAGCACGACGACGCCACCCCGGATGTGGTGCAGAGCCGCACCGGATGGGAGGTGTCCGGACTGCTGCGCATCGACGAGGTCGACTCCGAGACGCCGTTCCGGGCGCCCGAGGGTGATTACGAGACCATCGGCGGGTTGGTGCTGGAGAAGCTGGGGCACATCCCCGAGGTCGGCGAGACCGTCGAGCTGACCGAGTTCGATCCGGACCGGCCCGGCGATCCGGCGGTGCGCTGGCACGCCCGGGTGCTCAAGATGGACGGCCGACGCATCGACCTGCTGGAACTGGTCCAGGTCGACGGCGATGAGGAGGACACCGATGGGCGGTGATCTGTTCGCGGTCGGGCTGACGGTGCTGCTGCTGGCGCTCAACGCGTTCTTCGTCGGGGCCGAGTTCGCGCTCATCTCGGCGCGCCGGGACCGCCTCGAAGCCCTCGCCGAGCAGGGCAAGAAGCGCGCCGTGACGGTGATGCGGGCCGGCGAGAATCTGTCGCTGATGCTGGCCGGCGCCCAGCTCGGCATCACCATCTGCTCGATCCTGCTGGGCCGCGTCGGCGAGCCCGCGGTGGCGCACCTGCTGGAGAAACCGGCCGCCCTGATCGGCATCAGCGAGGCGATGCTGCACACCGTGTCGTTCGTCATCGCGCTGGCCATCGTGGTCACCCTGCACGTGCTGCTCGGCGAGATGGTGCCCAAGAACATCGCCATCGCCGGGCCGGAGAGCACCGCGATGCTGCTGGTGCCGCCGTATCTGGTCTACATCCGGGCGGCCAAACCCTTCATCGCGTTCTACAACTGGGCGGCCAACACCACGCTGCGGGCCCTGCGGGTGGAACCCAAAGACGAGCTCGACGTCACGGTGTCGACCGTGGAGTTGTCCGACATGATCGCCGAGTCGCTGTCGGAGGGGCTGCTCGACCGCGAGGAGCACACCCGGCTGACCCGCGCCCTGCAGATCCGGGACCGCCATGTGGCCGACCTGGCCATCCCGCTGGACCGGATCCATGCGGTGCCGGCCGCCCGGCCCGGCGCGGGACCCACCATCGCCGCGGTGGAGCGGGCGCTCTCGGAGACCGGCTACTCCCGGTTCCCGGTCACCAATGCCGACGGTAGCTACCTGGGTTACCTGCACATCAAGGATGTGCTGCCGGTGCTCAGCGATGAGCTCACGGTGCTCGACGCCGCCATGGTGCGCCCGTTGATCCAGGTGCCCTCGACACTGCCGCTGCCCGATGCGCTGACCCGGCTGCGCCGCAACAAGAGCCACCTGGCACTGGTGACCAACGGCGGCCGGGTGACGGCGATGGTCACGCTGGAGGATCTGGTCGAGGACCTGGTCGGTACCGTGCGCGACGGGACACACCGGGTGTGATCGAGCTCGACGAGGATGTCTGGACGGCCCGCGAGGCCGCCCACCGACGGCGGGCCGAGACGTTCCTGGCCCCGCACTCCGAGCGGGCCCGGCGCGGCGAGCCGCATCCGGTGTGGGACTTCCTGTTCACCTACTACAGCCTGCGGCCGCGGCAGCTGCGCCGCTGGCATCCGGGCTTCGGGGTGGCGCTGACCGGACCGGGCGCGCGGCGGTTCCTGAACCGGACGGGTTACGTCGAGTCCGACGGTCTGGTGTCGGTGTCGCGGGATCTGCTGCTGTCCCGGCGCGACACCGTCGATTTCGTCGCGGGCCTATTGGGCCGCACCGCGGACCGGCCGGCCCGGTTCAACTGTTTCGGCCTGCACGAGTGGGCCATGGTGTACCGCTCCGACGATGTCCGGCACTCGGCCGTGCCACTGCGGCTGGGGTCGGCGGGCACCGATGCGGTGGTGGAATCGATGCCGCTGCGGTGCAGTCATTTCGACGCGTTCCGGTTCTTCACACCGGCCGCCGCGGTGCGCAACGCCGAGCCGTTGTCCAGGGACAGCCAGGTCGACCGCGAGCAGCCCGGCTGTGTGCACGCCGGGATGGATCTGTACAAGTGGGCCTACAAGCTGGGTCCGCTGGTGGACTCCGAGCTGCTGATGGACTGCCTGGATCTGGCCGCCGCCGCGCGCGTGCTGGACATGTGTGCCAGCCCATATGACCTCACCGACTATGGTTTTGCACCGGTGGCTGTCGAAACCGCCTCGGGCCGTGCCGAGTACGTCAAGGCCCAGCAGGACATCGCCGAGCGCGCCGCGCCGCTGCGGGCGCGGCTGCGGAGGCACTGTGACCAGCTGCTGGCGGGACTACCGGCGGACGTTCGAGCGTAGTTACCGACGGGTAAACTAGACCGACTGTTAAGGGAGGAATCATGACCGAACGCGTGACTGTCGGAAACCTGCGGGTCGCCAAGGTGCTGCACGACTTCATCACCAATGAGGCGCTGCCGGGCACCGGTGTGGACCCCGACAGCTTCTGGGCCGGCGTGGACAAGGTCGTCACCGACCTCGCCCCGCAGAACCAGGATCTGCTCGCCCGTCGTGACGACCTGCAGGCCCAGATCGACAAGTGGCACCGCGCCCGGGTCATCGGCCCCTTCGACGCCGCCGAGTACAAGCAGTTCCTCACCGACATCGGCTACCTGGCCCCCGAGCCCGCCGACTTCACCGTCACCACCTCCGGCGTGGACCCCGAGATCACCTCGACCGCGGGTCCGCAGCTGGTCGTGCCGATCCTCAACGCGCGCTTCGCGCTGAACGCGGCCAACGCCCGTTGGGGCTCGCTGTACGACGCGCTCTACGGCACCGACGTCATCTCCGACGAGGGCGGCGCCGAGGCCGGCTCCTCCTACAACAAGGTCCGCGGTGACAAGGTCATCGCCTACGCCCGCAACTTCCTCGACGAGGCGGTGCCACTGGCCGACGGGTCCTGGGCCGACATCACCGAGGTCAAGATCGAAGACGGGCAGCTGACTCTGGCTGTCGACTCCTCGGGCCAACCCTCGTCGGCGCATCTGGCCGATCCGTCGGCCTTCGCCGGCTACACCGGCGAGTTGGGCTCGGCGTCGTGGTCGGTGCTGCTCAAGCACAACGGCCTGCACATCGAGATCCTGATCGACCCGTCCTCGCCGGTCGGCGCAGGCGACAAAGCCGGCATCAAGGACGTCGTGCTGGAGTCCGCGGTCACCACGATCATGGACTTCGAGGATTCGGTGGCCGCCGTCGACGCCGAGGACAAGGTGCTGGGCTACCGCAACTGGCTGGGCCTGAACCGTGGCGATCTGGCCGAAGAGGTGTCCAAGGGCGGTAAGTCCTTCACCCGCGTGCTGAACCCCGACCGGGTCTTCGCCACCCCGGACGGCGAGGGCGAGCTGACCCTGCCCGGGCGCAGCCTGCTGTTCGTCCGCAATGTCGGGCACCTGATGACCAACGACGCCATCATCGACGCCGATGGGAACGAGATCCCCGAGGGCATCCAGGACGCCCTGTTCACCGGCCTGATCGCCATCCACGGCCTGCGCGACGCCGCCGACAACGACGGCGCCAACGGCCCCTACAAGAACTCGCGCACCGGCTCGGTCTACATCGTGAAGCCCAAGATGCACGGGCCCGACGAGGTGGCGTTCACCTGCGAGCTGTTCTCCCGTGTCGAGGATGTCCTCGGCGTGCCGCAGGGCACCCTCAAGGTCGGCATCATGGACGAGGAGCGCCGGACCACGCTGAACCTGAAGGCGTGCATCAAGGCCGCCGCCGACCGGGTGGTGTTCATCAACACCGGCTTCCTGGACCGCACCGGCGACGAGATCCACACCTCCATGGAGGCCGGCCCGATGATCCGTAAGGGTGCGATGAAGAGTCAGCCCTGGATCAAGGCCTACGAGGACGCCAACGTCGACACCGGCCTGGCGACCGGCCTGTCCGGTCGCGCCCAGATCGGCAAGGGTATGTGGGCGATGACCGATCTGATGGCCGACATGGTCGAGCAGAAGATCGGCCAGCCCAAGGCCGGTGCCAGCACCGCCTGGGTGCCCTCGCCGACGGCGGCCACCCTGCACGCGATGCACTACCACCAGGTCGACGTCTTCGCGGTGCAGCAGGAGCTGGCCGGCAAGAAGCGCGCCACCATCGACGAGCTGCTCACCATCCCGCTGGCCGGTGAGCTGGCCTGGTCGCCCGACGAGATCCACGAGGAGGTCGACAACAACTGCCAGTCGATCCTGGGCTACGTGGTGCGCTGGGTCGATGCCGGCGTCGGCTGTTCGAAGGTGCCCGACATCCACAATGTCGCGCTGATGGAAGACCGTGCCACACTGCGTATCTCGAGTCAGCTGTTGGCCAACTGGCTGCGCCACGGTGTCATCACCGAGGGTGATGTCAAGGCCAGCCTGCGCCGGATGGCCGCCATCGTCGACGAGCAGAACGCCGGTGACGCCGACTACCTGCCGATGGCACCTGACCCGGAGGCCAGCATCGCCTTCCAGGCCGCCCAGGAGCTCATCCTGTCCGGCGCGCAGCAGCCCAGCGGCTACACCGAGCCGATCCTGCACCGGCGCCGCCGCGAGTTCAAGGCGCGTGCCGCGAACCAGTGACTAGACTTCGGCGGGGCATGCGACACGACGAGACAAGAGGGTAGGGATGGGCAGGCACAGCATTCCCGATCCCGATGACCGGCCGGACGACGAAGCCGGAGTCTTCGGCGATCCCCGCCGCGACGATTCCCCGGCGGGGCCGTCGGGCGGGCAGCGTGACCAGCCCGAGTTCGGTTATGAGACCGACGATTACCGGTACGACGAGGCCGGCGGGTATCCGGCGCCGGGTGTGTACGACGCACCCGACGACCACCGGGCGTCGGGTGGCTTCGACGCACCCGGCGACTATGACTATGCGGATCCAGATCCCGCCCCGCGCGGTTTCCCGGCGGTCGCCGACGAGGACTCACCCACCCAGGCGTTCTCCGTCACCGGACGGCAGCGGGCATACGACAGTGGTGAGTGGACCGGTTCGCACCGGGCCGTGACCACCGGTCGGCGCACCGTCAGCCGGGGCGTCGTCATCGCTCTGATCACCGTGGTCGCGGTGGTGGGTGCGGTGATCCTGTGGCAGTTCTTCGGCAACGCGCTCTCCGACCGCAGTCAGGCCTCGGCCGACCGGTGCGTCGAAGGTGAGGTGACCGTCGCCGTCGTCGCCGACCCGGCCATCGCCGAACAGATCGGCGCGCAGGCCCAGGACTACCTCGGCACCAATCCCCGCGTCGGTGACCGGTGCGTCAAGGTCGAGGTGAAGTCCTCCGACGCCGAGGCCGTGGTGAACGGTTTCACCGGAGCGTGGCCCGCAGATCTGGGGGCGCAGCCCGCATTGTGGCTGCCCGCCAGTTCCGCCGCCGAGGCCCGGTTGGAAGCCGCGGCCGGACCGGAAACCGTGATCGACAGTCGTTCGCTGGTGAGCTCGCCGGTCGTGCTCGCCGTCCGACCCGAGCTCAAATCCGCGTTGGGTGAGCAGAATTGGTCGGCCCTGCCGAATCTGCAGACAAACCCGGCTGGCTTGGACGGCGTGGACCTGGTGGGCTGGGGCGGCCTTCGCCTGGCACTGCCGATGGCAGGCAACAGTGATGCCGGCCTGCTGGCCGCCGAGGCGGTGGCGGCCGCGTCGGCCCCGCCGAACGCGCCCGCCACCAACGGTGCCGCAGCGGCGCAACGACTCATGGGCGCCCAGCCCGAGCTGGCCGATGCCCAGGCCTCGACCGCGCTGGATGCGCTGGTCAATGCCGCCGATCCGGCCGCCGCTCCGGTGCACGCGGTCGCCACCACCGAGCAACTGCTGGTCCAGCGCGCCGACAACCTGGCCGACGCCGGCGCCAAGCTCGCGGCCTGGACACCGTCGGGTCCGGCGGCGGTCGCCGACTTCCCCGCCGTGCTGCTCAGCGGCGACTGGCTGTCCAAGGAGCAGGTCACTGCGGCAAGTGAATTCGACCGCTTCATGCGCAAACCCGAGCAGCTGACCAAGCTGGCCGAGGCCGGCTTCCGGGCCGAGGGCGCGACGAACCCGGAGAGTCCGGTCACCGACTTCCCGGCGGTGGGCCAACCGCTGTCCTTCGGCGATCCGGCCGAGCGGGCCACGCTGGCCGCCCGGTTGTCCGCACCGGTGCAGGACGGCACCGTCACCGTGATGCTCGGCCAGGCCACCCCGGGGCTGACCGACCTGGCCCGCGCGGTGAACGACCGTGTGCAGCAGCTTCCGCCGTCGGCGGCGGTGGGCTTGTGGACCTTCGACGGGGTGGCCGGGCGCTCGGCGATCACCACCGGACCGCTCAGCGATGATGTCGGCGGCACACCGCGGGCGGCGGCGCTGGGTTCCAGCCTGCAATCCCAGGGCGGGTCGGCCAGCGGTGCGGTGTCCTTCACCACGCTGCGCCTGGTGTACGGCGAGGCGTTATCCGGTTTCCGCCCCGATCAACCGAATTCGGTGCTGGTCATCACCTCCGGCCCGCACACCGACCGCAGCCTCGACGGCCCCGGACTGGTCTCCTACATCCGGGGCGCGGTCGACCAGCAGCGCCCGGTGGCGGTCGACGTCATCAACATCGGTGACGATCCCGACCGCGCGACCTGGGAGGCCGTCGCCGAGGCCAGCGGTGGTCAGTACCGCAGTGTGCCGAGTGCGACCGATCCGGCGCTGGGCGACGCGGTATCGGAATTGCTCGGTTAGCCGACCCGGACCAGCGTGCACCGCACCCCGAAGTGATCCGAGGGGAACACCCGGGGTAGGTCCGCGGCGATCGGCTCCCGCCCGAGCAGCGTCATGGCCTGCGGCGTCCAGTGCTCGCCCTTGAGCAGCACCCGGTCGAACCGCACGTGCCGGTGCTTGTCCTTCATGTCGTAGCGCATGTGATTGATCGTGGTGTCCTCGGTGAACCCCGGCTCGTCGGGATGCAGCGCCGGCCACACATCCCGGTAGTCGGCGGGCAGGATGCCGTTCTCGGCATCGCGGAGGTTGAAGTCGCCCATGATCGCCACGTCGCGGTGGCCACGCACCGAGTCGACGATCTGACGCAGCTGCCGGTCGCGCACTTGTGCTGCGGCCTTACCGCTTTCGAGATGCAGTCCGATGACGGTCAGCGGCCGTCCGGCGATGGTGAACCGGGCGGTCAGATAGCCGCGGGACAGTCGGGTCGGCAGCCGGGTGTAGGTGACGCGGTCGACCGGGATGCGTGACAGCAGCAGCATTCCGTAGTTGCCGATCCGCCCGCCGCTGACCGCCGCGCTGAGGTAGTGCTCCCGGATCCAGGGCTGGGCGAGCAGCACATCCAGGGCCGGCTCGGTGACCTCCTGGAAGGCCATGATGTCCGGGGGCCGGGTGGCCAGCGCGTCGGCGATGGCACGGTAGCGCCGCCGGGCGTGCAGGTCGTTGAACCAGATGTTGTAGGTGGCCAGGCTCAGCCGGTCGCGTTGGGTGTCGACCGGCCGCGGGCGGGTGTCGCGCCACCGACCGGAGGCGAACCGCTGGACCGGAACCGGGACCGGGCGACGGAACCGGTTGGGCCACAGCCACTGCATGCCTGACAACCTACGCGGCGGCGGCGCACTCCCGTGGGGTGCGCCACGCGCGCGGCGCTGTGACGGCGATCCCGATGACGCCGAGCACCAGGGGCACCAGCAGTGCCGCCCGGTACGAGTCGAGCAGGTCGGCTCCCCCGGCCACCGCCGCGACCTGCACCGCGGTGGCGCCGGCCAGTCCGATCGCCGCGCCGAACTGGAAGGTCGTGTAGAGCAGGCCGCTGGTCAACCCCTGCGCAGACGCCGGTACGCCGTCGGTGGCGGCGATGGTCAGCGGCCCGTAGGCGAGGGTAAACGCCAGTCCGAGGGCCAGCAGGCTCGGCAGCATGCTCAGATAGGCCCAGTCCCGCTCGACCCCCAGGAAGAGCGCGAAAGACAGCACGCAGAAGGCCATACCGGCCGCGATGACGCGCCACAGGCCGAAGATCCGCACCAGCACCGGGGTGAGCGTCGGGGCCAGGATGGCGTCGATCGCGATGACCAGCAGGGCCAGCGCGGTGGCCAGCGCCGACCACCCGCGCAACTCCTGCAGGTAGAGCACGACGATGAACTGGAAACCCATGAACCCGGCGGCCAGGCAGCCGGCGCCGACATAGGCGTTGATCAGCGCGCCGCTGCGCAGCAGCGCCGGCGGTACCAGCGGATCGGCGGCCGTGCGTTGCCGGTGGACGAATACGGCGAACAGCACGGCAGCGATGAGGCCGGCCGCCGCCGAGGCGAAAACCGGTCCGTGCGCGATGTTCTCGATCGCCAGGACGGTGAGCACCACCGCCGCGGTGATGAGGACTGCGCCGGGCAGGTCCAGCGAGCGTTTCTGCGCCGCCGCGACATCGCGTGGGATCAGCGGCGCGGCCAGCGCCAGCACCACCAGCGCGAGCGCGACGGGAGCGAAGAACACCCAGCGCCACCCGAACGCGGTCAGCACACCACCGGCGACCAGGCCCAGCGAGAACCCGGCCGCCCCGATCCCCGCGTACACCAGCACCGCCCGATCCCGTTGCGGGCCTTCGGGAAAGCTGGTGGTGATGATGGCCAGGCCGGCGGGCATCAGGAAGGCCGCCGCGATACCGGTGATGATGCGCACCGCGATGACGAGTTCACCGTTGGGCGCGATCCCGCCCAGGGCGGAGAAGCCGATGAACACCACGAGTGCGGTCAGGAACACCCGGCGCCGGCCGTACACGTCGGCGGTGCGCCCGCCCAGCAGCATGAACCCGCCGTAGCCGATGACATAGCCGGAGACGATCCACTGCAGCTGCACGGTCGGCAGATCCAGGGCCGCGCGGATCACCGGGAGGGCGATGTTGAACATCGCGATGTCGATGCCCTCCAGGAATGCCGCTCCGCACAGCGCCGCGAGCAACAGCGCCGAGCGGATACGTGAGCGTGTGTCGATGGTCGTCATACCCCAGCCTTCTGGTTCCTATTGGTAACTGACCACATCATCAGGCACCATGAACCGATGGCGGAAGAAGGCACTTCGAAGTCAGCCGGTATCCCCGAGGTAACCGACTGCTGCCCGGATGCCTTCCAGTGGGACCGGCGGGAGGACTGCGAGGTCCGGCAGATCCTGGACCGGATCGCCGACAAGTGGTCGTTGCTCATCATCGCGCTGCTCGATGACGGCTCCATGCGCTTCACCGAACTCAAGCGCATGATCGACGGCGTCAGCCAGCGCATGCTCACCGTCACGCTGCGCCAGCTCGAGCGTGACGGCCTGGTCCACCGGACCGTGCATCCGGTGGTACCGCCGCGGGTGGACTACGAGCTCACCGACCTGGGCCGCACCCTGCACCAGACCGTGCAGTCACTGGTGCTGTGGACCGAGCGCCACCAGGCCGATATCGCCGCGGCGCGCGAACGGTTCGACGCCGCGCACCGGTGAACGTCGGCGTGGGGTACCGGATTTTGCGAAAACCCGGCACCCGTACCGACATTCGGTGACGGATCAGGCGAAGGCCTCCACCGGCGGGCACGAGCAGACCAGATTACGATCACCGTAGGCGGCATCGATGCGACGCACCGGGGGCCACACCTTGGGCCGGAAGCCCTTGCCCAGCGGGTAGGCGGCTTCCTCGCGGGTGTACGGATGCGACCACTCGGTCACCAGCAGTGACTCCGCGGTGTGCGGGGCGCCGCGCAACGGGTTGTCCTCGCGCGGCCACACACCCGACCCGACCTTGTCGATCTCGGCCTTGATGGCGATCATGGCGTCACAGAAAGCGTCGACCTCGGCCAGGCTCTCACTCTCGGTGGGCTCCACCATCAGCGTGCCGGCGACCGGGAAGCTCATGGTGGGCGCGTGGAAACCGAAGTCCGCCAACCGCTTTGCCACGTCGTCGACGGTGACCCCGGTGGCCTTGGTGATGGCGTTGAGATCCAGGATGCACTCGTGGGCGACCATGCCGTTCTCGCCGGTGTAGAGCACCGGGAAGTACTCGTCGAGTCGGCGCGCCACATAGTTGGCCGACGCGATCGCGGTCAGCGAGGCGGCCCGCAACCCGGCCGCACCCATCATCCGGATGTAGGTCCAGGTGATCGGCAGGATGGACGCCGACCCGTAGGGCGCCGCCGACACGGTGTAGTGGTCACCGAGTTCGTCGGCCAGCGGGTGACCGGGCAGATAGGGCGCCAGGTGACTGCGCACCGCCACCGGTCCGACACCCGGACCGCCGCCGCCGTGCGGGATGCAGAACGTCTTGTGCAGGTTGAGATGGCTCACATCGCCGCCGAACCGGCCCGGCCGGGCCAGGCCGACCAGCGCGTTGAGGTTGGCACCGTCGACGTACACCTGACCACCGGCGTCGTGCACCGCGGCGCAGATGTCGGCGACGTCGTGCTCGTACACCCCGTGGGTGGACGGGTAGGTGATCATCAGCGCGGCCAGCCGCTCGGCATGCTCGGACACCTTGGCGCGCAGGTCATCCAGGTCGACGTCACCGTTGGCCCGGCATTTCACCACGACCACCCGCATGCCGACCAGGGCCGCCGAGGCCGCATTGGTGCCGTGCGCACTCGACGGGATCAGACAGACGTTGCGGTCGGCCTGGCCGTTGTCGCGGTGATAGGCCTGGATCGCCAGCAGGCCGGCGTACTCGCCCTGCGATCCGGCGTTGGGCTGCAACGAGATCTCGTCGTAGCCGGTGATCCCGGTCAGCCAGGCCTGCAGATCGGCGATCAGCCGGCGCAGGCCCGGGTTGTCCGATTCCGGCGCGAACGGGTGCTGCTTGGCGAACTCCGGCCAGGTGATCGGCTCCATCTCCGCGGCCGCGTTCAGCTTCATCGTGCACGACCCCAACGGGATCATGCTGCGGTCCAGGGCGATGTCCTTGTCGGCCAGCGAGCGCAGATACCGCATCATCGAGGTCTCGGTGCGGTACAGGTGAAATGCCGGGTGGGTCAGGAATTCCGTTGTACGGGTTTCGATATCGACCCCGGCCGGCTCGGCGGCATCGACACCGAAAACAGCCAGCACGGCGTCGACGTGCGCGTCGGTGGTCGCCTCGTCACAGGCCACCGACACGTGGTCGGCATCGACCCGCCACAGGTTGATGCCCGCGGCCTTGGCGGCGGCGACGACCTCGTCCGCGCGCCCGGGAACGTTGGCCAGCACGGTGTCGAAGAACGCTTGATGGACCACCGAATCACCAAGGCCGGCAGCGATCTTGGCGGCCTGGCCGTGCACCCGGCGGGCGATGGCGGTCAGTCCGGCCGCGCCGTGGTAGCTGGCGTACATGGCGGCGATCACGGCCAGCAGCACCTGGGCGGTGCAGATGTTGCTGGTCGCCTTGTCGCGGCGGATGTGCTGCTCGCGGGTCTGCAGACTCAGCCGGTAGGCCGATGATCCGTCCGCGTCCAGCGAGACCCCGACCAGCCGCCCGGGCAGTTGGCGGGCGTGCTTGGTGTGCACGGCCAGATAGCCGGCGTGCGGTCCGCCGAATCCCATCGGCACACCGAACCGCTGCGTGGTGCCGAAGGCGACATCGGCACCGAAATCCCCCGGCGGGGTGATCAGCGTCGCGGCCAGCAGATCGGCGCCGACCGCGACCAGCGCGCCGCGCTCATGGGCCGCGGCGACCAGATCCGACCAGTCCTGAATGCGTCCGCTCGCCCCCGGCAACTGGACGATCACACCGAAGAAGTCACCCTCGGGCAGGCCCTGGCTCAGGTCGGCGGTGACGATCTCGATGCCGAGTGGCTCGGCACGGGTCGCCAGCACGGCGGCGGTCTGGGCGTACACGTCGGCGTCGACTGCCAGCCGGTTGGACGGACCCTTCACCGCCCGGTGCATCAACGTCATCGCCTCGGCGGCGGCGGTGCCCTCGTCGAGCATCGAGGCGTTGGCCACATCGAGACCGGTCAGATCGCTGACCATGGTCTGGAAGTTCAGCAGTGCCTCCAGTCGGCCCTGGCTGATCTCGGGCTGATAGGGCGTGTAGGCGGTGTACCAGGCCGGGTTCTCCAGGATGTTGCGGGTGAGCACCGGCGGGGTCAGCGTGTCGTAGTAGCCCTGCCCGATCATCGACACCGCGACGGTGTTGGCGTCGGCCAGCGCCCGCAGCTCGGCGAGCGCCTCTTCCTCGGTGGCCGGCGGCGGCAGCTGCTCCAGGCCGGGTGCGATGCCGTCGGCGCCGACCGCATCGAGGATGCCGGCCGGCAGCGCCTTGTCGGCCAGCTCGTCGAGCGAACCGACGCCGATGACGCCCAGCATGGTGGCGATGGCATCGGAGTCCGGCCCGATGTGGCGGGCGACGAAACCGGATTGGTCAACAGACACGAGATCTCCCCTGGTCGAGGGCGCAGACAGCCACGTCCTCTCCCTCTGTCGGGGTGCCTGAGAGATTCAGCCCGAAAGCCGGGCCTTTCCCCATGGGCGGGTGCGCGGGGCACCGCTTTCCAGAGGCATCGTGGCCGTGCGCGGTCCGGGGGCCTGAGAGGTTGACGGAGAGGTGTTGCTCCTTCGGCGTCCGTGGCTGGCGGCCACGGAACTCTCCCGCGCATGGGCGATACGCGACCGATTCTAGCGGTTCACCAGATCCAGTGCCGTCCACGCCAGCGCGGTGGCGCCATCACGCAGGGCCGCCTCGGCCGACGGGCCCACCGCGGCGTCGGCGAACTCGCGCTGATGGTTGACCGCCGGTAGCGAGCCGATGCCCAGATACGGGTGGATGGCCCGCACCACCTGGGACACGTTGCCCATGTCCGTCGAGGCCGTCCGCATCGCCGCGGCCCCCTCGGCCGGCTCCGCGGTCATATCGCGGCCGACCGCCGCGGCATTCGCGATGAACAGATCCAGCAACTCCTCGTCGGTGCGGAACTCCGCATACGGTGCGGACTCCAGCTCGATGTCCAACTCGCAGCCGGTGCCCAGCGCGCCGGCGGCGAAGCAGTTGCGGATGCGACCCTCGATCCCGGTGAGGTCGGCCAGCGTGCGGGCCCGGACATACCAGCGGCCGGTCGCGGTGTCCGGGATCGCGTTCGGTGCGGTACCCGCCTCGGTGACCACACCATGCACCCGGGTGGTCGGCGGCAGCTGCTGGCGCAGCAGGCCGATGGCGACCTGGGCGACGGTGAATGCGTCGGCGGCGTTGACCCCCAGATGCGGGTAGGCCCCGGCATGGGCGGCCACGCCCCGATAGGAGATGCGCCAGTGCGCCACCGCCATCGGCTCGGCGCGTGGCGCGTCGACGGGGCCCGGGTGCATCATCAGCGCGGCATCGAGACCGTCGAACTCCCCGGCGTCGAGCAGGTGGATCTTGCCGCCGCCGCCCTCCTCGGCCGGGGTACCGATGACGTGCACGGTGAGGGCCTGTCCGCGGTCGGCGTGCTGCACCATCAGCGCCGCGCCGATCGACGATGCGGCGATCAGGTTGTGCCCGCAGGCGTGCCCGAGGCCCGGCAGGGCGTCGTATTCGGCGATGAACGCGACGTGCAGCGGACCGGTGCCGTACCGGGCGTGGAACGCCGTCTGCAGGTCGCCGGCGCGGGTATCGACGCCGAAGCCGTGTTCGGCCAGCACCGCGGTGAGCATCCGGTGGGCCCGGAACTCCTGCCAGGCCGGCTCCGGGTCGGCGTGCAGCGTCGTGCTGATCCCGCGGACCAGGTCCCAGTGGGCGGCCAGGTACTCCCCGGCGAGCTGTTTAGAGGTCACCGGGCACACCGAAGCTCGGCGCCGCCGCCGGGTCGAGGGCCCGCCGCACGTAGTCGTCACGTTGCGGTTCCCACACCGCCCACAAGTCGGCCAGCCGGGCGGCCGGGTTTTCGGCCCAGTCCACCCGCAGCGTGGTCTCGGGCCATCCGACATCCCGGTAGACCAACAGGCCCGCGGCGTGGATCGGCCCCTCTTCCCCGCCTGCGGCCAGCGCGGCATCCAACCCGTCGAGCAGTCTTCGTTCGAACTGCTGCGCATCGGAGGCCTCGTAGCCGGCGACCAGTGCGGTGATGGTGGCCGGGCCGGCGAGCATGTTTCCCGCAGCGACCACTCCGTCGCCGGCCACGTGGTGGTGGGTGCCGAGCGCGCCGGCACCGCTGAAGGCGGCCGTGCGGCCGTCGCGGTCGAGCACGGTCAGCTGCCGGTAGTCCCGCAGCGGGTGGCCCTCGACCACGGTCTCCAGTGCGGTCCGGGCATCGTCGCCGGCGGCCAGCCGGTCCAGCAGCAGCCCGCCGAGCCGTGGGTCGGTGACGTTCTGGCTGGCCGCCGCCCCCAGGTGCGGTCGGATGTTCAGGCAACGTGCGGCCACCGCGGGTGACGAGGAGGCGATCACCATGCCTAACGCCCCGGTGTCGCGGTCCAGCGCCGCCATCGAGAACGTCATGACGCCCGCTGCCGCACCGCGATGACATCCACCTCGACCAGCCATTCCGGCCGGGCCAGCGCGCTGACCACCAGCCCGGTCGAGACCGGATGCACACCCTTGAGCCAGCGTCCGATGACCCGGTACACCGGTTCGCGATAGCGCGGATCGACAAGATAGACAGTCACTTTCACGATGTCGTCGACAGCCGCGCCGGCCTCGCCGAGCAGCATCGCGATATTGGCCATCGCCTGTTCGGTCTGGGCTGTCACGTCGCCGACGCCGACATTGGCGGCGGTGTCGAGGTCCTGACCGATCTGGCCGCGCAGATAGATGGTGTCCCCGGCGACGACGGCCTGGCACAGATCGTTGTCGATGTCCTGCTCAGGGTAGGTGTCACGGGTGTTGAACGGCCTGATTCGCACGTGGGTCATGGCTTCGCCGCACCGTCCACCCGGTCGGACAGTTCGGCGGCGGCCTTGACCATGGCCAGCGGCCCGTCGAAGTCGAAATTGCGGTAGACGGCCTGGTAGTGCGCGAAAGGCGGTGCCTGGGCGAACAATTGGAAGGTGAGGCGGTGTCCGGCGTAGTCGCTGTTGAGCAGGTCGCGGGCGAAAGCCAGCAGCTTGCGCCGGTCCTCGGCCTGCCAGTCGTCGGTGATCGAGTAATACTTCTCCAGCCACGGCGCCGCACCGGGCACGCCGAAGGTCGCCGAATCTGGGGTGATGCAGATCTGCCCGCCACACAGCTCGCGCGCGGTGTGCATCATCTGCGGCAGTTGGGTCTGTGCCCACACCCGGCCCGCGTAGAGCAGCGACTGGTTCGGCATCAGCAGCCCGCCCGGGCTGGTCTCGGCGGTGGCCACGGCGGCGGTCAGATGGGCGTCGATCCCCTCGCGATAGCAGGCCAGCGTGGCGAGCTTCTCCTGGACGGCCGGGTTGTTGTCCAGGCCGGTCTGGCGCACGTTGTGCAGCGCAGCGCCGATCATCAGGTCGGCGAACCGGATCGAGCGGTGCACATAGGGCAGTGCGCTGTAGCGGTGCAGGCAGCTACGCACGAAGGTGGCTGCGCGGGTGTGCCGGTAGAACAGGATGTCGTCCCACGGGATCAGCACATTGTCGAAGATGACCAGCGATTCGACCTCGTCGACCCGGTTCGACAGCGGGTAGTCCGCGGCGTCACGACGGCCGGCAAAGCCGGTGCGACAGATGAACTTGAGGTTCGGCGCGTTCAGATCGGCGATGAATCCCACCGCATAGTCGGAGAGTTTGGCATCACCCCAGTTCGCGATGGTCGGCTTGGTGTAGGCCTGGGTGGCGTACGGAGCGGCGGTCTCGTATTTGGCGCCGCGCACGATGATGCCGTCATCGGTCTCCCGGACCACATGCAGCAGCATGTCCGGGTCCTGATCCTGCGGGCGTTTGGAGCGGTCGCCCTTGGGATCGGTGTTGGCCGAGATGTGGAACGGGTCGCCGGAGGCGGCCAGCTTGACGTGCCTGCGGATGTTCTCGGCGAAGCGGGGGTCGACCTCGTTGAGGACGTCCTGGCCGTCGTAGAGCGCCCACATCTCGCCGATGGTCTCGTCACCGACCCGGGTCACCACACCGCCCGCCTCGTCCAGCACCAGGTCGATCGCGGCCCGCTTGTCGATCCAATCCTGTTGTGTCAGCGGCATCTTGTTGGCGATCGAGTTGCGTTCGCCGTTCTCGTCGACGTAACTCATCACGTCGGCGGTGGCCGCGTCGTGGGCCAGATCGTAGATCCGGGCCCGGATGTCGACGATCGGGGCGAACATCGGGTGCTTGGTCACATCGTGGACCTGTTCACCGTCGATGTAGATCTCGCGCCCGGTGTCGATGGACGCGCGGTACTCGTCTCCGGTTTTGATCATGCGTGCTGTCCTTCCATGTGGTGGGCCGAGAGGGTGCGGTAGCTGCCGCGCAGGTGCAGCAGCGGTTCGGCATCGGTGTGCGCGACATGCCGCACCTCACCGAGGTAGAGATGGTGGGAGCCGACATCGGTGACGCTGAGCAGCCCGCATTCGAAGGACGCCACGCTGTCGGTGTAGACCGGAAGGCCGTTGCGGCCAGGGCCCCACTGCGTGTCGTCGAAGGTGAACGGCTCCCGTCCGGCTTGCCGGCGGCCGGCGAACGTGTCGGCGGTGCCGTGATGGCCGGGGCCGAGCAGGGAGACGTTGAAATCGGCGCTGTGTCGGATGGCCGCGTTGATGGGGCTGCGGCGGTTGATGCACACCCCGAGCACTGCGGGCTCGTCGGATACCCGGCTGACGGCGGACACCGTCTGACCCCAACGCAGATCGTGGGCCAGGGTGGTCACGATCGTCACCGGCGTCGCCGCGCAGCTGATCGCCCGGATGAATGCCCGGGCGTCGACGGATGACAGGGTGGATTTCATGGGGGTGCCTCGCGTTTCGGATTCGGGGCGGGAGCCGCGGATGACAGCGTCGGTATCCGCACACACCATGCTGCCCGGGCCGGGGTCATCTGACAAAGAGTTAGATCCGTTGATCTACATCGCTTTTGGAGATACCTTCGGTGGTCGTCACCACCACCTTGCCGACCCGGTCACCGGCACCGAAGCGCTTGTGCGCGGCAGCGATCTCGGTCAGCGTGAAGGCCTGCTCGTCGAGCACCGGCCAGATGTCCCGGTCCTTCACCCACGGCAGCACTTCGGTGCGCAGTTCGCGACAGATCGCGGCGCGCACCGGATCGGGCAGCCGACCCAGACTCGAAGCAGAGATCTCGGCGCCGCCGGCCATCAGCGCCCCGAGGTCCAGTGCGGCCTGGCTGCCGCCGGCGACCCCGACGATGACCAACCGTCCCCCGGGGGCAAGGGCACCGATGTTGGCGGGCACCGTGGGCGCGCCCTGGTTGTCCAGGATGATGTCGAACCCGTCCGGTCGCAGGTGTCGGGCCTCGTCGAACACGTCCTGCTCGGCGTAGTCGATCACCGCATCGCAGCCGAGGTCGCGACACAGCGCGGTCTTCACCGGGCCGCGGGCGGTGCCGGTCACCGATGCGCCCAGCGCGCGGGCCAGTTGCACCGCCAGCGAGCCGACACCTCCGGCCGCACCGTGCACCAGTACCCGGTCACCGGTCCGTAACCGGCCGCGGTGCACCAGGTTCCACCACGCGGTGGCCGCCGCCTCCGGCAGCGCAGCACCCACGCAGAGATCCAGATCGTCCGGTAGCGGCAGGCAGGTGTCGGCGGTCACGGTGACGTACTCGGCATAGGAGCCCGCCCGCGTCAGCGCCGCGACCCGGTCACCGGTGCGCACAGCGTGCACCCCGGGCCCCAGTGCGACGACGACGCCGGCGCATTCCAGGCCGGGTACCCCGCCGGGCGGTGCCGGCAGCACGCCCGCGCTCTGCAGCAGCTCGGCGTTGTTGAGGCCGAAGGCACCCACCGCCACCAGCACCTCGCCCGGCCCCGGCCCCGGGATCGGGCGGCTCTCGATGCGCAGCGGTCGCCGCCCACCGGGATCAGCGAGTACCGCCGCCGCCATCGCGCTCATGACCCCACCTCGATTCCGCGGCCCGCCCGCAGACCCGCGTGGAAGGCCAGCACCGCGGCGGCGAACTCGGCGGCACAGGTCTCGGGTGTGGCGATATCGCCCTGGGCGATGACGTGTTCGGTGGCTTGCGGGAAGGCGGCCATGATGGCTGCCCGCCGTGGGAAGGCCCGCGGGTCTCGCGCCGAGGCCAGGCACATCACCGGGCCCCGATAGCTGCCCAGCCGGTCCTCGGAGCGGTACGCCGCAACCGCGGCGTGACCGCGGTCGGGGTCCGGGTGGGCCAGCACATCACGCAGGTAGCGGGCCTGCACCGCCGGGGCGGGGGTGGCCAGGTACTCGGCGCGACGCTGCCACAGCACCGCGAGATGGCGCCCGTCCGGTTGCGCGGCAACGGCGTTGAAGGGCGCAGCGGTGCGCCGGCGCAGCCGTTCCTGTTCATCGATGAACGGCGTCGAGGACAACACCAGTGAGTGCACCCGGTCGGGATCCGACGCCGCCAACTGGTAGGCGACCAGGCCGCCGAAGTGGTGGCCGACAAGATGGGCCCGCGGGACGCGCAGCGCATCGAGCAGGGCCGCCACCGCGTCGGCGGCGGCTTCGATCGTGTTCTCGTGCGGAGCCGGTGATGCGCCGTAACCGGGCAGGTCGGGGATGACCAGCCGGTAGTCCTCGATCAGATGGGCCACCGCCGCGAATTCGTCCCAGCTGCGCGGGGTCTGGTGCAGCAGCACCAGACAGGGCCGGTCGGTGTGCCCGTTCTTGGTGACGACGTGCAGCCGTCCCGCCCGCGTCTCGACGTACATCGGTGTCAGCTCGCCGCCACTCACCTGGCCTCCAGTTCCGGATCTGTGTGCTGCTTCGATCCAAGGCCACCGGTGCCACGGCTGGCAAACAGTGAATTATGCTGCGCTGCATCGGATCAGCAGATGCAATGCAGCTGCGACGGCGATGCTGCGGGTGCGTCCGGATCACCCGGCTGCGGTGACCACCGCCCGGCACCGTTCGGCGAAGGCATTGGCGCGGCGACTCATTCGCATGGACTGCAATGCGGCCACCACCACGCGCAAGGGCACGACATCATCGGCGATGGGCACGGCGACCACGCTGCCGCCCGCATAGGTGCTGTCGGTCGCCGGCCGCTGGTGCAACAGGCTGTATCCGTGGTCCTGGGCCACCATGGCGCGGACGGTCTCATAGCTACTGGAGCGGTACTGCACATTGGGCTGCAGACCGCGTTCGGTGAAAACCCCGATGAAATAGTCACGGCTGTAGGGCAGGTCGACCAGGATCATCGGCTCGTCGGCCAGATCGGCGAGCCGCACGCTGTCCGCGCCGGCCAGCCGGTGCCCGGCCGGAAGGGCGGCGTAGGGCCGGATCTCGGCGAGCACATCGCGCCCGATACCGTCGCCGAGGGCCAGATCGTAGGTCAGCGCCACCTCGGCGCGGCCGGATTCCAGATACTCGCCGACCTCACCGGCGACCGCCTCGGTGACGTTGACCTCCAGGCCGGGGTGGTCGCGTTTGAGCCCGGCCAGGATGGCCGGGAGGTAAAACGGCGCGATCGGGCTGAAACACACGACCGACAGCGGTCCCCAGAACGCCTGCGACTCACCGGCTATCGACTCCAGGGATTCGGCCAACGCGGTGAGCGTCTGCCGGGCCCGCAGCAGCAGTTCCTTGCCGACCGCGGTGAGGATCAGCCCCTTGGCATGCCTGCGGATGAACAGCTGCACACCGAGTTCCTTCTCCAGGTGCGCCACGGCCGAGGACACCGCCGACTGTGCGACGAACAGGTCCTCGGCCGCGCGCGTCATGCTCTCGCGTTCGGCGACCCGGATGAAATACCGCAGCTGTGTCAGCGAGATGCCGCGCAGCTGATCCACCCCGGTCACCGCCTCACTCCCCCAGCGCCGTCGGCAACCAGGTGGCCAGCGCCGGGACGAAGATCACCAGCAGCAGCACCGCCACCGTGGCGATCAGGAACGGGGTGTTGGCGCGCAACACCCGCCACGCGTCGACACGCGCGATCTTGGCCGCGACCACCAGTGACATCGCCACCGGCGGGGTGACCTGTCCGATGATGACCGTCAGCACGATGATGACGCCGAAGTACACCGGGTCGATCCCGACGGCCAGCATGGTCGGCAGCATCACCGGCATGATCACCGGTATCAGCGGGTCGAACAACATGCCGGCCAGGATGGCCACGACGGTGAGGATCAGCACGTATCCGAGTTGGGCGTCACCGGGCACGATGGTGGTGGCGAAGTCGGTGAGCGCCTTGGGCAGCCCCGCCATGGCGAGCACCGCACCGAGGGCCACCGAGACACCCACGATGAGCATGACCTCACCGGTCAGCACAGCCGCCTCGACCAGACACCGGTAGAGCCTGCGCGGCCCCAGCGAGCGGAACACCACCGCAGAGATGACGATCGCGTACACCACGGCGAACGCGCCGGATTCGGTGGGCGTGAAGACACCCATCGTCAGGCCGAGCACCACCAGCAGCGGCACCCCGAAGGCCAGGAAGGCACCGCGGAAGGTGCGCCACACCTCGCGCCAGCTGAACGGGATCTTCTCCCCCCAGCCGTTGCGCCGGGCCTGCACGGCCACCACCACCATCAGCACGGCGGTGAGGATGATCCCGGGGATGATGCCGGCCAGGAACAGGGCGCCCAGCGAGGTCCCGGTGGCCGCGGCGTACAGGATCATCGGCGAGGACGGCGGGATCAGCGGGCCGATACCCGAGGACGAAGCCGTCACGGCCGCGGCGTAGGGACCCGGGTAGCCGTGCTTCTTCATCTGCGGGATCAGGGTGGAGCCGGTGCCGGCCAGGTCGGCGACCGAGGTGCCGACCATCCCACCGAAGAACAGGCTGGTCGACACGTCGACCTGGGCGAGCCCACCCGGTAGCGAGCCGAAAATCGCTCGGGCGAAGGCGAATACCCGCTCGGCCACCCCGCCGGCGTTCATCACCACTCCGGCCAGGATGAACAACGGCATCGCCAGGAGCACGAAGCTGCTCATCCCGTCGGTGACCTGCTGGGGGTACTGCAGCATCCACGATCCGCCGAGGGTGGCGTAGACCGCGACCCCGCTGGCCATCGCGATGATCAGCGGGGTGCCCAGCAGCAGCAGCCCGACGATCGCCACCAGGGTGAGGGTCAGGATCACGACTCGTCCTCCTCCAGTTGTCGCAGCAGGGCCGCGCGGCAACCGGGCAGTTGGAACAGCACCACCAGGGCGGCCACCGTCGCGCCGACCGGCAGCGCGGCGAGGAAGAATCCCTTGGGCAGCCGCAGATACGGGCTGGGGTCGCCACCGAACTTGGTGACATACAGGTAGGCGAACCAGGCCAGGTGCAGCAGCACGGCGGCCGTCAGCAGGTCGGTGGCCAGCTTGAGCCATACCTGGACGCGCACCGGGAACCGGCCGACGAAAGCCCGGATCTCGATCGATTCGCGCCGCCGCACCCCCAGGGTGAACCCCAGCATGGTCAGCCAGAGCATCAGTCCGGTCACCAGCTCCTCGGTCCAGCCCAGCGGTGAGTTGAACGCGAAGCGCAGCACCGCATTGGCGAACAGGATCAGGGTGATCGACGCGAGCATTGCGGCGCACAGTATTTCGAGGGTGCGGTCGATCAGCTTGCGGCTGCCGGGGGTGGGGTCGACGCCGAACGTGGAGTCCAGCTGCATCGCCACGTCGGTGGGTTCGGCAATGGGCTGGTGGTCTTTTCTGAGCATCAGCGTTCGCTTCCCAGCCGGGTGTCCAGCAACGATCCGAAGCCAGGCCGCGCGGCGTGCGCTCCGGCGACCTGCAGCGCGTACCAGAACGAGGCCTGCACCGCGCTGATCACCGGCTTGCCCAATTCGGCCTCCAGCGCGGCGATCGCGCCGACGCTGGCGAAGTTGGTACAGCTGATGAACACCGCCGACGCCTCGTCGGTGTCGGTCTCGCAGGCCAGGTCGTACACGCGTTCCAGCGGGACCTCGGCCAACTCGTGATCGCTGGTGATGCCCAGGCCGACCGAGGCCACCACGGGATGGCCGTTCTCGCCGAAGAAGCGGGTGGCCCGGTCGATCACCTCCTGGCGATACGGCGTGACCAGGCTGATGGTGCCGGCCCCGACGGCCGTGAGCGCGGCGATGCTGGCGGTCGAGGTGGTGGTGCAACGGCCGGTCAGGCCGCTCCACTGCTCCAGGTGGCCGATGAGCATGCGATCCCATGCGGTGCCGTGCAGAAAGGAGGCGCTGGTCCCGCCGAAGACCAGCACATCCAACGGCGCCTGGGCCACCAGCTCGGTCGCGGTGCGCAGCTCCGGTGACCGCATCATCGCGTCGATACCCTCGACGGTCACGCTGGGCAGCGTGACGCGGCTGGTGTGGACGGTGGCCGCCGGGGTCGCCATCGCGTACATCTCGGCCTCCATCAGCGTGCTGGACGCCATGTACACCAGCCCGATCCGCGTCGCGGTGTTCAGCGCGCCCAGCGGCAGCTGGGGACGGCGGCGGCTGCCGGAGCGCACCGGGGTCACTGGCGGTACTCGGCGAGCACGCGGTCGGCGAAGTCACCGGGGATCTCGGCGGCGATCTCGTCGCGCACGCCGGTGACCGCCTCGCTGAGCTGGTTCACGTCGGCCTCGTTGACCTGCACACCGGCCGCCTCGAACTTGGAGAGCAGTTGCTCATCGGCCGCGGCGCCGGCGCTGCGACTGGTGGCCGCGGCCGCGGCGGCGGCCGTCTGAAGGCCCTGCTGGATCTCCGGTGCGAGCCCCTGCCAGGTGTCCTCGTTCACCGTCAGGTAGACCGGGCTGTAGATGTGCGAGGTCAGCGACAGGTAGCGCTGCTTCTCGTAGAAGGAGAACGCGTCGATGACCTTCAGCGGGTTCTCCTGACCGTCCAGCACACCCTGGTCCAGCGCGAGGTAGGCCTCACCGATGTCGATCTGGGTGGGCGCGGCGCCGAGTGCCTCGAACAGCGCGACGCGGGCCGGATTGCCCGGCACGCGGATCTTCAGGCCGGCCAGGTCCGCGGAGGTGTTGATCGGGCGCACATTGTTGGTGATCTGGCGGAAACCGTTCTCCCCGAAGCCGATGACACGCGCGCCCACCGATCCCACGAGCGATTCGCTGAGCTCGTCACCGAAGGGGCCGTCCAGGAACTCGACCACCGTGTCGCGGTCGGTGAACAGGAACGGCATGTCCATGATGGTGAAGTTCGGGTCCAGGTTGGCCACCGAGCCGCTCACCGCGGCGACGTCGATCGCGCCGGCGCGCAGCCCCTGCAGCACCGCCTCCTCGTCGCCGATCGCGCCACCGGTCTGCACGGTGAGCTCGACGGAGTCACCGAGTTCGTTCTCGACCTCGTCGGCGAAGGCCAACAGCATGTCGGCCAACGGATCTCCCGCGCTCGTCTCCACGGCGAGCGTCAACGTCGTTGCACCGGAGGAGCTTTCGTTCGAGTTGGCGCATCCGGCCAGCACCAGCGCGGTGGCCGCACCGCATGCCGCGACTGCTTTCGCCAATGACTTCATCATATTCCTCTCGTGGGCCCAACGGGTTTCGGGTGTGACTGAAGATCCGGGCCGGCGCCGATGCCAACGCGATGAAGTCAAGATTCCGATGACGACTGGACCGCGTCAAACAGTCAAAAGCGAGCGTCTGCATCTGTCAAACAGATGCCCCGTAACACGAAATTAACTGCAGCAGTGGTCACTTCGACGTGACGCCGGCGTAACACAGCCGATGTTCACTACTGGGTTGGCGGTCGCCGATCGGAGGGTGCCACGAGCGCGAAAGCCCTGCTGGCGGACATCGGCCGATGCCGGTCCGGATGGCCGCGGCTCCGTGTCCACGGCCATGGTGACCAACATCATCGACGGTGAATGTGGCCAACGCCATGCTCACGGCGTCGGCTCCGGGACCGCGATGCGGCACGGCCGAGCCGGCGAGCGTGCGAGAAGGAGTCGCGACACACCGCGCGAGGTGCCGCAGACACGCACGCTCGCCGGGAAAGGAAGGGAGGGGCTGGCTAGCCGATCTTGCGGTCGCGGGTCTTGCGCCGCGAGGCGAGTTCGTCCTCGGGCGCGGCGATGGACTCGCCGCCGTCGGCGCGCTCACCCGGGAAGTCGGCGATGGCGCCGGTCAGCTCCCGCATGGCACCGGAGACCGCGATACCGAACACTCCCTGACCGCCCTGCAGCAGGTCGACGACCTCTTCGGCGGAGGTGCACTCGTAGACGGTGGTCCCGTCGGAGAACAGCGTGATGTTGGCCAGGTCCTGCACACCGCGCTGACGTAGGTGATCGACCGCGACGCGGATGTTGTGCAGCGAGATGCCGGTGTCCAGCAGTCGCTTGACGATCTTGAGGACCAGGACGTCCTTGAACGAGTAGAGGCGCTGGCTGCCCGAACCGGCCGCGCCGCGGATCGAGGGCACCACCAGTGAGGTGCGCGCCCAGTAGTCCAGCTGCCGGTAGGTGATACCGGCGATCTGGCAGGCGCTCGGCCCGCGGTAGCCGACCAGTTCGTCGGGGATCGAGTCATCCGGGAACAGGCCGCCCTGCACGGGCTCGCTGGGTGCGCTGCCCACGGACGGGCTGGACCCGCCGGCAGAAGACAGATCCAACTCCCCCTGATGTGGCGTCTCGCCCACAGTCCATCCTCTCGCCGTCGCCCCCGCGCTGTGGGACATACCGCGTCCCGCCCGGGTTCGAATGTGTCGAGCATACGCTCAACACATTGCCGCTACTGCTCGTCGTCGATCAAAATTATGGCTGCCCGTCCAACTCGCGGCTCACACACGCACCGCGTGTCGACATCACGAGACGCATCCGTGATCTTGGTCAGGTCGCCTTGAAATCATCGGGCGACACACTGTCGAGGAACTCCTTGAACTTCTCCACCTCGTCCTCGCGCACCGGCTCGGCGGAGTCCTCGTCGTTCTCGTCCGGGATCAACAGACCCGCCTCGGCGAGCACCGACTCCTCGACGTAGATCGGCACACCGACGCGCAGCGCAATGGCCACCGAATCCGACGGCCGGGCCGAGACCTTGATATCGCGGTCGAAGATCAGATCCGCATAGAAGGTGCCCTCGCGCAGATCGACGATGCGCACCTCTTTGAGCGAATGCCCCAACGCAGCAATGAGATCGCGGATCAGGTCGTGGGTCTGCGGTCGTGCCGCCTCGATGCCCTGCTGCTCGTGGGCGATGGCCTGCGCTTCCGGCTGGCCGATCCAGATGGGCAGGTAACGATCGCCGTTGGACTCGCGCAGCAGCAGCACCGGTTGATTCTGGGGCTGCTCCACGCGAATACCGACAACCCGAACCTCACCCATCGCCTGCCTGCCTTCCGCGAAGAAGCCGTCTGCGGAAAAGTCTAGTCCTCACCGGTCGAGAACGTCGCGCACGGCCGACTTGATCAACGATGTGTGCAAGGTGATCGCCAGCGCGGCGACCTCGCGGGCCAGATCGTCGGCGCGGTCGCGCGCACCGGCCTTGCCCGCCGCGGCCACCGGTCCGGCGATCTGGGCGATCAGGTCGGACTGCCGGTCGGCGGCCGACCGGAACGCCCGCAGATGGCGCGGCTCCACACCGTAGTCGGCGAGAGCCTGCGCGCACTGGGCGATGGTCACCGAATGCTCGTCGAAGAACCCGGCCGGTCCGGGTCGGATGACCCCGGCGGTGACGAGCGCCGACAGGGTGGTGTTGTCGATACCCGACCGGGACAGCAGATCCTCGCGGCTCAGTCGCACCTGCGCCGGGGCGATCGCCTCGTCGCCGGCCGCGCCGTCGGTCTGCACCAGGCGCGGGGTGGGGTAGCCGGAACTGGCCGGCAGTTCGCCGTCGGGCTGGGCATCGAGCTGGGCCTTGATGACCTTCAGCGGCAGGTACTGGTCACGCTGCGCGGTCAGGACGAACCGCAGCCGGGCACAATCGTAGGCGGTGAACCGCCGGTACCCGGCCGCCGAGCGCTGCGGGGTGACCAGGCCCTCGGCCTCCAGGAACCGGATCTTCGAGATGGTGACATCCGGGAAGTCCGGGCGCAGCAGATCCAGCACTGCTCCGATGGACATCCCGGCGGGCGCCGGGTCCGGTTGGGTCATCTGGTCCTCGCGCAGGCGCTCCGGCGCCTCAGCCGGCGTCGTCGGTCTTGGGACCGGTCAGGAAGACCAGCCGGAACTTGCCGATCTGCACCTCGTCGCCGTTGGCCAGCACGGCCGAGTCGACCGGTTCGCGGTTGACGTAGGTGCCGTTCAGGCTGCCGACGTCGACGACCTGGAACTCCCCGGACTCCAGCCGGAACTCCGCATGCCGGCGGCTGACCGTCACGTCGTCGAGGAAGATGTCGCTGTCGGGATGGCGACCGGCCGAGGTGGTGGCCTGGTCGAGCAGGAAGCGCGAGCCGGCATTGGGGCCGCGCTTGACGACGAGAAGTGCCGAACCCGCAGGCAAACCTTCGACGCCCGACACCGAACTCTCGGTGCCGGTGCTGGCCGGGGCATCCAATTCGTTGAGGAAGTCGGCGCGGAAAACCGAGGTCGTCTCCACCGTCACTTCGTCGGACTGGTCGGCCTGAAAGTTGCTGTTCTCCGTCACCCGCTGCTCCTCTGCTGGCTGCTGTGGCGTGCCTGGCCGGTGGCCGTCGGGGCTGTCCGGCAGCCCCCAACGACCGTGGTTTACGTCTTACGTCGACGGTACCGCGCTTGGCAGGCCGTTGGGTCCACCACCGCCGGATCCGTCTGACGCGGTCGTGCGCACGCCTGTCCTTGATGAACCGATCCGCAAAACCCTAACAACACCTACTCGGGCAGGATTGCCCGGTAGCCGTCAGCGTCCAACAGATCCGGCAGCGCACCGGGCTCCGGGGCCGTCTCGGTCTGCAGTTCCACCAGCCAGCCGGCACCGTACGGATCGGAGTTCACCAGCTCCGGATTGGTCTCCAGCTCACCGTTGACCGCAACGACTTTCGCGGTGATCGGCGCGTACAGATCCGACAGCGACTTGGTGGACTCCACCTCACCGAAACTGTCACCGGCGCTCACCGCCGTCCCGACGTCGGGCAACTGCACGAACACCACGTCGCCGAGCGCGGCCTGCGCGTAGTCGGTGATGCCCACCCGCACGGTGTCCGCACCGGTGCGGCGCACCCACTCGTGCTCGGCGGTGTACTGCAGATCGGACGGGATCTCGCTCACTGGGCTCCTTTGGGCGGATTCACGCGGACTCACTTGACGGGCTGAGCGTATTGGCGAGGTTTCGGTTGCCGCAAGGCGGTCACATCGACGACCTCGGACTGGGTGACCGTCATCGTCCCGCCGACCCGCTTGACGCTGTCCATCGCTCCACCGGGGATGTTCATCGCCGCCGCGAGCGTCGGGGGATCCCCAATGGCCAGAACCGAATACGGGGCGCCGACGGTGACACCGTCGATGATCAGCGCACCGGGGGCACCGACCACCCAGGTGTCCACCCCCACCCTGATCGCATCGACATTCCCCGATCCGCGCAGCTCCATCGCCTCGGCGCCGGCGGCCCGCAGCTCGTTGATGACATCGAGCATGGTTTCCGGCGACACGCCGCGGGTGGCGTCCTCGATGGTGATCGTCACACCCGGTCCGACGGCGGCGACGGTGCCGATGAGGATCGACAGCGCCTCGAGGCGGGCCTGGGCGTTCTCGATGGCCGCCTGGTCGCTGCTGCCGGAGGCCTGCAGCGAGTTGAGGGTCTGCTGCAGATCGGCGACCTCGGTGTTGAGTGCGGCCTCGCGCTGCTGCAGCGAGTCCAGCAGCACCAGCAGGTCGGCCGGGCGCGCGGAATCCAGCGAGTCCCCGGAGCTGGTCTGCCGGACCTGGGTGGCGATCGCGACACCGAGCAGCAGGCACAGCAGGACCCCGAGCGTGCCGAACACCAGCTGCGACCGACTGCGCCGGACCCGCGGCGCGGCATCGTCGGGCATCTCGTGCCTGCCGTGATCGGGCTCCTCGCGGACGGTGTGCTCGGCCATCATCACGCCCCGAACAGCCGACGGCGCAACGCGGCGGCGTTGCCGAAGATCCGGATACCGAGCACCACGATGATCGCGGTGGACAGCTGGGTGCCGACACCGAGCTGGTCCCCGACGTAGACGATGAGCGCGGCCACCAGCACGTTGAAGACGAAGGACACCACGAACACCTTCGAGTCGAAGATGCGCTCCAGATAGGCGCGCAGGCCACCGAACACGGCGTCGAGCGCGGCGACCACCGCGATAGGCAGATACGGCTGGATGGCCTCGGGCACGTCGGGGTGGAACACCAGCCCGAGCACGATGCCGACGACGAGTGCCGCGATGCCGATCATGTCTGCCCCATGGGGTTCATCGCCCGATCTCTCTGGCGAAGCGGATCTCGCGGGTCGAACCGCCCGGCACGTTGAGGGCCTCGCCGGTACTGACCGTAACGCCGACCCCGTAGGACTGCTGGAGCAGCGCGAGCCGTTGCATGCCGGGGCTGCGGGCGAACACATCGGCGATGCCGTGCGGCGGGCCCAGCGCGACCACCGCGTACGGACTGGTGATGGGCCGGTTGTCGACGAGGATGCCACCACCGGCCTGGCGGATGGTCACGTTGGGCCCCACCCGCACCCCGCCGACGGAGACGGCCTCCGCGCCGCCGACCCACAACGAGTTGACCACCAGCTGCAGATCGCGGTCCAGGATGACCTGCCGGCTGCCCGCGACCCGCTGCTTGCTGACATCGGTCAGATCGGGGGACACCCCGGGATCGGTGACGGTGACGGTGACGCCCGGACCGATCGCGGGGGTGACGGCGGCGGCGAATTCGGCCTCGTCGAGCCGGGCCAGCAGCGCCCGGCCCTGCTCGTCACCGGCCAGTCGGCTGCGCCGCTCGGTTTCCACCTCGGCGGACAGTTCGTCGCGGGACGCCTCGACCGCGTCGGTGCGCGATTCGGCGGCGCGCGCGCTCTCGGAGAGCACCAGCTGGGTCTGCCGGTTCGCCGGGGCCAGCGACTGAGCCTGCGATGCCGCCGCGGCGAACACCGCCCCCACCGTCAGTCCGGCCAGCAACGTCCATGCCCAATTCCTGGCGCGCCTGGGCGGCGCCGTCGCCCGGGTGGCGGCCGCCGCGGCATAACCGGGATCCAGATGGTCGGTGAGCAGCGAACGAAGCAGCGATGGCACCGGGATGCGTTGCGGCGCACCGGCTTCGTGAGCATTCAGTCCGGCCCGCGGGTTGTAGCCACCCAGCGAACCCGACCGCTCAACCATCGCCGACCCGCTTACGCGGCGGCGCGGCGCGGCGCGGCAGCCGTCGTAGCACCAGCCGGACCTGCGCCAGGTAGAGCACCGCCGACCACAGGTACAACGCCAGACCCCAGATCAGGAACGCCCAGCCGCAGGCCAGGATGACCCGGCTCCACAGCGCGTCGAACTGCCCGAGCAGCACCAGCGGCAGTCCGGACATCAGCGCGAAGGTGGCGCCCTTCCCCAGATAGGTGACCGGCAGCGCGGTCAGCCCGCGGGAACGCAGCAGCGGCAGGGTCGCCGCCAGTACCAGGTCACGACCCAGCAGCACGATGACGAACCACCACGGCACCACGCCGGCGGCGGCCAGCGCCACCGGGACCACCACCATGTAGATGCGGTCCACGGCGGGGTCCAGCAGCTCGCCGAGCCGGGAGGACTGGTTGTCCACCAGCCGGGCGATCTTGCCGTCCGCCCAGTCGGAGAACCCGCTGAACATGAGAATCGCGACGGCGAGTGCGATCTGATCGGTTATCAGCAGCAGGTACAGGAAGACCGGTACCAGGATCAGCCGGATCACCGAGAGCACATTCGGGATGGTGAGCACCCGATCCCGACCCGGGTCGCGCTGTGTCTCCCCCGCTTCGGGCCCGCCCATGGCTAGAAACCTAGCGGAACACACCCGGCAGGCTCAGCGCCGACATGGCGTTGTCGGCCAGCGGGTCGTCGTGGATCATGTACGTCCACGTCGAGGTGGGCCGCGCCAGCCGGGTTAGGTCCAGGCCGGCATCACCGTCGACGATGTTGGCGGTGTCGAAGGTCTGCTGGGCCGCCTCGATCGCGTCGGCGGCCAGCGAGGCGAACGCGTCGACCGCCATCCGGTGGAACTCGTCCAGCGGACTCTGGTTGCCCAGCGCGCGCAGGCTGATGCTCTCCCGGATGTCGGCCAGGTACGCCAGGTGGTCGGCCCAGCCGCGGTCCAGGTGATACAGCATGATCAGCCGGCAGATCTCGGTCAGGCGTTCCTGCGACACCTTCTCGGCGATCTCGGCGTACCGCTTGGGCGAACGCTCTTCGAGTTCCTCCCGGGCGGCGTCGGTGCGCAGCAGGGTGTCGCGACGGTCGACCAGGATGGCGCGCTGCTGTGCGGTCAGCTGGTTGTAGCGCCAGGTGTTGGCATGCAGGTCCAGGGTCTTGCCCTCGGCCACCCGCTGGGCGTGGTCCAGCAGCGCGGCGGCCTTGGGGCTGGTGATCCGGCCGTCCCCGTCGTGCTGCAGCGGCAACTTGGTCGGGTCCAGGTGGGCGACGACGACATCGTCCTCCCAGCTGGAGAAGAACACCGAGGATCCGGGGTCGCCCTGCCGCCCGGCACGGCCGCGCAGCTGGTTGTCCAGCCGTTCGGTGTAGTGCCGGCCGGTGCCGATGACGTGCAGGCCGCCGAGTTCGGCGACGCGCTCCTTCTCGGCGTCGTCCTCGTCGACGTCGGAGCCGCCCAGGCGGATGTCGGTACCGCGGCCGGCCATCTGGGTGGACACGGTGACCCGGCCCCGTGCGCCGGCCTCGGCGATGACGGCGGCCTCCTCGGCGTCGTTCTTCGCGTTGAGCACCACCGCCGGGATGCCGGCCTTGAGCAGCCGCTCGTGCAGTTCCTCGGATTCGGCGACATCGCGGGTGCCGACCAGGATGGGCTGCGAGGTCGCATGCACCTCGGTGATGTGCTCGACGATGGCGTCGTTCTTGGCCGCCACCGTGATGTAGACCCGGTCGGCCTCGTCCTCGCGCACGGTCGGGGTGTTCGGCGGGATCGGTGACACGCCGAGCTTGTAGAACTGGCGCAGCTGCTCACCGGCCGCCAGCGCGGTGCCGGTCATCCCGCAGACCCGCGGATAGCGGTTGATCAGTGCCTGCACGGTGATGGTGTCGAGCACCTCACCGGTCTCGGTGATGTCGATGCCCTCCTTGGCCTCGACCGCGGCCTGCAACCCGTCCGGCCAGCGCTGCAGGGAGGCGATCCGGCCACGCGAGGCGTTGATCAGGTGCACCGCATCGTCGCGGACGATGTAGTGCACATCGCGCTCCAGCAGCACGTGCGCGTGCAGCGCCACGTTGATCTCGGTCAGCGTCGTACCGACGTGCTCCTCGGAGTACAGGTCGATGTTGCCCAGCGCGGCCTCCAGCTTGCGCGCCCCGGCGTCGGTGAGCTGCACGTTGCGGCGGTCGGCGTCGGTCTCGTACTCGGTGCCCTCACGCAGCTCGCCGACCAGACGGATGATCTCCACCCGCGGGGTCTCGCGGTGCGAGGTGCCCGCCAGCACCAGCGGCACCAGGGCCTCGTCGACCAGCACCGAGTCCGCCTCGTCGATGAGCGCCACGTCCGGGCTGGGTGAGACCAGGTCGTCGACGGAGGTGACCAGCTGATCGCGCAGCACGTCGAAGCCGATCTCGTTGACCGACCCGTAGGTCACGTTGCACGCGTAGGCCGCGCGCCGCTGCTCGGGGGTGGAGTCCGCGGTCAGCCAGCCGACGGTGAGGCCGAGCGCCTCCAGCAGCGGTCCCATCCACTCGGCATCGCGGCGGGCCAGGTAGTCGTTGACGGAGATCACGTGCACGCTGCGGCCGCCGATGGCGTATCCGGCGGCGGCGATGGCGCCGGCCAGGGTCTTGCCCTCACCGGTGGCCATCTCGACGACATCGCCGGCCAGCATGCGCAGCGCGCCCAGGAGCTGAACATCGAACGGGCGCAGCGAGATCGCGCGTTCGGAGGCCTCCCGGACCAGCGCCAGGAACTGCGGGATGTCCGACGAGTCGGCGAGATCGTCGAGGTTCAGCAGCCCGGCGGCCTTGCGCAGTTGCTCGTCGTCGAGCCCGGCGGCCTTGTCGTCGAAAGTGGCCGATGCCCGCACCGCGGTCATGGACTTCGCCTGGTCCTTGTCGGTGCTGGCACCCAGCAGCTTCCAGAACCGGTTGCTCAACCGTCCGGTCTTCACGCCGCCGGATTTGGACGCCTTGGAGGTCTTGGAACTCACAGCCACAGTCATACGGTACGCGGGAGCAACACCGTGGCAGCAGCGCCGTGCGGACGGCGCCGCGGCTGCGCAACTCCCTCCGGACAGCCGCACGAGGTACCTTGCCCGCATGGAGATGTTCACCCCGACCCTGGACTGGGGCGACGAGCTGGTCACCTCGCTCATCTGGATCGCCCGGGCGTGGGCCATCGCGGCGGTGAGCACCCTGGTGGTGCTGGTGCTGTTGGCGAAGTTCACCACCTGGGGTCGGCAGTTCTGGCGCGTCACCGGTTCCTATTTCTCCGGTCGGGAATCGCTGAGGGTCTGGTTGTGGCTGTCGGCGATCCTGCTGTCGGTCATCGCCGGCGTGCGCATCGACGTGCTGCTGAGCTTCCAGGGCAACGACATGATGAGCGCGGCCCAGGTTGCGGTGCAGGGCCTGTCCGGCGGCGACGAGGCCGTCCGTCAGTCCGGGGTCGACGGATTCTGGTTCGCCATCTGGACTTTCGCGGTGCTGGCCACCATCCACGTGACCCGGGTGATGCTCGACCTGTTCATGATGCAGCGGTTCATGTTGGCCTGGCGCGCCTGGCTGACCGGGCGGCTGACCAACGACTGGCTCGACGGCAAGGCGTACTACCGCAGCCGGTTCATCGACGACACCATCGACAACCCGGATCAGCGCATCCAGGCCGATATCGACATCTTCACCGCCAACATCGGACCGCTGCCCAACACCCCGAACAACACCAGCGGCGCGACCCTGCTGTTCGGGGCGATCGAGGCCATCGCATCGGTCATTTCGTTCACCGCGATTCTGTGGAACCTGTCGGGCAACTACGAGATGTTCGGCGTCAACGTCCCGCGCGCGATGTTCTGGATCGCGATCGTCTACGTGCTCATCGCCACGGTCATCGCGTTCTGGATCGGCCGCCCCATCATCCGGCTGACCTTCGACAACGAGAAGTACAACGCCGCCTTCCGGTACGCGCTGGTGCGCTTGCGCGACGCCTCGGAGTCGGTGGCGTTCTACCGCGGCGAGGTCGCCGAAAGGGTGCAGCTGCGCAAGCGGTTCGAACCGATCGTCGCCAACTACAAGCGCTACCTGAACCGGTCCATCGGGTTCTACGGCTGGAACCTGACGGTCAGCCAGATCATCAATCCGTTGCCGTGGATCATCCAGGCGCCGCGCCTGTTCGCCGGCGAGATCCAGCTCGGCGATGTCTCGCAGACCTCGTCGGCGTTCGGCAGCATCCAGAATTCGCTGTCGTTCTTCCGTAACTCCTATGACGCGTTCGCCGGCTGGCGGGCGTCGATCATCCGTCTGCACGGCCTGGTGATCGCCAACGAAGAGGGCCGCGCGCTGCCCGAGCTGACCGTCGAGCCGTGCGGCAGCTGCCCGGTCGAGATCCAGGACGTCGACGTCCAGACGCCATCCGGCGAGGTGCTGATCGAAGACCTGAACCTGTCGATGTATCCCGGGGACACCCTGATCATCACCGGCCAGTCCGGCACCGGCAAGACGACCCTGCTGCGCAGCCTCGCCCAGCTGTGGCCGTTCACCAGCGGCACGCTGCGCTGCCCGGACGGCATCAACGAGACGATCTTCCTGTCGCAGATGCCCTATGTGCCGCTCGGTGACCTGCGCGCCGTGGTGTCCTACCCCAAGGGTCCCGATGAGCTCACCGACGCAGAACTGACGAGCGCACTGGAGAAGGTGTCGCTGCCGCAGTTGGCCGGCCGCCTGAACGAGGTGGCCGACTGGGTCAAGGTGCTCTCACCCGGCGAGCAGCAGCGCATCGCATTCGCGCGGGTGCTGCTGACCAAACCGCGGGTGGTCTTCCTCGACGAGGCCACCTCGGCGCTGGACGAGGGCCTGGAGTACACCATGTACAACCTGGTGCGCCGGGAGCTGCCGGACACCATCCTGGTCAGCGTCACCCATCGCAGCACCGTCGGTCAGCATCACGAGCAGCATCTGCATCTGCTCGGCGGCGGCCAGTGGGTGCTCGGTGACGTCGACGCCGAGACCGGCAAGCCCCGCACGGCGCCCGCACCGGAGTAGTCCCGGCCTGACGTCCTCGGTTCGAGTGTCGGCTTGGGTGCGAAGAATCGTCGAGATCTCGCACACAAGCCGACGTTCGGTGCGACGTCTCACCTACCGCTGCGCCGCGTGTCCGCCCGCCCGCCGCCCGAAGAACGAGCCCTCGCCCAGCTGTACCCCGCTGGCGTACCCCTTACCGTCACGGGCGATGTTGGACGCACACGCCCCCGCCGCGTACAGCCCGGGGATCGGGGCACCTGCCGCGTCGAGCACCTCGCCGTCCAGTGACACCGTCAAGCCACCCATGGTGAACCCGGAGTACATCGCCACCCCGAGCGTGAGGTCGAAGACCGCAAATGGCCCGGTGTCCTGGGCGGCGAGGTAATCCGGCTGCTTGTGGAAATCGGGGTCGACCCCGTCCGCTGCGTTGGCGTTGTAGCGCTCCAGGGTGGCCGCCAGATTTCCGGACGGGATCCCCAGCGCCTCTTCGATCTCGGCGACGGTCTCGTAGCCGTCGATGAACTTGATCAGCGGCATCTCGGGCATCTGCATGTGCGCCTCGTCGACGATGAGGTAGGCGGCCTGGTCGGGCTGCTCGAGCACGAACGCCGAGGTGCGGGAATGGTAGGAATCCTCGGCGACGAACCGCCGGCCGTCCTTGTTCACGATCACCCCGGTCAACAGGATCTCCGGCGGGTAGGCCGCCGCGGTGATGAACGCCTGGTCCAGATTCTTGGCCACCCCGCCCGCCGACACGCCCAGCTTGATGCCCAGGCCGTCGTCGTTCGGGTTGCCCAGGATGTACGGCGCCACCATGCCGTGATGCTTGGTTTTGCGTTCCTGCCCGAGCTCGGGGGTGTACTGCGCCACCATCTCGGCGTTCATCGCGAACCCACCCGCCGCGATGACGACCGATTTCGCCTTGACCGCACCGGTTTCGGTGAAGTGCTTCCACGCCACGCCGACCACGGCACCGTCGGAGACGACCAGGTTGGTGGCACCGGTCTCATAGCGGAACTGCACGCCGAGTTCGGCGGCCCGCTTGAGCAACAACTGGATCACCATGTCGGCGCCGCCGAGTTCGCCGGGCACCGGCACCGAATGGCCCCGCGGCGCCGGCCTGGCCTGCTCGATGAACGGCCACACCTTCTCATTGCCGGTGTAGGACAACCCCTCGGTGCCCGGCGGCACCACGACCTTGCCCGGGTAATAGCTGCGCTCGAACTGAAAGCCAAGCGACTCAAGCCAATCGAAGTGTTCGACACTCTGGTCGCAGTAGGCACGGATCTTGTCCAGCTCCGGATCCTCGGTCACCGCGACCAGATACTTGTACATCTCCTCGGGACTGTCCTCGTGCCCGGTCGCCTGCTGCACCGCTGTACCGCCACCGAGGTAGAAGTGCCCGCCGGCCATCGAGGTGGTGCCCCCCGCCGCGGCGGCCCGCTCCAGCACCAGCACCCGGGCGCCGGACTCGGCCGCCGTCACCGCCGCGCACCCCCCGGCGATGCCGAACCCGACGACCACCACGTCGACGTCGTCGGAGAAGGCGCCGGCTTCGGTGGCACCGACGGTGGCCGGGATCTGCTGCAGGGTCATGTTGTCTCCTCGGGCGCGGTCACTGTTGCTGCTGTTTGATGTGGTCGAAGAAGGCCTGAATCTCGTCCGGGATATAGGCGATCTCGAGGTAGGGCACGCCGGCGGCGGCGCCGTCGACGTAACCGAAGCGCATGCCGCCGGGCATCACGCCCCGGGTGACGACGGGGGCACCGGCGGCGCCGGCCTCGTGCAGCGCGGCCTCGAAGGCGTCCTCGTCGGGAACCGCGCGGCAGATGTGATGCAGACCGGGGCCGGAGGCCGCCAGGAATTCGGCGTAGATGCTGTCGCCGCGCACCGGGGCGATCAGCTCGAGCTGCAGATCACCGGCATAGCTCAGCGAGATGTCGGCGACGAAGTCCGCCGGCGCACCGCGATGGGTGCAGCCGTCCGGCCCGAAGTGCACACCGGGCATGCGGAACCACGACCGCGTACCGAGCAGCGCGGTGAGAAGCCGCTCGGTGGCGTCGAGGTCGCCGGTCACCCAGGCAACCTGGACAGGTGTCTGATCAGCCATCGCAGTGAGAATATCGCCAGCGCGCCGGGATGGCTAGAACAGGTTCTAGTTTTGCCCCGCGTCGCCGGTCAAGGTGCGCGCCAGCACCTCGATCTGGGCGTCGAACACCGCGCGCGGGTCGGTGAGGGTGTCCGCCCCGTACTGCCCGAACACCTCCAGGCTGATGGCACCGACCAGCGCGGCCCAGACGAGCAGGCACCGAATCATCAGCCGGTCACCGCCGGCAAAACCGAACTCCTGCCGGATACCGTCGAAATCGGAGGAAACCGGTTCGCCGACAGCACCTTTCGGATCCATCACCACTCCGTCGCGCACGCCGTCGGCGATGACCGCGAACAGTGTGGCGATCACCCGGGTGCCCGGCCCCACCGTCAACTCGGCCGGCGCGTGATACCCGGGCACCGGACTGCCGTAGAGCAGCGCCCAGCGCGCGGGCTGCGCCAGCGCCCAGGCGCGCGCGGCATGAGCCAGCGCTGCGAACCGGGTTCCCCACGGCCCGGACGCCGCGGCGGCATCGACCGCGTCGGCGAGTTCGTCGTAGGCATCGACCAGGAGCAGTGTCAGCAGATCATCGCGACCGGCGACATAGCGATAGACGGCCGAGGACACCATGCCGAGGTCGCGGGCGATCGCCCGCAGCGACAGACCGGCCGCCCCATCGGTGACCAGGTGCCGACGTCCGACCTCGATGATCGCCGCCTCGATCCGTTCCCGGGTGTCCTGCCGCTTGCCCACGGCGGCCAGTCTGCCACAAACGAGAACACTGCTCTTGAATTTCTGGCGAGTCGATGTCACAGTTGAAAAGAGAGCACCGCTCACACTTTGAAAGGATCGAGATGACCACTCGTTACGACGAACCGAACCGCCTCGCCCGGGCAGCCAACGCCGTCATCCGGCAACTGGCCGAATTGGGTGTCGAGATCGCCGGCAGTCGCGCGCTGCGGGTGCGCGGCCGCACGACCGGCAAGTGGCGGCCGGTCGTGGTCAACGTGTTGACCGTCGACGGCCGCGATTATGTGGTGGCCACCCGCGGGAACACGCAGTGGGTACGCAACGCCCGGGCGGCAGGGTTCGTGGAAACCGGCCCGCGATGGAGGCGCACCCGGCTACGCGTGGTGGAGATCGCCGATGCGGAGAAGCCGGATCTGATCCGGCGTTATCTGGATCGTTGGTTCTGGGAAGTGAAGGGTCACGCCGGCGGGCTGACGCCCTCGTCGACCGAATCCGAGGTCAGGGAGATCGCCGCCTCGATACCGGTGTTCGAGCTGGCCGGCTGAGTACCGACCGCCTCGCGGATCCGCGGGACGGTGGCCTGCCAGGACACCGCGGTCGGGGCGCCGCCCCAGGTGCTGTTGAACAGGCCGACGATGACGGCGTTGCCGTCGGGCCCCACGACGTACACCGGACCGCCGGAGTCACCCTTCTGACTGACCACACCGTCCTTCATGGTGAACCAGCCGTTGTTGACGGCGGCGACCGTCCCGCAGCTCTCGCCGGTCACGATGCCGAAGTGGCAGACCGGCTGCCCCGGCTGTTGCACCGGCAGCGACTGGTCCATCACCAACGGGCGCCCGCCGGGCAGCGCGGTGTTGACCGCGACATCGGGATGCAGGGTGATGGCGCCCCAGTCGGCGAGTTGGTGGTCGCCGGTGACCGTGGCACCGTCCGGGGTGTTGTCATCGAAGAGGGCCATCGCACCGACGACGTTGCCGAACCGATCGGTGACCGGGCCCTCGCCGCGGCAGTGACCGGCCGTGAAGGCCACCCGGGCCACGGGATCGACGAATCCGAGCGTGCACATCGTGCTGCCCTGCCGGATCTCCATGCCGGGGTGCACCGTGACGCCCGGATCGGCGCCGGCCGGGGCCGCCGGGGACAGCGTCACGGCCGCGGCGGCCGCCGCGACCATCGTCAGGAACCGCCGTGCACGCATCCAGCCCTCCGATCCTCCCACCCCTTGCGGACGAAGCTACCGGGGTGCTGTCAGGGGAATCGGATAACGGTCAGATCTCGTTACACCACACGTCTCGTAACAGCCCGTGTGTCACACCAGTAACACGCGCACCATAACGTAACGTTCTCGACCCCCTACGGCAGGGTGAGGATCTGTCCGGGATGGACCAGATCGACGTCGGTGAGACCGCTGGCATCCGCGATTCGCCGGCTCTGGTTGCCGTCGCCGTAGAACCGTTCCGCGATCCCCCACAACGTGTCGCCGGACACCACGGCGTAGGTCCGCGGCCCCGGGCACGGTGACGCCGGAGCCGGTTCGGGCTTCCTGGCGCGTTGAAGTCGAATCCCCATGGCGTTCTCCCCTCGTCCCACCAGCGTAGACACCACCGCGCGTGGGCGGCCCGGTTTGAACCCGCCACACAAGTCCGATCAGGAGTCGAAGCCCAGGCCCAGCTTGTCCAGGGTGCGCAGCAGCAGATTGCGCCGGCCGGCCGCATGGTCGGCGCGGTCCAGCGACCACCGGGTTGCCTGGATTCCCACCGAGGCGACAGGTTCCGGCGGGAATGGGAGCGGCTTCCTGCGCACCATCTCCAACCGGGTGCGCGGCGTCGACACCCCGTCCAACAGGTCGAGACAGACATCGGCGGCGAACCGGGTCGCGCCCACGCCCAGGCCGGTGAACCCGTTGACATAGGCGACCCGCCCGCGGTGTGCGGTGCCCCAGTGCGCGCAGAACCGGGTGTTGGTGTCGATGGCGCCGGCCCACCGGTGGCTGAACCGGACATCGTCGAGCTGCGGGAAGGTGATGAAGAAGTGCTCGGCCAACCGCCGGTAGGTCTGCGGCCGGTCCTCGTAGGCCGGATCGACCCGCCGGCCGAAGTGATAGACGGCGTCATAACCGCCCCACACGATGCGGCTGTCGGCGCTGAGCCGGTAGTAGTGGAACTGGTTGGCGCAGTCCCCGACACCCTGGCGGCCGGCCCAGCCGATCCGGTCGAGCTGCGCGGCGGTCAGCGGCTCGGTGGACAGCACATAGTCATACACCGGCACGGTGAACCACCGATTACGCCGCAGCAGGCTGGGAAACACGTTGGTGGCCAACACGACCTGCCGCGCGGTCAGCACGCCCGAGCCGGTGCCGACCCGCAGGCCACCGTCGGCCGACTCCAGCGACTGCGCCCTGGTCTGCTCGTGGATCTGCACACCGGCCTCCCGGCAGGCGCGCGCCAGTTCCACGGCCAGCTTTGCCGGATGCACCAGGGCACAGGTGTCCGGTTCGAACAGCCCCGCCCGGTAGGTCGGCGAGTTGACCTGCGCGCGCACCTGGTCCGCGTCCAGGAAGCTGCCCTCCCCCGCCGCCGCCGACTCGGCCAGCCAGTCCACCTGATGCGGTTCGGTGGCCACCGTGAGCATGCCGGTGCGCTCCCACTCGGCGTCGAGCCCGAGTCGCTCGATATCGGCGGCCATCCCGTCCAGGTTCTGCCTACCGAGTTCTTCGAGCGTATCGAATTCAGCTGCCCACCTTGACTTACCGTTCTCGGTCCCGTGGGTCAGGCTGGCGTCGACGAAGCCGCCGTTGCGTCCGGAGGCGGCCCACCCGATGCGGTCGGCCTCGATCAGCACGACCTTGCGGTCGGGGTGCCGTTCGGCGGCGTGCAGGGCCGCCCACAGTCCCGTGTATCCGCCGCCGACCACCAGCAGATCGCAGTCCTGCGAGCCGGTCAGCCGCGGATAGTCCGGGCGCCAGATGTCCAGCCACATGGGAGCGAACGTGCTTGTCGCCAGCGAACGTTCGATCAGCGCGGGGTCGACATGGGCATCGAAGACGGTTCTCACCCTGGGCACCCTACGTGCTCGGTGCAGCGGCCGCCGACGCTTCGGTCGGTGACACCGCCGGCCCATCGCCGACCGGTCGGGGCGACCACCCGGGCGGGCCGAACGCATAGCCGAGCTTGTCCCGCCAGCGGCGCGCGCGGCGTACATCACGGGCGATGGCGACGTACTCGTGGGTCTGCAGCGTCCAGATGTTGAAGGTCTCGACCTGTTTGGTCAATCCATAGTGCGGCCGGAACAACTCGTCCTGATAGCTGCCGAACATCCGGTCCCAGATGATCAGGATGCCACCGTAGTTCTTGTCCAGGTACTCCGGGTCCATGCCATGGTGCACGCGGTGGTGCGACGGCGTGTTGAAGACGAATTCGATTGGCCGCCACAGCTTGTCGATACGCTCGGTGTGCACCCAGAATTGGTAGATCAGGTTCACCGAAAAGCTGGCGAACACCATCCAGGGCGGCACCCCCAGCAGGGGCAGCGGAATCCACATCAGGATCTCGCCGCTGTTGTTCCACTTCTGCCGCAGGGCGGTGGCGAAGTTGTAGTACCGGCTGGAGTGATGGGCCTGATGGGTGGCCCAGATGAGCCGGACCCGGTGCGCGACGCGGTGATAGGTGTAGAACAGCAGATCCACCCCGAGCAACGCGATGACCCACGTGTACCACCGGTCGGCGGGCAGCTGCCAGGGCGCGAGGTAGGCGTAGATGGCTGCGTAGCCCAGCAGCGCACCGGCCTTCCACGCCGCGGTGGTGGCCACCGACACCAACCCCATCGACAGGCTCGCCCACGCGTCGCGCCGCTGATAGGCCCCCGCCGGGCTGCGCTGCGAATCCAGATGTTCGAGCCGGCGTGCGGCGGTCCACTCCAGGATGAGCAGCAGCAGGAAGAACGGGATGGCGAACAGCACCGGATCGCGCATCTGCGGCGGCAGCGCGTCGAGCAACCCGGCGACGGCATCCATGCCTGGAGCCTATCGGGTCACATATCCGGCTCAGCGGAAGCTGAGTACCTCCGTGCCCCAGGTTCCGCGCTGGACGCGGTCGGGGTCGGAGACCACCTGGTCCACGCGGCCGATCAGCAGGTTGGCCCGGTCCTCGTGGTCGTAGCGGCGCCACGGCGGCGCGCCCTCGGCGGCGGGGGTCCCGCCTGCGGCGAAATTGCACCAGCGCGCCCGCATCCGGCGGGACACCTCGGTACCGGCGGCCAGCCCGCCCAGCTTGAAGGTCGGGTCACGGCGGCCGGCGACCAGGTTGCCGAAGACGTAGGGCAGCTCGGTGGCGTGCGCGCCGCCCAACCCGACCGCGCGCAGCATCGGGGTGGACCAGTCGAACCGGTACATGTAGACGGGGGCGACCTCGCCGTGTCCCTCGGCGAACCAGATCGTCGGCATCCGGAACCCCACGTCGCGCGCGACGCCGAGCCCGGGCTTCTTGCCCCGCCCCCGGTACACCGCACCGATCTGCGCCTGGTCGGGGATCTGCAGCTCGGGCTGCTCGGCGGCGATGGCAGCGAACATCTCGGTGATGGCCCGGCCGGTGATCGGCAGCAGCGGTGAGCGCATCCAACGGAACAACGCTGCCTCGTGCTCATTGGTCCCGATGATCAGGGGTACCGGAAGGGTACGGCCGGCGCGGGCGACCTGTACCGGATAGTCGGGTACCAGGTCGCCGTCGACGATGGGCGCGAAACCCAACGTGCCGGGCGAGAGTCGGGGTACATCGTTGAACAACTGCTTGGACGCGGCGATGATCGCAGGCACCGGCAGCGTGCCCAACTGATCGGATTGTCTAGCCGTCATCCCGAGTTCGCCGAGGAACTGCGCGCCGATGCGTTGTGCCCGCTCCCGGTCGTAGACGGAGGTCACCGGCGAGCTCTGCGCGATGGCCCGACCGAACAGACCCTCGGCGGCCGGGCTGGCCAGCAGGGTGGTCACCACACCGGCACCGGCCGATTCGCCGAACAGCGTCACCCGTTCGGGGTCGCCACCGAAGTTGGCGATGTTGTCGCGGACCCAGTGCAGCGCGAAGAGCACGTCGCGCAGACCGGGATTGGTGTCGAAGCCGTCGCCGAGCCAGGACAGATCCAGGAAGCCGAATGCCCCCAACCGGTAGTTGACGGTCACCACGACGACATCGCCGTCGGCGGCCAGCACCCGGCCGTTGTAGAGCGGCTGCGCACTCGAGCCCAGCACATAGGCGCCGCCGTGCACCCAGACCAGCACCGGCTTCGGTTGTCCGGTCCGGCGCGGCGCCCAGATGTTCAGCGTCAGACAGTCGGTCCCCTGCGGAGCGCCCAGATCCAGCGGCACCCGCGGATCGGTCGGCTGCGGGCACACCGGGCCCATCCGGGTGGCGTCAGCGGGCTCGGTCCACTGCTGCGGCGGCTGCGGCGCCCGCCAGCGCAGGTCGCCGACCGGCGCGGCGGCGTAGCGGATGCCCAGCCAGTGCTCGACGGTGCCGTCGCCACCCCCGCGCACGGGGCCGTACCGGGTATCGACGACGGCGGCGTCGTCCACCGCATTCTGCGTATCGGTCACGTCCTCCATAGTGGCACCGCGCCGGTCCCGCGCACCGATTCGTGATGCGACCCATACATTCACTCGCGCTGCTCACAACCCTCGGCACCGGCCCGACGTGACCGTAGCCTCACCGGCCATGGCCATCGACATCGCTGAAACCGCCACCACCGTCCCCGTTCTGGACACCGCCGAGGCAGCGCTGGCCGCTGCCGACGCGGTGGCCACCGAGTTGGCCGCCCGGTCAGCCGAATACGAGCGTGCGGGCACCTCGCTGGAGCCGCAGCTGCGCCTGGTCGCCGAGGCCGGTCTGCTCTCCGTTCCGGTGCCCGCCGCGCACGGCGGGCCCGGCCTGCCCGCCTCGATACAGATTGAGGTACTGCGCAGACTGTCCCGCGGCGACGGGTCGGTCGGGCAACTGCTGCTGGCACATTTCGTTATCTCGCAGGCGATTTCGGGCCTGCCCATCGACCAGCAGCCCGCGCCCCGCATCTACGGCGATATCCTGGCCGGTGGTCAGCTGGGCAACGCGACCGCCGAACGCGGCACCGCCAGTGCGCTGGACCGGCGCACCACCGTGACGCGCCGCGCGGACGGTACCTGGGAGCTCAACGGTGTGAAGTACTACGCCACAGGAACTCTGGGGGCACGCTGGATCGCGGTGGCCGCGCTGGTGGCCGACAAACCCGGTGAGACGGCGACGATGTTCGTCCGGCCCGACCAGGACGGCGTCACCCTCGATCTGGAGAAGTGGTCGGCGTTCGGGCAACGCGGCACCCGCAGCGGTGAGGTGCGCCTCGAACGTGTTGTCGTCGAGGACGACCTGGTCATCGAGGAGGGGCCGGCACCCGATCCGGTAGACGGCCCGCCGACCGTGCTGGGCGCCTACGACCAGGCCCTGCACGCCGCGATCGACATCGGGATCGCCCGCGCCGCACTCGAAGACGGCGCGCAGTTCGTGTCGACACGGACCCGGCCGTGGAAGGAGGCGCTCGACGCCGGGATCGACCGCGCCGACGAGGAGCCGCACATCGTGCGGCGGTTCGGCGAACTGACCGCACGGTTGTGGGCGCTGGAGGCGCTGCTGGCCCGCGGCGCGGCGCTGGTGGACGAGGGTCAGGCCGCCGAGGAGTTGTCCCGCGACGCGGCGGCGCAGGCCAGCCTTACCGTCGCCGCGGCCAAGGCGCTGGCCCAGGAGTTCGGCGTCGAGATCGCCGGCGGCATCTTCGAACTCACCGGCACCGCCGGCACCGACGGTGAGGTGAACCTGGACCGGCACTGGCGCAATGTGCGTACCCACTCACTGCACGACCCGGCCCGCTGGAAATACGTCCACCTGGGCAACCACACGCTGCGTGGCACCCGGCCGCCGCGGCTGGGCCTGGTCCTCTAGGAGGTACCGATCATGGGATATGACAACAACTTCTACCTGACCGGCAGCATCAACCAACCCACCGTCGAGGATGCCTTCCGGTTCGTCGGTACCCGGTTGCAGCGGCGCGACGCGGGACGCACCGCCGGGGTGAAGCGGGTACCCGATGGTGAGCCCGGCGACCGGGCCAACTGGGTGCTGACGCAGACGCCCCACTTCCTGGACAACCCGACGCTGGACGTGGTCGACATCGCAGGCCGCAGGCTGGCCCGACTCAAACCCGGTAGCACCGCGGCGGATATCCGATTCCCGGCATTCGACTACGCCGACCACGCCATCGCCTCGTATGCAAAGTTCCGTGCCGCCCGGGACCGCGGCGAACTGGCACCCGAGTCCAAGTTCCTGGTGTCCATCCCGACACCGTTCAACGCGGTGAACTTCTTCGTCGACTTCGATTCGCAGGTCGAGGTGGCCCGCGCCTACGAGGTGCCGTTGCGCGACAGCGTCGAGCAGATCCAGGCCGCCATCCCACACCGGGATCTGGCGATCCAGTGGGACCTACCGGTCGAGGATGCCACCGTCGAAGGGTGGTTCCCCAACCCGTACAAGGACTTCGAGGAGATCTATGCCGTCACCGCACGCCCGGCCTCCTGGGTGTACGAGGACGTCGAGCTGACCTTCCACCTGTGCTACGGCGACTCCAAGTTCGGGGCCTCACCCTTCATGGGGGACCCACCGGACGAGGCGGCCGCCGCCCGCGGCGGTCGGCACGTCCATCCGCGGGACGCATCGGTGATCGTCGCGGTGGCCAACGGGTTGTCCCGCCACGTCCCGCGGCGCATCGATGCCATCCAGGCCGCCACGGTCACGGCCTGGAACCGGCTGGCGCACTGGCAGCCGCTGGCGAATCTGGCGATCGAACCGGAAACCGAGTTCTTCCTCGGGCTGCTGCATGCCGAGGACGGTGCCGCCGGTGCCCGCTACCGGGCCGCGCTGGCCGCGAAGTTCCTGCCCCACTTCGGCATCTCGACCGAATGCGGGCTGGGTAGGCATTCGGCCGACCAGCTCGATCAGGTGGTGGCGGCGGTGGACGAACTGTTCGAGACCCGGCAGGCCGCCCCGGCGTGATGCCCGGCTAGGTTAGCGGCGTGCGCAAGTGGGCCTTGTTGGGTGCAGCGATTGCCGTCGAGGTCGCCGCGACGTTGTCTCTGCGCGCCTCCCAGGATCATTCGGCGTGGTTGATCGTCGTGGTGACCGGTTACGTGTCGGCGTTCGTGCTGATGGCGGCGGTGCTGCGCGCCGGTATGCCGATCGGCGTGGCCTACGGCATCTGGGGCGCGACCGGTACCGCCGCGACGGCCACCATCGCGGCGGTGGTCTTCGGTGAGGCCTTCACCTGGCCGCTGGCGGTGGGGATCGCGCTGATCATCGCCGGCGTGCTGCTGGTCGAACTGGGATCGCACCCCGCCGCCGAGGTGTCGCCGTGATGTGGCTGGCGCTGGCCGGCGCCATCGGCATGGAGGTGCTCGCGACGCTGGCGCTGCGGGCCTCCGACGGATTCCGTCGCCGACGCTGGATCGCGCCGGTGGTCACCGGCTATGCGATCTCATTCACCCTGCTGTGGCTGTCCTTGTCGCTGGGCATGCCGGTCGGCGTCGCCTACGGCGTGTGGACGGCCTGTGGTGTCGCGCTGGTCGCGGTGGCCGCCCGGGTGCTCTTCGCCGACCCCCTGACCTGGAAGATGGCCGCCGGGATCGCGCTGATCGTGGCCGGGGTGCTCACGATCGAGATGGCCGGCGTGGTCCACTGAGCACACCGGGGATGCCGGCGAGTACCGCGACCAGCAGACCCACCGCAGGCACCAGCAGAAGTCCGGTCCGCAGCCCGGCGGCATCGGCGATCAGCCCGATCACCGGTGGCGAGGCCACGAATCCCAGCCGCATCAGCCAGGCCACCGCGGTCAGCCCGGTACCCGGACGCAACCCGGGCAGCCGGTCGGCCCCGTGCATGGCCGCCGGCACCAGCGTCGCGACACCCAGACCGACCGCCGCAAAACCGGCGATCGTGCCCGGCACCGACGGAAAAGCAAGGGCCAGGCCCATACCCGCGGCGATCACCAGACCGCCGGTCCCCGTCACCGCCCGCTCACCGAACCTGTCCACCATGCGATCACCTGTGAGCCGTCCGACGAACATGCACCCGATCAGTGCGACGTAGCCGAGCACCGCAACCGGCCCCACGGCGCCGACCCCGTCGCGCAGGTAGAGCGTGGCCCAGGTACCGCCCACATCCTCGATGACGGCGCCGGCAATGGCGATCATGATCAGCGCGGCCAGCAACGCGTACACCCGCGGGCCGGCCCGGCGCCCGGCGCCGACGGCACCGTCGCGATGTTCGTCGACATGATCCGGGCCGGACAGCAGAAACCGATACGCCGTCAGTGCCACCGCGGCGAACAGCACGGCGACGATGCCGAGGTGGACCGCGCGGTCGATCCCCAGGGCGATGGCCGCGGCACCCATCGAGCCGCCGAGAAGGCCGCCGGCCGCCCACACCGCATGCAGGGAGTTGATGATCGACCGCCCGTAACGCTGCTGAACCCGCAGGCCGTGGGCGTTCTGCGCGACGTCGGTGACCGCATCGCAGGCACCGCCGACGAACAGCGCCCCGGCCAGCAACGCCGGTGTGCCCGCCAGACCGGCGGCCGCGATCAGAGCGGCCAGCAGCACCGAGGAACCGACCGCGGCCCGCGCCGACCCGAACCTGCGGATGACGGCGCCGGCGGTCAGCCCTGCCACCAGCGCGCCGGTGGCGAATGCCGCGACGACGGCACCGTAACCGGCATTCGACAGGCCCAGGTCGGTCTTGATCTCCGGGTACCGGGGCAGCAGGTTGGCGAACATCGCGCCGTTGGTCAAGAAGAGCGCGGCCACCGCGATCCTGGCCCGGCGGTCCTGCACGGTCATGACTCCGGACACCATGGCCGACGACGATACTGACGCCGGGGCCGGCGACTCCGGCCGGTCCGGCGTGGCCGCCGGCGATCCGGCAAGATTGGGTGCATGACCGAATTGGCCGATCTCGCACAGCGGTACGCGGTGGCAACCGAGTTCGTCGACTGGCGTGGCCAGAGCATCCCGGTGCCCGAGCACACCTTGATCGCCGTGCTCGCCGCGCTCGGGGTGGCGGCGGGCACCGCGGAGGAACGCGAACAGGCCGCGCATGCGCACGACCGCGAGTACTGGGGTCGCGTGCTGCCGCCGACGGTGGTGACCCGGTCGGGCAGCACATCGGCATTCCGGGTGCACGTCACCCATGGTGAGCCGGTCGGTCTGTGGATCCGGTTGGCGGACGGCTCCGTGCGCACCGGGCTGCGCCAGCTCGAAAACAATCGTCCGCCTTACGATCTGGACGGTCGGCTGATCGTCGAGGCCACCTTCGAGTTGCCCGCCGACCTACCGCCGGGCTACCACCGGCTGCACGCCCAGACCGGCGGCCAGGACACCGACACGACGCTGATCGTGGCGCCCGCGAAGCTCGCGCCGCCGCCGCAGCGACAGTGGGGACTGGCCACCCAGCTCTACAGCGTCACGTCCGAACAATCGTGGGGCACCGGCGATCTGACCGATCTGACCGACCTTGCCGTGTGGTCGGCCACCCGACACGGCGCCGGCTTCGTGCTGGTCAATCCGCTGCACGCGGCCGCCCCGGTGGCGCCGATGGAACCGTCGCCGTACCTGCCGACCTCGCGGCGCTTCGTCAACCCGCTGTATCTGCGGGTCGAGGCCATCACCGAGTACGCCCAGTTGCGCAAGCGCGGGCCGCTGCGCAAGGCGCGTACCGAACTCGCCGTCCGGGCCCGCCGCCGCGACGGGATCGACCGTGACGCCGCCTGGAAGGTGAAGCGGGCCGCCCTGCAGCAGGTGTACCGGGTGCCGCGGTCGGCGGGCCGCGAGCTCGCGTACACGGCCTTCTGTGACCGCGAGGGGCGCAGTCTCGACGACTTCGCGACGTGGTGCGCACTGGCCGAGGTACACGGTCCGGACTGGCGTTCCTGGCCGGCCGCGCTGACCCATCCGGACAACCCGGAGGTCGCGGCGTTCGCCGCGGCCAACCGCGTCGCCGTCGACTTCCACCGCTGGCTGCAGTGGCTGCTCGACGACCAACTGACCGCCGCCCAGGCCACCGCCCTCCAGGCCGGTATGGACCTGGGCATCATGCACGACCTGGCCGTGGGCGTGGACCCCGGCGGCGCGGACGCCTGGGCGCTGCAGGATGTGCTGGCCCGCGGCGTCAGCGCCGGCGCACCGCCGGACGAGTACAACCAGCTCGGCCAGAACTGGTCGCAACCGCCCTGGCGGCCCGACCAGTTGGAGCGGACCGGGTATGCGCCGTTCCGCGCACTGGTCAACGCGGTGCTGCGGCACGCGGGCGGGGTCCGCATCGACCACATCATCGGGTTGTTCCGGTTGTGGTGGATTCCGCAGGGCGCGGCCCCGACCGAGGGCACCTACGTGCGCTACGACCACGACGCGTTGATCGGCATCGTGGCGCTGGAGGCATACCGCACCGGTGCCGTCGTGGTCGGCGAGGATCTAGGCACCGTCGAGCCCTGGGTGCGCGACTACCTGAGCGACCGCGGTGTGTACGGCACCTCGATCCTGTGGTTCGAGCGCACCGATGACGGCGCCCCGTTGCCTGCCGAACGGTGGCGCGAGGCGGCGCTGTCGGCGGTCACCACCCACGACCTGCCCCCGACGGCCGGCTACCTGGCCGGCGAGCACATCCGGCTGCGGGAATCGCTGGGCCTGCTCACCCGTCCGGTCGCGGAGGAGATCGCCGACGACCGCACCGAGCAGCAGGCCTGGCTGACCGAGCTGCGCCGCCTGGGTCTCATCGGTGCGGACCCCGACATCGACGAGACCGTCCGCGGCCTGCACGCCTACCTGGGCCGCACCCCGTCGAAACTGCTGGCCCTGGCGCTGCCGGACGCCGTCGGCGACATCCGCACCCAAAACCAGCCGGGCACCACCGACGAGTACCCGAACTGGCGGGTACCGCTGTCCGGACCCGACGGCCGGCGGCTGACGCTGGAGGAGGTGTTCGCCGATCCGCGCGCCAACGCTCTTGCCGAGGTAATGAAAGCGCAGGTACCGACGATGGACACGTGACTGGAGTTTCTACAGGTGTGGTTCTGCGATATGTTCGCACCGCACCGCGACACCCGGAGGTCACGTGAAGAAGCTAATCGGCTTGGGGCTGGGCGCCTGCGCCATTGCGTCGGCGGCCGTCGTCACCGCAGGCACGGCCAGCTCGGACCCGCAGGGCGCGGCTGTCCCGCACAATGTGGTCGGCGAGCCGTATGCCCAGGCCGTCGCGATCCTCAAGAGCATGGGCATCCCGTCGATGTTCGGTGGCGCGGTGGGCAGCGATGTCCAGCAGAGCCTGTGCATCGTCGAGAAGCAGAAGTACATCCCCTCCGGCAAGATGCAGCTGATGCTCAACTGCACCCAGGCGGCCTTCGACGCCGCCGGTGCCAGCCGCTCGACAGGTTCGGGGCCCGGCGGCCGCACGGTCGGCGCGAACGGTGTCACCACCGTGACGCCCACCCCGGTCCCGCCACCGGGGGCCGGCGTGCCGACCTCGCCGAAGCCCGTTCCTCCGCCCGCTCCCTGAGCCGGGCGTCTAGTATTCGCCCATGCCATTGGCGCCTGGGGCGACGTTTGCCGGATACACCATCGTCCGGGCACTCGGCGCCGGCGGGATGGGCGAGGTCTACCTGGCCCAGCATCCGCGGCTACCGCGTCAGGACGCGTTGAAGGTCCTGCTGGCGCAGGTCTCCACCGACGACGAATACCGGCTGCGTTTCGAGCGGGAGGCCGATATCGCCGCCACACTGTGGCATCCGCACATCGTCGGTGTGCACGATCGCGGTGAGAGCGACGGTCAGTTGTGGATCGCGATGGACTACGTCCCGGGCACGGACACCGCGCGGTTGCTGCGCGAAGAACACCCGCACGGCCTGCCGGCCGAACAGGTCACCGAGATCATCACCGCGGTCGCCGCCGCCCTGGACTACGCCCACCAGCGCAACCTGCTGCACCGCGATGTGAAGCCGGCCAACATCCTGTTGTGCCATCCGGAGTCCGGTGACCGGCGGATCATGCTGGCCGACTTCGGTATCGCCCGGTGGTCCGACGACGTGTCCGGTCTGACCGCCACCAACATGACCGTCGGCACGGTGTCCTACGCCGCGCCCGAACAGCTGATGGGCAGCCCGCTGGACGGCCGCTCGGACCAGTACGCCCTGGCCGCCACCGCCTACGAACTACTCACCGGCACACCGCCCTTCCGCAACTCCAATCCGGCGGTGGTCATCAGCCAGCATCTGTCGGCCTCGCCCCCCGCCATCGGCAGCCGCAAGCCCGAGCTGGCGCACCTGGACCCGGTGTTCGCCAAGGCGCTGGCCAAGGACCCCGGTGATCGTTTCGACCAGTGCACCGATTTCGCCCGCGCGCTGGGTCATCAGCTGGCCGGGGACACCTCCGAGCAGACCCGGCTGGCACCGACCCGCGCGCCCGAACCGAAGGTGCGCCGCAAGCGCCCGGCGACCGCGATCGTGGTGGCCGCGGTACTCGCGGTGCTGCTCTGCGTGGCGGTGGTGGTGGCCGCCTTCGAATTCGGCCGCGCCGACGATGAGCAGCGCCCCGCCGCCGCGCCAACCACCACGACCGGCACCCGGCCGTCGACGACCACCGCGCCGGCACCCCCGCCACCGCCTGCCACGACCACCGCGACCGACCCGACCGTCACGGTGACCACCGATGTCAGCACCCCGGCCGCGGTGCCCGTCGTCGGTGCCGACTGCGATCCGGCCGGCGGTACCGGGACCACCGCCGACGGGTCGACCGTCTACTGCGAGACCCTGGCCGGTACCCAGGCCACCATCTGGTCACTGACCTCGGGCACCGTGCCGAGCCCCACCGTGACGACCGACCCGCCGGCCCCCGACGAGGAACCGCTGCCCGGGGTACTGGAGTCCCCGGTGCGCGTCTGCATGCAACAGACCGGTCAGACCCGCCGCGAGTGCCGCGAGCAGATCCGCATCAGCAACGGGCTGCCCTGATCATTCGACCGCGCGCCCGGCCAGCTGCTGCATCAGCTGATCCAGCAGCGGCCGTTGCCCCTTGAGCAGTTTCACGCGGGCCTGCCCGACCGCGAACCACTGCACCCGGTCGAGTTCGGGGTACTGACGCAGCCTGCCGGATCCCCGCGGCCACTCCATCTCGAAGGTGTTGCTGACGGCGTCGGTGACGTCGAGGTCGGCCTCGACGGCGAAGGCCGTGATGACTTTCCCGCTCGGTTGACGCAGCGGCGGGAAATCGATCCGCGGACCGTCGGGCACTGCCAGGCCCACCTCTTCGGCGAACTCCCGTTGCGCCGCGGGCCAGGCCTGCTCGGACCCGTCGAACTCCCCCTTCGGAATCGACCACGCGCCATCGTCTTTGCGCGCCCAGAACGGCCCGCCGGGGTGCCCGATGAGCACTTCGGCTGTGCCGTCGGTCACCCGGAACAACAGCAGTCCTGCACTTGCTTGCGGCATCACCGCAGCGTACTGGGTGTCCGTGACCGGTGGACGCCACTGTTCATCTGCTGTCAACCCTTACGTTCCATGGAATTAGCACCGACCCCGACCGGTTGCACACAGCAGCAGTTGTGAGAAAGAAGGCAGTAAAGCCATGCAGGCAAGAGGATTCGCCGCGTTGGGGGCGGTACTGGCGGGGTCGATGGTCGGGCTGGCGGCGCCGGCTGCGGCGGCCCCGTCCGGACCGGGTAACGCCGAGGATGCCGTGACAGAACTGGAGAGCAGTGGCGTCGTGGTGATCGTGCAACCACACACCAGTGCGCCACTGGATCGTTCGACCGTGCTGAGCGTGCGCCCGGGTGAGAACTACCGGCCGCTCGGCGGCAACCTGGTGTACCTCGACGTCGGCTGACGTAGCGCACGTCATACGGCACCGCGGGGCCCTCGCCGCTACAGTCACCACCGTGGCCGACACCCGGTACAGCCGATATGTCGCGGTGGGCGACAGTCAGACCGAAGGACTCTGGGATCTCGACGATTCGGGGACGCTGATCGGGTTCGCCGACCGGCTGGCCCGGATGGTGGACGCGCACTCGCCCGGGCTGCAGTATGCCAACCTGGCGGTCCGCGGCAAACGGATCGCCGATGTGCTGGAAGTGCAACTGCCGCAGGCCCTGGCGATGCAGCCCGATCTGATCACCGTGTGCGTCGGCATGAACGACGTGACGCGCCCCGGACGCCGGTTCGCCCGCGCCCTGCGGGATCTGGACACCCTGCACGACACCCTGGCGAGCTCCGGTGCGACGGTCGTGACGACCACCTTCCCCGACATCGCCCGGATCCTGCCCGCCGGCCGACTGCTGATCGCGCGGGTGCTGCGCATCAACGACGTCATCCGCGCGGCGGCCGACCGGCACGGGTTCCGCCTGGTCGACCTGTACGACGCCGCGTCGATGACCGATCCGGTCGTGTGGAGCCCGGACCGGGTTCACGGATCGCGCACCGGCCACATGTTGTTCGCCGCCGCCGCGGCGGAGGCCCTGGAACTGCCTGGCGCCAACCATGATTGGGCCGACGTACCGGCCGGCGACGAGAGTCCGACGCTGCGCTCGCGGATGTACTCACAGGTGCTGTGGACGCAGAACATGTTCATGCCGTGGATATGGCGTCATCTGCGCGGACGCAGCGCGTTTCACGGCCACGAGCCGCGGCATCCGCGACTGATCCCGATCTCGGTGCGATCAGAGGCCCAGTAGTCCGGGCGGGGTGATCAGAGCCCGAACGGGTCGAATCCGAAGATCTTGCCGTCACCGATACCGGCGACCGCTGCCGGGCAGAACATCGAGATCGCCACACCGGTGAACATGGTCGCCGGACCGAGCGACATACCGGCGCGGTCGGCGACGGTGGCCGCGGCGTTGGCGGCATTCTGGCCGGGCTGCGACAGCATCGGGCATACCGACTGGCCGAGAGCCAGGGTGTCGACGGCGTTCATGGTGTTCGGCGCCGTCACCCCGGCGGCGTCCAGCGCGTTGAGGAAGACATCGGCCGCGGACTCCGCCCGCGCCGGAGCGGCGAGGGCGAGCACGGCACCGACCGACACGGCGGTGGACAGCACACAGGTGGCGAAACGGCGCATGGCTGGCAATGCTATGCCATCGCGGCGCCCGCGCCGGCCACCGTCAGCTGTGCCAGGCGCCCTCGATCTGCTGGGCGACATCGATGATCCGGGCCTCGCGCGCACCGGGACTGTCGATCTCACCAGCGACGTGTGCCGAGATGAACCGCTTGATCTCGGCATCGATACCGGCCATCACCCGCAGTACCTCGGCGCGCAGCGTGCCCGATGTCACATGGATCGCGATATCGCGGGGTCCGGGCTTTCCGACATCGATGATCAGCAGCAGCGGTTCGGCCGCGCGGGCGGTCGCCTGCAGGACGATCTCCCCGAAGACCATGAAGCGCGGCTTGTCGATCCGCAGATCGATCACCATGTTGATCTCCAGCGGAATCCGGATGTCGAAGGTGATGCTGTCGCCGACCCGGCGGGTCACCCGCGGATACTGCACCCGCACCCGAGCGGTGACCTTGGCGATCCCGCCCGGGCCCTGACCCATCGGTCCCATCTGGAACTCATCGCCGGCGATCGCCCCGATGGCGTCGGCGACACGCTTCTCCGAGACCGCGACCTCGAAGAACTGACGACCGAACTCCTCGTAGCTGATGTACCGGCCCGGCGTGCCTGCGCCCGGTTGGGCGGGTGGGGAACCCTCGGAACTGTCCATGGTGGACATAACGCTCTCACGTACCCGGTACGGCGCTGCGCGACACACCCATCTAACCGGCTTCGTCGGCGAACAGCCGCACCCGCCGGATCCGGGTGGGCCGCACACCCACATCGGCGATCAACACCGCGGGCCCGGGCGCACCGGTGAGACTGACCGCGACATGCCGGCCGGCGGTCAGCAGGGTCTGTCGGTGCATCCCCGCCAGCGCCGCGACGAGCTCGCTGGGCCGCAGCCGCTCGGCGTCCCCGGCGGTGATCTCGACGTCCGGTCCGAGCCTGCGCTTCACCGTCATCTCGTCACCGGCGGTGGCATCGTCGATCAGCTGCCCGATCAGGCGTTTGCCGCGCCCTCCCACGCCGCCCAGACCGCTCGCGAATCCGAACACCCCCGCGGGTCCCTGATTGACCAACAGCGCCCGGGTCAGCTGGACCGCCGCGGGCACCGCCGCCGGGCCGTTGCGGGTGAACTGCCACGCCATCGCCGGCAACTCCCAGAAGGCCTGCAGCCGGTCGATGGCCAGGCCGTCGCCGACATCGGTGACGTCATAGCGCAGCACCGCCGGGATGCGCATGGTCACCATCCCGAAACCGGTCGGGCTGCCCATGCCGACCTCCAGCACCAGGTCGCGCAGCACGGTGTGACCACGCACGATGTCGATATCGCGGTGGAAGGTGATGGTGCGCGGTCCGATGAAGGTGTCGTAGAACTGTTCGATCTCGGCACGTCCGCTGTGCGGACGCGACCCGACCGGGTCCTCGATCCGGCCGTCCGGGGTGAACAGGCCCACCCAGCCGGACCGATCGTGCGCGGCGGCCGCCGCCGGCGAGCGCTCCACCGCCGCCAGAACCGCACTACGTGTTGTGGACATATCCTTGGTTACCACCCCTGCGTGAAGGAGGACGGCAATGAGCCAGAACGGGCCGTTCGGTATCGACCCAGAAGAGTTTGACAGGCTCGCCCGTGAGGCCGGCGAGGGCCTACGCGACGCGCTCGACCGGTTCGGCAAGCGGGCCGGCTGGGCCACCCTGATCGACCAGTTCACCCAGCAGGCCAGACCGGCGACCCCGGAGACCACCGGTGACGCCGGCGACGGGGTCTGGGCCATCTACACCGTCGATGCGGCCGGCGGGGCCCACATCGAAGAGGTGTATCCCAGCGAGCTGGACGCGCTGCGCGCCAACAAGAACAACACCGATCCGGCGCGACGGGTGCGCTTCCTGCCCTACGGCATCGCGGTCAGCGTGCTCGACGCGCCGGAATAGCCCACGAACCCGGGGCCGGCGCCACTAAGCTTTGCCGAGACGATCGGCCACGGTGAAGGTGGGACATGTTTCGTGAACTGACGGTTGCTGCGTCGATGGCGGTCGCCGCGTTGGGTTTTGCTGCGCCGGCCACCGCCGATGACGAGTCCGGCCACTACCCCAACGATGTGCCCGGTATGAACTATCACGCCGCGCTGGGCGCGCCGTGCGAGAACACCCAGCTGTTCACCTTCGGCCGCGGTCGTGGCGGACAGCCGATGAAGTGCAGCTGGATCCCCAACCAGTGGCCGCCGGTCTACACCGGGTTCTGGACGGTGTCCTACGACCTGCACGGTGTGCAGGAGATCGGCGCCCCGTGCTCGGTGCCCCAGGGCGCGGCCCAGACCGCCGACGGCCGGCCGATGCTGTGCCTCGGCGCGCGGGGCTGGCAGCCGGGTGTGCTGACCGGCGACGGATTCTTCCCGGCCTAGGCGGCTCGGTCCGGGCGGCTCGCTCCAGGCGGCCGGCAGGCTGCGGCGAAACCCCCGTACCCGGGGTGTTCTCGTGCGAATCGACCCCGGGTACGCGAGTTTCGCCGGTCAGCGGAAGGCGCGGCTGTAGGCCGGCGGATGCCCGATCTCGACGCCCAGATGCTGCGCCGCCTGCCACACCCAGCCCGGATTACGCAGCAACTCGCGGGCCAGGAACACCGCATCGGCGTCCTCGCCGGCGATGATGCCCTCGGCCTGCTCCGCACCGGTGATCAACCCGACGGCGCTGGTCGCGATCTCGGCCTCCTTGCGGACCCGCGCCGCGAATGGCACCTGGTAGCCCGGCCCGACGGGGATCACCGCATCGGGTGCCGATCCCCCGCTGGACACGTCGACCAGATCCACTCCGAGTGTCTTCAACCGCGCCGCGAGGGTGACGGTGTCGGCCACCGTCCAGCCCGGGCGGGGGTCCTCGGTGTCCCCGCCGAGCCAGTCGGTCGCCGACACCCGGAAGAACAGCGGCAACTCCTGCGGCCACGCCGCACGCACCGCGGTGACGACCTCCAGCGCGAAGCGCATCCGGTTCGCCGGCGAGCCACCGTAGTGATCGGTGCGGGTGTTGGAGTGCGGGGAGAGGAATTGGTGGATCAGGTAGCCGTGGGCTCCGTGCAATTCCAGGACCTTGAACCCGGCCTGGGCGGCCCGGCGCGCGGAGGCGGCGAACGCGGCGACGAGCGCGCCGATTTCATCGACCCCGAGCGCGGCGGGCGCGGGCAGTCGACCGAACGGCACCGCGCTGGGACCCACCGTGGGCCAGCGTCGGTCGTCGGTTCCCCACGGTCGGCCGGTTGACCCCTTGCGGCCGGCGTGCACGATCTGGATGCCGGGCACCGAGCCCTGCGCGCCGATGAACTCGGCGATCCGCGCCAGCCCGTCGGCCTGCCGGTCGTTCCACAGCCCGAGGTCGAAGACGCTGCTGCGCCCGGCCGAGTGTACGGCGGTCGCCTCGACCATGACCAGCGCGGCGCCGGCGACGGCGCGCGATCCGAGGTGCTGCAGGTGCCAGTCGGTGGGCGATCCCTCGGCCGGGCCCGAGGACACCGCGGCGAACTGCATCATCGGTGACATCCACGCCCGGTGGGCGAAGGTCACCCCGCGCAGGGTCAGGGGGCTGAACAGCTGTGCCATGTCTTCTGCTCCTCAGTTCAGGCCGAGATAGGCCAGGGCGGCACGGATGATGCTGTCCCGGCCGGGTCCGTGCTCGACGGCGAAGCGGGCCGGGTCGGCATCGGCCATGTCGAACGGGTAGTCGCTGCCGCACACCACCCGGTCGGCGCCCGCCACGGCGCGCAGCAGGTCCAGCTGCGCGGCGCCGTGGGTGACGGTGTCGAAGTACAGCTCGCCGAACACCTCCTGCGGGGCCCGCGCCCCGGCGGCGCGGACGTCGGCACGCGCGGTCCAGCCATGTGTCCACCGGCCGAGCAGACCCGGCGCGCACCCACCGCCGTGCACGAAGCAGATCCGCAGACCGGGAAGTTGATCCTTCAGGCCGCTGAGGATCAGCGAGGCGACGGCGGTGGCGGATTCGGTCGGGTTGCCGATCAGGTTGTTCAGGTAGTACCGGGACCACTGCGGCTGCGGCAGCTGCATCGGGTGCACCAGCACCGACAGGTCGAGCCGGGCCGCCTCCCGCAGCACGTGCCCGAGCGCCGGGCCGTCCAGTGACTCGCCACCCAGCAGGGGTGGAATAGCCACGCCCGCAATGCCTTCGGTATCGGCGAGCTGCTGCAGCTGCACCGTGACGGCCGCGCTGTCGGCCAGACTGACCAGCCCCAGACCCAGCAGCGCACCATCGGCGTCGGTGACGATATCGGTCAGCGCGCTGTTGAACGCGGCGACATAGCCGTCGGCGTCCGCGCCGGCCTGTAGTGGGAACGCGAACGGCGGTGCGGACAGCACGCGGACGCCGACCTCGTTGCGCCGCATGTCATCCCGGATGGCCGCGACATCGCTCATCGCGTCGGTGGCGATGGACAGCGGGATCTCGCCGAGGAACAACTGGCCGTCCCGGTCGTGCATACGACCGTGCGGGCCGGCCCCGGGGAGATCGAACAACTCCCGCGGCAGCCAGTGCGCGTGCACGTCGATCACTCCGGGCGCCAGGTCTGCGCTGATCATCATGGGTCCTTCCTCGCGATGTCGCTACGAGTGTCATCCGGTGCGGGCACACGCTCAATGTCACCGAACACATAAATCGGCGATCGGTGTGTACTGGCGACCATCAATATGCCATCGGCGGCGGCCACGATCTTGCTCGCCGCCCAATGAAGCCATTTAAGTGCCGGCCGTACCGCTCAGAGCTGCGCGGCGACGTCGTCCACGGTGAGCGCGGTGGCGAACTGCAAGACCGCCGCGGGATCCGACAGCGACACCCGGCACAGCGTCTCGGCCCGCTGCAGCCGTTGGGTCAGCGTGTTCGGATGGATGTGCAGCACCGCGGCGCCCCGCTTGCGGTCCTGGTTGCAGGCCAGGTAGGTGCGGATGGTGTGCACCAATTCGGTCCCGTGGGTCCGGTCGTAGTCACGCAGCGGTCCGAGTGTGCGGGCCGCGAAGGCGCTGAGCAGAGTGGGGTCGTCCAATTGCAGGAGCAACCCGGCGACGCCCAGATCCTCCAGCGCCACCACGCCGTCGCAGCGGTCCGCGGCCACCGCGATGGTCAGCGCACCCTTGATGCTGCGGAAGGTCTCGGCGTAGGTTCCGCGGCCGGGGGCGACGCCCGCCACGGTGACCTCGATCCCGTCGACACCGCCGACGATGGCGGCATGCACGGCCGCCGCGGTGGCCGCCGCGGACGCCTGCCCGTCCGATCCCGGCGGGCTCGCCCCCTGCGGCCACAGCACCACGATGTCGTCCCGGATGGATGCCGCCAACGGTCGCGGCCGGTGGTCGGCGGCCAAGTCGGTGACGCGCCCGAAGATGCGCTCGCGCAGTAATTTCGGAGACCGGCCCGGTAACCGGTTGATCCGCGCGACGATGACATGGTGCGGTTGACTCAGGTCGTGCCCGAGCAGTTGGGCACGGCGCAACACCGCGTCGGGAAGCTCGGCGGCCTCGCTGAGCACCTCGGAGAGCAGTTCGCCGCGCAGCCGCTGTTCCACCTCGGCGGCGGTGCGCGCCCGCAGCAACTCCAGCGATACGACCATCGAGGCGTGCTCGACGGCGCGTACGGTCATCGGGTCCGGTTCGCTCGTGCCGTCGGGAAACCAGATGCGGGCCACCAGCTCTCCGTCGAGCTTGGGTGAGGAGACGAAGAACTCACCGTCGCGGGCCCGGACCGGTCGCGACGATCCGGATTGCTCCGGCACCCGGTCGACGCGCTGCCGACTGTCCGGTAGCAACGTGAGCTCCCCTGCGGTGGCGAGAATTTCGTGCAGCGGGTCCTCGATCAGGACAGGCCGGCCGATGAGATCGGACAGCGCCGCGGCGACCCCGGCGAGTCCACCCGAGCGCAGGGTCACCGCCAGCAGGCTGTTGTGGATCTCCTCCGATCGCGCCAACGCGTCGCGCTGCTCGCGTAATTCGGTGTTCAGCCTGCGCAGCTGGTCCAGCCGGTCGGCCGAGGTGAGGGCGATCGCCGCGTGGTTGGCCAGCAGGGTCATCCGTTCGATCTCGAACGGGGTGAAGGTGTGCACCGGCATGAAGTAGCCGTTGAGCGTGCCCAGCGTACGACCGCCGGCGATCAGCGGCACGCTGATCAGCGCCCGGTAGCCCTGCTCCTGCGCCGCGCCACCCCATGGCGTGAACTCCGGGTCGGCGGTGATGTCGCGGATGGTGACCGACCGGGAGCTGTGGAACGCGCGGGTCGACGGGGCTCCGCCGTCGAGCCGGATGGGCCGGTCGCCGTTGACCCGCTGCACGTAGTCCTCGGACAGCCCGCTCCACCCGGCGACCACGAGCCGGGTGCGCTCGGGGCCGGGTATCAGCACCCCGCAGAAGTCGAATCCGAGCAGCGCCCGCGCCGTCGTCGCGACCTGGCCGAGCAGTTCAGCCAGGCCGGCTGCCGAGGTCGCGGCCGCACTGAGCTCCCGCATGGCACCGAGCCAGGTCGACAACTCGGCGCCCGGTCGTCCGCCGGCACCGCCCGATTCCGATGTGGTCACCGGCCCAGCATGCCACGGTCATGTACAGCGCCACATAGAGATCGGCTTCTTATGGTCATTTCGACATTGTCTCGGTCACGGTGCGTGACGACACTCATAACCACGCCGAGCAGAAGGACACACCACATGACCAGCAGCACCGACGCCGCACCCGTCATCACCCAACCACCGGCCGCGGACGTCCGGGAGATCATCGATCCCGCCACCGCGACGGTGATCACCACCGTCGCCGAGATGGGCGCCGCTGAGGTCGACGCCGCCGTGGCCACCGCCAAGGCCGCCTTCGCCGCCGGCGTGTGGGCCGATATGCCGCGCAGCGAGCGCGCCCGGCTGCTGCTGCGGATCGCCGACGCCATCGAGGAGCACGCCGAGCGGCTCTACACCCTGGAGGCCCGCAACAACGGCCGCCCCATCACCGAGACCAGGGCTCAGTTGTCCCGCGTTCCAGAATGGTTCCGCTACAACGCCGGACTGCTTGCTGCACAACGCAACTCGGTGCTGCCAGGGGACGGTCCGTATCTGACCTACCAGCAGCGGCTGCCACTGGGGGTATGCGGCATCATCACCCCGTTCAACCATCCGCTGCTGATCCTGGCCCGCAGCCTGTCCGCCGCGCTGGCCAACGGCAACACCGTGGTGGTCAAACCGTCCGAACTCACCCCGCTGACCACCCTCGCGCTGGCCGACATCCTTGCCCGCGCCGGCGTTCCGGCCGGCGTGGTGAACGTGGTGACCGGCGGCCGGGAGGCCGGCATCCGGTTGACCGAGCATCCGGACGTCGCCAAGATCACGCTGACCGGCGGCACCGAGGCGGGCCGGTCGGCCGCCGTGGCCACCGCGTCTCGATTCGCCCGGGTGACAGCAGAATTGGGTGGCAAGACCCCGGTGATCGTCTTCGACGACGTCGATGCGGTCAGTGCCGCCGAAGGCGCCGCCTTCGCCGCATTCGTGGCCGCGGGGCAGTCCTGCGTGGCCGGTTCACGGTTTCTGGTGCACCGCAACATCTATGACGCGTTCGTCGCGGCGCTGGTGCAGCGGGCCCAGGCCATCGTGGTCGGCGACCCCGGCAGCCCGGACACCCAGATGGGCCCGCTCATCAGCGCCCGGCAGCGCGACAAGGTGCGCCACCTGATCCAGACCGGCGTCGACGAAGGTGCCCGCCTGGCAGCCGGTGGCACACCTCCCGACCTGCCCGCAGATATGCGCGACGGATTCTTCCTGGCCCCGACCGTGCTCTCGGAGGCCTCCATGACCATGACCGTCGCCCGCCAGGAGATCTTCGGCCCGGTGGCCGTGGTCATCCCGTTCGACACCGAGGCCGAGGCCGTCGCGATGGCCAACGACAACGAGTTCGGGCTCGGCGCCGGGGTGTGGACCCTGGATGTGGCGCGCGCCCACCGCGTCGCGGCGCGGATCACCGCAGGCATGGTGTGGGTCAACGACCATCACCGGCTGGAACCGTCGCTGCCCTGGGGCGGGGTCAAGGAATCCGGCACCGGAAAGGACGCGGGCACCGAGTCCTTCGACGACTTCTCGTGGATCAAGACCGTCGTGGTGCGCACCGCCGCCGAACCCGTCGACTGGTACGGCAACTTCGGCCAGCGTCGCCTCAACTGACCCCGACTCCTCGAGAAAGGCTTTTCCGTGAACCACAACACGTCCCGTGCGTCGGCCGGCCCCGGCTGGCGGCACGAGATCACCCGCGTGCAATGGCTGGTGCTGGCCGGTACCACCCTGGGCTGGGGCCTCGACGGCTTCGCAGGCAGCCTTTACGTGCTGGTCCTCGGGCCCACCATGACCGAACTGCTCCCGCACAGCGGGGTCGCGGTGTCCTCGTCGTCGATCGGCCTGTACGGCGGTCTGACCGTGGCGCTGTTCCTGCTCGGCTGGGCCGTCGGCGGCATCATGTTCGGGATGTTGGCCGACTACTTCGGCCGCACCCGGGTGCTGTCGGTGGGCATCCTCACCTACGCCGTGTTCAGCGCCCTGGCCGCCTTCGCCGACACCTGGTGGCAGCTGGGCATCTTGCGCTTCATCGCCGGGGTCGGGTCGGGCGTCGAGGCGCCGGTGGGTGCCGCGCTGATCGCCGAGACCTGGCGCAACCGCTACCGCGCCCGCGCCGGCGGGGTGATGATGGCCGGCTATGCCGGCGGGTTCTTCGCCGCCGCGGCGGTGTACGCGCTGCTGGGCGATCACGGGTGGCGCTTCATGATGCTGCTGGCCGGCCTGCCCGCGCTGCTGGTGTGGTTCATCCGCCGCTACGTCCCGGAACCGCCGGAGATCAACGCCGGCATGCACGCCCGCAGGCAGCGCAAGGCCGCGGGCACCCGCGAACAGTTCGTGCTGCGCCGCCTCATCGCGCCGCCGCTGCGCCGGCCGATGCTCGTGTGCACGGCGCTGGCGTCCGGCGCCCTGCTGGCCTTCTGGAGCGTGTCCACCTGGTACCCGCAGATCATCCGTCAGATCAGCGCCGATGAGGCTGTGCCGCAAGCGGTCACCGACCACCGGGTGGCGGTCACGGCCATGCTGTTCAACGCCGGCGGCATCATCGGCTATGCCACCTGGGGTTTCATCGCCGACGCCATCGGGCGGCGCCGGACCTTCCTGATGAGCTTCGTCGTGTCCGCCGCCTCGATCGCCTGGACCTTCCCCTTCGACCGCGGGTACACCGAATTCCTGTTCGCCATGCCGTTGTTGGGATTTGGCTTGTTCGGCGCGCTGTCGGGCACGTTCATCTACGGACCCGAGGTGTTCCCGCCCAGCGTGCGGGCCACCGCACTGGCGGTCTCCAACAGCGTCGGACGGTTCGTCACCGCACTGGGACCGCTGGGCGCCGGCGTCATCGCCACCTCCTGGTTCGGCGGCGATCTCGGCGTGGCCACCGCCGCCGTGGCGGCCCTCGGCCTGATCGCGGTGGTGGGCCTGGCCTTCGCCGCCGAGACCCGCGGCGAGCCGTTACCCACCGACAGCCATTTCCAGCCCGTCACCTCTACCGAAAAGAGCCACTCATGAGCGATCACGCAGGCGCGTCGGCGATCGTCGTCGGCGGATCCATCGGCGGGCTCACCGCGGCCCTGCTGCTACGCGACCTCGGCTTCACCGTCGATGTCTACGAACGCACCCCCGGCCCGCTGGACGGCCGCGGCGGAGGCATCGTGCTGCAGCCCGATACCGTGCGCTGGTTCACCGAGCGCAGCAGTCAGGATCTCGACGACCTGCACACCGCCACCTCGCATGTGCAGTATCTCGACGCCGACGGCAGCATCGCCCACCGCGAGCCGGCGCGCTGGACCTACACCTCCTGGGGCACCTTCTACCGGGCGCTGCTGGCCGACTTCGGCTCCGAGCGCTATCACTACGGCGAGTACGCCTGCGGCTTCGGCCAGGACGACGAACGCGCCACCGTGCGCTTCGTCAGCGGCCGCACCGCCTCCGCCGATCTGGTGGTGTTCGCCGACGGCATCACCTCGGCGGCACGGCAGCGTTTCGACCCGAGTGCCGAACTCACCTATTCCGGGTACGTCGGTTGGCGCGGCACGGTGCCACAGTCGGCGCTGACCGAGGCCACCCGCGCAACACTGCACGACGCGATCACCTATGACGTGGTCCCGAACTCACACATCACCATGTACCCGATCCCCGGCGAGGAGGGGCTCGACGAGGCACACCGGCTGATCAACTATGTCTGGTACCGCAATGCCCCGGCCGGTCCCGACCTCAGCGAGATGCTGATCGACAAGCGTGGGTTCACCGGTTCGGTGTCGATCCACCCGGGCCAGGTACAGGACCGCTACATCGACGAAATGCGCCGCGCGGCAACAGATCTGTTCGCTCCGGCCGTCGCCGAGGTGGTGGTGCGCACCGAGACCCCCTACATCCAGGTGCTCTGCGATGTCCGGTCCACCCGGATGGCGCTGGGGCGGGTGGCGCTGATCGGCGACGCGGCATGTGCGTCGCGGCCGCACGCGGCTGCCGGCACGGCCAAGGCGGCCGCCGACGCCTGGACCCTGGCCACCGCCCTGGCCGAGACCGTCGGCGACATCCCCTCGGCACTGGCCAAATGGGAACCCGCGCAACTACAGCTCAGTGACTCCCTGCTGCGGCGCGTGGTCGCCATGGGCGAACGATCCCAATTCCACAACACCTGGGATCCCCGGGACCCCGATCTGCGCTTCGGCCTCTACGGCCCCGGCATCTGAATCTCCTCACGAAAGGCACACCCGATGACCGACAACAACTTTCTGACCGATCTTCCGCTCGCCGGTGAACTGGTCGCCGAAGATTTCGACACCTGGCCGGACTGGCTGAAGACCGAGTTCGAGGAGCACTCCCACGACGGTGCCGTCGGATCCCGGCTGCTCAGCGAGAACGACCGGGTGCGGGTCTGGGAGATCCGGCTGGCGCCGGGGGAACGCTGGCACGCCCACCGGCACGTGCTGGATTACTTCTGGACTGCGGTCAACGCCGGGCGCAGCCGTCAGCACACCCACGACGGCACGGTGCGGGAGGTCGCCTACGACGCCGGCGAGACCCGCCACTTCCACTTCGGCCCCGGCGAATACCTGCTGCACGATATCGAGAACATCGGTGACGGCGAGCTGGTATTCACGACGGTGGAGCACCTCGACAGCGCCAACGCGCCACTCCCGCTGCGCTGAGACGGCGGACTTGACCATACGCTTGTCCGTTCAATGTATGGTCGAGTGTCATGAGCGGAGTGACCTTCAACCTGTCATCGGTCTTCGGTACCGTGGCCCGGGCGATCGGCGACCAGACGTTCGTCGTCTGGCGGGATCGCAGACTCAGCTATGCCGATGTCGACACCCGGGTCGACGGGTTCGCCCACTTCCTGGCCGCCCAGGGATTGGGCGCCCACACCGAGCGCGCTGCGCTGGCCGGCCACGAGTCCGGTCAGGACCATCTCGGCATCTATCTGCGCAACGGCAATGAGTACCTGGAGTCGATGATCGGCGCCTATCGCGCCCGCGTCGCACCGTTCAACGTCAGTTACCGCTACGTCGAGGAAGAGTTGGTCTACCTGCTCAACGACTCGAAGGCGCGGGCGCTGGTCTACAACGCCGAGTTCGCACCGCGGGTCGCCGCGATCCGGGACCGGGTACCGCATCTGCAGGTGCTCATCCAGGTCGCCGACGACACCGGCCACGACCTGCTGCCCGGCGCGGTCGACTACGAGGCCGCGCTGGCGACCCCCGCCCCGGCCGGCGGACTGCCCGAGCCCTCCGGCGACGATCTCTACATCCTCTACACCGGCGGCACCACCGGCATGCCCAAGGGTGTGCTCTGGCGCCAGCACGACATCTTCCTGTCCTCGATGGGCGGCCGGCCGTTCGGCAGCGATCAGCCGCTGGCCTCCTATGACGAGCTGGCCGCCAAGGCCCGCGCCGGCGCGGGCGCCCTGGCCATGCTGATGATCCCGCCGTTCATGCACGGCGCCGCGCAATGGGCTGCCTACAACGCGATCACCATGGGCGGGCGGCTGGTCATCCCCGACGACGTCGAGCGGTTGCGACCCGCCGAGGTGCTCCGCCTGGCCGAACGCGAACGCGTACTGACCATTCCGGTGGTCGGCGATGCGGTCGCCCGGCCGCTCGTCGAGGAGATCGAGCGTGGTGACTACGACCTGTCCGGTTTGTTCACCATCACCAACGGCGGGGCCGCGCTGTCACCGACGGTGCGCGCACGCATCCTCGCCGCGCTCCCCCACGTGACGCTGCTCGACGCGGTCGGCGCCTCCGAATCCGGGGCGCAGCTCAGCACGTTCTCGACCGCCGGTGGCGAGACGACGCCCGCCGTGTTCGACGCCCAGTCCGACACCGCCGTGGTCGCCGAGGACCTCTCACGGGTGCTGACCCCGGGCGAGGGCGGCGGTTGGCTGGCGCGCCGGGATCTGATCCCGCTGGGGTACCTGGGCGATGCGGCCAAGACCGCCCGCACCTTCCCGACCATCGACGGGGTGCGCTGGTCGGTGCCGGGCGACCGGGCAAACGTGTTGGCCGACGGCAGGATTCACCTACTCGGCCGGGACTCGGTCACCATCAACTCCGGCGGGGAGAAGATCTTCGTCGAAGAGGTCGAACGCGCCATCGCCGCACACCCGGCCGTCTACGACGTCGTGGTGGTCGGGCGGCCCTCGGAACGGTGGGGCTCAGAGGTGGTGGCCGTGGTGCAACTGGCCGAGGGCGCCGAGGCCGACGACGACGATCTCGCCGCGGTGTGCGGGCAGTCGGTGGCCCGCTACAAGGTTCCCAAGGCCTTCATCCGGCATCCCAAGATCCAGCGTTCACCGGCCGGTAAGGCCGACTACCGGTGGGCCAAGGCAGTCGCCACCGGTGAGGTACTGCCCGCCGGCTGATCGGACACCGCGGCTCATTCCAGGGTGGCGTAGAGGTAGACGATGTCGCCGAAGGACGCCGACGCCGCACTGGTCGGCGCCAGCCCGTACTCGACGAACAGATCCGAACTCTGCCGCAGCGACACCGCCCAGCCGGTGTCGGACAGGTGCGTCGCGGCGGGCGTGCGGTCGCCCGCGTAGAACAGTTCGGCGACGTCGACCTCCTCGACGAGGTCCAGACCCTGCTCGCGCCACTCCTGCTGGGTCGCGCGCATCCGCTCGCTCATTTCCTGCAGTTCCTCGGCGGTGATGGTCGACGTGTTCTCGGTGGCGAGCCGGCTGCCGGGAGCACTGAGTGCAGTGACGTTGTCCAACAACCGATCCTGTGCCTCGGGCGGAAGGTAGATCAGCAGTCCCTCGGCCAGCCACGCCGTCGGGCGCCCGGGATCGAATCCACCGCGGCGCAGTGCGGCCGGCCAGTCGTCGCGCAGATCGACGCCGATCGCCTCGTGCCGCGGGACGGGAAGCGCGCCCAGGTCGGCCAGGGTGCGGGTCTTGAGGTCGATGACCTCGGACTTGTCCAGCTCGAAGACCGTGGCGTCCGCGGGCCAGGGCAATCGGTACGCGCGGGCGTCCAGCCCGGAGGCCAGGATGACGAACTGACGGATACCCGCCCCGAGCGCGTCGATGACGAACTCGTCGAACCACCGGGTGCGGACGGCGATACCATCGGCCATCCGTAGTGCATCGGCCGGCCCGTCGCCGTCGAATTCACCTCGTGCATGGCGGGTATAGGTCGGTACGCCGACCGCGGCGACCAAAGGCTCGGCGTAGGGGTCATCGATCTGCGCGACGCCGGTGCGGGTCGCGATGGCCCGCTGCATGGCGACCACGGTGGCGGTCACGCCCACGCTGCTGGTCAGATCCCAGGTGTCATCATCGGCTCGTCCCATAGTTAGACAGCCTACGCTTCATCGCGCAGATGCCACCGGCTCAGTCGTCGGGGGCCCCGACGCTCGACATCACCAGTTGCAGGAAGGTCCGGTACAGATCCTCGCCGTCCAGATGGCTGGCCAGCGTCACCCCGTCGTTGGTCGCCAAGATCACCCGGGCCAGCGACTCCGCCGGCACGATCAACGAACCACCAAGCCGGGCAACACCCTTGGAGATGTACTCGGCCAGTGAGCGGACCGTTTCCCGACGCTGGGCCGCCACCCGCTCGCGTGCTGCCGGGTTGCGCAGCAGGAACAGGGTGAACTCGTAGTTGAGCGCGGCGGCCTGCTGGGCGTCGGTACCACTGAGCAGTCGCCAACGGTCGGCGAAGCCGTCCACCTCGATATCGGCGAACCGGTCGAAAGAGGCCATCACATCGGCGAACCCGTCCAGGAACCGCTGCCGATGCCGCTCGATCACCGCGAGGAAGAGTTCGTCCTTGCCGCCGAACTGCGCATAGATGGCACCCCGGGTGTAGCCGGCGGCCTCGGCGATGTCCTCCAGCGAACCGGCATAACCACGCCTGGCGAAGATCTCCTCGGCCGCATCGAGCAGCACCGTGCGGGTCTGCTCCATGCGCCGCTGCTTGGTCCATCGCTCAGCCATCGCCATATTCTCCCAAATTCGAGCGTCAGATACATCCTTGTATCTGAAAACCACTTATGTATTATCGTGACTGCCGTCACAGCCCGACGCGCTTCGCCTGAAGGGAACCCGATGTCTGTCGATTCCGCACGATCCGCCCGGCCCGGTGACTGGGTCGACACCCAGGGGCTGACCCCCGATGCGGCGAGCGCGTTGTTCCGGATGCAGATCCCCACCGACCGCTACACGTCACCGGAGTTCGTGGCCCGCGAACGGCAGGCCATCTGGATGCGGGTGTGGCAGGTCATCGGGCGCGAGGACGAATTCGCCGCCGCGGGCGCCTTCAAGGAGTACCGGATCTTCGATCAGTCCTTCGTCGTGATGCGTGGAAAGGACGGCGGGTTGCGCGGATTCGTCAACGCCTGCCGGCATCGCGGTAATCCGCTGTTCACCGGACAGGGGCAGGCCAAGCAGCGGATCGTCTGCCAGTACCACCTGTGGTCCTATGACCAACAGGGTGCCCTGCGTGGTTGTTCGAAGCCCGAGATCGACAAGGACGCCTACGGTCTGCTCGAGGTGGGGGTGGACACGTTCGCCGGTTTCGTCTTCCTCAACCCCGACCCGGATGCCGCGCCACTGCGAGAGTTTCTGGGCGAGGACGTCATTCGCATCCTGGAGCCCTACCACCTGGACCAGATGACCACGGTGCTCGATGTCCGCGAGGCGCTGGACTGCAACTGGAAGGTGGTGATGGACGCGTTCGAGGAGGGCTATCACGTCTCGGGCATCCACCCCCAACTGCTGCGGGTGTTGGTCATCGACCCGACCAAGACCAGATACCGATTCCTGGACAGGCACAGTGTCGCCGTGGCACCGTTCGAAGTCGCCCATGTCGAGGGCATGGGTCCGGACAAACAGGTCGAGGGCATCATGGAGCTGCCGGAGACCTTCCCCGGTGTCGTCCGGGTGCTCCCCCGGTTCACCGAACTGGTCGACGGCCACCGCAGCGCCGATGGCACCCTGACCTTCCCCGAGGGCGTCACCGGACGCACACTGCTGCAGCAGGCCACCCGCGACACCCTGTCCCGCGACGGTCTGGACGTCGACGGACTGACCGACGCACAGATGAGCGACAACCACGGCTGGGTGCTGTTCCCCAACTTCTTCATGACCATCCGCGCCGGCGAGGCCACCGTCATCATGTCCACCCCGCACCCCGACGGTGACCCCAACCGGTGCATCTGGCACATCACCAGCTTCATGTGGTTGCCCCCGGAGCACCGCACCGCGTTCGCCGCCGAGCTGGTCGACGTGCAGGAACCGGGCAGCTTCAAGTATTTCGAAGCGTTGCAACAGGATTACGAGCAGATGCCGCGCCAGCAGATCGGCCTGCGCAACGATCGCCTGGACCATATGGCACTGGTCAACGAGGAGGTGGTGATCGCGCATTACCACTCGGTGATCGACCGCTACCTGGCCACCGTCTGATGCCCGAGCTCGCCGAGATACTCACCGCGCACACCGGCCGCAGCCGCACCGTGCTGCAGTACGCCGCGACCACCGGGCGACTGGTCACCGAAGCCAAGGGCGTGGACTTCGGCACCGAGTCCTGGGCACCGCTGGCCGACCTCGTCGACACCGAGAACTTCCTGCGGGTCGGGGCGTTCAAGGAGGAGATGGACTGGGCCGGTTACGTCGAGTTCCTGACCGGCTGGGCCACCACCTCGGAGTGGGAGTGCACCTTCAAGCGGATCACCGAACACAATGATCTGGTGTTCCTGGAACTGGAAGAGCGCAGTGCGGTCGGCGATTTCCGCAGTGTGGTGAACTCGCTGTCGGTCTACGCATTCAACGAACAGGGCCGCATCCGTCGCCTCGACCTGTACCTGCAGATGGCGCTGCCGGCATGACCGACGAACAGCGGATGCCGCCCCTGACCGCCGACCAGTGGGGAGATGCCGAGTACGCCGCGTTCGGCGCCCTGCTCGGCCTCCCGGGCGACAAGGTGCCCAGAGCCGGCTCGGGAGACCACTACGATCCGCTGAACTTCGACATCATCGGCATGCTGGCTCATCACCCGGAGATGGCGCGGATGTTCCTGCGCTTCAACGGCTTCCTGCTACAGCGCGGGGAGCTGCCCGCACGGCTGCGTGAGCTGACCATCCTGCGGGTGGCCCATCGGCACCGCTCGGCCTTCGAATGGGGTCAGCACGTCCGCCTCGGCGCCGCCGTCGGTGTCACCGATGCCGATGTCGCCGCGCTCGCCGAGGGCAATACCGGGTTCACCGGCACCGACCGTTCGGTGCTCGACGCCGTCGACGAATTGATCGCGAACGGAAGAGCCGACTGGTCCACCTGGCAACGACTCGTCGACGAGCTCGGCGAACACGCCGCGATGGAACTGATCTTTCTCGTCGGCACCTACACCCTGACCGCAATGGCGTTCGGCACCTGGGGCCTGGCGCCCCAACCCGGCAGCGCCGCACTACCGGAGGAGAAGAGAGGCCATGAAGCTTGAGGACCGGATCGCCAAACACCGCCGGATGGCCGAGAGCTACCGCGACAAGTACGTCCTGCAGAAGGTCGCCGAGGGCGAGACCTACGACGAGTGGGAGTTCACCGACGACGCGGTCTACACCTCACCGTATTTCGTCGCCGAGCAGGAACTGGTCCTCAAGGATGTCGCCACCCACTGGGATACCGCGGCGACCGTGGAGGCCAAGGCCTACGGCATCACCTTCCCGGACTGGAGACCCGTCGACTACAAGGTGTGGCCGGCCGAGAACGGTTTCGTGATGCGCTACCGCTGGCAGGGCACCAATGTCCACGACGGCACGGTCATGGGCTTCTACTCCATCAGCTTCGTCGACACCAATGACGACGGACAGATCACGCACTGGTCGACCTACGTCAACGACGAGGAGTACGGGCCGTTCCTGGAGGCCGCGATCGGCGCGCGTGGCCCGTTCCACGGGGACGGGTACATGCAGGCGCTGGCCGCGCATTTCGAGAAGCACGGCCTGAGTTTCTGACCTGACAAATACTCGGTTTCCGGACCCCGCCGATCGTCAGGTGGCCTGCGCTCTCAGGTGCTAGGTTTCTCCCCGAACGCGGTCGAGACGGGGGTGCGTGATGGCACATCAGGAGCAGGACTGGTCCAAGCCGGCAGCGCTGGCGATCCCGCCCGAGGGCTACTTCGTCGAAGAGCGCGGCCGCTACGGTCCGATCTTCCCGCGGACGCCGGCCTGCCACGGCTTCTCCATCATCGCCAAGGTGAAGGAGGGCCGCGAGGCGGCGGTGCGCGCCTACGGCAAACAGATCGAGGACACCATCCAAGCCAGCCCCGAAGCACTGGCACCGCTGCGCCTGCATTACCTGCGCTGGAACCTCTTCGACGTCGGATCGGGCCTGCACTTCCAGTACATGGGCATCTTCGACACCGACTTCGACAAGTACACCGAGGACGCCGTGCAGCTGTTCAGCGCCACCGGCATCACCACCGTGTTCACCAACCTCGAGGGTTTCCCCGAGGATTGGAAGGAGAATCCGGACTCGTTCATCAAATTCGTGCGGGAACATCAGGTGCCCAGCTTCCTGGAGTACGGCGAGTACCCCTACGTCACCGCCGACGAGATCAAGAAGGCCCTGCGGCTCAAGGCGGCGTTCTCCGACATGCTGGATCAGATGCAGTGAACACGACGCCGCTGGCCGCGGTGCAGACCTACCTCGACGCCTTCAATGCCGGTGACGCCCAGGCGATGTCGGCCGCCTTCGTGCCCGACGGATCGATCCTGGACGGGATGGCACCGCACGTGTGGACCGGGCCGACCGCGGTGACCGACTGGTACCGCGACGTGATGGCCGAGAGCGCCCACCTCGGCGCGTCGAACTACCACGTGACACTCGGCGAACCGCTGCACAACGACATCGGTGACGACAGCGCCTACATCGTCGCCCCGGCCACCATGACATTCGATCTCAACGGCACCGCGCGCACCCAGTCCGGTGCGGTGTTCACCCTGGCGCTGCGCCGCCTCGCCGACGGCTGGCGGGTGGCGGCCTGGGCGTGGGCCAAGGGCGCACCCCGCGAGTGAGGGAGCACACCGTGCTCGAGTTGGACGATATCCAGCACATCCTGCTGACCCGCACACCCGCCATCACGGGCCGCTACGAGTTCCTGACCTTCGACACCCCAGCCGGCGGCCGCGCCTGGCTCACCGAACTGCTCGACAAGACCCAGTCGGCGACGGAGGCCGTCGCCACCATGGACGAGTCCGACCGCTGGGTGACGCTGGCCTTCACCTGGACGGGGTTACGCGCCCTCGGGGTCCCCGAAGACTCGCTGGCCACCTTTCCCGCCGAATTCCGCGAGGGCATGGCCGCGCGGGCGAGCATCCTCGGTGACACCGGCGGCAACGCCCCCGAGCACTGGGTGGGCGGCCTGGCCGGTGCCGACCTGCACGCCATCGCGATCCTGTTCGCCCGCACAGATGAGCAGTGCGCCATGTCGATTGCGGCACACGACGAACTGCTCGCCCGCACCGCCGGTGTGCGCAGCCTGTCCCATCTCGACCTGAATGCCACCCCGCCGTTCAACTACGCCCATGACCACTTCGGGTTCCGTGACCGGCTGTCCCAGCCGGTGATGAAGGGCTCGGGTGAGCAACCGACGCCGGGTTCGGGAGACCCGCTGGAACCCGGTGAGTTCATCCTCGGGTATCCCGACGAGAACGGGCCGGTGGCCGGTCTGCCGCAGCCGCAGGTGCTGTCACGCAACGGCAGCTATCTGGCGTATCGACGGCTCTACGAGGATGTGGCGCTGTTCCGCGACTATCTGCGGGAGAACGCCGATGGCGCCGAGGGCGAGGAACTGCTGGCGGCCAAGTTCATGGGTCGGTGGCGCAGTGGCGCTCCGCTGGTCCTCGCACCGGACAAAGATGATCCCGAGCTGGGCGCAGACCCGATGCGCAACAACGATTTCAACTACAAGGACGACGACCCGTTCGGCTATGCCTGCCCGCTGGGCTCCCACGCGCGCAGGCTCAACCCCCGCGACACCGCGCACTACATGAACCGGCGACGGATGATCAGGCGTGGCGCCACCTACGGCGAGGCACTGCCGGACGGCGCTCCCGATGACGGTGTCGACCGCGGTATCGCGGCGTTCATCATCTGCGCAGATCTGGTGCGTCAGTTCGAGTTCGCCCAGAACGTGTGGATCAACGACAAGACCTTCCACGAACTGGGCAACGAGCACGACCCGATCTGCGGCACCCAGGACGGCACCATGGACTTCACCGTGCCCAAGCGGCCGATCCGAAAGGTGCACAAGGGCATTCCCGCGTTCACCGCACTCAAGGGTGGCGCGTATTTCTTCCTGCCGGGTATCTCAGCCCTGCGGTATCTGACCGAGCTGACAGGCGAGGATCAGCCATGACCGGCGCCCGCACGTACAACCAGACCCACGTCCCCCGCCCGCACAACGGGCAGCGGCGGATCAGCATCTACTGGTCGTGGAGTTATCCCTGGGAGGCGCAACGTGATCCGGGGGCGATGGAGAACCGGTTCTCCACCATCACCGAGGTGCGCAACGCGCTGTGGCCGGCCTATGAGACACCCGAGTACGACGCCGCCCACTTCCTCCAGGGCATCGCGGGCACCTTGGAGCTCTTCCATCGGTCCACGCTGGCCTTCCAGGAGGTCGGCGAGGCCGCCACCGGGCACCCGGTGGCGGTCTTCCAGCGCATCGACCAGGCGGGCTACAAACTGCCCATCGATGAACGCATCCTCGACGACTGCGACACCCTGATGGTGTTCGGACTCGACCACCTGCTGGCGCAGGAGGAAGCGTCGGCGGCGGAGGTCGAGGCGTTGCGGCGCTGGTTGTCCCGCGAGGGCACCTGCCTGCTGATCGCGCCGCATCACGATGTCGGTGATACCGATGACTACGCACAGCGCCAGGTCGAGTACCTGCATCACGGGGACCCACTGGTCCCGCGCCAGCAGCGGTTCAGCCAGTACACCCGATCGCTTATCCGGGCGCTGGACGTCCCGATCCACAACAAGTGGGGTCTGCGACCCGCCGTCGTGCCCGGCACCAAGGACATCGCGCCGCTGGAGGGGCGACTCGACCTGGACGATCTGGGACTGCTCGCCGGTGTCAGCACGTTCAATTTCCACCCGCATCTACCGCACTACGAACTGACAGCGCCCGAGAGTGCAGCGCTGCGGGTGCTGGGCCGCCAACCGGTCGACGTGAACCGCCCGCACCCGTTCGTCGATGCGGGGAACGCGGCCTTCAATGCGCTGGTCTGGATGCCTCCCGAGGCTCAGCGGGCCGGCGATATCGTGCTGGTGGATTCCACGCACTTCACCACCCTGTTCGGCGGCACCGACAGCTTGCAGACCTTTTGGCGCAATCTCGCCACCATGCGGTGACTTCCCCGGGCGTCGACGTCAGGGCAGCGCGCCGAAGATCGGGTTGACGGGCAACGGCGCGGGCGCCGGTGGCGGGGGCGGCTCGACAGGCGCGGGTGCTGCTTCGGGTGCCGGGACGACCGTGGGTTCGGGGAGCGGCGGCGCGGCAGGTACCGGCGCAGGCGGTGCGAACAGCGGGAACGGAGCGGGCGGCACCACCGCCGGCGGGGCGGCGGGCAGCAGCGGGTCCGGCCCGGGTGCGGCCGGCGGGACCGAGGGGTCGGCGACATGCGGCACGGCTTCGGTGACCGCCTCGGGTGCGGTGACCACCTCGGGTGCGGTGACGACCTGGGGTTCGGCGACCACCGGGGCGGCGTCCGGCACGACCGGCGGGACCCACTGCGCGGTGGGCACGGTCTGCGCGACGGGATCCTCCACCGCGGGCGCGGCCTGCGGGACGGGCGCCGCCTGCGCCACCGGGGCGGCC
>NZ_MVHJ01000021.1 GCF_002086115.1 Mycolicibacterium bacteremicum
CAACCAGCCGCCGCCGAACTACCCGCCCAACAACTGAGAGTGACCATGCCGCAACAACTTCCGGCCGGCCTGCTGGACCTGCTGCGCAAACCGAGCCCGTGTTTCGTCGCAACGCTGATGCCCGACGGATCGCCGCAGCTGACCGAGACCTGGGTGCACACCGACGGTGAGCACATCGTGCTCAACATCGTCGGCGGCTCGCAGAAGGACCGCAATCTCGCCCGCGATCCACGGATCGCTATCAACGTGGCCGATCCCGACGACATCCGGCGCTTCTACGCCATCCGGGGTCGCGTCGCAGCCACCACGAGCGAGGGTGGTCACGAGAGCATCCACGAGATCTCGCAGAAATACCTGGGCATGCCCTACCCCTATTTCAGCGGCAATCCCGATGAAACCCGGCTCATTCTCACTATCGAGGCCGACAAGATCACCCCGCCGCCCGGCGAGTGACCGGCCGGCTGTCCGGGCGACATACCCGCCGAAACGCTATGGCGAGATCGGCATCAGGGTGGCTCATTGCCGGAAATTCCGCGATACGACGACCCTCAGCACGATCTCGCCGCGAGATCGGGCTCAGGGTTGAGGGTTGCGCGGAATCGGCCGAATTCACGACCCTGAGCGGGATCTCGCCATAGGGGCCAGATCCGGTACCTGGAACCTCAGCCGTCCGGCGAGGTCTCCGGAACCTCAGCCGTCAGATCCAATCTTTGGAACCTCAGCGTCAGATCCGGTACCTGGAACCTCAGCCATCGGACCCGGTCCCTAAAACCTCAGCCGTGCGCGATGCCCAAAAGCTTCTCGACGTTGGCCACCTTGACCCGCGGGCGGTGCTGCGCCTCGCCGACCGCGCGCTCGTGGGCGTCGATGCGCTCCCAGTGCGCATCGGTGACCAGCCGGGGCTGACGTGACAGCAGCCAGTCGTGCAACTCCTGGGCATGGTCCTCGCCGAAGCGCGGCTCACCGAGATCGTCCAACAACGTGTCGACGGTGTCGGCGGAGTCCTTCTTGTTCGACCCGATCACCCCGGACGGCCCGCGCTTGATCCAGCCGACGACATACTCGTGCTCGCGGCCCTCGATCCGCCCGTGGGAGTGCGGGATGGTGCCGGAGCGCTCGTCGAAGGGCAGCCCGTCCACGGCGACCCCGCGATACCCGACCGCGCGCACCACCAGCTGCACCGGCAGCTCCTCGCGCTCGCCGGTGTCTTTGGCCACCACCCGGCCGCCCTCGTCGACCAGTTCGTTGCGGCCCAACACGATCGACTCGACCTTGTCGGTCCCGCGGATCTCCACCGGCGAGGTGGCAAAGCGGAACACCACCCGGCGCTGGGCCCCCTCGGGTTGCAGCTCGGCGTACTCACGCAACACCTTGATATTGGTGCGCACCGTCTTGTCGGCGGCCGCCAGATCGTCATCGGTGATGCCATCGAAGTCGGCGCGCTCGACGATGATGTCCACCTCGGCCATCTGTTCCATGTGCCCGAGCTCGCGCAGCTCCATCGTCGTGAACGGCGCCTGCAGCGGACCGCGCCGGCCCACCACGATGACCTCTTGCACGGCGCGGGTCCCCAGCTGATCCAGCGCGTGGTCGGCGATATCGGTCTGGGCCAGGATCTGCGGCTCACTGATCAGGATCCGCGCCACGTCCAGCGCCACGTTGCCGTTGCCGATCACCACCGCGCGCTGCACGTTGAGGTCCGGCGCGGTCTCCTCGAAATGCGGGTGCCCGTTGTACCACCCGACGAAGTCGACCGCCGACACGCTGCCGGGCAGATCCTCGCCGGGGATGCCGAGCACCCGGTCGGACTGCGCGCCGATCGCATAGATCACCGCGTCGTAGCGCTCGGCCAACTCGGCGGCGTGCACATGCTCGCCGACACCGACGTTGCCGAAGAACCGGAACCGTGGATCCTCGGCGGTCTTGGCGAACTGCGCGCTGATCGACTTGATCTTCGGGTGGTCGGGCGCGACACCGGACCGGACCAGCCCCCACGGGGTGGGCAGCATCTCGATCATGTCGATGCGGAAGTCGCGGTCGTCGTGCTCAGACTTCAACAGCGATGCGGCGGCAAAGAACCCGGACGGGCCGGAGCCGACAATCGCCACGTGGTACGGGCGCATGCATGGCCTTTTCGTGAGGCTGACCGGCGGCGCGCAAGGGGCTGTCGCGTCGTCGCCGGGGGCGGTTACCTGACCCGAGCCTAGTCGCGCAGGGCCGATCGAGGGCCGAGTCCGGCGAAGCCGACCGGTAACCTCAACAATCGTGGATCCAGACCGTCTTGCCGATATCGCCGCCCTCGACACCACGTTGACGACCGTGGAGCGGGTGCTCGATGTCGAGGGTCTGCGCGCCCGCATCGGAACACTCGAAGCCGAGGCCGCCGACCCCACCCTGTGGAACGACCAGGCACACGCCCAGAAGGTGACCAGCGAGCTGTCGCACGCGCAGAACGAACTGCGCCGTGTCGAGGAGCTCCGCCAGCGCGTCGAGGACCTGCCGGTGCTCTACGAACTGGCCGCCGAGGAGGGCGGGGAGGACGAACGCAACGAAGCCGACGCGGAGCTGACCAAGTTGCGCGAGGACATCGAGGCCATGGAGGTCCGGACGCTGCTGTCCGGGGAGTACGACGAGCGCGAGGCGCTGGTCAACATCCGTTCCGGCGCCGGTGGCGTCGACGCCGCGGACTGGGCCGAGATGCTGATGCGGATGTACATCCGCTGGGCCGAGGGCCACAAATATCCGGTCGAGGTGTTCGACACGTCCTACGCCGAAGAGGCCGGTATCAAGAGCGCCACCTTCGCGGTGCATGCCCCGTACGCCTACGGCACGCTGTCGGTCGAGCAGGGCACCCACCGGCTGGTGCGGATCAGCCCCTTCGACAACCAGGGCCGTCGGCAGACCTCGTTCGCCGAGGTCGAGGTGTTGCCGGTGGTGGAGACCACCGACCACATCGACATCCCCGAGGGCGATATCCGCGTCGACGTCTACCGCTCCAGCGGACCGGGTGGGCAGTCGGTCAACACCACCGACTCGGCGGTGCGGCTGACCCACATCCCCACCGGCGTCGTCGTCACCTGCCAGAACGAGAAGAGCCAGCTGCAGAACAAGGTGTCGGCGATGCGCGTGCTGCAGGCCAAGCTGCTGGAGCGCAAGCGCCAGGAGGAGCGCGCGGAAATGGACGCGCTCAAGGGTGACGGCGGTAGTTCCTGGGGTAACCAGATGCGTTCCTACGTGCTGCACCCCTATCAGATGGTCAAAGACCTACGCACCGAATATGAGGTCGGCTCGCCGGCCGCGGTGCTCGACGGCGACATCGACGGCTTCCTGGAGGCCGGTATCCGATGGCGCAACAGGAAAGATGACGACGACTAACAGCATTCTCGCCTTCTCATTGGCCGACCGTTGGCACGACTTCTGGCGCGGTGACATCGGCGAGTGGATCATCACTCGCGGCCTGCGCATCGTCATGCTGGTGATCCTGGCAATCTTGCTGGCCCGGTTCGTGAACTGGGGTGCGCAGCGGATCACCCGGCGCATCGACGCCGACTTCCGGGAAAGCGACGCCCTGGTGCGCACCGAGACGGCCAAGCACCGCCAGGCCGTCGCGTCGGTGATCTCCTGGGTGACGATCGCGCTGATCTGCGTGATCGTGCTGCTGCAGATCACCGACATCCTGGCCATCCCGCTGGGCTCGCTGGTCGCGCCGGCCGCGGTGCTCGGCGCCGCGCTCGGTTTCGGCGCCCAGCGCATCGTGCAGGACCTGCTGTCGGGCTTCTTCATCATCACCGAGAAGCAGTACGGCTTCGGTGACCTGGTGACGCTGACGCTCGGCGCGTCCAACGACGCCACCGGCACCGTCGAGGACGTCACTCTGCGCGTCACCAAACTGCGCACCAGCGACGGTGAGGTCTTCACCGTCCCCAATGGTCAGATCATGAAATCGCTCAACCTGTCCAAGGACTGGGCGCGTGCGGTCGTCGACATCCCGGTGCCGACGTCGGCGGACCTCAACGCCGTCAACGAACTGCTGCACGCGGTCTGCGAGAACGCGATGAAGAACCCGGCGATGAGCGAACTGCTGCTCGACCAGCCGCAGCTGATGGGTGTGGAGAGCCTGGAGCTCGAGACCGTGAACCTGCGGATGGTGGCCCGCACGCTGCCCGGTAAGCAGTTCGAGGTCGGCAGGCAGCTGCGCCTGCTGGTCATCGCCGCGCTGGCGAGGGCCGGCATCGTCTCCAAGCCGGAGTCGACGTCGTTGGCCGCCAACTCGGAGGTGCGGGGCCAGTGAAATTGATCTCCCGCGCCGGTGGCGACGAGACCCGGCGCTGGCCGGCATACGTGTTCGGCGGGCGGATGCGCACGTCGACGATCGCCCTGATCATCGCGTTCTTCTTCACCGCCTGGCTGTACGAGACCTACCGCCCACCGCCGGAGCCGGCCCCGGTCACCCAGACCGTGCCGCCCGGTTTCGTGCCCGACCCGGAGTACACCTGGGTGCCGCGCACCCAGGTGCAGGAGGCGCCGCGCACGACCTATCCGCGGACCACCACCCCGACGACGACGGAGCCGCCGGAGCCGACGACCAGCGCGCCCACCACGACGACCACCACCACGACGGGCCCGCCCGGACCCGAGGACACCACGACGACGTCGCCGGGTGCGCCGCCCACCACGACGGTGGTCGACCCGGACGGCCCGGGCGGTCTGCTTCCGCCGATCACGCTGCCGGTTCTGCCTGGTCCGCCGCCGGCCGCGGGGGCGACTCCGCCGACGCCCGCCCCCAGCCCGAACTGACACCCGTCGACCTCCGGCTACACTGGCGTGCCGTGATGATCACCCTCGACAAAGTGAGCAAGCAGTACAAATCCTCTGCCCGGCCGGCGTTGGATGACGTCTCGCTCAAGATCGACAAGGGTGAGTTCGTCTTCCTGATCGGCCCGTCGGGCTCGGGCAAGTCGACCTTCATGCGGCTGCTGCTCGGCGCCGAACACCCGTCCAAGGGCGATATCCGGGTCTCCAAGTTCCACGTCAACAAGCTCGCCGACCGGCACATCCCGCAGCTGCGGCAGGTGATCGGCTGCGTGTTCCAGGACTTCCGGCTGCTGCAGCAGAAGACGGTCTTCGAGAACGTCGCCTTCGCCCTGGAGGTGATCGGCAAGCGCGGTGACGTCATCAACCGGGTGGTGCCCGATGTGCTGGAGATGGTCGGCCTGTCCGGCAAGGCCGCCCGGCTGCCGCACGAGCTCTCCGGCGGCGAGCAGCAGCGCGTCGCGATCGCCCGCGCGTTCGTCAACCGCCCCCTGCTGCTGATCGCCGACGAGCCGACCGGCAACCTGGACCCGGAAACCAGCAAGGACATCATGGATCTGCTTGAGCGGATCAACCGCACCGGCACCACCGTTCTGATGGCTACGCACGACCACCACATCGTGGACTCGATGCGTCAGCGCGTCATCGAACTGGAACTGGGCCGGCTCATCCGCGACGAACAGCGCGGTGTCTACGGAATGGATCGCTAGTGCGCTTCGGCTTTTTGGTCAACGAGGTCTGGACCGGACTTCGCCGCAACGTCACCATGACGGTGGCCATGATCTTGACGACGGCCATCTCCATCGGCCTGTTCGGCGGCGGTCTGCTGGTCATGCGGGTGGCCGACCAGTCCCGTGACATCTACCTGGACCGCGTCGAGAGCCAGGTCTTCCTGACCAACGACGTCTCGGCCAACGACCCGAGCTGCGATCAGGACCCGTGCAAGGCGCTGCGCGCGCAGATCGACGCGCGCGATGACGTGCGCTCGGTGCGCTATCTGAACCAGGCCGACGCCTACGAGGACGCGATCAAGAAGATCCCGGCCTTCAAGGACGTCGCCAGCAAGGACGCGTTCCCGGCCTCGTTCATCGTGAAGCTGGAAAACCCGGAGCAGCATGTCGATTTCGACGCCGCGATGCAGGGCCAGCCCGGTGTGCTCAACGTGCTCAACCAGAAGGACCTGATCGACCGGTTGTTCGCGCTGCTCGACGGCATGTCCAGTGCGGCGTTCGCGGTGGCGCTGGTGCAGGCGATCGGTGCGATCCTGTTGATCGCCAACATGGTTCAGGTCGCCGCGTATACCCGGCGCACCGAGATCGGGATCATGCGCCTGGTCGGCGCGACCCGCTGGTACACCCAGCTGCCGTTCCTGGTGGAGGCCATGCTGGCCGCGTTCGTCGGTGTGGTGCTGGCGCTGCTGGGTCTGCTGACGGTGCGCTCGCTGTTCCTGGAGAAGGCGCTCTCGCAGTTCACCCAGGCTAATTTGATTGCGCCGCTGGACTTCGCCGACATACTTTATGTATCGCCGATCCTGCTGTTCGTGGGTGTGGCGATGGCCGGGCTGACTGCGTACGTGACGCTGCGCCTCTACGTACGAAGATGATGATGGCAACCAAGAGCAAGAAACCCGACAAAGCCGGCGAGAAGGCGAACAATTTCGTCGTCGCGACCAATCGCAAGGCCCGACACAACTATTCGATCCTGGAAACCTTCGAGGCCGGGGTCGTGCTGGTGGGCACCGAGGTGAAAAGCCTGCGCGACGGTCAGGCCTCGCTGGTGGACGCGTTCGCGACCATCGACGACGGCGAGGTGTGGCTGCACAATCTGCACATCGCCGAATATCACCACGGCAGCTGGACCAACCACGCGCCGCGACGCAACCGCAAGCTGCTGATGCACCGTCGCCAGATCGACACCCTGGTCGGCAAGATCCGCGACGGCAACCTGACGCTGGTGCCGCTGTCGATGTACTTCGTCGACGGCAAGGTCAAGGTCGAACTGGCGCTGGCCCGCGGTAAAGAGGCCCGCGACAAGCGCCAGGACCTGGCCAAGCGCGACGCGCAACGCGAGGTCGTCCGCGAACTGGGCCGCCGTGCCAAGGGCATGGCCTGAGAGCCCCCTCCCGTTCCCGCCGAGCGTGCGTGTCTGCACCCCAACACGCCGCGTCCGTGCCGAAGTTCGCGCACGCTCGCGCCGCGGCGTGAAATCTGCCTCCGCGGCATTTCCAGGGATCGCACGGGGTACAGCGATATAGTTCGCCCACGCGTTAAGACGCACGGGAGGATCGGTGACAGTGCGACGCTCGCGTCTGTGTGCACTCGTCCTGGCCGGCGTCACGGTGGTGGCAGCGGTCAATGCCGCCGCACCCTGGGGTGACTCGGCCGCGGACACCGGCGAACTGATTCTGCAGATCAGCGCCGGTATTGCCGCCATCATCTGCGGCATCGTGGTGGCGGCTCGCGTGCACGGCCCGGATCGCTGGTGGCGCCTGACCTTTGTCGTGGCGCTGGTGAACTGGGTGATCGGCCAGACCTTGTGGCAGCTGCACATGGCCGACTGGGCGCCGCTGCTCGCCCGCATCATCTATCTCTCGCTGCCGATCCTGGTCTTCGCCACGGTGGTGCTGCTGGTGCGTGCCAGCGGCGGCGTGCGGGCACCGGCCGACAGCCCGATGCGTCCATCCCTGATCACCAACGCCCTGGACGGTGTGATCGCTGCGATCGCCTTCTTGATCCTGGCGGTGATGAGCGATCTGGGCACCCGGTTCGCGGCGGCCAGCCCCGGCATGCGGGTGCTCGACGTCATCTTCATCGGCGCCGAGATCTCTGTGGTGGGCGCGATCGTCCTGATCGCCATGATCTACGACCCCGGCCGGCCGAACCGGACGAACTATCTGCTGCTGGCCGGCGGGCTGCTGCTGATGGGTACGGCGAACCGGCTGCTGGCCTACCTGCGCTCGGTCGACCGGACCGAGGCCGAACTGTGGATCGGGATCGGGCTGATCATCGGCCCGGTGCTCACCGCGTTCGCGTTCCTGCCCACCACGCCGCCGCCGGACCCCACGGCGTTCCGGCGGCTTGACTGGCCGCAGCTGCTGTTGCCCTATGTGGGGTTCCTGGGTGTGGCGGTGCTGTTCGCCTACCACCTCTACATCGAGCGTGAGCTGTCCATGCCCACGATGCTCCTGACCGTCCTGCTGGTCGCGCTGGTGGCCAGTCGGCAGGTGTTCGCCACCCGGGCCGAGCGGTCGTTGACGCAATGGCTGTACTGGGCGCAGCGCGGGCTGGCGCATCAGGTTCATCACGATGCGCTGACCGGGCTGCCCAACCGGACGCTGTTCAACAAACGTCTCGACGAGGCGATGGCGGACGGGCGGTTCGTGCTGATCTTCCTGGATCTCGACGATTTCAAGGAGGTCAACGACCGGTTCGGCCACGCCGCCGGCGACGAACTGCTGCGCGCGGTGGGGGAGCGGTTGTCGCGGTCCATCGGGGAGAACGACACCCTGGCGCGCGTCGGCGGTGACGAGTTCGCGGTCCTCATCGAGAGCGACGGTGAGCACAGTGAACAGCTGGAGGGCGCCGCCGAGCGCCTGCGCATCGCGCTGCGCGACCCGTTCCCGGTGCACGGTTCCTCGCTGCGGGTGCGGGCCAGCATGGGCCTGGTGCGCTCGGATGCCGACGGGCTGCCGCAGACCTCGGACAGCCTGCTGCGCCAGGCCGATGTCGCGATGTACGCAAGCAAGCGGATGGGCAAGAACACCGCCGTGGTCTACAACCCGGCGGCCGGCGCCGTCGTCGACTTCCCGACCGTACTGCGCGAAGCGGGCGGGCGGCCCCCCGCCGGGTTCCGGCTGGTCTATCAGCCGGTGGTGCGCGTGCCCGACGGCGCCCCGGTGGCGGTGGAGGCGCTGGCCCGGTGGACCGCAGGCAACGGGATCGACATCTCACCCGAGACGTTCGTCGCCGACACCGAGGCGGCCGGGATGGGGGCCGAGTTCGACGCCCTGGTGCTCGACATGGCCTGCGCCGAGGCCACCAACAGCGGGCTCGACCTGGACATCCACGTCAACATCGGGGGCGCCCGGCTGGGTAATCCGGGCTTCGAGGAGAAGGTGCGCGAGGTGCTGGAGCGACACCGGATCCCGCGCGGCCGGCTGATCCTGGAGATCACCGAGACCGAGCCGATCGTGGATCTGGACCGGGCGGCGATGCAGATCAAGCGATTCGGCCAGCTCGGCGTCAAGGTCGCGCTGGATGACTTCGGGTCGGGGTTCAACTCGCTGCTCTATCTGCACTGCCTGCCGGTGGACATCGTGAAACTGGATCGCACGCTGGCCTCCGATGTCGACCCCGGCCGCGACCTGACGCTGTACCGGTCGGTGACCAACCTGTGCGGCGAGCTGGGTTTCGGGGTGATCGCCGAGGGCATCGAGACCTCGGAGCAGGTCGACATGGTGTGCCGGGCCGGCTGCGAGTTCGGGCAGGGATACCTGTTCGGCCGCCCGGTGCCGATGGCGGAACTGGTCGAGCTCACGCGCAGCGCGGTCGGGACTATTTAATCGCTGGCGGTTGTTGCAGCAGGGGCTAAGATGGAAAGTCCTGCCGAACCTCGGCGGGGATGCGAGGGGCTGAACGGTTTCGACTTCGCGCATCGAATCAAGGGAAGCGTGCCGGTGCAGGCAAGAGACCACCGTAAGCGTCGTTGCAACCAATTAAGCGCCGATTCCAATCAGCGCGACTACGCACTCGCTGCCTAAGCGACTGCGTGTCTGTCAGACCGGGAGCGCCCTCGGCCCGGACCCTGGCATCAGCTAGAGGGACCCACCCACGGGTTCGGTCGCGGGACCCGTGGGGACATCAAACAGCGACTGGGATCGTCATCTCGGCTTGTTCGCGTGACCGGGAGATCCGAGTAGAGGCATAGCGGACTGCGCACGGAGAAGTCTTGAGGGAATGCCGTAGGACCCGGGTTCAATTCCCGGCAGCTCCACAGGAAAGGCCCGGACCGCGAGGTCCGGGCCTTTTTCGTGCGCCTGTCGCGCGTCGACTCTGAAGACGATGGTGGCGTCAGGCGGAATTCGCGCCATCTACTTCAGATTCGCGCGCCGCGCGTCGCCAAGTTGTCGAGTTTCGCCCGCTATCTCGACAACTTCGCGACACTCGACGCGTCCTCGGCCGCCCAGCGCCGGCCGACCGCCACCCCGAAAGCGGTGAACCCGGCCGTCAGCAGGCTCGCCGCACCGACCCACCGCGCCTCCTTGCCCTCGCGACCGGCCAGCAGATTCGACGTGGTGTCGAAGGCATCGAACGCCACGCCCATCCACAGGCCGGTGCGCTGGGCCGGCCCCGCGACGGTGGCGAGGCCGACGACGATATCGCGGGCACCGAACAACCGCGCGATGTAGCGGGCGTCGGTGCTACCGCCGGCGTCGGGGATCTGCCCGTACTTGGCGAACGCGTCCGGCCAGACATAGGCCGACAAACCGCCGAACGTGCGGGCGACGCCGATCGCGCGGACCAGGGTGCTCGTGTGCATTGACGCTCCTCATCTCAACAGTGATTCCAGAATCTCCAACGAGTCGAGGTCGGTCATGGCCTCGACGGCGCGGTGCAGGCCCGCGCGGGTCGTCGCCGCACCCTGCAACCGCTTGCCGAATGCGGCGGTGACGCCCGCGGCGACGAACGCGGTGAACGCGAACAACCGGTAACCCCGCCACGCCTGCTCCACGGTAAGCCGTTGCGCGCCAGTGCCGTTCAACGCCTCGACGTAGGCGTGCACCAGATCGGTGTCGATGCGGCGCCGGGTGTCCACGTCCACCGAGGTGCAGGCGAAGTAGGCGAGATCCTTCACCGCCGGGCCGACCGCGGCCATCTGCCAGTCGAACAGCAGCGGCTGCTGCCCGACGAAGCAGATGTTGCCCAGATGCGTGTCTCCGTGCAGCAGGCTGGCCGGCTCGCGGCGCAGCAGCGCGGCGATGTCCCAGCGCCGCTCGATCAACCGCATCGCCCGCGCCCGCACGGCCGGCGTGACGATATCGCCGAATTCCGATGGGATGGTGCGCAGCAGGTGCCAGGAGTGCGGGCCGAGTCGGGTGCTGCGCGACCCGGCGAACACCGGGAACTCGTGCAGCCGGTCCCAGAAACGGCCGTGCACCGACCCCAGCAGCCGCGCGATCGCCAGCGCTTCGGCGGCGGTGGCGCCGACGCGCAACGCCGGGAAGCGTGCGTCGCGGTCGGCGAGGTCCTCGAGCATCACGACCGCCCGGCCGCCGCGGGCGGCGGTGCCGTAGACGCGGGGGACCGCATCGGCGAGGTCGTCGCCGAGCAGGCGGTAGGCCGACGCCTCGTTGCGCGCGAGGTTCATCATCCGGTTGAAGACGCGCTCGGCCGGCCGCACCGGGGCCAGCTTCACAAACGCCCGGTCCGGGAGGCGCGGGTCACCAGCCACCTCCAGCCGGGCCCGCAGCGCTGTGCCGTGCTCGGTACCGACAATGCGCACGTCGGTGACATCGGTTCGTCCGGTCAGCGCACGAAACGTCGCGACGTCGATATCGGCGGGACGTCGGGGCACGGTGCGCGCTGTTGCGTCGATGGCGCACAGTTTGCCAGGGCGCGGGCACCCACAATTAGGATCGGCGCCATGGGGCGAGGGGACAGTTGATGGTCGGCGACAGCGCGCACTCCGAGGATCAGGCCGGTTCGGGTATCGAGCCGCCGGTCGAACCGCGCATCCGCCGCGCCCTCGGCCTGCTGGAACGGTTCGCGCCCGCGATCGGCGCCAAGTGGGCCACCGAGCTGTGGTGCACCCCGCCGCAGGTCGACGCCAGTCTGCGCATGCCGCCCGGGGTGCCGCCCAGCGAGCCGGTCGAGGCGTTCTGGGACGGGCACCGCGTCGCGGGCGAGGCCTGGGGCGAGGGTCCCGTGGTGTACCTGGTGCACGGTTGGGGTGGCTGCCGCGCGCACCTGGGCGTCTTCGTCAAACCGCTCGTCAACTCCGGGCACCGCGTCATCGCCTTCGATCTGCCGGCCCACAACGATTCCGATACCGGCTCGCTGGCGCCGGGTCGCACGCACCTGGTCGAGTGCACCGAGGCCTTCCGCGCCGTGGTGCGCACCCACGGGCCGGCCCGCGCGGTGATCGCGCACTCACTGGGCGCCAAGGCCGCGGCGCTGGCGCTGGCCCGCGGCACCGAGATCGAGCGCATGGTGTTCCTGGCGCCGATGGGCGACTTCGGTTTCTACCTCGACCTGTTCGCCGAACGGCACGGTTTCGGGCCGCGGATCCGCGACGGCCTGCACCGCCGGCTCAGCAAGCGCATCGAGATGCCGTTGTTCGATACCGATCTCGGCGTCATCGGGACGAACCTGCCGACCCCGACCCCGCTGCTGGTGATTCACGACCCCGATGATCCGGATGCGCCGTACCACTACAGCAAGGCGCTCATCGACGAGTGGCCCGGATCGGAGCTGGTGACCACCCGCGGCTTGGGCCGGTTGGCGCACTACCGGATTCTGCGGCACCGCGCGGCGATCAATGCCGGCGTCGACTTCATCGGCGCTGCACAGCAATCCGCGGTCTGAGCGACCCGCGCAGCACCGGCCTGCGTACCGGCTGACGCACCGCGACCATCCGCATCAGCCGCCGCCGCACCGGCCCACCGGCCACCGACCCACACAGGAAACCGACCAGGAAGATCCGCCGGGTGCGCGTCTGACTACGCCGGCCCACCGCATAGCCGCCGACCGCGGCGGCGGCAGCGACCAGCACGATCAGCGCCAGCGTCCCCATCCGCCCAGTCCAGCAGCGATGCACACCGCGGGGCAATGGCCGTGATCAAACCGAGCCCTGTTCGCGTCGCGCCCTGGCCCGCCGCTTGCCCTCGTGCATCGCCGCGACCCGGGCGACCGGGATGGTGTGGCCCTGTGCGACGAGATCGGCGGGCAGCCGCTGTGGCGCCGGCATCTCGGCCGCCCACGGGTCGCCGTCACCGAGGCGCTCCAGCGCGGTGTGCACGGTGAAATCACCGGGCTGCACAGTAGGCAACTCCGACCACGACAACGGAAACGACACCGGCGTGCCCGGTCGCAACCGCGGACTGTAGGCCGCCGCCACCGTCGCGCCACCGGAGCGGGTCGCGTCGACGAACACCTTGCCGCCGCGGTCCTCGACGATGAAAGCCGTTGTGGCGATGGACGGATCGAGAGCCTCGGCACGGGCGGCCAATGCCCGGGTGGCGGCGGCGACGTCGTCACCGCTCGAGTCGTCGGCGACCGGCACGAAGATATGCACCCCGCGCGACCCGCTGGTCTTCACCGCGCCGGCCAGCCCGGCATCGGCCAGTGCCTGCCGCACAAGCAGCGCCACTGCCACCACCGCGGCGAAGTCGGCGCCGTCGGGCGGGTCGAGGTCCAGGATCAGATGCGTCGGGCGGTAGATGTTCGCGGCGAACCCGAGCGCCGGGTGGTATTCGACGGCGCGCTGATTGGCCAGCCACAGCAGCGTGCGCCGGTCATCGCACAGCGCGTAGTGGATCTCCCGGTGCGATGCCTCGGCCCACACCGGCACCGTCTTCACCCACTCCGGCGTGTACTTCGGGACGTTCTTCTGCATGAACGGCGCGCGCCCACGCAACACCCGCAGCACCGTCAGCGGCCGGTCCGCGAGCACGGGCAGGATCCGGTCGGCGACCCCGTCCAGGTAGTCGACCAGATCGCGCTTGGTGGCCCCGGCGTCGGGGCCGAGCGGTTGGTCCAGGTTGGTCAGCTCGACGCCGGCACGCTGCTCGTCCGCGGTCATCACCCCACCGTAGGCTCGGATCATGACCGTCGTCCTCGCTCTGCGGTGTGCCAACGGAATCGTGATGGCATCGGATTCCCAGATCACCGACCCGGGCCGGGGGCTGACCTATCCCGCCCAGAAGCTGCACCCACTCGGCAGCAACGCCGCCTGGGGTGGCAGCGGGTCGCGGGCGGTGCTCTACGACGTCGAGCAGCTGTTCAACGAGGAGGCCGACGCCGTCGTCGAGGCCAAGGACATCGGGCACGCCATCCAGGCCCGGGTGCGGCCGATCATGCAGCACCATTACGAGAACTTCATTCCCGAGGTACCGGGGCAGAAAGCCGCGGGAACGCCGGCCACCTATGTGCTGGCCGCCGGCTACGTCGGAGACACGCCGTTCATCATCGACCTCGACCCGAACGCGCTGCTCGGCCATCACGAGGAGACCGGGTTCCAGGCGGTCGGCAGCGGCGCGGCGATGGCGCAGCAGGCGCACGCGCTGCTGACCCAGTTCCAGGTGGCCGACCGCGATGTGAACTACGGCGTGGTGGCCGCGCTGCGGGTGCTCGACGCACTGGACGCGTCCTCACCGAGCGTCGGCGGCCCGATGGATCTGTGCCGCATCACCCCCGAGGACGGGGCGCAGCACCTGACGCCCAAACAGGTCGAGGCGGTCCGCAAGGACGTGGGCCGGTGGGTGAAGCTGGAGCAGACCGCGCTGGACGGCCTGTTCGACTGAGCCTGTGAGGTTGCTGTCAATCCGTCGCACGGCTTGCTAATGGTTAAACGGGCTACTTAAGTTACGCGCAACAGCGATTCTGTAGCGACAGGCCCATTCGATGAACGCCAGCAATGGCCAGCGATCCAGGATCGCCCACCTCATCCGCACCCTCGCGGTACCCGTCGTGCTGGCCTGGCTGGCACTGGTCGTCGCCACCAACGTGCTGGTGCCCTCCCTGGAGAAGGTCGGCGAGGCCAACACCGTCGGCCTGAGTGCTCAGGACGCGCCGTCGATGATCGCGATGAAACGCATCGGCGCCAACTTCGACGAGTTCGACTCCGACTCCAACGCCATGGTGGTGCTCGAGGGTGATCAGCCCCTCGGCGACGAGGCGCACCACTACTACGACGGCCTGATCGACAAGTTCGAATCCGACCCCGTGCACATCCAGCACGTCGCCGACTTCTGGGGTGACACCCTGACCGCGGCCGGCGCGCAGAGCGCCGACGGCAAATCGGCCTATGTGCAGCTCTACCTGCACGGCAACCAGGGCGAGACGCTGGCCAACGAATCGGTGCAGGCCGTGCGCGATATCGTCGCTCAGACCCCGCCGCCACCGGGTCTGCACGTCTTCGTCACCGGCGGCGCACCGCTGATCTCCGACCAGCACCACGCCGGCGACAAGAGCATCTTCCTGGTCACCCTGATCACCCTCGGCGTCATCCTGGCGATGCTGCTGATCGTCTACCGGTCCATCGGCACCACGATCCTCATCCTGCTGATGGTCTTCGTCGAACTCGGCGCCGCCCGCGGGGTGGTCGCCTTCCTGGCCAACGCCGGGGTCATCGGGCTGTCCACCTTCGCGGTGAACCTGCTGACACTGATGGTCATCGCCGCGGGCACCGACTACGCGATCTTCGCCGTTGGGCGCTATCAGGAGGCCCGCGGTGTCGGTGAGGACCGGGAAAGCGCGTACTACAGCATGTTCGGCGGCACCGCGCACGTGGTGCTGGGCTCGGGGCTGACCATCGCCGGGGCCATGCTGTGCCTGTCGTTCACCCGGCTGCCGTACTTCCAGACCATGGGTGTGCCGTGCGCCATCGGCACGCTGGTCGCCGTGCTCGCCGCGCTGACGCTGGGCCCGGCCGTCATCACCATCGGCAGCCGGTTCGGCCGCTTCGAACCCAAGCGCGCCATCCGGTCCCGCGGCTGGCGGCGCATCGGCGTGACGGTGGTGCGCTGGCCCGGACCGGTTCTGGTGGCGACGCTGGCGCTGGCGCTGATCGGTCTGGTCACCCTGCCCGGCTACAAGACCAATTACGACGCGCGGCGCTATCTGCCCACCGAGCTGTCGGCGAACGTCGGATACCAGGCCGCCGAACGGCATTTCAGCGCCGCGCGGATGAACCCCGAACTGCTGATGGTGGAAAGCGACCAGGATCTGCGCAACCCGGCGGACTTCCTGGTGATCAACAAGATCGCCAAGGCCATCCTCGCGGTGCCCGGCGTCGCGCGGGTGCAGACCATCACCCGGCCCAACGGAAAACCCATCGAGCACACCACGATTCCGTTCATGCTCAGCCAGCAGGGTGCCACCCAGACCATGAACGAGAAGTACCGCCAGGACCAGTTCGCCGACATGCTGCGCCAGGCCGACGACATGCAGACCAACATCGAGACCATGGAGCAGATGTCGGCCATCACCGAGCAGATGGCCGCCACCACCCACCAGATGGTCCTCAAGACCACCGACCTGACGCTGGACACCGCCGAATTACGGGACTACATCGCCAATTTCGACGATTTCATGCGCCCGCTGCGCAACTATTTCTACTGGGAACCACACTGCTACGACATCCCGGGCTGCTGGGCCATCCGCTCGGTGTTCGACACCCTCGACGGCATCGACGTGCTGACCACCGACATCGAAACCGTCGTCCCCGACCTGCAGCGCCTCGATACCCTGATGCCGCAACTGGTCGAGATCATGCCGCAGAACATCGAGACCATGAAGACGATGCGGCATTCGATGCTCACGATGTATCAGACCCAGAAGGGCATGCAGGACCAGGGTTCGGCCATGCAGGAGAACTCAACCGCGATGGGGGAGGCCTTCGACGCCGCGCGCAATGACGACACGTTCTACCTGCCGCCGGAGGCCTTCGAGAACGCCGACTTCAAGCGCGGGATGGACAACTTCATCTCACCGGACGGAAAGTCGGTGCGGTTCATCATCTCCCACGACGGGGACCCGGCCACCCCGGAGGGCATCGCGCACGTCGACCCGATCAAACAGGCCGCCCGCGAGGCCATCAAGGGTACCCCGCTGGAGGGCTCCAAGGTGTTCCTGGCCGGCACCGCGGCCACCTATAAGGACATGCACGACGGCGCCCAGTGGGATCTGGTGATCGCCGGAATCGCGGCGTCGGCACTGATATTCGTCATCATGCTGCTGATCACCCGCAGCCTGGTCGCGGCCGCGGTCATCGTCGGGACGGTGCTGCTGTCCCTGGGCGCGTCGTTCGGCATGTCGGTGCTGCTGTGGCAGCACCTGCTCGGACTCGAGCTGCACTGGATGGTGCTGCCCATGTCGGTGATCCTGCTGCTCGCCGTCGGCTCGGACTACAACCTGCTGCTGGTCAGCCGGTTCAAGGAGGAACTGCACGGCGGCCTGAAGACCGGCATCATCCGGGCGATGGCCGGCACCGGGTCGGTGGTCACCTCGGCGGGCCTGGTGTTCGCGTTCACCATGGCCTCGTTCGCGTTCAGCGACCTGACGGTGATGGCCCAGGTGGGGACGACGATCGCGCTCGGGCTGCTGTTCGACACCCTGGTCGTGCGGTCCTTCATGACGCCCGCGGTGGCCGCGCTGCTGGGCAAGTGGTTCTGGTGGCCGAAGGTGATCCGGACCGAGGCGTCGCGGCGCCGGCTGGCCGAGAGCGGCATCACCGCCTGAGGATTCCCCTCCGGGCGCCGCAAACCCGTACGCTACCTCGGTGAACGCGATCGACCCCGACAAGATGGCCACCTGCCTGCAGGTGCTCGCCGACGTCGAGGCCCTGCCCCCCGAACACCCCGATGCCGTCGCCGTGCGCCGGGCCACCGCCGGCATCTTCAAGTCGGTGCGCAAGGCCCGCCGCACCGCCAAGCGCGACGCGGTGGCCGCCGCCGACCGCGCCGTCATCGCCGCGACCGCCACCGGGGCGCCCGGGCGCATCGACGACGAGACCGCCGGGCTGCCGCTGGTCTCGGCGACCAAGGGCGCGACCGCCGGCACCCTGATCAAGCCCCGGGCCTGCTACATCTGCAAGCAGCAGCACACCGTGGTCGACGCGTTCTACCACCAGCTCTGCCCGGACTGCGCGGCGTTCAGCCACGCCAAACGCGACGCCCGCACCGATCTGACCGGCCGACGCGCGCTGCTGACCGGTGGCCGGGCCAAGATCGGCATGTACATCGCGCTGCGGCTGCTGCGCGACGGCGCGCACACCACCATCACCACCCGGTTCCCGAACGACGCGGTGCGGCGCTTCGCGGCGATGCCCGACAGCGCGGACTGGTTGCACCGGCTCAGCGTCGTCGGCATCGACCTGCGCGACCCGGCGCAGGTCGTCGCGCTGGCCGATACCGTCGCCGACGCGGGGCCGCTGGACATCCTGATCAACAACGCCGCCCAGACCGTGCGCCGCTCGCCGGGCTCCTACACCGCGCTGGTCGACGCCGAGCGCACCGCGTCCCCGGAGCTGGTCGCCAGGACGGCCGGGGTCATCTCCTTCGACCGGGTCAGCGACGCACACCCGGCCGCCCTGGTCGGCAGCCTCGCCGAACAGCAGACCCACCAGGTGACCGAACTGGCACTCGTCGCGCGCAGCGCCTCCCCGGAGCGCATCGCCGCGGGCACCGCCATCGACGCCGGCGGACTGCTGCCCGACACCGCCCCGGTCAACAGCTGGACCCAGCACGTCGACGAGATCGACGCGATGGAGCTGCTCGAGGTGCAGCTGTGTAACCAGACCGCGCCGTTCATCCTGGTCAGCCGGCTGCGTCCGGCGATGGCCGCCGCCCCGGCGCGGCGCAAGTACGTCGTCAACGTCTCGGCGATGGAGGGCCAGTTCGGCCGCGCGTACAAGGGCCCGGGTCATCCGCACACCAATATGGCCAAGGCCGCGCTGAACATGCTGACCCGCACCAGCGCCGCGGAGATGCTGGAGACCGACGGCATCCTGATGACCGCGGTGGACACCGGTTGGATCACCGATGAACGCCCGCACCCGACCAAGCTGCGGCTGGCCGAGGAGGGTTTCCACGCCCCGCTCGACCTCGTCGACGGTGCCGCCCGGGTGTATGACCCGATCGTGCGCGGCGAGGCCGGCGAGGACGTGTACGGCTGCTTCCTCAAGGATTACGTCAAGTCCCCCTGGTGACTCAGATCTGCAGCTTGCCGCCGTGCACGGCCAGCTCCGCACCGGTCATGTAGCTGCTCTGATCGGTCGCCAGGAACAGGACGGCCGAAGCGATTTCGTCGACATGGCCGAGTCGGTTGAGCACCACCCCGGCGGCCAGTCCGTCCAGCAGCGCCTTCTCCTGCTCGGCGTCGCTGGCCAGCCCGGTCAGCCCGGGCGTCTCGATGGGCCCGGGGACGATGGTGTTGACCCGGATGTTGCGGTCGGCCAGTTCGGCGGCCCAGGTGCGGCCCAGCGAGCGGATCGCGGCCTTGGACGCCGCGTAGAGGCCGAAGCTGGGGGTCGCCTCGGTGGCCGCGGTCGATCCGGTGATGATGACCGAGGCGCCGTCGTTGAGCAGCGGGAGCATCTTCTGCACGGTGAACACGGTGCCGGCCACGTTGCGGTCGAAGTTGTCGCGGTAGTGCTGCTCGGTGACATCGGCCAGCGTCGCGAAGTCACCGCCGCCGGCGTTGGCGTACAGCACGTCCAGTCCGCGTCCGGCCGCTTTGATCGCGTCGGCCAGTGCGTCCAGGTCGGCGAGCTTGCTGATGTCACCCTGCACCGCGTGGGCGCGCGGGCCGATGGCGGCGACGGCCTCGTCCAGGCGGGCGCGGTCGCGTCCGGTGATGAAGACCTCGGCGCCCTCCGCGGCGAACCGCTTGGCACCGGCCAGTCCGATGCCGGAGGTGCCGCCGGTCACCAGAGCGGTCTTACCGTCGAGCTGTCCCATGATCGTTCCCTTCGTCGAAGTGTTGCGACGGCCAGAACGTCAGGTGATGTGTCACCTATTCCGAGGCCGGTCCGGTCAGCACGGTCCACAGGTCGGTGATGCGTCCGTCGGCGATCAGGGCGACGTCGAATCCGGTCATCACCGCGGCGTCGTCCTCGTCGCGGCGCACCTCCCAGGCCAGGAAGCCGAAGCCGCGGGTCTGGCGCACCGGGCCGGCCGGCGCGAAGTGCATCCCGGCCAGGCCCGCCTGCAGGTGCGCGGCCTTCTCGTCCAGGGCGTCGTGGCCGGTGACCACACCCTCGTCGTCGGTCCAGCGGACCTCGGTGGCATAGGTGGTGGCGATGGCGTCCGCGCGGGCCTGCGGATCGCGTTGGTTGAAGACGGCGAGCAGGTTCGCCTGCATCAGGTCGGTGACGGTATCGCTCATGGCGGGTTCTCCTATTGGGTGATAGATCACCATTCTAGTGGGGTGCGGGCGGCAGCGAGCTGTTCAGGTTGAGGTTGACGTGGATGTGCTCCAGCGCGGTCGTGAAAGGCCCCAGCAGCGGGTCGGGCAGCGCGTCGAAGAACAAGCGGCGCACCAGGTCGACATGGGCCGGGGCGGCGTCCTCGATCGCCGCGCGACCCTGCTTGGTGAGCACGACGTTGGTGGTGCGGGCGTCCTCGGCGCCGGCCTGGCGCAACGTCAGCCCGCGCTGCTCCATGCGGCGCAGTTGATGCGACACCCGGCTGCGTTCCCAGCCGATGTGCGCGGCCAGATCGCCGACCCGCATCCCGCCGGGATTGTCGCTGAGGGCCACCAGCACGTGATAGTCCGACAGCGACAACCCGGAGTCGGCCTGCAACTGGCGGTTCATCTCGTACTCCATCCGCAGCTGCACCCGCATGAAGGCGAGCCAGGCGCGCTGCTGCTCCGGGGTCAGCCAGACCGCGCGGTCGGTGGGTGATCTGTCCCGCTTTTTCGCCACGCACAGGAGTATGCCGCCCGGTCAGCGGTCCGGACCGGCGTCCTGGCCGACGCGGTATTTGCTCCGCGGATGTTTTCCCGACGGATTTACGGGCAGTATGGGGTAATGCCTGATACCCGCGCGTCCTCGGCTGCGGCGGATACGTTCGCCCCCGAAGAAGTCGCCCTACGGCCCAGAAACGTCAATTTCGACTGGTCAGCGGCCCCGCTGCACTGGATCCCCGGTGACCCGTACGGCTCGCACTCGGTCACCGCGCTCAACCTGGTGCTGCCGGTGGCCGAGCGCTGGTTCGCCAAATTGCTCTCCGATGCCCTCGAATACGTGCGCGACGATCAGCTGCGCGAGGAGATCATCGGGTTCATCGGGCAGGAGGCGGTGCACGCCAAGACCCACGATGATGTGCTCGACGAGTATCTGCTGCGGCACGGGATCGATCCCGAGCCGTTCCAGAAGCAGCTCGAATGGGTGGTCGGCCAGTACGAACAGCGGATGGCCAAGGCCAGCCCCGCCAACCGGCGCAAGGCGCTCGCCTCGGGCACCCACGCCCTCAGCGCGGCCGAGCACTACACCGGCGTGCTGGGCGACTGGGCCTTGAACAACAACTGGGATGAGCTCGACGCCGACCCCACCATGTCCGATCTGTACCGCTGGCACGGTGCCGAGGAGGTCGAGCACCGCCACGTCTCGTTCAATGTCGCGAAGTACTTCGGCATGGACTACGTGGCTCAGGCCGCCGCGGGCGCGCTGACCAGCGTGGTGTTCTTCACGATCGTGCTGCGGGCGATGAAGTTCCTGGTTCGCGAGGATCCGGCGCTGCCCAACGACGGCTACCTCCGGATGATGTGGAAGCTGCGCAAGTCGGCCAAGCGGGGGTCGACCCCGTCGGTGGGCTTCATCGCACGATCCGGGCTGACCCTGCTCAAGCGTGACTACAACCCCGCGAACGAGGGCAGCACTGCGCAGGCCGTCGCTTACCTGGCCAGCTCGCCGGCCGCGCGCGCCTTTTCATGAGCCGACTGGACAAGCTGTTACGTCCCTATGTCGGGGAGCCACCACCGGGTCTGTACCGCTCGGCGCCCGATCTGCTGATCCGGGTGGCGGGCGCGGCGGTGCCGCACTTCTTGTCGGTGGTGATGAAGCTGGTGCCCGACGAGGACCTGCCCGAGCTGCCGACGGCGTCCAACCGCCGCACGCTGGAGGTCGTCGGCCGCGAGGTGGTGGCCCGCGATCCCGAGGTGGTGGCGTTCACGCTGGCCGCTCCCGATCGCGGTGAGCTGCGCGGCTGGCACGCCGGGGCGCATATCGACCTGTATCTGCCGTCGGGCCGGACCCGGCAGTATTCGCTGTGCGGGGATCCCGAAAGGGCCGATGAGTACCGGATTGCGGTGCGGCACAGCGCCGAAGGGCTCGGCGGCTCGATCGAGATGCACGCGCTGAACGTCGGTGATCTGATCGAGGTCAGCGTTCCGCGCAATGCGTTCATGATGCCGTTGCCCGGATCGGGTTCGCGGTCCTCGACCTTGCGGTTCATCGCCGGCGGTATCGGGATCACCCCGATCCTGCCGATGGTGCGGCTGGCCGAGCGGGTCGGGGTGCCGTGGTCGCTGCGCTATACCGGGCGCAGTCTGGCCAGCCTGCCGTTCCTCGATGAGCTGGAGGCATTCGGGGACAAGGTGGTGGTCCGCACCGATGACGCCGGATTGCCCACGGCCGCAGACCTTCTGGACGGGGTGGATGCCGCGACCGCGGTGTACGCATGCGGTCCGCCGCCGATGATGGAGATGGTCGGCCAGGCGGTGCCCGTCGGCACCGAACTGCACGTCGAGCGGTTCTCCCCGCTGCCGGTGGTGGACGGCGCACCGTTCTCGCTGGAGCTGCGCGGTGGCGAAGTGGTTGAGGTGCAGGCGAATCAGAGCACGCTGGCGGCGTTGCGCGGGGCGCGGCCGGATATCGGCTACTCGTGCCAGCAGGGGTTCTGTGGGACGTGTGTGCAACGGGTGGTGTCCGGTGAGGTCGAGCATCGCGATGTGCGGTTGACCGATGCCGAGCGGGCGGCCGGGGACATGCTGGTGTGCGTGTCACGGGCCCGGTTCCCGGGTGAGCGGTTGGTGCTGGACCTGTAGGTTTCGCGTTTTCTGTGCCGCTGCCCGCCTTCGAGCGACAAATGAGCGACAACTAGTCCGGCGTCAGCGCCGCCGCGAGCATCTTGGCGGTCAAGGCGACCATGGCGTCGCGATCCGATCCGGGCGGGCGTTGCAGCGCGATGCGCAGGCAGGCGCTCGAGGTGACGCCCATCGTGATGAACACCAGATCCCGCAACTGATCGGGATCCAGGTCGGGCCGGGTGCGTCCCGGGATGGCGGTGCCCAGCGGCAGCAGGCTGCGCTCGATCTCGTCCATCGCCGTGTGGTTGAGGTAGGCCGGGATGTCGAAAGATGAGGAGGCGAGCGCGGCCTGCAGGATCGGGGCGTGCTTCTCGTAGGCGGTGGTGAGGGTGTCGATGACGATGTGGGCGGCGTCGAAGACGTCCTTGTCCATGGCGGCGCTGACCCCGCGCACGAGCTCGAACGAGATGTCGCGGGTGGCTTGGTCGACCAGCTCGGCAAGGATCGCCGCGCGGTCCGGAAAGTAACGATATACAGTGCCGATGCTGACGTGCGCAGCATCGGCGATGGCCTGGGTGGACAGCCTGTCGATACCGCGCTTGGCGATGATGGTCAGGGCGCTGTCGAGCAGACGTCTGCGCATCTCGCGGGCCCGCTGTTGCTGGGGGAGGGTGCGCGCCTTGGTGGCCATCGGTTCCTCCGTGCAAAGGTGAGTAGTAAGTGAGGAATTCTCATGTTTGCATGGACGCATGAGTATTGCCAGCGAATCACCGGTTGCCGTCCCGAATGCCGACCTGTCCGTGCAGCGCTACGGCGCCGCGGGCCAGGCGTGGGTCGACGGGGTGTTCGTCGCCGACCCGTTGGCCGACGCCGTGGTCGCGTCCTTCGCCGAGCTGCCCAAGGGCTGGGGGATGCAGATGTTCCGTACGGCGCTGGCCGAGGGTATCGACGCGGTCCCCGACGCGCCGGCCGCGCTGCGTGCGTTCTTCGCCGAGGTGGACGTCGAACCGGAGTGGCTCGACCACGCGCGACTGGACCGGGCGGCCGGACATCTGGTGCGACACATGGCGTCCTACGGCATCGTGCTCGGTGCGGCGTCGCTGACGAAGGGCGCGATGAACCAGGTCGCCGGCATGCCGCTGGTGATCACCAACCGCTACACCAGTCAGGCCGCGGTGCGCTCGCTGGAGGTGGGCTCGTGGATGGAGACGATCCTGACCCCCGGTGGCCTGCGCCGCTTCGGTGCGGGGTACGCGACCACGCTGCGGGTCCGCCTGATCCACGCGTTCGTGCGGAAGTCGCTGTGGGACAGCGGCTCCTGGGACACGCAGGCGTGGGGCGCGCCGATCCCGCAAAGCTTCATGGCGTTCACCATCGTCGAGTTCGGCAATATCGCGCTGACGGCCATGCATCAGCTCGGGGTGCGGTACACGGCCGCGGAGCTGGACGACATTTTCCACTTCTGGCGCTACGTGGGTCTGCTCAATGGTGTTCAGGCGCCGCTCAATCCGGCGTCGGAGGCCGATCATGTGCGCATCGAGGAGCTGTACGCGCTGACCGGCAGCAACCCGGACGACGGTGACCGGGACTTCGTGCGGGCATTGACGCACGACTACCTCGCGGTCGAGATCGCCGACCTGCTGCCCGTCGGCGGGCAGGCGCTGGGTGTCGCCGTTATCAACGGGTTGACGCGGGCGTTCCTGGGCGACACGGCGGCATCGCAGCTCGGTGTGCCCGACACCGTGCTCAAGCACCTTCCATCGGTGATCGGCCCGGTGGTCGGGGGAGTGAACCGGGTGCTCGGCGCGGTGCCCGGGGTCAGCGAATGGCGGACCCGGCGCGCGCTGGCCGGCTACCCGAAGGTGATGGAGCAGCAGCGGCGGCGGTACGGGATGTCGCATGACCTGGTCGATGCCGCGCCCGGGGCGGGTGGGCACCCGGCTGCGGGGTAGATCCGGCGTTGAATCTGCGGTAGCGGCGCAAAAGTGCGAGTGGGTCGCGCCGTGAGCGCAGAGTCAACGTGTTCCACGCTGTTCTTACTCGACGTGTGTAGCGATTGAAGCCAGAGACTCTCCTTGGTACATCCAAACGTCGGCCCCCGGAATGGCATCGTGGGTAGTGCTCGTCGCGTCGAAGATGATCTTTTTTGCGAGGGTGGTCGGGGTGAACGTCTCATCATTCATGCCCGACGCCCATCTCAAGGGTCGGTCTCGGTGGCTCACCCAGATAGCCACGCCGCGAGCGGGCTCTTGAGCGATCCAGGCGTCTACAGCGGCGGCTAAGTCGGCGTTGACCCATGTATGCAGGTTGATCGCAATCTCGGCCCCCTCTGGGATCGCGTTGGACTCGTACAGCAGATGTGTCGACCGAATCCTCCGTTTCTTCTCAGCAATCTTGGAGGCGACCGAGTCCGCCGTGGCCGCGGCGATGCCCGGTGTGAGGACCCGAGTAGTTGGATCGGCCGCTGGATAAAGGCGTCGAAATATCAAACAGGACTGCTCAGGCGAACATTCTGGCGATGCGAACGCATTGACGGTATGCATTTCAATACTCAAATTCGGAGTAAGGTCCGAAAGCCATGTAACCGTGGTGTAGGTCTGTGCTGTGAAATCTTCGGCAAGTAGGATGATCTTCGGGACCGTCAAGATGTCGTCGTCCCATGTCCCGTCGACATGATCTTCGAGTTGTTGGCGAGCTTCTGACGTAGTCACCACTTCTTTCCCGACCCGACTCAAGTAATCGGCGTGAGCGTCTGCCAGAGTGTCCTTACTGAATCCTGCAACTAAAGCCGCATATGTGATTGCTTGGAGGTGGATGCGCGAGTCGCTGCCGCGTTTGAGCTCAACCACCACCAGTTGGCCCGAGCTATCCAGACCAAGAATGTCGAGTCGCTCTCTGGCAAGATCGCCAGAATTCGAAGACCATTTGTCGTATTGAGTAGTGACCACTTTGACGTGATCTCCCAAAAACTTCTGGATGGTCAACTATCCAGCGCTCCAGATGGGTAGGTTCCCAAATTCCAAGCTCGCTAAGGCTGCGAGACGGCATAGGCTCGCACTGGGTGTTCGAACCGGACACCGAAAACATCAGCATGTCGGTTTGCATCCGAACAGTGTGGCATTGGGCTGCAGTATTCGCTGTTGTTTGTCGCCAGGCCGCATTCATAGGCGCGCAGCGCCTACCGCACCTGAGCGACCGCAACTGGCAGGTGTGCACGTCGACGCCGGCGCCGGGCGGCACGTTCACCGCGAGCACCGAGATCGACTTCGGCGTCGTGCGCATCGACACCGAGGAGTGTCCGTAGCCGCTACCGGCGCAGCCCGGGGCCCGCGGTCAGCAGCAGGAGCAGCAGATCGCGGGCATCGGAACTGTCGGGCTCGTCGAAGAGCCGGTTACTGGCGGTCTGCACCAGCCGTCGCCAGGTGTGCGGCGAAACCAGCTTGTTGTCGTCGGCACCGAGCAATTCGCGCAGCCGGCTGAACGCGTCCGCGTCGTCCGGGTCGCGGTAGAGGTCGTCGCAGACTGACTGGATTTGCTCTCGCAGTGCGGAATTCACGCTCCGCACCGGCGCGGCGGCTTTGCCGCATCGCCTGTCGAGCGGATAACTGCCTGCACACACGCCATGAGTTCGGATACGTCCGAATCGCCCCCGCGATGAACCATATGTGCATATTGCAGGACCCCACACGGATATGGCAAGACGAGACAGTTGTACCGGTTTGTCACATTGCTGTATTGTTGCTCGGTGGCAAGCACCGTGTTCCTTCGTCCGTCCGCACCGGTCGAGCCCACAATGCGCGAGCGTATCGTCAGTGCTGCCGTCAAATCCTTTGCCCAGCAGGGTGTTTCGAATACACCGCTGCGCGCAGTGGCCGATGCCGCGGGTGTCAGCGTCGGGCTGGTGCAGCACTACTTCGGCAACAAGGCCGGCCTGATCTCCGCGGTCGATGAATATGTGCTGCAGGTGTTCGGCGAGGTCTTGGAGGCCGATCCGCTGCCCGAGCCGCCGGGCGAGCAGTCCGAGGAACTGCGCGGGCGCTTCGCGCAGCTGTTCCACAAGTATCCCGAGGTCACCGACTACGTCGCGCACGCGCTGAGCCAGGGCGACGAGATCGGCAACGTCATCTTCGACGGCCTGTTGCAGATCAGCGTCGCCCAAGGCGAGGGTTTCGCCGAACACGGACTGGTCCGCCCAGATCTAGACTCCGTGTGGGGCGCAATCAACCCGCTGATCCTGCGGGTCGGTGCGATGATCCTGCGCAACCACATCGAGCGGCACATTCCGGCGGCGTTCTACACCCCCGAGCAGTTGTCGCGGTGGGACACGGCGGTCACGTCGCTGATCCGCCGGGGGCAATTCGTGCCGGAGGCGCCGGATTAGGTGAGGGCCACGTCGGTCAGCGTTCGAGGGGTACGCACGGGCCGACGTTCGACGCGGTCCGCGAAGCACGCGGGGGATGTGCTTCGCGGATCGCTTCGTTTACAGCTCGCCGATCAGCCGCGCGAACACCTCCTGTGAGGCTTCGGCACTCGGCGGCCATGCCTGTTGCCAGTCCCGTAGCGGAATATCGGCCTCGGGGTCGAAACGTGCTGCCATGAGCGGATACTCGTGATCCCGCCAACCGCGCAGCCGCCAGTCGCCGCCGGCGAAATCGACCAGCCGCTGAATCTCGCGCTGGTTCCCGTGGCGTACCCCGATGCCGTTCATCAGGCTGTGCCGCCCCAGGGCGAACGGACGCCCATAGGCGTTGTTGACCGTCCGACAGTGCTCGCACGCCCGCCACGACCACCGCGAGGTGCCGCCGGCGGTGCCGCGGAAGCACACGATGCACAGGTCGTGCTCGCGGGACACGTCGGCGCCCTCCCAGACAGACGGGGAATCCTCATGTCGGCAGGACTGCCACAGCCGGCGGAACACCGGGCCACGCAGCCCGCCGCACGGGATGTGCACCGAGAGTTCGGTAATTCGTTCGCGCAGTGCGGCATCCGCCGCGCTCAGGTTTTCGGTCATCGTTCGCCATTCCTGGCGACGCCACGGTCGGGCGTCCACCGCTTGCACTGTCGTGCCGGCTCTTCCCCTGGGGCACCGTGCGGTGGTCGCGCGGTTGCCGGGACGACGGGCCAGGTACCCGAACAGTCGTCCGCTCGTGAGCTGCCCTCAGGATACCGGCGCGCTCCGACATGTCGGTGGCCCGCGATATCCTGAGATCAGCTTCCAGACCTGCCCGCCGAGGTTCATCGGCGCGAGGCGAAAGGTCGGCAATCATCGAGAACGCGCTGCCCTTGGGGGCGGCGGAAGGGGGGAGCACATGAGTTACGACGTCATCGGCGATGTGCACGGCTGCGGCGACGAGCTCGAGGCCCTGCTGGCGCACCTGGGTTACGAGGTCCGCGACGGCGGATACCGGCACCCCGAGCGCACGGCGATCTTCGTCGGTGACCTCATCGACCGCGGGCCCGCGCAGCTGCGGGTGCTGAAGATCGTGAAGGCGATGGTTGACGTCGGCAGTGCGCGAATGGTGTTGGGCAACCACGAGTTCAACGCGCTGGCCTATGACACGGAGTGGCCGGCGGGGTCCGGAGAGTATTTGCGGCCCCATTCGGCGAAGAACGAGCGCCAGCATGCCGAGTTCCTCCGCCAAGTGACCGGCGACGCGCGGGCAGAGTATCTGGCGTGGTTCCGGACGCAGCCGCTGTGGCTGGATCTCGGCGAGATCCGGGTGGTGCACGCCTGCTGGCATGCGGAGTCGATGGCGGTGCTCGGTGCCGCTCCGGTCCTGTCCGATGAGTGGTTGGTGCGGGCGTCGACGAAAGGTGACCCGGTGTACGAGGCGGCGGAGACGCTGCTGAAGGGCCCCGAGATCGGTCTGGTCGAGCACGGGGTGCCGGCCTACCTGGACAAGGACGGGCACACCCGGGAGCGGGCGCGGCTGCGGTGGTGGAATGCGCAGGCGACCACCCTGGCCGACGTCGCCGAGATCAGCAGTACCTTCGAGCTGAGTGAGGGCGTGCCGTACCCGCCGCTGCCGCCGATCGATGTGTCGCAGGATTTCGTCTACGAGGAGCAGGTGCCGGTGTTCTACGGGCACTACTGGCGCCAGGGCGAGCCGACGCAGCACCGGGACTGGACCGAGTACGCGGCGTGTGTGGACTTCAGCGCGGTCAAGGGTGGGGCGCTGGTGGCGTACCGGTGGTCGGGGGAGGCGCGGATCGATCCGGACCACTACGCGTGGGTGGGCCGCCGCTGAGAGCGCTCTCAGTTCATGCATCGCAGGTCGGTGGCATATTTCGCCTGGGCGGCGGATCTCGATTACCCGCCGTTCAGTCGGACGCCCTAGGCTGCGATTGACCCTGACGGTGGCCAGCGTGCGCCGCTCTCACGACGCACCCACCCGAGGATTGTTGATGGCGATCGCCGACGTGCCGGCCTACCTGCATCTGACCAGTGCGGACGTCGACGAGATCGCCTTCGAACTCGACGTCATCCGCCGCGATATCGAGGACTCGCTCGGCGCCAAGGACGCGGCCTACATCCGGCGGGTGATCCATTTCCAACGCGCCCTCGATGTCGCCGCACGGCTGGTGATCGCGTGCAGCAAGTCCAAGACCGGCTGGCTGGTCGGGACGGGCGCGCTGGCGTACGCCAAGTCCATCGAGAACATGGAGCTCGGCCACAACATCTCCCACGGCCAGTGGGACTGGATGAACGACCCGGAGATCCACTCCAATACCTGGGAGTGGGACATGGTCGGGGAGTCGGCGCAGTGGCGGTACTCGCACAACTATCGGCACCATGTGTACAGCAATGTGCTCGGCATGGACGAGGACATCGGCTACCGGCTGCATCGGGTCACCCGCGAGCAGCCGTGGCGGCCGGTCCATCTGGCGACGCCGCTGCGAAACCTGGTGCTGGCGGCGATGTTCGAGTGGGGCATCGCCCTGCACGGCCTGCACTCGGAAAAGCTACGCGGTGATCCGGCGGTACTGGCCGGGGAGAAGCGCAAGTTCTTCGGCAAGGCCGGGCGGCAGCTGGCCAAGGACTATGTGCTGTTGCCGGCGCTGAGCGGGCGGCGGTGGCGTCGGACGTTCGCGGCCAACTTCGCCGCGAACACGATCCGCAACCTGTGGGTGTACGTCAACATCATCTGCGGGCACATCCCGGACGGGGCCGAGACGTTCGACCCGGCGGTGGTCGAGAACGAGACCCAGGGCGAGTGGTACCTGCGGCAGCTACTGGGTACGGCGAACTTCAAAGCTGGTTCCGTGCTGGCGATCTCGGGCGGGCATTTGTGCTACCAGATTGAGCATCACCTGTTTCCGGACCTGCCGAGCAATCGGTTGCCCGAGGTCAGCGAGCGGGTGCGGTTGCTGTGCGAGAAGTACGACCTGCCCTACAACTCTGCGTCGCTGCCGCGGCAGCTGTTTCGGACGCAGCGGATCATCCATGGGTTGGCGGTGCCGGACTGGGTGATGCGGTTGGGGCGGCGCCGGCGCGCGTGACCTGCGCGGAAGTGAGTAAGTCGCTGCCCGCCTTGTAGCGACAACTGGGCGGCGCGGCGAGTTGTCAGTTCGGTAGGACCGCTACGGCCACCTGTATCGGACGGCCAACCGAGCGTCAGCACTGTGCGCGTTAGTAGGCGGCGACCGGAAATTGTGAACCGCAGCTTGCCTCCGGCACCGAGCAGGGTGCGTACGGGTTCGGCTCCATAGGCGCACCATCTCGACAGGAGTTCGGTATAGATCGCCTGCATGTATACGGATCTATACGAACAAGCCGGCAAGGGATGGCGACTTGGTTCGACCATGCCACCCAAGTGCTACTGCGATAGTTGCCGTCGCCTGAAGGCGTTGCAGTTATCCACAATCTGCATCAAGGCGGGCAGTTTGTGACGCCGATCTGTCGGGGCTCGGGCGTAGCTTCCGGCTCATGAACGAAGGACGGAAGCGGCGACAGGCCAAGCAGGCCCGCCGAGACGCGCGACGGCGGGCTGTGCGCCCGGTGCCGAACCCGAACGAGATCGGCCATGTGCGGAACTCACCGAGTACTGAGCATCCGCTGAACATGCTGCTCGTTGTGGGCAAGTTGATCGAACTGCTTCTACCACATGAGTTTTCGTACCGGGCGAGGAACACCAGCAATGAGCGCATCGATCCGACGCAACTGATCGATGAAGCCGCCGTGGTACGGGCGCCGCATTACGCCGAGGTGGTCGCATTGCTCGGCGAGATGGCGGTTGGCGACGAGTGCTTCCAGCAGTGGTGCCGTGATGAGGTTGCGGCACGTTCCGTTGTGGTGCCGCGCTGGATCACAAATCTGCCGGATCTGATGGTTGGTCGAGCGATGCGGTTGACCGATGTCTTCGGTGACCTGGATGAAATCCTGTTCGAGGTGCGGTTGGCCGGCGGTCATGCGATCACCTGCGGGGTGCTGATCGATCATCTGGAGTACTCGACGGTCAAGGATGTCGGGATCTGGGATAAGCCGCTGAATGCCGTGCTAGTCCTGTTGGAGTCCTGGGAATGCGTGGGCATCCCGGTGGAGATGACGACGGCTGATGCGCGCGCCTGGATCGAGCAGGCGTTCGGGAATTGCATCGCCCGCGAAGTCAGGGAGAGACGCCCGGGATTCTCGGCTGTGGTCAAGTGGTTGGCTGCTCGGCTGCCCGACGGTGGGCGGCAATACCCAAGCAGTGACGCGGATCCGAGCCCGTCAGATGTGGTGGAGGCGTTCTTTGCTTCTCCCGAAGGCGAGCGGTTCAGCCTTGACGAGTTCGGCGAGATGCTGGAGCAGCTGATCGGCATGCGTAGCGGGGACCCGCTGCGCTGGAGTGCATTCCGGGTCATCTACGCGGCGGGGGACTTGCCCGACGGCTGGTACGAACCAGTGGAGACGGTGCTTCGCCTGCCCGCCCTGCTACGTGCCTTTGTCCGGTATGCCCACGAACGCAGCGGAATCAGCGCGGAACTGACGGACCAGACGCTGGCGATGATCGACGAAGTGCAGAAGGGCTTCGAGGATCGGGTTCGTGGTGGGTTGCAGGAGTATTGGGATGCCGCGGGGTAGCGCATCAGGGGCGCGAGTCGGCGCCGAGATCCTTCAACAACGACTCCACCCGTTCCCATGCGCTGCTCTTACGTGCGGGATCGTCGGGGCCGAGGCTGACGAGGGTGGCCAGTAGCTCGCGCAGTCGGGAGTCTGCTGGATCGTCGGCGAAGAGGTCGTCGTAGTGCGGGTCGAGAAGGTGCGCGTGAGAGCGTTGGTCTGCGCGGGCGGCGGCCCAAGAGACGCGATCGAGGAAGATCTCCAGTCGTCGGGCCGCAGCCAGGGTGTCGGCTGACTCCAACATCGAAATCGTCTTCAGGCCCGGCTGGGGTTTCACCGAGTCCGGGTGCAATGCCAGCACGGTCGCGAAGTCCTCGCCGGTCGGTGCCTCGGCAAGTGCGCGGATTCGACGAACGCGGTCGGCGGCCTCGGTGAAGTCGTCGTCCTCCATGCTGTAGCCGACAAACAACAGATGGCTTGTCAACAGCAAGGTTTCGACCACGGCGAGCATCGCACGGTGCTCGGACTCAAGGCGTGCGTAGTCGTCGGTGGTCACACGTCAGCAGCTTCGCCGACCGGCCAACGGTACGTCAACCACCGCACCAAGGGTTCGCACATTCTGCTGTTCGTGCGTGAGACCAAGAAGTCAGTGTTCGGCGACGGTGCGCCGTACGTATTCCTGGGCCCGGCGGACTACGTGTCACACGAGGGGGAGCGGCCGATGGCGATTACGTGGCGGCTGCGGAGGCCGATGCCGGCAGAGGTGTATCTGGGTGCGCGCGCGGCTGTGGCGTAGACAAGCAGGATAGGGCAGTTCCCCGGGTCCAATTGCCATTGAGTGTGACGATTCGGCGTTCTCCGGTGGTGCGATGCTGGCGAACAAGTGTCGATTGATCAATCACACGAGAAGCGTTGCTATGCAGAAGAGTTTGGACGTGCATGGTGAGCCAGCGCTCGCGGATCGTTGGATCACTGGTGCTTGTGGCTCAATGCGATGACGCGCCGAATCCTGTGATTGTGCGTATGACGGAAACAATGTTTTCCCGAAGCGCTGGTTCGTCGGTACTGCCCAGAGAATCGAGTGCAGATGGGACGTCCAGGCCGAAACCACGAATGTGTGCGAGGCCTGAGCCGGCGGCGCGGTTTATTCGAAGTCCAGGACCATCTGTCATCCTGGTCGACGGGTAGATCAGGCCGGCGCGCGCATGCTCAGCATCTGTACTTAACGCGTATGCGTAGAGGAAGGTTTGGTATATGTCGGCGGGGCTGAACTTCTTCGTGCTGTACAGCTTGTACTTGATGTCGATGGGCACTGTTCTGCCACTGTTAATCTCGACGATGACCAGATCCGGCCGGATTCGGGTGTAACTGTGTCCGCTGGCGTCATCTGTAACCACCGAGCCATATGATTCCTGTGTCGACACCCGTAGTCCGCTGCCTGTCAATGAATCGGCAACTAGGCGTGAGACAAATCGTTCGAATACGACATTCATATTCAGCATGAATGCTGAGACCGACCCAGAAGACTGGCTGAACAGATCGGTGAGGGCCAATCCGTCCAACACCAGTGTTGCGAGCGCATGGGCAGACCGATATCGATCGTTGCGGCGCCCATACTTGAATCCTACGGCGATACCAAGCTGTGTCGCGAGCGGATGGCTCACATACGCCGGCCAACATATGTGCTAGAACATGAGTTTCAGACTTCAACTCTGGATCGCGGACCCGCCTCGATGCCGCTGATAGCGCCGCGGCCAGTAGCTGATTTTCGGGGATATCGCCGTCATACTCATCGAACTGGCATTCAAGTCTGTGAAAACTCCCGTACCGCTGGAGAAATTGTTCGCGTATTCGTAGGCGGCCGCGCATAATTACCAAGGCGTCATCGACGCTGCGGTAGTCTCGGATCAGCCCGTCTCGCATCAGCGTTTGGGTCTCCTGCACGAGGAGCATGACGATCAGTTCGAAGAGATCTGAACCATGTGCGGGCAACTCGCGCTCAATGGGCAACTGCGCCAGAAGTCGCACGCCTCCGGAGTATTCCAGCATTCTCAGGACTCGCAGTGGATCACCGACGAGCTTAGGTATGACTCGGATCTCTAGGTTCGTGAACCGAATAACTCCGATCCAGGACGATGCTGCAATATCTACCAAGCCGCCAGCAAGCCAGCGCACTGTGATCCGAGCATCCAAATCGCCCCGAGGTGCGAGGCGTTCAGCTAGTGCAAGATCGTCGGGCGATGGTGCAGCTGTTCGAATCCTCCGAGACTCGTACTCCACAAGTTCAACTGTCTCGAACAACACTAGGCCGACGCTGATCCGAATTTGACCGCCAACTCGGCACAGAGTGCGTCAGCGTCGCTGGCGATTTCAGCTATCCGCTGAGCCTCTGCATCGATCACTCCGCCAAGTAGGTCGGCCAGAGCTCGATAGTCGTCGTAGAGGTACTCCTGCAGCAGCGGCAACAACTCATACCGGAACATCGACGCGAATTGTTCTGGTGTGTCGACCACCTGGCCGTCCTGGTAGAACATCGAGTGGCCGATCTGCTTCTCCCTGCCGAAGCGCTTTCGCACTTCGTTATTCAGTCCGTCGAGGAAAGCATCCAGTGCTAGCGCGCCGACCGTTGTGCCCTCTAACAGGTCGCTGTTGGGCATGAGCTCGATGAACTGGAACCGTCGCCGCAATGCCGTGTCCAACAGGTGGATGCTGCGGTCGGCGGTGTTCATGGTCCCGATGATGAGAACATTTTCGGGAACCGAGAATTGATCCCCGCTTTGAGGTAGCTGTACGGTCAGGCCGCGTTTGTCCTTTTCGATCAGGGTGATGAGTTCGCCAAAAATCTTGGGTATATTGCCACGGTTGAGCTCGTCGATCAGCACGATGTACCGGTTCTTGGGATCGGACCTAGCGGCTTTGCATACTTTCTTAAATGTGCCGTCTGTAAGGGCGAGTTGCATTGTGCCGCTGTCTGATTGCTGTGGACGGAAACCTTCGATGAAGTCTTCATAGGAGTAGGAGGGATGAAAAGTCACTCTGGTTAACCGGGCCGCCGTGGTCGGCCCGCCCGATGTCCCGCTAAGCGCTACTCGGCGCGCGGCGACTTCGCGTTCGTCGCCCAGCATCGCGTTTGCGGTTTCGCTTTCTTTGCCGCCTTCAAGTAGCCAGATCGCTGCGCGATCAGCAAGGTACGTCTTACCGGTCCCAGGTGGACCGAAGAGCACGACCTGGCCGCGCCGCCGCAGAGCATCCTCGATATCAACGTATTGCTGATCGGATTCGACAGGCTTAGTGACGACTTTTGTGCCCAGAATCTGTCGAGACAGGGTGGCAGGCACTTTGGAGACGGTGGTGGTTGCCCAGGCCTTCACCGGGGCGATGGGGCCAGCCTTGGTGGTATCCCAATCGACCCCGAGCGTGTGTCGAAACACTTCACGATCGGTCCGCCAGACATACCCGACGTCGTTGACGGTGCCAATGCCGAGAACTTCGGTGGTGCCGCGGTTGGCGATCACTTGGTCGCCGGGTTGTAACTCCCTGAGTGTCCATAGTTCGTTGGCTTTGCGACTGACTTGTTGTTCGACGCCGTTGTACGGGTAGTGAATTCGGAACTCGTCACGGAATATGTCTTTGCTCTCGAACTGGGACAGGTCGCCGACGTCGTCCCACCCAACACAGATGTAGCCGTTGTTGTGACACTCATCCCAGAACTTGCCCAGTTCGCCAGGTGCAATCTTCACCACTCTGCTGGACTGGCGAGGGCTGTTCCAGTGATACAGAAAGAACCCCAGCTCCAGAGTGGACAGACCTGACAGTTCCGGGATTGAACGAAGGCTGTTCAATAACTGCAGATTTGCTCGGACAACCGATGCAGCAGGCGTATCTTGGCCAACCGCACGGAGGTGGTAGTCGATATCAGCCTTAGATGAGACGGGCACAAGATCGTTCGGAAAGTACGTGTACAGCAGCTTTGTCCGTAGCGCAGGAGCTCCAGTGAGGACCTTGATGTCGTCGGCATCTTCGTACTGGCCCTGAATGGCGAGGTCGAGCATCTGAGCAAAGCCCTCACGAATGGCGTTCCACGCAGCCTCTACCGAATCGTATTCATTGGGGAAGTTCCACGATCCGTTCCTGGAGCGGAACATCAAGTGCTTGTGGGCAGAGCCGCCCTTCATGCTTGGCGCGAGGCCGGGCTTGTACTCCATCCACCAACAGACCGTGTCCTGAGTGTTTTGGCCAAGCGCGTAGTCGCTCAGCGGCATCTCATGCCAGCTAGCAATGGGAAAGCGGTCCAAAAATTCTGTACGCAATCGTTCGGAGTCGGCTACGCGCTGTGCAACGGAATCACGGTTCCATGAGTTCAGCGCGTCGGCGATACTGGCGCGCACGTTCTTGTCAAGCAATGCAGCTCCTTAGCTTCTGACGATCGATCGTCTCTCTGCGGCTGTGGCGATCGCGGACACCGTGTCACCGAGGCGGGTACTGAGGGTCATCCGTGCCAACTCTGCTGGTAAGGCTGACGAGAACTTCAGCCCTCGAAGCGCATTCGCGTCAACAGCTGGCTCCTGCCACTGCACTTGACCAACCGCTGCGCTGAACTCTTCGACTGTCACACCGGCAATCAGCCGTACCGACTTCTCGTCGATTCGCTGTCGCGGGTCAACGATCGTGGGCAGCGAAGCCTGCAGCGTGAGATTCGCTGCGGTGCCGGCCCACGTCCACCAGCGACCGGCTGAATCTGACGGAAGAAAAACGATCAACTTGTCCCTATCAGCAGTGTCGCCGTAGCTCTGACGCAGGCCCCCCAGGGCCGAAGCGGCACGCGCTGTAAACGTCACGCCGGCAGGGCTTCCTCCGAGAATCACCTCGCGCATCCCACGAGCAATCTCGTAGGACAACCCACCGCCAGAACCTGACCATTTTGCTCTGCCACCACCATCGGCGGCCTCGACGAAACAGCGTCGCCGCTCCCAGTCGACGTGGGTCACTTTCCAGGAACGCCCACCTAGCAAGAGGACCCGAGGGCCCTCGACCTGATCGGTCAGCAGGTCGGTCCCAATGGTGCCGACCTCCACACGGCCAGCCAAAACCAGAAACTCGGGTGGTGCGGTGAACACCGCGGTGAGGTCGGAGAAGTATCGGCGGCCGAAACGACGTTCGGCCTCCTGCCCGATATGGAAGAACGGACCGTCGGCCTCGAAATAGCCCTCTGCCACGAGGAAGTCGAAGATCTCGCCCGCACTTTCGTCGAAGACCGCCAGATCGCCCCACTGCAGCACCGCATCGGCGGTGATTCGGTGTTCCTGGAGACACAGCGCCATCAACTGCTGGGCCGCGATGTGTCGAGGGTGCGCGGGCGGCTCCACCGGCTCAACCCAGCCATCCGACCACCGCTTGAGCATCCCGGCGGCGAGCAACAAAGATTCGTCATCGACACAGAGGAACAGACAGTTCCGCGAGGTTCCGGCGCGTCGGCCGGTCCGACCCAGCCGTTGTAGGAATGATGCGACGGTCCGGGTGGACCCTATCTGGATGACGCGGTCCAGGTCACCGACATCGATCCCAAGCTCCAGTGTGGAGGTCGAAACGATCACCGTGTCCCGCGCATCGGCGAAGGCGGCCTCGGACCGCCGGCGTTCCGCAGCGGACAGCGACGAGTGCGAGATGTAGGTTTCGATGCCGTTGTCGCGCAGCATCGCGCCGATCTCCTCGGCCTGGCGGCGACTGTCCACGAACACCAGGCGCTTCTCACCGGCATGTAGGGAAGCAATCACCCTCGCCGCGTTGAACAGCGACCCGACGAAGTCGACCGTGATGTCCGGTGCCGTGGCTGTGGGTGGCGCTGCGGGGGCAACGACAGTCGACTCGCGACGGTGAAAGCTGCCCTGCAGCCAGCTCAGCAGCTCATCGGGGTTGCCCACCGTCGCCGACAGCCCAACCCTTTGGAGCTCACGGTCGGCGACGCGCGCCAACCGCTCCAACATCGCGAGGAGGTGCCACCCGCGGTCATCACCGGCGAAGGCATGGATTTCGTCGACCACTACCGCGCGGAGACCGGCGAACATCACCCGAGGATCGACCTTTGTCGACACCAGCATCGCTTCGAGGGACTCCGGTGTGGTCAAGAGAAAGTCGGGGCGTTCAACCAGAATGCGTTGCCGCTGCGGCTGTCCGACATCGCCGTGCCACAAGGCGGCCGCGCGCCCGAGCCAGCGAGCATATCCGTCGATTCGGGGCTGCAGGTTGTTCAATAGCGCGCGCAGCGGGCAGACGTATAGAACGGACACACCTTGCCAGTCTTCCGAAGCCATCCGCGACAGCAGCGGAAACACGGCAGCCTCTGTCTTGCCGCCAGCGGTCGGCGCGAGAACCAGAGTGTCCCGCCCCGACAAAATGGGTTCGACTGCGTCGGCTTGCGTGGGGCGTAACCCGTTCCACCGCAAAGTGTTCGCCAGGTGGTACTGCACGCCGGGGTGTAGTCGATCAAAGGCGCCCATCAGAGATCCAGCGGGACGTCGTCCGCGGTCAAAGCAGCGCGCTCAGAATCGGAGAGCTCGGCTGCGGCAATCCGCACTTCGTAGTCCTTGTAAGGGTCGAAGTCGGCGAACTGTTCGATCTTGTCCAGCACGTCGACCAACTTGCGCAGGAACAGCCGCGGCGCGATCCCGACCTTGCCGCCCAGCCCTCCGGCCACGGCGGCGGCGAACTGGCCCACGAAGGCATCGTCGGCGACCCTGCTCACCCGCTCGGGATCGGGAACACCGCCGACGTAGAGATCGCGCACCCGTGTGCCGAGCTCGATCAGCCGGTCCTGATCGAAACCGGTGAGTCGTAGCTGCGGTGCGCGGGGGTTGTCGAACCGCGGATCTTTAGCGAACTCGGTGTGCAACCGGTCGGCCAAAGGCGGCAACAGCGGAATACCTTGGCGCCCCTCGAAGAAGGCCGGTGTGCCGGTGATCAACAGATAAAGCCCTGGGAAGTGCCCGCCGTGGACTTCGTCGACCAACTGCCGCAGCGCGTTCAACGCCTTAGCGCGGGCGTCATTGCGTACCCGCTGCAGCGTCTCCACCTCATCGAGCACCAGCAGCAGGCCGGGATGTCCGGCATCGGCCAGCACGGCGAGCAGCCCACGCAAAAAACCGAGAGCCAAGTAATGATCGAGATCGCCCTTGATGCCGGCTCGCCGCTTCACCGATGCGGCGACGTGGGGTTGTCCACCCAGCCAGGCCACCAGACCATCGGCGCCGTCGTCATCGCCTTCGGCCACCATCCGCCGATAGGCCCGGATCGCCATGGGGAACACCGGCGCATGCGCAGCGACGTCGGTGAGTCGACGCTCGAGGACAACGTCGACCTCGACGCTCTGCTGCTGAGCGTCGTCCTCGACGGTGAACAACCATGCGTCCAGGATCGGCCGCAGCGCGCTGGGCTGGATGGAGGCGGTGCGTAAGGATTCAATGCTGCGCCGATACACCGTCTCCAGTTTGTGCAGCGGAGTGTCGATCTCGTTGATCTGAACTTCGGCAACCGCGAAGCCCTTCTTCATGGCGCGATCGCCGAGCCAGCGCGCAAAGAACGTTTTGCCGGAACCGTATTCACCCCGCACGGCCTTGAACACCGCGCCACCGGCGGCCACCACATCGAGCTCAGCATCCAGCTCGGTCTCGAAACGCCCCAGCCCGACGGCGAGCTGATCGAGCCCATTGGAGGGCACGGTGCCCCGGCGCAGAGCGTCGAGGACCTCGCGGCGGCGCCGCGAGGAGACTGGCGATGTCATTCGGTGACCCCGAACTGCTCTTTGAGTGCCTCGACGTCCAGGCGCACCACACCGCCGCCGACGCGCAGCACCTCGTAGCCCTCTACATCCAGGAGCCGTTTCGCCTGCATCAGGGCGCCATTGACGCTGACCGTCGCGACACCGAGTGCTGCGGCGGCCTGGGCGAGAGTGATCTCACGCGCCGAGGCGCCGAGCAGCGCCTGCATAAGCGCCTGGATCTGGGTCGTCTGCAACACGATTCGGCCAGCAACGGAGAGCTGCTCGGTGAAGACCTTGCTGCGAACGACAGCGGCGGGCAGGGAACTCGACGCGGCAGCGGGCACGTCCTCGAACAGCCCCGGCCCATCCTGGGTGGCTTTACGGCTCTTCTTCGGGGTCGGCGGTTGCGGCGGGTTCTGCGGTGCAGCGGTTGATCCGGCGTACCACCAGGGTGGCTCGGCCCCGACCACCCGCGACGCACCCTCGGGTAGCTCCCCGGCGACCAGAGCGATGACTGGGACGATGGCTTCGGCGGGGGTGGCGCCGCCGTGATAGCCGGCATTTCGGGCGCCATACCGGATGGTATCGTCGACCGCGAGGACGACTTGCTGAGATTCGGTCAGCACACGCGGTCCACGGACCACAACTTCGCGGTGGGGGTCCGCCTGCGCCAGATCACCATGTGCGCGTTGGCCATACGTGTTGGCGCGGTCGGCTTTGACACTGGTGCCGTACTCGATGATGTGGCCGTGATCGGAGGTGATGACCACGGCACGCCCGGCGTTCTTCGCGGCCGTGAGCAACGGCGCAAGGTAGGTGATGGTCTGCAGCGTCCAGTCGGTGCCGCCGGGGTCAGTGTGGTGCAGCGTGTCGTCGACGTAGTTCAGCACCACCGCGACCAGTCGTTGCCGGTCGATATCGGCGATCGCATTGCTGACTTCGGTGGCCAGCTGGGCCCCGCTGGGCACCGCGTCGAGTGCCTTCTTGTGAAAGATCGGGTCTGGCACGCCACCGGTCGCCTCCAATTGCGACTCCCGCAGCAGCGACAGAAACCCGGAACGCTCCACCGAGCTGTCGCCCGATCGAAGTTCGCCGCAGAGCAGCGAGCAGCGGCTGCGCTGCGTGAGTGTCGGCAGCACAGCCAGGGCGCTGGCACGGCGCGCATCGGCGTTCGCGGCGACCTCGGTCCATCCGTTCTGCTGGGCCGATCGTACGAGATCGTTTGCGGCGGAAACTGAGAGAGCATCGACGACGAGCAAGAGGGTGGATGTCTTCTTCGCGAGCGGGATCACCTGGTCGCGCAGGACATTCTCGATGGTCTGCACCGGCGGGTCCGGGGCATCGGCGAGTGCGGTGGCGAATGCGCGGTCCTGGCGGGCGCGTCGGGCCAGCGTGGTATCGATGATGGCTCGCAGCGCCGCGGCCGGAATCGGGTTGTCGGCGCCGCGACGGGCAACCACCAGTGCGGAGTCCACCCAGGAGTCGTTGCGCACGTAGCCGTCGGTCAGCGGCGCGAGACCCTTCTGTCGGGTGGTGTCGGTCGCCAGGTGCCGGGCGAGACGAACCGCCCCGCCGAACGCGTGACAGCTGCGATCGGCGGCCGACAGGAAGTGATGTTGCACGTGTTCCCAGCAGGTTTCGATATCGCGCAGTGCAGCGCCGGACACCAACGGGGCATCGAGGTCCGCCGGCAGGTGACTGGGCAGTGCCGCCGTAATGACGTGCGAGAGCTGCACCAGCCGTGCGTCCAGGCCGTGCGGGAGCAGATCGGAGGATGCGGCGGCATCGCCGATACCCAGCTCAGTGACCACTGCAGCCGCAGCCGCCAGGACCGCCTGCTGTTGTTCAGGCTTCAACGAATTGATAACCAGCCCGTAGGTGTCCTGATACCAGAACCGCAGATCGTCATCAGGCAGGTTGGGCACATTGCTGCGGAGCAGGAACTTGCCGGCGGCCTTGCTTTCGGTGTCATCGAGCACTCCCGCGACGATGCCGAGCGGCACCAGATCCGCGATGCGGCCATTGCCCAGCAGCGCGGCGACCGGTGCGTGCAGACGACCGCTCCGCGCGGCCAGCCATCCCTGGAACGCGCCGAATAGCTCCGGCCCACCAACGGATCGAAGCGAATCGAGCCGTTGAGCGACATCCGAGGATCGGCTCCACTCCAGCACGGCCAGGGTGTCGATCTCGACGCCGACGTCTTTGACGATGCCGAGGGCATCCCGCGCGAGCGCGGACATGGCGTGGTCCCGGGTGAGGACACCGCCCGGCGCCGGGATGTAGGCATCGGCGGACAGCGCGGCGAGTAGACCGTTGGCGATCGCGCGGTCGTTGGCGGTGCGGTACAACGCCGGTTCGATGGTGGTTGCGGAAAAGTTGCTGCCCAACGCATCCCACGGGTCGGGGGTGATGAGGCGGCCATCGAGTAGATGGGCCAGCACCGTGTCACCGAGGTCGTCATCGTCGACGCTGGTGAGCACGACGGTCCAGCCGCTCGGATCACGACGATCGATGGCTTCCCAGATGGCAAGCACCGACGGGCAGGGTGCGACGGTGACGGGCGTGCCGAAGTAGTCGAAGTCGGCGCCGTCGTAGGAAGGTTTGGCGCGCAGCCCGAGTACCCCGTGGGTGTACTTCTTTTCCTGCGCCTTCTTCAGCCGGGCGCGGATGACGGGTTCGGTGGCAGCGACCGCGGTCATTCCACCCACCAGCGCACGTGAACCCGCTTGCCGTGTTCGGCGATGGCCTTCTCCAGGTCGGCCGTCAGGCCGGGGATATCGGCGGTGTTTCTGAGTGTGACGTCGCCCTTGGCTGTCCGCGGCGGCGTGGGGGGCGGAGTCACGGGCTCGTCGTCGACCACCCAGGCGACCAGTTTGTTCTCGACGGAGGAGAGCTCATCGCTGAGTGAGCGGCCCGGCACTGAGATCGCCTCATGCAGTGCCTTCTCGATGGCGCGGGCGTTATCGCCGGTGGCATCGGCCCGCTCGACACCTTGATGCAGCTTCTCGACGAGCTTCCACTTGAAGTTGCGCAGCGCTGCGGTGTCGCGTGCAGCGTCGTTTCGGATCTGCCCCGCCGTCTCGGCCGCCACGGGCAACGCCGCGGCGGCTGCCTTGTTGATCACCGGCACGGTGCCCGACGTGGCGTGCAGCTGCTCCATGAGCGTGCGCAGGGCAGAGGCGGCGGTGAGGCGGTCACCGCCACCGGCGGTCATACCCAGCTGCTGATAGCGGGTCTCCAACTCCTCGATGAGGTAGGTCAGCTGACTGGTGCTTTCGGTGGCTTTGGCGCGAACCTGGGTGGCGAAGTCGGCAGCATTGGCGCCGGTCAGATAGGTGCGAGGCATGGTGTAGCCGAACAGCTTTGACGCTGTCATCCGGGCGTCGTCCCATGCTTGCTGCTCAGGCAACTCCTCGGCACGCAGCTCGATATTGGGTCGTAACCGGCCCAGCGCGGGTGGTGTCATCGCTTGCCCGGCTTCGAACCACGCCCGTTTGCGCAGCAGGGCCCAGGCGCTGATCACCAGGTCCCGTGCCTCGGGGCTCAGCCCCCACGCCGGGGTGAGCCCGTCGATGTGCTGCTGCAGCCCGCCGATGGTCACCGGGTCGGCGGCGTGAGCGGCACGGTCGAGTTCGCCGGCCCAATACGCGAACGACTCCTCGCCGAACAGGTAGTGGTCCTCGGTGGCCTTGCCGAGACCCAACGGGGCAGCGACACGGCGGACGGCTTTCCGATCGGCGCCGGAATTGGTGGGGACGCGGCCATCACGGTGGGCGGAGGCCTGCTCCACGTAGTCGCGGACGGTTTCGTAGTTGCGTGCGGTGACCTCTTCGTCGCTGGGATCGAAGGCGGGGTGGCGCGGGTAGGTCGCCGTGAAGGCCTGGTCGACGAGTTTCAGGAGCGCGTCTTCGAGGCTGGCGGCCGGTGGCATCGCCGGGCTGAAGTCGCGGGACAGCGAGGTCAGGACGTCGAATTGGGTTGACTCGTCGGTGATGCGCTTCGGATCGTGCGGTTCGGTGCCGTAGGCCTGCTTGAGTACGTTTTCGATGCTGGTCCGGGTACCGCTGAGCAGGTTCTCCAGGATGCCGCGGGCCTGCGCGCGGTCGGTCGCCGGGAGGTGGTCGGAGTTCTCTTCCCAGCGGTCGCCGCTGCCGGTGAACAGCCAGTCGAGTTTGACCAGCAGTGCCAGATCCTCCATTGCGGCCTCGGTGAAGAACCGCGGCAGCCACACCAGGGTGTTGCGGTCACCGTGGGACAGCAGCCGGTCGATGCGGCTCACGTCGTCGGCGCTGGTGAAACCGGCCTCATCGAAGGGATAGTCGACGACGATCCGCCAGGTGCCCGGCCGGTGGTCGAAGGTCTGCTCGGGCAGCGAGCTGGCGTCGCGGACGTTGCCGAACACGATGTCGACTTCGCGGCGCGATCCGCGCCAGATGACGGTTCGGCTGGCGGCGCCGCTCAGGTCGTCCTGCCCGGTCACACCGAGCGCCTTGTGGATGAGGCGACGCAGCAGGACACGTCGGCGTCCCGAATTATCCTCGCCGCGAACACGTTCCAATATCGATTGGTAGTCAACGTCGGCGAGTTGCACCCGGATAACGGGGTTGGCGGCATCGGAGACGTTGATCTCCGGCACTTCCTTGGATGACCAATCCCGGACGATGGCGAGCACGGTGCGGGCCTCGCCGCCGGCCATCCGCGATTTGATCGAGCCGTGGTTGAGTGCGGCGAGCCGGGCCGCGGTGATATCGCGCAGCGCGGGAACCTTCGGGGCGATCGCTGAAAGCAGCAGGGTCTTGGCGACCCGCTCCTGCCCGCGGAAACCGGCCGGTACCGAGGCCGGCTCGGAGTCGAGTTGCTCTCTGCTGACTGAATGCTTCTCCAGCAATGCTGGCAGCAGCCGGTTCTTGTACAGGTCGTTGGCGGCCTTGAACATGGCGCCGGCGTGCCCATCGATGGGGTCACCGCCGTCAACGATGTAGTCGTAGGAATCACCGACCGGAATCAGATCCTCGACGGTGAGGGTGTCGCGGCGGTCGACGAGCATGCGCTGCATCACCTTGAGCGCGGTGCGTTCCCGCTGCATCACCGAAGACAGGTTGCGCAGTGTGGACACCAACGCCGGAGAGAACGGGTAGGTAAGCCGGAAGTCCTGAGCAGACGCGCCACGATGGTGTTCATCGGTGTTCAAGCTGTCCTGCAACACATCCCACACGTCCTTGGAACGGGTGAGGTTATTGAACGCCTCATCGAGGATCGCACGGGCGGCCTCGTCCTTCGGCTTCAGCAGCCGGGCGTGCGCGACCTCGGCGAGGTTGTCATCACCGAGTTGAATCTCCCGAAAACGGCCCTGCTGATACTGAAAGGCACGGTCGAGGGCTTCCTGTTCGGCGCCGGAGGCTCCGGCATCGGCGAACCACTTGCGCAGATCCATCTGCCGGGAGATGAAGGAGATCAGGGGGATGGCGCGGTTGCGCCCCGAGGATTCGACCAGCTTGGTGATCTTCTGGGATTCGCGGGCGAAGAACTCGGTGTCGCGGACCGAGAACGCCAGCCACAGCACCAGTTCGTCGAGGAACAGCACCACGCCGTCGTAGCCGAGCGATTTGGCGTGTTCGGTGATGACCACCAGTCCCCGGTCGAGGTCAACGTAATCGGCGGTCTCGGTGAACGATTTGAAGTAGCCGTTGACCAATGCGGACACCAGCTCGCGGCGCTCGCTGTCCTCGGCCGATGCCTGGCGGGCCGCCTGGTAGCGCGGCAGGTCCCAGGCACCGTCGACCAGTTTGCCCCAACCCCCGCCGCCTCCGGAGCCGCCGCCGAGCCCGGCGAGGAACTCGTCATCACCCATGCGGGCGCGGAGGTTTTCGGCATCGGCGAGCAGGCTGTCCGAGAGGTGCACTGCGGGAAGCGGTGCATCGGGGTGCAGTCGGGTGATCTGGTCGACGTAGCCGCGGAGGACGGCCTGTTCCAGGCTCTTGGCGCCGAGCAGGTGGTAGGTGAGCCGCAGGATCTTCTTGCCGGACAGTTCCCCGTCGTAGTGGCCGGTGAGGTGCTGGAACTTGGTGGTGCGGATTGCGGGGTGGTTGCCGAGCAACGCGTACAGCACGGCCATGAAGTGGCTCTTGCCGGAGCCGAAGGATCCGGAGAGATAGGCGGCGCGGGAGGTGTTCTTGTTCAACGCGTCGGCGACAAGATCGATGGCCGCGGTAAAATTGTCGCGCAGCGATTCGGTGATGACGTACTCGTCCAGGGTGGCCTGGATATGGGCTTCGTCGTTGGTGCTGTCGGTGAGTTTTAGTACGTAATCGTTGCTATCTGACCGGATGGGAATGGCGATGACGTCGCGGAGCAGTGTGGTCATGACGTCTTCCTGGTGCGTGGTTTACGGGTGGGTTCGGGTTTCCACTTGGTGAGTTCGGTGACGGTGAGGTGATTCTCGGCAAGGCGGGTGGTGAGTTCATCGGCGATGGTGTCGGCGACGGATTCGCCGTATTCCGGGTCGATCTCGTTGTGCCACTGCTGCACCCAGAGGAGCAGTTCGTGTAATCCGGCGAGCATCGGGATGAGTTTGGGGGTGTCCCAGCCGTCTTCGATGCGTTGGCTGATCAGACCGGCCAGAGCCAGAGCCTGGTCGGCGTGGTCCCAGCCGGCCCAGCCGAGTAGCTCGGTGGTGTCGGAGTCACGGCCGGCGCCGGGGTAGGAGATGAAGCGTTCCTTGGGGACGTCGAGCTTGCCGCGATGGGACCAGTACGAAGTCTTGGCGAAGTCGGCAGGCTTGTACTTCGGTGGCACCGGGATCGGCGCGTCAAGCTTCTCGCCGCGATCCTCACGGCGCTGCAGCTCCCAGGTCTGCTCCCACACGGCCCGCTTCTCCAGCCCGGCGGGCTTGTAGCGGTAGGCGGATAGGTATGGAACCGATTCGTCGGCAAGGAGTTTCGCGAGAGCGGTCCCGGTGGCGATGTTGTTGTCGCCTGCCCACAGCCTCAGCACGTTACGGAAGTCGTCGTTGCGGTCAAGTACGTCGGCGAGCTGAGCCACCGACATCGGTGTGGGGCGGCCCTCCCGGTCGAACCACAACGACTTGTCTTCCACCCGGTCGAGCAGCCAATCACGCAGCGCGGATTGCACCTGCTTGTCCCACGGCTCAACAGCCCAGCGACGCTTGTACTCGGGGCGCTCCAAGAGTCGAATGTGTGCGTTGGACTCGATGGTGTCGAGGCGTCGTTGAATGAGTGCTTGGTAGTCGGCGGGCAGGTGATCGGGGATTTCGGTGATCGGTGTCGACGAGTGGCGTTCAAACCACGCAGTCTCTTCGCCGTCTTTCATGCGACGGGCAAGTGCAATCTCGAATGTGCGCTGACCAAGGATGACCTCAGGAAATTCACCTGCGTAGGTCAGATCGTCATCGATGAGGCCGTAAACGCGGTAGTAGTCCCAGTCGAGTTCCTCTTGGCAGGCAATCATCAAGCCACGTAGGCGTTCATACTCGGATCCGGCAGCGGACAATGCGGACGCTGATGGGATCTCGTTAGTCGCGACTTCCTGCGGCGTCTGCTTTGTGAGAGCTTGCGCGAGATCGTCGAGAATCTTCGCTCGTTCGGTGGAGGTTGACGCCGGTAGAGGAAAGTCACCGACAGTCGTTGCGTTGTGTTGGTAGCGATCGCTCCAGGCTTCGGCACTGACGCGTGCTCCATCCTGGCCGATCGGATCCCCGCCTTTCGGATAGCAGTTCTGCTTGAACCAGAAGCACGCCACCGACGAGTTCAGCACCCCGAGCAGCCGCAGATGATCCTCGGTTGATGCACCCTCGGGCAGCTTGATCACCGGTGCAGTTTGTTTGAAGACCTTGCCGCCGCGGTCGAGAACGAAGTGGTTGTGCGTCGCGACTTCCGCGAAGGTGATGGAGAGGGGCGTAGCGAGCTTCGATGTATAGAGCTCTTGCCACTCGTACCACTTAAAGCCCCGCTCGACCATTGGGACGCCGAATCGCTTCCGTTGATCGAGCAGCGGCTTGAAGGCGACAAGCCATTTCCCCAGCACACCAAGGTCTTTGAGTGGCACAGTGGTGAACGCATCGTCGTAAGTCCATCCAGCAGATTGAATGTCGACGAGTGGAGCCCAATCGCGTACGCGGTCTCCCTCAACTAGGGCGATGTGATTCGTCCATCCAAGTCGTTGGCAGTCTCGCGCTGTGGGAGTCACAAAGAAATCGTCTTGGCCTGTAACGGCAGTAATGCCGATACTTGTGCATTGCTCGCCCAGTTTCAAGGCTGATGCACGGTCGATTGCTTCCGCAAGTTCGACCGCGCCGCCGCCACTAAGGCTCCACGGGTGCACGTTAAGCGTTGACCGGGGGATATCCGTGACGCTGATGTAGCTGTCATCATGGCCAGCAGTGCCGATGTGTGACGTGATCGCCGTCCAGACGAGACCTTCAGCGGGAACTTTGGGCCGACCGGGTTCGCCGCGTATACCCAAAACTGTTCTGATCGTGTCAGTGCTGGGCCGTTGGTTGCGACCGATGATGATTACAGTTGGCGTGCCGTGACCCGGGATGTAGGCGCCTGACGTATCTATGACCGATCGAAGGTCGACGCCATTGAGGAATTTCTCGATCAGTTTGGTACCGAATTCACGCTTCATGAAAGAGTTTGAGGTGATCTGACCAACCCACCCAGCGGGGCGTTCCCGGCCTGCCGGTCGTCCGAGTCGGATGAATAGTTCCATGAAGGGGACCGACAGGACGTACTTGCCATGCGGCGATTCGTAGAGCTGACGGTACGTGTCTCGAAGGGCGGCATCTTTAATGCTGATATATGGCGGATTCCCAACCACCACATCATGTTCGCGCTGAAGAATCTCGGTGAGCGCCTCGGTATCCTCGGTGGTGTCAGCCCGTACCGACGGCCCGCTCGCGAGCAGATCGTCCGGCAGCAGTTGTTGATTCGCACCCCACAACAGGCTGTCACCGGCGGCGAGGTGCGGCGTGTAGGCGATGCGCTGTTCGAGGCTGGTATCGCCGGCCGCTTGCAGCGCGGCGACGAGTAGTCGGAAGCGGGCAATCGCGACCGCAAACGGGTTGATGTCTACGCCGTAGATGCCGTCGAGCGCTTTCTCGACCAGTTCTCGCGGTCCGAGCGCGGGGGAGTGGCGTTGCCACCTCTCGTGCAGGCGATGGAAGGCGCCGAGGAGGAAGTGCCCCGAGCCGCACGTCGGGTCGATGATCGTGAACCCTTCCAGCGGCCGGTCGGCCAGGGCGGGTTCCATGGTTTGGTCGAGGATGAATTCCTCGACGAATTCCGGGGTTTGGAGCAGGGCATAGGTCTTCTTTGCGTGCTCGGAGAGATCCTGATAGATGTCGCCGAGGAAGCGGGTATCCATGCAGGCGAACGAGAACAACGGCGCGCCATCGCCGGCCTGCTGCCACCAGAACTCCAGTAGCTCAAGTGCGGCGTCACCGGAGGGTGCGACTAGATGCATGGGTGAGAACCGGTCCACCAGGCCCGCGGTGGCGGGGAACTTGGTGAAGTGGTCGCTGATCTGGGTGAGCCATTCTCGGTCGGTGTCTTCGGGGTGGGCTTGGAAGTAGGCGCGGCGCGCATCAAGCGCGTGGGCGCGTGCATCGGCGTCGGCGCCGGAGATCCAGCGCGGTGTCACCAGCGCGTTGTCCTCGCAGTAGCGGGCGAACACCGTCAACAGCACCCACGCCACCGCGGCCTGGGTCACCCGGTCATTGCGCCATTCCGGCCACGCCGCCGCGGTCCGGTTCGCCGCGGCCGCCTTGTCGTAGTCGCGCTTCCACGCGTCGAACACGCCGTCTTGTCGTGAATCGGGGTCGTCGCCGTCGACCCGAGCCCGCAGATCGGCCTCCAGGTCCAGCACCAACCGGCGCAGTGCTGCCACCATGTTCGATGGAGCCGAGGCCATCACCGATCTCCTTCATCATCCCGCGCCGGCACCAGGTCCGGAGTGTGCTTCCATACCAAGAACTGCCCACCCGGCGATCCCAACTGAATCGGTTTACGATCCACCAACGCGCCGAGCTGTCCACGCAGCTGCGGCAGAATCACCCACACCGGTCGCCGCCGCGGTGCGGCGAGGTCGCTCAATTTCGCCAACACGTCCAGATGGCCGTAGCGGGCCAGCGGCGACACCTCAGTGAGGATCAGCGGCTCATCGCGTGCATCGCCGTCGAAGACGCTCGCCTCCAGATCTTTCCGCAGCTGCGGCACCACCCGGTCGATCACCGCACGCAGGCCCCGCGCATCCATCGGCGTCGCATCCGCCGCATCGGCACCGCGCACCAGATCCCACGAGATCCCTTGCTGCTCAGCTAGAGTGCGCATCGCTTCGATGAGTCGAGCCGTGACGTCGACCAACTTCCCGCCGAATGATCCGGCGAGTTCAGCGGCGACGCGCTCATGCTGGCCGGGTCGGTCCGCGGGAATGGGAACCCCGACCGCGAGGAAGCCGTGTTCGGCGATGCTGCGGCGCAACACTGCCTGCTGATCGATACCATGGTCTGACTCATCGGACACCGTGGTCGTGGTGGTAGGAACCGCGGTCGGCTTACGGGTGTGTAGCGTCGTCGCACTCGGCGGCTTGGCATCCCGGAATCGATAGGTGCCTGTGCCGGCGTCCCATTCCAGATTGAGCGTCGTTTGCGCCAGATAGGTATCCAGGTGCGGCGGCGCCGGTACCCTGTCCAGCTCGGGGAAGCGGGCGCTGACCCGGCTGCGGATCTGCGAAGGAGACAACGACTCCGACTGCGCCAAACCGGTCAGCGCCGTTTGGATGGCGGCGGCCGGAGCGATGTCACGGTTATGCAGTTCGCCGCGCCCCGACACGGCGGCATGCTTGGAGATGGCGGCCGCCAGTCGGATCAACCGGCTCTCACCGGGGAGCGCCGTGCGGGCGTCGGCATCGTCGTTGACGGCGCGATACCCGGCCTGGAAGGCGGCACCGAGTTCGCGCGCCGCGGTCGACGGCGGGATGACCACGTTGAGATCCGAGCCGACCATCTCGTCGGCGCGCTTGGCCGCGGACTCGGCGGCCGCGATCAGTAGCTCGTCGGTGGCGAGCAGCGCCAGCCTTCGGCCATGCCTGCGCCGCACGAAGTCCTTGTTGCCGGTGGCAGTTTCGTGCTCGCTGACACGTTCCAGAGCCACCCGTAGCAGTCCGCCGGCGGTGCGGTCGGCCTGGGCCTGGTGGTAGAGATCGGGTGAGGGCACCGCGGCCTCGGGCAAGCGGGCCCGGATCTCTGCGGTCAGCGTGTCGATGGCCGCGACACCCCCGAAGTCAGAGAGCACCTGGCGGGTGATGTCACCGATCGCGTCGAGCAGGTCTCGGGTGTCCTGTCGCTGCGCCCAGTCGTCCTGCAGCTCCTTCAGCAGTTGTGGCCCGCGCTGGGAGGCCTTGTCCAGGGCGGCGGCCAGTTCCGTGCTGCTGGCGAAGGCGTCGAGCCCGGGCGTCACCCCCAGGAGAAGCTCGGCGGCGTCCTTGCGGGTGGATGACCGTCCCCCCGACACCGCGGACAGCAGCACCGCCACCGCGTCGTCGAGACCCATGAGCGCGTCCCCGGAGGTGCGCTTCTTGTCCTTGCCGAGCCGTTTGGCCCAGGCCCGGTAGCGGGCGGTGATCTCCTTGCGGGTGTCCTTGGCCTCGCGGGCTACCAGCCGATTCAGCCGGGTCGAGTCCAACGCCAGCAGCTCCCCGACGGTGGTGACCTGGACGGAGGCGAGCGCGGAAACCGCGCGTGCGGTCAGGCCGGCTGCGCCCAGCGGTGTTGCGGCAGTAGCGTTCTCGGCGGCCGTATCGTCTCCGGCATCGGCCGCCTTCGTGCCGAGCGCCGTGAAGACGGCGCGCCAGGCGCGCAGCATGTCCTCGGCGGTGTCGGGGCGGGCTGCGGCGTCGCGGGACAGCGCCGTCCGGAAAAAGTCCACCAGCGCGGCGGCGATGCTCGCCTCGAACATCTCGGGCAGCAGGGTGACGTCATCGTCGACGGTGGCGGGGTTGGCGTTCTCGTCTGGCCCGTAGCAGGGGCGCCCACCCGTGGCCATCTCGAACAGCACCACCGCGGCGCCGTAGCGTTCGGCGGCGCTGTCGTACTGGCGGCGCCCGCCGATGCCGAGGAACGGGTCCAGGTATGGCGGGGTGCCGGCCTCGACATTGCGGGCATCGACTCCTGCCATGGAGAAGTCGAACATCATCAGATGAGTGTCGGCGCGGGAACTCGACTGGTAGACACCGAGATTCGATGGCTTGATATCGCGGTGGGTGACGCCGACCCGCTCGAGCGTCACGACGGCGGTCAACAGGTCGGTGCCCCAACGCTCTAGTACGTCGATGGATAGCCGGCCGCGGTTGTTTAGTTCCTCGGCCAAGGTGGTTCGTCCGGCGTAGCGCAGCAGCAGCGCGGTGCGGCCACCGACTTCGAGACGGTCGTACAGGGTGACGATACGGTCTTCGTTCTCCAGCTTGCCGAGCACCTGCGCCTCGGCGTACAGCCGCTCGGCCGCCTCGGCGTCCTTGGCGACCTTGAGGACGCGTTCGGCGTCACCGACCTGCTTGTCGAGGACGAGGATGCCGACGGCGGTGGACCCGGCTCCGAGCTTTTGCTTGTAGACAAAGCGGGCGTCGAGCACGTCGGCCGGCAGCGCGTCGAGGGGGTCGGTGCCGGTGCCCTCGTTGAAGATCTCCTTACGGGCCTGTCCGAGCTCGTCGAGGAAGGTGCCGACATCGGCGATCCGCTCGGCGGGGCTGGGATTGGTGGCGTCGAGCACCAGTTGCCGCAGTTTGGTGCGGATCTGCGGCATTTCCGCGGCGAGGTCCAGGCCGCGGTCGCGGCGCAAACGGTCGATGAGTTCGCCGCGTTCGGTGGCCGGTGATTGGCCGCTGAGGATGTAGAAGGCCAGTGCGCCGAGGCCAAAGATGTCGATGCGCGCCGGGTCGGTGGGGCGTTGCCCTTCCGGGGCGCCGAACAGTTGCGCGGCGTCACTGGGGCTGGCGGCCATCAGGCTCAGCGACCCTGACGACAGCCGGCTCACGGCGGTGTCCGGGTTGGCCGGCAGCACCCCGGCGCTGTCCCAGTCGGTGATCTGCGGCAGCAGCTTCGAGCCGCGTTCGCGGATCGCGACGGCCCGCGGGTTCAGCGTGCGATGCACTACCCGGTTGCGATGCGCGTAATGCACGATGTCGGCGATATCGCCGATCAGGTCAAGCTGGCGCTCCAGCGGCATTGTGGCCTTGTTGTCGGCCAGCCACAGGTCCAGTGGGACGTCGTTCTTCGGTTGCGGGAACACCAGGCCGATGCCCAGCTCGGGCTCGTCGACGATGTCCTCGGGCACCTGCAGACCGTCGAAGCGCAGCCGGGACAGCAGGTGATATTCGGACGTGACGGCACGCTGGCGGGCATGCTTATCTGCCGACGACGCGCCTTGGCTGGTCAGGTAGAAGCGAATGCGGGCATGACGTTCGGCGTCGACATGGTGGAACGCCGGCCAGTCCTGCCAGCCCTCGCCGTCGGCCAGCGGTTGCTCATCGATGATCCAGGAGCCGACCTCGCGTTGCCGGCGCGGTGCCAGGCCGATGGCCTTCATCAGGCCCGCGATGAGTTGGCTGTCGCGCTCGGGGATCAGCTCATGGCGTCCCGGAGCGAGCAGCGCCTTCGAAATGCCAGGCAGCCTGGTCCGTCCTTCGAGGCCATCCAGGCCATAGAGGTTGATCTTTGAGGACTCGGAGAGTTCGCACTTGAACTCCTCGTGGTGCAGGAAGACCAGTTCCTGGACGTAGGGGATTCTCCGGACAGCCTCATGGCCACCTCGCTGGCGGATCGTGTCCTTGAGCAGTGAGGCGAAGTACTGGGCTTTGCGGCGAGCCAGCAGCAGCGGGGAGTCTTCCGACCGGCCGTTGCGCTGCCAGCGATGGTCGTTGCCGGTAAGGATGCCGCGGTAATGCTTGAGTTCGACGAGGTAGAGCGTGTCTTGGGCGAGGACCAGGAGGTCGACCTCATGCCAGTGGCCGCGGTTGTCGCGGAACTCGAAGTTCGCCCAGGCGCGGTACGGCGGTGCGTCGGGGAGGGCCTGCTTGACGAGGTCAAGGCCGGCTTGTTCGTGGGCGAACTGCGACTCGGCGATCTGGACCCAGCGGTCGTCCCTCACCGATCAATTCCCCCTTGGTCACGTGCGTGGTATCTAACTTACTGAGTGGAGCTCTGCTCGTTGCGGATAGCTGAAGGTTTTGCACCCGCCCCGACGCCAGTGCGGAGCCGGGATGGGATTCTGCCTGACGTGTCCGACAATATCTGGAGTGTTCGCTAGCAACCGATGGTGATGTCGCGATAGTGTGCGCACACGTTTCCAGAACTGCGGGGGTGGTTGCATGGTCTTGCCGTTGATACCGGTTGCTCTGATTGCTGTCGGTGCAGTCACCGGCGGTGGCGGACTGGCGTTGGGTGGGAAGGGTGGCCTTGCGATCAAGAAGGCCCAGTCGCAGCGCGGTGACGCGATCAAGCGGTACGAGGCGCGTCGAGAGCTGAGTGAGACTTGCGTCGCTGAGACGAATACACACCTTGAGGGCCTCGGCGGTGACCAACAGCAGGCGTTAGCCGACGTGGTGCTGCGTATGGCGGAGTTTCTTCGTCGCAACGAACGGCAGGTTCGGGAGAATGAGCGTTTGTTGGTCGACGGGATCGACGCAACGATGCAGCGAGTCACTGGGCTCACGACGCTCGACATCGATGCGGCGTCGTGGATTGCTGGAGCGCTTGGATCTGTTGGGGTTGGTCTCGGGGCTGGCGCGGGGGTCTCGGCAGCCGCCGCGAGCTTCGGTGTGGCCAGCACCGGAGCGGCGATATCTGGCCTGTCCGGCGTTGCTGCGACCAATGCTGCGATGGCATTTCTTGGCGGCGGCAGCCTGGCGTCCGGCGGGGGAGGGATTGCCCTGGGGGCGGCCGCGCTCAATTTTGTGACATTCGGGCCCGCTCTCTTGATGGGTGGGTTTGTCACACATATGCAGGGCGACAAAGCTCTGACTAGCGCTAAGGAAGTGTGCGCCAAAGTCGACATCGGAATTGCCAAACTTGACGAGTTCGACGCCAAGCTGTCAGCCGTGGACACGCGGGTTGACGAGTTGCGCTCCGTACTCGGCGATCTGCGAGGACGAGCAGTCGCGGCGTTGGATCTGCTGGAATCCGAACCATTCGATGCAACTGTGCATGCAGACCGGTTCCAACGAGCAATGACTTTGGCGATGGCTGTGCGGGATGTTGCCGCCGCCCCCGTTGTGGACGAGGCCGGAGACCTGACGAAAGAGAGCGCGGACCTGACGGTCAGGTATCGCGCGATGACTGAGGAGGCCGCCGGTGCCTGATCCCGCAAAGGTGCACACTGCCAAGGTGGTTGGACGGGCCGCCGGCGGTGTGACGGCGTTACAGGGTTTCGACGCGCTCCACCAGATCGTTTCTGCTGCCAAAGAATGCATCGCTGTTCATGAGACGGAGAAGAGTAAGCGCGCACGGCTGCAGACGTACGAGACCACGGAAGTGGCGCGTATTAAGGCAGCTGAGTCGGTTCTCAAGGACTATTTTTCGAAGGTTTTCGCTGAGCGCCGATCAAACTTCGAGGAGCTGTTCAACCGACTCGATGGAGCGTTGGAAGCGAACGACGGCGAAACTGTGGCTTTGATGGTGCGCGGGATCGTCGACATCGCGAAGACGTCGCCGCTCGCCGACCTTGGGGATCTGAGTCAGATTCGCGCTGCGCTTGATGATCCGGACCAGGTGTGGGAGCTCTAGGGCAACAGTGGCTAACCCGCACGGACAACCTGCATGATTACGGGGGTTTCCTCCTGGGATTGCTAGATCGGCGTGAGCGCGAGGGTATTCGGTGACGATCCGTTCGATGTCGCCTCGGAAGTTGTCTGGCCGGAGACAGTAATCTCGACGGTGAGCACGAAGCGGCCCGACCGGATCACAGCGGTCGATCGTTTTGGTGTTCTGGTAGACCTTGCCGTCGGTTTGAGGCCGATACGGGCGGGTTCGACGATGCTCGATTGCGCCGAGTGCGTCTCGGAATGCGTGGGATCGGTAGCAGGATCCGTTGTCAGTCAACACTTTTTGCACAGTGATGCCGCACCCGTTGAACCAGGTGTTTGCGCGTGTCCAAAATGCTGCAACGGTTTCTTTGCGTACAACAGCCAGCAGCTCGCTATAAGACCAGCCGGGAGTGCCCGTCGATAGCGGTATGCAGGAAGTGGTAGCCGCGCAGCGGCTGACGGTGTTTGTTGAAGACACCGCTGCTCCTGCCGACGCTGCCGTTGTGGCCGCCTTTAGTCCGACCGAGCATCCTCCATCCGCCGCCGGAGGGGATCTTTCCGAGCTTTTTGACGTCCACATGAACCAGATCACCGACAGCTACCGACTCGATCCTACGGATGACGCGCCCGGTGGGGCGGTCTAACCACCGCAGCCGGGCGACCCCGTAGCGGGTCAGTACCCGGTGCACTGTGGAGGGATGTACGCCCAGCAGGTATCCGATTTGAGAGCTGGGCCGCAGCGGCGGATGACTCGGACCTTGATGATGCGGCGTTCGGTCCGGGTCGGAGTGCGGTTGGGACTGTAGTGGGGTCGTGAACTGCAATCAGTCATGCCGGCCGGCCCGAGTTCGCGGTAGCGGCGAGCCCAGCGCGAGGCAGTCGTGACCGCGACCTGGAACCGTTCGGCGGCCCGGCGCAAAGGCCAGCCATCGTCGACTACGCGACGAGCCAGGCGCAGACGACCGGTTTCAGACAACGGGGCATTACGGTGGGACATGCAGACCTCCGAGAGGGTTGGTGCGTTCCTAGACAGCTCGCACTTCACTCGGAGGTCTTCGTCATGTCACCGTGCCACGCCGTACCTAACGTCCGTGGTCAGTACACCTAGCCCGAGAGAAAGCAGCTGCTGATAAGCGCAAGAGGGAGGAGCGGGCCCGACTTGAGGAAAGAGACTCACGGAGGCGCTGGGCAAGCGAGGCGCAGCACTCCTCAAACGAGCGAAATCTAGTGTGCAGCAGATCGTATCGACCGAGGCGGCCCAGTTGCGTCATCTCGGGGAGGTCGACTTCGCCTCGGACGTCAAAGACATCGAAGATAGTCTGAAGAAACTTCAAGCCCTGCAGGCGAAGGTAAATGAGCTGTCAGGACTGCCCGCGCCGAGCCCGCACGATCGAGATAGCGTTGCCCACGCAAAGTCCTCGATATCGAGGCTGGAGCGAAGGGCTAACGAACGCGTCAAGCTACTGAGTACGTCAACTTCGGCTACATCGGCGATCTTGAGGTTGGACGCGTGCTCGCGCTACGTCGAACCGTGAATTACTACCTTGACAGCGACCCTCTCAAGTCGGCGGGGTTGGCTAACGAGTGCGTCATCATGGACGCCGCGGGTGGGCGGAACACGTCTCTCCAGCACTCCGGGGGCGCGCCCGCCGGGGGTGTCACTGCCTCGTGGCCTTCGCAATTCTTGGGAACAGATTTGGGAACACAACCCTGCGAAACCCCCGAAATCACATGGATGTAATCCCGCCGATCGAACACCTGAGAGGTTCTGACCTACACTTTCGAGACCGCACATGCGAAACCCCTTGAGACGCAGCCCATAAACCCGGAGGCGGCTATCAAAGCCTGCGTACAAAAAGCGACACGTCAGGTCAGCTCCTCCAGTAGCAGATCAAGTGCTGCGATCGCAGAATCAGCGACAGCTTTTGTAACTTCGTCGCCGGAGCGTAGCGCAACGCCAGGGTGGACATAATTTCGCCATTTCCTGAAGACATTATCCAACAGCTGAGCTGTACGAACGTTTATATAACGCTGCGCCCCCTGTGCGTTTGGCGGATCACTGGCGAAGCCGGGGCAGGCCGCCTCGATCAGCTCTTGAAAGCCAAGCTTGACGGCCTGTGCTTTCGTCATTGTCGAGTAGTGGAGCACTATATCGAGCAAAATGCCTTCGATCGCAATTCCTGCCATGACCACTGATGCCCGGTAGTTGCCTGTTATGCGACAGCGCATCGACTCTAGCCGGTCGGCCATGATAAATTCACGAAGGGATGGCTCATGGATGCATGCGGTGCTGCTTTCGTCCGGCTCGGACTGAACTTCCAGAAGCTGCGGAAAATCCGGATCTGACCACCAGTCTGAAGGCGCGGCTCTGAACTTTGCAACCGATTGCCGGTCGCCGTGTGAATCCGAAGGTATTTGCCAGTGATCAAGGTGGCTACGCAGCGCCAGCGAGTGAGATAGCGCATCCCAGGTCAATTTGTTAGATTCGCTTGACTTGAAGACCAAGCGAGAAGCTTCAACCCAGTGGCTCAATCGATCGCCAACGAACTCGTTATACACGGGATGGCGACTGCTATGAGCGGAATTTTGATAGAACGCCGCGGTGAACAATGCCAGGCAGGCGAGGTCCATAGTTCTTGCGAACCGGTGCGTATGCGGCCCCGTGTAGTCGCCCGCCGGAATTAAGTATATTGTCCCTTGCCTATTCAACATGAGGTACTCAACGCGCGATTTCTGGTTGATTGCATCATTTTCCGAAAGAACCGCATCCACTAGCTCACTATTTAAGGTCATTGGATCGCGGGTGCCGATCAGCAATGCGACCAGGTCGGCAGTATTTTCAAATACAGAGCTTTGGAAGTCCGGGAATGGCAGATCCAGGCGAAGCTGGAATCCGAAATAGGAATTTGGGTATCGAAAAGTGTGAAAATCTAGCTCTCGATCTCCTGCGGCTAGAAAATTGACCATCCGCAGGGCGCGGTCAATCACGGGGATGTTTCGGGGCGAACGGAGAGTGTGCAAGTCGTCGAAATCGTTGTTTCCGAGCTCTTGTGCGCTTATGTTCACTGTCGCTCTTACGCGCGACAGCAGAACTCCTGGGAATAGCTCGCCCGATATTGATTTGATTGCACCAGTGACGTTGCCCATCTCTACCGAGCTGTCCGGCAGACGGGTTATTTCCTCTTCGAATAATCCCGAGTCTCGTGAAAACAACCGATAGAATCCGTCCCTAGGTCGCAGCGCGTGGGGTACAACAATATACGGCTCAGGGATATCGAACTGGTTTACCAATGAGGGGTGCGGTTTCACATCGAAAAATCTTCGCACCCGGGATTCGGTCCACGAAAGCGCAGGAGCAGGCGTCGCAGCGACCCATTGCACATCCAGCTGCATCTTTTTCTCCCTAATTGCGTGGCGCATCGAGGACTCGAACCTCGTCCGCGGTAAACCGCGTCCGCCCCACGGCGGCTGCGCCCAGAGGTCGCGCAAACGCCTTACGCAACGCACAACGCCTTATCATTGACGTTTGGTCGGCTCCGGTCAACGAAGCGGGGCTTTCGGCGCGTCGGCCGGTTCGGTTCCCTGTTGACCTTACTGGATGTCATCGACCGCTGCATGTGAAGCAACGCCATCTCCTAGAGGTGGGCTAACCTTCAGCCCATGCAGTCACGTTTAGAGCTGTCTCGGACCGTAGAGGAACACTTGTGAGGTTTGCGACCTACAACATTCTTGAAGGCGGCGACCTCTCGAGAGGTGATCGGACTGGTCAGATTCTTGACGGGATCAGGAAAATTGATCCTGATGTTCTCGCTCTGAATGAATGCCGTGGTTTCGATCGAAGTGACAGCCAGCGTTTCGAACTGTTCAAGAATGAGCTGTCGATGCAGGGTGTCATTAATGAGTCTGATAGCGGTAACCATATCGCTATAATGTATAAACCCCACGTGCCAGTTTTCGAGGCACACACCAAGCGCTCCGCTCTGATGTTTAATGGGTTCACTCGGATTAGTATCAATTCAGAGCAGGTCGGGCGTTTGGCCGTTATTGCGACGCACCTGCACCCATTCGCGGCGGCATTTCGTGTCGGCGAAATGCAGACTGTCGCGGCACGGGCTGCTTCTGCTCCCCAGTCGATCATTATGGGTGATATGAATAGCATTGCCCCGGGGGATGCGGCAAACGTGTTGGAGAATGCTCCCCGAACAATGATTGAACGGCTGAAGGGAATGACGGGTGATATCGATACGTCCGTGATTTCCCTCTTGTTAGAACGCGGCTACTGCGATCTTGGGCAAGCTGACCCTGTGTCGACCTATCCCACTATGATCTCTCGCGAAAAAGCGCGACCGCAAGTCAGGCTGGACTACATCTTCGCAACCGAGGAAGTGGCCCAGTTGTGCCACAATTTCCACGTGTGCGATGATGCCGCTTTCCAGCGTGCGTCGGACCATCTTCCTGTCGTCGCTGACATTGATATCTAGATTCTGATTGCGAGGCGAGCATGCAGCGAGACGTTGTGGTCGAGATATTAGGTTTAGTAGTTGCTACCTTTCTCGGTGTTACCGCCATCATGTCAACAAGCGACGACCAAATGTTGAATTGGCTGCTGCTCGACTCATCGTCGGCCTCCAACGCCCCCGATCTTTTGCAGCGACTGCGGCTTGTGTTCCGCGTTGCGGTATTGTTGGCGTTGCTCATCGCGGTGTTGGGTGTATATCTGCTGACAAGGCGGTGGCGTGGACGGAATATCTCGCCCACAGTCGATGCCATCGTTGATGACAGTATCGAGATCGTGTCGGCAGAAGATGCCATTGCCGCTGCTATTGAAAGATTGCAATCATCGCCAGCGCCGCAGAGGCTCATAATATGGGGCTATTCGCTTGGATGGGCGGCACGTCTGTCGCAATACATCGAGGGAACTGCAATACCTCGGTTGACTGTTGACATCTTCGTGACCGAAGAATCTTCGATCGGCGTCAGATTTAGTGATCCGAAAGCGGAGGAGCGAAAAGCGGTTTTGCGGCTTCGCCTCGGCGAATGGAAACAACTGGCCGATCTCCGGCGATTGCAACGGGTACATATTTATGCCCACCCGTTTATTCCCCACGACTTGGGGCTAATGATCGATAATGATTTCGCGATAATCCATTCCTACGATTGGGATGTGTCCAGTGGCCGCATTGCGCATTCGAGACAATCGGGTAACAAAAGGCGGTTCCTTCAAATATCCGCGAAGGGTGCGTTAGGTAGTTACCTTATCGAACAGCTCGACGCACGCTTTCTTTGCCGAATTCATGATTCTCCAAAACTCTAGGGTGCACTGACCACTAGGTACGATTAGGGCAGCATGCAGATGACTCACTGTGTGACTCTTCAAACGCCGCGAGGGCGTCCGTAACAACTTTGGGTCTGCTGCAATCAAGAATGTCGTGACAAGTTCATTCAGCGATTGGATTGCATACAGCGACCACAGCCCCATGACGATCGATCTGGACGTTCCGTGCTCACAAGACGGTAAAAGGTGATCGCCAATATGGTTGTGGCCGTTGATCCGGCGATTCACGTCGGGATTGTCAGACCTGCATAGTTCAATCGTCTCGTAGAGGAACTCGAAACCGGGGGGTCAAGTCATGCCGAGCAGTCTGTCCAAGACGCCACTCTGCAACTGCTCGACGTCGACAGCGACTTAGACAATGCGGCTCGCGACTTCGTCCTTGGCGCCCTCGCTGAGTGGTGGATCATCACAACGGCGTGTCCACAGCGGACGTGTCGCCTACGTACCTGACTAACATCACGGTCTCCGGGTTCCGCGGGATCGGCTCCACCGCCAAACTCGACCTTCACCCGGCGCCGGGGCTGACGGTGATCAGCGGTCGCAACGGCTCCGGCAAGTCCAGCTTCGCTGAAGCCGTCGAGCTCGCTTTGACCGGCAGCAGCTACCGATGGCGCGGTAAGCAGGCGCTCTGGTCTGAATCCTGGCGCAACCTGCATAAGCCGAACCCGTGCGCGCTGCGGGTCGGATTCACCCGCGAGGGCAGCAAGCCGGTCAAGGTCGGAGTCGACTGGGATCCCGAGGCTGAGCTGGCCGATCGCACCCTGTGGACCCAGCGCGACGGTAAGCAGGCCACCGACGGCATCTGCACACCCGCTGCCGTTCAGCGCCCGATTCCGCAGATCCGTCACGATACGAAGCGCCTCGAATGGGATATGCACGACCTGGATATCGACGGAGTCGGGGTGGAAGTGAAATCAGCTGCCTACGTGTAAACGTGGTAGCAAACCCGGATTTCAGATATCGCGTTCGGCATCCGCCCCGCAATGCGTTCGAACGCGCGCACCAACACCTATGCCACTGATACGAAGCGAAGCGCAGATGTGTACGTCTTCTGTGTGCTTGAGGGTGAGGATCGCAAAACCATCGACCCGCTCGACGTCGGCCATTGGACGTTCTATGTCTTGCCCACCAGCGAGCTGGACCTACGAGTTCCGACGCAAAAGACGATTCGACTTGGGCCGCTGAAAGCCCTCGGCCCGCGTGTGTGTGCTTACGATGATCTTGAGGCGGCCATTCATGAGGCAGCGACGGTCAATTGCGGCAGCTGACTATTGCGATCACGACTCCGGACCAGCGTCTGTTTGCCCTAACGGTGCGGACTTCAGTCCTCCGACGACTCCGTCCGCCGTGCACTGCTGAGCGCCGGCACTGCCGCGTCCACTTTCACGATCTTCGCCCTGCTGTACCCCGCACTTTCCCCAACATTGAGGCCATCGCCTACGGGGACTTCCTGCGGCCGCCGTAGGTGACCGCCTGCTCGGCCACCCCACCAACCCGCCGCGCTGTTCGGAGCAAAACGCCTCGAACCCGCAGTTGACTCTCTCCGAACCGGTTTGGTGACTGGGCAGTCGGCACCGAGTCATCGGTCGGATTGAGGTACAGCCCCGATTGAATAGACCCGGCCTGAGCCGGAACTCAGTGCGTTTTTTCAATCGGAGCTGACCAGTCGAGTCTCCAAAGTCGTATGGAGCGAAGAAATTTCGTGCGTCATGCCGTTCTAAGATCAAGGCGGTGAAGTGAACCAGTGCACTAGGTAAGCCAGCAAACGGTGCAATTTGGAACTTTGTATTACCACTTGTGAACAGAACTAAGTACTGTCCTCGTCGCGGTGTCGATGCAGCGCCGGTGGCGGGTCCGGCCGTCGCAGCACCGCGTACGCCGCCCAGATCCGACCGTCGATCGTGATGTGCGAGGTTCTGAAGAAGGCGATCGCAATCAGTGTCGCGGCACAAACGAAGGTCAAGAACAGGTTTGACGGCCACCTGTCCAAGGTGCCCAGAAACAGCAGGATCAGCGCAGCGGTACTCCCAACCCAATACGCGCGCCGCCGAACAGAAGCCGGTGACCGCGTCCGGGACTTGACCAGTGGAAGACGCTTCCCGCGATTCCAATCCCGAAACACCCAGCGGCGCAAGCGAGAAGAAGACCATCAATCGTGATGCATGCGCTTTCGTCGTATCTCCGGGTTGGCGCCGCGACAGCATTCTGCCACCAGCTCTTGCCGCCACCACCGCTGGGGAGCGGCACAGAATCGCAAAGATCGCCGATTGTGCCGCCGGCGTGACCGCCGAAAGATCCGCCCGCGATCGATCCAACAACGGCGACTCCGGCCGCCGTCCAGGGACCGGCGAACCCGGCGGCGGCAGTCCGGCAGCCGAGCCACCGCCCATACCGCCGACCACGCTGCCGGCCGCTGCACCCAGTTGTTGGTTCGCATGCGGTCCACCCTGCGATGTAGTCGTGCACGGCGATCCCCAATGTGACTGCGTCGTTGACCTTCCCGATATGGCCTGCGATCGCAGCCGCATCACGTGGGGATAGTCTGTCGAGCGCATTTGGCCGGTCGGGCCGGCGTCGCCGTAACCCTCGGCTCCGGTCCTCGCGAAACCCACGTGCTGCTGAATGTTTCTTCAATACCTGACCGGCCCTCGCCGGACTCATTACGAGTCGTTTCAAAAGCACCGTCGATCTCGGCACACCACAGATGTCGTCGGTCCAACGCATCATCGAAGGCCCATGACCGTTCGACCCCGCCGCGTGCCGCGATCACCACGGTGTTCACGTTCGGAGCGACATCTGCATGCGAGGTGTCGTAGCCGGCCTGCGCGAGTCGGTTGATCAGCCGTTCGCCGGCGGCGTTGGCGCGGAACTCGGTGATCACCGGGATGTCGGCGTGATACCCCAACAGGCGGGTGGCCAGCGCAGCAGCGTGCTTGCTGCCGCCCTGGCGGATGTTGAGTGTGGCGATCCACGTGGTCATCTCGGTGTAGTCCCTCCGCTCGACGTGGCCAGTCCAAGCGAGCCGTTCAGTGTGAGGGTGGCCACCGACAAGTGCCGGCGCGCTCAAGCCGACACCGGTTCGGAGCGCTCAATTTGGTGCACTGCACCCCTGCGGCGGCGCGATAGCGTATCCGTGGGGAAGGGGAACAGTCAGCGGTGCTGCTCAGTGATATCGAGTCCTGGAATGTGGGCGCGTTGCAGTCGATCGCGCATGAACTCGGGGACGAGCTGACGACGATCGAGGGCGTGGCCTCTGACCTGGAGCTGATCTCCCGGCTGCCTGGGTGGGAGTCGCCGGCCGCCGACGCTGCCCGCGGCAAGATCGCCGAGTCCACCGGCAAGGTTCTCGACGACGCCGCGGTGATCGGCGCCGTGGCGCAGTTGGCAGCGGAGACTGCGGCGGCGGTCGCGACGGTGCAGGCCGGTGTGGACGCGGTGCGCGCCGATGTCGCAGCCCAGGGCGGGTTTCTGGTGCTCGCCGACAACGGCGATGTCACCGTCACCGGTCCTCCGGACGTGCGTGAAGAGCTCAAATACATCGCCGAGGACATCGAGGTGCGGGCCAAGGCGCTGATCCACCAGGCCGAGGACATCGACGCCGACTGCGCCGAGGTGTTCGGCCACGTCGCGAACGGTGACATCACCGCCCGAGGGGCGCCCGACGTCGTGTCGGCCCAGGAGATGGGCCGTGAGCAGTCCGGATTGTCCGCGCCGTACCCACCCGAAGGCGAGGGTGTGATGCCCACCGACGTGAAGGCGTGGTGGGACGCCCTGTCGGCCGAGGAGCAGGAAAAGGTCAAGGCCGAGCATCCGGACTGGATCGGCGACCGCCCAGGTGTGCCCACACCGGTGCGCAGCGAGGTCAACAAGGTTCAGCTCGACCAGGAACTGGCCGACGCACAACGGGCGGTCGACGAGATCCCGACCTTCCAGGAGTACGCGGGTGCCGGAGCCGGTGGCCCCGGTTCGGCATCGAAGCGCAACGAATACGACCGCATGGTGGCGGACCGACACGCTCGGCTGGACGAGGCCCGGGCGCTCAAGGGGGCGATGTCGTTGGAAAACAATCCAGACAAGGATTACGACTCGAATAGGTATTTGATGCTGCTCGAGTATCCCGACGGCCGCGAGACCCGAGCCGCGATCGCCGTCGGCAACCCCGACACCGCCGACCACGTCAGCGTCACCACACCGGGCGTCGATACCCGAGCCACCAGCATGCCCGGGATGGTCGACGAAGCGACTGCACTCCAAAACGAGACCCTGAACCAACTCGAATTGGCGCACAGACCTGACGAAGACGTCGCGACCATCGCCTGGCTCGGCTACGAACCGCCGGGTAAAGACATCTCGGTGCTGGAGGCAGGGTTTGAGAGCCGGGCCAACGAGGCGGCACCCGATCTGGCCGAGTTCTACCGCGGTATCAATGCGACCAATGAGAACGGGTCCGATGTCCACTTGTCGGCATTCGGTCACTCCTACGGGTCGCTGACCACCGCTCAGGCACTCAGCGAGCTCGGTCAGACAGGCGTCGTCGATGATGCGGCCTTCTACGGCTCGCCCGGACTGGGCCACACCGACGACACGATGACCCGATTCGGAGCTCACGGAGTTCCGATCGAGCTGATGCGGCCGATCGGCGATGAGGTTGATATGAATCTCGCCGACGGCCACGCCTACGTCATGACCGCACCCGGCGACTGGATTTCCGGCGACCCGAAACTGGGGCCGTTCGAGCTACCGTCAGCAGGCGACCTCGGTCAGTTCGGGCCCAACCCGACGACGCTGCCGCTGGAACAGCTGTCGTCGAACGCCGCGGTGAGTCCAACCGACAATCTGCCGCGCACCGGTGCCGAAAGCCATGCGGACTATCCGCGCTCTGACGACAACAACCGCTTGCGCACCCCGGGGTACAACCTTGCAATCATCGCAGGGGGACTCGCGGACGTACCGTTGGACGACGGTCGAGAGAGGTTGATCCGATGAAAGTGTCGTGGATCGTGGGCCGCTGCGTGGCGGCCACTATTGCCGTTGGAATGCTGGCCTTGGCGGGATGCAGTAGCGACGGTGGCAGTTCCAACTCTGGTGACAGCTATGACTCGCCCATCATCAACGAGGACGTTCCGAAGATGGATATCAAGAACCTGCCTGACATCGAGGCTACTCGCGCTCAGATGCTGGTGCTGTTTGAGGCGGTGCGCGCAGAGGTCAGCGAGCTTGTTCCCAACAGTGTGCCGTGGCAATGGCGACGCGAGGAAATGCGGGGAGGCTGCGATAACCACGGGCAACGCGGGGTGTCACTGTACTTCGCCAAGCTCACCTCAACGCATTCATTCACCGATGAGGAATGGGCGCTCGTGCTGCCCGCCGTCGAGCGCCTGGCCGCCGAAGCAGGTTTGACGAACAGTTCCGCGATTCAGAATTCGGCCGGCGCCCACGATGTGAGCATCACCAGCGACGACGGGCGCGAGCTGAGATTCGGCTCGATCGAGGCGTCGCTGATCACGGGCACGATCGCCTGCCGACTGCCCGCCGGGGGGAGTGGCGCACCATGAGTCACGAGAGCATCGTCGTTTCGACAGCCCAGGTGCGGCTATCTGCTGATCAGATGGCCGTCGTCGCCGCTGAGGCGTCCTCCAGTCGTGCGGCGGTCGCGGACAGTGTGTCGACCCAAGGCGCTGGCTGGAAGGAAAAGGCCACACCCGGGTTCGGGAAGTTCATCGATGTGCTGGAAGCGCAGGCGGCGCGGTTGCGTTCCGACCTGACGGCACTGGGAGATTCGTTGCGCGCAGCCGCCGATGTCTACGACCAGCAGGACAACGAGGCCGGCGGGGCGATCGACAGCGCGGTGCGCTACGAGTAGGCCTGCGCAATATTTCCTGCCGCCGGTTCCAGGCAGCTGCACGCGACTGAAATCGACCTGCTCGCCCGAATCGTTGAGGTCACCGTCTGGGACGCACGTACGTCAGCAACGCATCCACCCCGGGGCGAACCCGATATCCAACCGCACGGTCGCTTTGTACCCAGACCACGTCGCAATCCCCGGCGGCTGACTGCCATAGATGCCGCGCGCGGCCGCAACCACCCGCGGATACTCGGTCGGCCAGCGGATCGCCTCGGCAATCTCCTGCAGAATTGTCTGGTCACGGCCGAGCACCTGATCGACCAGACCTACCGCCGGCAGCGCGTGCCGCTTGTCGGAATTGCACCGCACGCACGCCAATACCAGGTTGGCCAAGCCGTCGATGCCGACCAGCGACCACGGCAACACGTGATCGATCGGGTTGTCCGGCGGCAGTGGGGTTTCGCAGTAGAAGCAGCGCGCACCGAAGGCCTCCTTGAACGGCCCCCTAACTGCTGCCAGTGCCGTGCGGTCCCGGCCGAAGAGATGCCCGGCGATGTCGGGCACCTCCGCGGTCAGGAACTTGTTCATCCGCCGCACATCGTCGACCCACATGATCTCCAGTGCCGGCTTGAGCAGCCCGGCCAGGCGGGCCAACCCCGTCGCCACCCCGGGATTCAGCACGATCGCGTTGCCGTGCGCCCGCAACGTCCGCCGCGACACGTTGGAGTGCAGGAAGCTGTCGTTGTAGAGGAAGGGGTCGTGCGCGCCGGGAAGCCGCTGCAACCGATACAACGGCTGCTGCGCCAAGCACAGACCGATCTCCTCGACCGAAGACTCATACACGGTCGGCGCTGACATCATCGCCACATTCAGCGACGTGGCGCCCGAGGCAGATCGCAACGCCCTGACCGCGCGGGGAATTCGCTCCTTCTCGCCGCTGGATTGGCGTAGCTCGTGTCCCTCGAACGGTCGCACCTGGCGCCAGTACAGTTCGAGCACCCGATGGGCGAGCGCACCGATGGGCACCGCCAACGGGTCTGACGGCTGCTCGGGCAGATTCTCGAGGCAGTGATCGATGAGCGCCATCAGGCTGGCCAGTTTGTAGGTGGCCACCCGCTGGCCGGTCTCCAGGACCGCGACCACCCGCTGCCCCAGCAGCAGCGGATCGATGGCGTCTGGCATGCGGTCTTTGTTACCACCCCAGGGGGCGACGACGCGACCGCCACGACTTGTCGGTACCCCCTGTCATCCTGATCGGCTGGCCACATGCACATCCGGTGCGGCCACAGACGATTGGGAGAGCGGCGATGAGTAACCGATCCTCGGACGCCTCGAACATCCTGGGCGCCATCGGTGTCGCCATCGTGGTGCTGATCGCGATGGTGCCGAAGCCGGTGTGGATCGCGCTGGGCATCGTGGCGGCCGTCGCGGTGGTGACCTGGATCGTGTACGCCATCGTCAAAGAGGTGGAGAACAGCCACATCGACGCCTCACTGCGGGCCGAACGCGAGGACGCCAAGGTCGCCGAGCAGCGCGCCGCGTTGTACGCCAAGCTCTATGGCATCGAGGCCGCTCCGGACACAACCCCCGCCGATTCGGCCGCCGAGGCGGTGATGGCGCGGGTGTAGGCCTACCGGGAAATCAAGCAGCAGATCGACAAGGCCCGCGGGACGGAGTCCGGATGACGTGCTCCATCGCCTCGAATTCAAGCGCGGGCTGCGATGCGACGCACGTTGTCGGTGGGGCCTATCGCGCCTCAAACCCCGGTCCGCGCAACGGCTCACCGAACTTCCCGCAACGCCACCAGCGGCTCGACCGTCCGGACCGCCACGTCCAGCCGTTGCTCAAGCGTCCCCATCAGCAGCACCCACGACTGCCCGGCCGCGGTGAGCGCCTCGGCGAACCAGTCGGTCATCGCCGCGCGGATTGCGAGGTCTCCCTCGCGCATCCCATCGTCCTGCCACGGCAACCCGTCGTGGTCGGTCAGCAGATACACCGCACGATCGGGCACCGACGTCCACGGCCCGCCTGACGCGTCCTCGCGGCGGGTCTGCTCCGGGCCGATCACGTCGAAATCTGCGGCATCCCAGACGAAATCGGCAACGCCACAGCCGGACTCCATCTTCAGCTGGGTGTACTCGCGCCCGTACTCGGACACACACTGCGTCGACGCCCAAACCCCACCCCGGGCGCGAAAGTGCGCAGCCAACCGCTGCGCCACCATCGTCGTCCCGGTCGACTCGGCACCGACCACCACGACCCGCGTCGTCAGCCCGGCCCGCACCGCCGGCACCAGCTCGCACCATCTTCCGGCGAGATCGGCCCGGACGTCGGTGCTGGCACCGGTCCGCGACATCTGCACCGCCGTGGCGTCGAACCACCGGGCCAGCTCATGGCAGTAGTCATCCCCGCTGAACACCGCATCGACCTCGGTCCGGGCCCCGGATGCGCGCACCCCGGCCTTCATCGCGGCGACCTGCGCGGGCCACACCCGCAGGTCGGTCGCGTCCATCGTTGCATCTCAACGGATCCCGGCCACCCGCACCGCCGCGTCGCCGGCATGTTCCGCACGCATCCAGCTCACCCGCTGCTCCAACGTCAGCGACTCCGCCGCCGAGGCCATCACCAACACCGTGAACTCACCGCACCGCACCAATCCATTGTGGCGGTACGCCGGTCTAGGCGATTAACTCGGCTAGCCTCACTGCTGTCCGATCATCGAGACGGGGGACGGTTGATGCTCGCAGCTGAAGCTCTGTGCTGGACGGCGGTTGGCACTGCCTTGGTTGTCTTGACGGCCGGTTGTTCTTCGGAGAGTGTTGAAATGCCGGCCGCCGCGACCACCGACAGGACGGCCGCGTCTTCGACGACCCAGGGACCGGGTTCCTTCGCCTGGATATCGTCTGTCATGCCGACCGATGCCGAGCTCACCGAGGCGCTCGGCTACACCGTGACTACAGATGGCCCGCCGAGCGTCCGGCCGGGTCGCAAGTTTCGAAACACGTTTATCGGCAGCGGCGAAGTCGCAGAACGGGACTGCATAGGTGTCGTTTCGCCGCTGGAACAGGAAGCCTACTCTGGAGCTCCCGTGACTGCAGTCAGCTTCGCCACGGAGGCCGCAGCCACCTACTCCGCTGCGGCGTTTGATTCAATCGAAGGCGCCAAAGCGACGTTTGAGCGATTCGCCCAACAATGGCGGGCTTGCGATGGGCGCACCGTCGTCAAATCTTTGGCCGGGAAGCCTCTGCAGGATCGGATCTCTGGTGTTCAGATCACTGACGTCGTGATCTCAGCGGTCGTAACTCTCGACGGCCCCGAGGGAGTTCCCGTTGTGGTCGGCCGCGCATTGGGAGTGGCCCATGACTGCATGGTGGACGTCGAGCTCGGGTTCGTCGACCCGGTGGATCAGACGCGCGCGGCGGAAAGGGCAGTGCTGCTGGTGGAAAAGATGCTCAGCCGAGTCGCAACCTCATGACGCGGTTCAAAAGCTAGTACTACCGGCAGTATCGCCATCTCCCGTAGTACTGCGGGTAGTACTACTTTTCTGCAGGTATTCTCGCCCCGCATCGCACGAGGACTCGGCATCGGCACCCGAAACGTCACCGCCGCAACGCCGCCGGGGCCAATGCGGCCGCAACCGGGCTGACCCGGTCCAGTCCGGAGAAGCGGCGCGGGTGATCGGCGAACCTCGCCAGTACGTCCTCCGCAGGCAGCCGATAGAGGCCCAGTCGGGGACCGTGTCGTAACCATGCCGGCCGTCCGCCCGTGCGTCCGGAGCAACCCGAAAATGTCATACCCACCTGGGACAATGGACGTATGCCGCAAACAGCCCACATCCGTCTGCATGTGCTCGAAGCCGCCGACTGGAAGGACGGCATCATCACGATTCTGGAGCCCCGATCGCCGTACCGGCCGTGGCGCTACGCGTTCGGTGACGCCCGGCCCGGGGACTGGGCCGTCGTGGTACTCGGCACCGATCCGACGACCGTGCTGACGGTATTGGCGCGCATCGATCAAGAGGACGGCCTCGGCGGGGCCGCGCTCGATCTACGCCGCTACTCAATGCATCTGGTGGATCTCACCACGCTGGCGATGCTGCTCGACCTTCCCGATGCCTTCGACGACTGGCGGTTCACCGACGAGGAAGCCGAGCGAATGATCCTGGCGCTGCACGAAACCCCCGTGCACGGCAGCCACCGGGACCGGTGGGGGCATTCGACGGTGGCCCAGGCGCGCAATCTGCTGAGCTTCTGGGGCAAGTGCCACAGCTGTCACGACGAAATCGACCTCGCCACAGCCGATGCGCGCGATCAGATCCATGTGCACACCGCAGACCCGCTGCCACGCCCGCAACCGCTGCCGCCGATCCGGACCACGGCCAACTACCCGGGGCGCAACCCGGACCGGTTCTCGACGCGGTACGACGCGCAGGACTGGCCCGCCGTGCTCTGCCGGCGCTGCGCCGGCCGGATGCGGTCGGGCGGCTTCGCGAGCTTCGTTAAGTACCAATTCGCTCAGCACCCGGCTTGCCCCGAGTGCGGCGGCCACCGCACGCAGACGATCGGTTACGGCATGCCGACGGACCCGGACGAGTGGGGCCCGTGGCGGTACATGGGCGGGTGCTGCCCGAAGAGCGACACGTGGCACTGCAGCCTGTGTGACCATGAATGGTCGTGACAGCGAACCGCCGGCCGGCACTCACCGCTGCACATGCCCACACCGGCAAACAAGCACCGGCACAGCGCACCTCACCCCGTCCACCACGGCGAGTCGACCCCGCCCCAACTGGGTAACCTCAAGATCACAGAAACAGATCAGGGGGATAACGACGTGAGCCTCGTACTGGGTCTTTCGGTCACCTCGAAGGACGTCCACGGCGAGCTGGTCGACGGCGTCACCGGCCAGGGCGACCACCTGGACCGCCAGGTACTCGACGTCGCCGACATCGAGGACTACCTGGCCCACCTGCCCGATGAACACCTGCACGCCGTCGGCCTCACCTGGACGCACGACGCCGAGGACGAGGCCGTCAAGGTCCGCGAGGCACTCGACACCTACAGCGGGGGAGCACCCGTCGTCCCGGTCCGCGACGTCGACGCCGCCCAGGCGCTGGCCCGCGGCATCGCCGACCTCACCGGCCACGACTTCCTCGTCGTCTGCGTCGTCGAACCCGACAGCTCGGTCGTCGCCACCGTCGACGGGTTCCACATGCACGTCGAGAGCGTCGACCACGCCGACGCCGCCACCCTGACCGACCGCGTGCTGGCCGTCGTCCGCGCCGCCAAGCCCAGCCCCGACGCCGTCTACATCCTGGGCTCCGCCGACACCGACGACCTCGTCACCGCGCTACGTGAGGACGCCGACCGCCCCGTCATCACCGCCACCGAGGCCGACTTCGCCCTGACCCGCGGCGCCGCCCTGGCCTCGGCGCACATCGCCAACATCCCCGACGAACCCGAGCAAACCCCGCGCGACCGCACGGTCACCGCACTGACGGTCACCCTGGTCGCCGCCGTCATCGTCTTCGTCGTCTCCGTATCCCTCACGCTCGCTTGGCCTTCCACGCCCACCCCGGCCCCCGAACCCGAGCCGCGGCCGCAGCTGGCGCAGAACGTCGAACCCATCGCACCGCCGCCGGCGCCGAGAACCCCCGAACTCGCCAAGCACCTGAACGTGCCGCCGCCCGTCCAGGCGCCCCCGCCGCCGGCACCCGGCCCGGCCCCGGAGCCCAGGATCCGCGACAACCCCGTGCTCGACCGGGTCCCGTTCATCGACCGCATCCGCTAGCCGGCACGCCCCCGCGCCCATGCCGCTACGTTGTAACGCGTGAGTGTCACGCCCACCGACCTGACCGGGACCGAGCGCGCCGTGCTGCTCGTCCTGATGGCCCAGGCCCGCCCGGTGCCCAACGCCGATCTGCTGGCCTACGGCCCCACGCTGGACAAACGCAGCCGGGACAAACTCAACACCCTCGACCTCATCGAATCCGAGCGCGTCGGCGGCCGCTACATCCACGAGCTGACCGACCGCGGCTGGCGGCTGTGCCGCGACATCATCACCGCCGGCGCCCCGCCGCGCTCCACCGGACCTGCCAAGACCCTGTACACCGTGCTGGCCGGGCTGAACCGCTACCTCGACACCGCCGACCTCAGCCTCGCCGAGCTGTTCTGGCCCAAACAAACCCCCAGCGCCGCCGAACGGATCACCCAGGCCTACACCGAGCTGGCCGACAGAACCGGCGCATGGGTCGGCCTCAGAACGCTGCGCCGGCAGCTCGACGACGTCCCCGACCTGGACGACGCCCTGACCGAGCTGTACCGCACCGGCGCCATCAGCCTGATCCCCGAAGAAAACCAGAAGGTCCTCACCGAGGAGGACCGCGCCGCCGCCATCACCATCGGCGGACAGGCCAAACACCTGATCGCAATTGAGGTTTGATGCAGGACGCACAACGCGAAGCACTCGCCGCCCTCCGGCTCACCTGGGCGCCCACCAGTGACGACCTGTGGCGCCCGCAGGCCCCCACCCACGTCAGCGGACTCAACGAACGCGCCGTCGACGACGTCATGGAGGCCTTCGCCGACGCCCAGCGCGACCCCGAATCCGCCCCGCTCGGCGTCACGATCCGAGGCCAGGCCGGCTCCGGCAAGACCCATCTGCTCGGCCAGATCCGCGAACGCGTCCAGACCGGGGGCGGGTTCTTCTTCGTCGTCGAACTGCTCGACGCCGCCAGCTTCTGGGAATCAGTACGCGCCGGCGTGCTGGAAAGCCTCGGCCGCCGCGGCGCCAACCGCGAAACCCAACTCAAAGACCTGCTGTGGGAACTGTCCTCGATCGCGCACGTCTCGCGCGCCGACCGCCGCGCCATCATCGGCGACGAGGACCTGGACCGCGAAACCCTGGACGCCTTCGTCAACGACCTGGCCAAGGCCCGCCGCGACGTCCGCGACTGCCACCAGACACTGCGCGCACTGGTCCTGTTGTCCGCCAACGACCTTGTCGCCCGCGACATCGGCGACTCCTACCTGCAGGGCAGCGAGGAGGTCGGCGCCGATGACCGGCTGCACTGGCGGCTGCGCGGCAGCGCACCCTCGGCCCAGCACTGCGTGCGCGATATCGCCCGGCTGGCCGCGCTGGCCGGGCCCTCGGTGCTCGCGCTCGATCAGATCGACACCCTGCTCGCGCAGTCCTCGACCCGCACCGACGAGGCCCGCGGCGCGGGGGACGGTGTGCTGGAACAGGTTGCGCACGGCCTGATGTCGGTGCGCCAGACCATGCGGCGCACCGTCCCGGTGGTTGCCTGCCTGCCTTCGGCGTGGGAGAGCATCCGCGACCGCGCGACCGCCAGCGTGTCCGACCGCTTCCGCGTCACCGCACCGCTGGCGCCGCTGCCGAGCGCCGATATCGGCAAGGCCATCCTGGAACGCCGGTTCGAGGCGGCCTATCTGACCGTCGGCTTCACCCCGCCGTACCCGAGCTGGCCGATCAAACCCTCGGCCTTCGACGACGCCGCCGGCTACACCCCACGCCAGCTGCTGATCCGCGCCGACGCGCACGTGCGGGACTGCCTGCGCCGCAAGGAGGTCATCGAGCTGGCGCACCTGTCCGATGAGCTGCCGCCGGAAGACCAGCCCGACAACGACTCTGCCGACACCTCACCCATCGACCGGCTGTTCACCCAGTACCGCTCGCGCGCCGTCCCGGCCGCCGCGCTGGACGCCGACGGCGAGGACACCGCGGTGCCCGCCCTGCTCGGCGCCGCGCTGACCGCGTGGATCGCCGAACACGGCGACGACCAGTCCTACGTCTGCGACCCGCCGCCGGGCTCGCACGTCGTACTGCACGCCCGGCTGCGCCAATCCCTGGACGCGGCCACCGACGACGAGCGGCATTGGGCGTTCCGCGCGATCGGCGCCACCAACGCCGTCGCCGCCCAGAACCGCATCAAAAAGACGCTCAGCGCAACGGGTTTGAACGCCGGCACCGACCGGCGCAACCTGTTCTTCCTGCGCAACCACCCGTGGCCGTCCGGCCCGAAGACCGACGCGCTGATCAAGGACTTCGAAAACCAGGGCGGGCGCACCCTGACCCTCTCCGATGACGATATCCGCACCATGACCGCGCTGCGCGACCTGATCGACGACGACGTCGCCGGCCTGACCACCTGGCTGCGTGTGCGCCGACCCGCCCACGGCATCACCGTGCTGCGCGAGGCGCTCAACCTCAACGGCGACGCGCCCGCGCGGGTGATCGAAGAGACCGTCGAACTCGAGGACGACGGACCGGAATTCGGTGCCGCCGAGTCCAAGATGCCGCTGGGCATCGACGTGCGCACCGACACCACCGTGGCCATCGACCTGGCCGCGCTGCGCAAGCACGTCGCCATCTTCGCCGGCTCCGGGTCGGGCAAAACCGTGCTGATCCGCCGCCTCGTCGAAGAGGCCGCGCTGCGCGGCGTGTCCTCGATCGTGTTGGACCCCAACAACGATCTGTCCCGCCTGGGCACCGGCTGGCCGGAGAAGCCGGCCGGCTGGCGACGCGCCGACGACGAACGCGCCCGCGAGTACCTGGACCACACCGAGGTCGTCATCTGGACCCCGCGCCGCAGCACCGGCCGCCCGCTGGCGTTCCAGCCACTACCCGATTTCGCCAGCGTGCTCGATGACCAGGATGAGTTCATCGAGGCCGTCGAATCCGCCGTCGCCGCCCTGGAACCGCGCGCCCAGATCAGCGGGCAGACCGCCAAGGCCGCCCGCTCACGCGCCGTGCTGCGAGAAGCGTTGCAACACTACGGCCGTCAACCCAACCCGACGCTGCCCGGCTTCATCGCCATGCTCGCCGACCTGCCCGATGATGTCAGCGAGCTGGCCGACGCGCCCAAGATGGCCGCCGAGATGGCGCAGAACCTGCGCGCCGCCACCGTCAACGACCCGCTGTTCGGCGGCGCCGGAACGGCGCTGGACCCCGGCGAGCTACTGACCCCGGCCGAGGGCAAACGCGCCCGGGTTTCGGTGATCAGCATGATCGGCCTGCCCAGCGACGAACAGCGGCAGAGCTTCGTCAGCCAGCTGCAGATGGCGCTGTTCGCCTGGATCAAACGCAACCCGGCCGGCGACAGGCCGCTCGGCGGCCTGCTGGTGATGGACGAGGCGCAGACGCTGGCCCCAGCGCGTGGTGTCACCGCCAGCACCCGCAGCACCTTGGCGCTGGCGTCACAGGCCCGCAAGTACGGCCTCGGGCTGATCTTCGCCACCCAGGCGCCCAAGGGACTGCACAACCACATCCCCGGCAACGCGGCCACTCAGTTCTACGGGCTGCTCAACTCGCCGGTGCAGATCGCCACCGCCGAGGAGATGGCCCGCGCCAAGGGCGGATTGATCAGCGATATCAGTCGGCTGCGGGCGGGCAACTTCTACGTCGCCACCGAGGGCAAGTCATTCCATCGCGTCACCGCGCCGTGGTGCCTGTCCCATCACCCGGCCAGCCCGCCGTCGGCCGACGAGGTGCTGGCACTGGCGCAGGCATAGTGGCGGTATGCCCATCATCACCGCCGTCCACGGCGATATCACCCAGCAGGACGTGGACGCCGTCGTCAACGCCGCCAACAACGCCATGCGCGGCGGTGGGGGAGTCGACGGTGCCATCCACCGGGCCGGCGGCCCCGAGGTCCTCGAGGACTGCGTCAGGCGCTTCCCCGACGGCCTGGCCACCGGTGACGCCGGCTGGACCACCGTCGGCCGGCTGCCAGCCCGCTGGGTGATCCACACCGTCGGACCCAACTACAGCGCAGGTCAGCGCGATCGGTCGCTGTTGGTGTCCTGCTACGCGCGCTCGCTACAGGTCGCCGACGAACTCGATGCCCGCACAATCGCTTTCCCGCTGATCAGCGCCGGAATCTACGGCTGGCCCAAGGGCGACGCCATCAAGGCCGCCATCGAGACCATCGCCGCGGCAGAGACGAATGTCACCGAGGCGCGCATCGTCGCCTTTGACGTGGGCACCTTCGAGGCGGTGACCGCAGAACTTGATTGACCCCCAGCCCAGCTGGGTACGGTCGGAACCATGGATGTGGTCAACCTTGCCTTCGAATGGACGGATACCAACAAGCACTGGCTGATCGAAGTTCCCATCCGGGTCGCGGTCTACATCCTGGTCGCACTCATCGCCCGGTTCGTGCTGCACCGCATGATCGACCGCGCCACCACCGGCCGCAACCCCAAGATCATCGACGATGCCGAACCCAAACGCGCCGCCCGACTTCGCGGCCTGCGGGAGCGCTCCAACACGGCCAGCGCCGCCAAGGCCGCCGCGCGCCGCCAACAACGCGCGCAGACCATCGGCTCGGTGCTGAAGTCGACGGTGTCGATCGTGCTGCTCGTCTGGGTGGTGCTCACCGTGCTCAACGTGTTCGGCGTCAACATCGCCCCGTTCATCGCCTCGGCCGGTGTGGTCGGCCTGGCCATCGGCTTCGGCGCGCAGAACCTGGTCCGTGACTTCGTCACCGGGGTGTTCATGCTGCTGGAGGACCAGTACGGCGTCGGGGACACCGTCGACCTGGGGGAGGCCAGCGGCGAGGTCGAGAGCGTCGGCCTGCGCATCACCACCGTGCGCGATATCGACGGCACGCTCTGGTACGTCCGCAACGGCGAGATCGCCCGGGTCGGCAACATGAGCCAGGACTACGCCGTCGCCCGCATCGAGGTGCCGGTGGCGCTGAATGCCGATGTGCAGGAAGCCGAGAAAGTAGCCCTCGACGCCGCCCGCGCGGCCGTCAAGGACGAGTCCATCGCCGCCAAGGTGCTCGGCGAGCCGGAAATGCTTGGCGTGCAGACCATGACATCCGACCAGCTGACGCTGCGGCTGACCATCAAGACCAAGCCGAACGCGCAGTGGTCGGTGCAGCGCCGCCTGCGCCGCGAGATCCTGCGCGCCTACGACGAGCACGACATCGATCTGCCCTACCCGCCGCTGCGGGCCCCGATGGCCGTCAACGGTGCCGAATAGTCAAGCGCACCACTCGCGGAGCTGGTCGGCGATCAGCGCCAACTCCGGCTCCGCGCCGGTGGCCACCCGGATGACGAAGTCGAAGCGGTCGTCCTCCGACGCGGAAACCCATTGCTCGTTGATCGCCAGAAATGTTCGGCAGGCGGCCCACGCCAGGCGCTTGTTACCGTCGACCAATGCGTGGTTGCGCGCAATCGAGTGCATCAGAGCGGCGGCCTTGAGAAACACGTCCGGGTAGGCATCATCACCGAAAACTGTCGCCCTGGGCCGAGATAGCGCGGATTCCAGCAGCCCGAAGTCGCGGATCGTCACATCCGGGTCGATGGCCCGCTTCGCGATCTCGATCAGATCTTCGAGATCGAGGTACTCGGTCACGCGTCCTTGAGGCGCTCGAGAACGCCGGCCTCCTCGGTCAGCACCCGGCTCAGTGCCGCGTCGACCCTCGCCTTGTGTGCGTGCCGGGCGATGTACTCGTCGATGGCGGCCAACGCGACAGCCTGCATCGACCGACCCTCGGCCGCCGCCTGGCGGCGCAATGCCTCGGTCTGTTCATCACTGGTACGCAGTGTCATGCCCATGACGGCATGATACCGAAGTGATACCGTAGTCGACCAGCGGAAATATCCTCAGAGCAGCTTGTCGCAGGTGATGGGCAGATCGCGCACCCGCACCCCGGTCGCGTGGAATACCGCATTGGCCACCGCGGCCGCCGAGCCCACGATGCCGATCTCACCCGCGCCACGCGAACCCATCGGGTTGGCGTGCTCGTCCACATCGTCGAGCGCGAACGCCTCGATCGCCGGAACGTCGGCGTGCGAACTGATGTGGTAGGTCGCCAGATCCCGGGTGACGATGTGCCCGAATCGCGGGTCGCGCACGCTCTCCTCGTGCAACGCCATCGACAGGCCCATCGTCATGCCGCCGATCAGCTGGGAGCGCAGCGTCGCCGGGTTGATCACCCGGCCCACCGAGAACACCCCGAGCATCCGGGACACGTGGATCTCCCCGGTGTACCGGTTGACCCGCGCCTCGGCGAAATGCGCCCCGAACGAGTACATCCCGTAGTTCTCGGCCTCCTCGTTGGCATCCTCGGCCGACGCGACGGTGTGCACCCCCACCTCGGGATGTTCGCCGTGGTCATGGCGGAACGCTCGCGCTGCGGCCACGATGGCGCGCCCCCACGAGGTGATGCCGGACGAGCCGCCGGCCACCGACGCACTCGGCAGCGAAGAATCACCGATCTGCAGGTCGATCGCGGACAACTCGCAGTCCAGCGCATCGGCGGCGATCTGTGCCAGCGCCGTCCAGGTGCCGGTGCCGATATCGACCGCACCGATCTGCACGACGAACCGGCCCTGGCCGACGTGCTCGATGCGTGCGGAGTTACCGGGCATCACCATGGCGGGGTAGACCGCCGACGCCACACCGCTGCCGATGAGCCATTCACCGTTGACGCGGTTGCCGGGCTTGGGATCCCGGTCGGCCCAGCCGAACCGTTCGGCGCCGGTCTGCAGGCATTCGATCAGCCGGCGGTTCGACCACGGGCTGCCCGTCTCCGGATCGACGGGTGGCTCGTTGCGGATCCGCAGCTCGATGGGGTCGATATCGCAGGCCACCGCGAGCTCGTCCATGGCGACCTCGAGGGCGAACATGCCGGGGCACTCACCGGGGGCGCGCATCCAGAACGGCACCGGCACATCGAGGGTGGCCAGCTTGTGGCCGGTCTTGCGGTGCGGCGCGGCGTACATCATCCGCGAGGGTGTCGCGGTCTGCTCGGCGTACTCCTTGACCGTTGCGGTCTGCTCGACGACCTGATGGCTGAGGGCGAGCAGGCTGCCGTCACGCTGGGCACCGAGACGCAGATGCTGGATGGTGGGGGTGCGGTAGCCGACCACGTCGAACATCTGCTGGCGGGTCAGCGCCAGCTTCACCGGCTTGCCGGGCAGCCGCAGTGCGGCCATCACGACGAGGATGTTGTGCGAGTGCGGGGCGCCCTTGGAGCCGAAACCGCCACCCACGTTCTTCGCAATGACGCGCACCTGCTCCTGATCGAGACCGAAGGCGGTCGCCAACTCCTTGCGGGCGGCGTGCACACCCTGGGTGGAATCCCACAGCGTCAGTGCATCGTTGTCCCACAACGCGATACAGGCATGCGGTTCCATCGGGTTGTTGTGCTCATGCGGGGTGGTGTAGATGTTGTCGACCACCACCGGTGCCTCCCGCAGCGCGGCCTCGGCGTCGCCGTCGGAGGTTTCCGCCGGATAGTCGGGGTTGACCTGCTCGGGGGTGTAGAGCGTCGGGTGATCCGCCGTCAGCTCGATGGCTGCGGGCTGCTCCTCATACTCCACGCGCACCAGTCCGGCGGCGTGCCGGGCGGTTTCGGCGCTGATGGCCACCACCGCACCGATCAGCTGACCGCGGTAGTGCACCGACGCGTCCTGCAGCACCGCGAGGTCACCGTTGGAGGTGTCGGCGAGTTCGGGCGCGTCGAAGACCGTCAGGACCGCCAGGACCCCGTCGGCACTCTCGGCGGCCGCGGTGTCCATCGAGATGATCTGTCCGTGCGCGATGGTGGCCTGTACGGGATGCAGGTAGACCGGGTTCTCGACGTCGAATTCGAAGGCATAGGTGGCCGATCCGGTGACCTTGGCGGCACCGTCGCGGCGGGTGATGCGCGTACCGATGGACCGGGGTTCCAACAGGGTCATCGCCGATCTCCTTCCGCGATCGAGGTGAGGGTGGCCACGACGGCCCGCCGGGTCAGATCGACCTTGAACTCGTTGCCTTCCACGGGTTGCGCCTGGGCCAACTCCGCGGCTGCGGCGGCATCGAAGGCGTCCTCGCCGACCGTGTTGCCGACCAGGTGCTCCTCGCAAACTCGCGCCCGCCACGGTTTGTGTGCCACCCCGCCCAGCGCGATCCGCGCCGAGCGGATGACGTCGCCGTCGAGAACCAGCTCGGCGGCCACCGAGGTCAGCGCGAAGGCGTAGGAGGCGCGGTCGCGGACCTTGCGGTAGGTCGACCGCGCACCGGCGGGCGGGGCGGGAATCTCGACCGCGGTGATCAGCGCGCCATCCGGCAGCGTGGTGTCACGGTCGGGCTGATCCCCGGGCAGCCGGTAGAACTCGTCGATGGGCAGCCGGTGCTCGCCGTCGGCGTCGACGTAGACGATCTGCGCGTCCAGCGCCATCATCGCCACCGCCATGTCCGAGGGGTGCGCGGCCACACAGTGTTCGGAGGCACCCAGGATCGCGTGGTAACGCACGTATCCGCCGATGGCCGAGCATCCGCTGCCCGGGGTGCGCTTGTTGCACGGCGTGGTGACATCCTGGAAATAGACACAGCGGGTGCGCTGCAACAGGTTTCCACCGGTGGTGGCGACATTGCGCAGCTGACCGGAGGCGCCGGCGAGCAGCGCCCGGGCCAGCACCGGGTACGCGGAGCGCACCACCGGATGGGCGGCCAGGTCGGCGTTGCGGACGTCGGCGCCGATGCGCAGCGCCCCGTCGTCGCCAACCTCGGTGTCCTGCAACGGGAACAGGTGGCTGATGTCGACCAGCAGGCTGGGCTCGGCGATACCGAGCTTCATGTGGTCGACGAGGTTGGTGCCGCCGGCCAGGAACTTGGCGTCCGGGTGTTCGGCGATGGTGCTGACGGCGTCCTCGACGCTGGTGGCCCGGTGGTAGTCGAAGGGGATCATCGGGCGCCCTCGTGGATCGCGGCGACGATGTTCGGGTACGCCGCACAGCGACACAGGTTGCCGCTCATGCGTTCCCGGATCTCCTCATCGGTCAGTTCGGGGTCGGCCTCCAGGTCGTCGGTGACGTGACTGGGCGCCCCGGACTTGACCTCATCAAGCATCCCGACCGCTGAGCAGATCTGCCCGGGTGTGCAGTAGCCGCACTGGAATCCGTCGTGGTCCAGGAAGGCCTGCGCGATGGGATGCAGATCCTCGCCCGCACCGAGGCCGGCGGCGGTGACGATCTCGGCGCCGTCGTGGGCGACCGCGAAGGACAGGCAGGTCGTCTGGCGCCGGCCGTCGAGCAGCACCGTGCACGATCCGCACTGCCCGTGATCGCACCCCTTCTTCGGCGCGGTCACCCCGAGGTGCTCGCGCAGCAGATCGAGCACGGTGGTGCGGTTGTCGATGCGGGCGGTGTGGTCGGCGCCGTCGACGCGCAGGGTGACCTCGGTGAAGTGGGCTGACTCCATGGCCCGGGGGTACCCGGGCGGGATGGGGTGAAACTCAGCCGTCGGCCGCGGCCACCAGCGAGCGCAGCTTGATCGTCGGGTTGTCCCGCAGGAAGCCCTCCAGACGCCACGGCGTCGAGAACAGCACCAGCAGCACCCCGTCGGAGCGGGTCAGCACCTCGGCGGACACCTGCTTGTTCATGAACTCGGCGTCCTCGGGATCCACGATGCGCGCCACCTGGTACGGCAGCGACTCCAGGGTGATCGCCGCACCGATCTCGGTCTCCATCCGGTGCGAGGCCACCTCGAACTGCATGGGGCCGACCGCGGCGAACACCGGTGCCTGCTCGCCACGCTTGTCGGAGCGCAGCACCTGCACCACGCCCTCCTGGTCGAGCTGCTCGATGCCCTTGCGGAACTGCTTGTGCTTGCTGGGATCCTTGCCGCGCACCACCGAGAAGTATTCGGGGGAGAAGCTCGGGATCGGCGGGAACGTCACCGGCACATCGCGATACAGCGTGTCGCCGGGGCGCAGTGCGGCCGCGTTGGCCAAACCGATCACGTCACCCGGCCACGCGTCGTCCAGGGTGGAGCGTTGCTGGCCGAACACCGACTGCGCGTACTTGGTGACGAACGGCTTGCCGGTGCCGGCATGGGTCAGCACATCACCGCGCTCGAAGGTGCCCGAGCAGACCCGGGCGTAGGCGATCCGGTCGCGGTGTGAGGAGTCCATCCCGGCCTGCACCTTGAACACGAACGCGCTGAACGGCGCCTCCACCGGCCGCGGGCGGCCCTCGACGTCGACGATCGGGCCCGGGGAGGGCGCCAGGTCGACCAGCACGTCCAGCAGCTGGTTCACGCCGAAGTTCAGCGCCGCCGAGGTGAACAGCACCGGGGAGGACTCACCGGCCAGGAAGGTCTCGCGGTCGTAGTCCGAGCCGTCCATCGACAGCAGCTCGGATTCCTCGACGGCGGTGTCCCAGTCGCCCTCGGCCGCGGCGTACGCCTGGTCGGCGGGGATGTGCTCCTCCGGGGCGGCGGTGGCGCCGCCGGCGGTGCGGGTGAAGCGGATGTAATGCCCCTTGCGGCGGTCCATCACGCCCTTGAAGTCACCGGCGATGCCGACCGGCCAGGTCAGCGGTGTGGTGCGCAGCCCGATCCGCTCGTGGATCTCGTCCATCAACTCCAGCGCGTGCCGGCCGGGGCGGTCCCACTTGTTGATCACCGTGATGATCGGGATGCCGCGGTGCTTACACACCTGGAACAGCTTGAGGGTCTGCGGCTCAAGGCCTTTGGCGGCGTCGATGAGCATGACCGCGGCGTCGACGGCGGTGAGCACCCGGTAGGTGTCCTCGGAGAAGTCGGCGTGGCCGGGGGTGTCGAGCAGGTTGATGACGCAGTCGCGGTAGGGGAACTGCAGCGCGGTCGAGGTGATCGAGAGACCGCGGGCCTTCTCCATCTCCATCCAGTCCGACACGGTGGATTTGCGGCCGGCCTTGCCGTGGATGGCGCCCGCCTCGTTGATCACCCGGGCGTGCAGCGCGAGCGCCTCGGTGAGCGTCGACTTACCGGCGTCGGGGTGGCTGATCACGGCGAAGGTGCGGCGGCGGGCCGCCTCGTCGGCGATCCGGGCGGCTGATTTGGCGTCGGCGGTGGTCAGGGCGTTCTCGGTCATTTCACCCTCGATGATATTTGCCCAGGTCGGTAAACCGATAATCGCAGGTATGCACATCTGCGTGTTCCTGTCCGCCGCCGACCTCGACGCCCGCTACACCACCCCGGCCCGCGAGTTCGCCACCGCACTCGGCGCGGCCGGGCACACCCTGGTGTGGGGTGGCTCGAACACCGGGCTGATGAAGGTCATCGCCGACGGGGTGGCCCAGGCCGGCGGGCGGCTGTGCGGCATCTCGGTGGAGTTCCTGCGGGCCAAGGCCCGGCCCGATGCCGACGAGATGGTGTTCGCCCGCGATCTCGCCGACCGCAAGGCCCAGCTGCTGGCCCGGGCCGACGCGCTGGTGGTGCTGGCCGGCGGACTGGGCACCCTGGACGAGGCCACCGAGATCCTGGAGCTGCGCAAACACGGTCACCACAGCAAGCCGGTGGTGCTGCTCAACACCGCCGGGTTCTATGACGGGCTGGTGATGCAGCTGCGTCGGATGGAGAGCGACGGATTCCTGCCGCTGCCGCTCGACGAGCTCATCTACGTCACCGACGACGGCGCCGACATCCTCGATTACCTGCAAAGGCGTCAATTCGTTCAAGATCACCCCGGGGATGCCGCGCGTTTGTCACCATGACCCGGTGAGGAAGAAGGGTTGGGCGATCGTCGCGGGTGTGCTGGCGGCGCTGCTGCTCGCCGCGCTGGCGGCCGCCCCGTGGGCCTACAAGAACCTGCTGGAGAGCCCGCCCCAACCCGCACTCGCGCTCCCGGGTGACGCCGCGCCCGCGACCACCGACGTCGACGGCAGCTGGACCGTGCAGTCCGACTCGCAGGCCGGCTACCGCGTGCGCCAGCAGCTGCTGTGGGAGATGATCGACGTCAACGGCCGCACCCCGGCCGTCACCGGCAGCGCCGACATCGCCGAATCCCGGATTCGCGCATTGCATTTCAGCGTCGATATGGCGACCCTGCGATCCGACAGCCCGGGCCGGGACGAGAAGTTCCGCAGCGCCGACGCGCTGGAGACCGGCACCTTCCGGACGGCCGAATTGTTCAGCAATGTGCCCGTCGACCTGTCCGGGGTGCCCGCCGACGGCAGCCCGGTACACCTGGAGATCCCGGTACACCTGACGCTCAAGGGCGTCACCCGACCCGCCGTCGCGTCGGTCGATGTCCGGCGCAACGGGGACCGTGTCGACGTGGCCGGCACCGTCGGGGTCCGGCTCCTCGACTTCAACGTCGACCCACCCAAACCGTTCATGTCGCTGCTGGAGGTCCAGCCGACGGCCACCATCGAGTTCCTGGTGCACCTGGCCAAGGGCTGACTCAGCGCCCGAACCACCGCCTGCGCGGCGCCGGGTCCCGGCGCGGCACATACGGCCACGGGTTGTGGCGCTCGGGCACCGAGGCCGCGCGCACCTGCTTGAGCTGGGTGCGCAGCGCGGCGCGTACCTCCTGCAGTGCCGGGTCGTCCCAGCGGTTGACGGCCTCAGCCGGATCGCCGGTCAGGTCGTAGAGCTCCCACTGATCGTCGAGCACATCGCTGCGGTAGCGCTGCGCCCCGCGCCCGGTGTAGGCGAGCTGCCGCACCCCCGGCTCGGTCCAGGTGCCCGGATCGTCGAAGGTGCGCACCAGCTTCCACAACCGGCCGTCGACGCGGGCCACCAGCCCCTCGAAGTTGCCCGCCACCCCGACCGGAACCCGGATACGCAGCGGCGCAGGAGGATTGACATCACGACCCAGCTGGCGCGCCAGCCCGGACGCCCCGGAGTCACCCTCGAGCACATTGTCGCGGGTCAGCAGATACACCGCGCGGTCCGCGTCGGCGGGTGCCCCGGCCACCACCGACATCAGATCCCGCCCGGGCAGCGGATGCACCTCGCTGAACGCGGCGGCCAGCTCGGCCGCGGCGGCGGACACGTCGATACCGGCCGCGCCGAGCAGCGTCGGCACCAGGTCCACATGCGAGGTCGGCGCGTCCACCGTGCGGGCGGTGGTGGCGTGCGCACCGATACCGGCGATGACGAACGGCACCCGGGTCGCCTCGTCGTAGAGGTTGAACCACTTCTGGTGCAGGCCGCCGTGCGCGCCGAGCAGCTCCCCGTGATCCGAGGTGCGGACCAGCAACGCGTCGGTCGAGCCCTCGGTGACGGCGCGGCGCACCCGGTCCAGAGGGCCGTCGACCTCGGCGTGCAACCGGTAGTAGAGATCGCGGTACTGCTGCGCCTTGGTGCGGTAGGTGCGCCGTACCGCGCGCGTCGGCCCATAGCCCGAGTAGTAGGCGTCACGAAAAGCGGCCTGGGCGGCCGGTTTTGCCTGGAGATCCTCCGACGCGGTCGGCGCCTCGGGGACATGCGGGGGATCGGCGGACGGGTCCGCCGGCAACGGGTTGCGCCGCGACCACGCCGGAAACAACACGATGTCATGGGGATTGACGAAGCTGGCCACCAGCAGGAACGGTCTCAGGGCCGCGGCGTCCCCGGCCCGCCGGCGGGCATACCGATCCTGCAGCCACGCCACGATCCGGTCGGCGCACAGCGGGTCGCGGCGAAATCCGCTGTTGGCCAGCGCCGCCCCGTGTGGCTCGGGGCCCACCCAGCCGGAGAAGCCGTATGGGCTCAGCGGATCGGCGTCCAGATACGCCTGGACCGCCTGCTCGTCTACGGCACCGTGGTCATCGTTGGTGGCCAGGATCTTTCCGGTCGAGTCGGTCAGGTCGGCATGCGAGATATGCCATTTGCCGTCGTAATGGGTGTCGTAACCGGCTGCGCGGAACCAGTTTCCGAGGGTGGGCACCTCGCCGCGGCGCAGCCAGCGCAACCGTGAGTCGTCGTAGCGCTTGCCTAGGCCGTCGGTCTGGGTGACACCGTGCAGATCGGGGTAGTGGCCGGTGAACAGGGTCGGCCGGCTCGGTACGCAGGCCAGTGACCCGGTGTAGTGCCGGGTGAAGGCAACCCCGTGCTCGTCGAACCAGCGTCGGCCGGTCAGCACCCCGGCCCGCCAGTCCCGCACGGCGGCCGCCTCGTATGGCGGGATCGCGCGTTCCTCGTCGGTCATCAGGATGACGATGTCGGGTTTTCCCGGAGACACGATTCGCTCGCAAGCATCGCTCATGGACACGATTCGCTCGCAAGCATCGCTCATGGACACGATTCGCTCGCAAGCATCGCTCATGCGTCAATTCAACTCCGAATTCTTGGGATCGGTAGCGAAACCGGCTCGCTGTACTTGTGCCATGACGACGCCGGCCGAGGCGGCGCCCGAGAAAAGGAAAAACAGATGAACGTGATCCCCGCCCAGCTCCAGGACCTGACCAAGCGCGTCGAGCGCACCCCCGCCCTGGCGATCGCCATCTTCGCGGGCCTGAGTGCGCTGTGGTCGGTGTACCGGCTGCTCTGGCTGGTCTATGCCGGCTTCGCGCTGTCGAGCTTCGGGCTCTCGCCGATCTCGCTGATCATCTCCGCGGTGGTCTGGATCGCGGTCGTCGCGGCCTCGGCCCTGGTCGCCTTCGCGTTCTGGACCAGGTACAACACCGCCGAGCAGAACCCTGCGGAGTAGGCCCGGTGGACACCGCCGGCGGGGAACGTCGGTTTCCCGTCGGCGGTGTTCAGGCAGAATCGACAGATGCCGCCAGGACAGCAGCCGCCCGACCAGCCGCGCGACCCGGCGACGCGACGGATCCCCAAGCCACCGCGCCCGGGCGATCCGAACAGCCCCACCCAGCGCATCCCCCGACCGGAGCCGCCCACGCAGCGGATCCCGCGGCCCGAGC
>NZ_MVHJ01000022.1 GCF_002086115.1 Mycolicibacterium bacteremicum
CACCCGCACCGCCCGCGCCGCCGCACCCGGGGCCATCCCCAACAGGGTCAGCAGATCGGTGCCCGTCTTCAGATGTCTTCGCGCCGGGATCCCGGCCCGCTCCGCGGCCGCCACCGCCGAGGCAACAACGAACGCCAGCAGATTGCCCGCCGTCACCGCCGCGGCCAACACGCCCAGCAGCGCCGCGTCATCGACGACCGGCCGCGGACACTCCAACAAATGAAACAGCGTCCGATCAGCGTCATCGTCCGGCATCTCAGCCGGGGTGAGGTCATCGATCAGCGCATCGACAAAGGAGTCGAAATCGGTGGCGTCCATGATGGATACCGGCTTTCACACTCGGTGCCCGAGGGCACGATGAGGCAACACATGCCTGGTCCCGCAAGACCAGGGCAACCTCGCCGCGACCGGGGCCACGGTCTGGCGCTCACCGGGTGAAGACTGGGAGCGATGTTGCATTCGAACTTGTGTTCGAGTCTACATCGAGAATCCCTGCCGTGCAACAGCAATTTCCGAGCCGCCGACCCAGGCCGAGACGGCCTACCATTCGCGGCTGTTCTTCGCTTGAGCCCACTCAGAGCCGCGAACGTCCACCCCGCCAGCCGACCGAACTCAGCTCACCGCACGAACGCCGGCAACCGCTTGATGCCATGGACGAAGCTGCTGTGCAGAAACTCCGGCTCACCGAACTCGATCGTCGTCAGCCGCGTCAGCAACTCCCGGAAGATGTGCCGCAACTCGCTCTTGGCCAGACCGTGTCCCAGACAGAAGTGCGGCCCTCCCCCGCCGAATCCGATCTGAGGGTTGGGCTTTCGACTCAGGTCGAACACCTGCGGGTCGGCCCAGACGCTCTCATCCCGGTTACCCGAGCAGTAGAACAGACCCACCTTGTCCCCGGCACCGATGAGCTGACCGGCGATCTCGACATCCACGGTGGCGAACCGGGCGAACTGCAACACCGGGGTGGACCATCGCACGAACTCCTCGGTGGCCAGACCGATCCGACCCTCGAAGTCCTCCATCAACCAATCCCGTTGCGCCGGTTGGGCAGCCAACGCCAGCATCGCGTGCGTCGTCGCCTGCTTCGTGGTGTCGTTACCGGCCGAGGCGAGCAGGATCAGGAACGCGCCGATCTCCTCGTCGGTCAGCCGCTGGCCGTCCACCTCGGCGTGCACGATGCTGGTCATCAGATCGTCACCCGGGTTGGCGCGGCGGAACTTGGCCAGCTCCACCCCGGTGCCGTTGAGCAGCATGATTTCGTTGATGGTGTCGGCGGCGCGTTCCTCGATGCTGGAGTACTCGTCATCGCTCATGCTGAACAGCTTCTCGGCCGCCGCGGCCAGCGCCGGCTGGTCGGCGCTCGGCACGCCGAGCATGTCCAGGATCGTCACCATCGGCAGCTTGGCGGCGCAGTCGTGCACGAAGTCGATGTCCCCCGCGCCGATCAGGTTGTCCACCACGGCGACCGCGTTGGCGTTTATCTGTTCCTCGATCCGGCGCACATTGCGCGGGGTGAACGCGGAGCTGATCAGCTTGCGGTACACCGTGTGCTCCGGTGGGTCCATGGTCAGGAAGAAGGACGCGAAGCGCTGCACCTCGGCCGGCATCGGATCCAGTGCGACACCAAGCGTCGAGGTGAACAGTTCGGGATGGTGACTCGCGAAATGGATGTCCGCACGTCGGGTCAACGCCCAGAACCCCGGTTCGGAGATCTCGAACAGCGTCGACAGCGGCCGGTGCCAGCTGAGCCCGTCCAGCGCCCGCAGCTGCGCGAACGTTTGGTCGCGGATGTCGAAGGGTTGCGCCCAGAAGTCGCGCGAGGTGATGTCATACGGACTGTACTCGTGGGCCTGCGGGGCACTGGCGACTGTCACGGCATTCCTCCTACAGCGGCACGCGACGTCGATGTCGCGGCAGAATCAGCGTGACAGTGCGTCGATAATTTGTAAAGCTGTGCGGATGGCCGACGAGGCGGACAACAGCACCCGGGAACGGATTCTCGCCGCGACCGCCGAGGTGCTGGGCAACTACGGCATGACCAAGCTCAGCCTGTCCGAGGTCGCCACCCAGGCAGGGGTGTCGCGGCCCACGCTCTACCGCTGGTTCGCCTCCAAGGAAAACCTGCTCGATGCGTTCGTGGTCTGGGAGCGCAGGCACTACGACCGGGCGGTGGCGCGTATCGACAGCGATCTACCGGCCGCCGAGCGACTGGATGCCGCGCTACGCATCATCGTCGACTATCAACGGTCCTACCCCGGTCTGCGGATGGTCGACATCGAGCCCGCACAGGTGATCGCGCGCCTCGCCCAGATCATCCCGTTGCTGCGGACCCGCTTGGAGCGAATGACCACCGGCAAGGACGCCGATGTGGCGGCGGCCACCGCAGTGCGCGTCGCGATTGCGCATTATCTGGTCCGCAGCGACGACGGAGACGATTTCCTGGCCCAACTGCGGCACGCCGCCGGCCTCCCGACTACCCGCCCCAGCTAGACCGGAACCGCTCACCCACCGATGTGGACAATGGAGACGGTGACCGAGCGCACCGACCCCACCACCGCATTGACCACCGCCGAACAGGCCGCCCTGGGCAGCGGCGAGACGTTCTGGAGCACCAAGGCCGTCGGCGACATCCCGTCGATTGTGCTGACCGACGGCCCACACGGGGTGCGCAAACAGTCCGGCAGCGCCGACCACGTCGGCATCGGCGCGAGCGAACCGGCCACCTGTTTCCCGCCGGCGGTGGCATTGGGTCAGTCCTGGGATCCGGAACTGGTGCGTCAGATAGGCGAGGCGCTGGGCACCGAGAGCCGGGCGCTGGGCGTCGGGGTGCTGCTCGGCCCGGGCGTCAACATCAAACGAGATCCACGCTGCGGCCGCAACTTCGAGTACTTCTCCGAGGATCCGCTGATCTCCGGCGTCCTCGGTGCGGCATGGGTGGCCGGTGTGCAGAGCCGCGGCGTCGGTGCCTCGCTGAAACACTTCGCCGCCAACAATGCCGAGGACGACCGGATGCGGGCCAGTTCGCAGGTCGACGAGCGCACGCTGCGGGAGATCTATCTGCGCGCCTTCGAGCGCATCGTCACCCGCGAGCAGCCGTGGACCGTGATGTGCTCCTACAACCGCATCAACGGGGTGTACGCAGCGGAGAACGAGTGGCTGCTGTCCACCGTGCTGCGCGACGAGTGGGGTTTCGACGGCGTGGTGGTCAGCGACTGGGGCGCGGTACGCGACCGGGTCAGCGCCGTCGCGGCGGGACTGGACCTGGAGATGCCCGCCACCGGCGGGGTGACCGATACCGAGGTCAGCGCAGCGGTCGAGTCCGGCGCCCTGGACGCTGCCGTGGTGGCACGTGCCGCCGCCCGGGTGGCCCGGCTCGCCGCCAAGGTGTCCGAACACGCGGGCAAATCAACATCTTTCGACGTCGACGAGCATCATGACCTGGCACGCGCCGCGGCGGCGCGTGCCATCGTGTTGCTCAAGAACGACGGCGACCTGCTGCCGCTGTCACCGGCCTCGTCGGTCGCGGTGATCGGCAGCTTCGCGACGGACCCGCGCTATCAGGGCGGCGGCAGCTCGCATGTGAATCCGACTCGCCTCGACATCCCGCTCGACGAGATCCGTTCGCGCGCCGCATCGGTCAGTCATGTGGACGGCATCACCGAGGACACTCTGGAGGCGGCTCGGGCGGCCGACGTCGCGGTCGTCTTCCTCGGCCTGCCCGCCGCGGAGGAGTCGGAGGGCTTCGACCGCACCCACATCGATCTGCCCGAGGAGCAGATGCAGCTGTTGGCGGCGGTGGTGCAGGCCCAACCACGCACCGTGGCGGTCCTGTCCCACGGTGGTGTCGTCCGGCTCGATACCGTGGCCGAACTGGCGCCGGCGATCCTGGACGGCGCCCTGCTCGGCCAGGGTGGCGGGGCCGCCATCGCCGATGTGCTGTTCGGCGCTGTCAACCCGTCGGGCCGGCTGACCGAGACCGTGCCCGCGCGGCTGCAGGACTGCCCCGGGTATCTGAACTTCACCCCCGAGGACGGCCAGATCCGCTACGGCGAACGGATCTTCGTCGGTTATCGCTGGTATGACGCGCGCGACCTGGAGGTCACCTTCCCGTTCGGGCACGGGCTGTCCTACACCAGCTTCGGCTACAGCGACCTGGCCGTCCACGAGGGCACCCACGAACTGACGGTCCGCGTCACGGTGACCAATACCGGCAACCGGCTCGGCCGGGAGGTGGTGCAGATCTATGCAAGCCTGCCCGGTTCCCGGGTGTCCCGGCCGCCGCGATGGCTCGTCGGGTTCGGCGATGTGACCTTGGCCCCCGGCGACCGGCGCGCCGTCGACATCACGGTTCCCCGGGACGAACTCGCGTACTGGGATGCCGGTTCGGCGCGCTGGACGGTCGAAGCCGGCGAGTACTCGGTGTACGCCGGTTCGTCGAGCCGGGATCTGCGGCTGCACGCCACCATCGGCGTGACCGGTGACACCGTGACCACCCCGTTCACCCTGGACTCCACCCTCGGTGAACTGCTGGCCGACCCGGTGGCCGCGCCGATCCTGGCCGCGGCCATGTCCGAACTCGGCCAGAGCGATGGCCAGAGCGAGGGTCAGGGCGCGGGCCTGGGCACCGACATGATCCGCATGCTCGCCTCCATCCCGATCGGCCGCATCACCTCGTTCAGCGGTGGATCGGTCAGCCACCAGCAGGTCGCTCAGCTGATCGGCGAGGTGAACCGTCAGCGGTCCTGAGACAGTTCGGCGAGGATCTGCTCGGTGTGCTCGCCCAGCTCCGGGGCCCGCCCGAGCGGTTGCCACGGCGTGCCGGAGAAATCGACCGGGCTGGCCACCATCGGTGTGGCCGAATCCCCGTCGGGCACATCGACGATGCCACCGGCGGCATGGAATTGCGCGTCGGCCAGCACATCGTCGAGGGTGTTGATCGGCGACCAGAAGAAGTCTGGCTCATCGGCGAACACCCGCTCCCAGTCCGCCAACGGCCGGCCGGCGAAGATGTCGTCGAGTTCGGCGATGATCTCGCGCGCATGGGTGAACCGGTCCCGCGGTGTCGGATACCGGTGCTGCCATTCGTCGCGACCGACCACCCGGCACAGCGACGGCCAGTGCCGGGAGACGTCCAGGCCGACGATCCAGAACCGCCGACCGTCACCCGCGGCGTAGTTGTTCATACACGGATTACCCATGGTTTCGCGCTGCCCGATCGCAACCTGCTGTCCGGTCATCAGCACGGTGTTCAGGTCGAAGCTCACCGTGTACGCGCCCTGCCGGTACAGCGATGTGGTGACCAGTTGCCCTGTGCCAGTGCGAGTCCGGGCCAGCAACCCTGCGCACACGGCGGCCGCCAGGGTCATCGCGGCGGAGTGATCGCCCATCCCGCCACGCTGGAACGGCGGGGTGTCCCCCGGTCGCGTCAACAGGTCGGCGATGCCGGCGCGGGCCCAGAATGCGGCGACGTCATAGGCGGCCCGGTCGGCGTCGGGCCCCTCGGTGCCGTACCCGGTGATCAACCCGTACACCAGTTGCGGATTCACGGCGGCCACGGTGGCGAAGTCCAGGCCCAGCCGGGCCAGCGCGCCGGGCCGGATGTTGGTGAGGAACACGTCGGCGGTGCGCAGTAACTCCAGGGCGGTGGCCCGACCGTCGGGCGCTGTCAGGTCGAGCACGATGCTGCGCTTGGCGCGATTGTCCATCTGGAACGGCGGGTTGGACGCGATGCCCAGGTCGCCGTCCAGACCCATCATCCGGCCGAAACCGCGCGCCGGATCTCCACCGGGGGGCTCGATCTTGACGACATCGGCACCCCAGTCGGCCAGGATCGCCCCGGCGGCCGGCGCGGCCACCCAGACGCCGAGTTCGACCACCCGGAAACCGTGCATCGGTCCCGCCATGAGGATCCTTCCGATCGCGCCCAACTCTCAGGCTTTACAATTTTCAATTGATTTGTAAGCTTGCACGATGCCTTTGCAGGTCAGCACGGTCGGTCCGATGTTCGATCTGGCTGCGCACCTGAGTCGTGGTGTGCAACGTATCGCAACCGACGCAGTGTTCGGCCGCGCCCGCGCCATGCCACGCCGCACCGCCGACCTGACCGCCGCCCGACTGTCCGCCGTGCTGGATCGCACCGTCACCGGCGTGCGGCGCCTCGCCGGGGACGCCGGCACCTCATCGCGAGCACGTCTGGCGCTGACCGGTGACGGGGTGCCGGCCTCGGTGTTCGTCAAGATGCCCGCCCACACCGTGGCCACCCGCCTGATGGGTGAGCTCGGCCGCCTCGCCGCCACCGAGGTCCGGTTCTATCGCGAGCTGTCCGACCGGCTCGACGATGTGCCGGTCTGCCACGGTGCGACCTTCGATCCGGTGACGGGCCGGTTCGTGATCGTCCTGGAAGATCTGGCCGACCCCGGCGCACCGGCTTGTGAGTTCCCCGACACTTTGCATCCGCTCGGCACCGACCGGGCAGCGCTGGTCGTCGAGCTGCTGGCTCGGGTCCACGCGACGTTCTGGGATCGGGCCGATCGCCATCGTTGGATCTACTCGGCCTCCGGTGACGCGACTTCCCTGCTGACCGGACCGCTGGCCACCGCAGCGATCCGCAGGCTCGGCGACACGACCACCATCGGGGTGCGCGACGGGCAGTTCATCATCGACAACTACCGCGCCGTGGCGACCCTGGTCGACGCCGGTCCGCACACCGTCATGCACGGCGACGCGCATCCGGGAAATGTCTACTTCCGCAACGGAAGAGCCGGCCTGCTGGACTGGCAGGCGGTGCGCCGCGGGCATCCGTCACGGGAACTGTCCTACACACTGATCACCAGCATGACGACCGCCGACCGGGTGGCCACCCAACGTGATCTGCTCGACCTCTACCGCACCGCACTGGCCGCCGCCGGCGGACCGGAACTCGGCCGCGACGACTTGTGGCGTCGCTATCGGCAGGCCGCGCTGTACGCCTATGTCGCGACGCTGATCACCGCCGGCATGGGTGGCATGCAGGCCGATGACATCGCGATGGCGGGACTGCAGCGCGCGGTGTCGGCATTGGGTGATCTCGACACGGTTCCGGCCTTACGGGCCTCTTTGTGATGCGACAGCAACTACCATCGTTGACGTGAACAAGCCCCTGCCCGCCCAGCCCGATGCCGCCGAGGACACCTCGACGCAGCGCCGGATCCTGGCCGCGACGGCCGAGGTGCTCGGACGCAACGGGCAGACCAAGTTGAGTCTGTCCGAGGTCGCGCTGCAGGCCGGGGTCTCCCGGCCGACGCTGTACCGCTGGTTCGCCTCGAAGGAAGAGTTGTTGCGCGCCTTCGGCATCTACGAGCGTGAGATGTTCGACACCGGTATCAGCACCGCGACCGCGGGTCTGCGCGGCACCGAAAAGCTGGATGCGGCACTGCGTTTCATCGTCGAATACCAGCAGGCCTACTCCGGGGTACGGGTGGTCGACATCGAACCCGAAGTCGTCATCGCCCAGCTCGGCCACGTCATCCCGGTCATGCGGGCCCGGTTGCTGAAACTGCTCAGCGGAGCCAACGCCCACGTGAAGGCGGCCACCGCGATCCGGGTGGCGATATCGCACTACATCGTCCGCAGCGACGACGACGGTCAGTTCCTGGCCCAACTGCGCCACGCCGTCGGTATCAAGTAGCCGACTTCGGCCCAAGGGGCTGACACTGCGCGCCCGATTTGTAATGCTGAGCAGATGACCAGCGTAGAAGAGACGGGCGTACTGGCCGGCGACGAGCGGATGCTGATCGACGGCGAACTGCAACACACCGCCGGCGGTGCGACCTTCGATGTCATCAACCCGGCCACCGAGCAGGTCGCCGGGCAGGCCACCGACGGAACCGTCGACGATATGGCACGTGCGGTGGGAGCGGCCCGGCGCGCGTTCGACGAGACGGACTGGTCCCGCGATCTCGAGTTCCGGTACCACTGCCTGACCCAGCTGCACGAGGCGTTCGAACGCAACAAGGAGCGTCTGCGCCGCATCCTGATCACCGAGGTGGGCTGCCCGGTGAAGGTGACCGGCAGTCAGATCGAGAGCCCGATCGACGAGGTCAGACACTGGGCCGAGCACGGCCGGGCATTCGAGTACCTGGTCGACAACGGCGTGCACGACACCCCGCTGGGTCCGGCGCGGCGCAAGATCCACTACGAGCCGGTCGGCGTCGTCGGCGCCATCACGCCGTGGAATGTGCCCTTCTATCTGAATGTGGCCGAAACGGTGCCCGCGCTGATGGCGGGAAACACCGTCGTCCTCAAGCCCGCTCAGCTCACCCCCTGGTCGGGTAGTGAGTACGGGCGCATCGTGGCCGAGGAGACCGATATCCCGGCCGGGGTGTTCAACGTCGTGGTGGGCAACGCCAACGAGGTCGGGGCAGCGCTGTCGGCGGACCCCCGGGTGGACATGATCACCTTCACCGGGTCGACCGCGACCGGCCGGGCCATCCTGGCCGCCGGTGCCGCCACCGTGAAGAAGACGCTGTTGGAGCTGGGCGGCAAGAGTGCGCACATCGTGCTCGATGATGCCGACTTCAGCATGGCGCTGCCGATGGCCGCCCTGATGGCGTGCGTGATGAGCGGGCAGAGCTGCATCCTGCCGAGCCGCATCCTGTTGCCGCGCAGTCGGTATGACGAGGGCATCGCCATCATGGCTGCAATGATGGAGAACTTCGCGGTGGGCGATCCGTGGGATCCGGCCAACATGCAGGGTCCGCAGATCAGCCAGACCCAGCGCGAGAAGGTGCTCGGTCTGGTCACGAACGCGGTCGCCGACGGTGCCCGGCTGGTGACCGGTGGTGGTGTGCCCGAGCATCTGCCGGTGGGCTACTACACCCAGCCCACCCTGCTCGCCGACGTCGACCCCGATTCCCAGATCGCCCAGGAGGAGGTCTTCGGACCGGTGTTGGCGGTCATTCCGTACGACACCGACGAGCAGGCCATCGCGATAGCCAACAACTCGATCTACGGGCTGTCCGGCGAGGTGTCCGGTGGTGATCTGGAGCGGGCCTTCCGGGTGGCCACCCGGATGCGCACCGGCAACGTGACCATCAACGGCAAGAGCCACTTCGGCATCGGCAGCCCGTTCGGCGGCACCAAGCAGAGCGGGCTGGGTTACCGCAACGGCGCCGAGGGCTTCAAGGAGTACCTCGATGCCAAGACCATCGGCCTGCCCGACCAGTGACGATCGCCGACAACCTGGAGATCGCGGCGCTGCTGACCCGGTACTGCCGGGCCGTCGACGCCGGAGACTGGCCGCTGTACCGATCCCTGTTCACCGACGACGCACACGTTGACTATTCGGCGGCCGGGTTGGTCGTCGGCTCCGTCGACGAGGCGGTCACCTACCTCGCCCGACATCGCGGGTCCATCTCGGTGGGCATGCATTACGTCACCAACATCGAGAGCACCGTGGAGGGTGACACCGCCACCGCGATCGCCATGTGGTTCAACGCCGTCGGCCTGCCGGGCACCGACACGACGAGCTTCTTCGGCGGCCGCTGGCATGACCATCTGGTGCGCGGATCGGACGGCTGGCAGATCCAGAACCTGCGACTGGAGGTGGTGTGGTGAGCTGGGTGGACGACCAGCTACAGATCACCGCGCTGTTGACCCGTTATGCCCGCGCCGTCGACAGCAGTGACTGGGAGCTGTACCGGTCGGTATTCACCGCCGATGCCCACATCGATTACTCCTCGGCCGGCGCCATCAGCGGCTCACGCGAAGAGGTGGTGGACTGGTTCACCGCGAACTGGGGCCTGATCGCGTGGAGCATGCACTACATCACCAATGTCGAGGCCCAGGTCGACGGTGACCGCGCAAGCGTACGAGCCATGTTCTACAACCCATTTCAGGTTCGCGGCCTGCCCGAGCAGAGCACCTGCGGCGGGTACTACCACCACGAGATGGTGCGCACCGACGGCGGCTGGCGCAGCCGCCGTCTCCGCGAGGAGAGCATCTGGTTCGTCAACAAGCCGGGCTAGCTGTACAGCTAGCCCTCGGCCGCCAACTGCCCACAGGCGGCGGCGATCTCACGACCGCGGGTGTCGCGCACGGTGCAGGACACGCCCTTGGCCTGGACTCGGCGCACGAACTCGCGCTCGACCGGTTTGGGACTGGCGTCCCATTCGCTTCCCGGCGTGGGGTTGAGCGGGATCAGGTTGACGTGCACGAGTGGCCCCAGCTTGCTGTGCAACTTCTTGCCCAGCAGATCAGCACGCCACGGCTGGTCGTTCACATCACGGATCAGGGCGTACTCCACCGAGACCCGGCGGCCGGTGACATCGGCGTAGTAGCGGGCCGCATCGAGCACCTCGTCGACCCTCCAGCGGTTGTTCACCGGGACCAGGGTGTCGCGCAGTTCGTCATCCGGGGTGTGCAGCGACAGTGCCAGTGTCACACCGAGTTTCTCGTCGGCGAGCTTGCGGATGGCCGGCGCCAGCCCGACGGTGGACACCGTCACCGATCGCGCGCCGATCCCGAATCCCTCCGGCGGCGGAGCGATGATGCGCTTCACGGCGGCGACCACCCGGTTGTAGTTGGCCAGCGGCTCCCCCATCCCCATGAAGACGATGTTGGAGAGCCTGCCGTCATGTTCGGACCGCATCGCCGAGGACGCGGCCCGCACCTGCTCCAGGATCTCGGCGGTGGACAGATTGCGTTGCAGACCGCCCTGTCCCGTCGCACAGAACGGGCACGCCATCCCGCAGCCGGCCTGCGATGAGATGCACACCGTGTTGCGCTGCGGGTAGCGCATCAGCACCGATTCGAAGGTGGTGCCGTCCAGGGCGCGCCACAACGTCTTACGGGTCTCGCCGGCATCGCACTGGATCTGCCGGGCCGGGGTGATCAAGGTCGGGAAGAGCGCCTCGGCCACCTGGTCACGGACGGCCGCCGGCAGGTCGGTCATCTCGTGTGCGTCGGTGCTCAACCGGCCGTAGTAGTGGTTGGCCAACTGCTTGGCCCGGAATTTGGGCAGACCGAGCTCGGCGACGGCCGCGACCCGGCCATCGGCATCGAGGTCGGCGAGGTGCCGCGGCGGCAGTCCGCGTCGCGGTGCATCGAAAACCAGTTCCTGCTTCATCGTCAGCTCCAGTATCAGGCTTGTTCGGCCAGGACGTCACGTACGGTCTGCTCGACCGCTTCCAGGACCGCGGAATCCATCCCGGTGCGGCCGCGCACGAACACCGACGCCCGGTTGGCCGGCGGGAGTCCCTCGGCCGGGCACAATCCGTCGGGTAAGCGGCCGATCATCGGCAGCAGCGCCACTCCCAGGCCCGACCGGACGGCCGCGTACAGGCCGGACAGATCGGCGGATTCGGCGGCGATGCGGTAATCGGTGCCCAGCCGTTCCAGGGTTGCGAAGGTCGGCTCGCGCAGCGTGCAGGGTTCGGAGAACATCACCACGGGCAGCGGTTGTCCCGCCGACAGCTCGAAACCGCGGCCGGACACCCATTTCAGCGCCAGCATTCCGGATGCGTGCGCGGGATCCAGGCCGGAGCCGTCCAGCATGACGGCCAGGTCGACGTGCCCGTGTTCGATCGCGTCGGCCAGCATGACGTTGCGGTCGAGGCGGAACCGCAACCGCCAGTCCGGCAGCCGTTCACCGAGGGCGGCGGTCAGCCGCGGCAACATCACGTCGGCACCGTGCTCGGTCGCCCCGATCAACAGGACCCGCTCCTCGGCGGCCCCGAGGTCGAGCAGGGCGGCATCGTGCGCGGCGAGGATGGTGCGCGCGTGGCCCAGCACGCGGTGCCCCAGTTCGGTGAACGCGATGCCGCGGCCGGACCGTTCGACGACCGGGCCGCCGACGACGGCCTCGATACGGCGCACGTGCTGGCTGACCGCCGACTGCGTCATGTGCAACACGGCCGCCGCGCGGTGAAACCCGCCACAGTCCGCGACCGCGACGACGCTGCGCAGCGGCGCGATATCGAGGACCTGACCCATGCCGACAAGGTACTCCGATCAGCGGTAACGATCAAAAGACCGAAAAAAACCACGCAGTTTCACCCGTAGGACGCATCGACCGATCACGATTGTCGATCGATCGTGATTGCCGATATTCGTTGGACCGGGCCCGCCGGCAACCCCCACCATGAGAACCATGACGCCGACCCGGATGCCGATGCGCACGGCGACCGCCGTGACCTTCTTCTATGCGCTGGGGTACCCGATCGGCAACATCGCCGTCCACGCGTTGTCGCCGATGGCCGTGCTGGCGTTGCGATTCGGTCTTGCCGGCACCATCCTCGGCATCTGGGCACTGGCCGCGCGAGTGCGGATCCCGGCCGGGCGCACCCTGGCCCATGTCGCGGTGGCGGGGCTGCTGATGCAGGCCGTCCAGTTCTGCGCGCTGTATGTGGCCATCCAACGCGGCGCGCCCGCCGTGCTGTGCGCGGTCGTCATCGCGATGAACCCGGTCGCCACCGCCCTACTGGCCGCGGCGTTCCTGCGCGACCGGTTGACCCCGGGCCGGATCGTCGCGCTGGTGCTGGGGGTGGCCGCGGTGCTCGCCGCGTGTGCCACCCGACTGATCGCGACCGGCGGTGTCGATCCCGTGGTCGGACTGTTGCTCGTGGCCCTGCTGGGCTTGGCCGCCGGCGGGGTCTACCAGCAGCGCTTCTGTGCCGATGTCGACTTCCGGGCGTCCACGTCGGTGCAGAACCTGGTGGCCTTCGTCCCGGCGCTCGCACTGGCGCTGACCACGCCGGTCGTCGTCCACGATGCCGCCCGGGCCGTGCTCGGGGTCGCCGGCGTGGTGCTGCTCAATGCGGTGATCGGGGTGTCGATGTATGTCCGGGCGATCAACCTGCACGGCGCGTCCTCGGTGGCCATGCTGTTCTGCGTCATCCCCGCCGTTGCCGGCGTGCTGTCCTGGCTGATGCTCGGCGAGCGCGTCGACATCGGGATCGGGGCAGGCCTGGTGCTGGGCGCGCTGGCGTGCTGGCTGAACGCACGGTCGGGACGCAGCCGGGGGTCAGGCAAGCAGCGTGAGGACGATCCAGCCGACGACGGCCGAGGGCAGCATCGCGTCGATGCGGTCCATGATGCCGCCGTGCCCCGGTAGCAGTGTGCCCATGTCCTTGATGCCCAGATCCCGCTTGACCTGAGACTCGACCAGGTCGCCCAGGACACCGGTGATGACCAGCAGCACGCCCAGCGGCACACCGATCCAGGCCGGCTTGTCCAGCAGGAAGGTGACCGACAGGATCGCGGCGGCGGTGCCGAAGACCAGCGAGCCGCCCAGGCCCTCCCAGGATTTCTTGGGGCTGATCGCCGGCGCCATCAGATGCTTGCCGAACAGCACGCCGGCGACGTATCCGCCGATATCGGCGAACACCACGGTCGCGATGACGGTGAACACCCGCCCGCCGCCGTCCTCGGCGAAGATCAGCAGTGCGGTGAACGCCGCGAACATGGGCACCCAGGTGGCCAACAGCACCGACACCGCGATATCACGCAGATAGTTGACGGGTTGTTTGTTCAGCCCCTGGCCCAGCAGCCGCCAGACCATGCAGATCACGATGGTTCCGGCGTAGGCACCGAGCAGTCCTGTCGCCCCGTAGGGCCAGGTCAACCAGATCATCGCCTGCCCGCCGACCAGCAGCGGCACGGTCGGCAGCGCGAACCCCTGCTCGCGCAGGCGCCGGATCACCTCGTGGGTGGCGATCGCGATCGCCACCGCCAGCAGCGGTAGCCACCACAGCGGCGCGAACAGCAGTGTGCCGATCGCCAGCCCGCCCAGGACGACGCCGACGGCAATGGCCGCGGGCAGGTCACGGCCTGCGCGCGAAGATTTTTTCGGTGGGTCGGCGTCTACCACTGGACTGCCCTGCTGAAAGGTCATCAGACCTCCAACAGCTCGCCTTCTTTGTGCTTGACCAACTCGTCGATCTGGTTCACGTACTGCCCGGTGGTCTTGTCCAGATCCTTCTCGGCGCGCCCGACCTCGTCCTCACCGGCCTCGCCGTCCTTCTTGATGCGGGCCAGTTCGTCCATCGCCTTGCGCCGGATGTTGCGCACCGAGACCTTGGCGTCCTCACCCTTGCCCTTGGCCTGCTTGACCAGTTCACGGCGGCGCTCCTCGGTGAGCTGCGGCACCGAGATCCGGATGACGCTGCCGTCGTTGGAGGGGTTGACGCCCAGATCGGAGTTGCGGATCGCATCCTCGATGGCCTTGAGCTGGTTGGCCTCGTACGGCTTGATGACCACCAACCGCGCCTCCGGCACGTTGATGCTGGAGAGCTGGGTGATCGGGGTCATCGAGCCGTAGTAATCGATGTTCAGGCGGGAGAACATGCCGGGGTTGGCACGGCCGGTGCGGATCGACGACAGGTCGTCGCGAGCCACCGACACCGCCTTCTCCATCTTCTCCTCGGCGTCGAAGAGGGTTTCGTCGATCACGTGTCTATCTCCTTCAGGGCGCGCTCAGCTGGTGACCAGTGTTCCGATCTTCTCACCTGCGACCGCTCGCGCGATATTGCCGTCGGTGAGGAGATTGAACACCAGGATGGGCATGCCGTTGTCCATGCAGAGGCTGAAGGCAGTGGAATCGGCCACCTGCAGGCCCCGGTCGATCACTTCGCGGTGGGTGATGGCGGTCAGTAGTTGTGCGTCCGGGTCTTTGCGCGGGTCGGCGGTGAAGACACCGTCGACGGCCTTGGCCATGAGCACCACCTCGGCGCCGATCTCGAGTGCGCGCTGCGCGGCGGTGGTGTCGGTGGAGAAGTACGGCAGGCCCATGCCGGCACCGAAGATGACGACCCGCCCCTTCTCCAGGTGTCTGCGCGCCCGCAGCGGGATGTAGGGCTCGGCGACCTGACCCATCGTGATGGCGGTCTGCACCCGCGTGTCGATGCCTTCCTTCTGCAGGAAGTCCTGCAGCGCAAGGCTGTTCATCACGGTGCCGAGCATGCCCATGTAGTCGCTGCGGGTGCGTTCCATCCCGCGCTGCTGCAGTTGGGCGCCGCGGAAGAAGTTGCCGCCGCCGATGACGACGGCGACCTGCGCGCCGGCCCGCACGACGTCGGCGATCTGGCGGGCGACCAGGGCGACGACGTCGGGGTCGAGCCCGACCTGGCCGCCGCCGAACATCTCGCCACCGAGTTTGAGCAGGACCCGCGTATAGGCGGGTCGAATGATTCCGGGGCTCGTGCTGCCTGGCTCGGCCATCAGACTCCTTCGGTCCCGCGACACCTGATCCGGAGTCAATCCTGCCTCATGATGGTGTCCCGGCGACTTCGGGGTGCGAGGCGCGTGTCGCGTCTCAGGCCAGATGCGCCGACAGCAGCCAGGCACCGACCGACTTGAGACCGCTGTCCTCGTCGCGGATGTCGGTTGGCGCGAACGGTCCGGCGGCGACGACCGCGGCGGGCAGGTTGGCGTGGATGCGGGCGGGCCGGATCTCGTCGATGTGCCAGTACCTACCGACGACCTCCCGCAGTTCGGGCTCGGTGACGGCGTGCACCGGGCCGCCCGCGGGCAGCGCCCCGGCGTCGAAGACCAGGACGAAGTAGGAGGCGCCCGGCGCGGCGGCCCGCACGATCGACTGCTGATACCCCTCGCGCAGTTCGACCGGCATGGAGTGGAAGAGCGTCGAGTCGATGATGGTGCCGAAGCGGCCGTCGTAGCCGGTGAACGCACTGATGTCGGCGACGTCGAACGAGGCATTGGCAAGTCCGCGGGCGGCGGCCTGCGCGCGGGCCAGGTCGATGGCGGTCGGCGAAAGATCCAGGCCGACCGTCGTGAACCCGCGGGCGGCCAGCTCCAGCGCGGTGGCGGCCTCGCCGCATCCGGCGTCGAGCACCTCGCCGTGCACCCGCCCGGACTCGATGAGCGCGGCGATATCGGGTTGCGGGGCGCCGATGCTCCACGGCGGACGGGCGCCCTCGAATTCGGGCGCGTCGCCGCGGTAGGCCTGTTCGAACATGTCCTGCGGTTCCGGTGCGGTCATGATTCCGGTATATCAATGCGGTTGATATGTGTCAATATGGTTGACATGTCGTCCCCGTCGCCGGATCAGCCACTGGGCTATCTGCTGCACCGCGCCGCGCTGGCCCTGCGCAACGACGTCACCTCCCGCGTGTTGGAACCGCTGAATCTCACATTCCCGCAGTACATCTGCATGCGCATCCTGTCCAAGGCGCCCGGTCGTTCGAACGCCGAACTGGCCCGCGAGGTCGCCGTCTCGCCCCAGGCGATGAACATGGTGCTGCGGGCCCTGCAGGAACGCGGCCTGATCACTCGCCCGGCCACCGTGTCCGCCGGGCGGGCGCTACCTGCCGAGCTCACCCGCGAGGGACTGACTCTCCTGGCCCGCACCGACGACGGGGTGCGCGACGCCGAGCGACGGATACTGGGCCGGCTGACCGACGGCGACCGCGCCGCACTCAAGACCATCCTGGCCGCCGTCGGCACCGACTAGTGGCTGTGGCAGGCCTTCGGCGGGGACGGTGGCAGGTCGAGCGCGGGATTGCCGTCGAAGAAGCCGACCGGCTTGAGCTTGAAACCGGTGTAGTGGCACGGCATCACCGGCCAGTCCTCCGGGCAGACGACGTGGTGTGCGCCGACGGTGTACCAGAGCACCACATCGGTGTCCTCCAGTGGCGCGTCATCGGCGATGTACTCCGGCAGCCCCTGGGCGTCGGCCGATTGGTACATGTAGTTGCCCGCGGCGTAGAGCTCCCTAGGGTCGAACCTGGTCACCCAGAGGTTGTGCTGGACGAATCGCGCCCGGTCATAGATGACCGAGCCCTCCTGCACCATCACCGGCACGATGTCCTTGGGCATCAGCTTGTAGCCCACCGGTGACCCGAACTCGTTGAGCTTGCTGGGATTGACCACCTTCCAGTACCGGCCCGTCGCGTACTCCCAGTCCCGCGCGCCCTCGGCCTCGGACGCCACCAGGGTGTCCCTGGTGATCCAGGCATTGTGGTGTGGGTTGAGCGCCGCGTCGGGCTCCGGGATCGAATCCACCTCGTACACACTGTTTCCCGGTCCGTCGATGGACATGTCCATCCGGAAGTTGAAGAAGTGTTGGTGATTGGGGCCGTACATGCCGGGGGCGACCATCTTGCCCCAGCGCGGGATCTCGCCTTCGGCGACCGCCCCGGTGGTCAGCACGCCGGTGAGCTTGACCTCCATCTCGATGGAGGCGTCGTTGTACAGGTACCAGAAGAACCCGTACTCGTAGTTACCCACCGTGCATATCATCGAGATCACCAACCGCCGCGAGCGACGCACCTCCACCGCACCGGTGCGGAAATCTGTGTGCTTCCAGGAGATTCCGTAATCCTCCTCGTGCATGCAGATGGCATTGGGAATCGTGACGGCATTGCCGTCGGAATCGTTGACCGTCCCGTCGAAGTAGAAGATCTCACCCAGGCAGTCGCACCCGAGGGTCAGCGGATTGGCCGAGAAGCCCATACCCACCTCGCCCATGTCGAAGACGTTCTTGTTCCAGTGCGTGGGCGAGGAATCACCGTAGGGCACCACCATCTCCGAGAGCGCGGCCCGGTACATGATCGGCCGCACGGTCCCCCGGTCGGTGTAGGTGAGCTCATGCAGCACCAGCCCCTCGCGCGGGTTGAAACCCACCCGCAGCGACCACTTCTGCCAGGTCACATTCCAGCCGTCGACGGTGAAGCTCGGCCCGTCAGGCTGGGTGATCGCGATCTCCTTCACACCGTCCCGGAAGCCGTCGAAGGCGGGCCGGTTGTCGGGGCTGAACATGAACTCGGGTGCGTAGTTGCCGCCCTTGGCCGGCAGCGCCACCACACCATGGTCTTCCACGTCGAGCACGGTCATGGTGTCCAGGTCGAACGTGACGATCAAACCCTCGACCGGGCGTGCGTAACCGTTCTCGTTCGGTGCGGCCCGCATGAACGTCAACGGCCGGCAGATCAAGGGCGAATTGTCGTAGTGGTCCTGCGCACCGTAGTAGCCGGCCGGCCACGGATCGATCATCGCGAGGCCGAAGTCGGTGACACCGCGCTTGCGCAGCGCCTCCTGCCACCGCGGGTCCTTCCTCACTGCCTCCTCCACACCGGTCATGTGCTCGACCAGGTAGGACGGGAAGCGACCGGGAACCGCCGTCCAGGAGTCGATGACGCGCGCCTCGATGTCCACGACCGCCTCGTAGATCATCTTCGCCGCGGCGTCGTACATCGTCACGAACGCCTGACGCGGCACAGCCGGGAGTCCCTGGAATGTCAGCTGCGGTGTTTTGGCCGGCTCCGCCAGGCTGATCATGACGAACTTCAATGTCGGTGTCGCATAGTCCGATGCGGTGATGACGGCAGCGGCCGCTTCGATCTCGGGCCCGGTCAGCGGGTCGAGCGGGTACCGGGTGTCGGGTTGGGTGTACCCGGCGCTCAGCACGGTGCTGTCCATCGTCATTTTGCTGCGTCCTCCGCATCTGTCTTGGTGAGATCGAATACCGCCAGGTGGGCCAGTGCGTCGTCCTGTGACACCTTGCGGGCCGAGCGGCGCCCGAAGACATAGACGGTGAGGCCGAGGGCGAACATGCCCAGGCTGATCCCGCCCACCCACGTCATCCAGGTGCCCTGCGGGACGTCGATCCACGGGGTGACGAAGGAGTAGTAGATGCCGCCCATGGTGCCGATGGATCCGATCACCGCGACGGTCCACACCCCGGCCATCCCGCCGGGGATACGCCAGAACTGTTCGGCGGCATAGCGATCCGCGTACTTCTTGCGGGCCACGATCACCGGGATCAGGAAGAAGAAGCCACTGAGCAGCCACACCGTGGACAATCCGCCCTGCAGGTAGATGGTGACATTGGCCATGCTGCTCTGCGAGTACAACCCGACCAGTATCAGCGAGGAGATCACGCCCTGGATCAGCACCGCGGTGACCGGGTTGCGGGTCCGCGGGTTGAGGTGGGTGAAGATGCGCGGCAGGTGACGCTCCAGTCCGGAGACGAAGATCAGCCGCGAGTAGGCCACCTGATAGGTCATCAATGCCACGATGATGATGAACGCCAGCACGATGGCGCAGATCTCCATCAATCCGGGGAAGCCCGCGACATCGAGCATGCCGATCACACCGGTCACCGGGTCGATCTGATCACCGGGCAGGGCCATCATGGTGCCGAGCGTGGTCAGCAGGTAGATCACCACCAGCGCAGTCGAACCCCACAGGATCATCTTGGGTCCGCTCTTGCGCACCGACAGGAACTCCGCGCCCATGTTGTAGGGCGTCTCCACGCCGAGCAGGTACAGCAGCACGGTGCCGTACAGGAAGCCCGCGACGGCGAAGTTGGGGATGGTCGCCTCGGCCCAGCTGAACGGGGTGGCCGAACCGTTGTTGACGGCGAACAGCAGGCCCGAGATGAAGATCGTCAGCGTCAGGATGCCGTAGACGACGAAGACGATGTTCATGATCTTCTGGTTCGCGGCCAGCTTCGCCAGCGCGAGTCCGATGACCGTCCACAGGATCACCAGCTGCAGGATGATGCTGGTCGTCAGTCCCAGCTCGGCGTGGAAGGCCAGTAGCAAGAACTGCAGCACCACCGCGGGTGAGGATGCCGCGTTCAGGATCACCGGCACCCACGACAGGTAACCGCCGATGAATCCCCAGGTCTCCCCCATCGTGCGGGTCGCCCAGATGTACACACCACCTTGTCCCGGCCAGAGGTTGCCGAGTTCGACCACGGCCATGCCGGCCGGCACCAGGAAGGTGAGAATGCCGAGCACCCACATCGGGATGGCGGTCCAGCCGCCGCCGGCCATCACCGACGAGCCGGTGATCCAGCAGATGATGAACACATACGCGGCGGTCAGGCCGAAGGTGGTCATCACCTTGGGCAGGATCTGTTCGGGGACAAGCTCTGTGGTCATGAGCTTGTCCCGCGCGGCGGTCGGGGTGGCTTCCAATTCTGCAGTCATACGATCTGTCCGTCCTTCATTCGCACTACCCGGGTTGCTTCGTCGGCCACTGCTGCGTCATGGGTGCTCGCGACAACCGTGACGCCCAGCGTCGAGCACAGGTCACGCAGCATGCGCACCACTGTTTCCCCCGTGCGCTGGTCCAGGTTCGCCGTCGGCTCGTCGGCCAGCACGAGCGTCGGGTTGGAGATCAACGACCGCGCGATGGCGGTGCGCTGTTGTTCACCACCGGACATCCTGGTCGGCTGGTGGTGCACGCGGTGGCCGAGTCCGACGATCTCCAACAATTCGGTGGCGCGCTGCCGCAGCGCCTTGCGGTCGTATGGTTCGAACATCAGTGGTAGTTCCACGTTCTCCACGGCCGACAGGAACGGGATCAAGTTGTAGCTCTGGAAGATGAAGCCGATGGTGTCGTGCCGCAGCGCGGCGAACTGGCTCTCGGTCAGCTTGGCGGTGTCCTGGCCGGCCACCGATACGGTGCCCTTCGTCGGCCGGTCCAATCCACCCATGATGTTGAGCAGCGTCGATTTTCCGCTGCCGCTGGGTCCCATCAGGCAGACGAATTCACCTGGTAGCACGGTGAGTTCGACGGCGATGAGGGCCTTGACCACCTCATCGCCGAGCTTGTGCAGCTTCCAGACGTCGGAGATGTCGACGACGGGTGCCGGATCGGCGCCCGAGGTGACGGCGACGGGGTTCTCGTCGATGGCGGTCATGGTCATCCTCCGCTGCTCAGTGATCGGATCGGGGGCCGCGAGGCGGCGTTCCAGGTGGGGACGATGCTGGTGGCCAGCGCGGCAGTGATGCTGACGACGACCGCGAGAGCGGCGCCGCCGGCCAGACCGAGCAAGTCGACACCGGCGGGTGCGAAACCGGTGGCGCCGAGTCCTATCCCGACGACGGCGGCCAGCGCGGCACCGGCGAGGGCTCCGCTGAGTGCGGCCAGTATCGGTTCCACCAACAGGGCGATCACCACCGGTCGGCGCCGGATCCCGTTGGCCCCCAGCACGCCGAGCTCGCGGGTGCGACCGGCGACGGTGCGCGTGGTGGCTACCGCCACCTCCACGACGCCGACCAGCAGTACGGTCACCGCGATCAGCAGAACGGCCGCGCCGATCTCGTCGGCGTTTCCCAGGGCGGCGGACTGGGCCCGGATTCCCTCTGCCATACCGAGCACGATCACCACCAGGAATGCGCCGGTGGCGGTCGTGACGGCAGGCAGGATCATCTCGCGGATCCGTCGGCGGGCGGACAGCCAGCCGTAGCTCAATCCGTATCGCATCTCAGCTGCACCCCTCTCCTCTTCGCGCAGGCGCTCATCGGCCCCCCAGCAGATCGACCGGGCGCTGTTGCAGCAGGCGGTGCACGGGAACAAGTGCGCCGACGATGGCCATGGCCGGGATGAAGGCGGCGACCATGCCGGCGGCCTGGCCCCAGGCGCTCAGCGTGGCGATCTGCGGGATCACCAGTGCGACAGCAAGTCCGGCGCTCAGGACGCCGACGATATAGGCCGTCAGGAACACGATGCCGGATTCGACGAGGAAGAAGTACAGCACCTCGTCGGCCAGTCCGATGCTGGACATGATGCCGAACTCCCGCTTGCGCTCGGCGACGGCGGCCAGGAACGAGGACACCGCGATGACGAAACCGAGGATCAGTCCGATGGTCGAGATGATGCCGAGCGTGGAGCTGGTGACCTTGCCGGAGAACAGCGCGGAGAATTTCTGTTCGAAGGTCAGCGGGCCCGAGCCGCCCACGGTGTCATAGATGAGGCCGGGGCCCGCCGGGTCTGGCCGGACCGCGGGGTCGGACGAGTACGCCAGGCCGGTGGCGGCGCCGAAGATCTGGGCCAGGTCACGACGTTGTTCCTGACCGATCGGCGCGGTGACGGTCCACCATCCATTCTCACCGATGGTCTGCCGCGCCAGATCTGTTGTCACCGTGATGGATTCACCGTCACCGTCGACATCCACGGCCAACCTCTGCCCCCCGATGTCCAGCGTGGCGCCGTCGGCCATACCCATCCGGGCGGCGAGCTCTGAGCCGATGATGGCCTGCCCGGCACTGACATCTTCGGCGCCGCGCAGCGATACCGTGGTGTCGCCGACGGTGGTGACCCCCGCCAGGGTGCGGATCGCACCCCAGTCCGGCGGTGCGACGAAGGTGGGCGCCGGGCCGTCGGTCACCAGGGCCCGGGCCGCCGGGTCGTAGTGCACACCGGCGGCGGGAACCACCCACAACTGGGACTCGCCGAGGACTTCGGTCACCGAATCCGCGCCGGTGATGGCGAAACTCGCCGAGATGGTGCGCACGACGGTGACGCAGGCGATCGCCAGGGCGATGCCGAGAACAGCGAGCACAAAGCGTTCGGGTCGGCGGCGGATGTTCGCGACCGCGAATCGGACAAGGCACCCGAAGGTGTTCCCCGACGTGCGGGCGATCTCCGGTGACCGAACGATTGTGGGTGCGAGGGGCTCCACGGAAAGAATGGTGGGCGCAACGTGTTTCGTCCACCGAGATACCCGGTATCGGCGGAGTTACACGAACCGCACTGCGATTACGACGATATGTCGCGGTCGCTTCGGATTTCGTCGCCTGTCAGTCCTGGATACGCGCGAACGGACTGGCCTGCTCCAGTTCAAAGGCCAGTTCCAGCAGCGTGCGTTCGTTGCCCGCGGTGGCCGCGAACATCGCACCGATCGGCATGCCGTCGGCAGACCGGTTCAGCGGCAACGAGATTGCCGGATCACCTGTGACATTCTGCAGCGGGGTGAAGGCCACCCAGTCGATCAGTCGGTCGATGATCTGCTGATAGTCCGCGGTGGGATCGAGGTGCCCGATCCGCGGTGTCAGGTCGGCGAGGGTCGGCATGAGCAGCACGTCGTAGCGCTGCCCCAGGCGCGCGGTGATGCGACGGATGCGCGAGAGCCGGGCGATGACCAGCGGCATCCGGTGCAGATTGCGGCCCGCCAGTTGCTCCAGTCCGCGGGTCAGGTTGTCCAACCGGCCCCGGTCGAAGGTCGGGCCGAAGGTCCGTCTGCCACCGCGCACCAGAGCGAACGCCAACAGCGACCAGTACTGCAGGAAGTCGTTCATGAACGACGCCGGGATCGGATTGGCGATCTCGGTCACCCGGTGACCCAGCCCCTCCAACAGGGCGGCGGTCTTCATGGTTGCCTCGCGCACCTGCGGACTGGCCTCGCGGGCAATCGATTCCGTGGTGACGGCGATGCGCAACCGTCGCGTTCCCGGACCGGTGACGTCGCCGATCGGTGGCAGCTTCGGGTTGCGGTAGAGCATTTCCATCTCCCGGTAGAACGCCGCGGTGTCGCGGACCGACCGGGTGAGCACGCCGTTGGCCACGATGCGCAGCGGCATCTGACGCATCTGCCGGTCCAGTGGCAGCCTGCCCCGGGTGGGCTTCAGCCCGATCAGGCCGGTGCAGGCCGCCGGGATGCGGATGGAGCCGCCACCGTCGTTGGCGTGGGCGATCGGAACGACGCCGGCGGCAACGAAGGCACCCGACCCCGAGGACGACGCCCCGGCGGTGTACTCGGGATTCCAGGGATTGCGCACGGCTCCCAGACGCGGGTGTTCGGCCGAGGCGCTGAACCCGAATTCCGAAAGTTGGGTCTTGCCCAGCGCGACCAGTCCGGTAGCCAGGTAACTGCGGGCGAAGTCCCCGTCGGCGGGCGCGGGCCGCGGCACCCAGGCGTCGGTGCCATCCATCGTGGGCAGGCCCGCGACATCGGCGTTGTCCTTGACGAACGTGGGGACACCGGCGAAGAAGCCACCGCGGGGGGTGGCGGCGCGGGCGCGGTCGTAGGCCCGCACGGCCAGGCCGTTCAGGTCCGGGTTGACGGCCTCGGCGCGGGCGATGGCGGCCTCGATGACCTCGGCCCGGGACACGGTGCCGGCCCGGAGCGCGGCGGCCAGACCGACCGCGTCGAGATCGCCGAGTGCGTCGTCGCCGAAGGCGTGGATGCGTGCCATCGCCCGACGGTACCAGTACGTACCAGAGGTCCGTGGATCATTCGGCGCGGCGCAGTACCGCCCGCACGGTCATCGCCAGGATCCGCCAGTCCAGCCACAACGACCAGTTCTCGATATAGAAGTTGTCCCACTCGGCGCGGTCGGCGATCGAGGTCTGCCCGCGCAACCCATGCACCTGTGCCCATCCGGTGATCCCGGCTTTCACCCGGTGCCGTTCTCCGTATCGGCTGATCTGCAGATTGAACAGGTCGACGTACTCGGGCCGTTCGGGGCGCGGTCCGACCAGGCTCATGTGTCCACGCAGGACGTTGAGCAGCTGCGGCAGTTCGTCCAGCGAGGTCGACCGCAGGATCTTGCCGATGGTCGTGCGGCGGTCCACACCCTCCACGCCGCCCGGTGCGGAATCCGCGCCGAGGGTGAACGCGGCGTCGGCGGCACTCGGCGGCCGCATGGATCGGAACTTCAGACAGCCGAACTCCCGGCCGTCGCGCCCGATGCGCGGTTGACTGAAGAAGACCGGGCCTGGGGAACTGAGCTTCACCAGCAGCATCAGCGTCAGGAACAGCGGTGAGATCAGTGCCAGCCCCACGGCGGCGAACACCCGGTCGGAGATGTGTTTGGCCGCGAACTGCCAGCTGCGCGGATCGGTGGCCGGAACGGCGATCAGCGGCAGACCGCCGATGTGGTCGATACGGGCGTGAACGCCCATGGCATCGAAGATCCGCGGCACGATCCACACCTGCACACCGCGGCGGTGCGCGACGCGGATCGCCGCGGTGATGGCGTCATCGCGGGTTCGCGAGAAGGCGACCACCAGGCACTCCGCCCCGGTCTCGGTGATGACATCGTCGAGGGCCGCCATCTTGCCCAGATACGGGATGGACGCCGGCTGGTCCCGGTCGACGCCGAGGGTAGGCATTTCATCGTCGATCAGCCCCACCGGCTGCAAGCCGTACTCGGGGGTGATCTCGAGGCGGTCGAGAACCTTCGCGGCGATCATGCCGTTACCGAGGATCAGCGTCGGAGAGGTCATCCGGTGCAGGCGGAAGAAATGGTTGCGGATCGCGATCCACCCCAACCTGCCCAGCGGGACGAGCACGGCGGCAACCATCCACATCCGCGCCACCGCGTTGCTCCGCGACCCCTGGATGGTCGGGTTCAGGACCAGACCGCTCAGCAGCAGCATCGCCGCCATCGCCGTGACGGCCTGGATGGTCGGCAGCTCCTCCAGGAAGGTGCGCCGCAGCGTCCGACGATAGAGGCCCCGGAACGCCGACAGCGCGACGATGGTCGGGGCGAAGAAGAACAGCATCCACGTCGGCGGCAGGCTGAGGTGGCTGCTCGATGCCCATGTCATGCCGACCGCGACGGCCAACGAGGCCGTCGTGAGATCCACCCCGGCACTGGCGAACGAGATCCAGGACCGATGCCGACGTAGCTGGTTCGCCCCCGCGTCCGCCCGCTCCTTCACATCCCCGCTGACAAACAGGTTTGCCGCGCGAGGCGCCTCAACCGCGCGGGTCACTGTGACCAGAGCAGTTTAGAAATTTCCCCATGTGTGAATATTAACTCGAAAGAGCGCGATTTTTGAATAATCACCGGTTGTGGCGACTTTGGCCACCCTAATGTGTTTGCTGGTCGATTTGCTCTATCACCACATCAGCGCGTCTGGCAAAAGTGGCCCGAATCGCTGAGAAGCCAGGTTTCCAGCCGTCCGCTCCGGGCGGTGCCGTACTGGCAAACAATCCGGCGCACATGATCAATTACCTCAGCGATGCCGGGCCCCGGCCAATCGCGATGGCCGCAACAGCACGAAGCCCCCGAGACCGAGTCTCGGGGGCTTCGTGGCGGACTGAGATCAGGCCTGGCCGACCTCGAACCGGACGAACCGGGTGACGGTCACGCCCGCCTCGTCGAGCAGGGCCTTGACGGTCTTCTTGTTGTCGGACACCGACGGCTGATCCAGCAGCACGACATCCTTATAGAAGCCGGTCACGCGACCCTCCACGATCTTGGGCAGCGCCTGCTCGGGCTTGCCCTCGGCCTTGGCGGTCTCCTCGGCGATCCGACGCTCGTTGGCGACGATGTCCTCCGGCACGTCCTCACGGGTGAGGTACTTGGCCTTCAGCGCGGCGATCTGCAGCGCCACGGTGTGCGCGGCACTCTTGTCATCGCCGGTGTACTCCACCAGCACACCCACGGCCGGCGGCAGATCCGCGGCGCGCTTGTGCAGGTAGGTCTCCACCTGACCGTCGAAGTACGCGGCGCGGCGCAGGACCAGCTTCTCGCCGATCTTGGCCGACAGGTCGGCAACGGCCTGCTCGACCGTCGAATCGCCGACCTTGGCGGCATTGAGCGCCTCGACGTCGCCGGCCTTCGCCTCCAGTGCGGCGGCCACGATCGTGTCGGCCAGACCCTGGAATTCGGCGTTCTTGGCGACGAAGTCGGTCTCCGAGTTGAGTTCGATCAGCACGCCATCCTTGGCGGCCACCAGGCCCTCGGCGGTTGCCCGCTCGGCGCGCTTGCCGACATCCTTGGCGCCCTTGATGCGCAGCAGCTCGACGGCCTTGTCGAAATCGCCGTCCGATTCGGCCAGCGCGTTCTTGCAGTCCATCATTCCGGCGCCGGTCAGCTCCCGCAGGCGCTTGACATCGGCAGCGGTGTAGTTAGCCATAAAGCCTTCTCCTGAAAAGATTTAGGAAGCGTCAGTGGTGGTCTCGGCGGCGGGAGCGCCCTCTGCGGCACCGGTGGTCGCACCGGCCAGCAGCTCCTGCTCCCACTCGGCCAGCGGCTCGGCGGCGGCGTCCTGGCCGGCCTCGGCCTTACCGGCACCCGAGCGGGCCTGCAGACCCTCGGCGACCGCGGAGGCGATCACCTTGGTGAGCAGCGCGGCCGAGCGGATGGCGTCGTCGTTGCCCGGAATCGGGTAGTCGACCACGTCGGGATCGCAGTTGGTGTCCAGGATCGCGATGACCGGGATGTTCAGCTTGCGAGCCTCGGCAACCGCCAGGTGCTCCTTGTTGGTGTCGACGACCCAGACGGCCGAGGGAACCTTGGCCATGTCCCGGATACCGCCGAGCGAGCGCTCCAGCTTGTTCTTCTCACGCGTCAGCATGAGGATTTCCTTCTTGGTGCGACCCTCGAAGCCACCGGTCTGCTCCATGGCCTCCAGCTCCTTCATCCGCTGAAGGCGCTTGTGCACGGTGGAGAAGTTGGTGAGCATGCCGCCCAGCCAACGCTGGTTCACGAAGGGCATGCCGACCCGGGTCGCCTCATCGGCGATGGACTCCTGAGCCTGCTTCTTGGTGCCGACGAACATGATGCTGCCACCGTGGGCGACAGTCTCTTTCACGAACTCGTAGGCCTTGTCGATGTAGGTCAGCGTCTGCTGCAGATCGATGATGTAGATGCCGTTGCGGTCGGTGAAGATGAACCGCTTCATCTTGGGGTTCCAGCGCCGGGTCTGATGCCCGAAATGGGTGCCGCTGTCGAGCAGCTGCTTCATGGTCACGACGGCCATGGTTATGCCTCACTAGTGTTCGGTTGATGCCCGACATCGGTTGATGCCCGGCCCTGGCGCCTGCTGCTGCCGGACCCGTCCGGTTCCCCGGTCGGGACCGCCCGGCATGCTGGTTGCAGCGCTGTCATGGTGAAACGGACAGCTCTGCGGTGCAGACGCGCGAAGTCAGCCCACGGATGTGAGCTGCGGGGAGAAGTTTACACCGTTTCAACCTGTGCTCTGACCACGCGCATTGTGCACAGTCGCCGGTCGGTCCACAGGCTGGCATCCGCATGGTTCCGTGGCCGCCGCCACGGCGGTGAACTGGACCGATGAGATGGTTTGCGGTGACCGCGGTCGCGGCCGTGGCGTGGGCCGCCCCGGTCGGAGCCGAGACGGCGCGGCTGTCCTGGCCGCTGCGGCCCACCCCCGCGGTCACCCGCGCTTTCGACGCGCCCACCCCCAACTGGCGGCGCGGGCACCGCGGGGTGGACCTCGCGGGCACACCCGGCCAGCCGGTGTACGCGGCCGCCGACGGGGTGGTGATGTTCGCCGCCGCGCTGGCCGGGCGCCCGCTGGTGTCGGTGCAGCATCCCGGCGGATTGCGCACCAGCTATGAGCCGGTGCGGGCGGCGGTGCAGGCCGGGCAGCGGGTGTCAGCCGGCACGGCGCTGGGGGTGCTGCTCGACGGGCACGCCGGCTGCCCGGTGTCGGCCTGCCTGCACTGGGGCGCGATGTGGGGCCCGGCCGCGCGGGCGGACTATGTCGACCCGCTCGGTCTGCTCGCCACCACCCCCATCATCCTCAAACCGCTGTCCCCGTCGTGATTTCGGTGAGGAAACATGCGCTCACCACACGTTTCCTCACCGAAATCGCACGTCAGGCCCGCGGGTGGGCCTGATCGTGCACCGCGCGCAACCGGGCGACGGTGACGTGGGTGTAGAGCTGGGTCGTCGCCAGCGTCGAGTGGCCCAGCAGCTCCTGCACCACGCGCAGGTCCGCGCCGCCCTCCAGCAGGTGGGTCGCCGCGCTGTGCCGTAGTCCGTGCGGGCCGATGTCCGGCGCACCCTCGACAGCGGCCATCGTCTGGTGCACCACGGTGCGGGCCTGCCGCTGGTCGAGTCGGCCGCCGCGGGCTCCCAGCAGCAGCGCCGGACCAGAATGGGCGGTGACCACCGCGGGCCGACCATCGCGCAGCCAGGCCGCCAGCGCGTCCTCGGCGGGCTCGCCGTACGGGACGGTGCGCTCCTTGTTGCCCTTGCCCAGCACCCGCAGCAACCGGCGGGTCACGTCGACGTCGTCGATGTCCAGACCGCACAGCTCGCTGACCCGGATACCGGTGGCGTACAACAGCTCGACGATCACCCGGTCCCGCAGTGCCATCGGATCACCCTGCTGGGCACCCGAATTCAATGCGTCCATGGCATCGAGTGCCTGTTCCCGACGCAGCACCGACGGCAGCACCCGGTGCGCCTTGGGTGTCTGCAACCGCACTGCGGGATCGGTGTCGAGCACACCGCGGTGCAGGGCCCAGGCGGTGAAGGTCTTGACGGCCGAGGTGCGCCGGGCCAGCGTGCTGCGTGCCGCGCCGGCGCCGGCCTGCGCGGCCAGCCAGGACCGCAGCCGGGGAAGGGTCAGCGATGCCAGGCCGCCGCCGGTGAACTCGAACAGTCCGCGCAGGTCGCTCAGGTAGGCGCGGCGGGTGTGCGCCGAGCGACCGCGCTGCAGTTCCAGGTACTCGTCGAACTCCCCCAGCAGGGCCTCGATGGACGGGTCGCTCACGCCCCCTACCGTCGCAGATCCCCGCGCAGTGTCTAGCTGACGCGCCGCAGCGTGTCCGGGGTGAGATCGGCCAGGCTGGGATAGCCGTCGATCGCCATGATCAGGTCGGCCTCGGCCAGCAAGGAGCGCAACACGTGCACCACGCCATCGGTGCCGCCGAGCGCCAGCCCGTAGACATAGGGCCTGCCGACCCCGACCGCGCTGGCGCCCATTGCGAGCGCCTTGACGATGTCGGCGCCGCTGCGCACCCCCGAGTCGAACAGCACGGGCAGACCGTCGGCGGCGTGCACCACCTCGGGCAGGCAATCGATGGCCGGCAGCCCGCCGTTGGCCTGGCGTCCGCCGTGATTGGAGCAGTAGATGCCGTCCATGCCGACGTCGCGGGAGCGCCGGACGTCATCAGGGTGCTGGATGCCCTTGACGATGAGCGGCAGGTCGGTCTGTGACCGCAACCAGGTCAGGTCATCCCAGGTGACCGGCTGGCCGAAGGTGCTCACCCATGCCAGGATCGCCGCCTGGGGGTTCTCCTCCGGCGGCTGGGCCAGGCTCGCCCGGAAGACCGGGTCGCTGGTGTAGTTGGACAGGCATTTGCCGCGCAACTGCGGGAAGTTCGACGTGCTCAGATCCCGCGGCCGCCAGCCCGGGACCCACGTGTCGAGCGTGACGATGATCGCCTTGTAACCGGCCCGCTCGGCGCGCGACACCAGGCTGGCCGCCAGTTCGCGGTCCTTCGGGGTGTACAGCTGGAAGAAGCCGGGGGTGTCGCCGAATTGGGCGGCCACGTCCTCCAGCGGATCGGCGGTCAGGGTCGAGACCGTCATCGGCACGCCGGTGCGCGCCGCGGCCCGGGCGACGGCGAGATCGCCGTGGCCGTCCTGGCTGCAGATACCGGTGACGCCGATGGGGGCCATGAACACCGGCGAGGGCAGGGTCAGGCCGAAGAGGTCGACCTTGAGGTCGCGCTCGGTGGCGCCGACGCCCATCCGCGGGATCAGACCCCACTTCTCGAACGCGCTGACGTTCACCCGCTGGGTGCGCTCGTCGCCCGCACCACCGGCGACATAGGACCACACCGACGTCGACAGCGCGGATTGCGCGCGTTCCTCGAGTTCGGCGAATGCCATCGGGAACGACGGCACCACCCCCGCGAGTCCTTGTAGGTAGATCTCCAGCTGGTAGTCGCCGTATGCCATGGGGCTCAGTCTGGCTGGCCCGCCTCGGCCTTGGCCAGTTCGGACTTCCACTGGCGGAACGTCTCCTCGGTGCGACCGCGGCGCCAGTACCCCGAGATGGACGCCCACTTCGCGTCGACGCCGCGCTCCTTGCGCAGGTAGGGACGTAGATTGTGCATGACCGCCTGGGCCTCGCCGTGCACGAACACCTGAACCTGACCGGGCAGCCAGTGCGCTTCTTTCACCGCCGCGATGAGTGGCGCGTTGTCACCCGCCTGGTTCTCGCTGACCAGGTCGGCACGCCCGCCGCGGTAGATCCAGTGCACCTCGACACCCTCGGGGGCGCTGATGGCCACCTCGTCGTCCGGGCCGGCCACCTCGATGAACGCCTTCCCGATCGCGTTGGGCGGCAACGCTTCCAGAGCCGCACTGATGGCCGGCAGCCCCGCCTCGTCACCGGCGAGCAGATGCCAGTCCGCGGCCGGGTCCGGCGCGTACGCGCCGCCGGGACCCATGAGATAGACGGGTTGCCCGGGCTCGGCGGCCGCGGCCCATGGGCCGGCGACACCCTGTTCGCCGTGCACCACGAAGTCGATGGCGATCTGGCGCTTGGCGTCATCGATGCTGCGCACGGTGTAGGTGCGCACGGTCGGACGCTTGGATTCGGGTAGCTCGTCGAAGCTGTCGAGGGTGAGCGGATGGGGCAGCGCGACGACGTCGACATCGGCCGGGACGATCGCGATCTTGACGTAGGAGTCGGTGAATCCACCCGGCTTGAAGGTGTCGAAGCCGACACCGCCGAGAACCAACCGGATCATATGCGGTGTCAACTGATGCTTGCTGATCACCTCGAAAGTGTGAATGGGACGTCCCGCCATAGCGCTACCTCGCAATATCGTCAGCTGATCTCGCCACCACTGTACGAGCATCCGGTGCCGGCGGGTCGGCTACCGAAACCCGGCGGACACAACCGCGAGGTATGACGGAGGTATGAGTGCGCCCGTCCCGCTGTCCATTCCGCGAGGTCCGTTCGACCTTGCGGGCCACGTGTATCTGCCCGACCGTTTCGATGCGGCACAGGCTCATCCGGCCGTGGTGCTTTCGACTCCCGGTAGCAGCGTGAAAGAGCAGATCGGGGCGAACTACGCCTCCCGGTTGGCCGCGCGCGGTTTGGTGGCGCTGGTCTTCGACCCCGGGCATCAGGGGCAGAGCGGTGGCGAGCCGCGCGATCTGGAGGATCCCTACCGCCGCGGGGAGGACATCTCCTATGCCATCGATGCACTCGATACCTTCGCCGGTGTGGATCCCGACCGGATCGGCGTGCTCGGCATCTGCGCCGGCGGCGGGTACGCCGTCCACACCGCGCGCACCGATCATCGGATCCGCGCCGTCGGCACGGTCGTCGCCGGCAACATGGGCGACTCGTGGCGGTCGGCGGCGTTCGCCCCGGACGGTCCGGCCGCCGCACTGGACGCGCTGGCGATCGAACGTACTCGCGAGGTGCGCGACGGCGAATTGTCTCGGCTCCATTGGCTTCCCGACACACTGGAGGACGCGGCGGCGGCCGGCATCTCCGATATCGACAATGTCCAGGCCATCACCTACTACCGGACCGCGCGCGGGCGTAGCGTGCACTCGACCAACCGGCGGTTGTCGCGCAGCGATCCGCTGCTCATCGGTTACGACGCCTTCCACCTGGTCGACCAACTCCTCACCCAGCCGCTGCAGGTCGTCGTCGCCGGGCGCAGGGGCGTCACCGGTTCCTACGAAGCCGGCATGCGGTTGTGGGAGATGGCGCCCAATCCGGTCGATCTGCTGGTGGTGGAGGGCGCCGGCCACTACGAGATGTACGACGTGCCAGAGTACGTCGACCAGGCTGTGGACCGACTCGCGAGCTTCTATCATGAGCACCTGCCGCCCAGATAGCTTGGCAATGCGCTGATGTGGAGTCCTGGTCAGCATCGTGCCAGCCGCCACCGACCGTCGCGGCGTTCCACCCACCCCGCGATCTCCAACAGCGCCAGCGGCCCGAGTACCTGTTCGGCGGGTATCCCGGCATCGACGGCGATCTGCTCCACACTGCGCAGCCCCCGCGCCGGCAGCGCCTCGTAGACCACCAGTTCCTCGCGCGACAGGCCGTCCAACGGCATCTGCGGATGCTCCGGGTCCTCGGCGAATTCGCCCATTCTGCCGACGATCTCGATGATTTCCTCGGCACGGGTCACCAAGGTTGCCTTCTTCTTGAGCAGCGCGTGGCAGCCCGCCGAGGCCGCGGAGGTGACCGGTCCGGGCACGGCGAGCACCACCCGGCCCATCGATTCCGCCCACGCTGCGGTGTTGGCGGCCCCGCTGCGCAACCCGGCCTCCACCACCACGGTCGCCCCGCCCAGCGCGGCGACCAGACGGTTGCGGGTCAGGAACCGGTACCGGGTCGGCCGCTCCCCCGGCGGATACTCGGTGAGCAGCAGACCACTACCGGACACCCGGTGCAGCAGGGACGAGTGTCCGGCCGGGTACGGGACGTCGATACCGCAGGCGAGAACGGCGGCGGTGACACCGTCGACACCCAGCACCGACCGATGCGCAGCGCCGTCGATGCCGTACGCACCGCCGGAGACCACCGCCACATCGCGCTCGGCCAGCCCGGCCGCAAGGTCGGCGGCCACGTGTTCGCCGTACGCGGTGCACGCCCGGGTCCCGACGATCGCCGCCGACCGTCGGGCCACCTCGTCGAGGCGGGCCGGACCGACGGCCCACAGCACCAGCGGCACGCGACCCGATGCCCGGCCGGCGACATCCGCCGAGTCGAACGCACTGAACGCCAGATGGGGCCACTCGGCATCCGCCGCGGTGATCAGTCGGCCGCCGCGTCGATCGAGGATCTCCAGATCCGCTGCGGCGCGGTCGATGTCACGGCGAGCCGATACCGCATCGCGCAGATCGTCGGATTCCGCGCCGGCTTGGATCCGCTGCGCCGCCTCGACCGGGCCGTGTTCGGCGACCAGCGCCGCAAGGTCGGCATTGGGCGGTTCGGCCACCCGCGACAGATATGCCCACGCCCGACGCACCTCATCGGTCATCGCGCACCGCCCTGGCGGAAGCTGAGCGCCGTGGCGACATGGTCGGCGGTCGGCGAGTCGGCCCCCGCCAGATCCGCGATCGACCACGCGATCCGCAGGGTGCGATCGGCGCCACGCAGGTTGATGCTGCCCCGGTCGATCGCCATCCGGAGCACCCGCATGGTCGCATCGCCGGGGCGGAAGGTGGTGCGCAGGGCGGGGCCGGGCACCTCGGCGTTGGTCCGTACCCCCAACCGTTGCCACCTGGCCGCGGCCGCCTCGCGGGCGGCAGCGACCCTGGCGCGAACGACGTCGGTGGGTTCACCGGCCTCGTGCGTGAACGCGCCCGAGCGGATCGGGTGCATCTCGACCTTGAGGTCGACCCGGTCCATCAGCGGACCCGACAACTTGCTCTGGTATCGCCGCTTGGCTCCGGCGTTGCACAGACAATCCGCGGGATTCATGGGTGCGCACGGGCACGGATTCGCCGCCATCACCAGCTGGAAGCGAGCCGGGTAGCGCGCCACCCCGTCCCGGCGGGCCAACCGGATCTCGCCGTCCTCCAAGGGTGTTCGCAACGCCTCCAGCACGCTGGTACCGATCTCGGCGCATTCGTCGAGGAAGAGCACCCCCCGATGCGCCCGGCTGACCGCGCCCGGGCGCGCCATCCCCGAACCCCCGCCGACCATCGCGGCCACCGTGGACGAGTGATGCGGGGCGATGAAGGTCGGCCGGGTGATCAGTGGGGTATCGGCCAGCAGCGTGCCCGCGATCGAATGGATGGCGGTGACCTCGATGGCCTCTTCCTCGGTCAGAGCGGGCAGCAGCCCCGGCAGGCGTTGCGCGAGCATCGTTTTGCCGATCCCCGGCGGTCCGGTCAGCAGCAGGTGGTGCGCGCCTGCCGCGGCGATCTCGACCGCGACGCGCGCTTCGGTCTGCCCGATGACATCGACAAGGTCCAGGCACGGCGGAATCGCGCCGGCTCCCGCGTCGGCGATCCGGGGAGTCAGCCGGCCGGTGCCCTTCAACCAGGCCTGTAGCTGTGTGAGCGTTTGTACGCCCCACACCTCGATACCGTCGACCAGGCTGGCCTCGGCCAGGTTCGCCAACGGCACCACCACCGCGGGCCACCCGTCGCGTTTGGCGGTCAGCACCGCAGGCAGCACCCCGTTGACGGGCCGCACCCGGCCGTCGAGCGCCAACTCCCCCAGCAACACCGAGTTCTCCAGCCGCGGCCACGGATCCTTCAACTGCGCCGCGAGCACCGTCGAAGCCAACGCGAGGTCATACATCGACCCGCCCTTGGGCAGCGTCGCCGGTGACAGCGCCAGCGTCAGCCTGGTATCCGGCCAGCTGTTCCCGCAGTTGGTGATCGCCGCCCGCACCCGATCGCGGGACTCCTGCAGGGCGGTGTCGGGTAACCCAACCAGATGCACACCCGGTAGGCCGCCACTGATGTGCGCCTCGATCTCGACCGTGACCCCGTCCAGCCCGCGGATGGCCACCGCGAACGCCCGACCGAGCGCCATCAGCCGACCGCCTCGAGATGGCTGAGTTCGGGTTCCCGGGTGCGACCGAACCGGACCCCGATGACATCGAGACGCGTCCCCGCGTAGTGCCCTGGATGAGCCGCCAGCCACAACCCCACCAGCCGTCGGAGCCGACGTAGCTTGTCCGGGGTGACGGCGTAGGCGACACCACCGAACCGGTCCGTCGTACGCGCCTTCACCTCGACGAACACCACGATCCGCCCGATCGGGTCGAAGGCGATCACATCCAGTTCACCGAACCGGCACCGCCAATTACGTTCCAGCACGGTCAAACCGCGCGAGGTCAGGTGATCGACCGCGAGCTGTTCACCCAAGGCACCGATCTCGGCGCGAGTCCAGATTTCCATGGACACACCGTCACCCCGGGCTCCGACAAACCCCCGGGCAGCGACGCCGAGGAACCCCGGTTATCCCCAGTCACCGGTTCATCCACACCGAGCGCGCGGACACCGTCAGCCCAGCGCGTCGCTGTCGGTGGCCACCACCTTCTCCACCTCGGCACGCACCCGCTCCAACTCGACACGCTCGGCATCGGTGTACTCACGCGCGGTGTCGTCGAGCACGCAGACGGTGCCCACCACCCGACCGGCGCCGTCATGCACCGCCACCCCGAGGTAGTTGTGCAGACCGAACTCCGTCTCGTCCTCATTGCCGGCGAAGGTCTCGTCGACTCTCGAATCCTGAACGTAGAGAACCTCATCGGTGTCCACGACGCGCTCGCAGTACAGCGGAATCCGGCCGGTGTCCGCACCGGCCTTCTGGCCGGCGGCGCCCACGGTGTAGTGCTTGGTCGCCTCACCGGCGGTGGCGGCAACCACCATGGAATCGGGATCCGACCGCATCACCAACACGGACTTGACACCGAGCCGGGCAGCAAGCTCCTCGAGCTGCGGGGCGATCCCCGACAGTGCCGGCGTGGAATCGGTCTGGAACGGATCAGCGGGGGTCATAGCCGCGATTATGGTCACGCCACTCGGGCCGCACAACCGTTGCACTCACATCCGCGAATATCTCGTCAGCGCAATGCTGTACAACCCGTACGCGGCAAAACCCACCGCCGCGGCCAGTAGGGTCGCCTGGCCGTATTGCGTCTGCCCGAGCGCCCGCACGGCGGCATCCAGACCTGTTGCCCGGGCCGGATCCTGCAGGAACGATGCCGCGATCACCGAGACCCCGGCTGCGAACAGCACGATGCCCTCCGCCACATGGCCGACCAGTCCCAGCACGGTCATCACCTGCCCACCCGGCATCGTCAGGTCACCCAAGAACTTGCGCGAAGCACCCTTGTAGACGAAGTAGCCGCCGAACACCGCGACCGCCACACCGATGGCAACGAGCACGGCTTTCCCGCTGCCGGTCTGCATCAGCCGGGCGCTCAGCCCCGCCGCCCGCTCACCGCCGTACCGGCCCACCCCGATCGCGAACTGCACCGCAGCACCGGCCAGGGCCAGATACGCGATGGCAAGTCCGAGTGCCTTGAGTCGATTGAGCAGCGGCGTATCCCGCATATGCGCATGAGCACTTTCGCCCGGGTGCAGACCGAGCACCACCTCGGCCAGCCGCCACATCGCCAGCGCGAACAGACCGAATGCCACCACCCACAACGACACCGAACCACCGCGCTGCCCGGCGAGTATCGCCAACGCTCCCGTCTGGTCGGCCTCGCCCCGGAAACCGAACGCGATACGCGCGATGATGTAGGCGATCAGGAGATGCAGGATTCCACTCACGGGGTATCCGATACGTGCAATCGTCTCGGCAGTACGGCTTTCGGTGGCCCTGTTCACCACACCCTTGAATGTCCGCCACCCGCGGGCGGATCGAACAGCGAGCACGCCGACGCGCCTCCATGGTGTCGAAAGAACTTTAAGAGCAACGGCCCCGGGCCACCGTATCGTCAGACAAGCCGCGGCTCGATCCGACATCCTGGCACCCAGCTAGACCGGGATCCGGCGCTCCCGATCCGAGGTCGGCCAGACATAGGGCAGGTCGTCGGGGACCCCGGGAAACAGCGGACCGTAATGCGGCGGATCCTTGCGCAGCAACGCCGATCGATGACTGCGGTGGAACAGTTCGTCACCCAGCCACGGCGGCAGCTCGCCGACGGCGCGCAACTCCGCCTGCGTACGCGCCGCTCCGATACCCGTCGCCTGCGTCAGATCCGCCACCATCGTCGCCGCGCAGGTGTCCCCGTGCCCCCGTTCGGACCAGGCCGCGCAGATGTCGAGCCCGTAGCGCACCACCGCCTCCTCGTAGCCGGCCCACATCGCGGCGGCGGGATGGCGGCGCCAGCCGTAACCGGGCACCGTCAACGCCCGCAGCACCTGGATGGTCTCCACACGCTGCTTGCCGAGCCGCTTCGCGTCGAGCACCAGCGCGCTCTCGGCGAACGACTCGTACGGCAGGAACGTCTGCATCAGGGGCGACTACCCCGGACGGCTGGGCGTCACACGCCGATGCCGCCCGCCCACGACGGCCCAGGCCCGAAGTCAGTCGGATCGGTTTCGCTCGCGTCAAAAAGGGGGTACCCGGGCCCATCGAATGCCGGCGGCCACGGGGAGAATGACATGAGTACCAGCGCGAGCCAGGTCCACGGAGCGGTGGACCGGGCCACCGACAGCGATGCCTTCCAGTACGGAGCACGCGCCGGCTTCGCGGCCAGCGGCGTACTGCATCTGCTGCTGGGCTACATCATCCTGCGGCTCGCGCTCGGCAGCGGCGGTAACGCCGATCAGTCGGGCGCGCTGGCGACCCTGGCCGCACAGACCGGCGGGCAGGTGATGTTGTGGGTTGCTGCGCTGGGTCTGTTCGCCCTGGGTTTGTGGCACCTGGCCGAAGCGGTGGTCGGCTCCAAACCCAGCGAACGCCGCGGTAACGACGACTCACCGGCCTGGAAACGCGCGAAGTCCGTCGGTCTCGCCGTGGCCAACATCGCGATCGCCCTCTCCGCGTTGCGGTTCGCGATGGGTGCCGGTCAATCCAGCGGCCAGCAGAATTCCGGGCTGTCGGCCCAGCTGATGCAGTCCGGGTGGGGCAAGGCGGTGCTGATCGTGGTCGGGCTCGGTGTGCTCGGTGTCGGCGGCTACCACGTCTACAAGGGCGTCTCCAAGAAATTCTTCAAGGACCTGCGGGTCTCGGGCGGCACCGGTATCACCGCCGTCGGCGTCGCGGGATACACCGCGAAGGGCCTCGTGCTGGCCGGCGCCGGGATCCTCGTGGTCGTCGCCACCCTGCAGGCCGATCCGGCCAAGGCCTCCGGGCTGGACGCGGCGGTCAAGACTCTGGGCCAGGCGCCGTTCGGCAAGTTCCTGTTGATCATCGCCGCGCTGGGCATCGCCGCATTCGGTGCGTACAGCTTCGTGCGCAGCCGCTACGGTCGCCTCTGATCGGCGCGCTACCGTGCTGGGACAGCCACCAGAGGGAGTCCCATGCCGGTCTACGCCCTCAACCTCTTCGACATCGCCGATGCCGACGAATATCTGCAGTACTCACGCCGCGCACCGGAGGCGATCGCCAAGCACGGCGGCACCGTCGTCGCGCTCGGCGGATTCCAGGAGTCCGTCGTCGGCGACATCGCCCCCCGGCAGGTCATGATCCTGGTGCTGTGGGAGTCGCGTGAAGGTTTCGACGCCTATAACGACGATCCCGATCTGGCCGACCTGCATCCGCACCGCGTCGACGGCACGACGAACTACGTGTGGCACCTGTTCGACCGTCTGGACGGTCTCGGGCCCCTGCTACGCGCGCACCGGAATGCCTAGCTGAGCGCGTCGATCAGCGCCGCCAACTGGCCGGGCGACACCGCCACGCCGCACGAGCGACGGAGGTCGATCAACGGCCGCGCGATGTTCTGCAAATCCAGGAACTCACCCGGGTGCGTCAGGAAGTAGCCCCGGATGGACTGCTCGGCCTCTGCGGTGGGCTGGTTGGCAGCCGCGGTCAACACATCATTGGCCGACGGGTGGGTGTCCAGATAGCCACCGGCCTGCGCCAGCACACCGCTGGCCACGGTGGCCAGGTTGCTCGCCGAGCAGGGCGGCGCGGCGGACGCTGCGGGCGCGGCCGAGACGGAGACGATGGACGCGGCGAGGCCGGCGAGCGCGAGCGTGGCAATCGGTTTCATCCCTCGATCCTGCGTGATCACCGGTGCCACCGCACGGTCTTGTCGCGAAATGGACATGTCGTACCCCGGCGCTACTGTCACGCCATGTCCACTCCCACCCCTGTTCTCCGGCCCGAAAACCCGGCGCCCACCGGGGCGTTCGACGATGACACCGCCATCGCGCTGGTCGCGGATTTCTGCGCCGAGCACGATGTGCACCACCGCACCGGCTACTCGGTGGTGCCGGATCTGGATCGCGCGCTGGCCATCGCATCGGTGATCGGCCCGGACCGTCGGTGGCCACGGATGGCGCGCTGGTCGGGTAACAGCGATATCGAGGGGGCGCCCGGCACGGTGCTACTGCGCGACGAACGCGATGTCCTCTACAACCAGTTCGTGGCCGGCATGCCCCATGCCGACTGGCTGCCGCCCAACACGGTGGTCTCGGCGGTCCGGTGGGCGCGCTTCTCGGCCCCGATGCGCCGAGCGGTGCAGGTCGGGCTGGGTTGGATCCTGCCGATCGCCGGTGAGGTACTCCTGGTCCCGATGCCGACCGTCCGGCGCGAACCGGGGCGCGCACAGCTGTTGCACTGCGCCACCGGTCGGCCTGCCATCGAATGGTCCGACGGCACCGGGCCGTACTACCTGCACGGGGTCGGTTTCGAGGAGGCGCTGTACCGAGCGGTCCTGACCGGCGATCTCCCGGTGCGCGCCATCGCGCGGCTGCGCGACAGCGATCAGCGCCCGATCGCCCTGCGCTACTTGTCCTTTGATAATGCGGCGGACGCGGGCGCGGTCAAGATCGAAGGCGATCTCTACCGGATGCCGCTCCCGCCACGGCTGGCACGCGATCGCCGCACCAGCCCGGGCCGGTGCCTGTACTTCCGGCGTCTCGGCGACAGCCGGTCCATCCAGTGGGTGGACCCCGGCACGGTCGACGAGGATCCGATCGCACTGACGCGGGCCGAATCGCAGGTGATGCCGCTGCGTTGCCTGTGAAAATGCCAGGAAGGCAAACCTTACCTAGGTCGGGGATGTAAGGATTGCCCGATGGGAATCCGTATGCGCCGCATCGCCGCGGTGCTGTCCGTCCTGGCCGTCGTGTCGGCGGGGACAGCATGCTCGTCGAGTGACCAGAGCGATGAACTGCTGATCTACAACGCACAGCACGAATCGCTCACCAAGGAATGGATCGACGCCTTTACCAAGGAGACCGGTATCAAGGTCACCTACCGGCAGGGCGGCGACACCGAACTGGGCAACCAGCTGATCGCCGAGGGCGACTCCTCCCCGGCCGATGTGTTCCTCACCGAGAACTCACCGGCCATGGCCGCCATCGAGGACGCCGGCCTGTTCGCCGACGTCGACGCCGCCACCGTCGAACAGGTGCCGACCCAGTACCGGCCGTCGACGAACAAGTGGACCGGCGTCGCCGCGCGCACCACGGTGTTCGTCTACAACACCGATCGGCTGCAGCTGGGTCAGCTGCCGCGCTCGATCATGGATCTGCAGCAGCCGGAGTGGAAGGGACGCTGGGGCGCGCCCCCGGCCAAGGCCGATTTCCAGGCCATCATCTCGGCGATGCTGCAGCTGACCGGCGAGCAGGCCACCTCGGCGTGGCTGACCGCCATGAAATCGAACGCGACGCTGCTGCAGGACAACATCGCCACCCTGCGCGCGGTCAACGACGGTGAGATCGACGGCGGGATCATCTACCACTACTACTGGTTCCGCGATCAGGCCAAGACCAAGGAGATCAGCGCCAACACCGCGTTGCACTACTTCCGCAACGAGGACCCGGGTGCCTTCATCAGCATCTCCGGCGGCGGCGTGCTGGAGTCCAGCAAGAAGAAGGACCAGGCCCAACAGTTCCTGAAGTTCATCACCTCCCGAGCCGGTCAGGAGGTGCTGGAGAAGGGCACCTCCTTCGAGTACCCGGTGGCCAGCGACGTCCCCGCCAACCCGGCGTTGCCGCCGCTGGACACCCTGCAGGCACCGGCGGTCGACCCGTCCACGCTCGACGCGGCCAAGGTCACCGACCTGATGACCAAGGCGGGCCTGCTCTAGGTGGTTTCCACGCAGACCGACCACCCGATCACCGGACCGCGTCCGCCCGCCCGGCCGGGTCCGTTGCTCACCGGCGGCATCGCCGTGCTGGTGGCCGCGACCTTCATCCCGCTGGGATATGTGGCATGGGCGGTCATCAGCACCGGCCCGGCCCGCATCTACGAGCTGGTGGTCCGGCCGCGGGTGGGCGAGCTGCTGCTCAACACCGTGGGGCTGGTGGTCGTGACCGTCCCTCTGTGTGTGGTGCTCGGCGTCGGCGCGGCCTGGCTGGTCGAGCGCACCGATGTGCCCGGTGCCGCGGCGTGGCGTCCGCTGCTGGTCGCTCCGCTGGCGGTGCCCGCCTTCATCAACAGCTACGCCTGGGTCAGCGTGTGGCCGACGCTGCACGGGTTCGGTGCCGGTGTGTTGGTGGCGACGCTGTCGTACTTCCCGTTCGTCTTCCTGCCTGCCGCCGCGACGCTGCGCCGGCTCGATCCCGCCATCGAGGAATCCGCCCAGGCGCTCGGGTCCGGGTCGCTCGGGGTGTTCTTCCGGGTGGTGCTGCCCCAGCTGCGGCTGGCGATCCTGGGCGGCGGGTTACTGATCGGGGTGCATCTGCTCGCCGAATACGGCGCCTTTGCGATGCTGCGGTTCTCCACGTTCACCACGGCGATCTTCGAACAGTTCCAGGCCACCTTCGACGGGGCGGCCGGCGCCACCCTGGCCGGCGTCCTCGTGCTGCTGTGCCTGGTGCTGCTGGCCTCCGAAGCCGTGTTGCGCGGCAGCGCGCGGTTCGCCAGGATCGGCTCCGGCGCACCGCGCGCGTCGACTCCGATCCGGTTGGGGCCGTGGACCCTGCCCGCGCTCGGCACCCTGGTGGCGTTGACGGTGCTGGCGTTGGGTGTGCCGGTGTGGACGCTGCTGCGGTGGCTGTGGATCGGCGGCGCGGCGGTGTGGGAGGCCGCCGATCTGACGCAGGCGCTCGGCCAGACCGCGGTCCTCGCCGCGGTGGCCGCCGCGGTGACGACGGTGGCCGCGTTCCCGTTCGCCTGGTTGGCGGTGCGCTATCGCGGTGCGTTCGCCCGCACCGTCGAAGGCGCCAACTTCGTCACCAGCTCGATGCCCGGCATCGTCACCGCGCTGGCTCTTGTCACCGTCGCCATCCAGTTCGCGCCCCCGCTCTATCAGACGGTCGCCCTGGTGCTGTGCGCGTACGTGCTGATGTTCCTGCCCCGCGCGCTGGTCAGTCTGCGCTCCGGGCTGGCCCAGATCCCGCCCGGACTCGAGGAGGCCTCCCGGTCCCTCGGCCTGTCGCCGACCCGTAGTTTCCTGCGGGTGACGCTGCGCCTCACCGCGCCCGCCGCCGGGGCCGGTGCGGCGCTGGTGTTCGTCGCGGTCGCCACCGAACTGACCGCCACGCTGTTACTGGCTCCCACCGGCACCCGCACGCTGGCCATGAGGTTCTGGTCGCTGTCGAGCGAGCTGGACTACGCCGCGGCCGCACCGTACGCGCTGGTGCTGGTGGCGCTGTCCATCCCGGTGACGGTGGCGTTGTTCCGGGAGGTCACCCGATCATGACCGACACCCTGACAGTGCGCGGATTGTCCAAATCCTTCACCGGCGAACCGGTTCTCGATCATGTCGACCTGGCCCTGCCCGCGGGCAGCATCACCGCCGTGGTCGGCGCCTCCGGGTGCGGCAAGACGACCCTGCTGCGATTGGTCGCCGGGTTCGAGAAACCCGATACGGGCACGATCGAGATCGCGGGGCGCCAGGTGGCGTCGGCGCAGACATCGTTGGCACCGCACCGCCGCTCGGTGGGCTATGTCGCCCAGGACGGTGCGCTGTTCCCCCATCTGAGCGTGGGGGCCAACATCGCCTACGGGTTGACCGGCCGCCCACGCAGCGCCGCGGTCCGCGACCGTGTCACCGAACTACTCGACACCGTCTCGCTGGACCCGTCTTTCGCCGATCGCCGCCCGCACGAGCTGTCCGGTGGTCAGCAGCAGCGCGTCGCCCTTGCCCGCGCGATGGCCCGCAAGCCCGCCCTGATGTTGCTCGACGAGCCGTTCTCGGCATTGGACACCGGTCTGCGCGCCGCGACGCGCCGCGCCGTCACCAGGGTGCTCACCGAGGCCGGGGTGACCACCCTGCTGGTGACCCACGACCAGGGCGAGGCGCTGTCGGTCGCCGATCAGGTCGCGGTCATGCGTGCCGGCCGGTTCACCGGAGTCGGTACGCCACAACAGGTGTACCGCACCCCGAAGGACCGTTTCACCGCCGAGTTCCTCGGCGATTGCGTGTTCCTGCCCGGCACGGTGCGCAACGGTGCCGTCGATTCCGCGCTCGGCCGGATACCGCTGGCCATTCCGAGCACCGAAGGCCCCGGCACCGTCCTGCTGCGGCCCGAGCAGTTGATCGCCACCGAGATCGCCGACGCAGGACCGCAGTCCGAGCCCGGGATCGGCACGGTGCTGGCCACCGAGTTCCTCGGGCACGACGTTTTGCTCACCATCGACATCGGAGACGCGGCGCCGATCACGGTGCGCCAGCACAGCATCGACCCGCCCGCCGTCGACGCCAAGGTGCGGATCACCATTCTCGGGCGCGCCCTGATCGTGCCATGAAAGACCTGATCGCCCAGCTACGCCGCCACGGCGACCGCGCCGCCGTCCACACTGCCGACACCACCCTGACGTATCGGGCGCTGGCGCACCTCGTGGACGCCGCGGCCGTCGAGCTCGGCAGCACCCGCAAGCTGGTCATGCTGGAGACCCGCAACGACATCGCAACGCTCACCTACTACCTCGGCGCACTGGCAGCCGGACATGTGGTGTTGCCGGTCCCGCCCGGCGGGGATCACTCCGACCTGCTCGACGGCTACCGCCCCGACATCGTCATCGACGCCGCCGGTGCGCACCCGCGGCGCGGCTCGCGACACCCGCTGCACCCCGACCTCGCGCTGCTGCTGTCCACCTCCGGCAGCACCGGCTCCCCCAAGCTGGTCCGGCTGTCGAAGGCCAATCTGCTGGCCAATGCGCAGTCCATCGCCGAGTACCTCGACATCCGCGATACCGACTGCGCCGCAACGACACTGCCGATGTCCTATTGTTATGGCCTGTCGGTCATCCACAGCAATCTGCTGCGTGGGGCGGCATTGATCCTGACCGATCTGTCGGTCATCGACGAAGAATTCTGGACGCTGTTCCGCACCCACCGCGGGACGACGTTCGCCGGGGTGCCCTACACCTTCGATCTGCTCGACGGGATCGGGTTCGACTCGATGGACCTGCCGCACCTGCGCTATGTCACCCAGGCCGGTGGCGCGCTGGCTCCCCAGCGGGTACGCGCGTTCGCCGAGTTGGGCCGTCGACGCGGCTGGGCGCTCTTCGTGATGTACGGGGCGACCGAGGCCACTGCCCGGATGGCCTATCTGCCACCCGAACTCGCGATCGACCGCCCCGGGGCCATCGGTCTGCCGATCCCCGGCGGCCGGCTACGCATCGACGCGCCCGAGGACGGCGAGGTCGGCGAACTCGTCTACACCGGGCCCAATGTGATGATGGGCTACGCCCATTACCGCACCGACCTGGCCGCCGGACCGGACACCTCCGAGTTGCGTACCGGAGATCTCGCCCGCCGCGCTCCGGACGGGCTGTTCGAGGTGGTGGGCCGGGCCGACCGGTTCGCCAAGTTGTTCGGCCTGCGCATCGACCTGCAGCGGGTGGAATCCGGGTTGGGTGAGCGCGGTCTGGCCGCGTTGTGCACCACGGCGCAGGACAGCCTGGTCGTCGCCACCACCGCGGCAGCCGCCACGGTGCGTGAAGCCGTCACCGAGATCACCGGGCTGCCGGCCGGGTCGGTGCATGTGGTCGCCGTCGACAGGTTGCCGATGCGGGCCTCCGGCAAGCCGGACTATCCGGCGGTCCGGGCGCTGTATCCCGGTCACCGCGCCGTCGGCGGGCTGCGGGGCATCTTCGCCGACGTGTTGCACCTGGACCCCGATGACATCGATGCCCGGGCCAGCTTCGTCGACCTGGGCGGCAACTCGCTGACCTACGTGTCGATGTCGGTGCGCATCGAACGGGCGTTGGGACGTCTGCCGCGGCACTGGCCGCAGATGTCGCTGGCCGAACTCGAGGCGTTGGTACCGCAGCGCCGGCGATGGACGGCCACCCTGGACACCAGCGTCGCGCTGCGCGCGGTGGCGATCGTGCTGATCGTCGGCTCCCATGCCGGACTGTTCGAGATGTGGGGCGGGGCGCACATACTGCTCGGTGTCGCCGGCTACAACTTCGGCCGGTTCTGTCTGACGGGCATCCCCCGCGGCGACCGGATCCGCCAGCTGCGCAACACCATCGGGTGGATCGCGATACCCGCCGCAATCTGGGTGGCGATCACCATGACCTTCAGCGATGACTACGAGTGGACGAATCTGCTGCTGGCCAACAAGCTGCTGGGGCCGTTCGACAGCATGACCGCCGGCCGGTTGTGGTTCATCGAAGTCCTGGTGTGGATTCTGGTGCTACTGACCTGCCTGCTCTGGGTGCCCGCCGCCGACCGGTTCGAACGCCACCATGAATTCGCCGTCGCCGCAGCATTTCTGGCCGCCGGGTTGGCGGTGCGCTACACCATCACCGGAGAAGCCGCCTGGTTCAGCATGGCGGCGTTCTGGTTCTTCGCCGTCGGCTGGGCGGTGTCCAAGTCCGCGTCGACGTGGCAACGGGCAGTGCTCACCCTGGCCGTCGGTGTCGGCCTGTACGGCTATTTCGCCGATCCGCTCCGCGAGTTGCTGGTGTTCGGCGGGCTGGCGCTGCTGATCTGGCTCCCCTCGATCCGGTGTCCGGTACCGGCGACGAGTCTGTTGGCGGTGCTCGCCGACGCCTCGCTCTACATTTATCTGACGCATTTCCAGGTGTATCCGCTCTTCGGCGAACACCGGCTGGCCGGCGTCCTGGCTGCGCTGGCGGCCGGGGTCCTGCTGGCCCAGCTGATCCGTCGGCTCCGTCAGCGATTGGCCGCCAGACCCTCCTGGACCATGGTGGCGGCAATGACGCCGTCGGCACGCAGCAGCGAGGCGGTGACCACACCGCGCCCGGAGGCGGCCGCCGGGGACCGGGACTCCAGCAGATTCCACTGATCGGCGTGGATGCGCCGGTGGAACCACATCGACGAATCGGTGGTACCACCGCGGTGGACGCGATCCTGCATGGAGTGCCCGTGCACCGCAAAGATCGGATCGATCCCGTAGAGATCGGTGATGTACACCGCGACCAGCGTGTGCAGCACCGGATCATCGGGCAGCGCGACGGTGGTACGCCACCAGAACCGCCGCACGAACTGTTCGCCGGTGTCCCGATCATCGACGCGGATGTCGAACTCCTGCAGCGGCACCGACGGCGACGGGCCAAGGGTACGAGCTAAATCGAGGGTGTCGGGATGGGGCGAGGGCGCCTCATGGGCGCCGTGCTCGGGTCCGACCATGGGAGCCGAGAACGACACCGTCGCGGTGTTGAGCAACCGGTCGCCCTGGCGTCCCTCGACCCGCCGTGCCGCGGCGGTCCGCCCGTCATAGACCCGGTCGACGCGGTAGTCGGCGCCCTCGCCGGCTTCACCACCGCGCAGGAACTGCACGTGCAGATTGGTGGGTCGTTTGTCGCTGTCGACCGTCGCGACCGCCGCGGCCAGGCTCTGGGCGGCGAACAACCCGCCGAATGACCGCTTGCCGGCGGGTCCGGCGCCCGGCCCGTGCCAGCTGTCGGCACCGGTCGGCCGCAATGTCAGCAGGTCCAGCAGCACACTCACGCAACGACACCGGATCCGAACAGACCGTCGATCTGTTCACCGGACAGGCCCAGAGTCTGCAGCACCTGCGCCGTGTGGTCGCCCAGCGCGGGTGCCGCCACGGCGGGCGGGTATCCACCATCGATCGAGATCGGCAGGCCGGGCGCGAGATGCCGGCCGATCCGCGGTTGATCCAACGTATTGAACAGCGGGTTCTGGGTGACCCGGGGATCGGCGGCCATCTCGGCGAAAGTCCGGTACCGGTCCCACAGCACCGACGTCTGCGACAACGCGGCGGTGATCTGCTCGGCGGTGCGTTCGGTGAACCACAGGGTGAACAGCCCGGTCAGGGCGTCCCGGTGGCGGTAACGCTGGCCCTCGTCGGTGAAGTCCGCGCCGAGCGCGTCGCCGAGGGCGGCCACCGCCGCGGTGGTGCCGGTCAGTTCGGTCAGGTCACGGAAATGCCTGCCCGTCAACGCCACCAGCATGAACACCACCCCGTCGCTGCTGGTGAAATTCTGTCCGTACTGGCCGTAGAGCGAGTTGCCGATACGCGGACGGTCACGTCCGCCGAGCATCACCTCGGTGAGGAAGCTGAGGTTGCCCGCCGTGGCCAGCGCGACGTTCTCCAATGGGATGGCGATCCGCGCTCCGGCTCCGGTGTTCTCGCGAGCCCGGACCGCCGTGACCACGGCCAGGGCCGCATACAGCCCGCACGACACATCCCAGGCCGGCAACACGTGGTTGACCGGGGTGGACAGATTGGCCGGCCCGGTGACCATCGGAAAGCCGACCGCGGCGTTGACGGTGTAGTCGACCCCGGTGCTGCCGTCCGCGCGTCCGGAGATCTCGACGTGGATCAGGTCGCGACGCAGCGCCGCCAGTTCGTCATAGGAATGCCATTGCCGCCCGGCGACATTGGTGATCAGGATGCCGGCGTCGGTGATCAGCCGCCGGATCAGCTCCTGCCCCTGCTCGGAGCGCATATCGACGGCGACGGACTGCTTGCCCTTGTTCAGGCCGGCCCAGTAGATGCTGTCGCCGTCATCGGTGACCGGCCAGCGCCGGTAGTCCGCGGCCCCGCCGACGGGATCGACGCGGATCACCTCGGCGCCCAGCTGCGCCAGTGTCATCCCGGCCAGCGGAACCGCCACGAAGCTGGATATCTCGATGATGCGCACCCCCGACAGGGGCCCCTGCGCCACGCCAGTCACCCGGTCAAGCTATCAACCCCGGATCAGCACAGCGCGGTCCCGGTTGGCGGTGATCAGCACACCCCGGCCGTTGTCGATCACCACGCCGCGCACCCAGCGTGAGCACGGTGTCGCACCGTCGAAGATTTCGGAGGTGACCTCCTCGGCCAGTACCGAGCGACCGTTGTCGGTGAACAGGTAGCGGTACCGGGTCTCCGTTTCACCCTGCCCCAGGTCCTCGGATTCGATGTCGAGTTCGACATCCTGGGGTTTGGCGATGCCCAGCGCGCTGAGCACTCCCTCGGGGGAGAGCGTGTCGAGCTCGATCTCCGTGGTCGTCTCCGGAGCCAGGCGCACATGGTCCGGGCGCTCGGAGTCGGCCAGGAACCGCACCAGTCGCCAGCCGTCGTCGACTCCGCGCAGGGCGATGCGCTGCGCGCCCGGCAGGAGTTCGGCGACCAGCAACGATTCGTCGACGTAGAGTGCCGTCGCGCCATCCACGGCACCCAGCTCGGCCGCCGCCCGTCGCAGGCCCGACAGGTCCCACGGCCGCACCTTGCCGCCGAGGTCGTCCGTCGTCAGCGCCCGGACAGCGGCCGCCACGGCGGTGCGGATCGGACCCTTGTTGCAGCGCAGCGGGACCTCCCCCGCGTCGCGCATGCCGCGCAGCGCGGAGATCACCTCGGGGGCCAGCTCGACGGTGTCAGGCACGAGACGAGAGGTTACGGGGTGCCGGCCCGGCGACTAGGTTGGCGGTCATGACGACGATCACGCTCGACACCCCCGGCGGCCCCATCGACGCCCTCGTCGACATCCCGACCGGGGCCGGGCCCTGGCCGGGCGTGGTGATCGTGCACGACGCGATCGGCTACCAGCCGGACAAGGAGGCGGTTTCCGAACGCGTCGCCGCGGCCGGATACCTGGCCATCACCCCGAATCTCTACGCCCGCGGCGGCCGGGCCCGCTGTATCACCAAGGTCATGCGGGCGGCGCTGACCCGCCAGGGGCCGGCCATCGAGGACATCCTGGCCGCCCGCGAATACCTCACCGGGCGCGACGACTGCACCGGCAGCGTCGGGATAGCCGGGTTCTGCATGGGAGGTCAGTTCGCGCTCATCTTGTCCCCCAAGGGTTTCGGCGCTGCCGCCCCGTTCTACGGGACACCGCTGCCCAAGAATCTGGAGGACACCCTGCGCGGGGCCTGCCCCATCGTGGCGAGCTTCGGAGCGAAAGACCCGCTGGGCCGCGGCGCCCCGGCAAAGCTCAACAAGGCCGTTGCCGCCGAGCAGATCGCGGCGGATGTCAAGGTCTATCCGGACGCCGGGCACAGTTTCGCCAATCAGCTTCCCGCCCAGGGCCTGATGCGGGTCACCGGCTTCGGTTACAACGAGGCCGTCGCCGAGGACGCCTGGGAGCGGGTGTTCGCGTTCTTTCAGACGCATCTGCGAAACTAATTCCGCGACAACGCCCTTCAGCGAATCATGCCCGTACCAGCTCCACCACCGGGATGACCCGGCTGGTCTTGCGCTGATAGTCACCGAACTGCGGTTCGACCTCGACCTGCTTGGCGTAGATCTCGTCCCGTTCGGCACCTTCGAGCACCCGGGCCGACGCCTGGTAGGTCTCGGTGCCCAACTCCACGGTGATCTGCGGGTGGGCCACCAGGTTGCGGTACCAGTCCGGATCGGTGTCCGCGCCGCCTTTGCTGGCGAAGATGTAGACCCTGCCGTCGTCGAGCAACGGCACCAGCGGCGCGATCCGTTCGGTGCCCGACTTCGCACCGATATGGTGCACGAGCACCAGTGGCTTACCGGTGAAGACGCCGCCGGCCTTGCCGCCGGTGGTGCGGAACTCCTCGATCACGGCCTGGTTCATCGCATCGAAGTCTGCTTTTTCCATGTCAGGTACATACCCGAGCGGCCGGACGCATATTCCCGGGGCTCAGTCGGGCAGCCGCAGCTCGGGCTTTTCGACCTCTTCGATGTTGACGTCCTTGAACGTGATCACCCGGACCTGCTTGACGAAGCGCGCCGGGCGGTACATGTCCCACACCCAGGCATCGGCGAGCCGCAGCTCGAAGTAGACCTCGCCGTCGGCGTTACGGGGCACCATCTCGACGCTGTTGGCCAGATAGAAACGTCGTTCGGTCTCCACCACATAGCTGAACTGCCCGACGATGTCCTTGTACTCGCGGTACAGCGAGAGCTCCATCTCGGTTTCGTACTTTTCGAGATCCTCGGCACTCATCTGCTCTGCTGTCCTTCGTCTAGGTTGTGCTCCATCATTCCCCACACGGCGTCACCATCAAAGCTGTGCGCTGTCGTGCCCAGGCCCGCGACTCGCCGCACGTTCGCAAATGAGTACCGGTGTTCCGCGCACGGCCCCAGCGCCTCCAACGCGGCCGTGTGCACCGGTGTGCTGTACCCCTTGTGCTCGGCGAAGCCGTAGCCGGGGTGCTCACCATCCATGGCGACCATCAGGCGGTCGCGGCTGACCTTGGCCAACACGCTGGCCGCGGCGATACAGGCCGCCGCGGCATCCCCACCGATCACCGGCAGCGAGGGCATCGGCAGTCCGGGGACGCGGAAGCCGTCGGAGAGCACATAGCCCGGCCGCACCGGCAGTCCCGCCACCGCCCGCCGCATGCCCTCGATGTTGGCGTGATGGACCCCGCGCCGGTCGACATCGACCGACGGTATGAAGACGACGTGATAGGCCAGCGCATACCGGCGGATCAGTGGGTACAGCCGCTCCCGTTCGGCCTCGTTCAGCTTCTTCGAATCATCAAGCGCGGCAAGGCTGTTGAGCCGGTTGGGGCCGAGCACACAGGCCGCCACCACCAGCGGGCCGGCACACGCCCCGCGGCCGACCTCGTCGACCCCGGCGACGGGGCCGAGACCGCTGCGGTAGAGGGCCGATTCCAGCGTGCGCAGGCCGGACCTGCGGATCACGGTTCTGGGCGGCCAGCTTGCCGGCAAGACAGCGACTCCTAGTCGGCGGCCTGCGGGGCCGTCTGCGGATTCACGCTGTCCACGCCACCCCAGCGACCGGGCGGCCACGCGATGAACCGGGCCTTGCCGATGACGTTGTCGACCGGGATGGTGCCCGCCTCCGGATCACCGGTGCAGATCAAGCCGCGCTGGGCGTCCTGCGGCAGGTTCGAGCATCGCGACCGCGAATCCGCGGAGTGCGTACGGTTGTCGCCCATCACCCACAGCTTGCCCTCGGGCACCGTGACCGGGCCGAATTCGTTGCCCAGACACGGGTACACCTCGGTGTCGGCGTTCATGGTGGTCGGGTCGAGATAGGGCTCGTTGAGCTTCTTGCCGTCGACGGTGAGACCGGTGGCCGCACGGCATTGCACGGTCTGACCGCCGACCGCGATGACGCGCTTGACCAGATCATTCTCATCGGGCGGGACGAAGCCGACGAACGACAGCGCATTCTGCACCCAGCGGATCGCAGTGTTGTCCGATCGGATCGACTTGTAGCCGATGTTCCAATTGGGCGGACCCTTGAACACGACGACATCGCCCGGCTCGGGCTCGGTGAACCGATAGGTGAGCTTGTCGACCATGATCCGGTCGCCCACGCAGCCCGGGCAGCCGTGCAGCGTCGGCTGCATCGACTCCGACGGGATCAGGTACGGACGGGCCACGAAGGTCAGCATCACGTAGTAGAGCACCAGCGCGATGGTGACCAGGATGGCGCCTTCACGCAGCGCGCCGCCCTTTTTCTTCGGCTTCGGCTGCTCGTCACCGTCGGTGTCGGCGCCCGGAGCGGGCTGGGCGATGTCCTCGGCGTCGTCGGTCACGGCATCAGGGTAGCCAGCGCGGCTGTGAGCCGGACCGGCAGGCGTGTCGGGATGACCACACGGGTCAGCGTCAGCGCTTTTCCTTGATCTTGGCCTTCTTGCCACGCAGCTCGCGCAGGTAGTACAGCTTGGCGCGACGGACGTCACCGCGGGTGGCGACATCGATGTGATCGATGTTGGGCGAGTGCACCGGGAAGGTCCGCTCGACGCCGACGCCGTAGCTTTCCTTGCGCACGGTGAAGGTCTCGCGGATACCGCCACCCTGGCGACGGATCACGACGCCCTTGAAGACCTGGATGCGCTCCTTGGAACCCTCGATGACCTTGACGTGCACGTTGACGGTGTCGCCGGGGCCGAATGCCGGGATGTCGTCGCGCAGCGACGCCTGGTCGACGAAGTCAAGCGTGTTCATCGGTGACTCTTCCTTGCTGTGGGCGGCTCTTCGCGGGCGGCGTTGTGGTCACGCAGCCGAGCCGACGTATTCGGGCGGATCTGACTTGGTGTGCCGGGCAGCAGAGAAGGACCCTGCGCAGGCAACTGCTCAATTGTGCCAGACAAGGCGCAGCAGGCGAAATCGCGCCCGATCCGGTCGGCCGAACACGCCCCCGCCGGGTCCGCGGCCGCGGCGGATGCGGATTAGGCTACCCGGGACCGGGGTAGAGGACTCGTCATCGTGGCCGGGACCTCCCCCGCCCCACCAGTCGTGTCGGACCAGTGATCTCGGAGGATTGCATGCCGCGGCCGTCGAACGCTCTGCAGATGGCCCTGGCCGCGGCGTGTGCGACAACTCTGCTCGCGGGATGCGAGGCCCGCGGCTACAGCGCGCCGCCGGCCTCGCCGGCCGCACCGCAGCTCACCGTCGTCGCACCGCTGGCCACCTCTGCCCCACTGCCGGAGGCACCGCCCCATCAGCCGGCCGCCACCTTCGACGGCATACAGGGCCGCGTGAACAAGGCCAGTGCCGACGCCGCCGCGGCCGGCGCCGACCTCACCGTCGCAATCCTGGACCGCAATACCGGTCAGGTAATCACCAACGGTGTGCCGGACACGGTGGCCATCGCCTCGGTGGTCAAACTCTTCATCGCCGACGACCTGTTGTTGCAGGAGGCCCGCGGCGAGACCGAACTGAGCCCCGAGGACCGGGTCATGCTCGATGTGATGCTGCGGTCCTCGGATGACAGTGCGGCCGAGGTGTTCTGGAATCGCAGCGGCGGCAGCGACATCATCGACCGTGTCGTCGACCGCTACGGGTTGACCTCGACCAGGGCGCCCGGCAACGGCCGGTGGTTCAACACCATCAGTACGGTCACCGATCTGGTGCGCTACTACGACGAGCTGTTGGCCGGCACCGGTGGGCTGCCGCCGGAACGCGCCAGCATCATCATGGCCAACCTGTCGCAGTCCACCCCCACCGCGCCCGACGGCATGGTGCCCGGCGGGGTGTACCCGCAGCGGTTCGGCATTCCCGAGGGGGTGCCCGCCGAACCGGTCGCGGTCAAGCAGGGCTGGATGTGCTGTGTGGGCGCCGACTGGATGCACCTGTCGACCGGGGTGATCGGCCCGGACCGGCGGTTCGTGATGGCGATCAGCTCGATGCAGGCCACCGGCGCCGATGAGGCCCGTCGCACGATCACCGAGGCGGTGCAGACGATCTTCCCGGGCGGACACCTCTAGGGCTCAGGCTTGCCCGTCGCTTCACTCGCGCCCAGCAATTCCCCCGTCGCTTCGCTCGCCCCCAGCAATTCCCCCGTCGCTTCACTCGCGCCCCAGCAAATCCGGCCTGCGCTCGCGCGTGCGCTGCACCGACTGCTCGTGACGCCAGGCGGCGATCTTCGCGTGATCGCCCGAGAGCAACACCGACGGGACTTCCAGCTCACGCCAGACCGGCGGCCGGGTGTAGCTCGGGCCCTCCAGCAGGCCGTCGGAGTGCGAGTCCTCGCGATGAGACGCGGGATTGCCGAGGACATCGGGTATCAGCCGGACAACGGCCTCGATCATGACCAGCGCGGCGGATTCACCACCGGCCAACACGTAGTCGCCGATGGAGACCTCCTCCACCCGCATCCGCCGTGCCGCGTCATCGGCCACGCGCTGATCAATACCCTCATAGCGGCCGCAGGCAAACACCAGGTGGTTCTCGACGCTCCACCGCTGCGCGGTCGCCTGCGTGAACGGCCTGCCCGCCGGGGTGGGTACCACCAGCAAAGAATCCGGTGTGCAGACCTCATCGAGGGCCGCACCCCAGACCGGGGCCTTCATCACCATGCCGGGACCGCCGCCGTAGGGCGAGTCATCGACCGACCGGTGCACATCGTGGGTCCAGCGCCGTAGATCGTGCACCCCGAGTTCGAGAATTCCGGCCGCAATTGCCTTGCCCGGCAACGCTTGTTGCAGCGCGTCCAGGTACGCGGGAAAAATCGTGATGACGTCCAGCCGCATGTCGCTACAGATCTTCGATGTTGAGCAGACCGTCGGGCGGATCGATGTCGACCGTTCCGTCGGCCAGCGAGACCGCGGTGACGATGGCGCTGACGAACGGCACCAGCACCTCGGCACCCTCGGGAGTCTTGACCGACAGCAGCTCCCCGGCCGTGGTGTGCAGCACCTCGGTCACGGTGCCGACGGCGGTCCCGTCGACGGTCCGCACGGCCAGGCCCTCGAGCTGGTGGTCGTAGAACTCGTCGGGGTCCTCGATGGGCGGCAGGTCGGCGGACTCCACCACGAAAAGGGTGCCGCGCAGATCATCGGCGGCGTTGCGGTCGGAGACGCCGGTCAACCGCACCAGCAGTCGACCGGCGTGCTCACGCACCGTTTCGATGACATAGGCCCGCTCCGGGCCACCGCGCGGTTTGCGTCCGCGCAGCGCCGCACCCGGGGCAAAGCGTCGCGCCGGATCATCGGTGCGGACCTCCACGACGATCTCACCGGTGACACCATGTGCCTTGGCGACCCGCCCGATGACCAGCTCCATGACGCTACTGGTCGGTGTCCACCACGTCGACGCGGATGCCGCGGCCACCGATCCCGGCGACCAGCGTGCGCAGTGCGGTCGCCGTGCGACCGCCGCGCCCGATGACCTTGCCCAGGTCATCGGGGTGCACGTGCACCTCGACGGTGCGTCCGCGCCGGTTGGTGACCATGTCGACGCGGACATCGTCGGGGTTGTCGACGATCCCGCGCACCAGGTGCTCTACGGCGTCGACGACGACGGAGCTCATTCGGCGGCGGGCTCTTCGGCGGGAGCCTCAGCCGCGTCGGCAGCCGCCTCGTCGGCCTTCGGGGCCTTCTTCTTCTTCTGGGTCACGGCCTGGCCGGCGGGCGCATCATCGGCGGCGGCCAGCGCGGCGTTGAAGAGATCCAGCTTCGACGGCTTGGGCTCCTTGACCTTCAGGGTGCCCTCAGCGCCCGGCAGGCCCTTGAACTTCTGCCAGTCGCCGGTGATCTTCAGCAGCGCCAGGACGGGCTCGGTGGGCTGGGCGCCGACGCCCAGCCAGTACTGCGCACGCTCGGAGTCGATCTCGATCAGGCTCGGCTCTTCCTTCGGGTGGTAGCGGCCGATGACCTCGATGGAGCGGCCGTCGCGGCGGTTACGCGCGTCGGCGACGGCGATGCGGTACTGGGGATTGCGGATCTTGCCCAACCGGGTGAGCTTGATTTTGACAGCCATGAATCACTCCTGTGCTTGCCACGCTGCAATGCGGCGATCTCCGGCGGGATGCCGGGATCCGGTTTTGCCTTACGTGTGTGACCGCCGCGCGGCGCATCTAACGAGTCGCGTACGGACAGCCGATCATTGTGCCAGAACGGCCGGGGCGTGCCCAAATCCCGCCGCACTCTGCGCCAGTGACCGTGTCCGTACACCGACACGCCGTACCCGATGACACTTTGGGGTCGCTCGCAGCGTCGATCCGGCTCAGACGACCCGGTCGAAGCACTTCTCCTCGACGCGCTTGGTCATCCGCCAGCCATCGGCGGTGCGGATGAACTCGTCGTCGTACCAGAGCCCACAGAACAGCACCTGGGCGTCGTCACCGCCCAGCACCATCGGGTTGAAGCAGAGCGTGCGCGCGGTCGCGGTGTCACCGGTGGTGCGGACGTCGAAGTTGCCCAGCATGTGCGCATACGCCGGGAAGTTCGGCAGCACCTGAGCCAGCCAGGCCTTCACCTCCGGGTAATGGCCGTCGATGCCGCCCATGGCCCGGTAGTCGATATAGGCGTCGACGGTGAACACCTGGTCGAGGTCGTCGAACCGGCGCGCGTCGATCGCCGTCGAGTACGCCACCAGGAGCTGCTGGATTTCGAGGCGGTCGGAGATCTCTTCGATGCTCAGCACGCTCCGATTGAACCATCCGTCACTGCTGGCCGGCGGGACCTTCCGAAGGAGGCCAGTGCTCCCCCGACCATTCGCCGGGTTCGGTGTGGTCACCGCGCGACAGTGGCACCCACTGCTCGGTCGGCGCCGGCTGCTTCGAGGACGGGAAGTCGCGCAGCTTGCCGGTGGGATGGGCGTCCCACTTGGCGAACGTCAATGGGGTCTGCAGCCAGGCGAACAGCAGGTTGTACACGCCTTCCAGCGAGTCGATGTGGGTGCGCTCCCAGCCGTGGCTGCCGTCCAGCCCGAAACCGACCAGGGCTGCCCGGGTGTTGGCACCGGCCTCGATGGCGGCTGCCGCATCGGAGCGGTAGTAGCGGAAAACGTCACGCGCATGCGGGATCTGGCGTTCCTCGGCGAGCCTGCACAGCTTGCGCGTGAGGTGATAGTCGAACGGGCCGTGCAGGTCGGCCATCGGGATGGTGACACCGTCTTCGAGGGAGTGCTGCCCGGGGGCACACACCGCGTTGTCGACCGAGACCAGTTCGGCGACATCGGGGTCCAGCCCGTGGCTGGCGCCGTGGCCGACCTCCTCGGTGATGGTCACCATGATGGTGGTCTTGTGCGGCAGCACGATCTGCTGTTCGGCGACGGTCTTGGCCAGCGCCAGCGCGACGGCGACCCCGGCCTTGCCGTCGAGGTGTCGCGAGACGATGTAACCGTCGGCGGTCAGCTCCGGTGCGGCGATGAGTGCGACGAAGTCACCGACGTGGAAGCCGAGGCGCTCCAGGTCGGCGCGGCTGGTCACCTTCCGGTCGATACGCACCTCGACGTGCTCCCACTCGGTGGGCTGGGTGTCGATCTCGTCGCCGAACGCATGTCCAGATGCCTTGAGCGGCATGACCGTTCCGGTGAAGAACTCGTCGGCGTCATCGGTGAAGATGCGCACCCGCGCGCCGGTGGCGAAACGCGCCGAGAACGTGCCGACCGGGATCAGCTCCAGGCGGCCGTTGTCCTTGAGGTCGCGGACCATGCAGCCGATGGTGTCGGCGTGCACCACCACCGCGCGATCGGTGGTGGCGGATTCGCCGGGCAGCACCGCGGTGAGCGCGCCCCGGCGGGTGAGGGTGAACGGCACCCCGATCTCGGTGAGCGTGTCGCCGATGAGCTGCATCACCGCGTCGGTGCGACCTGACGGACTGGGTGTCTGCAGCAGCCCCAGCAGCGTGTCGATCATCCACGCCCTGGTCTCTTCCGGCATCACCGCACGTTCGGACACCATGCCTCCTTCTCAAGCATCGTTTGCGGGGCGGCGACGCGCCCCGGGCCACACCTAACCCTGATCGACAGGGTCGGGCTGCCAGGCCCAGGGCGTCGCCGCGGTCCGGGGAAAGAGTAGATCCACGAACGCCTGCGCCGTCGGGCGCGGTTCGTGGTTGGCCAGACCCGGACGCTCGTTGGCCTCGATGAAAACGTACTCCTCGCCCTCCACGGACGGCACCATCAGGTCGATCCCGGTCACCGGAATGCCGATGGCGTCGGCGGCTCCCACCGCGACCCTGGCCAGCAGCGGGTTCAGGTCGTCGGTCACGTCGACGATGGTGCCACCGGTGTGCAGATTGGCGGTGCGCCGCACAACCAGGTGCTCGTTGGCCGGCAACACATCGTCCATGTCCCAACCGGCGTCGCGCACGGTGTCCTCGGTGACCGAGTCCAGCGGGATGCGGGATTCACCCTGGGTGGCCGCGGCCCGCCGGCGGCTCTGCGCCTCGATGAGCGCGCGCACGGTGTGCTTACCGGTGCCGATGATCTCCGGGGGTCGACGCACCGCCGCGGCGATCACCTTTCCGTTGATCACGACGATGCGCAGATCCTCACCCGCGCAGCGCTCCTCGATCAGGACATCGGGACAATGCTTGCTGGCCACCTGCAGCGCCCGGTCCAGTTCGTCGTGCTTGGTGACGCCGACGGTGATACCGGCACCCTGCTCACCACGGGCCGGCTTCACGACCACCGAGCCGACCTCGGCGAGGAACCGATGGTCCTCGTCGCCGAAGGTAGCCGTCATGCCCTGCGGCACAATGATTCCGGCCTCCGCAACGACCTTTCGGGCGATACGCTTGTCGTCACAGCGGCTCATCGCCACCGCATTCGTGAGCTCCGAGAGCGATTCGCGGGTGGTGACCGTGGTGCCGCCGTGGGTCAGCTGCAGGTAGCCACCCTGGGCATCGAGGACCTGAACCGCGATACCGCGCAGAATGGCCTCGTCGGCGATGATGCGCGCGTACGGATTCAGCTGGTCGAGCTCCTCTTCGGGTTGCGCAGGCGCGAACAGCTTCTCGTTGATCGCGTTCTTGCGCTTGACGCCGAGTTCGGGGACGCGCTTGAACCCCATTCGCTCGTAGAGCGCGATGGCACCCTCGTTGTCGTGCAGGACCGACAGGTCCATCTGTGACCGCCCGCGCGCGATGAACTCCTCGACCAGCGACCGCACCAGCAATCCCCCGGCCCCCGGCCGGCACAGGGTGGGGCTGACCGCCAGGCACCACAGGCTCGACCCGTTCTCCGGGTCGTCGAACAGTTGCGCGTGGTCGATGCCGGTGACGGTGCCGACCACGGCACCGGTGTGCTCGTCGACGGCGACCAGATAGATCATGTGCTCTTCGGCCTGGCTGTTGTGCCACATCAGGTCCAGGTCGGCGGGCACCATGCGGCACTGCAGATAGATCTCGTTGATGGCCGCGCAGTCGGCCATCGACTCCACCGGGCGGACGGTCACGCCGGCCAGGTCGGCCGGCCGGTAGGCCAACGGGGTGGTGAGGTCGAGCCGGTAGGTGAAGCTCGGGTCGATGAAGAATTCCTGCGGATTCAGCGCGACGAAGACGTGCGGGGCCTCCAGATACATCCCGATATCGCGGCGACCACTGGCCTCGGCGCGCAACGCGGTGCCGAGTTCGCCCGGATCATCGAAGGTCTGTCCGAAGACCAGGCGGCCCCAGCCGAGGTCCTGCACAACCTCTTTCCGTGAGACATTGCAGGGCGGGGTCGCCTCCTGATGGGTCATGCCGTTCCTACCCCATCCACGTGGTGCGCCAGCCAGAGTTCCAGCAGCCCGAGCTGCCAGAGTGGATTACCCCGAAGCGGGGTGTGGTAACCGTTCGGATCGGCCAGCAGGCGATCGACCTCGGCCGGGTTGAACAACCCGCGGGTCTTGGCGCCCTCGCTGTGCAACGCGTCGCGGACCAGATCCAGGTACGGCCCGGACAGGTGCTTGAGCGCGGGCACCGGGAAGTATCCCTTGGGCCGGTCGATCACCTCGTGCGGGATGACCTTGCGCGCGGCCTCCTTGAGCACACCCTTGCCGTCGTAGGCGGTCTTCAGGTGCGGTGGGCAGGTGGCGGCGAGTTCGACGAGCTCGTGGTCGAGGAACGGCACCCGGCCCTCCAGTCCCCACGCCATGGTCATGTTGTCGACCCGCTTGACCGGGTCATCGACCAGCATCACGGTGGTGTCCAGCCGCAGCGCCCGGTCGGTGGCGGTTGCGGCCCCCGGCGATGCGAAATGCCGGTGCACGTAATCGCCGGCGATGTCGGTGTCCAGGCGCCATTCCGGCTGCAGCAGGGTGTTCAACGCGTCGTGATCGCGGTCGAAGAAGGCCTGCCGGTAGCTGGCCAGCGCGGCGGCCGGATCGCCGTCGGGCGCGTGCGCCATCGGCGGGTACCAGTGATAGCCGGCGAAGATCTCATCGGCGCCCTGACCGGACTGCACCACCTTGACGTGCTTGCTGACCTCTTGGGACAGCAGGTAGAAGGCCACGCAGTCGTGGCTCATCATCGGCTCGCTCATGGCGCCGATGGTTCCGCCCAGGGCGGGCAGCATCCGGGCGGTGTCGATGCGGATCTGATGGTGGTCGGTGCCGTAGTGGCGGGCGATGATGTCGGAGTATTTGAACTCGTCGCCCTCTTCACCGCCGGCCGCCTCGAAACCGATGGAGAAGGTCGCCAATCCGTGCTGGCCGGCCTCGGCGAGCAGACCGACGATCAGGCTGGAGTCCAGCCCGCCCGAAAGCAGGCAGCCGACCGGCACGTCGGCGACCAGTCGTCGCTCGACGGCGGTCCGCAGCGAGGCCAGGATGGCCTCTTCCCATTCGGTGTCCGACCAGTCGGCCCGTTCGGCCGAGCGTTCGAAAACCGGCTCCCAGTAGGTGTGTTGGGTGCGGCTGCCGTCCGGCTCGATGCGCATGAGGGTGCCCGGGGGCAGTTTCTTGACCCCGCGCAGGATGGTGTGCGGCGCGGGCACCACGGAGTGGAAGCTCAAATAGTGGTGCAGCGCAACCGGATCGATCTCGGTGTCGACACCACCGGCGGACACCAGGGCCGGCAACGACGAGGCGAAGCGCAGCGCGTCGTCCACCTCGGTGTAGTACAGCGGCTTGATGCCGAGCCGGTCGCGGGCCAGCAGCACCCGACCGCTGTCGACCTCGGTGACGGCGAAGGCGAACATGCCGTACAGGTGGTCCACGACCTTCTCGCCCCACTCGCGATATCCCTTGAGCACGACCTCGGTATCGCTGTGCGAGAAGAACCGGTAACCCTTGCCCAGCAGCTCCTGGCGTAGCTGCGGGTAGTTGTAGATGCAGCCGTTGAAGGCCACGGTCAGGCCGAGTTCGGGGTCGTGCATGGGCTGCTGTCCGTGACTGGACAGATCGATAATCGCCAATCGGCGATGCCCGAGGGCGATACCGCCCTGCGACCAGAAGCCTCCGCTGTCGGGGCCCCGCGGCACCATGGTTTCCGCCATCTTCGCAATGGCTCCGAGATCTGCCGACCGGCCGCGAGCAACCTCGCCGGCGATGCCGCACATTGTTTTCGTCCCCCTCGATGGTTGAAGGCCACTCTGGTTCGCGCTGGTCCTAAGTTACCGGTGAGGTGCCCTTCCAAACCTCTGGGTGCGAAAGGTAGTTAGGCTCACAGCCCATGCGAAAGCTTGTCGCCGGTCTCTTCAGCGCGGTCTTCCTGCTCACCGTCGGCACCCCTGCGGCGGGGGCCGACCTCGGCGTCAGCCAGCCCATCGGATCCCTGCCGATACCCGACGGACCTGCGCAGGCATGGGTGATCGCGGACATGGACTCCGGTGCCGTGCTGGCGTCCCGCGACGGCGACATCCGGCACCCGCCGGCCAGCACCATCAAGGTCCTCCTCGCCATGGTGGTGCTCGACGAACTCCCACTGGAGGCCACCGTCGTGGCCGATGAGGCCGACACCCGCGTGGAGTGCAACTGCGCCGGCGTGGTGTCGGGCCAGACCTACACGGTGCGCCAACTGCTCGACGGTCTGCTGTTGGTCTCGGGCAATGACGCGGCCAACACGCTGGCGACCATGTTGGGCGGGCGGGAGGCGGCGCTGGCCAAGATGAACGCCAAGGCGGCGGCGGTCGGCGCGCGCGCCACCACCGCGGGCAGCCCGTCCGGCCTGGACGGTCCCGGCATCGACATCTGGTCCTCGCCGCACGATCTGGCGGCGATCTTCCGCGCGGCGATGGCCAACCCGGCGTTCGCGTCGATCACCTCGCAGCCGACGGCGGTGTTCCCGGGCCGCACCGGACCGCGGGTGCTGGTGAACCAGAACGAACTGCTCGGCCGCTATCCCGGGATGTTGGGCGGCAAGACCGGGTTCACCGATCTGGCCCGCAAGACCTTCGTCGGCGCGGCGCAGCGCGACGGGCGCCGCCTGGTGGTGGCGATGATGTTCGGCCTGGTGCGCGAGGGCGGGCCGACCTACTGGGATCAGGCGTCCGCGCTGTTGGACTGGGGGTTCGCCCAGAACCGGGCGGCCAACGTCGGCGCGCTCTGAGTCGAGACCCGACGGAGACCGTTTCGCGTCCTGCCGGCCGTACGCTCACGCGGGTGCGGCATCTGTTCGCGGCGACCGCGCTCGCCCTCAGCACGGTCATCGCGGCGCCCGCGCACGCTGCGCCCACCGTCGAACCCATTGGCGCGCAGACGTTCACCAACGGGCCCGCCAAGGCGTACCTGCTGGCCGACCTGGACACCGGCCGGGTGCTGGCCGCCAACGACCCGAACGGCTCCTACGCGCCGGCGAGCACCATCAAGGTGCTGCTGGCCATGACCGTCCTGGACAGTCTGCGCCCCGACAACTTCGCCCGCGCCAATGCTTCACACACCAAGGTCGAATGTTCCTGTGTCGGGCTCAAACCCGGGCAGGCCTATACGGTGACCCAGTTGCTCAGTGCGCTGCTCATGGTGTCGGGCAACGATTCAGCGAACATGCTGGCCGATATGCTCGGCGGCCAACGGGTGGCGGTCGCGGCGATGAACCGCAAGGCCGCGGCGGTCGGTGCGCGCGGCACCCGGGCATCCTCGCCCTCCGGCCTCGACGGTCCGGGGTGGGAATCGGTCACGACCCCGCACGATCTGGCCGTCATCTTCCGCGCCGCGCTGCGCTATCCGCTGATCGCGCAGATCATGCGTTCGAGATCGGCGGACTTTCCGGGCCGGACGCTGTCCAACCAGAACGAACTGCTGACCCGCTATCCCGGCGACCTGGGCGGTAAGACCGGCTTCACGAATCTGGCCCGCAAGACCTATGTCGGCGCGGCGCAGCGCGGGAATCGCCGACTCGTGGTGGTGCAGATGTATGGCTCGGGCGATCTGTACGGCCAGGCCATCAGCCTGCTCGACTGGGGTTTCAGCCAGCCCTGACGGGGGTGCATCCCACAGACCGCCGACAACCAAGTAAGGTCACCCTAATTTCAGCGCCGGGCAGCCGCCCGGGCGCGTGAACCGAGGGGGGCCTACTTGTCCGGCCAAGCTGACATCTCACTCATCGTTGCGTTCGGCACCGACATGGGCAATGCCGAGGACGCCGCCATGACGTTCGCCGAATCGGTAGCCGACATCGGTATCGACACCGAGGCGGTCGAACTCAACCAGGTCGAGCTGAGCCAGTTACAGGACACCACGCATTTCGTGGTGGTGGTCTCGACGTTCGGCGAGGGTGAGTTCCCCGATTCGGCGACGCTGTTCTGGGAGGCGATCAGCGCCGACACCGACCGGCTCGAGCACCTGCACTTCGCGGTGCTGGCGCTCGGCGACAGCTCGTATGAACTGTTCTGCAATGCCGGCAAGCTGCTCGACGAGCGGTTGGAGGCCCTCGGCGCGCACCGGATGGTCGATCGCGTGGATGTCGACGGCTTCTACGAGGAGCCCGCCAAGGAGTGGACCGCCGACATCGTCAAGGTGCTGACCGCCCAGCAGGGCAGCGCGACAACGCAGATCGCACCGTCGCCCGCCGTGGAACGGGCCGAACCGCGTGAGCGCAATGTCCCGGTCCGCGCCCGGCTGGCCGTCAACCGGTGGCTGAACTCGACCGATTCGGACAAGGAGGTCCGCCACTACGAGATCGACCTCACCGGCACCGGAATCACATATCAGGCAGGCGATTCCATCGCCGTGCACGCCACCAACGACCCGGCCCTGGTCGAGGCGCTGCTCGGCGAGTTCGGTGTCGGCGCCGACTATGCCGTCATCGGACACGAGCAGCCGCTCGGCGCACTGCTGACCGAGCATTTCGAGATTCGCACCCCTTCGCGGGCGCTGCTGACGCTGGCGGCCTCCCGCACCACCGATGCCGAGGTGTCCGCGGCGCTGCAGTCCGGCGACACCCATGGCGGCACCGAGAACTCCTGGCTCTACGGCAAGGACGTGCTCGACATCGTCACGCTGGCCGATCTCACGGTCGACGAGGTGCTCGATACGCTGCGGCCGCTGCAGTTCCGCGACTACTCGATCGCCTCCAGCCCGGTGGCCCATCCCGAGTCGGTGCATCTGACGGTGGCCAGTGTGCGCTACGACCTCGGCGGCCGCGCACACGGCGGGGTTGCATCGACGTTCCTGGCCGACCGCTGCCAGGACGTCCTGGTGCACCTGCGGCCCAACAATCATTTCCGGCTGCCGGCCGCCGACGTACCGATCATCATGATCGGGCCGGGCACCGGAATCGCACCGTTTCGCGCGTTCCTGCAGGAGCGCCACGCCGCGCAGGCCACCGGGCGGTCGTGGCTGTTCTTCGGCGACCGCAGGCGCGGCACCGACTTCCTGTACGGCGAGGAGCTCGAGCAGTTCGCCGCCGACGGTGTGCTGACCCGCCTGGATCTCGCGTTCTCTCGCGATCAGGACGCGAAAGTTTATGTGCAGCAACGCATGCAGGAGAACGCCGAGGAGTTCTACCGCTGGCTGAGCGAGGGTGCGCATGTGTACGTGTGCGGGGACGCCGACCGGATGGCCAAGGATGTCGACGCGGCGCTGCACGATATCGTCGCGCGCTGCGGTGGGATGGACGCCGCGGCAGCGCATGGCTATGTCAACGAGTTGATCAAGAGCCACCGCTACGTGCGCGACGTGTACTGAGCTCGCCGGGTCCGGCCGGTCAGCCCCAGACCCGTCCGCGCAGCAACACCAGATCCGGGTTGGCGACCCCGACCTCGCGTGGATCCGAGCGGAAGCACAGCAGATCCGCGGACGCGCCGTGGGTCAGCGCGGGCCGTCGTAGCCACGCCCGGGCGTCCCAGCACGCCGCGCCGAGCGCTTCCGTCGGTGTCATCCCGACCCGGCGCAGCGCGGTGATCTCGTCACCGATACGCCCGTGCGCGACCATCCCGCCGGCGTCGGTGCCGGCGAACACCGGCACCCCCGCCTCGTGCGCGGCGGCCACGCGGCGGTGGCAGGAGGCGTACAGGTCACGCATGTGCTTGGCGTAGGTCGGGTACTTGGCCGCCTTGTCGGCGATACCCGGGAAGTTCTCGATGTTGATCAGCGTCGGTACCAGTGCCGTGCCGTGCTCCAGCATCAGGTCGATGGTGTCCTCGGTGATGCCGGTGCCGTGCTCGATGCAGTCGATCCCGGCCTTGATCAGTCCGGGTAACGCATCCTCACCGAAGACGTGTGCGGTGACCCTGGCACCCTCGGCGTGGGCCGCGGCGATGGCTTCGACCAGCACCTCGTCGGACCACAGAGGTGCCAGATCCCCGACTCCCCGGTCGATCCAGTCGCCGACCAGTTTCACCCAGCCGTCACCGAAGCGGGCCTGCTCGGCGACGTAGACCGGCAACTGCGACTCGTCCTCGATGTCGATCGGCAGGCCCGGCATGTAGCGCTTGGGCCGGGCCAGGTGCCGGCCGGCCCGGATGATGCGGGGCAGATCGTCGCGGTCGTCGAAGCTGCGGGTGTCCACCGGGGACCCGGCGTCACGCAGCAGCAGCGCACCCACATCACGCTCGGTCTCGGCTTGTTCGACGGCCTCCTCGACACTGGTCGGTCCGCCGGGACCGAGCCCCACGTGACAGTGCGCATCGACCAGGCCCGGGAGTATCCACCCGCCGTCAAAGGCGGTGTCGGCGTTGCTGATCGGCTCGGCCGACAACACGCCGTCGTGCACCCACCACTGCACCTCCTCGCCGTCGGGCAACCCTCGGCCGCGAAGATGCAGCCGCATCTATTTCTGCCCGGGGAATTTCAGCTTGGACAGGTCGAAGTTGGCCAATCCGGGCGGCAGCTCGTCGAGGCCCTTGGGCATGTTGGACAGGTCCGGGAAACCGCCGGGCATCCCGGCGCCCAACGGATTCTTGGGCTGGGTCGGTCCCTTGGCGCCGCGGCCTTTCTTCTTGCCGGCCTGCTTGTTCTTGCCCTTGGCGGCCTTGCGCTGGGTGTTCTTGCGTCCGAACGGCATCCCCATCTGGCCGGCCATCTGCGACATCATCTTGCGGGCTTCGAAGAACCGGTCGACGAGCTGGTTGACCTCGGACACGCTGACACCGGAGCCGTTGGCGATGCGCAGCCGGCGGGAGGCGTTGATGATCTTCGGGTCGGCCCGCTCGGCGGGGGTCATTCCGCGGATGATGGCCTGCACCCGGTCGAGCTGGCTGTCGTCGACCGCGGCCAAAGCGTCCTTCATCTGACCGGCACCGGGCAGCATGCCGAGCAGATTGCCGATCGGGCCCATCTTGCGGATGGCCAGCATCTGCTCCAGGAAGTCCTCCAGCGTCAGCTCGCCGGAGCCGATCTTGGCCGCGGCGGCCTCGGCCTGCTCGGCGTCGAAGACCTGCTCGGCCTGCTCGATGAGCGAGAGCACGTCACCCATGCCGAGGATGCGGCTGGCCATCCGGTCGGGATGGAAGACGTCGAAGTCTTCGAGCTTCTCACCGCTGGACGCGAACAGGATCGGCACGCCGGTGATCTCGCGGACCGAGAGCGCGGCACCACCGCGGGCATCGCCGTCGAGCTTGGTCAGCACGACACCGGTGAATCCGACGCCGGAGCCGAAGGCCTCGGCGGTGGTGACCGCGTCCTGACCGATCATGGCGTCGAGGACGAACAGGGTCTCGTCGGGGTTGACGGCGTCGCGGATCGCGGCGGCCTGGCCCATCAGCTCCTCGTCGATACCGAGGCGGCCCGCGGTGTCGACGATGACGACGTCGAAGTGCTTGGCCCTGGCCTCGGCCAGACCGGCGGCGGCCACCGCCACCGGGTCGCCGGTGGTCATCTCGTCGATGGTCACGCCGTCCGGCGAGACCCCGGGGTGCGGGGCGAACACCGACACACCTGCGCGCTCCCCGACGATCTGCAGCTGGTGTACCGCGCCCGGGCGCTGCAGGTCACACGCGACCAGCAGCGGCGTGTGCCCCTGGCCCTTGAGCCACCTGGCGAGCTTGCCGGCCAGCGTCGTCTTACCGGAGCCCTGCAGACCGGCGAGCATGATGACCGTCGGCGGGGTCTTGGCGAAGGCGAGCTGGCGGGTCTCGCCGCCGAGGATGCCGATGAGCTCCTCGTTGACGATCTTGACGACCTGCTGGGCGGGGTTCAGCGCCGCGGACACCTCGGCGCCCTTGGCGCGGTCCTTGATGCGGCCGACGAAGGCCCGCACCACAGGTAGCGACACATCGGCCTCGAGGAGGGCCAGCCGGATCTCGCGGGCGGTGGCGTCGATGTCGGCGTCGGTCAGCCGGCCGCGGGCGCGCAGCCCCTGGAGAGCACCGGTCAACCGGTCAGACAGCGATTCAAACACCTGGTAAGCCTAACGGTCACCGACGACGAACTCACCGCGCACTCTGGCCTCGGACGACGGTTGCGCGTTAATCTGTCAACGCCCGATGACAGAAATGGCCGGAGGCCCCCATGACAGCCGTTGACCTCCCCGTCGTCCACCTGCGCTCCGTGCCGTCCGAACCGGACAGTACGACGCACATCAGCCAGTGCACGCTGTGCGAGGCGCACTGCGGTATCCACGTCACCGTCGCCGACGGCCAGGTCACCCGGATCGCCGGAAATCCGGACGACATCTTCTCCAAGGGCTACATCTGCCCGAAGGCGACCGCCATGGGCGCCCTGCATCACGACCCGGACCGACTGCGCACCCCGATGCGTCGTGTCGGCGACTCGTTCGAACCGGTCAGCTGGGCCGAGGCGTTCGACGAGATCGGCGCCCGGTTGCGTGCGGTGCGGCGCAAGCATGGCGTCCGCGCCCTCGGCATGTACCTGGGCAACCCGGCCGCACACAGCTCCGGGGCGCTGTACGGGCTGGCGCTGCGCATCGCGCTGTTGACGCCGAACTTCTTCTCGGCGTCCTCGATCGACCAGATGCCGCACGAGTATGCGGCGTGGCGGGTGTTCGGATCCAACGCGCTGGTGCCGATCACCGATATCGACCGCACCCACCGGCTGGTGATCCTGGGCGCCAACCCGGCGGTGTCCAACGGCTCGCTCTCTATCATGCCGGGCGCCAAGCGCCGCATCAAAGCCGTCCGCGACCGTGGCGGCAAGGTGGTCGTCATCGACCCGCGGCGCACCGAGACCGCGCGGCTGGCCGATCAGCACGTGGCCGTCCGACCCGGCGGCGACGTCCATCTGCTGCTCGGCATCCTGCACGTCCTGATCACCGAGAACCTCTGCGACACGGCCGCGATCGACCGTTGGGCGACGGGATGGGCGCAGCTGCGAGAGCTGGTCGCCGACGCCACCCCCGAGGTCGTCGCCGACACCGCCGGGGTGAGCGCCGAGGAGATCCGCACCCTCGCCCGTGAACACGCCGCCGCCGAGTCCGCGGCCATCTACGCCCGGATCGGCATCTGCCAGCAGGAAACCGGCACCCTGGTGAGCTGGTTGGTGATGGTCATCAACGCCGTCACCGGCAACCTGGACCGCGCCGGCGGCACGATGTTCTCCACCCCCATCATCGACGTGCCCCGGCTGGCCAGGTACATCCCGGTCGGGCACGGCTGGTGGACCGACCGGTCCGGACGGTACAAGGCATTCCGCGCCGAGCTGCCCGCCGTCGCGATGGCCGACGAGATGCTGACCGACGGGCCGGGCAAGATCCGCGCGATGGTGACCTATGCCGGCAACCCGGTGTCCTCGATCCCGCAGAAGGGCCGCCTCGACCAAGCGATGGCACAGCTGGATTTCTATGTGGCCGTGGACATGTACGTCACCGAGACCACCCGGCACGCCGACTTCATCCTGCCGCCGGTGTCCCCGCTGGAACGTGCGGACGTCGGGCTGCTGACGACGGTGTTCAGCGTGCGCAACAACATCCGCTATCAGCACCGCACCTTCGAGCCGCCACGCGGCGCGATGGAGGACTGGGAGATATTGAGCCGGTTGACCTTCGAGCTACTGCCGGCGCCGCTGCGCCAGCTCAGCAAGCCGTTCCGGAACCGTGTCCTGGCCCTTACCGACCCACTTCGGCTGGCGGGCGCCGCGCTGGCCACCGGCCCCTACGGCCGACTGCGGCGGGGGCGCAAGGGCGTGACCATGCGGGCGTTGCACGACAGCCCGGGCGGGGTGGATCTGGGACCGCTGCAACCCCGACTCGACGAGGTGATCGCCACCAGGGACCGCAAGGTTCATCTCGCGCCGGCCGAATTCGTCACCGACGCGGCCGCCCGGCTCACCGCCGCCGTCGCGCGGCCCGCCGCGGATCGCCTGCAGCTCATCGGCCGACGTCAGCTGCGTAGCAACAACTCCTGGCTGCACAACCTTCCGACCATGACGGGCGGCAACAACAGGTGCACGGTGCTGATGCATCCCGATGACGCCGCCACCCGCGGCATCGCCCAGGGCGATCTGGTCCGCGTCACGTCCGAGGTCGGGCAGATCGAGATCCCGGTCGACATCAGCGACGAGATGCGGGCGGGCACCGTGGCCGTGCCGCACGGCTGGGGGCACCGCAACACCGGCTGGCGCCACGCCGAGACGTTGCCCGGCGCCAACGTCAACGACCTGCACGATCCCGACCGGGTGGACACCTTCACCGGCACAGCGGCGGTGAACAACACCTGGGTAACCGTCTCGGCCGCGGGCTAACTGGCCTCGGACACCTTGCGCGGCGGAGCGGGCAGCACCTGGTAGAGGTCGCGCTCCAACTCGGCGCGCACCTGGTCGAGATTGGTCTCACCCAGTGCGGGCACCACGATGCTGAACACGTCGATCACCACCGAGCCCAGCGTGGTGACCTTGGCCCAGGCGATGTCCAGACCGTCGCGCTCGATGACCGCGGTGAGCCGCGACAGCAGCCCGGCCCGGTCGCTGGCACGCACCTGCAGCACGAGTTCGCCGGGGACGTCGCCGTCGAACCACAGAATGCGTGGCGGTGCGGTGGTGCCGGCCGCCGGCACCGAGGCGGGGGTCTCCCCCGCCCGGGCGGGCCCGGCCGCGGCGGCTTCGGCGTCGCGGCGTTCCAGGGTGTCGGCGACATCCAGGCCGCCGTCGAGGGCGAGGATGAACTGCTGGCGCAACAACTCGGCCGCCGGCGGACTGCCGAAATGCGGTGACACCGCGAAGGTGTTGATGGCCATCCCATCCCGACTGTTCACCGATGCCGAATGCACCCGGAGCGCATTGAGAGCCAGTACCCCGGCCGCCTTCGACAGCAGACCACGCCGGTCCGGGGCGATCATGGTGACGTTGTGGATGTGCGGTCCCTCGCCGGCGACCATCTCCACGTGCACCCCGGCCTCAGCGGCCAGATCCAGATAGCGCGGGTCGATCGGGTCCGGGGTGGGCAGCGGCTCGCCGGCCATCACCAGTCGGCAGCGGCGCACCAGATCGCCGATCAGCGAGGACTTCCAGTCACCCCATACGCCGGGTCCGGTGGCCAGCGAGTCGGCCTCGGCCAGCGCGTGCAACAGTTCCAGTAGCTGCGAGTCGCCGCCGAGGGCGTCGACCACCGCGGCGATCGTGTTGGGGTCCTGCAGGTCCCGTCGGGTGGCGGTGTCGGGCAGCAGCAGGTGGTAGCGCACGATCTTGGACAACACCTCGACGTCGGACGGCCACAATCCGAGCCGGGTCCCGATCTGGGTCGCCAGTTCGGCGCCGATGATGCTGTGGTCGCCACCGCGCCCCTTCCCGATATCGTGCACCAGCGCCCCGAGCACCAGTAGGTCCGGCCGTGACACCCGGGTGGTGAATGCAGCCGCGCGGGAGACGGTTTCGACGAGGTGTCGATCCACGGTCCAGATGTGCACGACGTCACGAGGCGGCAGGTCGCGCACCGCGCCCCATTCCGGGAACAGCCGTCCCCACAGGCCCGTGCGGTCCAACGCCTCGACGGTGGACACCGCCGCCGGGCCCGCGGACAGCAGTACCAGCAGGTCCTTGAGCGCCTCACGCGGCCAGGGCATCCGCAGTTCCGGTGCGGCACCGGCCAATCGGCTCAGTGTGGACGCCGCGATCGGCAGTCCGGTGGTGGCTGAGGCGGCGGCCACCCGCAGGATCAGGCCGGGGTCGCGTTCGGGTCGGGCGTCGCGGGCCAGGATGACCTCGCCGCCGTACTCGACGACGCCCTCGTCCAACGGACGCCGTGTCGGCCGGCGCAGCGCGGCAAAACCGCGGCGGGGCAATGCGTTACCGGCGGTGCGGATGCCGGCGTCGACGTAGTAACTGATGGTGCGGGCCGCGTCGGAGATGGCGCGCGCCAGGTCGAAGCGATCCCCGATGCGCAGCGCGGCGCCGATCTCGTCGGCGTACTGGGCGAGCACCTGTTCGCGGCCACGGCCGGAAACCCGGTGCAGTTCGGTGCGCACGTTGAGCAGGGACAGGTGTGCGCCGCCGAGGGTTCCGGTCGGTGACGCGAGCAATCGGCTGGGATAGACGTCGGCCAGTTGCGCGATGGCCAGTGCGTTGAGCAGTTGGACGTCGCGGATACCGCCGCGGCCGTTCTTGAGATCCGGTTCGGCGCGGTGGGCGATCTGTCCACTGCGCTCCCAGCGGGCCCGGGTGTGGTCGACGAGTTCTTCGTATCGGCCCGCGATCCCGATCCGCCACTGGCGTCGCGCACCACCGGTCAGCAGCGCGGACAACTCGGCGTCGCCGGCGATGTGGCGGGCGTCGAGCATCGCCATGCCGACTGCGATGTCCTCACCGGCCACCTTGAGTGCCTCCGGCACGGTGCGCACGCTGTGGTCGATACGGATGTTGGCGTCCCACAACGGGTACCACAGCAGCTCGGCAACTTGGCTGACGATGTCGGCGGGCATGTTGTCGTGCAACAGCGTCAGGTCCAGGTCGGAGTACGGCAGCAGTTCGCCGCGGCCCAGTCCGCCGGTCGCGACGATGGCGAAGCCACTGGTGGCGGTGATGCCGATCTCGGCAGCCTTGGTGGACAGCCAGAATTGGTGCAGGTCGAGCAGTGCGTCCCGCAGCGCCGCCGAGTCGAGTTGCTTGCCACCGGTTTTGAGGAGTTGTGCGGTCGCCTTGGCCAGATCGGTGGCCGGGCGCGGCGATCCCGCCGCCGGAGCTCCCCATCGGGATGCCCTGGCGGCGGGATCTGGTGTCTGATCGGTCATTTCGGTCCTCCCCCGGCCCTACGTTGAACAGTCTTGCGATACAGCCGGGAAACGACCTCCCTCACCGGGTGATCAGAGTGCGTCGACTCCCCGCTCACCGGTGCGCACCCGCACCACGGTGTCCACGGGGCTGACCCACACCTTGCCGTCTCCGATCTTTCCGGTGCGTGCGGCCTGGACGATCACGTCCACCACCTTGTCCACGGCCGAGTCGTCGACGACGACCTCGACACGCACCTTGGGCACGAAGTCCACCGAGTACTCGGCGCCGCGGTAGACCTCGGTGTGCCCCTTCTGGCGGCCGTAACCCTGCACCTCGCTGACGGTCATACCGAGGATGCCCGTCTGCTCCAGGCCGGTCTTGACGTCTTCGAGTGTGAACGGCTTGACGATCGCGGTGATCAGCTTCATATGGTCGATTCCTTCCAGGACTCAGTCAATTGTTCCCGATCATGCGAGTTCATAAGCGGTTTCTGCGTGCTCGGTCTCATCGATGCCAGTGGCCTCATCTTCCTGGCTGACTCGCCAGCCTAGTGGCTTGACCACGAAGGCGATGATGGTCGTCAGCACGGCGGTGAAGACCAGTGCCACAACTGCGATCACGATCTGGACGACCAGCTGCTTGTAGTCGCCGCCGACGAACAGACCGGCGTCGGTGGCGAAGAAGCCCAGGGACACGGTGCCCCACAGGCCGGCGACCAGGTGCACGCCGACGACGTCGAGCGAATCGTCGTAGCCGAACTTGTACTTCAGCCCGATGGCCAGCGCCGACAGGATGCCGGCGATCGCGCCGACGACCAGCGACCAGACCGGGGTCAGGTTGCCGCAGGCCGGGGTGATGGCGACCAGACCGGCGACCACACCGGAGGCGGCGCCCACGCTGGTGGCGTGGCCGTCACGCAAGCGCTCCACGAGCAGCCAGCCCAGCATGGCGGCGGCGGTGGCGGCGGTGGTGTTGACCCAGACCAGGCCGGCGAGCATGTCGGCGCCGCCCTCGGAGCCGACGTTGAAGCCGAACCAGCCGAACCACAGGATGGCCGCGCCGAGCATCACGAACGGAATGTTGTGCGGGCGGAACGCGGTCTTACCGAAGCCGGTCCGCTTGCCGAGGAGGACGGCGAGCACCAGCGCGGCCATACCGGCGTTGATGTGAACGACGGTGCCACCGGCGAAGTCGATCGGCGCGACATTGGCCGCACCTTCCTCGTCGACGCCGAACAGCTTGGCCGCCAGGCCCTGATCGCTACCCGAGAGCAGGCCACCGCCCCAGACCATGTGCGAGAGCGGGAAGTACACGATGGTGACCCACAGGCCGCCGAACACCAGCCAGGTGCCGAACTTCATGCGCTCGGCGACCGCACCGCTGATCAGTGCGACGGTGATGACGGCGAAGGTGAGCTGGAAGGCGACCCAGACGATGGCGGGCACGGTGCCGAATCCGCCCAGCACGTAGGCCTCGGCGCCGTCGATCTCGCGCACCTCGGTCAACTGGTTGACACCGAAGAGCGAGAACGGATTGTCGAAGAACAGACCTGGGGTCTCGCCGGTGTGCGCGGAGGCGAAGGACATCGAGTAGCCCCACAGCACGTAGATGACGCTGACCAGGCCGAGCGATCCGAAGGACATCATCATCATGTTCAGCACGGACTTCTGCCGGGACAGGCCGCCGTAGAAGAACGCCAGGCCCGGGGTCATGAACAGCACCAGGGCGGCGGATGCGAGAACCCATGCCGTGTTGCCGGAATCCAGTCCTCCTGGGCCGAACGGCAGGAAATTTTCGTCGGGTATGGCCAGGGCCACATCGTGCAAGCCAGGAACCACTTTGTATGAACCTCCTTGGGAAATGCGCCGATGTAATCGGCCTCCCGAAGAGACTCTTTTGCCCTCGTTTCATCGGTGGTTCACCGATGTTTCGCGTGCGTGAACGGATTCCCGTTGTCTGTTACACGTATGTTTCTGCGTTGCGAAACAGCTATCCCAGGAGCGCGTCGACGAATGCCGAGGGCTCGAACGGGGCCAGATCGTCGGGTCCCTCGCCCAGGCCCACGAGCTTGACCGGGACACCGAGTTCCTGCTGCACGCGGAACACGATGCCGCCCTTGGCCGTGCCGTCCAGCTTGGTCAGCACGACGCCGGTGATGTCGACGACTTCGGCGAACACCTTGGCCTGCGGGAGGCTGTTCTGCCCGATGGTGGCGTCGAGCACGAGCAGCACCTCGTCGACCTTGGACCGCTTCTCCACGACACGTTTGACCTTGCCGAGCTCGTCCATCAGTCCGGTCTTGGTGTGCAGGCGGCCGGCGGTGTCGACGACGACCACGTCCGCGCCGGTGCTGATGCCCTTGTCGACGGCGTCGAACGCCACCGAGGCGGGGTCGGCACCCTCGGGCCCGCGCACGACGTCGGCACCCACCCGCGACGCCCAGGCCTGCAGCTGATCGGCGGCCGCGGCGCGGAAGGTGTCGGCGGCACCGAGGACGACGCGGCGCCCGTCGGCGACCAGCACCCGGGCCAGCTTGCCGACCGTGGTGGTCTTGCCCGTGCCGTTGACACCCACGACGAGCAGCACCGAGGGCTTGTCCTCGTGCGGCAGCGCGCGGATGGAGCGGTCCAGATCGGGCCGCAGCTCCGAGATCAGCACCTCTTTGAAGATGGCGCGGGCGTCGGCCTCGGTGCGGACCGAGGCGCTGGCCATCTTGGAGCGCAGTGAGGCCAGGATCGACTGGGTGACGACGGGGCCGAGGTCGGCGATCAGCAGGGTGTCCTCGATCTCCTCCCACGAGTCCTCGTCGAGGTCGCCGCCGCCGAGCAGGCCCAGCACGCCGCGGCCCAGGGTGCTCTGCGATTTGGCCAGCCGGCCACGCAGCCGTTCCAGGCGGCCCTCGCTCGGGGCGATGGGCTCGATGGCCGGTGCCGGCTCGGGTTCGGGTTCGGCGGCCGGCTTCGGCGGCTCGACCGGGGTGATGACGGGCGGTTCGACGACCGGCGGCTCGGGCAGCTTGACGTCGGCGATCGTGCGTTTGGGGGCGTCGCGCGGCACGGCGGCGTCATCGCCCACCCCGGGCAGCCCGGTGGGGTCGACCCGGTCGGGTCGTTGCACCTTCTCCGCCGGCGGCGCGGCGGTGGCCGACGAGCTGAAGGTGATGCCCGACGAGGCTGTATAGCCGCCGGATTTGTCGATCTGGGTGGTGGTGTCGGGTGCGGAAAGGCTGATCCGCCGCTTGCGGTAGCGCACCAGTCCGACGACCAGCGCGACGAGGACCAGGACGGCTACGACCGCAAGCGCGATCCATAAGGCATCTGACACCCGACCATTGTGGCAAGGCACGGATGCCCCGAGGGGTGCGGGACACTGTTGCCGCCGTCATCGCGGTCACCGGTCCGGGATTTTTCCCTCGCCGCCCTGCCCGGCCGTCGGCCCCCGCGCGCCGGTGTGTGGCAATGTCGAGCGGGTGACGATCGGCCCCGGCTTCAACGACCGCATCCAGGTGCGCAAACGTCGGCATATCGATGTGTGTCTGTCCGAGGCCGTCCAGTACCAGACGGTGACGACCGGGCTGGAGCGCTACCGGCTGCCCTACAACGCGCTGACGCAGACCGATCTGGCCCGCATCGACCTGGGTGTCGAGTTCCTCGGTAAGCGGTTGCGGGCGCCGGTGCTGATCGGCGCGATGACCGGTGGTTCGGAGTTGTCCGGGACCATCAACCGTCATCTCGCCGCCGCCGCGCAGGCGCTGGGGGTCGGGATGATGCTGGGCTCGCAGCGGATCATGCTCGGCGATGAGAGCGTGCGCAGCTTCCACATCCGCGACGTCGCGCCCGATGTGCTGCTGATCGGCAACATCGGGTTGGCGCAACTGAGCCTGCAGGCGGTGCCGGCGCTGCGCCGCGCGCTGGAGTCCGTCGGTGCCGACGCGCTTGCGGTGCACACCAATCCACTGCAGGAGGCCGTCCAGCACGAGGGTGACACCGACTTCACCGGATCGCTGGGCCGGCTGCGCGAGGTGGTCGACGCGATCGGCTACCCGGTGCTGCTCAAGGAGGTGGGGCACGGCATCGGGGCGATCGCGGCGAAGACGCTCACCGGGATCGGGGTGGCCGCCGTCGACGTGGCCGGTGCCGGCGGGACGTCATGGGCACGGGTGGAGCAGTTCGTCCGGTACGGCTCGGTGACCGATCTGGGCCTGGCCGAATGGGGTATCCCGACGGCGCAGGCGCTGGTCGAGGTGCGCTCGGTGCTGCCCGCGGTCCCGCTGGTCGCCTCGGGCGGGATCCGCACCGGGATGGACGCGGCCAAGGCCATCGCGCTGGGCGCCGATGTGGTGGCGGTGGCCCAGCCCCTGCTGGTGCCGGCAATCGAGTCGGCCGCGGCCGTCGAGGAGTGGTTGGCGCGCTTCATCGCCGAGCTGCGGGTGTGTCTGCACGGGTGCGGGGCGCCCGATGTGGCCGCGCTGCGCGCCGGTGGTGTCGACGAGGTCTACAGCCACAGGTAGAGCGCCGACAGCACCGCCCAGAGGCCCAGGCAGTACGCCTCGAAGGCGGCCCGCAGCGGGATCGGTGCGTGGCGCAGTTCCATGAAGTCCAGGCCGACGAGGCGCACCTTGATCGCGGCGATGCCAAGGACCAGGACCGCGACCGTCGAACCGGTGCCGTGTTCGGCGCCGACCGCCCACGACAGCACGGTCGCGGCCACCAGGAACAGCCAGCTGGCGCCGGCCCGGTTGCGCAGCAGTTTCAGGGCGGTCATCAGCTCACCAGGTAGAGCAGCGCGAGCAGGAAGATCCACAGTAGGTCGACCAGATGCCAGAAGCAGGCGGCGCCTTCGACCAGCGCGGTGCGGGTGTCGCTCAAGTCGGCTCTTCTGGTCTGGGTGAGGAGGAAGGTCAGTGCGCCCAGGCCCAGGCAGACGTGGAACAGGTGCAGGCCGGTCAGGATGAAGTAGTACAGGTAGAAGTCATTGGCGCCGGGCCCGTGCCCCGCGGTGCCGAGGGCGATGTATTCGTAAGACTTGAGGGCGATGAAGGTCAGGCCCAATGTCATGGCGGCGACGGTTGCTCTGGTGGCCAGCTGCCGGTGCCCGGCGCGCATGGCGTTGAGGGTGAGCACGACACACAGCGAACTGGTCAGCAGCACAACGGTATTGAGCACGCCGATACCGATGTGCAGGGTGGTGCGGGCGACGTCGAAGACGTCCGGGGCGGTGGCGCGTTCGACGAGGAAGGTGACGAAGAAGGCGCCGAAGACCAGCATGTCGCCGAAGAGGAAGACCCAGGTGCCGCTCTCGCCGGGGATGCGCTTGGCGCGCGGCGCGGTCGCGGTGGCCCTCACGCGGGAACGAGGGCTTGTTGTTCGGCTTTGATGGAGTTCAGAAGCACTGCGGTCGTGGAGAACAGCCAGATCACCAGGACCAACCCGGGGATGTAGAAGGCGAACACGCCGTCCCAGGCGAGCGGGCCGTCGTTGAAGACGACCACGACGCAGCCGGGCAGGGACAGCGTGGCGACCCATAGGTTGAGGTAGCCGTACCAGCGCGGGAAGGTCGGCGGGTCGGTCTTGTCGATGAAGGCGGCGACGGCCAGGGTGAGGTTCTGGATGATGATGGTGCCGACGATGCCGATGAACCACAGCCAGAACACATCGTTGAGGGCCTGGGTGAGTTCGGCGGAGCGCTCCTCGGGCCGGAAGGCGGCCACACCGAGGAAGAACTGTGGGAACAGCAGGGCCGGGACGAAGACGGTCGCGGCCATCAGCTGGGTCATCGACAGCATGCCCCAGCGGCCCTCGACGCGGCGGATGCGCAGGATGATCGCCGCCAGGAACGGCAGTGCGAGGACCACGCTGAGCAGTGCCCCGGATACACCGAACCGGATCCAGAGTTTGTGGTCGACGAAGAAGGCGGCGATGTCGTCGGCGGGCGCGGCCGGTGACAGGGGTGGGAAGAGTTGGGCGATACCGGAAAAGCTGGCGCCGTAGAGCAGGATCATGACGGTTCCGCACCAGGCGCCGATGCGTTGCAGGGTCAGCTCCACGTCCGGGACGTTACCGGGACCGAAGGCACGTTTTGTCACTTTTGCCATACTGCGACTCGGGTAATCGCATCCGAATTGGTGCGCCGTCGGGCATGGTCCGGCAAATAGAATCGAGGGGCCGGATCGGGGGATGGAGTTCAGGTGGGTGCGCTCGAAGGGTTTCTGTCGACCTGGGACAAAGCTCGTCAGACGTTCGGTTCGGGGGTGCCCCAGACCGGTGAGCAGTTCGACCAGAGCGCGCAGTTGGAGCAGCTGCAGTCCACGGTGCAGACCGCGGCGCCCGGAGCGGCGTGGTCGGGCACGGCGGCGAACGCCTACGGTGCGGTGAACACCGAACACGCCCGGGTGCTGGGCGAGCTGGCCACCCTGGACAGGCGGTTGGCCGCCCACGTGAACGAGTCGGCCAACGTGGTCGCCACCGGCCGACAGAACCTCGACAACCTGCGCCAGTGGGTCATCGACGCCGCCGCCTCGGTGCCGCCCGGCAAGAACCGCGAGCAGCTGCTGCTGCCGATCGTCTCCCAGGGTCTCAGTCAGCTCTCCGGGATCGTCGGCACCTCGAATTCCGAGCTGAACCGGGTCGCCGGCGACATCACGAAGCTGGGCACCGAGTGGGATGCGTTGCAGGATCAGAAGTTCGGTGGGACAGGAAAGGAAGAGAAGCAGGACGGCGACGCCCAGATGCTGGGCGACGAGGAGGAGCGGGAGGGCGACGGCGAGAAGGCTGACGCCGAGCCCACGCCCGAACAGGTCGAGGATCTGGTACGGGACGCACTAGCCGGTGACCAGGAGGCCGCCGGCCAAGTCAACGACATTCTCGACTCCATTGACCCCGAGCAACTCCAGCCGCAACGCGTCGACCCCGACAATCCCGATGCCACCGTGCCACCCCAGCCTCTTTCGCCAACTCAAGCTGAGGCCATCAGTCAGATGCAGCGGCAGATGTCCAAAATGTCGTTGGACGACATGACGAAGCTCAAGAACGACCTCGGCGATCACGGCGACATTCTGGGCGATTCGATGCAGGTGATGAGCGATCCGGATGTCAAGTTCCCGGTCAAGGGGGACGGACTGTTCCTTCCCGAGGAGATGGACACCAAGATCCAATCAGGTAGCGCGGAGTTGCTGCCCGATAGTGTGCAGCAGGCGATGAACGCCGTGCCAGTGACACGGGACTACCCGATGGATCCCGAATCCACGACGCCGGTGACCGAATATCCATCGGGAGACGATCTTCGGAAGGTATCGGAGCTCATCTACGCCGGCGATGCCAAGTTGCAGCAAGGCTCTGAACTCGATCGCACAATGATGAATCGCGCCATCGATGTGATCCACGGGGGCGACCAGCAGTCCAAAGATCACATGTGGGGCTGGCCCAACGAGCAATCAGATGCCATCGCGCAAGACATCCTGAAGTCCGCGGGCCGCGACACTGTCGTCGACCACGACCTGTTCACCGGACCCAACGGCGCCGACAACATCAAGGCGATCTCCGAGCACAACTGGGCCGATGATGGACAAGCCGCGCGCACCGTCACCGATTGGATCGATGACGCAGCCAACCCCGAGATATCCACTGTGGAACAACAATTCCGAGCCGGAGAGACAGCGCAGGCTCTGGCGAACTACCTCGGGAATCCCGACAACAACTTGTTGAACCTCGAGAACTCAGGCCTCGGTGGAGGAACCGAGACCTTGGGTAATCGCAATCATCTGCTTGTTCAGAGCTATGCAGAATCGTTGATCCCGTATCAAGGCGAAATGGTCGGCGAAGACAAGATGCCGGGATTCAGCGCGCTGGAAGATCCGAGCGGCAGCGATCTGCCGCTGACGAGGCAACTATTTGCCGTGATCGACTCCGACGAGACAGCCGCCAAGAACTTCAATGCCCACGCTTTCGATCAGATAAGCCAGTTCCAAGAGGATTTCGCGCGGGCCGCTACGCTGGGACCAAGCATCGATCCAAGCGATCAAGGCAGCCAGGGTATGGCCCGAGCGGGCACGCTCGCCGGCCTGGTCGAGGGCGGCGCCATGATGGAGGCAAAAGCTCGCGGCGAGGACGCGCTTCAGTCTGCCGAGAGCGCCTACAAACTCAAAGAGGCCGCTCTGGGCCATTTGGTGGGCCTTGGCACTGATCAGGTGCCGTACGCAGGCGGGCTCATTGATGCCATGGGCAAGGACCGGTTCATACAGAGCATGCTCGGCGGACGACCGACGCTCGAGACTGTAGGCGAGCAGTCACACGTTGTGCTCCGTGGCGACCAGTACTACCAGAATCTTGCGACGTACACGATGGCTGACGCCTTGGTCGATCAGCGGCCCGGCGGACCGATGCCGCCTGCAGAGTGGATGACGCCAGACGGCCATCTCAAGACACCGGAGCAAGTTCTGGCTGAACCAAACGGGGCCGCCAACATCGATAATTACTACCGAAACCTCTACATCTATCTGAGCAATCCCGAAGGCTATGGCCTGACTCAATACCTAGACCAGTTCGGCGACCAGTATGACAACGCGGCGGGTTCGCAGTGAGATTACGACGCTCCATGGCCGTCACCACCGTCCTGACGGTTGTGATGCTTGCAACGCAGGGGTGCGGAGCCAGCGCCCCTGCGCTTCCGTCTGACAAATCCCCAATCGTGATCCACCAGTTGCTCACTGGGCAGGACTCGACCGAGTTCCTCTCATCCATCAGCACCTATCCGTGGGACGACGACGGCGTCTCCGCTGCAAATCTTTTCAGTTGGATAGCGACTGACGCAGCATCATCGGACGCCCCCACAGCGGCGCGCGCAGGCGAGGCAGCTCATGCCCTAGCGATGTACTTGAGCGACAACGAAGGCGCCCTTCTGGGGATTTCTTCCGGCTTCCTCAATCGGGATTCAATAACCGTAGGAGCACTGAACCCCGCGCTTGTCGATGCATATGCCAACGCCCTCATTCCTTTTCAGGGATTGATGGTGTGCGACCAACGCGACCCAAGAGGTTTCGAGATGCTCGATGCTCATTGTGAGGCCTCGGTGCTCGCTGCGAGGCCTGTCTTCGCGGTATTGAGCAGTGATCCAGCAGGTTTCACGGAGTTCGCTGACGCGGCGCAATCTCGTGCAAACGAGTATCTCGAGCGCTTTGCGGCCAACGATCCAACCGGAGTCAACAACCCCACCCCTGCGGCCCTGGCCTATATCGGCCGACTTCTAGGTTTGACCACCGCCGGCGCTTTGCGCTTGCCCAACAGTTCACTCCATCCGCCGGATATCGACGCTGAGATCGTGGAGGTCAAGTACGTGCTGGCCGACTCGTTTCTAGCCAGAACACCGGCATTGGGTTTCGCAGCCAAGTACGTAGCGGATGGAAAGCTCATGAGCCCCGAGGACGTTCGCGATCAGTTCGGGGAAGGTGGCTACTACGACTACACGCGGCACCTGGAGGTGTTCCTGCAGGAAGCAGGCAACATCAACAGTCTTGTCGAGCACGAAGTGCGCGGTCAATACGAGTTCGCGGCGGGCGCGGCAGCCCAATGACTACCAAAGACGACCGGCAGACGAGTTCGCACGAAATTACGGACGTTCTGCATGCGTCCACGATCGCCAGTCATCGAAAGGCAACCCTGACGAGATACCGCAGTGAAAGAAGTGCACGGAGAGCACTGTCGGCTCACCTAAACTGGCAGTCGGGCCAGCGTGGCTAGCATCAGATTGTTGATGTTCGACGGCGATGGGGGTGGATTGGTGACGGCGCGCAATTCTCAGAGGTGGCGCCAGTGACAAATCCTCCGCCGCCCGGAAACTGGGGACCACCACAGCCTGGACCGCAACCACCCTACGGCCATGGCCAACCGCAGTACGGTGCTGGACAGTGGCCACAACAGCCGGGTTGGGGACCACCGCCGACGCCCAGAAACAACGGCCTGAAATGGCTACTGATCGGTGTTGCAGTGCTACTGGTCATCGCAATCTCGGTCGGTGCGACACTCTTGTTCACGCGGGACAGCGGGAACGGACCGACACAGAGCGCCAACGGGAGCCCACCGGCCGCCGGGGACATCGCCAGTGCAAATGACACGGGGCCTGTCGGCATAGTCACCGACGATCCGAGTTGTCAGCCTTGGCGCTCGATCAACGATGCGCTCGCAGAAGAGCAATCCGACAGCTGGGTGAATCGCGATTACTCACGGCCGGCCTCCGTATGGACAACTGAAGAGCGCGAAATCCATGAGCAGGTGGCAGATGCCATGGATCGGGCAGCAGAAAAAACAGTGCAGCTAGTTAAAATGACACCACACAGAATAATGCGCGAACTGTTCGAGCAGTCGATCGCATACTGGCGCGCGTATGCAGACGCAATCGGTTCTTACACCCCGAGCGACAACCATTTGGCCGTTGCGGCCAGCGATGCAGGTGCAACCCTAGTTGCCATTTGCGCTGCCATTGATTACGAGTCTGCCGCCACGTGGGCTCCTCTCGTGCCACCCGGGCCAACGCCAAATTCGATTGCGCCTATTGGGGACCCTTCGAATCCAGAGATGTTCATCGGGCCTAGTGGCGACCCCATATGCGAAGACTGGCTACGCCTGACAACGGGCTTTGAGAATTCGACCAAAGAATGGCGTGAGAGCGACCTCAATATTCCGGCGTCGCAGTGGCAGGAAGATCAACGGGCCTTGATGGAAGAAACTGGGGCCGTCATGACTACTTTTGCCAACAACATCGCCACTCTAGCGGGCGAATCGGAGAACCCCACGTTGCAGGACCTCAGCAACCTGACAGGCCAGTACCTGCGTGCGTATGTGGAGAGTATCCCCACCTATACGACCGCGGACAGCTTCTTCGCTTCGGCCGGCACACGCTCGTACCTGATCGTGTCAAATGCCTGTGGCGCGGCAGGAAGCTGAAGCATATGTGCGTTGCAGTTTCGATGGTTGCGAACATAGCGCGGAGTCCCGCCGAGCGCCCTGGACAGGCGCTCTTGCACCATAGGACAGACGGACTCTAGGTCATGGGTGTACCAAAGCCAACGGGCGAGCACGCTTCTAAAATGCTGGATCCAGATGCATGGCCAGACGTCGACGAAGACTCATTCTTCAGTCGAGGCACCTCGCTGATCGACCCACTACGGCGCGTCACCGCGAGCCTCGAGACTTGGCTCCACACGAAAGCCGAGTTGGAATCTGGGTCTGTGTGGTCGGGCGCGGGTGCAGCGGCCGGCGTATCGGCAGCACAGAGGTCGGCAACAACAATGGCCGAACAACAAGAGTCGCTCGTCCGAGTCATAACTTGGCTAATCAGGACGGCAGCGGCGATCCGAGCGACGAAGACAACTATTTCGTCCAGGGTTCATTCAGCGGTGGATGCCATCGCGGTGTTAGAGACTCAGAAGTCAAAAGACGAGGACATTCAGGAGCAGATCGACAACATTATTGCTGCAGCGCGACAAGCAAATCTCGCAGATATCACCTTGGCCGCGAACCTCGTCTCATTCTCAGATTGGACTCTCACAAATGATCAGCTTGCACGCGCACTAGAGGGGCTCATCAAGCTGGTGCAGCCTGGCCAGACCGGTCCCGCTGCCGAGTCGGGCGGCGGAACCAACGTCCCTACGTCACAGCGGCCGATACAGAACTTGTTGAGAACAGACAACTCTCCTCCCCGTGTCGCGCCTGTTCACACAAATCAGTCGACGGCAGGTGGCGCTGAGCACGCACCACCCCAGTCCAGAGCCGCCGAACCAACGACAGCCGAACCACCGACAGTAGAACCGATTCACACAAATGCGACGACGACCGGTCAGCAAACGGCGGCACCGCAAGAACCCGCCCCCTCCAATCCTCCGACAGCGAGCCCCGTCCACACGAATGCTTCCGTGAGTGGCAATGCTGAAGTAGCACCCCCTGCTTACGGTTCGCCCGGCACCGGGATCGCCCCGCCCTCCAATGGGTATCCGGCCGCCAATCAACCATCCAATCCCATCTCGTCTGGGCCGCGGGGCACCTCGCCCGGCACCCCCAGCCTCGGCTCCAGCGGCGGCGGTTCTAGTTCCGGCGGCGGTGGTATGTCTGGCGGCGGCGCCTCCAGCGGTCCCCAGTCCCCCGCGGCCACCGGCGGCCCGAGCCAAGGCGCCGGCGCCGCACCGGTCAACACCCCGCAACAGGACTTCCAGAAAGGCTTCAACGACGTCACCAAGGCCGCCGGCAACACCTCGGCCCCGCTGACCCAAACACCGCTGGGCCCCTCGACACCTGCGGCCGCGACCCCGGCACCGGCGGTATACCAACCGCCAGACCCGTCGAGCGCAACCTCTCCCGCCGCCGCGGTCAACCACTCCAGCGGACCGGTGGCACCCAGTGCCCCCCCCCCCCCCCCCCCCCCCCCCCCCGCCCCCCCCCCCCCCCCCCAACCCCAGGGCCCCCCCGCCCCCCCCGCAC
>NZ_MVHJ01000023.1 GCF_002086115.1 Mycolicibacterium bacteremicum
GGGGGGGGCTGTGGGCGCCATCTTTTTGTGGTGTGTGGGGCCCCCCCCCCCCCCCCCCCCCGGGGGCCCCCGCCACAGATCGCAGGGGGTTGAGGGGTCAGAAGTACGCGTTGGCCGGCAGCGCGGTGCCGTGCAGCAGGTTCTGGCCGACCGCGCGGGCCTTCAACCCGACCGGGTTGTGCAGGGTGATGGTGCGGATGTTGCGCCAGTGCCGGTCCAGGTTGCGTTGCCGGCTCGACGCGCTGGCTCCACCCAATTCGAGTAGCCGGGTGGCCGCCACCGGGGCGATGTCGTCGAGGTGCACCTTGACCTTGGCGACCCGCAGCTGCGCCTCGGTCGCCAGCGCGGCGTCCGGCACCCCGTCGACCTCGGACTCGGTGGCCGCCCCGATGGCCTCGGCGGCGTCCAGGACGGCGGTCCGCGCCACGTAGGCGGTGCTGGCCAGTTCACCGAGCTGGCGCTGCAGCAGCGGATCGTCGGTGGGGCGCTCGGCCAGCGCGTGGCTGAAGCTGCGCTCCCGGGACCGCAGCAACGCCACCCCGTCGTCGACCACGTTGGCCAGCACCCCGGCCACCACGGCGTGGATATAGAGCTGCAGCGACGCATACTGCACCGTCGGTGTCGGTTCCGCGTCGTACGGGCTGTCGCTGAGCAGCTCGTCGGCGGCCACCGCGACGCCGGAGAACGTGGTGGTGCCGGTGCCGGTGCGGCGCTGCCCGAAGCCGTCCCAGTCGTCGATGATCTTCACCCCGGGCCGGTCGGCGGGCACCACCACGGTCGCCACCGAGTCGTGATCGGTGGTGGCGGTGGTGGTCAGGTAGTCGGCGAACAGGGTGCCGGTGCTGTAGTACTTCTCCCCGTCGAGCCGGAAGCCACCATCCGGGCCGGGCAGCAGTCGGGTGTTGAACACCAGGCTGCCGACGGCGTTGCTGCCCTTCTCGCTGAAGGCATTGCCGAAGATCTTGCCCGCCGATGCCAGGTCCAGCCACTTGCGTGACTGCGAACGCAGCCGCTCCTCGACGAACCAGAAGTGCGCCCGGAAGATATGCGCCACAATCGGATCCGCCTGGGCGACATCGATCACCGCCGAAAATAGCTGGGGCACAGTCAGACCTGCACCGCCGAGCTCCCTGGGCAGCCGCAGGGTGCCGAACCCGGCCCGCTTCAGCGCAGCCACCTGGTCAAAGGGGTTCTCGTCGTTGCGGTCCCGGTCGGCTGCTCCGGATGCGATGCCACTGAGCAGGTCCGTCCACTCCGGGGTCCCGGGCAGGATGCGGTGGGTGTTCTCCACGGTCGTCATGGCTTCAGTACTACCGACGGACCGGGCCCACCCGCACTGCTTGCGATCACCGCGATCCTGAGAACCGACGCGGGGAACTCTCATCGTGGCTGGGCGGGGCAGAATGAACACCGATGACGACAACCAGGCGACGCCGGGCCCATGACCGGCTGGCCGCACTCCCCGGTGTGCGCCCGGTGCGGCGGCCGGTGCGCGCCGGTTCCGACGAGTGCTTCGACGTGCACTACGTGCGGGCCGGGCGCAAATCCGCCCGGCCCATCGTCGTCATCCCCGGCGGCCCGGGTGCGGCCTCGATCGCCCTGTACCGCGCGTTTCGCCGACACGCCGCCGCCGCGGGCCTGGATGTCATCATGGTCGAGCATCGCGGTATCGGGCTGTCCCGCCAGGACGACACCGGCCAGGATTTGCCGCCGGCGGCCCTGACGGTGGACGCGGTGGTCGACGACATCGCCGCCGTCCTCGACGACGCCGGCGTGGACGCCGCGCACATCTACGGCGCGTCCTACGGCACCTACCTCGCGGCCGGGGTCGGAGTCCGCCACCCGCGCCGGGTGGCCGGCATGGTCCTGGACTCTCCGCTGCTGTCGGCCGACGACATCACCGCGGCCCGGGCCCACGTCCGGCAGGTGCTCTGGGACGGTGAGCCGGGTACCGCGGATCTGGCGGCCAAGATGCGGCAGCTGGTCGACTCCGGCGCCTTCGGACCGACCGCGGTGCTGCGGGCCATCAACCTCTACGAACTGGCCGGACCCGACGTACTGCGCCGCCAGTTGGATCTGCTGCTCGCCGGCCACGACTGGTTGTGGTCGGCCGTCGGCCTCGGGTCGCGGCTGCTGCTGGAGCGTGAGACGGCGTTTCACCATGAGCCCGATCTGGTCGAGCGGATTGCCTACCGGGAGCTGAACTACGGCGCCGTTCCCGACGGCGGACCGCTGGACCCGGCCGTGGCGATGCGCGAGATCGCGCTCGGCGACCCCGATTTCGTCGCCGAGCCCTACGATCTGATCGCGTCCATGCCGAGCTTCGACTGGCCCACCGCCGTGCTCTCCGGCGGTCGCGATCTGACCACGCCCCCCGCGGTGGCCCGCCGGATCGCCGGGCTGATCCCGGCGGCGACGCTGGTGGAACTGCCCACCGCCGGGCACAGCATGCTGGACACCCGGGAGGCGGCCGCGCTGCAGGTCTGCCGGGCGGTCAGCGCCGGACGGACACCCGAACTGGCTTCCCGTGGAACCGAACTCGACGCGCTACCGGCCAATCTGACGGTGCGCCTGCTGGTGCGCAGCGTCGAACTGGCCGCCAGAGCCGAGGCGGTGGTCCCCGACGGGGTGCCCCGGCTGGCTACTTCATGAAGCCGATCGTCGAGTAGTTGATATCGCCGATACCGGTCGGCCCGAAGTTCGCCAGGTTGCTGCGCACCGCCACGTTGCCCGGCGCCTGGAACAGCGGGAGTCCGTGACCTTCGGCCCAGATCATCTGGTCCAGTTCGTTGGCCAGCGCGCGTGCCTTGCCGGGATCCAGTTCGGCCAGGGTCTGCTCGATCTTGGCGTCGATCTCGGGACTGCCCACCTTGCCGTAGTTGCTCTCGCCCTGCGAGGCGTAGATCTGGGTCAGGCTGGCCAGTGGGAAAGCGTCACCGCCCCAGGCGAACTGGGCGATATCGAAGTTGCCGATGGTGACGTACTTCGGGAACAGGTCGCCGCCGGCCGCCGGGACGAGCTCGACGTTGACCCCGATCTGCGCCAGCTGGTTCTGCGCGATCTGCGCCACCGCCCGGGTGCTCTGACCGTCGTAGAACACATTGCGGATCTTGAGCTGGCGGCCGTCCTTCTCCCGGAACTGCCCGTTCAGCGTCCAGCCCAGGGCATCGAGATCGGACTTGGCCGCTTCCGGGTCGAAGGGAATGCTGTTGTCCTGATAGCCCTCCTGGCCGGCCAGGTAGATGTGGTTGTTCAGCGCCGCGGGAGTGTCGGCGAGTCCGCGTTGGGTCACCGCGGCGATCGCCTGGCGGTCCAGGCCCTTGGCGATGGCGGTACGCAGACCGGGGTCGGACAGGATGGCGCCCTCGTTGCCGTTGATCGTGAAGTGATACCAGTTGGGCGCCGGTGCGCGCCGGATGGTGACGCCCGGGGTGCGCCGGGCGTTCTCCAGATCGTCCAGCGAGGCCAGGCCGACGGAGTCCAGCGCATTGTTCTGCAGCGCGGGGATCACCGCCGCGTCATCGAGCACGGTGTAGGTGATCGAGTCCAGCAGCGGGGGCGTACCCCACCATTTCGGGTTGCGGGTCAACACGATCCGCTGCGCGGCACGGTCCACGGTACTGATCATGAACGGCCCGGCCGATACGGACGGGCCGTTGAGGAAGCCCCGGTTGAACGCCTCCGGATCGGCGGTGACCGCTTTGGGCGCCAGCATGGCGTTGCCTGCGAACATGCCGCGCCAGTCGGCGAAGTGCCGGGAGAAGGTGATGACGGCCTGCCGGTCGTCGACGCCCCTGGTGACCGATTCGACCCGCTCGCTGCCGTTCGGCGAGGCGAACAGGAACCGCTTGTCCTTGCCGCTGGTGGCGTTGATCTGGGCGGCCATGTCCTCCCAGGTGATGGGTGAGCCGTCCGACCACACCGCCTTGGGATTGATGGTGTAGGTCACCACCTGTGGATCGGTGCTGGTGAGTTCGACATCGGTGAAGTAGTCGCTGTTGACCGTCATCTCGCCGTCGGGCTTGATGACGAAGGCCCGCGGCAGGGTCGCGCGCAGCATCCGGCCGAGTTCGCCGAGGTTGCCGTCGACGTGCAGATAGTTGAAGTTCGGCGGGAAGCCGGTAAGCGCGAGGCGCAGGTTGCCACCCTGTTGCAAGGTCGGGGGGTCCTGCGGGTTGATATCGGCGGTGGCGCCGATCTCGGCGTTGCCGCCGGCCGAGGGCACCGGGGTGTCCGAACTCGAACAACTGGTCAGGGCCAGCACCGTCACCGACGCGACGGCCAGCAGACGCGAAATCGCACTCATGCGATCCGACTCTAGTGGTGGTCGGGCGTGGGGCGGGGTACCGCCGACAGCAGGCGGCGCGTGTACTCGTGCTGCGGATGCTCGAAGACCTGCTCGCTGTCGCCCTGTTCGACGATGCTGCCCTTGTGCATGACGGCTACCCGGTGCGCCAGGTGGCGTACCACCGACAGGTCGTGGGAGACGAACAGGTATGCCAGACCGAACCGCTCCTGCAGGTCCAGCAGCAGGTTGATGATGCCGGCCTGGATCGACACGTCCAGCGCCGACACCGGCTCGTCGAGGGCCAGGATCTTCGGTTGCAGCGCGAGCGCCCTGGCGATGCCGATGCGTTGCTTCTGACCGCCGGAGAACTCGGCGGGATAGCGGCCGGCGTCCTCGCGGCGCAGCCCGACCAACCCGAGCAACTCGGCGACCCGAGACTGGGTGTCGGCTTTGTCGAAACCATTGGCGCGCAGTGGTTCTGCCAGCACATCGAAGACCGGAAGCCGGGGGTCCAGAGAGGCGACCGGATCCTGGAACACCACCTGCAGATCGCCGCGCATCACCCGCCGCGTGCGGCGGTCCAGGGTCGCGACATCGGTACCGAGGACCTCGATACGACCGGATTCGGGGGTGCCCAGTTCAAGAATTTGGTGCAGGGTCGTCGACTTGCCGGAACCGGATTCGCCGACGATACCCAGGGTGCGCCCCTGCTGTAGCTCGAAGCTGACGCCCGCCACCGCGCGCACCTCACCGATGCGCCTGCGCAGCACCGCACCCTTGGTCAGGGTGTAGGTCTTGGACAGGTCCTGCACCGAGAGCACGGTGTCACCGCCCTCGGCCGGCGGGCCCGTCGGGCTGGTCGACACGCCATATATCTCGGCGGCGCTGCGCCCGGCAACCTGTTCGTGGTTGATGCAGGCGACCTGGTGGCCGGTCGCGATGGTGACCAGTTGCGGTTCGGCGGCGTGGCAGTCGTCGATCGCCAGCGGGCAGCGCGGCGTGAACGGACAGCCGTCGGGTAGCGCGGCCAGCGACGGGGGAGCACCGGGGATGGGCACCAGTCGTTCACCGCGCGGTGCGTCCAGGCGCGGCACCGAACCCAGCAACCCTGCGGTGTAGGGCATCCGACGGTGGCGGTACAGCTCCCGCACGGGGGCCGTCTCGACCGCCCGGCCGGCGTACATCACCAGTGCGCGGTCGGCGAACTCGGCGACCACCCCGAGATCGTGGGTGATGATCAGTACTCCGGCGCCGGTGACATCACGGGCCGTGCGCAGCACGTCGAGGATCTGGGCCTGCACGGTGACGTCGAGTGCCGTGGTGGGCTCGTCGCAGATCAACAGATCGGGGTCGTTGGCGATCGCGATCGCGATGACGACCCGTTGCCGCTCGCCGCCGGACAGTTCGTGCGGGAAGGCCCTTGCGCGCTGCTCGGGCTGGTTGATGCCGACGAGTTCGAGCAGTTCGATCGCCCGGGTGCGGGCCTGGCGGGAACCGATGTCGCGGTGGTGGATTCGGATGGCCTCGGCGATCTGATCCCCGATGGTGTACACCGGGGTGAGCGCCGACATGGGGTCCTGGAACACGGTGCCGATGCGGGCCCCGCGGATCCGCGACATCTGGCTGTCGGGCAGTCCGATCAGTTCGTCGCCCTGCAACCGCACCGACCCGGACACCTCGGCGAACTCGGGCAGCAGCCCGACGACGGCCATCGCGCCGGCGGACTTACCCGCCCCGGATTCCCCGACCAGCGCGACGACCTCGCCGGCGGCGACGGTGTAGGTCAGACCCCGTACGGCCGAAACCGTCTCGGTCTCGCCGGGGAAGTCGACGCACAGATCGCGAACCTCGAGCAGCGTCATCGGGTCCGGGCCTTTCGTCTTCCAGGCCGCGCCGCGGGATCGAGTGCATCACGCAGGCCGTCGCCGACCAGGTTGGCGCACAACACGATCAGCACCAGGACACCCGCGGGGAACAGGAACACCCACGGGAACGTCGTCACCGATCGGGTACCGTCGGCGATCAACGTGCCCAACGACACGTCGGGCGGCTGCACGCCGAAACCGAGGAAGCTCAGCCCGGTTTCGGCCAGGATGGCCAGGCCGACGTTGAGCGCGGTGTCGATGATCAGGATCGACGCCACGTTCGGCACGATGTGGCGAACGATGATCCGCCAGTTCGATACGCCCATATACCGTGCGGCCGCGACGAATTCGCGTTCCCGCAGGCTCATCGTCATACCGCGCACGATGCGCGAGCTGATCATCCAGCTGAACACCGACAGCAGCACGATCAGCCACAGTATGGAGCCCGATTCCCGGGTCAGCGGTGTCACGATCGCGATGAGCAAGAAACTCGGCACCACCAGCAGCAGGTCGACGATCCACATCAGCGTGCGGTCCCGCCAGCCGCCGAAGTACCCGGCGATGGCGCCGACCGTGGCCGCGATGATCGTGGAGATGAAGGCGACGGCCACCCCGATCAACAGCGATTTCTGCATGCCGCGCAGGGTCTGGGCGAGCAGATCCTGTCCGATGGCGTTGGTGCCGAACCAGTGTGTGGTGGTGGGTGGTTGCTGCAGCGCGTAGTAGTCCAGATCGGTGTGGGTGTACGGCAGCAGCGGCGGTAGCGCGAAACAACTCACGAACAGGACGGCGAGTACGACCATGGAGATGACGGCCGGCCGGTTGCGCAGGAAGCGGTGCAGTACCAGGGTGCGCCGGGAGACGAACTGGTAGTCGGTGTCGGTCACGAGACACGCACCCGGGGATCGAGGGCGGCGTAGATGATGTCCGAGAGCAGGCCGGCCAGCAGGATCGTCACACCGGTGAACACCGTGATGGCGACCACGATGTTGGTGTCCTGGGTGGTGATGCCCTGGATGACCCACTCGCCCATCCCGTGCCAGCCGAAGATCTTCTCCACGAACACCGCGCCGGTGAACAGGCCGCCGACGCTGTAGGCGAACAGCGTGGCCATCGGGATCAGGGCGGTGCGCAGCCCGTGTTTGAACAACGCCTGGCGCCTGGTCAGTCCCTTGGCCCGGGCCGTTCTGATGAAGTCCTGGCCCAGTACATCGAGCATCGCGTTGCGCTGGTAGCGGCTGAAGCCGGCGATGGCGGCCAGCGCAAGGGTGAAGGTCGGCAACACCAGATGCTGCAGCCGGTCCACCAATTGGTTCCAGAATCCGCCCACCGCATCCGGGGATGTCTCGCCGGTGTATTCGAAGAGCTGGACGCCCAGCACGGAATTGACTTTCAACGCGCCCAGGATCAGCAGATTGGCCACCACGAAGGTGGGGGCGCTGAGGATCAGCAGTGAGACCACCGTGATGGCCCGGTCGGAGAATCGGTACTGCCGGATCGCGCCCCAGGCGCCGACCACGACGCCGATCACCGTGCCGAGCACCGAGCCGATCAGCACCAGTCGCAGACTCACCCCGATGCGCCGCCACAGTTCGTCGCTGACCGGCTGGCCGGCGACGGTCGTGCCGAAGTCGCCGCGGACCGCGCCGGACACCCAGTCGAGATAGCGGACCGGGATCGGCTTGTCGAGGTTCAACTCGGCGGCCTTGGCGTCGATCACGGCCTGCGGGGGGCGCGGGTTGCGTTCCAGCAGGCTGTCCAGCGGCGAGAAGGTCAGCGAGGTCAACGTGAACGTCAGCACCGACGCCAACGCCAGCAGGATGGCGTAGTTGAGCAGCCGGCGCGCCAGGAAGCGGGTCATGCGGTGGGTCCGCCGCGGTGCTGCATGCGGACAGGTTAGGAGATCAACCCGGTAGGGGCGCGTTGGCCCACGTCCCGGGCGCGGCGTGGGTCGAATGCCGGTCCCGTTCCGGCATCGCTGCCTCGGGTAATCGGCCGACACGGGGGCAGCCGCCCGGGCGGACCGCAAAGACCGGGCGGCCCCCGACCGCTCGGTCTTTCGCCGTCGGGGTCAGCGTTTTACCGGCGTGGTGTTTTCCCGCCGCGGGCGGGGGGTAATCGACCGGGCATGACATCGAACAAAGTGAAGCTGATCTTTGCCAGCGCGGGCGTCGGTGCGGTGCTCGGAATGGCCGGGCTGACGGTCGCCAACACCACCGCCATCGCCGACCCGGCGCTGCCCGAGCCCACGCTGCCGTCGGAGACGTACTCGCCGACTGCCCCGGCGCCGGTCACCACCACGACCACTGACGCCGAGTCCGCCGACTCCGGCGAGTAGACCCTTTCCATAGCCGGCTCACAGGAACGGCACATGCTGCGCCCATCCGGGCGCGAATAATGGAAGGCATGTCCACCTCAGCCGGCGGATCGGCCCACGACGCTCCGGCGCGCGCAGTCATGCGCAGAGCCGACGGTAAGCCGATCCAGGTGCTGGTTGTCGATGACGAGCCGGTGCTCGCTGAATTGGTGTCGATGGCCCTGAGATACGAGGGGTGGGATATCGCCACCGCCGGCGATGGCGCCGGGGCCATCGAACTCGCACGTGACAACCCACCGGACGTCGTGGTGCTCGATGTGATGTTGCCCGATATGAGCGGGCTCGACGTGTTGCGGCGGCTCCGTGAACTGCAGCCGGGGCTGCCGCTGCTGCTGCTCACCGCGAAGGATTCGGTCGAGGACCGGATCGCGGGCCTGACCGCCGGCGGTGACGACTACGTCACCAAGCCCTTCAGTATCGAAGAAGTCGTGTTGCGGTTGCGCGCACTGTTGCGGCGCACCGGCGTCGCCAATGACGCCTCCGACGCGCAGATCGTCGTCGGGGATCTGGTTCTCGACGAGGACAGTCACGAGGTGACGCGCGGCGGCGACCCGATTGTGTTGACTGCCACCGAATTCGAGTTGCTCCGATTCATGATGCGTAACGCCAAGCGCGTTCTGAGCAAGGCCCAGATCTTGGACCGTGTGTGGAGCTACGACTTCGGCGGCCGGTCCAACATCGTCGAGCTGTACGTGTCCTACCTGCGTAAGAAGATCGACAGTGGCCGCGAGCCGATGATCCACACGCTGCGCGGCGCCGGATACGTCCTGCGTCCGCCCCGATGAGCCGAGCGTTCACCCCGCGTGCCTGGTCGCTGGGCACGCGACTGGTGGTCAGCGTGGTCACCCTGCTCGCCGTGGTGTGCCTGACGATCGGGGTGGTCAGCGAGTTTGCGCTGCAACGGTTTCTGATGAGACAGCTGGACAGCCAGGTCGTCGAGGCCGGCAAGCGGTCGGCGGGCATCATGGAATTGCCGCCGTTGCCGCCGCCGATGCGATTGCCGGGGCCGGGACGGCCGCCGATGGCGCCCGGACCGCCGCGGCCGCCCGGATCGGCCGAGCCGGGACCGCCCGGACCGCCTGTACCGCTGCGATTCCGCTTCGACCCCGAAGAGGGTCCGGGCCCGGGCTTCCTCAACGCTCCCGGGCAGGCCATCCACACCGTCGGCGTGGTGACCGGCGCCGGCCGCACCGATGCCGGAGTGATCACCGCCGAGGGTGCCACCGCCGACATCAGCACCGCCGCAACGGCGCAACTGGTGCAGGTGCAGCCGGCCCGGGCCCCGGTCACCCTCAACCTCGACGGGCTGGGCTCCTACCGGGTGCTGGCACTGCACGCCCGGCATGGTCCGCAGACGATCATCGTCGGGTTGCCCACCGCCGTCGTCGACGACACCCTGCTGTGGGTGCTGGTCATGTTCTGCGCCGTGTCGGCCGTTGCGCTCGCCGCCGCCACCATCGTCGGCAGTTGGATCATCCGTCGCCAGATGGCGCCTTTGGAACGGGTTTCGGCGGCGGCACGCGAGGTCGCCGACCTGGATTTGGACACCGGTGAGGTGCGGTTACCGTCGACGATCGTGCCGGTCGACCCGGTCAGCGCCCACACCGAGGTCGGTCAGCTCAGCTCGGCGCTGAACCGGATGTTGGACCGGATCGCCGGGGCGCTGCGCGCTCGGCATGCCAGCGAGACCCGGGTGCGCCAGTTCGTCTCCGATGCCAGCCACGAGTTGCGCACTCCGCTGGCCGCGATCCGCGGCTATACCGAACTGGCCCAACGCAAGAGCGCCGAACTCCCCGATGATGTGGCGCACGCCATGAGTCGGGTCGAATCCGAGACCCGACGGTTGACGACGCTCGTCGAGGACATGTTGCTGCTCGCCCGGCTGGACGAGGGGCGGCCGCTGGAAAGCGCTCCGGTCGATCTGGCCCAGGTGGTGCTCGACGCGGTCAGCGACGCGCACGCCGCCGGCCCCGAACACGAATGGACACTGGAGCTCCCCGACGATCCCGTCCATGTCACCGGTGACCGCGCCAGGCTGCATCAGGTGCTGACCAATCTGCTCACCAACGCCCGGGTGCATACGCCGGCCGGTACGACGGTAACCACCTCGGTGGGGGTCACCGGCACCGGCGAGGTCGTGCTGACCGTCGCCGATGACGGGCCGGGCATCCCGGCATCCCTGCAGCCGGAGGTTTTCGAACGGTTCGCCCGCGGCGACTCGTCGCGATCCCGTCGCGGTGGCAGCACCGGCCTGGGCCTGGCCATCGTCGCCGCCGTGGTCAAGGCCCATCGGGGTCGCCTGGAACTGCGCAGTTCGCCCGGCGACACCCGCTTCGTGGTCACCTTGCCGGCTCATAGCTGACACACAGCAAGGTCAAATCCGGGGCGTAGCAACGGCGGTCAGGATGGCGGTGATGACTGCCGTTCGGACCGTCCGGGAACGCCTCGCCCTCGCCGCCCTGCTGGTGGGCACCGGTGTGCTGTACCTGTGGAACTTGTCGGCCAGCGGGTGGGCCAACAGCTTCTACTCCGCGGCCGTGCAGGCCGGCAGCCAGGACTGGACGGCGCTGTTGTTCGGTTCCAGCGACGCGGCGAACGCCATCACCGTCGACAAGACGCCCGCTGCACTCTGGGTGATGGGCGTGTCGGCACGGGCGTTCGGGTTTTCCTCGTGGTCGGTGCTGGTCCCGCAGGCGGTGATGGGTGTCGCCGCCGTGGCGCTGCTGTACGCATCGGTCCGTCGGGTGACCGGCCCGGCCGCCGCCCTGCTGGCCGGTGCCGCACTGGCGGTCACCCCGGTGGCCACCTTGATGTTCCGGTTCAACAATCCCGACGCCCTGCTGGTGCTGTTGCTGATCGCCGCGGCCTATTGCGTGCAGCGGGCCTGCGAACCCGATGCCGGCCGGTGGTGGTTGGTGGCCGCCGGCGTGCTGGGCGGGTTCGCCTTCCTGGCCAAGATGATGCAGGCGTTCCTCGTGTTACCGGCATTTGCCGCGGCCTATCTGGTGGGAGCGGCCGCCCCGCTGCGGACCCGGCTGGTGCGGCTGGTCGGTGGGCTGGCCGCGCTGGTGGTGTCCGGGGGTTGGTACCTGGTGCTGGTCGAAGTGTGGCCCACCGCCGACCGGCCGTATATCGGTGGCTCCCAACACAACAGCATCGTCGAGCTCGCCCTCGGATACAACGGGGTGAGCAGGCTGACCGGGGCGCAGGCCGGCGGGTTGGGCAACCTCAACTTCGACGCCGGCTGGGACCGGTTGTTCGGGACCGGCATGGGCGCCGAGATCGCCTGGCTGCTGCCCGCGGCGCTGATCGGGGCGGTCGCCGGTTTCGTGATCCGCGGCCGCGCCGACCGCACCGACCCGGCGCGGGCGGCGCTGATCCTGTGGGGCGGCTGGCTGGTGGTGACGGCCGCGGTGTTCAGCTTCGCCAACGGCATCGTGCACTCCTACTACACCATCGCGCTGGCACCGGCGGTCGCGGCGTGCGCGGCGATCGGGGCGGACCTGCTGTGGCGCCATCGCACCGCACAGTGGTGCGCGCTGACGCTGGCCGCCATCGTGTCGGCGACGGCCGGCCTGGCCTTCGTCCTGCTGGCGAGACGGCCGGATTGGTTGCCGTGGCTGCGCTGGGTGATCGTGGTGGCCGGCGCGCTGGCGGCGGTGCTGCTGATGGCGTGCACCCTCGCCCGGGTGGCCGCCATGCTGGCGCTGGTGTGTGCGCTCGTCGGGCCCGTCGCATACTCCGTCGCCACCGCGGCCACACCGCATACCGGGGCGATCCCGTCGGTGGGGCCGGCACATTCCGGTCCGCCGTTCGGTGGCGCATTCCCGGGTCCGCCACCGGGCGGGCCCCGCGACGGCGGTCCCGGCCGCGGCGGTCCACCGCCGTTCGGGGGTGGGTTGCTCGACGCCCCGGAGCCGACCGCCGATCTGATCGCGCTGCTGGTCGACGGCGCGGCCGACTACACCTGGCCGGCAGCCGTGGTGGGCTCCAACAATGCAGCCGGATATCAGCTGGCCGCCGATGTCCCGGTGATGGCCGTGGGTGGTTTCAACGGAACCGATCCCGCGCCCACCCTGGAGGAGTTCACCCGGCTGGTGGCCGAGGGGCGGATCCACTACTTCATCGACGCCCACATCATGGGTGGTCGCGGTGACCACGCGGGCAGCCACGACGCCGCCGACATCGCCGCATGGGTGCGGGCCAACTACCCGCCGATCACCGTCGGGGCCACCGTGATCTACGACCTGACGGAGTCATAGCGTGCGCACAGGTCGGACCCACGGACAGCACACGCTGCGCTTCGACGATGGAGGCATGACAGACACCGCCTTCGCTGCGCGTCCCAACGCCGTTCTGGTCGCCCGCGCCGCCGACACCCCCGTGGTCGACATCGTGGTCCCGGTGTACAACGAGCAGGCCTCGCTGGAGAACTCGGTGCGCCGGCTGCACCGCCACCTGCAGGAGAGCTTCACCTTCGCGGTGCGGATCACCATCGCCGACAACGCCAGCACCGACGACACCCCGCACATCGCGGCGGATCTGGTCGCGGAGCTGCCCGGTGTCCGGGTGGTCCGGCTCGAAGAGAAGGGGCGCGGCAGGGCGTTGCACCACGTGTGGTCGCTGTCGGACGCGCCGGTGCTGGCCTACATGGATGTGGACCTGTCCACCGATCTGGCCGCCCTGGCACCGCTGATCGCCCCGCTGATCTCCGGGCACTCAGACCTGGCCATCGGTACGCGGCTCGCCCGCAGCTCGCGGGTGGTGCGCGGGGCCAAGCGGGAGATCATCTCGCGTTGCTACAACCTGATCCTCAAATCGACGCTGCACGCCCGGTTCTCGGATGCCCAGTGTGGGTTCAAGGCCATCCGCGCCGACGTCGCCCGCGAATTGTTGCCCTACGTGTCCGACACCGGCTGGTTCTTCGACACCGAGCTGCTGGTGCTCGCCGAGCGCAGCGGATTGCGCATCCACGAGGTGCCGGTGGACTGGGTCGACGACCCGGACAGCCGGGTCGACATCGTGGCCACCGCCAAGGCCGATCTGCTCGGTATCGGCCGGTTGCTGCGCGGGTTCGCCGGCGGCAGCATCCCGATCCATGCCATTGCCGCACAGCTCGGTTCGCGGCGCGCCGCCGCACCGGGTTCGCTGTTGCGGCAGGTGGTACGTTTCGCCGGGGTCGGGGTGCTCTCCACCGCCGCCTACCTGGTGCTGTTCCTTGCCCTGCATCCGCTGCTGGGTGCACAGCTGGCCAACCTGTCGGCACTGCTGATCACCGCGATCGGCAACACCGCGGCCAACCGGCGCTTCACCTTCGGGGTCCGCGGATCGACAGCGGTGGCCCGACACCACGTCGAGGGCCTGATCGTCTTCGCCATCGCGCTGGCCATCACCAGCGGCTCACTGGCCGGACTGCACGCGCTCACCGAACACCCCGGCCAGGCGGTGGAGACCGCCGTGCTGGTGATCGCCAACCTGGTGGCCACTGCCGCCCGCTTCGTCCTGTTGCGCGGCTGGGTCTTTCACCCCCGCCGTTGAGAATCCACGAGTTGAGGACTGCCATGACACTGACTGCCGAGAAACCTGACATCGGGACCCGACCGGACGCGCCGCGGGCCCGCTGGGAACGTCCGGGGCTGCTGGTGCTGCTGGCCGGCACCGCGGTGTTGTATCTGTGGGGGCTGGGATCAAACGGCTGGGGCAACAGCTACTACGCCGCGGCGGCGCAGGCCGGTACTCAAGACTGGAAGGCCTGGCTGTTCGGCTCGCTGGACTCCGGTAACGCCATCACCGTCGACAAGCCGCCGGCCGCGCTCTGGGCAATGGCATTGTCCGGCAGGCTGTTCGGGTTCAGCGAGTTCACCATGATGCTGCCGCAGGCCGTGATGGGTGTGGCGGCCGTCGCCGTGCTCTACTGCACCGTGCGCCGCACCGGGGGAGCCGCCGCCGGTCTGATCGCCGGGGCCGCGCTGGCCATCACCCCGGTCGCGGTGGCGATGTTCCGCTACAACAACCCCGACGCACTGCTTGTGCTGCTGCTGGTGATCTCCGCGTACTGCATGTCGCGCGCCACCGAACAGGGCAGCACGCGCTGGGTCGCGCTGTCGGGCACCGCCGTCGGCTTCGCCTTCCTGACCAAGATGCTGCAGGCGTTCCTGGTGGTGCCCGCGCTCGGGCTGGTCTTCCTGATCGCCGCGCCGACCTCCTTCTGGAAGCGGGTCGGATCGCTGTTCGTCGGACTGGCCGCGATGGTTGTTTCGGCGGGTTGGTATATCGCGCTGGTCAGCGTGTGGCCGGCGGACTCCCGGCCCTATATCGGCGGGTCGACCGATAACAGCCTGCTGCAGTTGGCCTTCGGTTACAACGGGATCGACCGCATCGTCGGCCAGGGCCAGCCCGGCGGCGGCGGTGGTGGTCCGGGTGGTCCTGGTGGTCCCGGTGGGGGCCCGGGCGGTCCCGGCGGCGGGGCGAACCTGTTCTTCGGCGGTGACCCCGGGATCGGCAGACTCTTCGGGGCATCGATGGGTGCCGAGGCGTCGTGGCTGTTGCCCGCGGCCCTGCTGGGATTGATCGCCGTGCTGTGGTTGACCCGGCGCGCGGTGCGGACCGACCCGGTGCGCGCCGCGGCGGTGCTGTGGGGCGGGTGGCTGCTGGTCACCGGTGCGGTGTTCAGCTTCATGGACGGCACCATCCATCCCTACTACACCGTGGCGCTGGCCCCGGCGATCGCTGCGCTGGTGGGGATCTCGGTGACGCAGCTGTGGCGGCGGCGGTCTCACCTCGGCGCCCGTCTGACACTGGCGCTCGGGCTGGCGGGCACCGGTGGCTGGGCGTTCGTCCTGCTGTCGCGGCATGCGGACTGGTGGCCCGCGGTGCGCTGGACGGTGCTCATCGCGTCGGTCGCGCTCGCGGTGGTCTTCGCGGCCGGTGTGCACAGGCTGGGCCGCGGCCTCACCGCGGCGGTGATGGCTGCCGCACTGTTGGCCGGGGCGGGCGGTAGCGCGGCCTGGGCCGTGGCGACCGTCGCCGACGGCGGCAGCGGAGGCCCGATGGCCACGTCAGGTCCGGCCCAGCAGCACGACTTCGGCTTCCCGGGTGGTCCCGGAGGACCGGGCCGGCCGGGCGGCCGGGTCGATGACGCCGCGCTGGCTCAGCTGGTCACCGGGCTCGACAACCGTTGGGCCGCAGCGACCGTCGGCTCGATGATGGCCGGCGACCTGGAGCTCAAGACCGGGGCGTCGATCATGGCCATCGGCGGGTTCACCGGCGGGGACGACGCGCCGACACTGCAGCAGTTCCAGCAGTACGTGGCCGACGGGCAGGTGCGCTACTTCATCGCCGGCGAGCGTTTCGGGCCGCCCGGACGGGAACGGGACGGCGCGGGCACCCAGATCACCGAGTGGGTGCAGCAGCACTTCGACGCGGTCGACGTCGGTGGGACGAAGGTGTACGACCTGCAGCCCTGACCCATCCTGGGGCCACCTTCCCCGGCGAGCTGGGGGCACCTCCCGCTTGCGGGGGAACGTAAACCTGCCCTTTCTCCGCGGCAAAAGGGTGAGTTTGCGTATGCTCGCGCGTAAAGGGGACCGGTGCCAAGTCCCGCGCGTAGGGTCCGGTCATGTCTGTCACCGACGAGTATCTGGCCAACAACGAGCAGTACGCGCAGACGTTCTCCGGTCCGCTCCCGTTGCCGCCCAGCAGGCACGTCGCCGTCGTCGCCTGCATGGACGCCCGCCTGGACGTCTACCGCATCCTCGGTCTGAGCGACGGCGAGGCACACGTCATCCGTAACGCCGGTGGGGTCATCACCGATGACGAGATCCGCTCGCTGGCCATCAGTCAGCGCCTGCTCGGCACCAGGGAGATCATTCTGATCCACCACACCGACTGCGGCATGCTGACGTTCACCGACGACGATTTCAAGCGCGCCATCCAGAACGAGACCGGTCTGAAGCCGGAATGGGCCGCCGAGGCGTTCCCTGATCTTGAGGAGGACGTGCGACAGTCGCTGCGTCGCATCGAATCCAGCCCATTCGTGACCAAGCACGAGTCGGCCCGCGGGTTCGTCTTCGACGTCGCCACCGGCAGACTCGCCGAGGTCACCCCCTAGGGGTGTGCGCAGGATCGGTAGCCGCCGGCGTCACCGATGGTGCGGAAGTCGGCGGCGGCCAGGGCACATAGCGGGGGATGTAGCGCCACATCATGGCCGCGCCGGTTGCCGACACCACCCCCAGGCCCAGCAGCCCCAGACTCAGCGGCGCGGCCAGGGCCACCGCGCCCAGCGACAGCGGACCGGCGAACATCCCGATGTCATGGGTCAGCCGCCAGGCGGCCAGGAACTCCGCCCGGGTGGCCGCCGGCGCGATGTCGGCGCCGAGGGTCATGATGACGCCGTTGCCGAAACCGTTGCCGATACCCATCACGATCGCCGCGACGATGATCGTCGTGAACGAGTGGGTCCAGGGCAACATCACGAACGATACGGCGATGATCACCAGCGACGGCACGGCGATCGCCCGCCGGCCGTAGCGGTCCATCAACTGCCCGGCCGGATACGAACACAACAGGTCGAAGACCGCGCCGACACCGAACACCAGCGAGGCCGTCGCCGCCGCCAACCCGATGTGGTCGGCCCACAGCGGCAGCGCCGCATCGCGGGTGGCCCGGGCCGCGCCCATCAACAGAGATCCGATTCCCAGCGTGGCCAACAGCTTCCGGTGACCGCGCAGCACCGTCGCGATGGGAACACCGCCGGTTGTGGCGGCGGGGTCGCGCGGGGGGTCGGGGACCCGGGCCAGCAGACACCCGGAGACGATGACGGCCACACACTGGACCACCAGGCCGCCCCGCAGCCCGACGGCCAGGATCGCCGCAGCCCCGGCGAACGGTCCGACGAGCATGCCCAGGCGCCACATCAACGCAAACGTCGCCATCGCCCGGGCCCGCATGTGCGCCGGTGCGGCCTCGGCCAGATAGCTCTGCCTGGCCAGACCCCATACCGCGGTGGAGAATCCGGTCAGCACCGCGCCGGCCGCCAACGCACCGGGCGTTCCCGCCGCCAACGAGCAGACAACCCCGACGGTGCCGATGGCGGATCCGACGACTATGGAGCGGCGTTCCCCGAACCGGCCGACCAGCCGGCCCGCGGGCAGATCGCCGAGCACCGACCCGAGACCGACGAACGCGACGATCAGCCCGGCCGCGCCGACCGAGGCGCCGAGTTCGCGGGCCAGCAGCGCCACCACCGGTATCCCGGCGCCCTGCCCGATCCCGAAGATCGCCGACGGGATGTAGACGGTGGTGACGAATGGGCGCAGCGCAGCCCAGGTGGTCACGCGCTCGATTCGGCGCGGCGCTGGTCCACCGCCGCGAACCGACTGACCGGACGCGCCAGACCGTAGTGGTCCCGCAAGGTGCGGCCGGTGTACTCGGTACGGAACAGGCCGCGGCGCTGCAGGATCGGGACCACCTGGGTGACGAAGTCCTCCAGACCGCCGGGCAGGTAGGGCGGCATGACGTTGAACCCGTCGGCCGCGCCGGCCTCGAACCATTCCTGCAGGTTGTCGGCGACCTGCTCGGCGGTACCGGCGAACGTCCGGTGCCCACGCCCGCCGCCGAGTTTGGCGATCAGCTGGCGGACCGTCAGCGATTCCTGGGCGGCCAGATCCTTCACCAGTTGGTAGCGGCTCTTGTTGCCCTGGATCTGCTCGATGGGCGGCAACGCCGGCAGCGGCGCATCCAGCGCATGCGCGGTCAGGTCCACACCGAGCATGTTGGACAGCTGCCGCAGTGAGTACTCCGGTGAGATCAGGTCGGTCAACTGCTGTTCGAGCTCCAGCGCGGCGTCCTCGGTGGGGCCGATATAGGCCACGATGCCGGGCAGGATCTTGATCTCGTCGGCGCTGCGGCCGTAGGCGACCGCGCGGGCCTTGACATCGCGGTAGAACGCCAGTCCCTCCTCGATCGAACGTTGGGCGGTGAAGATCGCCTCGGCGTACCGGGCCGCGAAATCCCGTCCGCTCTCCGAAGATCCGGCCTGGACGAGCAGCGGTCGGCCCTGCGGGGAGCGTGGCGAGTTCAACGGCCCGCGCACCCGGAACTGTGCACCGGTGTGGTCGATGGTGTGCACCTTGTCCGGGTCGGCGAATACCCCGGTGATTGGATCGAGCACGACCGCGTCGTCATCCCAGCTGTCCCACAACGCGGTGGCGACGTCCACGAACTCCTGGGCCCGACGGTAACGGCCGGCATGATCCGGGATGTCGGTCAGCCCGAAGTTGGCGGCCTCGTCGGCGCCGGCCGAGGTGACGATGTTCCAGCCGGCCCGGCCGCCGCTGATGTGGTCGAGTGAGGCGAAACTACGGGTCAGCGTGTAGGGCGAGTGGTAGCCGGTCGAGGCCGTCGCGATCAGACCGATGCGGTCGGTGGCGGTGGCGATTGCCGTCAACAGGGTGATCGGCTCGAACACCGCCTGGGTGTTGTGCTTGATCCGTGGTCCAACCGCCAGCCCGTCGGCGAAGAACACCGAATCGAGCTTCCCGCGCTCGGCGATCTGCGCCAGATTCTGGAAGTGCCTGACATCCAGGAGGTTGCGGGCCTCGGTCCGAGGATGGCGCCAGGCGGCCTCGTGATGACCGACTCCCATCAGGAAGGCGTTGAGGTGCAGGGTCGTCGACATACCTATCCCCTAGTCGGTCGCGCGCCAGCGGGACAGCCGGCGTTCGACGGCGACGATGACGCCGTTGAAGGCCAGCCCGACCAGGGCGATGGTGACGATGCCGGCATACATCTCCGGAATCTGGAAGTTCAGCTGGGATGCGGTGATCAGGTATCCCAGCCCGGCCTTGGCGCCGACCATCTCGGCCGCGATCAGCACCAGGATCGACGATGCGGCTGCCATCCGCAGGCCGGTGAAGATCGTCGGTACCGAAGCCGGCAGGATCACCTTCTGGAACAGCCGTACCGGGGACAGTCCCAATGACCGCGCGGATCTGATCAGGAGCGGGTCGACGGTGCGTACCCCGGAAATGGTGTTCAGCAGGATCGGAAAGGTGGAGGCGTAGATCACCAGGGCCACCTTGGAGGTCTCGCCGATTCCCAGGATCAGGATGAACACCGGCAGCAGGGCCAGTGCGGCGGTGTTGCGGAACAACTCCAGGATCGGGTTCAAGAATTCCGCGACCGGCCGGTACCAGGCGATCGCGATGCCCAGTGGAATGGCCACCGCGACCGCGATGACGAATCCGAGCAGCGCGCGGGACAGGCTGGCCGACACGTGCTCCCACAGTTGACCGTTGCCGATCAGCGTGACGAACGTCTCGGCCACCTCACTGAACGGCGGCAGGAACACCCTGTCGACCAGACCGATCCGCGGTGCGGTCTCCCACAGGGCCAGGAAGGCGACGATGGCCGCCGTCGCCTTGAAGGCCCGCCAGGCCAGCGAGCCCGCCGATCTGCCGAGTCCCCGCGATGACGGGGAAGCCGGCGGCGTGGACGGCGGGCGTGGTGTGATCTCGGCGGGAGTGGCGATGGCGCTAGACATGGGTCACCTCGGAGATCGTGAGTTCCTGGGAGTGCGCGCGTTCGACCTCGTGGTGCAGCAGCGTCCAGATGTGGTGTCGCAGCGCCCGGAATCCCGCGTCGGAGCGGACGTCCTCGACTTCACGATTGATGTCCACGTCGACGATGTTCTTGATCCGGCCGGGCCGCGATGTCAGCACCGCGACGCGCTGGCCCAGGTAGATCGCCTCGTCGATGCCGTGGGTGATGAACAGGATCGTCTTGCCGGTGGTCTCCCAGATGCGCAACAGTTCGTCCTGCAGCGACTCCCTGGTCTGCGCGTCGAGGGCGGCGAAGGGCTCGTCCATCAGCAGCACTTCGGGGTCGAAGGCCAGACTGCGCGCGATGGCGACGCGTTGTTTCATGCCTCCGGACAGCTCGTGCGGGTATCGGTCGGCGAACCCGGACAACCCGACGAGTTCGAGGTACTGCTCGGCCCGCTCGCGTCGCTCGGCCGACGGCAAACCCTTGGCCTCCAAGCCGAATTCGATGTTCTTGCGGGCGGTGCGCCACGGCAGCAGGGCGTACTGCTGGAATACGATGCCGCGGTCGAGGCCGGGCCCGGTGATCTGCCTGCCGTCGAGCAGGATCTGTCCCGATGTCGGGGTCGTCAACCCGCCGAGCAGGTCCAGCAGCGTCGACTTCCCACAACCGCTCGGGCCGACCAGCACCAGGAATTCCCCGGCGGCCAGATCGATGGTGATGTCGTCGATGGCGGTCAGCGGGGTGTCCTCACCCCGGATCGGGAACTGTTTGGTGACGTGCTGCAAGCTGAGTTTGGGTGTCATTTCTGTGCCAATGGTTGTCCGTCGGGACCGCTGCCCTCGGGGTAGCTCCCGTTGGCGTACGGATTGAATTCGTTGGTGTACAGGTCGGAGGCCTTCACCGCGCCTTCATCCAGCTCGCCGTTGCGCACCAGCCAGTCGATCCAGGTCTGGATCTCACGCTCGGCGATCACCCCACCGGCCACCGGGATGCCCGAGCTGCGCCAGTAGTCGATGGCCTTGGTGTTCTCGTTGCGCTTGCGGGCGTGAATGATCTCACGGAACTTGACCAGGACCTGGTCCAGCGGGGTGGTCTGCGTCCAGCGAATGGCTCGCGCCGTGCCCTGGACGAAATCGGCTGTCGCCTCCGGGTTGTCGGCGATGAAATCGTTGCGCATCACATAACTGCCATAGCTGAAGGCGCCGAACAGTGACTTGTCGGTGAACAGCGCCCGGATACCGCCACGTTCCAAGGCCGTCTCGCGGTAGATGTCGTTGAGCGCAGCGACGTCGATCTGCCCTTCCCGCAGCGCCTGCTCGGTGTTCACCGGCGGTACCACCGTCAAGGTGACGGTCTTGATCTCGGCGGGGGTCAGCCCTTCCTTGGCGAGCCATTCCCGGGTGAGGAATTCGTGATGCGCGCCGAGGGTGTTCATCCCGACCTTTTTGTTGATCAGGTCGCGGGCGGAGCGGATAGGGCTGTCCGCCAGCACGTAGTAGCCGGTGTACTCCTTCTCGTCGGCGCCGTAGGAGCTCAGCACCGAGGTGATATCGGCGCCGGCCGCATTCAGCTTGACGACCGCGCCGTTGAACGCCGATCCGATGTCGGTGTCACCGGTGGCCGCGGACTGGATGTCCTGTGGGCCGCTGGTGGTGTCGCCGACCCACTCCAGCTTCACCTTGTCGTAGAAGCCGAGCGCCTCCGCGAGTTCCTGGTAGCGCACCTCACCGGTGGCGCCCTGGTAGCGGATCACGGTCTTGCCGTCGGGAGTCTGCGCGCCGGTGTCCGATGACCCGCAGGCCGCCAGGCACAGTGTCAGCACCAACCCCAGCGCGGTGAAAAGTCTGCGTCTCATCGTGCGTCCCCCTGAAAATCGGCCCTCGAAAGTTCGACCGTGGCCCATGCTGACAGCGGTCGGATGCGTGCTGAACCCTTTCCCTCTGCCGGAATGCAAAGGCGGTCAGCTACTTCTGACCGCGGAACTCGGCACCGGCGATCGATGCCGAGGCCAGGCCGTCCGGGCCGACGGGGACATCACCTTCGAGGGTGGTGCGATACAGGACCCGGGTGGTCTGGACGTCGTCCAGATCGGTCGGAGCCAGGTGCGCAGTCGCTCGGTTATCCCAGAACGCCACGGTTCCTGCACGCCAGCGCAACCGCACCGTATACGCGGGGTTGGTGACCTCGTCGAAGAACAGATCGAGCAGTCGGTCACTCTGCGTCGGGGTGAGCCCGACCAGTCGCGCCGTGAAACCCGGTGTGACGAACAGGGATCGCTCGCCGGTCACCGGGTGCACCCGGACCACCGGATGCTCGGTCACGATCGGATTGGAGCGGGTCTTCTCGGCGTAGCTGCTGTCATAGGCCCATTGCGGGTGCCTGCCACCGAAGCGGTGCTCGGCGCGCAGGCCGTCGGCCAGGCGTTTCAACGGCTCCGGCAGCCCGTTGTAGGCGGCGGCCAGATTGGTCCACTGGGTGTCCCCGCCCTGTTCGGGAACGATGTCGGCGCGCAGCACGGTGGCCGCCGGCGGGTTGATCAGGGCGGTGACATCGGTGTGCCACTTGTTGTCATAGCTGTACTTGACCTTGCCGAATCGCTTCGCATATTTGCGGCTGTCCACGGCAAGAATCTCCGGGAAGCCCTGCGGTGCTTCGTCGTCGTAGGGATGTGACGGTGTCACCGAACCGAATCGGGCGGAGAAGGCGATCTGCTGGGCATGGTCGATGTGCTGGTCGTGGAAGAACAACACCTTGTACCGGTGCAGCGCGGTGCGGATGATCTCGACCTGTTGGGTGGAGAGCGGGTTTCGCAGATCGATCCCGCCGACGTCGGCGCCGATGTGACCGGCCACCGGCACGAATTGCGGAGTTGCGGCCGATTCGGCTGTGCTGCTCTTTGTTTCGATCGTGACGCTCATCGTGTACTCCCTGGATCGCCGGCTGGTTGCCATCCATGATCGGCAGGCGCACGCGCATCGGGAATGTGACTTTCACGATGTGAGAGAAGATCAGCGTGAGCTTTTGTCCCGGTGCGCTCCGATGCGTCTGGCCTGCTGCTGGATCGCCGGGATGATGTCGCGGACCAGCTCGTCGGTGAGCCGGCGTCGCAACGCCTGAACCCCGACCGCACCCCACACCTGACCGCCGCGATCGAAGACCGGCACCGCAATGGCCCGCACATGGTCGCCCTGGGTGCCGGTGGTGTCGGCGTAACCCAGCCTGCGCACCCGCTCCAGCGTCGGTGCCGCCGGGCCCCGGTGGAACGCCTGCATCGCCATCCCCATCGCGCTGTCGGCCAGTGCCTGCCGTGACCCGGGAAGCTGGTTGCCGCAGAATCTCTGTACCGGCCGCGCCGAGCAGATGGTCACCACATCATCGTCCTCGGCCATCCCGAGGCTTGCCGTGATACCGATCTCACCGGCCAACGAATGCAGATACGGTGCAACGGTTTGCACGTTGAGTCTGTGCAGCGCCGGGGCGGCCAGCGCGACCATCCCGGCTCCGACCCGGTAGAACTCGCCGTCGGCAGAGCGTTCCAACAGGCCACCGTGCAACAGCGCCTGGCTGAGCCGGTAGGCCGTGCTCAGCGGTAGGCCGGTTCGTGCGGCGATGGATGTCAGGGTCAGCCGGTCCTCGGATTCACCGACCGCGGTCAGGATGGCGATGGCACGGTGCAGGACCTGCGGGCCCGGCGGTGCCTCACCGTCGGAGTGCCTGGCCATCCGGACCTGCGGCAGGCGGGTAGGTGCCGTTGGCGTACGGGTTGAACTCGTTGGTGAAGAACTGTTCCGGGGTCAGTTTGCCCTCCTCGAGTTCGCCGTTGCGGACCAGCCAGTCGATCCACAGCTGCAGCGATTTCGGGTCGATCACCCCACCCGGTTCGGCGACGCCGGTGCTCTTCCAGTAGTCGGTCTTCTCGACGTTCTCGTTGCGCCCGCGGGCGTTGATGATCTCCTTGAATTTCGCGATCACCTGCTCACGCGGCGTGACCTGGGCCCACCGCACCGCCCGCGCGGTGCCCTGGGTGAGGTCGGCGACCGCCTCCCGATTGGCCTGCAGGAAGTCGTTGCGCACGATGTAGGTGCCGTAGGTGAAATCGCCGAACAACGAGCCGTCGGTGAACAGCGGGCGGATCCCGCCGCGCGCGACGGCCTCGTCCCGCCAGATGTCGAACAGCGCGACCGCGTCGATGTTGTGTGAGCGCAACGTCTGTTCGGCGTTGACCGGTGGCACCACGGTGAGTTCGACCTGCTTGATCTCGTCGGGGGACAAGCCTTCGCGGGCAAGCCATTCGCGCATCACGAATTCCTGGTGAGCGCCCAGGGTGTTCATCCCGAACTTTCTGCCGATCAGGTCACGGGCTGTGCGGATCGGACTGTCCTCCAGCACGTAGTACCCGGTGAAGTTCTCTTTGTCCGACCCGTAGTACCCGATGATCGAGGTGATGGGTGCGCCTGCGGAGACGAGTTTGACCACCGCGCCGTTGAACGCCCCGCCGACGTCGATGTCACCGGTCGCGGTGGCCTGGATGTTCTGCGGACCGCTGGTGGTGTTGCCGACCCAGTTGAGCTTGATCTTCTCGAAATAGCCGAGATTCTCCGCCAGTTCGGGGAAGGTGACCTGGCTGGCCCAGCCCTGGTAGCGGATGATCGTCTTGCCGTCCGCGGTGCTCGCGGTATCCGAGGACGCTCCGCAGGCGGCGGCGAGAAGTGCCGACAATGCCACGGCGATGGCTCGCAATCTCATTCCTGCGATCCTGTTCGGATGGCGGCATGGTGACAACAGTTTCGGCGTCGGGCGATTTTAATCGGCACGATCGCAGTGGTGGCGGATCGATGGCCCGCGACCTATCGTGGAGCTATCCAGGACTCGAAGGTGTTTATTTTCAGGGGGTTTCGCAGTGCCTGAGGTAGATGTGATCTCCGATGAGCTCATCGCCGACGTCTTCGTCGCCGGTGGGGGACCGGCGGCCGCCTGGGCAGCACTTCGCGCAGCCCGCGATGGGGCCGATGTCGTGTTGGCAGACAAGGGGTACTGCGGAACCAGCGGCGCCACCGCGTCGGCCGGGACCGGTGTCTGGTACGTACCACCGGACCCGCAGCTGCGTGCCGAGGCGATCGCCGGCCGGGACAGTTTGGGCGGGTACCTGTCCGATCATCGTTGGGCGAACCGGGTACTCGACGAAACCTACGACCGGATCAACGAATTCGCCGAGGTCGCGAAGTTCCCGTTTCCCGTCGGTGCCGACGGCCGTCAGTTGCGCAACGGCCTGCAGGGGCCCGAGTACATGCGTCGGATGCGGATCCTGTTGCGCCGCGCCGGTGTCCGGATCCTGGACCACAGCCCGGTCACCGAACTGTTGGCCGACGCCGACGGTGCGGCCGGCGGGGTGGCCGGCTACCGGCGACAGCAGCAACGCGACTACCGGGTCCTTGCCGGAGCGGTGGTGCTGGCGACCGGTGGGTGCGCCTTCCAATCCAAGGCGCTGGGCTGCGATGTGAACACCGGCGACGGAACGCTGTTCGCGGTGGAGGCGGGTGCCGAGCTGTCCGGGATGGAGTTCTCGAACGCCTACGGGATCGCCCCGGCGGGTACCTCGGTCACCAAGACCGCCTTCTACCAGTTCGCCACCTTCTTCCGTGAGGACGGCAGTGTGCTCGAGGGTGCCGGCGGGCAGAACCGCTCACCCATCGCGGCGGAACTGCTGCGCGGCAGGGTCTTCTGTCAGCTGGATCGTGCCGACACCGCGGCCCGGGCCGCCATGCGGCGGGCACAGCCGAACTTCTTCCTCACCTTCGACCGGATGGGGATCGATCCGTTCACCCAACGCTTCGCGGTGACCCTGTTGGCCGAGGGGACGGTGCGCGGCACCGGTGGCATCCGCATCGTCGACGACGAGTGCGCCACGACGGTGCCCGGCCTGTATGCGGCCGGGGACGCGGCGACCCGTGAACTCATCTGCGGTGGGTTCACCGGCGGCGGCAGCCACAACGCGGCGTGGGCGATCTCGTCGGGGAACTGGGCCGGTCGCGGCGCGGCCAGACATGCCCGGGGGCTCGGGCCGGCGGCTACCCGGCGCCGGGTGTCCGGTGTGGGCACGGCGGGCATCCGCCCCCAGACCGGCGGGCGTTCGGCCGATCACCGGGAGGTGGTGTCGACACTGCAACGCGAGGTGTTGCCCTATGACAAGAACTACCTGCGCCACGGCGCGGTACTGAGCTCCTCCGTCGGCGTCCTCGACGGAATCTGGGGTGATGCGCGCGCCTCGCTGAGTGGTATCGGTGAGCAGCGGATACGCAACCGGCAGGCGGCTGCCATGGTGGCGCACGCGCGGTGGATGTACCGGACGGCGTTGGCGCGCAACGAGACCCGGGGGATGGCCAAGCGGCTGGACCATCCCGATCAGGACCCGGCCCAGCACCACCGCCTCGTGACCGGCGGGCTCGACGACATCTGGGTGCGCGCCACCGATGTCACCGGACGGCCGGTGTTCGCCGGGGCGAGCGGAGCGACGGGAAATATCGCCGGGGCGAGCGGAGCGACGGGAAATATTGCCGGGGCGAGCGGAGCGACGGGAGAAACAACACGGTGATCGAGCTCGTCTCAGCCGAGCGCTGCATCTCATGTGACAAGTGCATCGCGGTGTGCCCGACCAATGTCTTCGACCGGGACACCGCTGGTGTGCCGGTGATCAGTCGACAGGATGACTGCCAGACGTGCTTCCAGTGCGAGGCCAATTGCCCCGTCGACGCGCTGTTCGTCTCCCCGTTCGTCACCCCGCAGCCCGGCGTCGACGAGGCCGATCTGGTGCGCCGCGGACTGCTGGGCAGCTACCGCGAGCGCATCGGCTGGGGCCGCGGGCGGGTGGCCGGATCCAGCACGGCGATCGGCCCGTCGCTGAAGCCCGGGACGCTGCCGCTCATCAGCTGACGACCAATGCACGTTCGGGCTGCTGACCGTCACCGAGTGTGCGCAGATCACCGGTGACGGACTAGATTCCTGCCGTGTCAGTGCCCGCGAACCCGCCGTCGTTCCCGCGCGGTATGGCGCTGCTGGTTGCCGGCGCGCTGTTCATGGAGATCCTCGACGCGACCATTCTCGCCCCCGCGATCCCGCTGATCGCGTCCTCCTTCGGTGTCGAGGCCGTCGACGTCAACCTGGCCATCTCGGCCTACCTGGTCGCGGTGGCGGTGCTGATCCCCGCGACCGGCTGGCTGGCCGATCGGTTCGGGGTCCGCCGGGTGTTCCTGGCCGCCATCGTGGTGTTCACCCTTGCCTCCGTGGGCTGCGCTGTGAGTACCTCGCTGCCGATGCTGGTCGCGATGCGGGTGGTCCAGGGCGTGGGCGGGGCGATGATGGTCCCGGTCGGCCGGCTGGCGGTGCTGCGCAACAGTGCCAAATCGGATCTGGTCCGGGCCATCGCGCTACTCACCTGGCCCGCGCTGGCCGCACCCGTGGTGGCCCCGGTGCTCGGCGGGGCGATCGCGACGGTCGGCAGCTGGCGGTGGATCTTCCTGATCAACATCCCGCTGGGCGTCATCGGATTCTTGTTGGCGCTCAAGCTGGTACGCGGCGGCCCGGTGCCATCGGCGCGCACCCTGGACTGGGCTGGGATGCTGCTGGTGGGCAGCGGTATCGCGGCGGGGTTGATCGCGCTGGAGAGCATCCGGGTCTCGGGCACCGACTGGCTGCTCGTCGGTGCCTGCGGTACCGCTGCGATCGTGCTGCTGGCCTCTGCACTGTGGCATCTGCTGCGTACGCCGGCACCGCTGATCCATCTGTCGGTGCTGCGGGTGCGCACGCTGCGGATCACCGTCGCCGCGGGGTCGCTGTACCGGATGGTCATCACCGCGGTGCCGTTCCTGCTGCCGCTGATGTTCGTCCTCGAATTCGGCTGGACGCCGTTGCAGGCGGGCCTGGTGGTCGCCGCGCTGTTCATCGGCAACCTGACCATCAAGCCGGTCACCACGCCGCTGATGCGCCGCTTCGGCATCCGCACCGTGCTGATCGCCAACGGGGTCGCCTCGGTTGGGTGCTTCGGCGCGCTGGCACTGGTTGAGCCGGGCGTGCCGGTGGCGGTCATCGCCGCCGTCCTCTACCTCAGCGGGGCGCTGCGCTCGATCGGGTTCACCGCCTACAACAGCCTGGCGTTCGCCGATGTGGACGGGGACGAGCTGACCCATGCCAACACGCTGAACGCCTCCGTGCAGGAATTGGCGGCCGGGCTCGGTATCGCGTTCGCGGCGCTGCTGGTGAGCTTGCTGGCCTCCTATCCGGTGACGTTCCTGGTGCTGGGTGGGGCACTCGCCGTGACGCTGATCGAGTCGGTGCGGCTGCCCCGGGGGGCGGGCAGGCACGTCACCGGGGGATGAGCCCAACCGTTGACACCGGGCGGGGCACGGCGTTTAATACCCAACCATGCTTGCAATTCTGGTCATATCTACCAACTTTATGGAGATGCGATGACGGCCTCCGCCGAGCTGGACCCGGCCGCCGCCCGGTACGAGCTGAGCCATCTGCGCGCACTGGAGGCCGAGGCCATCCACATCATCCGGGAGGTCGCCGCCGAGTTCGAGAAGCCGGTGCTGCTGTTCTCCGGTGGCAAGGACTCGATCGTCATGCTGCACCTGGCCATCAAGGCGTTCGCGCCGGGCCGGTTGCCGTTCCCGGTGATGCACGTCGACACCGGCCACAACTTCGACGAGGTGCTGCAGGTCCGCGACGAACTGGTGGCCGAGCACGGGGTACGCCTGGTCGTCGCCAAGGTGCAGGACGATATCGACGCCGGCCGCGTCGTGGAGACCATCCCGTCGCGCAACCCCATGCAGACCTTCACGCTGTTACGGGCCATCCGGGAGAACAAGTTCGACGCTGCGTTCGGCGGTGCGCGCCGCGACGAGGAGAAGGCCCGGGCCAAGGAGCGGGTGTTCAGCTTCCGCGACGAGTTCGGCCAGTGGGACCCCAAGGCGCAGCGGCCCGAACTCTGGAACCTCTACAACGGCAGGCACAAGAAGGGTGAACACATCCGTGCGTTCCCCATCTCGAACTGGACCGAGTTCGACATCTGGTCCTATATCGGGGCCGAGAAGATCACCCTGCCGTCCATCTACTACGCGCATCAGCGGCCGGTGTTCGAGCGCGACGGGATGCTGCTGGCGGTGCACAAGTTCATGCAGCCGCGCAAGGACGAGCCGGTGATCGAGAAGACGGTGCGGTTCCGCACCGTCGGCGATGTGACGTGCACCGGGTGTGTGGAGTCGCTGGCCGGCACGGTGGCCGAGGTGATCGCCGAGACCGCGGTGTCGCGGTTGACCGAACGCGGCGCGACCCGCGCCGATGACCGGATCTCCGAGGCCGGGATGGAAGACCGCAAGCGGGAGGGCTACTTCTGATGGCTACTTTGTTGAGAATCGCCACCGCCGGGTCCGTCGACGATGGCAAGTCCACCCTGATCGGGCGGCTGCTGTTCGATTCGAAGGCCGTCATGGAGGACCAGCTGGCCGCCGTCGAGCGGACCTCCAAGGAGCGCGGAAACGACTACACCGACCTGGCTCTGGTCACCGACGGTCTGCGCGCCGAGCGTGAGCAGGGCATCACCATCGATGTCGCCTACCGGTATTTCGCCACGGCCAAGCGCAAATTCATCATCGCCGACACCCCGGGCCACGTGCAGTACACCCGCAACATGGTCACCGGTGCCTCGACGGCGCAGCTGGTGATCGTCCTCGTCGACGCCCGCCACGGCCTGCTCGAGCAGTCCCGCAGGCACGCCTTCCTGGCCTCGCTGCTGGGCATCCAGCACATCGTGCTGGCCGTGAACAAGATGGACCTGGTCGACTGGGATGAGGAACGGTTCAACAAGATCCGTGACGACTTCCACGAGTTCGCCGCCCGGCTGGACATCCACGATGTCACCACCATCCCGCTGTCGGCGCTCAACGGTGACAACGTCGTCACCAAATCCGATGTGGCGCCCTGGTACGAGGGACCGGCGCTGCTGAGCCACCTCGAAGAGGTGTACGTCGCCGGTGACCGCAACCTGGTCGACGTGCGTTTCCCAGTGCAGTACGTCATTCGGCCGCAGACCCGTGAACATGCCGATCACCGCAGCTATGCGGGCACCGTCGCCGGTGGCGTCATGCGTGTCGGTGACGAGGTCGTGGTGTTGCCGGCCGGCAAGACCACCCGGATCACCGAGATCGCCGGACCCTCCGGCCCGCTGGACGAGGCCTTCGCCTCGATGGCGGTCTCGATCAGCCTCGCCGACGATATCGACATCTCGCGCGGGGACATGATCGCCCGGCCGAACAACCAGCCCGATGTCACAAGCGAATTCGATGCCACGGTGTGCTGGATGGCCGACGGCGCGGCACTGGAGCCCGGCCGCGACTACATCATCAAGCACACCACCCGGACCACGCGGGCCCGGGTGTCCGCGCTGGACTACCGCCTCGACGTCAACACCCTGCACCGTGACAAGAGTGCAACGGCGTTGAAGCTCAACGAACTCGGGCGCGTCACGCTGCGCACCCAGGTGCCGCTGCTGCTCGACGAGTACTCGCGCAACCCGGCGACCGGTTCGTTCATCCTGATCGATCCGGACACCAATGGCACGGTCGCCGCGGGCATGGTGCGCGATACCGAGCCGGCCGCCAACCGGGCCGCCAGCCCCAACGCGGTGCGCCACCAGAATCTGGTGACCGCGGCCGACCGGTTGTCCAAGGGGTCCACGGTGTGGTTCACCGGACTCTCCGGATCCGGTAAGTCCTCGGTGGCCATGCTGGTCGAGCAGAAGCTGCTGGCCGCGGGGCGTCCCGCCTACGTCCTGGACGGGGACAACCTGCGCCACGGCCTCAACGCCGACCTGGGCTTCTCGATGGACGATCGTGCCGAGAACCTGCGCCGGCTGGCCCATATCGCGACGCTGCTGGCCGACTCCGGACAGATTGTGCTGGTGCCTGCCATCAGCCCGCTGGAGTCTCATCGGGAACTGGCCCGCACCGTGCACACCGAGCAGGGTTTCGACTTCTACGAGGTGTTCTGCGACACCCCGCTGGAGGACTGCGAACGCCGGGACCCCAAGGGGCTCTACGCTAAAGCTCGCCGTGGTGAAATCACCCACTTCACCGGGATCGACAGCCCCTACCAGCGGCCGAAGAACCCCGATCTGCGGTTGACGCCGGAGCAGTCGCCGGAGGAGTTGGCGCAACAGGTGATCGACCTGCTAAGCAGTCGGTCATGACAGATCACGAGCTGGCGGCGCGGTTGGCAACCGAGGCCGGCGAACTGTTGTTGACGGTGCGCACCGAGTTCGCCGACGCCGACGCCAAGGAACGGAAAGCGGCGGGGGACAAGCGGTCCCACGACTTCCTGATCGCGGCCCTCGCCGCGCAGCGGCCCGGTGACGCAGTGCTGTCCGAGGAGGGGGCCGACGACCTGGTGCGGCTGACCTCCGAGCGGGTGTGGATCGTCGACCCGCTGGACGGGACGCGCGAATTCTCCGAGCTGGGCCGCGAGGACTGGGCGGTGCACGTGGCCCTGTGGGAGGACGGCGAACTGGTCGCCGGAGCGGTCGCGCTACCGGCTCAGGGCGTCACTCTGGCCACGCCGGAGGTGCCGACACCGCCCGCTGCGCCCGGCCCCCCGCGGGTGGTCGTATCGCGCACCCGGCCGCCCGAGGTGGCACTCGCGGTGCGCGACGCGCTGGGCGGCACGCTGGTCGAGATGGGTTCGGCGGGAGCCAAAGTCGCCTCGGTCGTGCAAGGTATCTCCGATGTGTACGTGCACGCCGGCGGCCAGTACGAGTGGGACTCGGCGGCTCCGGTCGCGGTGGCCCGCGCCGCCGGGTTGTTCACCTCGCGCATCGACGGTTCCCCGCTGGCCTACAATCAGCGTGATGTCTCGCTACCCGACCTCATCGTGTGCCGGCCGGAGCTGGCCGAGGCGGTGCTGACGGTCACCAAGGTGGAGTGAGTCAGCGTCCCGTCGATCCGTCGATGAGTTCGCGCAGGATGTCGGCATGCCCGGCGTGCCGGCCGGTCTCCTCGATCATGTGGGTCAACGCCCAGCGCACGCTCGGCGACGTCTTGCCCGGTACCGGTTCGGCGAGGTCGCTGCACCCGTCGAGCACCTCATTGGCCTGCGCCACCGTCGCCCGGTAGCGCTGCACCACGTCGGTGACCGTGTCACCGGACGCCGCGGCGAAGGTCGCCGACCAGTCGGTGACGTTGTCGCCGAGGAAGATCCACCGCTCCACCCATGTCACATGGTTCAGCAGGCCCAGCAGATTGGTACCCGATGGCACCATCGCGGTGCGCACCTGCGGTTCGGGCGCGCCGTCGACCTTGCCCGCGATGGAGGCGCGCAGGTAGTCGAGGAATCCGCGCAACACCTCGATCTCGCTGCCGCCGGTACGCGGCGGTGGGGTGTCGGCCATGCCCCCAGTCTGACCGACCGGAACTAGCCCGCAAGACAGTATTGCCGTACCGGCAACTCTCACTAGGCTGAGGCCATGAGCCGCCCCACCCTGCGCAATCTGGATAATCTGCCCGCCGCCGCGAGCCCGCTCAAGGATTCCGCGCTGGTGCTCGTCGACTGCCAGAACACCTACACCTATGGCGTCATGGAGCTCGACGGTGTGCAGGCCGCGCTGGATGAGACGGCCGCACTGCTCGACCGGGCGCGTGCCGCCGGCATCCCGGTGATCCACATCCAACACAACGGCGGGGTGGGCTCGCCGTACGACATCACCGCCGAGATCGGCGGCATCGTCGACTCGGTGGCCCCCCGCGAGGGCGAGCCGGTCGTGGTCAAGCAGTACCCGAACTCGTTCGTCCAGACCGATCTCGACGAGCGCCTCAAGGCGGTGGGCGCCACCAATCTGGTGCTGGCCGGGTTCATGACCCACATGTGCATCAACTCCACCGCGCGCGGCGCGTTCAACCTCGGCTACGCCCCGACCGTGGTCGCCGCGGCGACCGCGACCCGGTCGCTGCCGGGCCCGGACGGAGCAGATGTGCCCGCCGCGGCACTGCAATCGGCGAGCCTGGCCGCGCTGAACGACCTGTTCGCCGTCGTGGTCCCCGATGCTGCCGGCATACCGGGGTGACCCGCGCGGGGAAGAAAACACCGTGCGAAACCGGCCGGCACCGGACAAGCTGTTCACCGTGACCACACCCTCGACACCCTCGACCCAGGTCTCACGCCTGCGGGAGAAACAGCGCACCGCACGCGAGGGCCTCGACGAACTGCTCGACAGCACCCCGCTGGCCACCGTGGCTCTGATCCGCGACGGGCACCCGGTGGCGTTTCCCATCGGGTTCGCCCGCCTCGGTGACGATCTGGTGATCCACGGCTCCACCGGTTCGCCGTGGCTGCGCGCGTTGTCCGACGGTGCGCCGGCCGCCGTCTCGGTGACGACGCTGGACGGGGTCGTGGTGGCGCGCAGCGGTTTCGAATCCTCGTTCCACTATCGCAGCGCAGCCCTGTATGGGCGGTTCGAGCAGATCTCGGAGGAGGACAAGCCGGCCGTCCTGGAGGCACTGACCGATGCGTTCATCCCGGGCCGGGTGTCCGAGCTGCGGGCCAGCACGCGGCGCGAGCTCGCGGCGAGTCTGGCGCTTCGCCTGTCGATCACCGCCGACAACTGGTCGCTGAAGGTCAGCGATGGCTGGCCGGAGGATCCCGAGGAGGACATCGCCGCCGGGGCGTGGGCCGGGGTGGTGCCACTGACCGTGACCTACGGCGGCCCGCAACGCGCCCCCGACTGCGATCCGGGCATCCCGGAGCCGAGGTCGGTGCAGACGATGACCGGGCCGCTGCGGCGATGGTGATCGGTCAGCCCAGCCGGGCGGCCAGCAGTTGCGCGAGGTGGATGCCGTGGCGGTCGGTCAGATCGTCGAGCTGGGTGCGGCACGAATAGCCGTCGGCCAGCACCACGGTATCCGGATCGGCGGCCCGCACGGCGGGCAGCAGCTGCTGTTCGGCCACCGCGACCGACACCTCGTAGTGGCCCTTCTCGACGCCGAAATTGCCTGCCAGTCCGCAACATCCGCCGAGCCTGATGACCTCGGCGCCGGCGCCGGCCAGCAGCGTGGCGTCGGTGCCCCACCCCATCACCGAATGGTGGTGGCAATGCGGCTGCGCGACCACCCGCCGGCCCTGCAACGACGGCGGCTCCCAGCCGCGCGCGGTCAGCAGCTCGGCCAGCGTCCGTGTTGCCCCCGCAACGGTCGTCGCGGCTGGGGTGTCCAGCAGTTCGGCGGCATCGGCGCGCAGCACCGCCGTGCAGGAGGGCTCCATGCCGACGACCGGGACATCGCGTTCGGCGAAGGGCTGCAGCGCGGTGACGGTGCGGCCCAGTACCCGGCGTGCCGTGTCGAGCTGGCCGGTCGAGATCCAGGTGAGCCCGCAGCACTGCCGGCGGCGGGTCAGTCGCGGTGCGTAGCCCGCGTCCTGCAACACCCGCACGGTGGCGATACCGACCTCCGGGGTGAAGTGGTTGGTGAACGTGTCGACGAACAGCGCCACCTCATCGCCGGGGGCGTCGGCGGGAACGTTCGCGGCGAACCAGGACCGGAAGGTCTGCCTGGCGAAGGCCGGGATGTGCCTGCGGTGGTCGACGCCGGCCGCAGCCAGACCGGCCGACCCGCCCAGTCGGGCGGCGGCATTGATCACACGTGGCGCCACCCTGGCCAATGTCGCCCAGCGCGGCAGCCACCCCAGCGAATAGTGCGACGGCGGGCGCAGCCGGCCCTTATAGCTCTGGTAGAGCACCTCGGATTTGTAGGAGGCCATGTCCACACCGGTGGGGCAGTCGGAGGCGCAGCCCTTGCAGGACAGGCACAGATCGAGTGCCTCGTGGACCTCCGGCGCGCGCCAGCCGTCGCGGACGTCGGTGCCGTTGATCATCTCCTGCAGCACCCTGGCCCGGCCCCTGGTGGAGTCCTTCTCCTCGCGGGTGGCCAGGTACGACGGGCACATCACCCCGCCGGTGCCGGTGTTGTCGGCGCGGCACTTGCCGACACCGGTGCAGCGATGCACCGCCTGGGTGAAGTTGCCGCCGTCATGCCGGTAGGCCAGCGCCAAGTTCTGGCGCACCAACGGGGCCGCCGGGATACGCAGGTCGGCGTCCAGCGGGGCCGGGTCGACGATCACCCCCGGGTTCAGCAGGTTGTGCGGGTCGAAGGTCTGTTTCACCGCGGCCTGCAGCGCCAGCGCCTCCGGGGAGTACATCTTGGACAACAGCTCCGAGCGGGCTCGGCCGTCACCGTGCTCGCCGGACAGCGATCCTCCGTAGCCGACCACCAGATCGGCTGCGGCGAAAAGGAAGTCGCGAAAGACCGCGGTACCACCGGGGCGGTCCAGCGGCAGGTCGATGCGCACATGCATGCAGCCGTCCCCGAAATGACCGTATGGCATGCCGGTGACGTCGAATTCGGCCATCAGCGCGTCGAAATCGCGCAGGTAGTCCCCGAGCCGGTCGGGGGGGACGGCGGCGTCCTCCCAGCCGGCGTGGGCCGGCCTGTCGCGCACGCTACGCGCGGACAGTCCGGCTCCGTCCTCGCGGATGCGCCAGAGCGCCGCGGCCTTCACCACATCCTCGACCACCAGGAAATCGACTGCCGCGCAGGTGGCTCCGACACGGGCGGCGCGGTCCCTGGTCTCGGCGAAGGTGTCGCCCACCACTTCCACGAACACCCAGGCGGCGCCGGACGGCAACGGTGGCACGGCGGCGGGTCCCTTGCGCTCCCGGACGATGTCCACGATGCGGGAGTCGATCCCCTCGCACGCGGTCGGGCGGTGCTCCAGGATGGCGGGGGTGGCATCGCCCGCGGTGGCGATGTCCGGGTAGCCCAGCACGACGAGCATGCGATGCGGGGGTTCGGCGACCAATCGCACGGTGGCCTCGGTCAACACGCTCAGGGTGCCTTCGCTGCCGGCCATCAGTCGTGTGACGTCGAATCGGTGCTCCGGCAGCAGCGTTTCCAGCGCGTAGCCGGACACCTGACGCCCGAAGCGGCCGAACTGGGTGCGGATTGTGCCGAGTCCGGCGCGGGTCACGGTAGCCAACTCGTCGAGCACCGCCGAGGAGGTCTGGCCCGGGCCGAGGGTCAGTTCCTCGCCGGAGGCGGTCAGTGCGCGCAGTCCAGCCAGGTTGTCGGAGGTTCGACCGTATCCCAATGCCCTTGAGCCGCAGGCATTGTTACCGATCATGCCGCCGATGGTGCAGCGGGTGTGGCTGGACGGGTCGGGGCCGAACCGCAACCCGTGTCCCAGCGCGGCCTTCTGCAGGACGGCCTGCACGGTGCCGGGTTGCACGACGGCGGTGCGGGCCTCGGGGTCGATCGAGACGACGTTGTTCATGTGCCGGCTGAAATCGAGCACCACCCCTGCGCCGACGGCATTGCCGGCGATGGATGTGCCGGCGCCGCGGGCGGTGATCGGGACGCCCTCCGCACGGCACACCGACAGGGTCGCGGCCACCTCGTCGGCGTGGGCCGGGAACACCACTGCCCGCGGGGTGACCCGGTAGAGCGAGGCGTCTGAGGAATAGAGGGCCCGTGAGGTGCCGTCGTCCCGGACGTCTGCGATGCCCGCCGCCCGCAACGCATCTTGTAGCATGCTACAAACCCTAGCATGCTACGAAGTGGCGAACCGCGTTAGAGTGCGCACATGACCGACGCGCAGCCGTTGCAGCTGGCGCCATTGCCGACCGCCGACGGCCGCCGGGACGAACAGGTGATGGAAGCGGTCCGCGCGGCACTGGATGCCGGGGTCATGCAGCCGGGCGTGAAGTATTCGGTGTACCAACTCGCCGCCGCGCTCGGCATATCCCGCACCCCGGTCCGCGATGCCCTGCTGCGCCTGGAAGAGGTGGGCCTGGTCAGCTTCGAGGCGCGCCAGGGGTTCCGCATCCAGCTGCCCGACCCTCGCGAGATCGCCGACATCTTCGCCATCCGGCTCGCGCTCGAGCTACCTGCGGTGTCGCGGGCGGCGCGGATCTGCGACGACGCCCTTGCCGGCCGGCTGCGCGACCGGATGGCGGCGATGGACGCGGCGCGCTGCGCCGGCGATGTGCGGACCTTCGCCCAGCAGGATCAACTGCTGCACGACGACATCCTGGCCGCCGCAGGCAACGCGCGCTCCCGGGGCATCGTGCGGTCGTTGCGGGAGTCGACGCGGTTGCTCGGCGCCACGACCGAACGGGCGATGTCCGATATCGACGCCGAACACCGCCCGGTCGTCGACGCGATCATCGCGCGGCGGCCGACGGATGCGGTGCGCGCGATGCAATCCCACCTGACCTCGACCGGCAGGCTGCTCGTCGAGCAGGCGGTTCGCGATCAACGCTATGACGTCGACGCCGGCCGGGTCTGGGCCGACGCGGTCGGCGAGACGCCGTAACCCGGACCCCGGATGGCACAATTCGCGGTATGCGGATGTCGGCGAAGGCGGAGTACGCCGTCCGCGCCATGATCCAGTTGGCCACCGTCGACACCGGCGAACTGGTGAAGACCGACGATCTGGCCAAGGCGCAGGGCATCCCGGCGCAGTTCCTGGTCGACATCCTCTCCGACCTGCGCACCGACCGGTTGGTACGCAGCCACCGCGGTCGCGACGGCGGTTACGCGCTGGCCCGCCCGGCCGCCGAGATCAGCATCGCCGACGTCCTGCGCTGCATCGACGGTCCGCTGGCCAGTGTGCGCGACATCGGTCTGGGAGATCTGCCCTACTCGGGTCCGACGGCCAAGCTGACCGATGTGTGGCGGGCGCTGCGGGCCAGCATGCGTGCCGTGCTGGAGGAGACCAGTCTGGCCGATGTGGCCTCGGGAGCGCTGCCGGACCACGTCGCCGCGCTGGCCGGGAACTACCTTGATCAGGAGGCCCAGCGCGGCCACGGCTGAGCTCAACGGCCGGCGCTCCGGTCCGTCTCGACGGACACCTCACCGTTCTCGGAACGGACGGTCACCTCGGCGGCCGCGTCGCCGGTGTCGGTCGTCTCGGGTACCCGCACCCGGGAGGCGCCCGTACCGGACTGCGCCCGCACCAGATACGGACCCGGCGGCGGTAGCGCGACGGATACGTCACCGTCGCGGGTGCTGGCATCGATACGCCGCGGCGCATCGGCGAAGCGCACCTGCACATTGCCGTCCAGCGTGCTGGCGGTGAACGATTCGCCGACCGAGATCGGCTGACGGGCACGGATATCGCCGTTCTGGGCGCGGACCTCGACGCGCCGAACCGCGCCCCGCAGCACCACCGAACCGTCGGTGGTGGTGGCGGTCAGTTCGTCGAGATCGGCCTCGGCCATCAGCACGCCGGTGTCCTGGCGGACGGTGACCGCCAACTGCCTGCCCAGTTCCGGTGGCACGGTGACGGTGATCTCGCCGGGATCGCCCCAGGCCAGGAAGCCCGTCTGTCCCTGCACCCGCAGCACGGTGCCGTTGGCGTCATCGGTGACGGTCAGTTCCTCGCGCTCGCTGCGGTCGGTGGTCACCATCCGGACGTCGGCATGCGGCTCGGCCGCGTTGCGGTCGGCGACGATGCGAACGGCCATCGGTGACGCCGCGGTGTCGATGGTGAGCGCACGCATGTCCGGGGGCAGGCTCTTGTGGTCGGTGACCAACCGGAACGCGCTCAGGCCCACCGCAGCCGTGGTCAGCAGGGCCAGCGCGATCACCAGGACCGCGGCACCGGCGATCACCAGTGCGGCACGCAGGGCGGTACGCCCGCCCGGGGACAGCTGCGGCGGGCCGGCCGGCGCAGGTGGATCGATCAAAGTCGTGGTCACGATGTCCCTCTCGGGTCGATGGGGCGGATCAGGATTCCAGGAAGCGCAGCACGGCGAGCACCCGCCGGTTCTCGCTGTCATCGGGCGCCAGCGCCAACTTGGCGAAGATCGAGGCGATGTGCTTCTCGGCCGATCCGACCGAGATGTGCAGGGCCGCAGCGATGGCCGAGTTGGTCTTGCCTTCGGCCATCAGCTGCAGCACATCCCGTTCGCGGGCGGTCAGGGTGTCCAGCGCCGCCCGCCGCCGGGAGCGCACCAGGATCTGGGACACCACCTCCGGGTCGAGCACCGTCCCGCCACCGCCGACGACGCTGACCGCGTCCAGGAAGGCGGGCACATCGGCGACCCGGTCCTTGAGCAGGTAGCCGAAACCCCTGGTGTCCGAGGCGATCAGGTCCGCGGCATAACGTTCCTCGACGTAATGTGACAGGACCAGCACCGGGGAGTCCGGGTTCTGCGAACGCAGCAGCGCCGCGGCGCGGATGCCCTCGTCGGTGAACGTCGGCGGCATCCGGACGTCCAGGATGGCCAACTCCGGGCGTTCGTCGTTGACGATGCGCAGCAGCTCGGTGGCATCCGGTACCCCGGCGACGATCTCGTGTCCGGCGTCGGCAAGGATGCGTTCGATCCCGGCGCGCAGCAGCGCCGAATCCTCGGCGATCACGATGCGCATGGCAGCACCGCCGTCACGATGGTGGGGCCGGTGACCGGGCTGGACACATCGAAGGTGCCGCGGGCCGCCCGCACCCGCTCGGCCAGGCCGCGCAGACCGGTCGCATCCTCGTCGACACCGATGTGCGCGCCACCGCGGCCGTCGTCGAATATGGTGACGTACAACGAATTCGATGCCTCGTCGAGTCGCACGGTGACGACGGCCTGGCCCGCGCCGGCGTGTTTGGCGACGTTGGTCAGCGCCTCGGCGACCACGAAGTAGGCGCACGCCTCGACCTCGGCGGGCAGCCGGTAGGGCAGATGGATGTCCAGTGTGGTTGGCACTCCGGCGGTTTCGGTGCGTTGCACCACCGCGGACAGGGCGGCGTCCAGCCCGCGGTCGGACAGGATGGTCGGTGCGATACCCCGGACCACGTTACGCAGTTCGGCCAGCGCGCTCATCGCCTCGGTGTGCGCCTCGGAGATGAGTGTGCGGGCCGCGGACGGATCGTTGTCCAGCTTGGTCTGCGCCAGCCCGATCGTCATCGCCAACGACACCAGCCGAGGCTGCACACTGTCGTGCAGGTCCCGCTCGATGCGGTGACGCTCGGTCTGCGCCGAGGTCAGCGCACCCGCACGGGCCTGCGACAGCGCGCTCACCTCGTGCTTGAGGGCGGCCGTCGGGGATGCCGACAGCAGCCACCGGTCGATCCTGGCGTCCAGAGCCGGCGCCAGGATCAGGATCACCACGGCGGCCACCAGTGCCAGCACCGCGAGCACCCAGGTCAGTACGGGCGACAGGAACCGCAGGCCGGCGTCGTCATCGCTGCGCTGGATCGCCAGGGCCGCCGCCGGACCGAGGAAGGCGAAGCTCAGCAGTGCCATCGCCAACCCGACCGCCAGCAGGTCGTAGAGCATCCGGAGGAAGTGCTGGGAGGTGGCCTTCCAGAACCGGGTGCCACTGATATCGAGCCACAATTGATGCGCCCACCCCTGGAACCCGGTGTAACCGGTGCGGGCCCGGGGCGGCACGGGGATCTGCAGCCCGAAGACCGCCTCGCTGCGCACCCGCTCGACTTTCTCGACCCCGCGCATCAGGTAGACGAACACCACGCCGGCGAGCAGGAAGCCCACGATCGAGAAGATCGAGGACACCCCGATGACGATGATGGACAGCGGAATCCACAGCCACACGACGGCCGCGAAGGCGCCGGTGAGCATCGACGCCGTCGGCACGACGCCGATGTGATCGATGCGGCGGCGGGCCGGTGGCTCGGCGGTGACGGTGACCGGAGGCTCGGACGTGATTGCGACCATGCCCTAAACCTATGGACTCCGTGGCCACGGCGACACCGCGTTTCCCCGCGAGCCCGGTGGGGGTTAACCCCCGGTTTCGCCGCCGCGCAACGGCACCGCGTGCCAGAATCGCCGACGTGCGAGTCGGAATGACGATGCCGGTGATGGAACCGGACCTGGACGCAAAAACGCTGCGGACCTGGGCAGAGGTGGTCGACGATGGTCCCTTCTCGGCGCTGTGCTGGGGCGAGCGGGTCGCATTCGACAACCCGGACTCGCTGACGTTGCTCGGCGCGCTGGCGGCCTGGACCGACCGGGTGCGGCTGGTGACGACCGTGATCGTGCCGCAACTGCACAACCCGGTGGCGCTGGCCAAGGCGCTGGCGACCGGCGACCTGATCAGCGGTGGCCGGCTGACCGTGGGGCTCGGGGTGGGCGGGCGACACGAGGACTACCACGCCGCCGGGGCGGACCCGGCAACGCAGACGATTCGCGCGATGTCCGAGCGGGTCGCGGTGATGCAGCGGGTGTGGGCGAGGGAGAAGGTCACCGATTCGGTGCTGCCGGTCGGCCCGCCACCGGTGCAGGCGGGCGGTCCGGAATTGTTGGTCGGCACGATCGGTCCGAAGACGGTGCGCAGCGCCGCCGGGTGGGCGGCCGGTCTGGCCGGCACCACCTTGGATCTCGATCTCGACAAGCAGAACGAGCTGTTCGATGTCGCGCGCACCGCATGGGCGGACGCCGGTAAGCCCAAACCCCATCTGGCGACGTCATTCTGGTTCGCCATCGGCGAGCCGCAGGCCGCCCGGGCCCAGGTGCACCGGCATCTGCTGCGCTACATGAACTGGATTCCGGCCGAGTTCGTCGATGCCATCGCGCCGACCACCGGGTGGTCGGGCAGCCCCGACGAACTACTCGAGACACTGCGCCGGTTCGCCGAGATCGGCACCGACGAGGTGCATCTCATTCCGACCTCCGATGACATCGAGCAGGTGCACCGGGTGGCCGAAGTCGTTGCCGCACTGTGACGTTGTGCCGAGCGCACATGGCCGACGGGCGGGGGACGTCGCGCGTGACGAATGTGCGCCCGGCACAACGGGATCAGGGCCGGGATCAGGGCCGGGATCAGGGTGCCAGCGGGGTCCAGTTGCCGATCGGCGGGTCGAAGGTGAACTCGCCGTTGGATTCGAGGTTGAACGGCGCAGCCTTGGAGCCGACCTTGGCTTCGACGGTGTCGGCGACCTTGCCCTGGGCGCAGACAACTTCCTTCTTGCAGTCGCGTACGGTGCCCTGGGCCTCCACCTCGCCGTAGGGGGCCGCCCGTACGGCGTTGTCCCCCTTGTGTGCAGGGGTGTCGATGGTCACTTCGGGTGACGGGGAGACCTCGGCGATGTCGGCGCTGGCCACCGCGCTACTGAGGCTGAGCAGTGCCGCGGCGGTCAACATGCCGAGCGCGGTGAGGGAGAGCGGCTTGGTCAATTGCCTGTCCAATCATCGTGTGTCGTGCCGAGAAGATGATGGCGACGGTACGGAGCTGACCGGGTCTGCCGCGAGTCGAGACGGCCATTTTCAACGACCTCGTACGAAGCCGACCGCAAAACCCCAGAAATACCTCGATTCCTGTGGCTGTGCTCCATAACGGCTGTGCACCCTGGGAAGTGATCCCAGGGTGCACAGCCGTCACAGATCCGGTGAGCCTAGACCGCCAACACCGCCGGGGCCGGCACGTAATTCACCGTGTAGCTGGTGGCGCTGCCCGGGGCGGTGATCACCTGGGTGGCGCTGCCGCCGTGCCCCCAGCTGCCGAACACGTACTGCTGGCCGTCGATGGTCTGCGGGGAGATGGCACCCAGGGTCCGCTCGACGCCGACGACCGCCATCTCGGTGTAGGGGCCGGTATGCGGAATACCGTCGAGGGTGTACCTGCCACCGGGGACGTTGGTGCCGAAGGTGAGTTCCACCAGGTTCGGGTGAATCTCCTTCTGTACCACCGTCTGCAGTCCGCTGCTGTCGGTCACCGTGAGGATCACGTTGTACCAGGTATTGGAAAGCTGGTGGAAGTCGCGCGGGATGTCGAACGCCAGCTCGGTGCCCTGAACCTCGTTGATGAACGGGTGGGTGTGATCGGCGTGGTGGAAGACCACTTTCCAGGAGAACGAGCTGCCGTCCAGAGGCCCGTCCTGGGGATCGGAACCCGTCGCGCTGAACGACACGGTGTCACCGGCGTTGTACATGTAGTCCTGGCCGGCCGGGACGTCGAAATCGGCGACCGGCGGCGTGCTGCCGACCACGATGCGCTGGGTGCTGACGCTCTGCTTGCCGCCCTCGTCGGTGACCGTCAACGTGACGGTGTAGGCGGTGAAGGAGCCGGTGTTGGTGAAGGTGACCGTCGGGGCGACGTCGGTGGAGCTCTGCCCGTTACCGAAATTCCACGAATAGGTCAGCGTGTCACCGGCATCCGGATCGGTCGAGTTGCCTGCGTCGAAATTCACCGTCAGGCTGTTCCCGGTCCCGGAGGTGGCCGAACTGTCGATCACCGCCACCGGTGACCGGTTCCCGCCGGACGGGGTGATGATCTGCAGCGAGCCCGGGTAGATGTTGAGCTGATAGATCTCACCGTTGGGGCCCTGGGTCAGCTTGACCACCGAGCCGGCGCCGGTGTCGATGGTGCGCTCGCTGATCAGGCTGGTGTACTCGTCGTCGAAGGTCAGCTCCCGGATCCAGCCCAGCGAGTAGTCGGCGATCCAGACCTTCTTCTGGCCGGCCACCGGTGATCCGTCGTTGTAGACCATGACCGCGGTGATGGATCCGTTGCCGGCACCCTGGGCGTGCGGGTAGGCATAGATCGGGTCGGCGAAACCGCCACCCTCGGCGCCCTCGGTCAGTGGCCAGCCGTAGTTGGCACCGGGCTTGATCAGGTTGAGCTCTTCCCAGTCGGCTTCGCCGACATCGCCGGAGAGCACCGCCCCGGTGTCGGGATCCACGCCGAACCGGAACGGGTTGCGCAGGCCGAGGGCGTAGATGCGGTTGGTGTTCTCGTCACCGCCCTCGACATAGAACGGGTTGGTGTCCACGCCGGTGCCGTCCCGGTTGATGCGCAAGATCTTGCCGTGGATGTTGGTCAGGTCCTGGGAGTTCTCGCTGGGCCGGGTGTTGTTGCCGACAGCCCAGTACAGGTACTGTCCGGTCGGGTCGAACTCCAACTCGCCGCCGTGGTGAAAATCGTTGGCCGACAACGTCGATTCGACCAGCGTCTGCTCGTCGGAGAGCACGTTGCCGATCAGCTTGAAGCTCGACAGCTGGTCGTAGTTGTCGGCGTTGGTGTAGGCGACGTAGATGGTCTGATAGCCCTCCGCATCGCTGTCCCAGAAGTTCGGGTCCACCTCGATGCCGATCAGGCCGCGCTCACCGTTGGCGGTCACCACCGACAGATTCGTCAGTGTGGTGAGCGTCTTGGTGTGCGTGTCGTAGAGCTTGATCGCACCGCCTTTCTCGGTGATCAGGATCTGATGGATGTGGTCGTCATCGCCGTCGTGCATGATCAGCTCGAAGTCGGTCGGCTCCTGCAGACCGGAGATCAAGGTGGTGCGATCGAACTCCTCGGGCAGCCCCGCCCGTTCCTGGCATTCGGCCAGGAATGCGCCGATCTGGGCCGAGATGTTGCGGCCCCAAGGGGAATTGCCGATATCGGCGACCCACTGGCTGGCGTTGGTGGTGACCTGGTTGACCCACTGGCCGAGCAGCGACCGGTTGAAGGCGGCCACGGCGTAGTCCACCTGTCGGCGGGCCCAGCCCAGCACGGTCCACAGCATGGTGTTCTGCAGTGGATTGGCCGGTGCGCCCTCGGCCGAGACGGCCGGCGCCATCAGGCCGTTGAGGAAGCCGAGCGCGCCGTTGATCAGACTGCAGGCGCAGGTGATGACGGCGCGCTGGGTGGACACGAAGACCTGGTTGGGCGTCGGCAGGCGCAGCGCCGTGCCGATCGCCTTGCCCCAGTCCTGCAACGAGCTGGGGGCGGCGGTGGAGGCATGCAGCGGCGTGATGACCGCTGCCGCCGTGTGGATGCCCGATCCGGTGGCCGCCGGCTGCGACAGTGCGGCCGGGCTGAGGTCGGCCTCGTGGGCGGGATCGGACGTCGCGGAGTCGCTACCGGATGCCTGCGGCGCGGCCGGGACGGCCGGCTCCACCGGAACGCTCGGCTCTGCGGGAACCGTCGGTTCGGTGGGGTCGGCGCCGTCCGAGCCGTCCTGCGGATCCTCCGCGGCCTCGCCGGTGTCCTCGTCGTCGGTGTCTTCGTCGTCGGTGTCTTCGTCGTCGAGGTCCGTCTCGTCCTCGGGGTCGTCCTCATCCTCGGTGTCGGTCTCGGTGTCGGGATCGTCGGCGGCCGCATCAGGGTCGGTGTCGGCCGCGGGGCCCTCCGCGCCGGCCGCGCCGGTACCCGAACCGCCTGTGCCCGTGCCGCTCCCGGCGGTACCCGACGAGTCGGTACTGGTGTTCGATGATGTGCCGGTGGTGTCGGCCCAGGCGACGCCACCGTTGGTGGCCATCGCGCCGAATACCCCGAGCGCCAGCGCGAGTGCGCCGACGCGCCCGACGTAGCGGGCGTGGGTGGAGGCCCCGCCGCCGCGTCCGCCGACAGCGGTCCCCGACCGATTGTCGGTGGTGTTGCCGGCGTGCAGGCAGCCGTGGCCAAAATCGATCGAACTCACTGGACACATCCCCCGGGAATCACATGATTGCACCAGGTCTGGTGCCGTGGTCAATCTTGCACCAGAGGTCGGATATTTGTGAGTTGGTTCGACAGGAAATTGCCGAACATTCAATCAGGGGCGTCGCGCGGTGGACAACCCCGGTGCGGTGGGGCGGACTTACCAGGCGCCGATGGGCGGATCGAACACGAACGATCCGTTGGCCTCCAGGTTGAACGGGGCGGCGTGCGAGCCGACGATCGCCTTGGTGGTGTCGCGCACCTCGCCCTGGGCGATGACCTCGCCCAGGTCGGCATTGCGGGTCTCGCCGAGCCCGCGAGCCTCACCGTAGTCCGCGGACCGCAGCGCATTGTCGTCGATCAGCAGCGCCTGGCGGCTGGTCACCTGGGGCGAGGGAGCGACCTCGGTCACGTCGGCGTTGGCCAGTCCGCTGCCCAGGCTCATGAACGCCGCGGCAGCGGCGATCGATCCGAGCCCGAGGGCCGTGATCTTGTTGGTGCTGTACATCTTCGATGTCCCTTCATCGTGCAGCCCGGGGGGACTGATGGCGATGACGGTACGACGGTTGTGCCCCGGATGCGGGGTCGAGGAGCCCGTTCCCAACCACCTCACAGCAAATCGGACAACAGTCCCCAGATTCGGGGGGAAAGCTGTCAGGACGCTGCGAGGTCGTAGCGGTGTTCAGGGGTGACGATCTCGGTCAGCGCCGTGGCGATCTGGCCCGCCGCATGGTTCTCGGGCACATCGGAGTTGACCGATACCACCAGCGTCGCGTCCCGGGCCGGCAGATAGACCAGCACGGTGGTGTATCCCGGGATGTCGCCGTTGTGCCCGATCCAGCCATGGGTGTCGAAGATGGCGAACCCGTATCCGACGCCGGGCGCGGCTGGGCTGAGACCGGCCAACCGGTCCGTCTGGGTGGCCGGGGCCAGCAGCGCCCCGGTGCCCACCGCCCTGGCCCAGGTGCGCAGATCGGCGGTGGTGGAGACGATCTTGCCCGCCGCGTCCGCCCACGCCGGGTTCCAGAAGGTCGCGTCCTGGACCGCGGCGCCGGGCGGGCGGACGTACCCGTGGGCGAACGGTGCCGGCATCACACCATCGGACGGGTAGGACGTGCGGTCGAGGCCGAGGGGCGCAAAGATGTTCTGCCGCAGATATTCACCGAACGGCAGCCCGCTGACCTTCTCCACCACCAGAGCCAGCAGCGCGGTGTTGGTGTTGCTGTACTGGTACTTCGCTCCGGGAGCGAAGTTGGGCGGCTGGGCGAAGGCGATCTGGAGCAGCCGGCCGGGCGTCTGGGCGAACGCGTCCGGTCCGGTGGGTGACTGGGCGAACAGGTCGGCGGCCCACTCGTCGTTCTCGCTGTAGTCACAGAGCCCGCTACGCATCCGCCCGAGCATGTCCAGCGTGATCTGCTCGCCGTTGGGCACGCCGTCGACATAGCGGGCGATCGGGTCGGTCAGCCGGATGCGACCCTGATCGACCAGTTGTAGGACCGCGGTGCCGGTGAAGGTTTTGGTGACGCTGCCGATCCGGGTGTGGTGCGCCGGCGTCAGCGGACTGCCGGTGCCGGTGTCGGCGACGCCGACGGCACGGTCATAGTCCAGTGCGCCCGGCACCACGAATGACACCAGCGCGCCGGGTACTCCCATCTCGGCGATCTTGTCGGCGAGCGCCCGGTCGAGCCGGGCGGTCAGGTCGGGTTCGGCCGCCGCCGACGGCGCGGTCGGCGCCCCGGTCAAGATCAGCGCAGCGATCACGCTGACGCCACGGATGACCATGCGCACAGCGCCCACCCCTCATCGCCGGAACGTGCGCTCAGCATATCCCCGCGACGGCATTCCGGGGTGGTCGACGAGTGTTGCCCAGGCCGTCGCAGCAAATTTACCAAGGTGACAACACGGGCGGGTGGCGCGGCCTACACTCCGCAGCAAATGCACTGTCCCGGCAAAGCTGATCTGCGTCCGCGCTCAGCCGATCGCGCCGGGTGGCAATGGGGAGTGATCATGCAGTTGCGCTACGCCACGTATGTCGGACGGGTGGGCGCGCTGGCCGTCGCCCTCGGGATCGGCTCGGCGGTGAGCATGCCGGCGGGGGTGGCGTGGGCGGCACCCGCGGACTCGTCTGCGGCGTCGGAGTCCACCGGGTCCACCGGGTCCGCTGCCGACAGCACCGACGACGGCGCCCATCCCGACACCACGAACCCCGACGCGAACGACCCCGACGCGAATGACCCCGGCGCCAATGACCCCGGCACCACCGGATCCGACTCCACGAACCCCGATACCGCCCCCGACACCACCGACATCACCGAGCCCGACGGCACCGATCCCGCCGATCCCGCGGCAGAGGATCTGCCGCAGGCCGGATCCGACCGAGCCGGCGATCATGACAGCGAACCGGTCCGCACACGCACGACCCGCCTGGCCGAGCAGGCCGAAGCGGCACCCGCCGAGCGCGACACCGAACAATCCGAGGACGTCACCGTCACCCCGGCGACGACCGTGGACGCGCCCGTGACCGGTGCCGCGGCGGTGACCGCGACCCCGCCGCCGGTGCTCGACGCCCCGGTTGCTGCCGCGAAACCGGTGGTGGCCAACCCGATCCACGCCGTCGGGGCGTTGTTCGCGGCGGCGGTGCGTCCGTTGGTGGCGCCGTTGTTCGGCGTCCTGGACAACGGTTTCGCACACTCGCCGCTGGCGTGGGCGCTGCTGGCCGCCGCCCGCCGCCAGCTGGGCCTGCCCGAACCCGCTGTGGCGCAACGTGTGCAGGCCGTGACCGCCGCCGCCGTCGATCAGCCGCCCACCGCGACGGTGCTCTGGGGCCGACCCGACGCCACCACGGGCACCGTGGTCGGCAGACTGCTGGCCACCGACCCGGAAGGCAAGAAGGTCGCCGTCGCCGTGACCGGCGGCCAGGTGCCCGGCACCTTCTCCTACAACGCCAAGACCGCCGTCGTCACCTATACGCCCACCACGGCGCAGCGCTTCGCCGCGTCGGTGTCACCGAGTCCCGACGACACCGTCACAATCACGCTCAAGGTGACCGACGGCGTCAACGCGGTGACCGTGCCGGTGGCGATCCCGGTCAGTCCGTCCCCGTTCTTCGCCGCCGGTCAGCTGTCTTCCGGTGACCCGTCGGCCGTCACCATTGCGGGCACCCGCGCCTACGTCACCAATCGCGCCGCCGGCACCATCACCGTCTACGACACCATCACGACAGGAGTCCTCGCCACTTACCAGTCCGGGGTGGCCGCACCCGACGGCATCGTGGCCAAACGCGATGGCAGCCGGCTCTACGTATCCAGCTCCACGGGGAACACGGTGACGGTCATCGACGCCAGGACCGGTGCGTTGAAGGGCTCGATCGGTGTGGCCAATCCGACCGCGATCGCCATCAATCCCAGTGGCAGCGTCGTGTACGTCGCCAACGGTGCGGCGGGCACCGTCACCAAGATGAACACCTCCACCAACAGGGTCGCCGGGACCGTCCGGCTGTCGGCCGGGGTCACCCCGACCGAACTGGCCGTGAGCGCGGACGGTAAGCGCATCTTCGTCGTGGGCCGCACCGGCACCGGCGGAGAGCTCTCGGTGTTCGGCTCATCCTCCGGCACGGCCGGCGTGCTCACCGAACTCGCGGCGGCGCCGACCGGACTGGCCTTCAGCCAGGCGCTGCAGAAGATCTACGTCACCGACGCCGCGGGCGGCCTGACCATCTACGACGCCATCACCAAAACGACGGGGACGTTGGCGATCGGCCACCCGCTGTCCGGGCTGGTGCTCACCAAGGACAACAGCGCCGTGCTGGTGACCACGGCCACCGGGATGGTGGCGGCTCTGAGCACCCTCGACGGTGCGGTCGTCGGTGTCACCCAGATCGGCATCGCCGACTCCGATGCAGGTGTCACGATCAGTCCGGATGGCACTCAGATGCTGGTGACCGATACCGACACCGGCACCGTGCGGGTCATCTCGCTCGTGCCGCCGAACGTCGCGCCGTTCTCCAACGATCCGTCCTACGTGGTGAGCAATCCGGCGACCGGAACGCTCACCGGCAAGGTCGGTGTGGTCGACTTCGACGGCGACCCGCTGTCGCACGTGCTGACCGTCAAACCCACCAAGGGAAAACTCGTCCTGAACGCCGACGGCAGCTACGTCTACACCCCGACCGCGGCCGCGCGGCATGCCGCCGCCAAGGCCGGGGCATCCGCCGCGGCGACCACGGACACGTTCACCGTGCTGGTCTCCGACGGGCGCCACGGCACACTGAGCCAGACCATCACCGTCGTGATCGCCCCGGCCAACAGGGTCCCCACGGTCACCGTCTCGGTCGCAAACCCGAGCGGCACCGCCGGTCTGGTGAAGGGAACCATCAAGACCGCCGACGGAGACAACGACCGGCGGACCATCACCATGACCGGCGAACCGCAGAAGGGCACCGTCACCCTCGCTTCCAACGGTGCGTTCACCTACACCCCGACGCCGGAAGCGCGGGCCGCCGCACTGGCTGCCGGCGCCACCTACGCGGACCGGATGGATTCGTTCACCGCCACCGTCGACGACGGCTTCGGTGGCGTCGTCCCGATCACCGTACGGGTGCGGATCGGCGGCGCAAACGTCAAGCCCGTCTGGGTCAATCCAGCTGTCAGCACGCCACATTCACGGTCCGGTGTGGTCACCGGATCCTTCGCCGCGACCGACCCCAACGGGGACCCGGTCAGCTACACCGCGGGCAAGGTGGCCAAGGGCACGCTGGTCATCAACCCCGACGGCTCGTTCAGCTACACGCCCACCGCGGCGGCCCGCGCCGCCGCCTCCAAGAAGGGGGTAAGTGCGGCCAGCAAGACCGAGACCGTCACCATCACCGTCAGCGACGGGTTCGGCGGCACCACCACGGCCGCAATGAAATTCACCGTCCAACCCAATCCGCTGACCAACAGTCAACCGACCGGCGGCCAGGGCGTCACCCAACAGACGTCGACGGCCATCGGCACCGTCACCGGCACGGTGTCCGCCGATGACGCCGACGGCGACACCCTGACCTACAACCTCAAGACGGGCCCGGCCCACGGCGTGGTCACGGTCACGACCGCCGGCGGGTTCACCTACACCCCGTACGTCGACGCCCGCTACCGTGCGCTGATCACCGACGGTGCCGACACCGACAGCTTCGAGGTGAGCATCACCGATGGGTTCGGCGGAATCACCACGGCCACCGTCGAAGTCGTGATCGCGCCGCCCGATCCGCAGGCGATCGATCAGCGCGCCACCACCGTTGCCGTGAACACCCAACAGATGTACTTCTACTCCCAGGCCGACACGGACAAGGCGCTCGGACTGCTCAAGGCCGCCGGTGTCGGCACCATCCGGATCATGTTGCCCTGGGCCGGTGTGGAACCCCAGGACGACACCTTCGACTGGTCGGCGCTGGACCGCATGGTCAACAGTGCCAACGCCCAGGGCATCAAGGTGCTGGCCACCATCAACTCCACACCGGACTGGGCCGCCGTGCCGGGCCAACCGGCGTATGCCGGCGAGCCCGCCGACATCGCGGCGTTCGGCGACTTCGTCTCCGCGGTGGCCACCGCCTACAAGGGCCGGATCGCCGATTACGAGATCTGGAACGAACCGAACTACAACGGATTCTGGGCCCCGACGCCGGACGCGGCCAGATACACCGCACTGCTCAAGGCCGCGTACACCGCCATCAAGGCCGTGGACGGCGACGCCACCATCATCGGCGGATCGGTTGCGGCGGTGGCCGAGGGACCGGGCGGACCCGGTATCAATCCGGTGACCTACCTGGCGCAGATGTATGCCGCCGGCGCCGCGGGTTATTTCGACGCGCTGGCCTTCCACCCCTACCTGTACTCCGTGCCGTTCTCGGTGCAGCAGGGTCACGCCGGGGTGCCGTTCGCGCAGGCGCAGCAGCTGTACGCGGTGATGGTGGCCAACGGGGACGGACACAAGAAGATCTGGGCCACCGAGTACGGCCAACCGACCTCCGAGGGCGGCGAGGCGGTGCAGGCCGCCTACGTCGGGGACTTCCTGCGGGCATGGCGCAGTCTGGAGTTCGCCGGTCCGGCATTCATCCACACCATCGCCGACTATCAGCATGAGTACCCGGATCAGGCGACGATGGGCATCTTCCGCGAGGACTGGACGCCCAAGCCGGTGGTGGCGGTGATCTCGGCGGTGATCGCCGAGAACCAGGCGCTCGACGGGCCGGCGCTCGCCCTCTGACGTGCGACGCGCTCTCTGCGCTGACGGCACCGCGCCGGCCCCGGTTCTCGGGTAGAACGGACCCATGAGGCGATCGCTGATGATGTCCGGGCTGCTGGCAGCGACGGTGCTCGCTGCGCCTGCGGCGCAGGCCGACCCCGTTCCGGTCATCGCGCCCACCATTGTCGCGACCGTCCCGCATGATCCCGGCGCGTACAGCGAAGGCCTCGAATTCGACGGCCCGGCGCTCTATGAGGCCACCGGTGAGGTCGGCAAGTCCGAACTGCGCCAGGTCGATCCGGCGACCGGTGCGGTATTGCGTGCCACCCCGCTACCGGATGACTACTGGTCCGAGGGCATCACCATCGTCGGCGACACAATCTGGCAACTGACCTACCGCGATGAAGCCGTCCTCGAATGGGACAAGCCGACGTTGACCGTGCGCCGCGAGATCCCGCTGCCCGGCGAGGCGTGGGGGTTGTGTTTCGACGGCAGTCGCTTCGTGGTCAGCGACGGCACCGACCGGTTGCGGTTCTACGACCCGTCCTTCACCCAGATCGGCACGGTGAGCGTCACTCGCGACGGTCAGCCGGTGCGCGGACTGAACGAACTCGAATGCGTGGACGGTCAGGTATGGGCCGCCGGGTGGCCGCAGGACACCTTTGTGCGTATCGACCCGGGCAGCGGTGCGGTGAATCTGGTTGCCGACGTATCCAACCTGTGGAACGCCGATCAGCGCGACCGCAGCCGGCAGGTGGTCAGCGGTATCGCCCACATCACCGGCGACGAGTATCTGATCAGCGGCAAGGACTGGCCGCAGAGCTATCGGGTGACACTCGGTTAGGGCGCTCCATCAGTGCCGGCCTGAGCTCGCCGCGACCAGCCGCATGCTGGTGTCCCACAAATCGAGGGCCTTTGTGGTGTCATAGGATTCGGCTGAGGACCTGATCGCCCTGGCTCCCTCGAAGTACGCGCCTGTCACGCCGTCGTAGCGGGGATCGATGGCCAGTGCGGCCAGCCGTGCACCCGATGTCGCCAACGAATTCACGTTGGGCAATACGCGCAGCAGGGGAGAGACGATGCGCCACACCATCTTCTGGGCCGGGGTGTAGTCGCGGGACAAACCCGAGGACGGCATCAGCCCGGGGTCGAAGGCGGTGACCGTGATGCCGTGCGCGCCGTGGCCCAGCCGTCGATCGAGTTCGTAGGCATGCAGCACATTGCACAGCTTCGAGGTGGTGTAGCGGCGGCGCCCGTCCACCGGCGCGCCGGGCTGCGGATGGGCCAGCTCCTCGGCGGTGGTGTAGTGGGGATGCGGCATTCCGGTGAACTTCGCAGGATCGTGGGTGCCGCTGGCCACCAGGATGATTCGGCCCGGCGCCACCAGGTGCCCGCGCATGCTCTCGATGAGGGCGAAGTGGCCCAGATGGTTGACCCCGAAGGTGGCCTCCACGCCGTCCTCGGTGATCTGGAGGCCGGAGACCATCTGGAGGCCGGCGTTGGCGATGATGGCGCGCAGCGGCGGCAGGCCGGCCTCGGTGTACGCCGCGGTGAATGCCTGCACCGAACGCAATGACGCGAGATCGCATGTCAGCACGGTGCAGCGGTCGGGGGCGTCGAGGTCGGCGACCGCGGCCTGCCCGCGGCCGGCGTCGCGGACGGCCAGCACGATGTGCCAGGACTCATCCGCGGCGAGAATGGCGCGGGCGCATTCGAGCCCCAGGCCGGCGTTGGCGCCGGTGATGATGACGGTGCGGGTGTTCATCGTTCCTCCAACAGGATCGGAATCAGGGCCCGGACGGCCTGGATCAGCCGCACGTACATGCGGTCGACGTCGGTGACGTCGGGCTCGAGGTGATCGGCGAAGAAGATGCCGTCCGACATGGCGGTGGCGACCGCGGCCAGCTCGGCGACCACACGGTCGGCCGTGGCCGCGGGAATGTCCGCGGGCAGCATCGGTCGGACCACGGCGGCGAACCCCTCGATCGCGGTGTCGCGCACCCGCCGGATCGCGCCGGCCACCGCGGGATCGTCGCTGCGTTCCAGCGACAGCATGTACATCAGCCGGAAGAAGTCCGGGTTGGCCACCATGAGTTTGGCCGCGGCCGCGCGTTGGGTCTCGACATCAGGGGCGTCGCGGGGGATCTGTGCGAAGTACCGCTGCGCGCCGCGTTCCATGACGGCCGCCAGCACACCTTCCTTGGAGCCGAAGTGCCAGTAGATCGAGCTCGCGGGCAGGCCGGTTTCCCGGCGGATGTGGGTGATCGAGGTCGCCGCGTAGCCCTGGGTGGACATCAGCCGTTCGGTGGCGTCGAGGATCAGCTCGCGGGAGTTCTCGCCCTGGCGTTGCCGTCGGGTGGGGGACACCGGCCGCTCCTGTCTGTAATGATCCTTACAGAAAAGGTAGCAGACTTTCGGGCGGGCCGCCGAGTGTGAATCCGCTGCGGAAAATCAGCCGCTGGACCGCAGAGCGTTCACACTCGACGGACCGGCGGGTCATCGGCGAGTTCGCGGGTGCAAAAAGAAGACCGCGGTCCCGAGGTGGGATCGCGGTCCTGGGTGTCGTGGAAGTGTGGTGCCCCCGGCAGGATTCGAACCTGCGGCCTTCTGCTCCGGAGGCAGACGCTCTATCCCCTGAGCTACGGGGGCGCGAGCAACTGGTGCTGCGCCGTTGGGCGTGCATAGCGTAACCCATCGCCAACCGGTAATGGATTCGGGACCTGAGGACCCCGCACCATAGGATGGTCCCCCGTGACACCTGCCGATCTGGCTGCCCTGCTCAAGGCCACCGCCGCCGCGGTCCTGGCCGAGCACAGCCTCGACACCAGCGCGCTGCCCGACACCATCACCGTCGAGCGGCCGCGCAACCCCGAGCACGGCGACTATGCCACCAACATCGCCCTGCAACTGGGGAAGAAGGTCGGGGTCAACCCACGCGAGCTGGCCGGCTGGCTGGCCACCGCGCTGGCCGATGCCGAGGGCATCGCGGGCGCCGAGATCGCCGGGCCCGGCTTCGTGAACCTGCGCATCGAAGCCTCCGCGCAGGGTGTCGTGGTCACCAATGTCCTGGCCGCCGGTGCCGGGTACGGCAGTTCCGCCGATCTGGCCGATCAGGTGATCAACCTCGAATTCGTCTCGGCCAACCCGACCGGGCCCATCCACATCGGCGGCACCCGCTGGGCCGCCGTCGGCGACGCGCTGGGCCGGCTGTTGAGCACCCAGGGCGCTGCGGTCACCCGGGAGTACTACTTCAACGACCACGGTGCGCAGATCGACCGGTTCGCCCGGTCGCTGGTCGCCGCCGCGAAGGGCGAGCCGGCCCCCGAGGACGGCTACGCGGGCAGCTACATCAACGACATCGCCGCCGCGATCGTCGCGCAGGCCCCTGATGTGCTGAGCCAGCCCGCCGAGCAGCAGCAGGAGACCTTCCGCTCCATCGGTGTGGATCTGATGTTTGCGCACATCAAGTCCTCACTGCACGACTTCGGCACCGATTTCGACGTCTACACCCACGAAGACTCGATGCACACCTCGGGCCGGGTGCAGCAGGCCATCCAGCGGTTGCGTGACAACGGCGCCATCTACGAGAAGGACGGCGCAACCTGGCTGCGCACCACCGAGTTCGGTGACGACAAGGACCGGGTGGTCATCAAGAGTGATGGCAACCCGGCCTATGTCGCCGGTGACCTCGCCTACTACCTGGACAAGCGCGAGCGCGGGTTCACCCTGTGCATCTACATGCTCGGCGCCGACCACCACGGCTACATCGCACGGCTCAAGGCCGCTGCCGCCGCCCTCGGTGACGATCCGGCGACCGTCGAGGTGCTCATCGGGCAGATGGTCAATTTGGTGCGCGACGGGCAGCCGGTGCGGATGAGCAAGCGAGCCGGCACCGTCATCACCCTCGACGACCTGGTCGACGCCATCGGTGTGGACGCGGCCCGCTACGTGCTGATCCGGTCCTCGGTGAACAGCCCCATCGACATCGACCTCGGGCTGTGGGCCAGTGCGTCCAACGAGAACCCGGTCTACTACGTGCAGTACGCGCATGCCCGGCTGTCGGCGCTGGCCCGCAACGCCGCCGAACTGGGCTTGTCCGCCGACACCGCGCACCTGGACCTGCTGACCCACGACCGGGAAGCCACCCTGATGCGCAACCTGGGGGAGTTCGGCCGCATCCTGAAAACCGCTGCGACCCTTCGTGAACCGCACCGGGTCTGTCGCTACCTGGAAGACCTGGCCGGTGACTACCACCGGTTCTACGACTCCTGCCGGGTGCTGCCCCAGGGTGACGAACAGCCGACCGACCTCAACGCGGCGCGGCTGGCGCTGTGCGCGGCCACTCGGCAGACCATCGCCAACGGGTTGGCCATCCTGGGCGTGAGCGCACCGGAGCGGATGTGAGCGCGCATCCCGGCGCCGGTGCGCCGCCCAGACCGCAGACCGCCGACGAGGTGATGCTGCTGGCCCCGAACGTCTGGCCGCAGAATCTGGTTCGGGGCGCCGACGGCGTCGTGACGGTGGCAGGCTTGCGCGTCACCGATCTGGCCGCCGAATTCGGTACCCCGTTGTTCGTCATCGACGAGGACGATTTCCGTTCCCGGTGCCGTGAGATCGCCGCGGCCTTCGGCGGTGGCGAGCATGTGCACTACGCGTCCAAGGCGTTCCTGTGCGCGGAGATTGCGCGATGGGTGCATCAGGAGGGGCTGTCGCTGGATGTCGCCACCGGCGGTGAGCTCGCGGTGGCGCTGCACGCGGACTTCCCGGCCGAGCGGATCACCGTGCACGGCAACAACAAATCGGTCGGCGAGCTCACCACCGCGGTGAACGCCGGCGTCGGGCACATCGTCGTCGACTCCGAGATCGAGATCGAGCGGCTCGAGGCCGTCGCCGGTGCGGCCGGGGTGGTCCAAGACGTGCTCGTGCGGGTCACGCCCGGCGTGGAGGCCCACACCCACGAGTTCATCTCCACCGCGCACGAGGACCAGAAGTTCGGGCTGTCGCTGGCCAGTGGCGCCGCATTGGAAGCCGTCCGCCGGGTCTTCGCCACCGCCAACCTGCGTCTGGTCGGTCTGCACTGCCACGTCGGTTCGCAGATCTTCGACGTGTCCGGTTTCGAGATCGCCGCCCGCCGGCTGATCGGACTGCTGCGCGATGTCGTGGCGGAGTTCGGCGTCGAGAAGACCGCCCAGATGGACATCCTCGATCTCGGTGGCGGCCTGGGTATCTCATACCTGCCGCACGACAATCCGCCACCGATGAAGGAGCTGGCAGACAAGCTCAAGGCCATCGTCGCCAAGGAATCGGCCGCCGTCGGCCTGCCCACCCCGACGCTGGTCGTCGAACCCGGCCGTGCCATCGCCGGACCCGGCACCATCACCGTCTATGAGGTGGGCACGGTCAAGGACGTCGCCGTCTCGGCCGACAAGCACCGTCGCTACGTCAGCGTGGACGGCGGGATGAGTGACAACATCCGGCCGGCCCTCTATGACGCCGAATACGATGCCCGCCTGGTGTCGCGCACCAGTGCCGCGCCGGCCGTGCTGGCACGCATCGTCGGAAAGCACTGTGAGAGCGGCGACATCATCGTCCGTGACACCTGGGTGTCCGAGGACCTGGCGCCCGGTGATCTGCTGGCGGTGGCCGCCACCGGCGCGTACTGCTACTCGATGTCGAGTCGCTACAACCTGCTGCGGCGCCCGGCCGTGGTCGCAGTCAAAGACGGACGCGCGCGGCTGATCCTGCGCCGCGAGACCGTCGAGGATCTTCTGAGCCTGGAGGTGGGTCAATGAGTGAGAAGCCGATCGGCATAGCCGTTCTGGGACTCGGCAATGTCGGCACCGAGGTGGTGCGCATCATCGAGGAGAGTGCGGCCGACCTCGAGGCGCGCATCGGCGCGCCCCTGCAGCTGCGCGGTGTCGGTGTGCGGCGGGTCGCCAAGGACCGTGGCGTTCCTGTCGACCTGCTCACCGAGGACATCGAGCAGTTGGTCTCCCGCGATGACGTCGACATCGTGGTGGAGTTGATGGGGCCCGTCGAACCGGCCCGCAAGGCCATCATGGCCGCCCTGGAGCAGGGCAAGTCGGTGGTCACCGCCAACAAGGCGCTGATGGCACAGTCCACCGGTGAGCTCGCCCAGGCGGCCGAAAAGGCGCGGGTGGACCTGTATTTCGAGGCTGCCGTCGCCGGCGCGATCCCGGTCATCCGGCCGCTGACCCAGTCGCTGGCCGGCGACTCGGTGGTGCGGGTGGCCGGCATCGTCAACGGCACCACCAACTACATCCTCTCGGCGATGAACGACACCGGGGCCTCCTATGAGAGTGCGTTGGCCGACGCCAGCGCCCTCGGTTACGCCGAGGCCGATCCGACCGCCGACGTCGAGGGCTACGACGCCGCGGCCAAGGCGGCCATCCTGGCTTCCATCGCCTTCCACACCCGGGTCACCGCCGACGACGTCTACCGCGAGGGCATCACCAAGGTCAGTGCCGAGGACTTCGCCTCGGCCAAGGCGCTGGGCTGCAACATCAAGCTGCTCGCCATCTGCGAGCGGTTGGTCAGTGGCAAAGGCAAGCAACGGGTTTCGGCGCGGGTCTACCCGGCGCTGGTTCCGCTGGACCATCCGCTGGCCTCGGTCAACGGCGCGTTCAACGCCGTGGTGGTCGAGGCCGAGGCGGCCGGCCGGTTGATGTTCTACGGCCAGGGCGCCGGCGGCGCGCCCACTGCCTCAGCCGTGATGGGTGATGTGGTGATGGCCGCGCGCAACCGGGTGCAGGGCGGCCGCGGGCCGCGCGAATCCAAGTACGCCAAGCTGCCGGTCGCCTCCATCGGGGCGATCCCGACCCGGTACTACGTCAACATGAACGTCAAGGACCAGCCGGGCGTACTGTCCGCGGTGGCAGCGGAATTCAGCCGCCACGAGGTCAGCATCGCCGAGGTCCGCCAGGAGGGGATGACCGACGCCGAGGGCGAACCGTGCGGTGCGCGCATCGTGGTCGTCACCCATCAGGCCACCGACGCGGCCCTGTCCGAGACCGTCGAGGCGCTCGCCGACCTCGACGTCGTGCAGAAGATCAACAGCGTGCTTCGTATGGAAGGTGCAACATCGTGACACCCGTACACCGTCCGTGGCCGGGCCTGATCGCCGCGTACCGCGACCGGCTGCCGGTCGAGGACAATTGGACCCCGATCACGTTGCTGGAGGGTGGAACTCCGCTCATCCACGCCAAGCGGCTCTCCGAGCAGACCGGCTGCACCGTGCACCTGAAGGTGGAGGGACTCAACCCCACCGGGTCGTTCAAGGACCGCGGGATGACGATGGCCGTCACCGATGCGCTGGCCCGCGGCCAGCAGGCCGTACTGTGCGCCTCCACCGGAAACACTTCCGCCTCGGCGGCCGCCTACGCCGCCGTCGCCGGCATGACCTGTGCGGTGCTGATCCCGCAGGGCAAGATCGCGATGGGCAAGCTCGCCCAGGCGGTCATGCACGGCGCCAAGATCATTCAGGTCCAGGGCAACTTCGACGACTGTCTGGAGTTGGCGCGCAAGCTGACCGCCGACTATCCGACCATCGGTCTGGTCAACTCGGTCAACCCGGTGCGCATCGAGGGGCAGAAGACCGCGGCCTTCGAGATCGTCGACGCGCTGGGTACCGCACCCGACGTGCATTCGCTGCCGGTCGGCAACGCCGGCAACATCACCGCCTACTGGCGCGGATACCGCGAGTACCACCACGACGGGGTGTCCGACCGGTTGCCCAGGATGCTGGGCACCCAGGCCGCCGGGGCCGCCCCGCTGGTATCCGGTGAGCCCGTGCCCAATCCCGAGACCATCGCCACCGCCATCCGGATCGGGTCGCCGGCCTCGTGGAATTCGGCCGTGCAGGCCCAGCAGGAGTCCGACGGGCGCTTCCTGGCCGCCACCGACGAAGAGATCCTGGCCGCCTACCGGCTGGTCGCCGCCGCCGAGGGTGTCTTCGTCGAGCCGGCTTCGGCGGCCAGCATCGCCGGTCTGCTCAAGTCGATCGAGGACGGCTGGGTCAAGCCGGGCTCGACCGTGGTGTGCACGGTGACCGGCAACGGACTCAAGGACCCCGATACCGCGCTCAAGACCATGCCCGAGGTGACGCCGATCCCGGTCGATCCCGCCGCCGTCGTCGCCGCGCTGGACCTGGGCTGACGGGCGGCGAGCCGAGGTGACCCACACCCTGCCGACCGGCCTGCGGGCCGGTGTCGTCGTGCCGGCGTCCAGCGCCAACCTGGGTCCGGGCTTCGACAGCCTGGGCCTGGCGCTGAGCATGTACGACGAAATCGAGGTCGAGACAACCGAATCCGGTCTCGTCATCGACGTCGAGGGGCAGGGCGCCGGTCAGGTACCACTTACTGCCGACCATCTCGTCGTGCAGGCTATCCAGCGCGGGCTGGACGCCGCCGGCCTGCAGGCCACCGGTCTGAAGGTGCACTGCCGCAATGTGATCCCGCATTCGCGCGGCTTGGGCTCGTCGGCCGCTGCCGTCGTCGGCGGGCTCGCCATCGCCAATGGTTTTGCTGCGCAGGTCGATTCGCCGGAGCTGTCCCGAGACGAGCTGGTCCAGCTGTCCTCGGAATTCGAGGGTCATCCCGACAACGCCGCAGCCGCCGTGCTCGGCGGGGCGGTGGTCTCGTGGACGGTCGACGGTAGCGATCCGGCCCGCTACGACGCGGCGCGCCTGCGGTTGCACCCCGACATCCGGCTGTTCCCGGCTGTTCCCGAAACGCGGTCGTCGACCGCGGCGACCCGGGGCCTGCTGCCCGAGAGCGTCAGCCACACCGACGCCAGGTTCAACGTGGCGCGTGCGGCCATGCTCGTCATCGCGCTGACCGAGCGGCCCGACCTGCTGCTCGAGGCGACCGGGGACCGACTGCATCAGAACCAGCGCGGCCCGGCGATGCCCGCGTCGGCGGAATACCTCGCTGTCCTGCGGCGTTGTGGAGTGGCAGCGGTGCTGTCAGGTGCCGGACCTGCGGTGATCGCGTTGACCGACGGCCGGGATCTGCCCGGCGAGGCGTTGGCCTACGGCGCCGCCAACGGGTTCACCGTGACCGAGATGACCGCCGGCGACGGCGTACGTTGGAGTCCAGGGACGTAAGGGTCGGGACGAACACGCAAACCGTGGCGCTTCTTGCAACCACGCCTGATGCGGGTTATTCTCGCTTTCGTCCAGCAATCGCAGCGTTTCTACCTGCGCCGACACTAGGACGACACCCAATCTTCTCGTGTTTCACTCGTGGCCCCTCGGTCTGCCGCGCGGCGGCCGACCCTGGCGATCACCGTCGCGCACGTGACGGTGGCGTCGCGAAAGACCACGCGCCCGGCCGCTTGGCTGGGTGCAGATGACCTTCGGGTATCCCCTCGCATCAACGCCATATGCGAGGGAAAGAAAGGAAATCCGTGACTGATACGGACCTCATCACGGCAGCCGACAGTGGCAGTGCGCCCGCGGAAGCCATGACTTCAACCAGTGCCGCGCCGAGCGCAGGCGCCGGCCGTGGCCGCTCCGGCTCGCTGACGTCGATGCTGCTCCCTGACCTGCGGGCGCTGGCCAGCGAAGTAGGTGTCAAGGGCACCTCCGGCATGCGTAAGAGCGATCTGATCGCGGCCATCAGGGAGCATCGCGGCGAATCCGCCGGCGCCAAGTCCGCACCCGCGGAGAAGGCGGAGAAGGCGCCGAAGTCCGCTCCGGTGGAGCAGCCGACGCTCGATTCGACCCCTGAGCAGTCCGCGCAGGCGGAAACCGGCCAGGGCGGCGACGCGCCGCAGCAGAGCCCGCAGCGTCGTGAGCGCCGCAGCGCCGGCCGTCAATCCGGTGCGCCGGACAACCGGCAGGACAGTGACACCGCCCAGTCCGGGGACGCCAACGACAACACGGGCAAGGGCGGCGACACCGACACGACCAAGTCCGGTGGTGCCCAGCAGGGCGACCGCAACGAGAACGCGAATCGCGACAACACGAGCCGCAACGACAACTCGGACCGCAACGAGAACTCGAACCGGAACGACAGGGCCGACCAGCAGGACGGTAACCAGAACCGCAACGCCAACAACAGCGGCGGCGGTAACCAGAACAGCGCCAACAACCAGAACAACAACGACGATGACGAGGGTCGCGGCGGCCGTCGTGGACGTCGGTTCCGGGACCGTCGACGGCGCGGCGAGCGCTCCGGCGGCGGTGACGGCGGCGGCCAGGGCGGTGGCGGGGGAGACCGCGACACCGAACTGCGCGAAGACGATGTCGTCCAGCCCGTGGCGGGCATTCTCGATGTGCTCGACAACTACGCCTTCGTCCGGACATCCGGCTACCTCGCCGGCCCGAACGACGTCTACGTCTCGATGAACATGGTCCGCAAGAACGGCCTGCGCCGCGGTGACGCCGTCACCGGTGCGGTGCGGGTGGCCCGCGAAGGCGAGAGCAGCGGCGGCAACAACCCGCGGCAGAAGTTCAACCCGCTGGTGCGCTTGGACACCGTCAACGGCGGTCCGGTCGAGAACGCCAAGAACCGACCGGATTTCACCAAGCTGACCCCGCTGTACCCGAACCAGCGGCTGCGTCTGGAGACCACCCCCGATCGGCTGACCACCCGCGTGATCGACCTGATCATGCCGATCGGCAAGGGCCAGCGCGCCCTGATCGTGTCCCCGCCCAAGGCCGGTAAGACGACGATCATGCAGGACATCGCCAACGCGATCACCCGCAACAACCCGGAATGCCACCTCATGGTCGTGCTCGTCGACGAGCGTCCCGAAGAGGTCACCGATATGCAGCGCTCGGTCAAGGGCGAGGTCATCGCCTCGACCTTCGACCGGCCGCCGTCAGATCACACCCAGGCCGCCGAACTGGCCATCGAGCGCGCCAAGCGCCTGGTGGAACAGGGCAAGGACGTCGTGGTGCTGCTCGACTCGATCACCCGGCTGGGTCGCGCGTACAACAACGCCTCGCCCGCCTCGGGTCGCATCCTGTCCGGTGGTGTGGACTCGACCGCGCTGTACCCGCCCAAGCGGTTCCTCGGCGCGGCGCGCAACATCGAGCACGGCGGGTCGCTGACCATCATCGCCACCGCGATGGTCGAGACCGGCTCCACCGGTGACACCGTCATCTTCGAGGAGTTCAAGGGCACCGGTAACGCCGAGCTCAAGCTGGACCGCAAGATCGCCGAGCGGCGCGTCTTCCCGGCCGTCGACGTCAACCCGTCGGGCACCCGCAAGGACGAGCTGCTGCTCGGTGCCGACGAGTTCGCGATCGTGCACAAGCTGCGCCGGGTGCTGTCCGGGCTGGACAGCCACCAGGCCATCGACCTGCTGATGAGCCAACTGCGTAAGACCAAGACCAACTACGAGTTCCTGGTCCAGGTGTCCAAGACGACCCCGGGTGGCATGGACAACGACTGATCCCGGTTTCGCTGCGCGAGCAGTCGCAAAGCTGCCCTCTATCCATCGATAGGGGGCAGTTTTGCGTCTGCTGGTGGGCGCGAGGCGCCCCGGCTCCCAGGTCGCCTCACCCCACTAGTCAAAGTTGAGTACCGTGGTGGCGTGCCCGCGACCACCGTTCCGCTGCTGCCGTGCGCCACGCCGGCGCAGACCATCGAGTTCTACCGAGCGCTGGGCTTCGACGTCAGCGATCAACAGACCAAGCCCTACCTGTATCTGGCGTTCGCCTTCGACGGCATCGAACTGCACTTCAAAGAGGCGGCGCCCAGCCTCGCGATCGGCGACGAGCTGACCGGCGGATGCCTGTTGTTCGTCGACGACGTGGCCGGCTGTCACGCAGTGTTCAGTGCTCGCCTCCGGCAGCACTACGGGCGCATTCCGTTCCGAGGCCTGCCCCGCATCGAACGGTTGCGGCCCGGGCAGAGCCGCTTCCAGATCCTCGACCCGTCCGGAAACTGCCTTGTGTTCATCAGCCGCGGCGAGGGCGATATCGAGTACGGCGGATCACGCGAGCTGTCCGGACTGGCCAAGGCGCACGACAACGTGCGCATCTTCCGGGACTTCAAGAACGACGACGCGTTGGCCGCCCGCGCGTTGGACACCGCGCTGCGCCGCCACCGCGACGATGCGCCGCGGGTCGATCTGGCCCGCGCACTGGCCGACCGCGTCGAGCTCGCGGTCGCGCTGGCCGACCCCGACGCCGAACAGACGGCCGCCGCAGAGCTGGCGGCCCTCGACCTGACCGACACCGAGCGGAGCGCCATCGCCGACGAACTCACCGCCATCACCGAACTCCGGCAGTGGCTGGCGTAACCGCTCCGACGGTCCGGCTGCTGGTGCTCGGCGTCGTGCGCTCCCGAGGCGAGCTGCACGGCTACGCGATTCACAAGGAGTTGACGTCCTGGCGGGTCGACACCTGGACCGCCGTCAAGCCACCGTCGATCTACCACGCGGTCAAACAGCTTGCCCGCGAGGGATTCCTGTGCGCCGCACAACCCGAAGGCAGCCCGCGCGGGCCCAGCCGGGTGAGTTATGCCGTCACGCCGGCGGGGCAGCGGGAGTTCCTTTCGCTCCTGCAGCAGGCGCTGGTGAGTCCCGATATCGAGGAACTCGGTGCGGGCATCGCGTTCATGCGCTGCCTGCCGCGCGCCCGCGTCGCCGAGCTGCTGCGCACCCAACTCGGCACCACCCGCGATATCGAAACTCAGCTCCAACAGATGAAACCGCAGTGGCCCGATACCGGCGAGGCTCCCCACGCCGGGCATCTATTGGACCTGTGGAGCGGGTCCTTCGCCGCGCACGCGGTCTGGACGGCGGGCATGCTGGACAGGATCGCGGCGGGAGAGTTCACCTTCGCCGACGAAGCGTGATTTCGGTGAGGATACGTGCGCGCACCGCACGTATCCTCACCGAAATCGCAGGTATTCAGACGTTCGGGTCGGCTTTCAGCGCCGGGATCACGTAGCGGCGCACGTGCACGAGCAGCTGCGCCGGGTCGCTCGGGTCCAGCGTGTCACCCGGCACGGTCGCCAGCGAGATCACCACGCGCGCAACCCATTCCGAGGCCTCGGCGATGACGACGTCCGCATGGATCTCGCCGGCATCGCGGGCGGCGATCAGATAGCGCGACCAGAAGCCCGCCAGGTCCGGCACCAGTCCCTGGACGCCGGCGCCCGCACATGCCGCGAACTCCTCGGGCTCGTCGAGACGCAGCTTCATCAGCAGCGCGCCCGGGTCGTCGTAGGCGGTCCGCCCGTGCCGGATGCCTGCCACGATCTGCTGATCGAGGCCGTGCACCTGCTCGAGCACGGCGTGGGCCTGCGACCAGTACACCTCGTTGAGGCGCACGATGGCCGCGCCCAGCAGGGTCACCTTGTCCGGGAAGTGCCGGTACAACCAGCCGCGTGAGACCCCGGCGGTCTCGGCGACCTCGGACACCGTGGTGGCCCGGATGCCCTTGGCGTGCAGGCAGACCTCCGCCGCGTCGATCAGGCGGTCGCGGACGGTGGCCGTGGCGGTCGGCAAGGGTGGTCTCCTCGAACTCGGTCGTGCGATTAGCACACGTTGTACTGCATTCTGCCAAGGACCCCATCAGTATCGCGGGGCAGGTGGGCGGTGGTAGACAGTTGGGCAAATCTGTTCACCAACGGAGGTGCCAGCGCATGGCGGAGACACTGCAGCAACTGCTGCGCAGCCGGGCCGATGACGACGGCATCGCCGTGAAGCACGCCGACACCACCGTCAGCTGGCGCACCCATATCCAGGACGCCGCCCGGCAGGCCGCGGCCGTCATCGCCGCCGCCGACCCGCAGCGCCCGCTGCACGTCGCCGTCCTGCTCGGCAACTCGCCGCACATGCTCACCGCGCTGGCCGCCGCCGGCCTGGGGGGATACGTCCTGTGCGGTGTCAACACCACCCGTCGCGGGGCCGCGCTGGGCCGCGACATCGCCAGGGTGGACACCCAGATCCTGCTCACCGACACCGAGCACCGCAGGCTGCTCGACGATGTCGACCTTCCCGGCGTCACCGTCCACGACGTCACCGACGACCAGTGGCAGAAGCGATTGGCGGCCGCTCCCGAGCTGCGCCCGCACCGCGAGGTCGCGCCCGAGGACACCTTCATGATGATCTTCACCTCGGGTACCAGCGGCGAGCCCAAGGCGGTGGAGGTTCCGCACTCGACGGTGCTGTTCGCCGGCAGCGCACTGGTGCAGCGCTACGAACTCGGGCCGGCCGACACCTGCTATCTGGCGATGCCGTTGTTCCACTCCAACGCCGTCTACGCCGGCTGGAGCGTCGCGATCGGGGCCGGCGCGGCGATGGCCCCGGCGACGTTCTCGGCATCGTCGTTCCTGCCCGACATCCGCCGCTACGGCGCCACTTATATGAATTACGTCGGCAAGCCACTGGCCTACATCCTGGCCACCCCCGAACAGCACGACGATGCGGACAACCCGCTGCGCATCGCCTTCGGCAACGAGGCCGCAGACCGGGATATCGAGGCTTTCGGCCGGCGTTTCGGCTGCACCGTGTGGGACGGCTTCGGCTCCACCGAGACCGCCGTCATCATCACCCGGCCGGAGAACACCCCGCCCGGATCGATCGGGCAGGGTTTCCCCGGGGTGGCCATCTACGACCCGGACACCGCGCAGGAATGTGCGGTGGCGCAGTTCGACGCCGACGGCAAACTGATCAATGCCGACGCTGCCACCGGTGAGCTGGTCAACACGACCGGCAGCGGCCTGTTCCGGGGTTACTACAACGATCAGGCCGCCACCGACGAGCGGCTGCGTGGCGGCATCTACTGGTCGGGCGACCTGGCCTACCGCGATGCCGACGGCTGGATCTACCTGGCCGGCCGCACTGCCGACTGGATGCGGGTGGACGGGGAGAACCTGACGACCGCCCCGATCGAGCGGATCCTGCTGCGGCTGCCCGCCATCAACCGGGTCGCGGTGTATCCGGTGCCCGACCAGTACGTCGGCGATCAGGTGATGGCCGCGGTGGTGCTGCAGGACGACGCCGAGCTGACCCCGCAGGCGTTCGCCGAGTTCCTCGCCGCCCAGTCCGACCTCTCAGCGAAGGCCCGTCCGCGCTACGTCTGGATCGCCGAGGACCTGCCCAGCACCGCGACCAACAAGATCCTCAAGCGCGAGCTGGTCGCGCTCGGGACCGATCCACAGGGGCGTCTCCTCTGGCAACGCGATGGGCAGACCTACGTCCCGGTCGGCCGGGAATAGCGGCCGCTGGTCACGCGTTTTCGCAACTGGCGGTTGACCTGGCATAATGGACCGTCGACCCTCGGTTCCGGTTCACGCTCGAAAACTCCCAGGTCTGGGCTCGGGCGACCCGGCGGCCAACGATTGAAGAGGAAAACCATGAAATCGGGTATCCACCCCAACTACGCCGAGACCACTGTGGTCTGCGGTTGCGGCAACAGCTTCACCACCCGCAGCACCAAGGACAGCGGCCACATCGTGGTCGAGGTCTGCTCGCAGTGCCACCCGTTCTACACCGGCAAGCAGAAGATCCTCGACAGCGGCGGCCGTGTCGCCCGCTTCGAGAAGCGCTACGGCAAGCGCAACACGAAGGCTGCGGCCGACAACTAGTTGTCCGATCGGCGCCCGTTCCTGTCCACGTGTCAGGCCGGGCGCCGATCTGCGTTTGCAGGGAGGTTCGCCGGTGACTGACACCGCGCCCATGATCGAGGCGTTGCTCGCCGAGCACACCGACCTCGAGCGCCAACTCGCCGACCCGGCGCTGCATGCCGACGCCGGCGCCGCGCGCAAGGTCGGCCGCCGCTTCGCGCAGGTATCGCCGATCGTCTCCACCTATCGCAAGCTGGAATCCGCCCGGGGGGATCTGGAAGTCGCCCGCGAACTGGCCGCCGAGGACGAGGCGTTCGCCGCCGAGGTGCCCGAGCTGGAGAAGACGGTCGCCGATCTCGATGCGAAGCTGACCGATCTGCTGGCCCCGCGCGACCCGCATGACGCCGACGATGTGGTGCTGGAGGTCAAATCCGGTGAGGGCGGCGAGGAATCGGCGCTGTTCGCCGCCGACCTGGCCCGGATGTACATCCGCTACGCCGAGCGGCACGGCTGGACGGTCACCGTGCTCGACGAGACCTGGTCGGATCTGGGCGGCTACAAGGACGCCACCATCACCATCGCCGGCAAGGGCGACTCGGCCGACGGCGTCTGGTCGCGGATGAAGTTCGAAGGCGGCGTGCACCGCGTGCAGCGGGTGCCGGTCACCGAGTCACAGGGTCGGGTGCACACCTCGGCCGCCGGCGTGCTGGTCTATCCCGAGCCCGAGGATGTCGAGGAAGTCCAGATCGACGAGTCCGATCTGCGTATCGACGTGTACCGCAGCTCCGGCAAGGGCGGCCAGGGCGTCAACACCACCGACTCCGCGGTGCGCATCACCCATCTGCCCACCGGCATCGTCGTCACCTGTCAGAACGAGCGCAGCCAGCTGCAGAACAAGGCCCGCGCCATGGTGGTGCTCGCCGCGCGTCTGCAGGCACTGGCCGAGGAGCAGGCCTCCGCGGATGCGTCCGCGGACCGGGCCAGCCAGATCCGCACCGTCGACCGCAGCGAGCGGATCCGCACCTACAACTTCCCCGAGAACCGCATCGCCGATCACCGCATCAACTTCAAGTCGCACAACCTCGACCAGGTGCTCGACGGTGATATGGATGCCCTGCTCGACGCGCTGGCCTCCGCCGACAAGCAGGCCCGGCTGCAACAGGCGTGATCCGGGTTTGCGCGCGAACCGGCAACGGATGAACGGGCTGCGGCAGGCGATCGCCGACGGCGCCGCCGCGCTGGCGGCCGCCGGGATCGACTCGGCCCGTGCCGACGCCGAGCAACTGGCTGCCCATGTCGCCGGGGTGGACCGCGGCCGGCTCGCCTTCGTCGAACCCGGACCGGATTTCCCGGAGCGCTACGGGCTGCTGATCGGACAGCGGGTGCTGCGCGTGCCATTGCAGCACCTGCTCGGCACGGCGGCCTTCGGCCCGGTCGCTCTCGCGGTCGGTCCCGGGGTGTTCATCCCGAGGCCGGAAACCGAGGCCCTGCTGGAATGGGCCCACGGCGTGACGGTCCCGCGCGACGGCGTCATCGTCGATCTGTGCACCGGGTCGGGCGCGTTGGCGCTGGCCCTGACCGTCCACTTTCCCGGTACCCGCGTCATCGCGGTGGAGCGCTCGCCGGATGCGCTGCGCTATGCCAGGGCCAACACCGCCGGATCGGTGGTCGAACTGCTGCATGCCGACGTCACGCGGCCCGATCTGCTCACCGAACTCGACGGCACGGTGGACCTGATCGTGGCCAACCCGCCCTACATCCCCGACGGCGCCGAACTGGAACCCGAAGTGGCCGAACATGATCCGCCCCAGGCTTTGTTCGGCGGACCGGACGGCCTGGAGGTCATCCGCCCGATCGTCGACATGGCGGCCCGGCTGCTGCGCCCGGGCGGTCAGATCGGTGTCGAGCATGACGACACCACGTCGCAGGCCACCACTGCGCTCTTTGCCGGACACGGCGCATTCGACGGCGTCACGGCGCGCCGTGACCTGACCGGCCGTCCCCGTTTCGTCACCGCGGTGAGAAGCTGAATACATGAGCGACGCCTGCGAGCGAATCATGTGCCGGTCATGCGTCCGCCGAGCTTGCGAGGCGGCCGCATGAGCTCGATGTTCGATTGCTCCGATCCCGACCAGCGGGCCGGGGGACTGGCCTCGGCGGTAAGCGCGGTCAAGGGCGGCCGGCTCGTCGTGATGCCGACCGACACCGTCTACGGCATCGGCGCCGATGCGTTCGACAATGCGGCGGTCGGCGCGCTGCTGGCGGCCAAGAACCGCGGCCGCGATATGCCCGTCGGCGTGCTCGTCGGTTCCTGGCACACCATCGACGGCCTGGTGTACGCCGTGCCGCCATCGGCGCGTGAGTTGATCCAGGCGTTCTGGCCCGGCGCGCTCAGCCTGGTGGTGCGCCATGCGCCGTCGCTGCAGTGGGATCTCGGCGACGCCAACGGCACGGTGATGTTGCGGATGCCGCTGCACCCGGTGGCCATCGAGCTGCTGCGCGAGGTCGGGCCGATGGCCGTCTCGAGCGCCAACGTGTCGGGCTTCCCCGCCGCGGTCACCGCCTCCGACGCCCAGGCCCAGCTGGGGGAGCGGGTCGAGGTCTACCTCGATGCCGGACCGTCCCCGCAGGGCGCCGCCTCGACCATCGTCGACGTGTCCGGGCCGACACCGCGGGTGCTGCGCGAGGGTCCGGTGCCGATCGCCGACATCGCCCGGGTGCTCGGGGTCGACGCCGCCGACCTCGCGCCCGAGGACGCCCATGGTTCTGCTGGCTGACGGACTGCTGGCCCTCTCCGACCGCGGTGCCGGCGTCCCGCTGCGCGAGCTCGCGCTCGTCGGGCTCACCGCGGCGATCATCACCTACTTCGCGACCGGGTGGGCGCGGGTACTGGCGACCCGGGTCGGCGCGGTCGCCTATCCGCGCCAGCGCGATGTGCATGTCCAGCCGACCCCACGCATGGGCGGGCTGGCGATGTACGTGGGCGTCGTCGTGGCAGTGCTGCTGGCCTCTCAGCTCCCGGCGCTCAACCGCGGGTTCGTCTACTCCACCGGCATGCCCGCGGTCGTCGTGGCCGGCGGGTTGATCATGCTCGTGGGACTGATCGACGACCGCTGGGGCCTGGACGCGCTGACCAAGTTCGCCGGCCAGATCACCGCGGCCAGCGTGCTGGTCACGATGGGTGTGGCCTGGAGCGTGCTCTACATCCCGATCGGCGGGGTCGGCACCATCGTGCTGGACCAGGTGACCTCGATCCTGCTGACCCTGGCGCTGACCGTCTCGATCGTCAACGCGATGAACTTCGTCGACGGTCTGGACGGGTTGGCGGCCGGACTGGGGCTGATCACCGCGCTGGCTATCTGCATCTTCTCGGTGGGGCTGCTGCGCGACCATGGCGGCGACGTGCTGTTCTACCCGCCGGCGATGATCTCGGTGGTGCTGGCCGGGGCCTGTCTGGGCTTCCTGCCCCACAACTTCCACCGGGCCAAGATCTTCATGGGTGACTCCGGCTCGATGCTCATCGGCCTGATGCTGGCCGCGGCGTCGACCACGGCGGCGGGCCCGATCTCGCAGAACGCCTACGGTGCCCGCGATGTCTTCGCGCTGCTGTCGCCGTTCCTGTTGGTGGTGGCGGTGATGTTCGTGCCTGCTCTGGACATGTTGCTGGCGATCGTGCGGCGTACCCGGGCCGGCAAGAGCCCGTTCAGCCCGGACAAGATGCACCTGCATCACCGGCTGCTGCAGATCGGCCATTCGCACCGCCGCGTCGTCCTGCTGATCTACATGTGGGTGGGCATCGTGGCACTGGGCGCGGCAAGCACCATCTTCTTCGATCCGCGGCAGACCGGTGCGGTGATGTTGGCCGCGATCGTGGTCGCCGGCGTGGTCACCCTGATACCGCTGCTGCGGGGGCGGAACAGTCCGATCGAGGAGCCCTGAAAGCCGGTGTACGACAAAAAGTAGTAGGCCTGTTTTTGTGCCTCCTACCTTGTGGTACCGTTCGCGTCATAACCCGAAAACCTCGCGGGTTGCCGGCCCGGCCCATCGGTTGTGACAGACCGATCGGCGCCGATACACGACCGACAAAGGGAGCTACCCCGTGGGTGAGTTCAGCGAGTCCGCTGCCCTCCGATATTCTCGGCAGGCACGCACAGGATCTTTGCAGTTTTCAGTGTTAGAGACGACCAAGCCCCTCGACGCCGCGGGATTGAGGTGAACCACGTGACGACACCAGCGCATGACGCGCCCCTGGTGTTCCCCTCAGTCGCTTTCCGTCCGGTTCGGCTGCTGGTCGTCATCATCGCCCTCACCGCGCTGGCCATCACCGCCGCCGGTTTCGTCGGCCACATCTTCTTCGGTGTCTTCTTCGGTGTCGGTCTCGGCCTCGGTTTGCTCAACGCACTGCTGGTGCGGCGGGCGGTCGAGTCCATCACGATGGAAGACCACCCACTCAAGAAGAAGATGGCTCTAAACTCCGCCACGAGACTGTTGGTCATCACCGCGGTCGGACTGGCAATCGCAATCTTCTTCAAGGGACACGGCGGCATCGCCGTGCTGTTCGGGCTGGCGATTTTCCAGGGCCTGCTGGTGATGAGCACCAGCATCCCGGTACTGCGGAAGATCCGCGCCAACGGTTTGGACGTCGAAGACGTCTCTGCATCGGATTCGAAGGGCTGAGCGCACGGGCATGACTGAGACCATTCTCGCCGCCGAAGAGGGTGGCACCGCCATCCACGTCGGACACCACGTCATGGTGTTCGAACTGTTCGGCATGACCTTCAACGGCGACACGATCATGGCCACCGCCATCACGGCGCTGATCATCATCGGTCTGGCGTTCTACCTGAAGTCCAAGGTCACCTCGACCGGTGTCCCGGGTGGCGTGCAGCTGTTCTGGGAGGCGCTGACCATCCAGATGCGCCAGCAGATCGAGGGCTCGATCGGCATGAAGATCGCGCCGTTCGTGCTGCCGCTGGCCGTCGCGCTGTTCGCCTTCATCCTGATCTCGAACTGGCTGGCCGTGTTCCCCTGGCAGTACGGCGGTTCCGACGGTGCGGCCGCCGAGCTCTACAAGCCGCCCGCCTCGGACATCAACTTCGTGCTGGCGCTGGCCCTGTTCGTCTTCATCTGCTACCACGCGGCCGGTGTCTGGCGCCGCGGCGTCGTCGGCCATCCGGTCGCCGTCGTCAAGGGCCACGTCGCCTTCCTGGCGCCGATCAACATCGTCGAAGAGATCGCCAAGCCGATCTCGCTGGCACTCCGACTTTTCGGCAACATCTTCGCCGGCGGCATCCTGGTCGGCCTGATCGCGATGTTCCCCTGGTACATCCAGTGGGCCCCCAACGCCATCTGGAAGACATTCGACCTCTTCGTCGGCCTGATCCAGGCCTTCATCTTCAGCCTGCTGACCATCCTGTACTTCAGCCAGGCGATGGAAGTTCACGACGACCACGACTCCAAAGAGCACGCGCACTGACAAGACCCGCACGACCCGTATGAAGCAGTCCTGGTGGCACCGCCGCCAGTTACAAGGAGGAAGAAAGTAATGGAACTCGATCCCAACGCCATCATCACTGCTGGCGCGCTGATCGGTGGCGGTCTGATCATGGGTGGCGGTGCCATCGGCGCCGGTATCGGTGACGGTATCGCCGGTAACGCGCTGATCTCGGGTATCGCCCGTCAGCCCGAGGCCCAGGGCCGGCTGTTCACCCCGTTCTTCATCACCGTCGGTCTGGTCGAGGCCGCGTACTTCATCAACCTGGCCTTCATGGCGCTGTTCGTCTTCGCCACGCCCGGCCTCATCGAAGGTTAAGAACCCGCCGGTATGGGTGAAGTGACCACGACCATTCTCGCGGCCGAAGAGGGCGGGGGGACCAGCAACTTCCTGATCCCCAACGGCACCTTCTTCGCAGTGCTGCTCATCTTCCTGATCACGCTCGGCGTGATCTGGAAGTGGGTGGTACCGCCGATCAGCAAGGTGCTCGCCGAGCGCGAGGCCATGCTGGCCAAGACCGCCGCGGACAATCGCAAGTCGGCCGAGCAGGTGGCCGCCGCACAGGCCGACTACGACGAGGCGATGGCCGGCGCGCGCGCCGAGGCATCGGCTCTGCGGGACGAGGCGCGCAACGAGGGCCGTCAGGTCGTCGACGCGAAGCGGGCCGAGGCCAGCGGTGAGGTCGCCGAGACGGTACGCCAGGCCAACGAGCAGCTGTCCCAGCAGGGCACGGCCGCTCAAGCCGAGTTGGCCTCGTCAGTGGATGGCCTGTCGGCCACCCTGGCCGGCCGCATCCTCGGCGTCGACGTGAATTCGGGACGGAAATAGGTAGATGTCGACATTCATCGGACAGCTGATCGGCTTTGCCGTCATCGTGTTCATCCTCGTCAAATGGGTGGTGCCCCTGATCAAGGGGTTGATGGTCAAGCAGCAGGAGGCCATCCGCGTTGCCCTGGCCGAAAGTGCCGAGGCGGCAAAGAAGCTCGCTGATGCCGATGCCATGCACGCCAAGGCGCTGGCCGAGGCGAAGGCCGAGTCCACCCACGTCACCGACGAGGCGCGTCAGGACTCTGAGCGGATCAAGGCGCAGCTGGCCGAGCAGGCCGGGGTCGATGCCGAGCGCATCAAGGCCCAGGGCGGACAGCAGGTCCACCTGCTCCGTCAGCAGGTGGTCCGCCAGCTGCGGCTCGGGCTCGGTGCCGAGGCCGTGGCCAAGGCCGAGGAACTGGTGCGTGCGCACGTGGCCGATCCGGCCGCCCAGTCGGCAACCGTCGACCGCTTCCTCGACGATCTCGATCAGATGGCTCCCTCCGAGGCGTCCGTCGAGACCGGCGCGACTGCGGGTCTGCGGGCCGCCAGCCGGGAGGCGCTGGCCACCCTGGTCTCCGAGTTCGACTCGGTGGCAGGCGGTTTGGACGCCGAAGGTTTGACGAAGCTGGCCGATGATCTGACCGCAGTGGCCAAGCTGCTGCTCACCGAGACCGCACTGGCCAAGCATCTGGCCGAGCCGACCGACAACTCGTCGGCCAAGGTGGCGCTCGCCGACAAGCTGCTGACCGGCAAGATCGGCGATCCCGCCCTCACGCTCGTCCGCACCGCGGTCGGACAGCGCTGGTCCACCGAGGCCAACCTGGTCGACGGCATCGAGCACATCGCGCGGCTGGCCCTGCTGCAGCGTGCCAACGTCGCCGGCGAGGTCGACGAGGTCGAGGATCAGCTGTTCCGGTTCGGTCGTGTCCTGGACAGCGAACCGCGGCTGACCAATCTGCTCAGCGACTACACCACCGATTCCGCCGGCCGAATCGGCCTGCTGGAGAAGGTGGTCGGCGATGCCAACAACGGCACCGCGGCCGCGCTGCTGGCCCAGACGGTCACCCTGCTGCGCGGGGAGCGCGCCGACGTCGCGGTCATCGACCTCGCCGAGCTCGCGGTCGCCCGTCGCGGCGAGATCGTCGCGCACGTCAGCGCTGCGGCGGACCTGACCGATGCCCAGCGCGAACGGCTCACCGCCGTGCTGAGCCGCATCTACGGGCACCCGGTGTCCGTGCAACTGCATGTCGATCCGGCGCTGCTCGGTGGTCTCTCGATCACCGTCGGCGACGAGGTGATCGACGGTTCCATCGCGTCCCGCTTGGCTGCCGCGCAGACCCAGCTGCCGGACTGACCCAGCAGACTTATCACCCAGATCAAACAGGTAGGAAGACGAAAAACCATGGCAGAGTTGACAATCTCCGCTTCTGATATCGAAGGTGCCATCGAGGACTACGTATCCTCGTTTTCCGCCGAGACCGAGCGGGAAGAGATCGGCACCGTCGTCGATGCCGGCGACGGTATCGCCCACGTCGAGGGACTGCCCTCGGTCATGACCCAGGAGCTGCTGGAGTTCGAGGGCGGCGTGCTGGGCGTGGCGCTCAACCTCGACGAGCACAGCGTCGGCGCCGTGATCCTGGGCGAGTTCAACAAGATCGAAGAGGGCCAGCAGGTCAAGCGCACCGGCGAGGTTCTCTCGGTCCCGGTCGGCGATGCCTTCCTCGGCCGTGTGGTCAACCCGCTGGGCCAGCCCATCGATGGCCAGGGCGATATCGCCTCGGACACCCGTCGCGAACTGGAACTGCAGGCCCCCTCGGTGGTGCAGCGTCAGGGCGTCGGCGAGCCGCTGCAGACCGGCATCAAGGCCATCGACGCCATGACCCCGATCGGCCGCGGCCAGCGCCAGCTGATCATCGGCGACCGCAAGACCGGCAAGACCGCGGTCTGCGTCGACACCATCCTGAACCAGCGTCAGGCCTGGGAGACCGGTGACCCGCAGCAGCAGGTGCGCTGCGTGTACGTCGCGATCGGCCAGAAGGGCACCACGATCGCGTCCGTGAAGCGCGCTCTCGAAGAGGGCGGCGCCATGGAGTACACCACCATCGTCGCGGCCCCGGCGTCGGATCCGGCCGGCTTCAAGTGGCTGGCTCCCTACACCGGTTCGGCCATCGGCCAGCACTGGATGTACGACGGTAAGCACGTCCTGATCGTCTTCGACGACCTGACCAAGCAGGCCGATGCCTACCGTGCCATCTCGCTGCTGCTGCGTCGTCCGCCGGGCCGCGAGGCGTTCCCCGGTGACGTCTTCTACCTGCACTCCCGTCTGCTGGAGCGTTGCGCGAAGCTGTCCGACGAGCTCGGTGGTGGTTCGATGACGGGTCTGCCGATCATCGAGACCAAGGCCAACGACATCTCGGCGTTCATCCCGACCAACGTCATCTCGATCACCGACGGCCAGTGCTTCCTGGAGTCCGACCTGTTCAACCAGGGTGTGCGCCCGGCCGTGAACGTCGGTGTGTCGGTGTCCCGTGTCGGTGGCGCCGCGCAGATCAAGGCCATGAAAGAGGTTGCCGGCTCGCTGCGTCTGGACCTGTCGCAGTACCGCGAGCTGGAGGCCTTCGCGGCCTTCGCCTCCGACCTGGATGCGGCCTCGAAGGCACAGCTGGACCGCGGTGTGCGGCTGGTCGAGCTGCTCAAGCAGCCCCAGTACAGCCCGCTGGCGGTCGAGGACCAGGTCGTCGCGATCTTCCTCGGAACCCAGGGCCACCTGGATTCGGTTCCGGCCGAGGACGTTCAGCGCTTCGTCGACGAGCTGCTGGAGCACGTCAAGGCCAGCCACTCCGACATCCTCGACGGAATCCGCGAGACCAAGAAGCTCTCGGACGATGCCTCCGAGAAGCTGGTCACCGTCATCAACGACTTCAAGAAGGGCTTCTCGGCGAGCGACGGCAGCTCCGTCGTCAACGAGGCCGACTCCGAAGCTCTGGATCCCGAGGACCTGGAGAAGGAATCGGTCAAGGTCCGTAAGCCTGCACCCAAGAAGGCCTAGGTAACCAATGGCAGCCACACTGCGCGAGCTACGCGGACGTATCCGCTCCGCCGGGTCGATCAAGAAGATCACCAAGGCCCAGGAGCTGATCGCCACGTCGCGGATCGCCAAGGCGCAGGCGCGGGTCGATGCGGCCCGGCCGTACAGCACCGAGATCACCAACATGCTCACCGAGCTGGCGGGAGCCAGCGCGCTGGATCACCCGCTGCTCGTCCCGCGGGACAATCCGAAGCGGGCCGCCGTGCTGGTGGTGTCCTCGGACCGCGGTCTGTGCGGTGGCTACAACGCCAACGTGCTGCGCCGCGCCGAGGAGCTGTTCTCGCTGCTGCGTGACGAGGGCAAGGACCCGGTGCTCTACGTGGTCGGCCGGAAGGCTCTGGGCTACTACAGCTTCCGTGGCCGCGAGGTCGTCGAATCGTGGACCGGCTTCTCCGAGCGGCCCGAGTACGAGAACGCCAAGGAGATCGCCGAGACGCTGGTGACGTCCTTCATGTCCGGCGCCGACGACGACGACGACGACGGCGGGGCCGACGGCATCCTGGGTGTCGACGAGATCCACATCGTGTCGACGGAGTTCCGCTCGATGCTGTCGCAGACCGCGGTGGCACTGCGGGTCGCCCCGATGGTCGTCGAGTACGTGGGTGACGACGAGCCCGAGGACGGACCGCGCACGCTGTTCTCCTTCGAGCCCAATGCCGAGACGTTGTTCGACGCACTGCTGCCGCGCTACATCGCGACCCGCGTGTACGCCGCACTGCTGGAGGCGGCCGCCTCGGAGTCGGCTTCGCGCCGGCGCGCCATGAAGTCGGCCACCGACAACGCCGACGATCTGATCAAGGCACTCACGCTGGCGGCCAACCGCGAGCGTCAGGCACAGATCACCCAGGAAATCAGCGAGATCGTCGGCGGCGCGAACGCGCTGGCCGACGCGAAATAGTCTTAGAGCAAGACCCTTTCAGGAAGCGAAAAGGAATATGACTGCTGTCGCAGAAAAGACCACGACGGGTCGCGTTGTTCGTATCACGGGCCCCGTGGTCGACGTCGAATTCCCGCGTGGCTCCGTGCCCGAACTGCTCAACGCCCTGCACGCCGACATCACCTTCGGTGCGCTGGCCAAGACGCTGACCCTGGAGGTCGCCCAGCACCTCGGTGACAACCTGGTGCGCTGCATCTCCATGCAGCCGACCGACGGCCTGGTCCGCGGCCAGGACGTGTCCGACACCGGCGCCTCCATCTCGGTGCCCGTCGGAGACGGCGTCAAGGGCCACGTGTTCAACGCCCTCGGTGACTGCCTCGACGAGCCCGGCTACGGCAAGGACTTCGAGCACTGGTCCATCCACCGCAAGCCACCGGCCTTCGCCGACCTGGAGCCCCGCACCGAGATGCTGGAGACCGGTCTGAAGGTCGTCGACCTGCTCACCCCGTATGTGCGTGGCGGCAAGATCGCCCTGTTCGGTGGTGCCGGCGTCGGCAAGACCGTGCTGATCCAGGAGATGATCAACCGCATCGCCCGCAACTTCGGTGGCACCTCGGTGTTCGCCGGCGTGGGGGAGCGCACCCGTGAGGGCAACGACCTGTGGGTCGAGCTCGCGGACGCCAACGTGCTCAAGGACACCGCCCTGGTGTTCGGCCAGATGGATGAGCCGCCGGGCACCCGTATGCGCGTCGCCCTGTCCGCACTGACCATGGCGGAGTTCTTCCGCGATGAGCAGGGCCAGGACGTGCTGCTGTTCATCGACAACATCTTCCGGTTCACCCAGGCCGGTTCCGAGGTCTCGACCCTGCTCGGTCGTATGCCTTCGGCCGTGGGTTACCAGCCGACGCTGGCCGACGAGATGGGCGAGCTGCAGGAGCGCATCACCTCGACCCGTGGTCGCTCGATCACCTCGATGCAGGCCGTGTACGTGCCCGCCGACGACTACACCGACCCGGCTCCGGCCACCACGTTCGCCCACCTGGACGCCACCACCGAGCTCTCCCGCGCGGTGTTCTCCAAGGGCATCTTCCCCGCGGTGGACCCGCTGGCGTCGTCCTCGACGATCCTGCACCCCAGCGTGGTCGGCGACGAGCACTACCGTGTCGCCCAGGAAGTCATCCGGATCCTGCAGCGCTACAAGGATCTTCAGGACATCATCGCCATTCTCGGTATCGACGAGCTGTCCGAAGAAGACAAGGTTCTGGTGTACCGCGCCCGCAAGATCGAGCGCTTCCTGAGCCAGAACATGATGGCTGCCGAGCAGTTCACCGGTCAGCCGGGCTCGACCGTGCCGCTCAAGGAGACCATCGAGGCCTTCGACAAGCTGGCCAAGGGCGAGTTCGATCACCTGCCCGAGCAGGCGTTCTTCCTCATCGGCGGTCTGGACGACCTGGCGAAGAAGGCAGAATCGCTCGGCGCCAAGCTGTGATTGACGCGGTAACTCGAAAGGTGGTGTGCTGTGGCTGAACTGGACGTCGAGATTGTCGCCGTCGAGCGCAAGCTGTGGTCCGGCAAGGCCACGTTCGTCTTCACCCGCACCACCGCGGGCGAGATCGGCATTCTGCCGCGGCACATTCCGCTGGTGGCGCAGTTGGTCGATGACGCGATGGTGCGCGTGGAGCGCGAGGGCGAGGACGATCTTCGTATCGCGGTCGACGGAGGATTCCTGTCGGTCACCGAGGGCGGGGTCAGTCTCCTGGTGGAGAATGCCCAGTTCGAGTCGGAGATCGATGCCGATGCGGCCAAGCGTGACTCCGAGTCCGACGACGAGGCCACCGCAGCGTGGGGCCGTGCGCGGCTGCGTGCTGTAGGGCAGATCGACTAGTAGGCAACGCCGATGAGCGCGTCCATGTTGTTCATGGTCGCGCTCGTCGGCGTTTTGCTGCTTGCCGTCGCCGCGCTCGGCTACCGACTGTGGAAGCTGCGTCAGGTCGGCGGCACCGCGGCGATCCTGCGAGATTTCCCGGCCGAGGGTGGGCACGGTTGGCGCCACGGGGTGTTGCGCTACGGCGAGTCCGCGGCCGAGTTCTATCGGCTGTCGAGCGCACGCTGGTGGCCGGACCGCCGGCTGAACCGGCTCGGACTGGAAGTGGTGTCCCGGCGTGCCCCGCGCGGTGACGAGTTCGACATCATGAGCGACGAGATCGCCGTGCTGCAGTTGCGCGACGGCGACCGCGACTTCGAGATCGCGCTCGATCGCGGTGCACTGACCGCGTTCACGTCCTGGCTGGAATCGCGGCCCTCACACCGGGCCCGGCGCCGGTCGGCCTAGCTGCTGCGCTGACCGCCCGGCTGCCATTTGACATCGCCGTCGGGGTTGGCGACCCGGGACAGGATGAACAGCAGATCGGACAGCCGGTTGAGGTATTTCGCCGGCAGCACGCTCACCCCATCGCCGTACTGGTCGACCGCCCGCCAGGCCGAACGCTCGGCTCGCCGCGTCACTGTGCGCGCCACATGCAGCTGGGCCGACAACGGCGTCCCGCCCGGCAGGATGAACGAATCCAGCTTGGGCAGGTCCTCGTTGAACTCGTCGCACCAGCCCTCGAGGCGATCGATGTAGTCCTGTAGGACCCGCAACGGTGGGTACTCCGGATTCTCGACGACCGGCGTGGACAGGTCGGCGCCCGCGTCGAACAGGTCGTTCTGCACCTGCAACAACACCGCGCGGATGCGGTCTTCCGGCCGGCCGACCGCGATGGCGACGCCGATGGTGGCATTGGCCTCGTCGCAGTCGGCGTACGCCTCCAACCGGGCGTCATTCTTGGAGACGCGACTGAAATCACTCAGCCCGGTGGTGCCGTCGTCGCCGGTCCGGGTATAGATGCGGGTCAGGTGCACGGCCATGGCTAAACCGTACCGGCCGCGCCCGCCGGATCGGGACTTCGGCCGTTCTGAATCCAGGGCGCGGTCTGCTTACACTGGCCCGCGTGAGCGATCGTTTCGTGGTGACGGGCGGGAGCCGGTTATCGGGCGAAGTCGCCGTCGGGGGCGCCAAGAACAGCGTCCTGAAGTTGATGGCGGCGGCATTGCTCGCCGAGGGCACCAGCACGATCACCAACTGCCCCGACATCTTGGATGTTCCGCTGATGGCGGAGGTCCTGCGCGGGCTGGGCGCGACCGTCGAACTCGATGGTTCCACCGTCCGTATCACCTCCCCGGATGAGGTGAAGTACGACGCGGATTTTGCCGCCGTCCGGCAGTTCCGGGCGTCGGTGTGCGTGCTCGGTCCCCTTGTCGGCCGGGGGAGACGGGCCCGGGTGGCGTTGCCCGGTGGTGACGCGATCGGATCGCGGCCGCTGGACATGCATCAGGCCGGCCTGCGACAACTCGGCGCCCGGTGCAATATCGAGCACGGATGCGTTGTCGCCGAAGCCGATCACCTCCGGGGCGCGGAGATCCAGCTGGAGTTCCCATCGGTCGGGGCGACCGAGAACATCCTGATGGCCGCCGTGCTCGCCGAGGGCGTCACGACCATCCACAACGCGGCACGTGAACCGGATATCGCCGACATCTGCACGATGCTCAACCAGATGGGCGCCCAGGTTTCGGGCGCCGGCTCATCGACGTTGACGATCACCGGGGTGGACCGGCTGTATCCGACCGAACACCGTGTGATCGGGGACCGCATCGTCGCGGCCACCTGGGGCATTGCCGCCGCGATGACCCGCGGCGACATCTCGGTGACCGGAGTCGACCCCGCACATCTACAGCTCGTGTTGCACAAGCTGCACGACGCGGGCGCGACGGTCACCCAGAACGACAACGGCTTCCGGGTCGTCCAGTACGAGCGCCCGAAAGCGGTCAACGTCGCGACGCTGCCGTTTCCCGGATTCCCGACCGACCTGCAACCGATGGCGATCGGGCTGGCCTGTGTCGCGGACGGCACCTCGATGATCACCGAGAACGTCTTCGAAGCACGCTTCCGGTTTGTCGAGGAGATGATCCGGTTGGGTGCGGACGCGCGAACCGATGGTCACCACGCGGTGGTGCGCGGAATCCCGCAGCTGTCCAGTGCGCCGGTATGGGCATCGGATATCCGCGCCGGCGCCGGCCTGGTGCTCGCCGGCCTGGTCGCCGATGGCGAGACCGAGGTCCACGACGTCTACCACATCGATCGGGGCTACCCGATGTTCGTCGAGAACCTGGCGAGCTTGGGTGCCGGCATCGAGCGGGTAAGCTCGCCGTAGTCGGCAGATCCGCGAGTTTGGGCCTCTGACCTGCGGATTTGACTTCGCAACGTCGGTAGTTCTAATCTTTTGAAGTCGCCGCGGAGACGCGAGACAGAGAAGCTTGACTCGCCAGACAAGATAGTTTAAGCTGGCAGGGTTGCCCCGAACCGGGTAGCTTCTACACAATATGGTCTGTTGTTTGAGAACTCAATAGTGTGTTTGGTGGTTTTTGTTTGTTGTTTTTGGCCATCTTGGTGGGGGACTCCCCGTCTTCCTGCCACATAAGATGGTTTGTTTTTTGATGCCAGTTTTTGGTGTCTTTTGTTTGGTTCAGGTTTTTCTGATTCGAATTCTGCCTGGTGCTTTGTGTG
>NZ_MVHJ01000024.1 GCF_002086115.1 Mycolicibacterium bacteremicum
CATCTCACCCCCGCCACCACCACACCGCACGCAGCGTCCGACATCACACCGGCGGTCCCGCACGGTTGTCAGCGCCGCGCACAGTCGCGCCGTGTTCGCCGGAATGGCCGCCGGTGCTGTTGCCGCCGGGGCCTACGCTATGTCCCCCGATGCCCGACCAGGTATCGAGATCGCCGCAGCGCAACAACAATTCGTCCAAGACTCGGCAGGCATTCAGATCGTTTCAGTGCCCAACATCGCCGATTCGTCGGTGCACGTCGAAGAGATTGCCCGCGCCACGGCGTTCGCCCAGGAGCGCGCACAGCGCGAGGCCCGATTGCAACGGCCCCGGTTCATGTTTCCCACCACCGGAATACAGACGTCGGCGTTCGGCAGCCGCTGGGGCACGTTGCACGCCGGTCTGGACATCGCCAACGCCGTCGGAACGCCAATTTACGCCGCCACCGATGGTGAGGTCATCGCGGCGGGACCCACGGCCGGCTATGGGATGTGGGTAAAAATCCGCGCCGCCGATGGAACAGTGACCCTCTACGGGCACATCGACACGGCGACCGTTCAATTCGGGGACCGGGTGATGGCAGGCGACCAGATTGCCACGATGGGCAATCGAGGCAACTCCACCGGGCCACATCTGCATTTCGAGGTCCACCTCAACGGATCGCTCAAGGCTGATCCCATGTCGTGGTTGCGCGCCCGCGGCGCTGCCCGCGACTAGCCCGTACGACAAGCTGGTCAGCATCCACGGCGGGTCGGTCGGGCACTGCAGCGTGTCGCAGGCGAGTCGACACCGTAAGCTGACTACGGACTTAATCAGGAGGTTGTTCATGGCGCGGGTGCGTGGCTTCGGCGAACTGGAAGCGTCGATCATGGACCGCCTGTGGAATCGCGAGTCTGACGCCACGGTTCGCGACATCCTCGACGAAATGAGTGCCGAACGCGACATCGCCTATACGACGGTCATGTCGACGATGGACAATCTGCACGGCAAGGGGTGGCTGTCCCGAGAACGCGATGGACGCGCCTACCGCTACCGGCCCACACTGACCAGAGAAGAGCACAGCGCACGGCTCATGCTGGAGGCACTCAACGGCGGGGGGCGCTCCGAGGCCGTCCTGAGTCACTTCGTCGCGCAGATCGACGCGGCCGAATCGGCTGACCTGCGTGCCGCGCTACGTCGGCTGGCTCGCAAGTCGGGACGGCGATGACCGTCGCTGCGGCACTGCTGCTCTACGTCCTGGTGGTGCTTGCCGCAGGTCCGGTGCTGCTGTCCCGACTCGCCGCCGATGGCATCGCACCCCGGCTGGCCATCACCGCCTGGTTGACCGCCATCGTCACCGTGCTGGGATGCTCGATCACCGCGGTGGCACTCATCCTGATCGAAGCTGCGGGACACTGGGACAGCCCCGACGCACTGATCGCCTCTTGCGTGCAGCGGCTGAGTGCGATCCTGGTCGGACACTCCGGCTGGCCTGCTCAACTTGTGGCCGGCATCGCCATCGCCGCGGCCACCGGCGCATTGAGCGCCGTGGTGATCCGTATGGTCCGCGCGCTGAGCCGGATGCGCACCCACACCCTCGACCACGCCGACGCTGTCCGCCTCGTCGGCAGGCCCCGCGGCGGTGATGTGGTGGTCATCGAGGCGCCCGAACCGGCCGCCTACTGCGTCGCCGGCCGGCCGGCCGCGATCGTCGTGACCAGCGCCGCCGTGGCGGCCCTGGACACGCCGCAGCTGGCCGCCGTCATCGCCCACGAACGGGCCCACCTGCGTGGTCGTCACGCCTACATCGTCGCCGCGGTGCGCGGCGTCGCCTCCGCACTTCCCAAGATCAGCTTCTTCGCGGCCGCGTCGACCGAGGTCGCCTCCCTATTGGAGATGTGCGCCGATGATGTGGCAGCCCGACAGCACAGTCGCCACTCCCTGTTGGGTGGGCTCCTCGCTTTGTCGGGTGTCGCCGCTCCGGCGCACGGGCTGGCCGCGGCCAGCGTGGCCGTGCTGATCCGTGCCCGACGTCTCACCGACCCCCCGCGCGGCATCAGCCAGCTGCGCACCCGCGCCACCCTGGGCGGCGCCGTCGCCGCGATGGCCGCCACGCCGGTGGTCATCGCCGTCCTGGCACTGTCGGGCGCGTTGATCTGTTTCGCCTAACGGCCGGGCGCCCCGTCGCCGCCCTCCCGTGCCCGCGGCGCTCCCTCGTGCAATCCCCGCAGGAAAGCGTTGTACGCGGCCAACTCTGCGTCGCTGGTCGCGGTGTCGGCTTCTCGCCGGGTCGATTCGGACTGCTCGTCACGGCGCCACCGGACCGCGAACAGCAAGACCGTGGCCAAGGCGATCGGCTCGCCGTAGGACCATGCCAGCGCTCCGGCGACCGCTTGATCGGCGACCGGGTCCACATTCCATTCGGGCGGCGGGCGGGAGAAGGTGGTGGTGAGGGCGCGCGGAGCCATCATGAGGATGACGCCGATGAACACGTGCAACGGCATCTCCACGAAGATGTCGAAGAATCGGCCGAGGTTGCTCTGGCGGACCGGCAGCGGTCCGGTCGACAGGATCGGCAGAATGAACAGGACTCCGCTGATCAGGAAGAACACCTGCAGCAGCAGATGCCCGCCGACACCGGAGGCGGCTGCATCGAACAGGTCCGACAGGTACAGGCCGTAGTAGCTCAGCAGGAACACCGGGATGGTGAATCCGTGATGCACCAGCAAGCGGCTGGCGCGGCACCGCAATCCTGCGAGGGCGGCGATGAGCACATAGCGCCCGATGCCGCGATGAGGTGTGGATCGCAGCAGCAGGCGCCCCGGTGCGCCGAGCACCAGCAGCGGCGGCACAAGGATCGACAACGTCAAATGCTGGAACATGAACGCACTGAACAGCCGATAGCCGTAGCTGTCGACGGCTAGACCGGTGACCGCGGCCAGCACCGCGCAGCCGGACAGGAAACTCGTCGTCCGTATCCAGCTCCAGTGGCGCCCGTGTGACCGCACACGGCGAAGAGCAAGCAGGTACCACACCGATAAGCACATCGCGACGGCCGGCAAGAGCGGGACGGCCGGTGGTAGCCAATCGAACATCGCCAGCACCGAGGGGGGTTCCTTCGGCAGCGTCACCTCACCGAACACGCGCTGCCTTATCGGCCTGGTTCGGCGGCAAGGCGCCGGACCAGCGGCTCAAGGTCCTCGGCCAACAGAGCGCGCAAGAAGACCGCCGCTACGCGGTGGTCTCGGTCCAAGACGATCGTCGAGGGGATCACCGCGGTGGGATACCGGTCGCCGAAGGCGATCATGGTGCGCATCGACGGGTCATAGATGGACGGGAACGTGACCTGTCGGTCGGTGATGAAATCCACCGCGGCCTGGCGATTGTTATCGCGAACGTCGATACCGAGGAAGGCAACACCCTCAGATCGTGTGGCGTCATAGACCTGCTGAAGTTCAGGCATCTCGGTCCGGCACGGCGCGCACCATTGCCCCCAGATATTGATCACCACGACTTGCCCACTGAAGTCCTCGACAGACACGGTGCGATTGATGTCCATGAGATCGGGCCCGCTAACCGGGCCCGGTCGGCCGCGCTCCTCGGGCGGATCGAAGAAGATGTCGACTTTCCCGCCGGGAGCCACGAACTGAAAGGTTCCGCCCTGGGCGACCGCATCCGTACCCGTCGCGCATCCGGTCATCGCGCCGAAGACAGCTACAGTCGCTGTTGCAGCGGCAAGTGTGCGCCACGCCCGGACCACCATGTGCCGCATACCTCCCACTCACACCGTCTACGTAGTAGATACGTAGAATGTTAGCGCGCCGGCGACACCTCCCGGCACCATCGACGGATCGGACACACGTGACCGCGACCGCACGCCTGATCGCGGCGAGCCTGCTGGCGTTGGCTTTATGGGCCAGCGGCAGCGGGATCGCCACCGCTCATACCGCTTTGATCGAATCCGATCCTGCCGACGGGTCATCACTCACAGTGGCGCCGACGACAATCACATTGACGTTCAACGAGGACATCAACTCGACGTTCGCCAACGTCGTCGTCAATGACTCCGGCGGCCGAAACTGGGTATCGGGCACGCCCGTTGTCACGGGGTCGACGCTACAGGCGACGATCGGGCCGGATCCTCTGATCAGCGGCATGTACACCGTCGGGTACCGCGTCCTATCCGCCGACGGACACCCCGTGTCCGGGTCATATACCTTCACCGTGCAACCGGGCCCGAGCCAGCCATCCCAGCCCGCAGCCTCCACTGCCGACGCTGCACCCGTTACGTCTTCTGCGACTCCCGCCCAGCCGCCGGCGCCGGCCAACGACACCAGCGGCACCTCGGCGGCAATATTGTGGGCAGCAGTGGCCGGGCTCGCCGCCGGAGCTGTCATCACCGTCTTGCAGGCCCGCCGGCGCCGACGAGAGGCTCACGCACTGTCCCAGCCAGGCTCCACCGCGGATGCGCCGGCTTTGGACGACCGCGACCAGTCCACCTGATTCGCCACGCCCATCCGGTTCCCGTCCGGTCGTTGAGGTCACAGGTATGTGACGGAAGTGAACACTGCGTTGGAAGTGCTATACGCTCCTGGCCACATACTGAGTTACTCAGTAGATGGTCGGCTGATGCGAAGCGAAGGTGCGCCAGTGGGTTTCAACGCAAGATCGGTGCGCATGACGCTGGCCGTACCGCTGGCCTCGGCACTCGTGCTAACCCATCCATCGACTGTGGCCGCGCAACCGAGCAGACCATCTGATGCCATCGCCACACTGGTCGGCGACGTAGCGCGCGCCGACCAGGACCTGGCCGATCTGCAGTCCAGGATTCACACGCAACAAGAGTCGGTCATGAAGGCCCTGCACGACCTGGAACGCGCACGTGACACCGCCCAAGTAGCCCGCCGCGCCCTTGAGGCGTCACAGCAGAAGGCCCAGCAGACATCCGAATCCGTGAACCGGGCACAGGAGAAGTTCGACGAGTTCGCGGCCTCCCAGTACACCAACGGCCCATCACCGTGGCCCATTTCGGCCACGACGCCGGAGCAAGTCATCTCCGACGGATCGACGCAGCAGACAATGGTCCTGGCGTTCAGCGAGGCACGACAAAACCTGCAGCTCGCCCGCATCGAGCAGACCAATGCCGCATCAGCGACGCGCCGAGCCAAAGAAGACGCCGACGATGCGGCACGCGATGCACAGGCGCGCTACGACGAAACAGTGCAGCAACTGCGCTCCACCGAGAGCGCCTTCGCCGCCGCACAAACCGACATCGATTCCGCCGCAGCACAAGCGCGCGCCACTCGACAGCGACTCGACGACGCACTGCGATCAACACCCGCGACGGCATCCGCACCGGAAGTACCAGACTGGGATACAGACCCCGCACGGCAGACCGCTGACCGAAACTGGAACCTGACGGTACCGGTGCTGCCCAACGTCAATTTGCAAGACCCCGTCGCCGTCATCAACTCCGTGCTGCAAATATCGGCAACATCAGCACAACTCACCGCCGACCTCGGCCGCCGATTCCTCGTCACACTAGGGATCCTCCCCTCACCGTCTCCAGCGGCCACCGCGGCACCCGCCGGCCAGATCCCCCGGGTATACGGCCAGCAGGCCGCAGAATTCGCCATCCGCAGAGGCATGTCACAGATGGGCGTCCCCTACTCGTGGGGCGGTGGGAACGCCGGCGGTCCCACCAAAGGCATCGACCAGGGTGCCGGGACCGTGGGCTTCGATTGCTCCGGGCTGATGGTCTATGCATTCGCCGGCGTCGGTATCAAGTTGCCGAAATACTCTGGTGCGCAATACGAACAGGGTCGACGAATACCGGTGAGCCAAATGCGCCGCGGGGACCTCCTCTTCTGGGGCGCGGGCGGCAGCCAACACGTGGCCCTCTACCTGGGTCAAGGTCAGATGCTCGAATCGCCCTTCACCGGCTCTCAAGTCCGGATTGCCCCCGTGCGGCCCAGCGGAATGACCACACACGCGGTCAGGCTGATCGAGTACTGAAACAGTCCCCGCCCCAAGCTGAGACCGCCCACAGCCCAGGGCTTTCGGGGGCACCTATCCCAACGGCTGATCGACACTCAGAGCATGGACACGATCGCTTCGGCGCTACCCTCCGAACAGCAGGTAAAGGCCACCGAAGGTGTAGAACACCATGGTCAGCATCATCGCCAGCTGACCGGTGATCTGATGCCCGGACGGCAGCACCCGCAACGCGCGATCATGGGCGGCGATGACGGCAATGATGTGGCCGATCACGACACACGACACCTTGATCGTCGACAGCACGCCCGGATGCATGGACAACACGTAGTGAATGTCGCTCGGATCCAGCCCAAGCAGGTGCCAACCGCGACCGAGCGGATCGGCCAGCCGCACCACAGTTTCCTGCCCGCGTTCGATGAGGTAGGACAGATAGTGAGCGAAGACGTACCCCACCACTATCGGGATGAGAGAATGGGCAAGTAGTCCAGGTAGCTGCCGGCGCTGGTCGCGATCAACACCTCCCGTTGCTCTGGCCGCCGCCCAGAAAGTGGCGGCGACGACACCAATGAACAGCGCCAGACCTGCTGTGCGAACCAATGTTTCACCAAACGTGGTCTGCGCACCGACAGAATCGGCAAACGCGCGAAACCCAGGGGTAGCCGAGAAACTGTCGAATGCGGTCGACCCCAGCAGAACCGCCAGCACCGCCACCAAGCCCGACCTGACCGGCATCGACGGAAGGCGATTGAGCGGATTGCCCACAGTCACTTCGCCAGTGCGCCGATCCCTGCCGAACACCGACATTCGCGACACCGCCACGCTGTACACATCGAACGGATCAGCTCGGCGAAGCCATGGGTCTCCGTACAGTGCAGCGCCCATGGTCATGACGACGGCATAGACGAGCAACCACACTTTGATAGCCGTCAACGAGCCGGGGTCCGGGCTGGCCAGCTCCAACCATACGAAGCTCCCGAGACCTATGGCCGCCGGCCAGTAGCCAAGCCGGTCCGGATACCGTCGCCGCGCTTCACGACCGCTGAGGCGCTGCACCCCCAGCACGAGCACACGGATGGGGGACAACACCCGCCACACCGGTCCGATGAGCAGCGAGGTAGCCACTAGGCCCACCCATAGCAGCACATAGAACACGCCTTGCAGCGCGTTGCCCGAGCCTTGCGGGCCCCATATTGCGGCCATAGCCACCCACGCTGTAAAAAGCAGGGCAACGCCGCCGATGACGCTACGCACTGCACGCGAGTCGACCGCGCCAGTGGCCCATCGCGGCAACGGCCGCCCGGCCTTATCGGGATCAAACCGCGGCCGTTTCCAGGCGAAGGCGACGATGCCGAAGGTGGCAGTCAATGCCCATGCCGCACCGATCAGCGCGAACGAGAGTGGGATCGGCAGGTCGGTCGAACCGCCTACACCATGCGCCAGGACGGCCGTCGCAGAGCTCACGGACGAACTTGAATTGTCACAATGGTGGAACCGAGATCATGCAGTTCGACGTCCACTCTGCCAGGGACGTCGACGGTGAACGTGAACGTCTGCTTCTGGGCGGCCGCGATGGTGAAGGTGTGTTCGGGCACCGAGTGAACGTGCAACTGATCGGCGACATCGCTGTCGACACGCAAAGTGATCGGCTCCCCCACTATGGCGTCGAGTTCGGCATTGGTCGGCGTCACGACCCCTGCAGAGATCGTGATATCCAGGACGACGCTATCGTCACGGACGGGTGTGGCCGCAGCGGTCGGCTGTGTCGCGCTCGACTGTCCCGTTATCGACGACGGTGAGTTTTCCGGCGACGAACCTTCGGTCTGCTGCGGGCTGGAACCGCAGGCCGCCAGCACGAAGCCGACCGTAGCTATCCCAGCCAACCAAGCAAGGGCGCAGGACCTCACTGATCCAAACCTGGTTCTTTCAGAACCACTTGATCGGCCTCGGCGGCCGCACGCCGCCGGTCACGCATGACCACCGCCACAACGACGCCGGTGAGCAAGAACGCCGGCGTGATCGCCGGAAGCGCCATCCACAAACCGACATCGGTCGCCACCACGCTGACACCCGGGGACAGTTCCACACCCACATTGAGACCGACAACCACTCGTTGCAATCCCCACCCCCTCTATGACGCCTGCCACAGACCGTAACCTACGGATCGCGACCGTAGGTGGCCGAAGGCGGAGTGACTAGGACTGCGTTCGCCATCTGGATGCCGGGAACTGGCTACGCCTCTTCAGCCTGTTCGCACAAATGTGAATAGAAGGTCCGGGAGCGCGCTGCGTTCTACGCAAGCTGTGAACTAGTCAACCCATCCGCTCGAACGGACCACCCGCTCGACCCATGATCGAAGCCCATGCCGCTCGGCAATCCACTCATCCGCGATCCTGCGAAACTCGTCCCGATGCGCTTCTGCAATCGCGTTCGCAGTCTGCCGCAAGTGGCGCTCACACAGTTCCCGTTCACTATCATCCAGATGTTCTGGGCAGTGACTGGCGAACTCGTTTGCACTAATCCGTGCTAGCCGTTTGCGGCATAGTTCCCCATTCGCCTGCGGATGCCGGCACCGTCGATTCGGTCGCGTTGGTTCCGGTTGACTCTCTCGGGCTTGTTGGAGCGAACGTTCGTAAGATTCGCGAAGCATCGCCTCATACTGGTCAGCCGCAGGAGTTGCCGGGACCTTCCGTGGTGCGCCGTACTCGACGGCAACGCGATGACGAGCATGGATTGCTTTCGGCCTGGATGGATAGTCGGACCAACTCGCAGCCAAATCAGCGTCTTGGGCCAACAGACTTGCTGCGGCGAATGCTGAACGTGCGGATTCACGTGCCGTCCGTAGGTCGCGCTCCAACTCGTCCAGGGTTAGGCCGACGTCCACACGCATGGCGCGGAGCGCGAGTTGACTTTCCTGCAGAACGCCGACGAGTTCGTCGAGCATCTCGAGGCCGCGTTTGGTCACCCATTCGCGTCGAACTGGTGGCGTGTCGGCGTGCATCATGCCAATGTAATACTAGTAGTACAGACTTTATTGTGCACTCACAGTTACGTATGTGCGTGCCCACCCGACCAAGCCAGAACAGTCCGGAGCGTGTGGCTGCATGGGAGCGCCGACGAGAGTCCGTCGGCAAGCGAATACGCGAGCTCCGCGTCGAGCGAGGCATGACGCAGGAGCAGCTGGCCCATGAGTCCGGCGTCACTCGTCCCATTCTGAGCGCGGTGGAGAGTGGGCAACGCGGTTTGCTCTACGAGCGGCTCTTCGATATCGCCGACGCGCTCGGAGTGCCCGCCAGTGACCTGATGGTGGATCGGTAGGCGCCCAGAGCCGGATAGCTGAATCGCGTAATCGATCACCTAGTGGTCGACATCGCAGCGACTTTCGATTGCCTTGATAGCCGCTATCGCCGGCTGCCCAAGGTCGGGGTGGTCGACGTAATGCCGCATCATGTCTGCGGTGGCCGCGTTCCCGACGCGGCCGAGTGTGTCCACGACATAGCGTTCGATGCGGGGATCGGGCCATTCCCTGAGTTCGTCGCGGTGTGTGAGCGCCCACTGCATGAGAACGCAGATTTGTTCGGGGTAGGCGCTCAACAGCAGATCGTGGGGGGCAAATTCATTGTCATTGTTGTAGCCGGGTATCAGCGCGAAGCGCATGTCGCTGAGCGCTGCTGTGGCGGGTCCAGGGCACGTCGTCTGTAGGCGATCCCAGATGAATTGCGCTAACCGCGTTGGCAATTGCCGACCGCGTAGCAGCGGGAACAGCAGTTCGTCGACCAACCGCCAAACCCCGACGAAGAGCAGGGCGGCGGGTTCGTCCTCCTCGGCCACTGGCGCTTGAGGCAGTCGGTCGCTGATTTTGGCCCAGCCGCGCAAACCCTGGAGATGCCCGGCGACGCAGTCCTGTCGGTTGAAGGTATCGAACCGCATCCGTCGCGCCGCCTCAGCAACCGCGCGGCCGATCAGGTCGTCGGCACGGGCGGTGCCCTCGGCCAGTCCGTGGACGGCTTCCGGATAGCCGAAGCCATCGAAGTCTCCAGGTGCGAGCACGGCCATGGCGTAAAGGGTCAGCCGCTGATCGAGTGAGAGCCCGCAGACCACCTCGCCGTAGGGTCCGAAGACCAGTTCGTCCTCATATTGTCGTGAGACGATCGACACTGCCATTCGCTGTCGATCCGGGTCGTCGGGGTCAGCGATGATCTCGCCAATCTCCGCTTCGATGTCATCGGCGGTGGCGACCGGTTCGATGCGCCCGTATAGCCCCAAAACCTCCAGCAGCAAGCTGGACAAGAAGATGTTGTAGTTGGCGTCGAAGGTGTCCAGGACGTCGGCGATCGCCTCGCGCTCCTCTGGTGGCAGCACATGGTGAGCGAAGCGCGCGGCCTCCAGAACCTCCAGGCGCAGGTGGTAGCCGCCGGCGTGCCAGCCGCTGCGGATGAGGTCCACGGCGTTTGCGGCGTCCTCGTCGTGGCGCAGCGGACGGCTCAGCAGTGCGGCCACGTGCAGTCGCCCCCAGGACGGGTTCGCTCGCCACATCCGCGTCGCGAAGCATGATTCGGAGTCGGGGCGATCACCCCAATGACGGCCGGTGTCGATGGCGCCGCAGACGTAGGCGGCGGCCAGGGCGTCGCTCTCGGTTGGGTACTGGACCGCGTAGACCGAGGCGAACACGGTGCTGATGCTCGTACGGTGACCCTGCTCGCGCAGGGCAACCATCTCCGGGCGCAGCACCTTGTCGGTCACGTCGAGCAGCTCGCCGACGTCATCAAGGAGCAGCCCGTCCAGCACCCCCAGTCCGATCGCCCGTAACAGCGCCTGCTCAATGGGTGACCATGGGCGCGAACCGTGCCAGCCGCCAGCCCAAAAGCCTCCATCGGTGGGGCCTTCGAACACTGCTTCCGGCGTCACCATTCGGGCTGTGACGAGCAGTTCAGTCATCTCTGCGAGTGCCGCAGCTGCGGTATCCGCGCCGAACGCGCCGCGTGCGGCGGCCGCGAACAGCTGGTCGTCGGCAAGCTCACGGATGGCGTCATAGCGGCGCGCGGGGTCGCGTTCCAAACGCAGCGCGTACTCGCGGAGATCTTCGTGCGCCGGCTGCGCCAGTACCTGACCAAGGGTTGCTCCGTCCTGCGATGACACGACTAGTTGTTCGGCGGCCAAAAACCGCCCGTGCCTTTCGTGGCCAAAGCGCAGCCGCCCTTGGTGGACCGAAACCAGCCGGGAGTCCAGTACCTCGTCCACCGCGGTGGGTGTGTTTGTCAGCGGCGGGCAGCGCCGCAGCATCGCCATCACTTCGGTGACCGGCAGGACGGTGCTCACCTTGGCGTCCATCGCGGTGGCCACGCAGCGCAGCCCGGTGCGTACTGCCTCGCTGGGCGTTAGCCGGCTGACGTAGGCGTCGAGGACGTCCGCGCGCGACGCACCGGCGGGAAGTTCATCAATGACCTGGGCGGCGACGCTGATGTCGTATCGGGTGCGGTATTCGGCGAATTCAGCGACTCCCGCTGCAGTTCCGTAGGCGTCGGCCAGCTGGGTCCGTTCTTCACCCTGTGGCGAGACGAGCTGGATGCGTGCGGTCGGGGCGAACAGCTCAACAATGTCGAGATCGGAGGATGTTGTCACCAACACCGTCGCCGGCATTTGCAACAGCAGGGCGTTGAGCTGCGTGAGCAGTTCGTCCCGGTGCGTGCTGGCTTGCAGCGCGTCGACGACAATGGTGACGCCCACTCCTGAGTCAGCAGCCTTGCGCAGCAAGGCCCATGCCGGTTCCGTGCTGTAGGGGCTCACTGCGCGTTTGATCAGTACACCGAAGTCGTTCTTCGCGTAGTCGTCGGCCGAAATCCACACCACGAGGCGCCCCTGCTGGGTGAGCCGTAGCGCGGCGTGTTGGGCGGCGTGAGTCTTGCCGTCGCCGGACGCTCCCACGAGCAGCACCCTGCTGACTGGCTCGGTGAGCGCCGAGGCAAGCGCGTCCGCATCGACGGTAGTTGCCTGCTCGTCGAGCAGCCCCGCGGCGGGGATGAGCGGAAGAAGTCGCGCCGACCTCGCGTCGCGAAACCGCCGCTGGTGGTCCTCAATAGCGGCCCGATCGGCGCGGAGGCGCCGTACCTCATCGTCGTCGTCAGCCTCGGGGTATAGGCCCAACTCTCGGATGAATTCATCCCAATCGGCGTGCGTCCACTGGGTAACACCACGTCCCGGCGCGGTCACGTAGTCGACCAAGCTCTCCAGTCCCAGTGCCTCGACGTAATCGAAGTGGTGTAGCTGCGAGCCCTGCGGCACTCGGGGACCGATGGCGACCACGGTGTCGATTTGGCGGTAGAAGTCCTTCTTCAGCGGCTTAGGCACACGTTGAGCTTTGGCGAGCTTTGACATCTCATCGGACAGACCCAGGGTCTGTTCCTTCGCCTGATGGTAGAAGTTGCGGTGCCCGATGGGGCGGCGTTTTTCGTTGGGCAGGCTCTGCTGCCATGGCCCGTTCGCCGTTGCAACCAGTGGCAAGCTCGGGTCCAGTGTTTTGAGTTCCACGACGACGCAGCGCGTCGCGGTGATAATCACCAAGTCGAGTTGGCGGGCACCGCGCAGCACAAAGAAATTGACCAGCAGCAACGCGGATACCCCGCGCCGCTGCAGTTCAGCTCGGACTGCGCTGATCGCCCGCCGCTCGGATTCGTGCGCGGGTCGGTCGCCGTAAAAGACGTCGATGTGGACTTGTTGTGTTGTTGTGTTGCTCATCAATCGCCAGCCCTATCGGCGGCACCAAAATTTAAGGATAGCGGTGCCCGCCGACAAGCGATGGATGCCGGCCCTGCGAGTCGTTGCGTCCGGCCTTCTCAGCCTCGTTGGTCGTATGAACGAAGCGTGCCTGGCGCGACGCGACGAACCTTGTCCCGGTGTACGGCCTGCATGAGTAGGCGCGCATTCTCCGGCGCCCGCAGGAGGTAAACCGTTTCCTGCCATGAGTCGTAGTCCTGTGCGGACATCAACACCGCATCTCCGACCTCCGAAGTAATGCGGACTGGCTCATGAGCGGCGTTGACCTGCTCTAATAGAGCAGGCAGCCGCTTCCCCGCATCGCCCACGCTGATCATCGAGGCCATTCTGGCAATGTACTACTAGTGGTACGCACTTGGGGGTGCGCCCACTCGCCGGGGGTCGTTCCCGGCCCGCGGTTCATCGACGAACGCTGGGTCTCCGCGGGGTCCAATCGTGCACGCGGCTTCCTTCTGACAGTCGTCAGAGGTCGGGAACCCATCCATTCGCGATTGCAAGCTTGGACAGCGGCGGCTCGACGTGCCGTGAGGATCTCCACCGTTCGGCAGCGACGACCCAACCGAGCGGGAACTTCTGCGGTTGTTCAAGAATGGAATCGGTGAGCAACGGCGAGCTCTCAGCCTTGCCATCAGGTATGACGATGTGCGCATCAGGTCCGCATGCCTCCAGCGCCTCAAGGAGAGGTGCCACTGGCTCGCCAGTGAGCAGGCGCACGCTGATTGCCCGGACCGCTGGCCACGACGCGTGTCCGTAGCCTGCCATATGACCTAATTGGCTGGCGCTCAAGCCCGCGAGCGGATCGAAGGACTCGAGCGTGGCGGCGTGGTGCGCTATTAGGAGTCGAGCTCTATCAGTTGCAGATCGCGCCGCCTCCCAAATTTCTGACCGGAGGCGCCGGCCGATTGCACTGGCAGCGAGGCGGCTGGAAGTCTGAGCAGCACTGAAGAACGCATCCTCCTCGATCTGATCTACTACTTCATCGAATGCGGCGATGTGCTCCGCGACCACTTCCATGTCCGCTATCGCGACGAAAGCTAACGCCCAAGTCGTGCGGGACAAGTCGTCGTCACAAAATTCGATCTGGTCCTTCCACCATGATCCCGAAGACTTGTTGGCACGGGTCTGCTGGACGAGCATGCCGTAGTCAGACGAACTACCAAATGCGCTGGCTCCGGGTGTGATTGATCCGCCGGTCACGATGTCTAGCTGGATGGCACCGATGAGCGCGATCTCGGCGCCGATGAGGCATTGGCCGTGTATTGCGGCGAGTTCACGTGCGGTGTGCTGCCAAGGTGCAGTCGATTTGGACTCGCCGCGTCGGACGGCGCTTGCCCGCATGATCCGTTCGTAGCGTCTATCGACCGTCTTTAGGCGTTTGAATATGCTGGATCGCGCCTTCCTTTCGGCTTCGTTATCGACCAGGTGCCCGACCGGCACGAGGTATATCGGGTCGGCGGTGGGAGTCGACAGTCGTAAATAGTGCTGTGGCCGTAGAACTTTGAGCAGGTCGCCAGCCACGTCCGTGCCAGCCACTGCGATGTCGCTTACCTCATTGTCAAGAACACTTCGAATGAGGACTTCATGCGCTGTCGATCCGGCTGGCGGCCGGGCCTTGAGCGCGATGGCTGCGCGCCGATTGGCAGCGTCATCGAGCGCGATAGCCGTGGCATCCGAATCGTCCAGTGTCGCACCAGGAAAATCAACACCGAGCTGAATCCAGGCCGCCTCATGCGGAGATCCGATAGCCGCGGTCAAGCGTGGGATCCACCATGCTTCGAATTCCTCGCGGTTGACTCCCAGCCGGGGAAGGATTCGGACTCTGTCCCGCGAGAGCGTCTCGTCCGGTTTAGCCGCGCTGGCCGACATCAGGGCTGCGGCGAGGTCGCTGCCGCCACGCTCGGCGGGAAGGTCGGGCAGCGGGGATTTCAGACCTTTCGCAGCGAGGAGCCGTATCGACAGTGGATCCGACAGTAGGTGCGCGGTCGCGCGCTGCGACCTAGCCACAGGCGTGAACACACCGTCGGCCAACAGAGTAAGGACGGCCGCACGGGCCTGTAGCGGATGCCGGCCCGATTCGAGCGATTCATCCAACCCGGCAACCAGCGTCATGAGCTCATTCGGGTTCGCGAAGCCCGCGTAGAACCGCGCAGTGTTCGCCCAGTATGAGCGATCCACTAGTGCGCGGATAACATCACTGCGCAGCACCACGGCTTCTCCAAAGAGACCGACGTAATCCGAGAGGAACAATGCCGCGAAGTACTCACGGACCGAGTGGACAGAGAATTCGAACGTGCCGTCCACCTTGCTCGACAATGCCCAGAATCGGTCCGAGATGGCGCTGAACAATTGATCTACCAGGTCCATCGGGCCCTCTACCTCATCGAGGTAGTTGCGCAGGTGACGCTTGATACGTTTCGTTTCCAAGCGATCTGGCATCGTGCGTGACTCGACTCCGGACTGCATTAGCCAGCCGAGGTATGCCGTTAGTTCGTAGACCAGAGGCACGTTGTCCTTGACCACTTGGTCCTTCTCGACTTCTCTATCCAGCAGGGTTTCCATGAACTGCCGGTACATCGCGGTACGCGCATCGGGTACACCTTCGCCGCGACGGTTCACGAGAAAAAGTAGAATCGTCAATTGCATTGGGTTCTTGGCGAGTTCAGCTACGTGGTCTTGAGCGCTACGGTCGCGGAACACCTTCATCAACTGTCGCTGCTTGCGGCCCCGTATGTGATGCACGGAGGTCCATTTGCGCATGTATTCGTGCTGAAGTGAGGGTGATAGGCGCACAAGCCTTACCGTCTCGAACATCTCCGCGGAAGGTTCCTTCAATCCGCCGTTGTTCGGTCGCGTCGTCACCACTACTTGAAATCGGCGTTGCGAAGTGCCGCCAAGTCTGCGTGCGAATGCATCAATCTGTTGTACGACTTCAGATCTCAAGGCGGAGTCTGCGACCTCATCGAGCCCGTCCAGGACGACCAGCAGTGGATAGCGTTGAGTGAGGTCGTTGATCTGTTCGACAGTCACGGATCGTCCGCCGCTGTGATAGGCGCAAAGCGACGCGAGGAAATGCTCGACGCTTCGTTCGGCGGCCTTTGGCCGCTTAACCTTCCATTCATCGTGGCCCCAGGGGTCCTGCCCAAGCAGCCATGTCGCGTACTCTTTCAGGTCCGCGCGAAGTGCCAGCTTTGGATCGGCAGGCCGGTGGTCGGGCGCCTTACCCATCGTGATGTCGCTGGCTGGCAGGAGAGCAGCTCGGTGAACCTGGCAGAGGTACTGGCCGAGCGTCGACTTACCCTGGCCGGGTTCGCCACGAATGAGCGTCAACGGCATCGTAGTGCGCAGCAGGTACTGCACAGCGCCTTCGCCGCGAGCCTGCTGACGGCCCACGTAGGCGTCCAGCGCGTTACCGGCCGGCTCCTCCAGCGTTTCTTCGACGTCTACGAACAGGTCCACGATGTTGAGGTGGTCCATATCCACCTGGCTGAACTTGACCTTCGCATCCTCACCCCACTGAGCGGCCATCACAGCTAGCAGCGTTCGGCGCATCTCGGCGGCGCGCCCTTCGGCTTGAGACCCATCGATCAGGTAGCGAATGAGATCTTGCCCGACGAGCATTTGGGCGTAGGACCACTTGGTTGCGTCGGGCGCGCTGTCGACCATCGAATCCAGGTCGGACTGCCACAAGCAACGCATCTGGATGCCGTACTGCTCGGAGAGCTTGTTCAGTTCCTCGTCGAGGCGATCAATGGTGCCCGTATTGGGAGTGCTGGTGCCTGCCACACAGGTCATAAGCCGATATTCGGTAGCACCCTCTTCGCGGATAAGGCGCTCGATGTTCGCCCGTTCGGCTTCGACGGCGCTCTTGAGCCAGGTCACCGGGTTCTGCAGCGCCTTGCTGGTCCATTTGACCTGGAAGATGACCGCAAGGTCGCCCTCGGAGCCGCTGATGTCACGGCCTCCGTCGCTCATACCGACGGGAAAACAACGAGCGTCGGGGTGAGCGATGCGAATCAGCGCGCTACAAAGCTGCTGAAACTCTTTCTCGCTCAGGCGCTGATAGAGATACCGAAACGAGTGACCGGATTGCTCGCTCAGCGGTTTGCCCGGACTCGAACGTCGGCCACCCCCGCGTCTGCGCGTATTCGGCGAAGCGGCACCCGCCGCCCGCGCAACTTCAGCGCGAGGGTCTTTCCTGACGCGCTCTCCGTTGAATCGATTTACGGGCATCTGTCACTTTTCTTTTTTGCGTTCGGTGGGCCAGACGATACCGCGGCGGAGGGGCCGGTTTCGTCACGCGTTTAGTCTCGCGCAGTAGTCCGACATTCCACTTCGCTCTCGTCGCCGCCATCTCGAAGCTCGCACTCTAAGGTGCCGCCGCGCGGCAAACCGGAGGGAGGCTTCGACGTTCCTTGAGTTACGCTCTTCTGCAGTTTCCCTGCCTTGCCTGGCCCTAGAGGCAGACAGTCACCCCAGCCCCTCGCCTACGGCTATCCCGACACCTCGTGGCTGATGCCGCGCTCGATTACCGTCGACGACTTCTGACCCCGCTGAATGTTGGGGTCATCGCGGGTGCCGGGCCGGTAGGATCGACCTTTAGGTCGAGCCCGGAGGGAGGTGCCGCGATGGAGCGCAACACACCGAAGAAAGTGGTGGTGTCGAGGGCTGCGGTCAAGAAGGCCGGGATGCGGGCCACAAAGGCCTCGGCCAAGCTGGAGGGGCGCGTCGTGCCGGCCAGTCACCGCCGATCGGCCGCAGTGCGGGCCTACCTCGCTAAGCAGCAGCCACCTAAGCGCTGATGCCGCTGACGCCCGGATACGGCGAAACCCCGCTACCGCACGACGAACTCGACGCTCTGCTTCCTGACGTCATCGAGATCCTGGACAAGCCGATCACGCGCGCGGATGTTTACGACGTCGAACAGGGCATGCAGGACCAAGTGTTCGACGAGTTGATGCCGTCGGCGCTCGACGGGTCGTTGCCGCTCGACGATCTACTCAGTGATCACTTCGTGCGCGATCTGCACACGCGACTGTTCAGGCCGATCTGGCAGTGGGCCGGCCAACCGAGACAGCTCGAAGGCAACATCGGCGTCGCGCCCGAGCAGATTGCGGTGGAGTTGCGCAACTCTCTCGGGACGATCGCCTGGCGCTGGGAACACACCAACGACTGGACGGCGCAGCAGCTGGGGATCGTCGTCCATGCCGAGACGGTACGCATTCACCCGTTCGTCGACGGAAATGGGCGCACCACAAGGCTGCTCGCAGACCTTGTGTTTGCCGCCGCCCAGAATCCTGCCGAGCAGCAGTACGACTGGGATCTCGACAAGCCGCAGTACATTGCGCTATTGCGCGACTTCGATCAACACCGGGACGTGACAGATCTCGCCGCGTTCATCGCTGTGGAGCAGATCGAACAGCCTGAAGCATGAATGACCTGTTGCACGGGTATTTGTGGATTCAGGCAGGGGCCTGAGTGGATTCGGCATCCTTCTGTCGGGAGGTGCCGGCCCAGACTGCGTAGCGCGCCATCGGCCCGCGGAGGCGGTCAATGGCCACTTCGATGGCTGGCTTACTGAACAAGGTACGATCGAATCCCCTTTCGTCCGAGGGAAATCCACCGAGGATGGTCGGGGTGAGTTTGTAGGGGTCGGGCCGTCGGCCGCCGGTCATCTCGGGTGAGATACGACCGCGGCGACGTCCTTCCACGGTGTCATCGGTCGCGATGAGCCTGAATTCCGCAAGCTGGTGGATGGCCTCGTATGCCTCTGCGCTGAGCCCGAGATGCTTCTTGCGCACCGACTCGGCGAGGAAGATCTGGCGAGGGTGGTCAGCGGTGTGCGGTGTGCGGGGCAGCTTGCGGTCGGCAACGTGGCACACGGCCAGCAGCGTCGCCAACTCCGAAGGCGTAAGGATGAGGTGCCAACCGGTGGTGAAGAATTCGGTAGGCAGGCAGAGATGCTTGAGGTGGTTGGGCTCTCCGCTTGGCGGACGATAGCGGCGGCCGGATCCGTCTTCTCGGTTCAACGTGTGGTTGGTGTAGCGGTGGCCGGTCTCGCCAAGGTCAGCCAGTTCACATTTGTAGAGCGCATCCAGGGCTCGGTTGAACACGCGGCGCTGGTTGCGCCGGTCGACGCTGGGAAGGCCGATTAGCGAGGCCTCCGACGGAGCGTTGTCGATGTTGTAAACACTGTGCCGCCGCAGGGGTTCCGGCGGCGGGGTCGGGTTGTTGGCTGCACTGTGGGCGGCGCGCATCTGCTCGATAAAGAGCTTAGTGAGGTAGAGCCCAATGGCGTGCTGGTTCTTGCCCTTAAGCAGTCGAGTGAGCGGCGGGCGCGTGGTGATGTCTTCGCCGAGCTCGGCGTCCCAGGCGGGGCGGGCCGGGAGTCGGTAGATGAACTCGGAGCGGATGACGATGTAGTCCCGGTCGGGGTGAGCCAAGCCGGTGAGGCGCTGAGTGGCGCGGTTGATGGCGTCCTTGGTCACCGCCTCCTGCAGGAAGCTCAACCGGCGCTCACGTTCGGCTTGCAGCTTGTCGGTCGCCTTTCGCATGTACTCCGACTCCCGTGACGGCGGTTTCTTGCCGTCGCGAGTACGGATGTCGAAGAACTCGGCGACGGCGCCGTTTTCGCCGGAAGGCAGTTCGGTCACATCAACCACAATACAACAACAAGTACTGAGTTAGCAGGGACCGAGTTGGCGGAGCAACCGACACCATAAATGTTAAAGGTAGTTGACACTTGTCCCGCCACTATGGCCCCTTAGTCTCCGCCAAGTCGGTCCTTTTTCGTGGCTGCGCTGCACGGCAAACCTTGGAATCGTGCAGATCAGGACCACCACCGAGAGGATCCACACGACATGGCAAAGCAGCACCAGCCCGCGTCGGGCGATGACAACCCCAACCACGAGACGCGGTGGCGCCAGAGTGCCGGCGCCGTCGGACCGACAATCACCGGTGTCACCGCCGGAGCGACGGTGGGCTGGATCACCCGTGATCTCGGCCTAGGGGTCACCACGGCAGTCGCTGTGGTGAGCATCCTTCGCGATGTGTTCCCGCGGCCGCAGCGGTAACCGGGCATGCGCCAGCACAGGAATCTTCCTTCCAACGGGCTCGCTGACTGCCTTTGGCAGGTATCGTTCTGTAAATAGCCGCGAAGTGTCCAAAGAAGACGACGAGTTCACGCAGCGCCCAGGTGCTCTGCCGGTCCGGGACTGCGATGACACCGGGCTCATAGTGCGCCGCGGTGGCCCCGCGCCGCGCCCGCACCGCACACGCCCCGGCGGCCGGCCAGCGCTGCCGCACCGCGGGCAGGGCGAGGACATCCTCGACGTAGCGGCGCACCGCGTCCACCGAACCGAACCGCGCCTCCGGGGGCAGGGTCAGCGCGGTGCCGAAGAAGTCGAGGGAGCCTCGGCCGTCGGTCCGGTCGAACAGCGTGCGCACGAAATCCTCGGCGGCATAGACCTTCGCCCGCTGAGAATCGCGCATCAACGCTCCAGTCTGGCCCGCGCTCCGGACAACTCCTGGGCGGGCCCCAGCCGAGCCCGGCGCCCCGCGCGGTCCCCGGCCCGGCGGGCCTCCGACGAGTACCCGGCCGTCGCGCTGCTGGCCCGCCAGGTGCCCCGCGCCGCCGAGGCCCGCTTGTAGAACGATGTCAGCTCGAGGTCTTTGTTCCGCAAGGCCAGCGCGGTGCCGGGGGCGCGATCGGAGCCCTCGGTCGCCGAGCGCCGGGCCTCCTCCCGCGCCTCGGACAGCCGCTGGCCCACCCGCGCGCCGAAGGCCAGCTGGAAGTTGATGCGGGCGGTGATGGTCGGCGTCGGCTTGTGGGCGCCGGTGGCCAGATACTCCTTGGACGCCCGCACCATCTGCATGACCAGACTGGAATACAGGGCGTGGCTGGCGTCGATGTCCTCGGGGAAGCCGTAGGCGTAGACGAACGTGGAATTCGATGCCACATCGCATTTCACGTCGTTGGCCAGCGCGATCACCACGAACAGCTGCACGTAGGTGCGCAGCCCGCGGGTGCCGGGATCACCGATGCTGATGGTGCGTTGTGCCGGTGCCTGGGCGGCGGTGCGTTGCGCCGAGTGCGCGCGGGCCACCGCCAGGTCGATGGATGTGGCGGTGGCCAGACGTTGCGCCGCGGACAGGAACGCCTCGGCCTCGTGCTCGTTGTCGGTACCCTCGGCCTGCCGCAGCAGGGCCGCGATGCGGGTCAGCATCTTGTCGTTGCTCATGCGATCACGCTAGGAACCCGGCCCGACAAGTTCGCGCCGCGCGACGGCATTGTGCACAGGTGCTCGGTCATCGGCTGACGAAGGTGTCCAGGGCGGCGATCAGTTGCGGGGACAGCGGATCCTGCTTGGCGTAGTTGGCGACGTTGTCGGTGGGGTCGTCGCGCAGCACGTGGTTGACGCCGTCGAGTTCGACCACCGTCAGCGCGGTACGGCGCAGTGCATCGACCAGTGGGCGCACCGATGCGCACGGGGCCTGGCCATCGGAATCCGAACAGGTGACCAGCACCCGCGTCGCGGTGGGCACCTTGGCGGCCAGTGCCAGCGGGTCGATCGAGTCGGCCTCGACGACGGCTTTCACGTTGCCCGGGTTGAGGATTGCGCCCAACCCGTCGGGCAACTGCGCCGGGGCGGTGCCCCGGGTGCGGGCCTCGTCGACGGCGGCGTTCCAGGCATCGAGGGTCTGCTGTGCCTGTTCGGGTGTCTTGGCCCCGGCGGTCCGGGCGGCGGCGACATCGGTGCGCACCCGGGCGCTCACGATGTCCAGGTACCGGCCGGGCAGCGGCTGAAAGAGTCCGAGCGCGTGAATCTTCGGCGCATCGGGCTCGATATCGTCGGCCAGGGTCATGGCGTGCACGGTGCCCTCGCCGAGCGCGTACACCGAGATCCGCTCGGCGTCGGTGCCGGGCCGGCCCGCGAGGTAGCGCACCGCGGCCCGCGCCCCGGCCGTGTAGGCGGCGCTGCCGACGTCGGCCGGATTGGTGGCGTAGGGACCCAGGCCGGTCTTGCCGGTGCCCACCTTGTCGTAGCGCAGCGATGCGATTCCCTTGCCGGACAGGTACTCGGCGAGTTGACGAATGTTGCCGACCGGCCCGGCGACCGCGTTGTCACCATTGCGGTCGGTGGCACCGCTCTCGGAGATCAGCAGGGCGGCGGGCCCGGTGTCGTCGCCATGGTGGCGGTAGGTGCCGTGGATGGTCAGCCCCGCCGAATCGGTGAACGAGACCTCGTCCTCGACCCAGCCCTGCTGGCCGCCCTGCCCGCCGGGTTCACCGGAGGAGCACCCGGCCACCAGCAGTGTCACCGCGAGCAGCGAAACCATGATCCGGACAACGCTTTTCACAGTCGGGTCGCGATCCACGTCGTGACATCGTCGAGTACCACCGCGCGTTCGGGTTCGTTGAACACCTCGTGGTAGAGCTCGGGGTACACCTTGAGGTTGACATCGGCGGATCCCACACAGTCGACCAGGCGCTGCGAACCGGCCACCGGGATCAGCTTGTCCTGGCCGCCGTGCACCACCAGCAGTGGCGCGGTCAGCGCGGCGGCCCGCTGCGGCATGGTCTGGCCGACCCCGATGAGTGCCTTGGCCACACCGGCCGGCAGCTTGCCGTGGTGCACCAGCGGATCGGCCTCGTAGGCCGCCACCACATCGGGGTCGCGCGAGACCGCGTCGGCGGGCAGATTCTCCACCGGCAGGCCGGGCAGCAGGCTTCCGAGCACCTTGGCGACCCCGATCATCACCGACGACACCGCGTCCTGGGCGTAGACGGCGGGACCGGACAACACCATGGCGGCGTAATCGTCGGGGTGCTCGACGCCGTAGGTGAAGACCACGCCACCACCCATGCTGTGCCCCAACACGACCCGCTTGAGCTCCGGGTGCGCCGCGGTCGCCAGACCGACGAGGTGGTGGAAGTCGGCGGTGTACTCGCCGATGTTCTTCAGGTAGACGCGCCTGCCGCCGGATCGCCCGTGCCCGCGCAGGTCCAGCGCGTAGGTGAGCAGCCCGGCCTCGCCGAAACGCTGCGCGACGTGGTCGTAGCGGCGGGCATGCTCGGCGTAACCGTGACAGATCAGTACGACCCCGGTGGGGTCGGTGTCGGGCGTCCACACGTCGTAGACGATGGGCACTCCTGAGACGCCGTCGAAGGTGCGTTCACTGCGGGTGTTGGCCACACCGAAAGCCTATCGGCAGCCGTTGTCGGGTCCCGCTTGTCGGGGCGGCTCGGTAAGCTCGTCGGCGTGACCGTCCTCACAGCGGTAGACGACAGATTCGATTCCAAGGATGCCTTCCTCGCCGATGCCCAGCGGTATCGGCGAGAACTGCTGGCACACTGCTACCGGATGACCGGTTCGGCGCACGACGCCGAGGATCTGGTGCAGGAAACCTTCCTGCGCGCCTGGAAGTCCTATGACCGGTTCGAGGGCAAATCCTCGGTGCGCACCTGGCTGTACCGGATCGCGACGAACACCTGCCTGACCGCGCTCGACGGAAAGCAACGCCGGCCGCTGCCGTCGGGACTGGGCACCCAGAGTTCCGATCCGCACGCCGATATCTACGAGCGCCACGAGGTGCCCTGGTTGGAGCCGCTGCCGGACGCCGACGATCCCGCCGACCCACAGACCGTGGTGGGCACCCGCGAATCGGTGCGGTTGGCATTCGTCGCGGCCCTGCAGCACCTCTCGCCACGGCAACGCGCGGTGCTGGTGTTGCGCGATGTGCTGCAGTGGCGCGCGGCCGAGGTCGCCGACGCCGTGGGCTCGTCGACCGCCGCGGTCAACAGCCTGTTGCAGCGCGCGCGTGCCCAGCTCGACGCGGTCGGCCCCAGCGAGGATCAGCAGCTGCAGCCGCCGGAGTCCCCGGAGGCCCGGGAGCTGTTGACCCGCTACATCTCGGCGTTCGAGGCATACGACATCGACAAGCTGGAGAAGTTGTTCACCGACGACGCCATCTGGGAGATGCCGCCGTTCGACAGCTGGTACGTCGGGCCTGCCGCGATCGGCGCGCTGTCCCGGGACAAGTGCCCCGCCGAGCGGGCCGGGGACATGCGGCTGGTGCCCACGACCGCGAACGGACAGACCGCGGCCGGTATGTACCTGCGCAATCCCGCCACCGGTGTGCACGAAGCCTTCCAGCTGCATGTCATGGATGTGACCGCCGCCGGGATCACGCACGTGGTCGCGTTCCTGGACACCTCGCTGTTCGAGAAGTTCGGGTTACCCGCGGCCCTCTGACCGGTGGGCGGCCTGCAACGCCGCGATATCGAACTTGCCGACCGTCGCCATGACGGCGGCGTTCAGTCGTTTGTTGGCCGCATCGTCACCGTCGGCGAGCATGTCGTAGTACTCGGTCGGGGTGAGCTGCCAGGACAGTCCGTACCTGTCCTTGAGCCAGCCGCAGGGCTGTTCCTGGCCGCCGTCGACCAGTGCGGCCCACAGCCGGTCCAGCTCGTCCTGACCGGTGACGCGCACCTCCAGCGAGACCGCCTCGGAGAAGGTGAAGTGCGGGCCGCCGTTGATGCCGACGAACGTCTGTCCGTCGAGTTCGAACTCGACGACCACGGGGACGTTGTTCGGCCCCGGCGCGTCCGGACTGGCGGCCTGGGTCCGGATGATCCGGCCGTTACCGCCGAAGGCGGCGATGTAGTGCTCGGCCGCCTCCTCGGCCTCGGTGTCGAACCACAGGTTGGGAACGATGCGTGCGCTGATCTGAGTCATGCCGGTACTGACCGCCCCACCTGCCGCAACTCATCGCCGGGGCGGCCATGACGAAGCGATGAAGCACGTGAATTAGCACGTCAGAGTGCAGTACGGCCGATTTTTGCAACGTGTTCTATTATCGCTACCCATGAAGACCAAAGGTGCTCTGCTCTGGGAGCTCAACTCGCCGTTCCGGGTCGACGAGATCGACCTGGGCGACCCCGTCGCCGACGAGGTGCAGATCCGGATGCATGCGGCCGGTATGTGCCATTCCGACTACCACATCACCACCGGGGCGACCCCGATCGGCCTGCCCGCCCTCGGCGGTCACGAGGGCGCCGGCGTGATCACCAAGGTCGGCAAGAATGTCACCGGTCTGGCCGAGGGTGACCATGTGATCCTGGCGTTCATTCCGGCCTGCGGTCAGTGTCCACCGTGCCTGAAGGGGTACCGGTCGCTGTGTGACCGTGGCGCGGTGCTGCTCGGCGGCAAGGCCATCGCCGACGGCACCAGCCGCATCCATGCCGGCAGCCACGAGGTGTCACCGATGAACCTGCTCGGCACCTTCGCGCCCTACATGACCGTGCACAAGGACTCCGTCGTCAAGATCGACGATGACATCCCGTTCGAGACCGCCGCCATCATGGGCTGCGCGGTGCCCACCGGATTCGGGTCGGCGACCAACGTGGCCGAGGTGCAGCCCGGCGAGACCGTCATCATCGTCGGGGTCGGCGGCATCGGTATGAGCGCGCTGCAGGGCGCGGTGATCTCCGGCGCCAAGCAGGTCATCGCGATCGATCCCAATGAATGGAAGCGCGATCAGGCGATCAAGTTCGGCGCCACCCACGTCTACCCGTCGATGGCGGAGGCCATCGCACCGGTGATCGACGTGACGCACGGACTGATGGCCGACAAGGTGATCATCGCCGTCGGCGAGATGAAGGGCGAGTACATCGAGGAGGCGATGATCCTCACCGCCAAGACGGGCACCTGCGTGGTGACCGGCATGGGCTCGATGATGGACGCCGACGTCAAACTCAACCTCTTCCTGTTCACGATGTTGCAGAAGACGTTGAAGGGCAACATCTTCGGCGGCGGCAGTTCCCATGTGGAGACCCCGCGACTGGCTGCGCTGTACAAGTCTGGGCTGCTCAACATCGACGATATGATCACCCGCACCTACAAGCTGGAGGACATCAACACCGGCTATCAGGACATGCTGGACGGCAACAACATCCGCGGTGTCATCCGGTTCGACGAGTCCGACTGGTAGGTAACACATACACAGAACCGCCCACTCCCGCGCCGGGAGTGGGCGGTTCTGCCATGTCGGTCAGGCGGCGTTCTGGCCGCTGTCCCCGGAATCGTTGTCTGATCCGCCGCCCCCCGAACCGCTGTCGGTGTTCTTCGGGCCGGCGCTCGGGGCGTCGTTGGCCTCCGCAACAGCCTCCGCTTCGGCCTCGGCCTGCGCCTCGGCCGCGGCCTCCTTCTCGGCCTTGCGCTCGGCGGCGCGCTTCTGCGCCTTGGTCAACGGGGTGACCACATCATCCTCGATCACCTCGAGGATCGGCTGCTCGGCCACCGGTGTCACCGGCTGTACGACGGGTTGCTCGGCGGGCACCGCCGGCTGCTCGACGGGCTGCTCCGCGATCTCCGGCGTACCGGCGGTACGTGCGGGGTGATTGCGTTGCAGCGCAGTGGTTTCCGGCTGCGCATCGGCCGTCTCGACCGCGGCATCGTCGGCGGTCGACTCGGCAGCGGCAACCTGGTTGTCGGCCGCCGCGCCGGGCACGTCGAGCAGGCCGCCGAGCACCTGGTCGAAGTTGCCGTTGAGCAGATCACCGACGCCCGCCAACGCGTTCGGTGCGGTGTTGTTGTCGGTTGTCACCGCCTTCTGGAATCCACCGGCCAACTGGCGCAGCACATTCGGGAACACCTGGTTCCAGTCCACATTCGGCATGGTGCCGAACCGGACCGGGGTCGCTGCGGTGTCCAGCGTGCGCTCGTAGGCACCGGTGACCGGGTTGAAGAACGCATCGGAGTAGCCGAGATTGACCAGGCTGGTCAATGCCGGGGACAAGGCGTTGGCGAGCCCGTTGACCACATTGGCCACCGGCGCCAGGCCGACCAATCGCAGCACGTCACCAACCAGATAGAGCGGTTCCAGCATCGGCAGGGTGTTGGCCCGCACCGTCAGAAAGATGTTGGTGTTCGGCGAGTTCTGGTCTGCCAGGTCACCGACCAGACCCTCCAGCGCCTCGGTCAACTGGCCCGCGGCCGCACCCGCGTCGATCCCGCGCAGCATGTACGTCGGCAGCGCGCCGGCGGCCAGATTGTTCAGCAATGACATCGGGTTCGCCCACGCCGCGAAGTCCGACATCAGCTGATACTGGACGGTGGCGTCGACCTTGACCGGGACCAGGTTCGCGCCCCCCAGGGACAGGCCGGTGTCACCGATCGGCGTACCGCCGCTGCTGGTGATCGCGACATCGGGTGTGATGGCGTCGATTCCTAGCATCGCGAAGAAGTCGGCGAAGCGGGCCATGATGCCGCCGTTGGCGCGACCGGCGTTGTTGAGCAGGATCGCCGGCAGGATGGTCAGGCTGCCCAGCAAGGGATTGACACCGGTGTAGTCGACCCCGCCCGGCTGGGAGGACAGCTGCGCCAGCACGTCCCGGTATGCCGCGCCCGCAGAGAATGCGCCCATGCCGGTGCCGATGACGATCGGGATCCGGACCGAGGCGATCTCCTGATCCGGGATGGCGTCGATGGCCCCGTTGACGGCCTCGTTGAGGGCGTCACCGATGCTGCCGGTGCCGCTTTCCACCAGACCGTCCACCAGATCGGAGACATTGCCCTGTAATTGGCCGCTCAGGTCGTCGGCGAGATCGGCGATGAGCGGTTGCAGCGCACCGAAGAGCAGATTCCCGGCCGGGACGTTGACGCCCAGCACCCGGAAATTCAGGCCGCTCAGGGCACTGCGGATGCTGTTGGTCAGATCCGCCTCCACCGTGTCGGTCGCGTTGGCGACGATCTGCGCGACGACGTTGTTGAGCGCCGGCGTCAGAACGGTACCCAGGTCGGTGGCCAGCGAGCCGTCTGCCAACGCATCGGCCAGCGCCGCAGCGAGATTGGTCTTCAGCGTCGAGGTACCGAGATCGAGATACCCGGTGCTGTTGACCGAATCGGCGATCGCGGACTGGGTGCCCGGCACCCACCCCAGGTCGACCCCGGCGAGCAGTCGCGCCATGGTGAACAGCGGACCGGCGGTCGTCATGGTCAGCGCGCCGCTGTCGGCGAGGGTGCTCAGGTTCAGGCCCACCAGCTCCAGCAGATTCCCGAGCTGGAAGTTGCCCTGCGCGTCGGCCAGGTCGGCGGCGTTGAACAGCGTGGTCAACAGGTCCGGCAGCAGTGGGGTCAGTTCGGCGGTCAACTCGTCGGCGGTCGGCAGGATGTCGGTCAGGTTGTTCACGATGCTGCCGGCGACGGACCCGGCGACGCCGTTGGCGATGTTGGTCACCCCGGCCGAGCCGACGACATCGACCAGTCGGATGGTGACGGCAGGCAGGAAACTGACCGGCTTCACCGACACACTCACCGCCCGCAGCTGGGCGTCGACGGCCGCGGCGATCGCCGTCCGCAGCTGCGCCTCCAACGCCACCGCATTCTCGCCCGTCGTTGCGGACGCCAGGAAGTCGGTCAGCGCCGAGCTGATCGCCTCGGTGACGGCCGCGTTCAGATCCGAGCCGGGATCGTTGAGCCCGAGGGTGGTCAGCAGGGTGGCCACGTTGATGGTGCCGCCGTTGGCGTTGAGCAGGTCGGTGAGCAGGCTGTCGGGGACCTGGGCCAGCAGCGTGTCGAGGGTGACGCGGGGCTGGGCCCCGAAGGTGTTCACCAGCGCCGGCAGCACGGTGTTCACCACGTCCTGCAGCTGCTGGTACGGGGTGCTGGCCGCGGTCAGGCTGATATCGCGCTGCTCGATGAGCCGCTGTTCCTGCGCGAGCAGGGCGGGCGGGGTCGGTACCGCCGCCGCCATGGTGACCGCCGCCGCGGTGACCGTTGCCGTGGTCATGCCCAGCAACGATGTCCTGATCTTATGGCTACCTTTTGACCGCCGATGAGTTCCCACTGAGACCCCGCCCCTCGTTTGATGTCGTGACGATTCGCGGGTGACTGTACACGTGACCTGGGACACTTTTTTATCGATTGAAGTGCCATATCAAGATCTTTCAGGGAGATTTCGCGTGTCAGATCGGGCGCTACGCGATTTTGCTGAGATCCGTCTCAAGTTACCGGCCGGGCAAATTTGACTGTTACTGCCACTTAGCTGCGCTATCTTCGCCGAAATCTTCGGGGGCGACAAAAAACCCCCGCACCGGCGAGGTGCGGGGGCTCTTCGATGGTGTGTCGGACTACTTCGGTGGCATCCGGATTCCGCCGTCGACCCGGACAACTTCGGCGTTCATGTAGGAGTTCGTCAGCAGCTCGATCACCATCGAGGCCAGCTCCTCGGGCTTGCCGAGTCGGTGCGGGAAGAGCACCGACTCGCCCAGCTTGGCCTTGAAGGCCTCGGAGGCCTCGCCCTCGCCGTAGATCGGCGTGTCGATCAGACCGGGCGCGACGGTGTTGACGCGGATTCCCGATGCCGAGAGGTCGCGGGCCACCGGGAGGGTCAGACCGACGACGCCACCCTTGGACGACGAGTAGGCCGCCTGGCCGATCTGGCCGTCGAAGGCCGCGACGCTGGTGAGGTTGACGATGGCGCCGCGCTCACCGGTGTCGGTGAAATCGTTGCGGCTCATCGCCGTTGCGGCCAACCGGATGCAGTCGAAGGTGCCGACCAGGTTGATCGCGAGCACCTTCTTGTAGGCGTCGAGATTGTGCGCCGACTCGAACTGACCGTCCTTGCCGATGGTGCGTTGGGCCCAGCCGATACCTGCCGAGTTCACCAGGGCCCGCAGCGGCCCCAGGTCGACGGCGGTGTTGACCGCATCCAGGATCTGATCGGTGTTGGTGACGTCGACGGTCACGAAGACACCGCCGATCTCCTGCGCGAGTTCCTGCCCGCGTTCGGCGTTCAGGTCGGCGACGACGACCCTGGCACCCTTGGCGGCCAGCTGGCGGGCCGAGGCCGCACCGATGCCGGACGCGCCACCCGTGACGATTGCGCTAGCTCCATTGATATCCACGTCGACAGACTAAAGCCTCCCGACCGGTGGGTTGATGGCGACCGAACATCCCGTCGATCAGCGGTGCCGATCGACGGGATGTCTCGACCATCAGGTGCAGGGCACGCCGTGCGGGCCGCCGATCCACTGCCCCGGCGGTGACTGCCACGGGCACCACTTCTTGAGCTGGCCGGGTGCCACCGGATTGTTCGGCACGACGTTGTCGATGCGCGGAATCCAGGGCTGCCAGTGATCGTCGGCCTGAGCCAAACCTGCGCCGATACCCAGCGTCGTCGCGCCCAGAGAGCCGGCGACGGCCGCTGCGGCAAGCAATTTCTTCACAGACATCGTTGCCCCCTTTCGGTTCCCCGTCCCGATACCAGGTTACGCCCCCCTAGAAGAAGCCCCGGACCACACGGACCACCGCCCAGACGAACAGCGCGATGAAACAGAGGGTGAGAAAGCTGGCCAGCTCATGCCACGGGCTGGTCAGACCGGGGATGAGCACGGCCGCGGTGGGCAGGAACAGCCAGCCGAGCAGAAAGATACCCACCGGGACACGCTGGCTCGGCCGCGGCGGGATCTCCTCGTAATCGTCCTCGTCGAACTCGGGATAATCCGCGTAGTCTTCGTAGTCCCCCGGGCCCATGTCCTGAGGCTATCGAGAAGGTCCCTACGGTGCTCATCACCGCCCGGCCGCAGGTGACATGAACCCGTCCCGCACCCCGCTCAGTCAAGCCGCGCCAGCACGGTCGACAGCCACCTCTGCACCGACCGGGCCTGCGTCTCGGACATCCCGTCGAACACCACGGCGCGCACCAGTGCCGCGTGCGCAGGCGCCGCGTCGGCCAGCGCCGCCCGCCCGGCCGCCGTCAGGTTCACCACCGCGGCGCGGCGGTCGTCATCGGCATCGCGGCGCCCGACCAGGTTGCGCTCGCGCATCCGTGCCAGCTGGTGGGAGACCCGGCTCTGCTCCCAGCCGAGCCGGGCACCGAGATCGGAGACCCGGCACCCCGGTGACTCGTCGAGGGCCACCAGGACGTCGTAATCGGCCAGCGACAGCCCGCAGTCGCGTTGCAACTGGCGGTTCATCGCCGCCTGCAGCCGACCGGTCATCGCCAGATAGGTCCGCCAGAGCCGCTGCTGCTCGTCATCCAGCCACATGGAATACATGACACATCATCTAAGTTGTGCTGTCCATAGCCGCCACCTAGGCTGGCAAGTGAAATCGAGGAGCATCGATGACCCGCACCGCATCCGTGGACATCCGGCCCGCAGCCGACCGTGCGGCCACCAAGATCTCGTGGCTGGACTCCAAGCATTCGTTCTCGTTCGGGGGCCATTACGACCCGGCCAACACCCATTTCGGGCTGCTGCTGGTGAACAACGACGACCGGGTGGCTCCCGCCACCGGATTCGATACCCACCCGCACCGCGACATGGAGATCGTCACCTGGGTCATGCAGGGCTCGCTGGTGCACCAGGATTCGACCGGCAACTCCGGTGTCATCTATCCCGGTCTGGCGCAGCGGATGTCGGCCGGACGCGGCATCCTGCATTCGGAGAAGAACGATTCGTGGCGTCTGACGGGCAGTGAATCACACAGCGATCCGGTGCATTTCGTGCAGATGTGGGTGGTGCCCGACGAGTCCGGTCGCGATCCCGGTTATCAGCAACTCGAGATCGACGACGAGCTGCTGCGCGGCGGACTGGTCACCATCGCGTCCGGGATGCCCGAGCACCGCGACCGATCGGCCATCACGATCGGAAACAAGTACGCCGCCCTGCACGGTGCACGGTTGCAGGCCGGCGAGACGGTGCAGTTACCCCAGGCGCCCTACCTGCACCTGTTCGTGCCGCGCGGTGCCGTCACCCTCGAGGGTGCCGGCGAACTGTCCGAAGGTGATGCCGCGCGCCTGACCGCCACCGGCGGCCAACGCGTCACCGCCAGCGAACCATCCGAGATACTGCTCTGGGAGATGCATGCCGGTCTGGCAGGTTAGCCATCGAATCACCTGTGCCCTCCTAGGGGCCGCACTGGTCGCGGGGTGCTCCACCGACACCGGGCCCGCAGCCACGCAGGGCGGCTCTCCGGAGACCACGGCAGCCGGGGACCCTCCGGCGGCGCCACGTACCGCCGAACTTGCCGAGGTGACGGTATCGGTACCCGCCGGGATGGACACCGCGCCGTTCGACGAGCCCCGCCGCGCGTTGGTCCCGGCCGGGTGGACACTGTCGGTCTGGGCGCGTACGGACAAGCCGCGGCTGGCGGCCTGGGCACCCGACGGGGCCCTGTTGATCTCCGTTCCCAGTACCGGACAGGTGCTTTCGATGCGCGACGGGGCGTCCACCGTGCTGCTCGACGGACTCACCCAGCCGCACGGGATCACCTTCGCCGCCGACCGGCTGTACATCGCGGAGAGCAATCGGGTCCGCTCGTATGCCTATCGCGATGGTGCGGCCACCCAGCCGCGCATCGTCGCCGACAACCTGCCCGATGCCCGCAGCCCCGATCTGCGGGGCGCATACTCGCATGCACTCAAGAGTGTGGCGGTCGGGCCGGATGGTGCGGTGTACTTCTCCATCGGGTCCACCGGCAACATCTCCGAGGAGGATCGTGACGCGACGCCGCCACGCGCCACGATCATGCGGGTGCCCCCCGAAGGCGGCCCGGCGGAACCGTTCTCGACCGGGGTGCGCAACGGCACCGGGCTGGCCATCGCGCCCGACGGAGCCGTCTGGACAGCGGTGAACAACCGCGACAACATCGCCGATCCGGCCACCGGCCAGGTCGACCCCGCCTATGTCGACGACCATCCCCCGGAGTCGGTCGCCGAGCTGACCCCGGGCCGTGAACTCGGCTGGCCGTACTGCAATCCCGACGGCGGTCCGGCGAACCTGCCGCTGATCCGCGATGTCCAGACCAACCCGGACGGTGCGCAGATGGACTGTGCCGCGCTGCCGCCCATCGAGCAGAGCCTCGGCGCGCATTCCGCCCCGCTCGGGCTCAGTTTCACCGCCGGGCAGCTGCCCGGCCCATACGACAGTGGGGCGCTGGTCGGGGTGCACGGCTCGTGGAACCGGCAGAACCCGCAGGCGCCCGAGGTGTCCTATTTCGATTGGCGCAATGGCACCCTCGGCGATCAGCAGACGTTGGTCGGCGGGTTCCAGGCCGCGGACGGCACGCGGTGGGGCCGACCCGTCGCCGCAGTCGCCGGCCCCGATGGCTCGGTGTACATCACCGACGACTACGCCGACGCGGTCTACCGACTGACCCCGACTACCTGACCGCCGTATTGCGCCGGCCCGTGACGCTGACATAGATGGCGATCAGCACGATGGCCACCACGACGCCGACCAGGAACGGGATGATGGCGAAACCGCCGTTCGAGTTGGCGTAGCCGATCTGATAGGTCACCCAGCTGCCGACGAGCGAGCCGGCCGCACCGAGCAGGATCGTCATGAGGACACCGATGTTCTGTTTGCCCGGCATGACGAGCCGGGCCAGCGCGCCGATGATCAATCCGACGAACAGGGCGCTGAGAATGGTTCCGATCATTGTTGCTCCTTGGTCACGTACAGCAGTCGTTTGACTGGTGCCGGCGGATACCCGAAACGCCGAACCCCAACCGGACAACCCGATGCCCAACCGTGATGGCGCCGTGACGAAAGTTGACAGCGTTGCTGCTGTGATTGATGGTGATCGTCCGTTCGCCCCATCCGGAGGAATACCGTGCCGACCGTTGCCACCCGTCTCCGGCGTCTTGCCGCTGGTACCGCCGCCTTGGCGGTCACCGCGGCGGTGGCGACGTGTACCGGGGCACCCATCGCGGGCGCGGCCGACGGACGCAGTTTGCTGGCCGCGGCCATCGCCAACACCCAGGGCTCATACCTGGTGTACAACTTCGGCGGCGGTCACCCGGCGCCACTGCTGGACGCCGGCGGACGTTGGTACGAGGCGGGCAGCGGCGGGCGCGTGATGATCATCAAGGGCGCCTCGCAGCGGCTGGCCCCGCGGCTGTTGATCGACACCCACAACGGCTATCAGTCACGGTGCGAACGCACCCCGGGCGCGCGCACCGGTGAAGGACTGGTGCAGGCCGCCGAGGTGTACACACCGATCGCCGCGTGGCAGGCCCTCGGCCAACCCACCATCGCGGTGAACGCCAACTTCTTCGACATCCGTGGGCAGCAGGGCGGGTCGTGGAAGACCACCGGGTGCAGTTCCCCGCTGGGTGCCTACGTCGACAACACCCGCGGGCTGGGCAAGCTCAACGTTCCGCTCACCGGAACCATCGCCTACGCCGGCAAGCAGGGGCTGTCCGGCGGCAACGAGATCTGGACCCCGCTGGCCACCATGATCCTGCCCACCTCGGGCGTCCCGTTCATGGTGATGCCGCGCTCGGCCGACGACTTCGATGCCGCGACACCGGTGATCACCGATCTGATGAGCAAGGGCACCCGGTTCGTGGCCGTCGCGGGCCTGGGCCTGCTGGCCCCCGGGGACCTCGGACAGATGAACGACCCCGGCCCGTCGGCGGCGCGCACGGCACTCGGTTACGTGCGTGACCGCGACGAGTTCTACGTGTTCCAGGGCGGTAGCTACACCCCCGACCAGATCCAGGATCTGTTCCGCGGGTTGGGTTCTGACACCGCCATCCTGCTCGACGGCGGCGGCTCGTCGGCCATCGTGCTGCGGCGCGACACCGGTGGCATGTGGGCGGGCGCCGGCGTGCCCAAGGGCTCGTGCGACACCTATCAGGTGCTGTGCGATTCCAAGGAACGCGCGCTGCCGAGCTGGCTCGCGTTCAACTAGGCGGCATCCCGGTCGGCACCCGAGGTGCCCGACTTGGCCGTGTCCGGCTTGGCCGTGTCCGACTTGGCCGTATCCGTCTTCGAAGTGTCGGTCGTGTCGGCCTTGGCTGCACGCTGCGGCCGCTGCGCGGTGATCGGCCGCTTGTAACCGCCGAAGGGCTGGGTCTTGGCCACCGGCCGTTTGGCGATCGGGCTGACCGGCTCCTCCTCGGCGATCTCTTCTTCGGCGATCTCTTCTTCGGTCACCTCCTCGGTCACCTCCTCACCGGTGGCGGCCGCATCCTCGTCCGGCGCAGCATGTTTGGGCTCGGCGCCGGTGTCGGCGGGGACGGGCGCGTCCGGGTCCGCGGCGTGCTTACCCGTCGAGATGTCCCCGGCCGGATCCACCGACAACGTCACCAGCTTCGGCTCGGATTCCGGCAGCTCGCCCGCGGCGGCCGCCAGCGTGCGCTGGGCGTTGGGCGCCTGCCGCGGAGCCAGCCCGGACAGCAGATTGTCGATTCCCTGCTGCAGTCCAGCGAGATTGAGTCCGTTGGTGAGCGTCTGGACGAGCTTGCCGAGGTTCTCCAGCACGTTGGGCGGCGATGCCGTCGGGTTGCCGCTGAAGAACTCCTTCTGGAATCCGTTGACCAGCGAGGTGAACACGTCGTTCATGGCCTGCCCCCAGTTGATCTTGGGGAAGGACATGAACGGGGTGGCTTCGCCCGCCTCGTCGAGCGTTCGGGTCCAGGTGCCGTCCTCGTTGCGCACCACATCGGTGTAGCCGAGGTTGACCAGGCTGGTCAGCGCCGGCGACAGCGCGTTCGCCAGCCGGTAGGCCACCGTGCCCAGCGTCCCGAAGCTCACCATGTCGAGCACATCCCCGGCCAGATACAGCGGTTCCAGCAGCGGCAGCGTGCTGGTCGCCAGGGTGAGGTAGATGTTGATGTTCAGCGGGTTCCCGAGGTCGAGCACATCGGAGACGGTCTCGCCCACCTCACCGAGTATCTGGTCGAGCGCGCTGTCCAGCTCGACACCGCGCAGGATGTAGGACGCCCCGATGGTGCCGGCCAGCAGATTGTTGAACAGCGACACCGGATTCGGCCAGGCCGCCAGATCGGAGAAGGGCTGATACTGGACGGTGGCGTCGACCTTGATGGGCACCAGATTGGCCGCACCGAGCTCGATTCCGGTGCCCAGCACCGGGATTCCGGTCCCCTCGTTGGTGGCCGCGACATCCGGCGTGATGATGTCGATACCCAGCAGGTCGAACAACGGATAGAACCGCGCGAGCATGCCGCCGTTGGCACGCCCGACGTTGTTGGCCAGGATCATCGGCAGCAGTGTCAGGCTGCCCAGCGGGCCACCACCGTTGGCCCCGAGGCGCGGCTGGTTGACCAGATCGTCGAGCGCCTGCTGATAGGCCGATCCGGCCGCCATGGCGCCGAAGCCGTACCCGATGACGATCGGGATCCGGACATCGATGAGGCTCAGATCCGGCAGGTTGATATCGGCCACCAGATCCAGCACGCCCTCGACCAGCGGGCCGAGCAGCGGAATCTGATCGACGGCATCGCCGGCCAGCCCGAGCACGGCGTCCAGCAGGGTCTCCACGCCGACCTTCAGGTACGGGGTCGTGTTGATGGCATCGGCCACGGCGTTGGCGGTGCCGGGTGTCCAGCCCAGGTCCAGGCCGGCCAGCGCCTTCAACAGGGTGAACGGCTCACCGGGGGTGATGATGTTGACGCCCGGGATGTCCAGCCCCGCCAGGTTCAGTGGGTCGGACAGGTCGAGTCCGAGCAGCCCGAGCACCGCGGACAGCGTGATGTTGCCCTGCGCGTCGGTGATGTTCAGCAGATCGAGGATGTCGATCAGCAGCGGGGTGATCAGACCGCCGAGCACCGGGGTCAGTACCGGGCCCAGTCCGATCGGGATGGCGCCCAGAATGTCGTCGAGAAAGGCCGTCGGAATCTGACTCAACAGATCCTCGATGTTGAGGCCGAATCCACCGCCGATGTTGATCCCGGCGATGGCGCGCTCGTAGGCGGCGATGAATTCCTGCAGGTAGTCGTAGGCGGCCTTGCCGGTACCCCCGCTGACATTCGGCAGGCTGCCCGGCGGTCCGAACGGGCTGACCCCGGCGGTCAGGTCGACCGGCTGCTCCACCACCCGCAGGTAGTGCTCCTCCGGTCGCGGAATCGGTGTCGGCGCTGCCGCACCGACCGTCATCGCCGTTGCGGTCGCGGTCGCCGCGGTGACCATCGCGACCCGTTTCGTGCGCTGCACTGCCCGATGCCTGCCGCCCATGTACGTCGTGCCTCCCCCGCTGAGTCCTGGCAGGAACTTAGCACCGGCTAACGGCGGGGCCAATGCTTTTGCCGCCGGGCCGAAGTCAGGGTTGGCGCATCACGCTGCGCAACAAGCGGTCTCGGATGGTTGCCGGCATCCGCGTCAGCAAAGCCAGCTGTAGCTTGGGACCGGCACCGACGACGTACCGTGCCCGTGGACGTTTCGCCGTCAGCGCGGTCAGCACCACGTCGGCGACCTTCTGCGGGGCGACCGCGATGCGCTGCGAGACCGGCACCGACTTGCGCATACCGGAGATGTGCCGGGCGTAGAGCGCACGGTCCTCGGCCGACAGTGCGGACTCCACCTCGTCGACCATCTCGCCGGCGGTGCGCCACATATCGGTGTCGGTTTGCGCGGGCTCGACCAGGACGACCGCAATCCGCCACGGCCGCAACTCCATTCGCAGGGCATCCGCGGCGGCTTCGAGCGCGAACTTGGACGCGGCATACGCCCCGATCAGCGGGGTGGACAGGCGTCCGTTGACACTGGAGATGAACAGCACCCGACCCTGGCTGCTGCGCAGTCTAGGCAGCACCGCGCGGGTCACGGCCAACTGGCCGATCACGTTGACGTCCAACTGTTTACGCCACTGCTCGGCTGACACCGTCTCCATCGGCCCGGCGACCACGATGCCGGCGTTGTTCACCACCGCGTCGAGGTGCGACGGCAGCGTGTCGGCCAGGGCGGCGATGTGCCCGGCGTCGGTGACGTCGAGGGTCACCACCGAGATGCGGTCCGGGTGGGTGGCGGTCAACATGGCGCCGTCGACGGGGTTGCGCACACCGGCGATGACATCCCAGCCGGCGACGGCGAGGTGCTCAGCAATGGTCCGGCCGATTCCTCGACCGGCTCCGGTGACGAGAACTGTGGGCATGGCGCTCAGACTAACCGGGCGGCACCACGGTCGGTCCGAGGGCGAAGATGAGACCGGCCACCGCCACCACCGCGGCGGCCAGTCCGATCACCGGCGCCACCACGTAGAGCGTCATGGTGGCCCCCAGCACCGCGCCGGCGCACATCGTCAACACCACGCCGTAGCGCAGTTTCTCGCGCTGCCCGGTGCCGCCGGCCAGCCTGCTGTCGAAACCGATCCCGACGATGGTCTGGGTCAACACCGTGGTGGACAGCTCGGCGATCCCGAACTGTCGGGCGGCGGCGTTCTGGATGCCGAAGGTGACCGCCAACCCGGCGATCAACACCAGTTTCGAATCGTCGTGATAGCGCAGGATCCCCGCCCCGGCGAGCAGCGCCAGGGTGACCAGGGCGAGCACTTCGATGCTCAACGCCACCGTCATCCACCGCCGCACCGACGGACCGAGATGACGCACCAGGCGCCCACCCACCACGGTGCCGCCGAGGAAGCTGACGAACGCGACCACCGCGGCCAGCAGGTCGACGCCGGAGTGCGGGACGAACCAGAACCCGAGGAAGATGACGTTGCCGGTCATGTTGGCGACGAACACGTGCCCGAGCACCAGCACGCTGACCGCGTCCACCAGTCCGGTGGCGAAGGTGAGCAGCAGCAGCACCGCGACCGTGCGACGGTGCGAGACAGGCGATTGCATGGCCCGCGGTTACAGCCTCGGCGTCAGGTCCAGCGAGGTGATGGCATTCATCTGGGTGATGAGCCAGTCGGTGCCGCGCTTCTCCATGGTCAGCCGGTAGGACAGATAGCGCAGCGACGGGATGTTCTTGGTGACGGGGCTGGTGGCCACCGAGTTGGTGTAGACGATCGCCGAGGCGTTGTCGGCATCCACCGATTCCACCGCGGTACCGAGCACCTGGGTGTTGTTGGACACCTGTGCCTGTTTGTTCGGCGCGGCGATCGCGTCGATGTACTTGCGGTACTCGACCTGGAAATCGCCGGCGAGATACTTCGCCGCCCGGTCCGGCAGCGATTCCATGTCCTCGGGTGTGTAGGTCCACAACGTGCTGATGGCGTCGGCTGCGGTGCCGGCGATGTCGAGCTTGACCTGCACCTGCGCCCGGTCGTTGAGGTAGGGCGCCGCGGTGGCACCGGCAAACGCCGCGGCACCGACGAACGCCGCGGCACCGATCGTCGCGAGCACCTTCACCCGCCGGCCGGGTGGCCGGTGCGGTACCAGCACCGGTGCCGGGTCGTCGGCGGCGTCCGGTGTCTGCGCCGGGTCGGCGGATTCGCCGGAGGTGTCGGTGACGTCCGCGCGCTCACCGGTGGCGGGCGCGTCGGTGGTGTCGGACCCGGTGGTCAGATCACCTGAATCAGTCGGCTGATCTTCCACTGCTGTCCTTCCTTGATGGCCGTTGCCAGCCAACGGCTTCCGGTCTCGATGGTCTGCTTGCCGTCCGGGGTGGTGCTGGTGCTCTTGGTGGCGACGAGCACGTCGGCGCTGCCGTTCTCGTTCCACCGTTGCACGCCCGCCTCGACGACGGTGCCGGTGGTGGGCTCCAGCCGCGCCACCTGCAGCACGATCTCGTTCTGCTTCTCGGTGAACACCTGGAGGAACTCCCCGGTCCCCTGGGCCCGCATCCGGTCCGCATAGTCGTTGGCGTTGAACGGATCCAGTGTCGTGTACGCGGTCATGAAGGCCCGCACATAGCCCAGCGCGTCGGCATCGCGGATCTCGGTCTGCCGGTCCGACTCGTGCACCACCGTGAAATAGGAGGCGAAGCCCAGCGCGACGGTGACCAGCACCGCCGAGATCGCCGCCACCAGCGGCAGACCCCAGCGCACCGGCGGGTCGACCGGCGCCACGAAGTATTCGGGCCGGTCCGGTTCGATGATGCGGCGCGGACTCATCCGCCACCCCCGGGGGCCTGGGGCCGGGTCAACACGGACAGGTTCTGCACCTGCCACTGCTCTCCGGGCTTGACGAAGTCGACGCGCACCGTGGCGGTGATGAACCGCATGGTGTTCGGGTCGCTGCCGCGCTGGCCCTGCATGGCCAGCAGCATGGAGGCCGTGGTGGTGGTCGGTGCGGGCGACTCCAGCACCGCACTGTTGACCGACCAGTACTCGTTGGACACCAGCGGAGACCTGCGCAGGGCGTCCTGCTGAGCGACCAGTTGCGGGCGGTAGCTGTCCGAGGCCAGCGACCGGGCGCGCTCGAAATCCTGGTCGGCGGTGTCGGGGGTGTAGCTGAGGATCTGCTCGACGATGCCCGCCCCCTGGGCCGCGATCTGGCTGCGCGCGTCGTCGAGGGCGCGGTCGGCCCGGTACACCAGCGCATAACCGGCCACCGTCGCGCCGGCGCACACCACGGCCACTGCAGCCAGGACGATGGCCGCCGGCCGCCGCACATCCCGTCCCGGTTCGCCGACGGGACGAACCTCGGTGCGCAGCAACAGATCTGCGAAGGTACGTCCGCGGCGGTCCAGCAGCGGCCACAGCCAGCCCAGCAGCGCGGGCGCGGTGTCGAGCAGGTGCGCCACATCGCGCAGGATCAGCCGGCCGGTGTCGGCGGGGTCGCCGGAGCGGACCACCACCCGGATTCCGGTGACCGCGCGGCCCAGCGACCACCCGGTGCGCACCGGCAGCACCCAGCGGTTGCCCATCAGGAGCAGACCGGCCAGGCCGGCGGCCACGGTGTAGACCCACCACAGCACGCCCAGCAGCGGTGCCGTCCAGGCCAGCATCGCCAGGGTCGTGATCAGCGCGAGCCCGAACAGCACATCGATGGCGAACGCGCCGGCGCGCGCACCCCAGGACGCCGGCGTCACCTCCGGTTGCGGGTCCGACTCGACGGCGTCTTCGAGAACCGCTGTCACGTGGTGACCTGCACGAGGTTGGCAATCTTGTAGGTACCGTCGGCACGCTGCATGGTCACCCGCAGTCGGTAGCCCTGCTCCTGATCGGCGGTCTCACTGTTGGTCACCTTGGTGCGCACGGCGACCAGCACGTCCACCGACCCGTCGTCGTGGTGCCGTTCGACGGCCGCGCGCAGGTCGGAGACCTCGACCTGGACGTTGGCGGCCTGGTAGGCCTCGACCATGATCGAGCTATAAAAGACGGCCTGCGCGCCGAAGTCGCCGGTCGAGCAGTCCACGATCCTGGCCTGCGCCGCGCCCATCGACGCGGTGTCGGGCGCCTGCGTGGCGATGACGCAGTCCTTGGCGGCCTGCAGTGCCACCGCATCGTCGCGGGCGATCTGATCGCTGCGAGCGTTCCACTGCAGCAGCAGGTAACCCACCGCACCCATCCCGGCGGCCAGGGCGATCAGCACGACCGCGATGGCGGCGACCCAGCCACCACCGAGCCGGCCGTGGGACGGCTGCGCGGTATCGGGTTCGGCGAGTGACTCCTGGGGTGCCGCGTCGACCGGGTCCGCGGGCCGCTCAGCGGTATCGGCGTCCTTGTCCTTGGAGTCCTCGGAGTCCTTCACATCCTTGGAGGCCGCGGACCCGGTGGCCTCGATCTCGTCGTCGGTGGGGTTCAGCCGGCCGGTGCCAGCATCTCCTTCCATCCGTCATCTCCTGGATTGCTCGAGTTGTTGACGGAGTACTTGACGCCGTCGGGTCCGACCACCTCACCGCTGGACGGGCTGTACACCGCACCCGGACCTGATGCCGGAGTGTAGATGCACGGATTGGGTTGCTGTCCACTGCAGGTGACCGAGCCCTGGCCAGGCGGGGTGAGCGGATCACTGGTCGGCAGCGTCGTCTGCGGCGGAGGCAACTGACTGGCCGGCAGCGGGTTGGTCCCGTTGTTGATCGACGGTGCCGGTATCACCTGTCCCGGGTTCACCGGGCGGGTGCAGCGGGCGCCCGCGGCCGGGCAGTCGACGATCTGGTTCGGGTCGCCGTACCACGGGTTGGTCCCCAGCGGCACGTACGGCTCTTCGCTGCGGCATTCCCGCGGGGTCGCCGCGCGCTTGCCCGGCACGTCGACACATGGGTAGTTGCGCGCACCGCGCACCGCGTTCGGCGCATCCTTGGGGATCTTGCAGTACAGGCCGGACGGCAACGGCTCGGTCTTGGTGTCCGCCGGCGACCGCCACTGCGAGGCCGGCAGGAAGCCGGTCAGGCACGGCGGCGGCGAGTTGATGCCGAGGCCAAGGTGTAGCAACGCTTGCGGAGCGAATATCGTCGCGGCCTGGCTAATCGAGGCCGCCTGCGGCAGCACCACCAACACCTGCTCGACGTTCTTGTTGTAGCGCTTGAGCATGTCGATGACGATCTCGAGGTTGGCCAGGGTCTGGGGTAGCGACTCACGCACGTCGCCGAATACCGCGTTGAGCTGATCGGCCGTCGGGGCCGCCTGCTGCAGACCGCTGCGCAACGCCGCATCCTTCTCGGCGGTCTGCGAGGCGATCGTGTTCAGGTTCGCCGACCAGCGGGCGATGGCATCCCCGGAGTTCACCTGCGAGTCGATGATGGGGCCCGAGTTCTCGACGATGTCGGTCACCGACGGCAGGTTCTCCCGGAAGTCGCCGGCCAGGTTCTGGGTGGCGTCGACGAGGCGCTGCAATGACGGGCCCAGCCCGCCGACGGCCTTGGCCGTCTCGTCGAGCAGGACGCCGATCTTCTCCTCGGGCAGTGCCGCCAGACCCCGCTGCGCGGCGTCCAGCGCCGGACCGACCTCGGCCGGCACGGTGCCCTTGGTGATGGTGTCGCCGTTGTTGAAGTACTGCGACACGTTGTCCGGCGACACCAGGTCCAGGAACTGCTCACCGACCGCCGACACCGAGTGCACGTCGGCGCTCGCATCGACCGGCACCTTGGTGTCGTCGTCGATGTCCATCGTGACGCGCGCACCGGTCTCGGTCGGCTCGACCTCGATCACCTTGCCGACGGTGGTACCGCGGAAGGTGACGTTGGCCGTCTTGTACAACCCCGCCGAGTTCGGCAGTTCGGCGTAGAGCCGGTACATGCCGATCCCGGCGTAGGTCGGCAGCCGCAGGTAGCCCAGCGACAGCACCACCAGCGCCACCACCGTCAGCGCGACGAAGATGAGCAACTGTGTCTTGATCATTCGGGTCAGCAGCATGACTCACTCCGACCTTTCGATCAGCGGGCCGTTGGGCGCACTGTTCGGATTCGGCGTGAACCGCACGTCCGGGATCATCGTCGCCGGATCGCGGCCCCAGGCCTGTTCCAGTGCCCGCAGCATGCCCGAGATACCGGTTCCCGACAGGAATCCGTTGTCGATGGCGCTCAGCGTTAGGTCGATAGTAAGAGAGACGTTGATGTAGTCACCGCGGATCGCCTTCGACACATTCTCGATGTTGAACGGCGCCGTCAGCAGTAGCTTGAGCGCACCCACCAGGTACGGCGAGGCCTTGGCCAGCTCGCGCAGCGGGCGCTGCAGGTTCTTCAGGTTGGTGTTCAGGTTGGCGTTGGTGTTGCTCAACGTCTCGTCCGCGACATCGCTGAGCCGGCCCAGCGAGGTCACCGCATCCGCGAACAGGTCGCGGGTCTCCGCGAAATGCTGAATCAGCGGCGGGAACTCGGTGAGCACCCGGTCCAGCGTGTCGTTGCGCTGGCTGACGATCGAGAGCAGCCGGTTGGTCGAGTCGATGGCGCGGGTGATGTCGTCGCGCTGCTGGTTCAACTCGAAGGTGAAGGTGTCCAACCGGTTCAGCAATTCCCGGATCTCGTCGGAACGCCCGGTGAGGATGGCGTTCACCTCGTTCTGGATCGTCTCGATGTTCGGGATGCCGCCACCGGTGAGGATGCCGGAGATACTGGCCAGCGTCCGCTCGATGGTCGGGTACGCCGACGAATTCTGCAGCGGGATGGTGTCCCCGTTGCGTAGCGGCTCCGAGGACGGATCCTCCGGCTCGTCGAGTTCGACGTGCTGGGAACCGAGCAGCGAGGTCTGGCCGATGCGGGCGAGCGCATTCTTGGGCAGTTCCACCCCCGGTTCGAGGTCGACCGTCAACAACGGCACCCAGTTCTTCAGCTCGATCTTGCGCACCCGCCCTACGAACACGTCGGCCACCCGCACCCGGCTGTTGGCGTTGAGCGCCAACGTCTCCGGCATCTGGATGTAGATCGTGGTGCTGCCGTTCTGGGTGCCCGGCCCGCCGGGCAGCGGCACGTTGGCGATGCCTCGCCACTGTCCGCACCCGGTGAGCATCAGCCCGGCGGCGGCCAGGGCCACCGTGCGGGTCGCGATCTTCTTCAGGTTCATCGTGCACCTGCCTCGGCGGGCAGCGGCGGCCCGGGCGGGGCCGGCGCCGCGGGAGCGGCCGGTGCGCCGACGGGCACCGCGGGCGGCGGATCCCCGGGGATGACACCCGGTGCGGGCACCGGGGGCGGGCCGGGCTGCGGGTACCACGGCGGCGGCAGCGGATTGTTCTGGTCGTACGCGTTCGGCGGCCCGGGCAGGTTGCCACCGGGGGGCACCCCGAAGGCCGGCGGCGCGGCCGGCGGCACGATATCGGGCCCACCGAGCAACGCGGCCAAGGAATCCGGGGTCAGCATGTTCGCGGTGAACGGCTGCACCTCGACGCCCTGCATACCCGGCGCCACGATCCAGCCCGGCTCGTGGTTGCCGTGTGAGAACAGGGTGTCGCGGGAGAAGATGCCCGGCACGGTGGTGTCCTTGTATCCCGGTGGCGGACGCAGGCGCGGTTCGGAGTACGCGATCTGTTTGGGCAGGGTCATCGCGCCGGCGGCCAGGTTGGCGCCGAACGGGAGGAAGTTGAACTTCATCGCGTCCATCACCGGCGCGAGGTACTGGGCGCAGAGCTCGGCGGACTCCTGGTACCCGAGCCGGCTGCCGGCCTGGATGGAGCTGCAGATGAAGTTCAGCGGATTGGAGAAGTTGGTGACACCGGGCAGCACCGGCAGGCTGACGATGCCGCCCTGGTTGGGCGAGACAATATTGACGACGTTGGCCGCCAGGTTCGGGAAGGCGTGCAGCGCCGTCTCCAGCCCGTCGCGCGGCTCGGGCTGCAGGATCGCCGTCGTCACGTCGGAGAGGTTGTTGATGTTGTTGGTGAGCGGCGTGCCGTTCTCGTCGAGGAACTGCCGGGTGGTGGCCAGCACCTCGTTCAGATCGTCCAGCGCGGTGGCGACCTCGCGGTCGGTGTTGGTGAACGAGTTGGTGAACTGCGCCAGGTCATTGTTCAGCGCCACGAACTGCTGATCACTGCGGTGCAGCGCGTTGACGAACACGGCCAGGCTCTTGACGATCCCGACGAAGTCGCCGCGGCCCTCGTTCAGCGCGGTCAGCGCGTCCGAAAGTCCTTGCAGTGTCTTGTTGAACTGCTCGCCCTTGCCCTCGAAACCGTCGGCGAACGATTCGACGATATCGCCGAACGGGCCCTTGGGCTGCTCGGGGGTGGGGCCCAGATCGGACAGCAGCCTGCTGATCTGGTCGCGCAGTTGGTCGTATTCGACGGGGACCTGGGTGCGGTCCTCGTCGATGACCGCTCCGTCCTTCATCTCCGGACCGCCGGTGTAGGGCGGGGAGATCTGGATGACGCGGGAGGCCACCAGCGACGGGTTGAGGATCGAGGCGCTGGCGTTCTCGGGGACCTTGTACTTGCTGTCCCAGTGCAGCACCACCTTCATCCGGTCGCCCTGCGGTTCGATCGAGTCGATTGCACCGACCTTGACGCCCATGATGAGCACCTTGTCGCCCGGGTAGAGCGCCAGGGTCTGCGGGAAGTACGCGGTCACCGTGGTGGTGGTCAGCTTCTTGTACACGTTCCAGCCGACCGCGGCCGCACCGACGGCGACCACCAGCACGATGGCCGTGAGGATCACCGTCGCCTTGGAGAAGTGCGGCAGCTTGATGTTGCGGACGTTGAAGATCGTCGACATCTGTTCAGCCCTACCCTTCCTGCGAATTGGGCGGGAGGAACGGCGGATTGCCGGGCAGCGGCGGTGTTCCGACCGGCGGCAGCTGCTGGCCCGGCCCCGGCGGCGGGGGCGGTCCGGGCAGCGGCGGCGGCAGCGGCGCGCGACTCGGGATGGGTCCCGGCGGTGCCGGGACCCCGGGCGGACCGACCGGCACGGTGCGCGCCCCCGGCGGACCGGGCACCAGCGGCACCGGGGTGCCCGGCACGTTCGGCGGCAACTGACCGGGGATGGCGGCACTCGGGATGCCCGGTGTCGGGCCGAGCCCGTGCACATTCGGGTCGGAGGTCTGCACGCCGACGGGTCCCTGGTAGTTCGGTCCGTACGGGTTGTCGCCGAACGGGCCGACCGTCAGGTCCGCACATGGCAGCGGATCGTTGGGCCGCGGCAGACCGTCGGCCGGCGGGGTGTAGGAGCACGGCGAACCCTTGGGCACCGCAGGACCCGGGAACTCGGGGGTGCCTTCCAACACCCGCGGCGCCGGCGGGGGTGCCCCGTTCTCGAAGCGCTCCCCATTGGGATCGGGGAACTGGAACGCCGGCAGGCCGGCGTTGCGCCAGAACTGTTCGGGATCGATGCCGCGCTTCTTGAACGCGGCGTCGACGAAGGGCTGCAACAACGTCGGCGGCAACAGGTTGGCCACCATCACTTTGAAATAGGGTCCTGACGCGAACGCATCCGCCAGCGAGGTGATGAATTTCCCTGCGATGGACAGGGTGTCGGCCAGGTCTTGCTTGCGCTCGTTGAGCGTGTCGCTGATGGTGTTCAGCTGGGTCAGCACCTTGTTGAGGTTAGGATTGTCCTCGATCAGGCCGGAGACCTGCGTCGAGACATTCGAGATCCGCTCCAGCAGCATGTTCACCGCGTAGCTGCGCTCGTTGACCGCGGCCAGCAGGGTCTGGGCGTTGACCAGCAGCGCGTTGACCTGGCCGCTGCGGTCGCCGAGCACGGTGGCGATCTTGTTGGCGTTGGCGAGCAACTGCTTGAGCTGCTCGTCGCGCTGACCGAGGGTGTCGGAGAACCGCTGCACACCTTCCAGTGCCGCGCTGACATGCGGGTAGGTCTGATCGACGGTCTCGGACAGCACGTTCAGCGACTGCTTGACCGCCTGGGTGTCCCAGCCGGCCGTCCCCTGCGTCACGTCCAGGAATGCGTCGTAGATCTGGTACGGCGTCTGGGTCTGCTCCACCGGCAGAAACTCGCGCGGTTTGAGCAGCTCGTTGCCGCGCGGTTCGACCTCGATGTTCTTGCGGCCCAACACCGTATCGGTGCGGATGGCCGCGCGGCTCTCGGTGCCGATCTGCATACCGCCCAGGGTGTAGCCGATCTCGACCTTGTCGCCCTTGATCTCCATGCTCTGCACGGTGCCGACGTCGACACCGGCGATGCGCACCTTGTCGCCCACGTTCAGGCCACCGGTGTCGTTGAACTGGGCGTAGTACTCGGGCACCGCGAACAGCATCGGCACGCTGGTGATCGAGGATCCCACCCCGATGACGAGCGCCACCGTCACCACACCCATCACACCCTTGCGGATGCGGTCATTGCCCTGGATGGTTCTCATTGCGGTGTGCACCTCCCGGTCGGCTGGGATGTGAGCCGCACGTTACGGACCGGTCCGCCCGGCTGCAGGCCGTTGAGCTGGAGCGAGAGATCGCAGGCGTAGAAGTTGAAGAAGTCGCCGTAGATGCCACCGGAACGGCCCAGAATCTTCAGCGAGGCAGGGATCTTCTGCACGATGTCGTTCACCTGGTCGAGCTGATCGATCAGCGGTTGCTGGATGGTCTCCAGGTAGCCGAAGGTGTCTCGCAGCAGCGGCCGGTTGTCGGCCAGCAGATCCGACAGCGATCCGGCGGCGTTGCTGATATCGGCCACCGACTCGCCGATCGGGTCGGCGCGGTTCTTCAGGCCGGTGATGAGTGTCTCGAAATTCACCAGCGTCTCGTCGAACTGCTTCTGGTGCTTGACGGTGGTGTCCAGCACGGTGTTCAGGTTGGTGATGACCTCGCCGATCGCCTGATCACGGTCTGCCAGAGCCGATGTCAACTCGGCGGTCTGGTCGAGGATGTCGTTGATGGTGCCACCTTGGCCCTGGAAGATCGTGATGATCGAGGTCGCGATGTTGTTGACCTTGTCCGCGTCCAGCGATTTGAACAGCGGACGGAAACCGCCGACGAGGGCGTCGAGGTCCAGCGCCGGTTCGGTGCGTTCCAATGGGATGGTGGCACCCGCCGGCAGCACGGTGTTGCTGTCCCCGCGGCGCAGCTCGACGTAGCGGTTGCCGATCAGATCGAGATAGCGGATGGCAGCGGTGCTCTCGGAGAACAGCTGCAGGTTGCGTTCGACCTCGAAGTCGACGCGCACCCGCTCGCCGCCGTCGATCAGCGTGACGCCCTCCACCTTGCCGACCTCGACGCCGTAGGCGCGCACGAACTGTCCGGTGCGCAGACCGCTGGCGTTCTCGAAGATCGCCGAATAGCCGGTGGTCCGGTCGAAGCGCAGCTGGGCGAACACCACGAAGATCAGCGCGGTGAAGGTCAGCAGCACCGCGGAGATGGCCCCCAGTTTGAAGAGCGTGCCCTTGATACTCATGATGCGTTACTCATGGGTTGATCGTGTTCTCCCCCACCTGGCGTCCCCAGACGTATTCCTGCATGATCGGCTGCCCGAGTTCGAAGTGGTTGTACGGCGCAATGCTGGCGCCGGTGTCCATCACCAGATACGGCATCGGCCAGAGGTCGCGGGTGATCGGCTGCCAGCAACCCGGGCGCCCGCCCGGCCCGCCGGTGGCGTTGACGCGCGGTAGGTTGTCCGGGAACACGTACGGGTTGCCCGCGCCCAAAATAGAACTGCGGGCGAGAAGCGAGTACCCGTTACCACCCAGCGCACCGGCAAGTTTAGGTGCCACACCATGAAAATTACGAATCGTACAGACCAATTGCGGACTGTAATAGTCCAGCAGCTTCGAGGTGGGCAGCAGATCCTGCGCGCCGCGCACCAGATACGGGCCGCCGCGCTCGAAGATGTCGGCGCCGGTGTTGCCGAACCCGACGGCGGCCATCAGCGCCTGGTCGATGTTGCCCTGCTCGGCGTTCAGCGTCTGCGCGGTGGTCACCGCGTTGGCCAACCCGTCGAACAGGTCCGGCGCCGCCTCGGAGTAGACCTCGCCCAGATCGGCCAGGCCGGTGATGTCGCGGCGGATCTGCGGCATGCGCGGATTCAGTTCCCCGAGAATGTCGTTGCCGTCGACCAGGGACTGGCCGAACTTGTCGCCGAGCCCGTCGAGGGCCTGGGCGGCCGCGGTCAGGGTCTGGTTCAGCTTCACCGGGTCGATCTGCTCGGAGATCTTCATGATCGTCTCGAACAGGGTGTTGAACTCGGTGGTGGTGCCGCTGGCCTGGATCGTGGCGCCGCTGCTGAGGCGTTCCGAGGACGGATTCTCCGGAGACAGGAACGAGATGTACTTGTTGCCGAACACCGTGGTGGCCCGCAGTTCGGCCTGCACGTTGGACGGGATGAGCGACAGGTACTTCGGGTCGACGTCGAGGGTCAGCTTGGCCTGCGGCACATCGCCGACGGTGACGACACCGGCCTCGGCGAGCCGCCCGATCGGCACGCCGTTGAAGGTGACCTTCGAGCCCGGGTCCATCGCCAGGCCGGCGCGTTCGGCCATCACGGTGAGCTGTACGCGCTTCTCGAAGTAGCCGCGGAACTGCAGCCAGGTCAGCGTCAGGATGAGCGCGCTGATGAGCAGCAGTACCAACCCGGCCACCTTGTAGGGCGGTGTCTTCGGCTTGACCACGGGGGCGGAGGGCTGAGTCATCGCTACACCGTCAGGTTGAAGTTCGGGTCGGTGCCGTAGAGCGCCAACGAGGCCAACAGGACGACCAGCACGATGGCGATCAGCGAGGTGCGCATGGAGCGGCCGACGGCCTCACCCACACCCACCGCGCCGCCGCTGGCGAAGTAACCGAAGTAGCAGTGGTTCAACATGATGATGATCGACATGATGATCACCTCCAGGAAGGACCACATCACGTCGTCGACCCGCAGGAACGTGTGGAAGTAGTGCTCGTAGGTGCCGACCGACTGGGAGTAGAAGACGGTGGTGACCAGCTGCGCCGACAGGAACGACAGCAGGATCGCCATCGCGTAGAGCGGCACGATGACGATGGCGCCGGCCATCAGCCGGGTCGACACGAGATACGAGATGGACTTGATGCCCATCACCTCGAGCGCGTCGATCTCCTCGCTGATGCGCATGGCGCCGAGTTCGGCGGTGGCGCCGGCGCCGACGGTGGCGGCCATGGCCTGGCCGGTCACCACCGGGGCGACGACGCGGATGTTGGCCAGCGCGGCGAAGAAGCCGGTGAAGGCCTCGACCCCGATGTTGCCCAGCGAGGCGAAACCCTGGATGGCGATCAGTGAGCCGGCCGACAATGTGACGAAGCCGATGATGGCCACGGTGCCGCCGATGACGGCCATCGCGCCGGTGCCCATGCCGATCTCGGCGACCAGGCGCAGCGATTCCCGGCGGTAGTGCGTGAACGCGTGTGGCAGATGGCCGACGGCCTGGACCACGAACCAGGCGACGTGGCCGATGCTGTCGAGGAAGCGACCCGGCGCACCGGCGTATCCGCGGGTGCGGTCGAACGCCCGCGGGAACCGGGTCCGCAGAACTGCAGCAGTACTGATGTCAGCCTCCCGTACCGAAGCGCACGCCGATGGTGGTCAGCACCACGTTCACCGCGAACAGCGCGACGACGCAGAGCACCAGCGTCTCGTTGACCGCGGTGCCCACGCCCTTGGAGCCGCCGGCGACGGTGAGTCCGCGGTAGCAGCCGACCAGTCCGGCGATCAGGCCGAACAGGGTGGCCTTGATGACCGAGATCATGACCTCGGGGAAGCCGGTGAGCAGGGTCAGCGTCGACACGTAGGCGCCGGCGTTGACGTTCTGGATGTAGACACCGAAGAAGTAGCCGCCGACCAGACCGATGGTGATCACCGCACCGTTGAGCAGGAAGGCCACGAAGGTGGCGGCGACCACGCGCGGGGCGACCAGGCGCTCGATCGGATCGATGCCCAGCACCTCCATGGCGTCGATCTCCTCGCGCACGGTGCGTGCGCCCAGGTCGGCGCAGATGGCGGTGGAGCCGGCGCCCGCGACCACGAGCACCGTCACCAGTGGGCCCAGCTGGGTGACCGCGCCCAGCGCCGCGCCGGCACCGGACACGTCGGCCGCGCCGAATTCGGCGAGCAGGATGTTGAGGGTGAAGATGATCAGCACGGTGAGCGGGATGGACACCGCCAGGGTCGGCAGGAATGCCACCCGGATCAGGAACCAGCTCTGAAGGATGAATTCCTTCCACTGGAACGGCCGGGTGAGCAGCGCCTTGCCGGTCAGAACGGACATTTTGAAGAAACCGCCGACCATGGTCAGCGGTTTGTCCAGCTGGTCCTTGACGTAGTCGACCAGTCCGTTGCCCGCCGTCACCGACGGCCCCCCGAGGCGAGTGTTCTGCGCAGCGGAACTAGCTGTCGCACGCCCCCTCCTCCACTGTTCCGGAGACCAGCTCCATAGCGTGTGATCCTGCTCTACCTACCGGTCGGTAGTAACTCGGACCACAGGACTGTACCCGATCCGTGACCAGCGGGGTGAAGCATCCGGGTTATTCATATCGCAACTGTTAGCAAAGCCCATCCAGGGGGCAGCCCGGCCGATCTTGTGGTAAAAAACGTTGGCCGAGCGTCACTTTCGCGAGCGTCAATCTTCGCTCACGACCCAAACATGGTGCGGAGTTCGGTTTTGAGCACTTTGCCCGACGGATTTCGGGGCAGCGCGTCGACGACTTCGAGCGCCTTGGGATGCTTGTACCGAGCCAACCGCTCGGTGAGGAAATCGTCGAGTTCCGCCAACGTCAGCGACGCCTCCGGTTGGGCCGCCAGAGCGACCACGGCGACCGGGACCTCGCCCCACTTCTCGTGCGGCCGGCCGATCACCGCGACCTCGGCAATGGCCGGGTGAGCAGCCAGGACGTTCTCCACCTCGGCGCAGTAGATGTTCTCGCCGCCGGAGATGATCATGTCCTTCTTGCGGTCCACCACCCAGATGTAACCCTCCTCGTCCTGGCGCACGAGGTCTCCGGAGTGGAACCAGCCGCCGGCAAACGATTCGGCGGTGGCCTTCGGGTTGTTCCAATAGCCCGACATCAGCGTCGGCGCCCGGTAGACGATCTCGCCGACCTCGCCGACCGGCACGTCGTTCATATCCTCGTCGACGATGCGCGCCGACACCGTCGGGATGACCTTGCCGACCGAGCCGAGTTTACGAATTGCGTCCTCGCCCAACAACATACAGGTCACCGGCGACATCTCGGTCTGACCGAAGGCGGCCAGGATGTTGGCGCCCGGGAAGGTCTTCGCCATCTCCTCCAGCAACGTGTCCGAGGCCGGCGCGGCACCCCAGGAGAGCACCCGCAGCTTGAGCGTGCGGGGCTGGGCGCGCTGGGCGGCGCAGACGGCCTGCCACTGCGCCGGGACCAGGAAGATGCCGGTCACCTCCTCGGCCTCCAGCACGTCGAGCAGGGCCCCCGGTTCGAAGGCGCCCAGCGGGTAGACAACGGTCGGCCGGCCCAGCAGCAGGCCCGGGATCATGTTGCCGATCCCGGCGATGTGGAACAGCGGGACCCCGATGAAGCCGACGTCGTGGTTGAGGTCGGCACCGTTGGTGAACAGGAAGGTCTGCGCCTGTCCGCTGATGTTGGTGTGGGTGAGCACCGCGCCCTTGGGGCGGCCGGTGGTGCCCGAGGTGTACATGATCAGCGCCGGTGAGTCGTTCGGGATGTCCACCGGCCCGGGCGCCGGGTTCTGCTCGGCGATCAGGTCGTCGTAGCCCAGCAGGCCGTCCTCGGTGACCCCGCCGGCGACGATCACGGTGGTCAGGCTCGGGTCCAGGTCGCGGACCGCGGTGGCCACCGGCGCCAGCACCGCCTCGGTGACGACCACCTGCGCCGCGCAGTCGCTGACCAGGAACGCGATCTCGGGCGGGGTCATGCGGAAGTTCACCGGCACCGCGATGGCGCCCAGCCGGTTGGCGGCCAGGAAGGTCTCGATGAACTCGGTGCGGTTGAGCATCAGGATGAGCACCCGGTCGCCGGCCTCGACGCCGCGGCGCACCAGGGCGCCGGCCAGCGCGTCGACCCGCCGGTCCAGTTCGGCCCAGGTGGTGGTCTGGCCGAGGAAGCGCAGCGCGGTCTTGTCCGGCTGCATCAGCGCGTGCCGGGACAGCTGGTTGGACCAGTTCTGCTGCCGGGCGAGGTAGGGCTGTTCGGTGCGGGACGGGGCGGTCTGAACGGTCAACTCCGAGGCTCTTTCGATCGGCGGATACGACGCTGGCGTGCGCAGTGTGGGGATTCCGCGCAACGTTTATATTTGATCAAATACTGTGTGGATGCGGTCACACTATGCCGACATCCGTCGGATGGACAAGCCCGCGACAGCCCGGAAAGGACTCCTCGTCGGCATGAACGCGCCCGCCAAACTGGGTCCGGCCCGCCGCCGCGAACAGCTCTCCGACGAGGTGGCCGGCTACCTGCGGGTGGCGATCATGTCCGGGACGCTGCGGCCGGGCACGTTCGTGCGTCTCGACGAGACCGCGGCGCAACTCGGGGTGAGCATCACCCCGGTGCGCGAGGCGCTGCGGACCCTGCGCGGCGAGGGCATGGTGCAACTGGAGCCCAACCGCGGGCACGTGGTCTCACCGTTCACCCGTGACGACATTGCCGACATCTTCTGGCTGCAGGGGGCGATCGCCGCCGAGCTGGCCGCCACCGCCGCGCAGCGTGCCACCGATGCCGAGATCGACGAGCTGGCGCGACTGACCGAGGACCTGGACGCGGCGGTGCGCTCCGGTGACGTCGACGCGATCGCGCTGGCCGAGTTCAGGTTCCACCGCGCGTTCAACCGCACCACCAACCGGATGAAGCTGGCCTGGTTCCTGCTCAACGCGGCCCGCTACCTGCCTCCGCACATCTACGCCTCGGACCCGCAGTGGGGTGTGGAGGCGGTGGCCAACCACCGCGAGCTGGTCGCCGCGATGCGCCGGCGCGAGGTCACCGAGGTGGTGCGCCTGACGCGCAGCCAGTTCGACGACGGGGCCCGGCGGTTGACCAGCCTGCTCGACGATCTGGGGCTGTGGACCTGATCAGCCGACCAGTTCCTCGGCGCGCTTCTTGAGGTTGCCCGCCAGGTGTTCCAGCGCGTCGTTGACGACCTTCTTGACCATCATCGACGGCACACCGGGCATGTCGACCTCGACGTCCATGTCGACGGTGAGCAGGCTGGTCGGACCCATGTCGACGACGGCGAACAGCTGCTCCTGCTTGGAGAACAGCTTGCCCTGCTGCATGACGGTCTGGATCTGCCCCTCGGCGGGGTAGTAGACGGCCTGGATGTAGGTCCCCTCGATACCCTGGACCTTGGTGTCCAGCCGCAGCTGGCTGGGCCGGCCGTCGTCGTAGCGGGCCAGCACCCAGGCCCCGCTGACCTCTTCGTTCCACTGCGGGTAGGCCTCGAAGTCCGCGACGATCGCCATGATCGTGGCGGCGGGGGCGGACACCTCGACGGTCTTGCTGACGATCGGCATCGGGCGAGCATAGCGAGTCGCGCCGCCCGCGATCAGAGCTGGACCGACTCCCCGCGGCCGAGTTCGACGATGCGGTCATCCATGCGGCGTCGCTCCATCTCGGCGCGGAAGTCGCTCAGCGGGGAGGCGAACACGCCGTAGTCGTCGAAGTGCACCGGGATCACCTTCGGCAGGCCGACCGCTTCGACCGCGTCGGCGCCCTGGCGGCCGTCCATGGTGACCGTGAGCCCGAACGGCAATCGCGGACCGGCGGGCAGCCGGGTGCCACCGAGGTGCAGGATGCCGGCCTCGATCGCCTGGAACCGGGTGGCGATCTGCGTGAGGTCCTCGATGAACAGGGTGTCCCCGGAGATGTACAACCGGCGCTGGGCGGGTTCGTCGGCGGTGCCGAACTCCAGCATCGACCCCATCACGGGGGGCAGCAGGCGTTGCGTCCAGGTGGGCGCGTGCCGACCGGGCAGTGCGGTGATCCGCAGCGTCGTCGCGCCCTTGACGATGTCGCGGTGATCCCAGGTCGTCAGGCCGCGGGCATCGTCGAACCCGCGGCGCACCAACCGTTTTGCCGCGTGCGGGGTGGTGACCACGTGCAGCGAATGGTCCAGACCGCGCTGGGCGACCCGGTCCCAGTGGTCACCGTGCATGTGCGACAACACGATCGCATCGATCGGCGGTAGTTCGTCGACGCGCAGGGCCGGCGGGTGCAGCCGCCGCGACAGCAGCCCGTATCCCAGGTAGGCATGCTGGCCCTGGTGCAGGAAGTTGGGATCCGTCAGCACGGTGATGCCGCCCGCGGAGATCAGCGTGGTGGCATTGCCGATGAAGGTGACCGTCAGGTCCAGCTCCATCGCGCGCATGACGTCTCCTCCGTGGGGTGTTGCCGGCGGCTACCCCGTTTGAATCGGCGGAAACGGTGTTTCGGTCAGGGTGTCGCGTCGTGGACGACGGTGGCGAGCAGAGTGCGGATGGGGTCCGGGATGGGGACCGGGCGGCGGGTCTGACGGTCGACGTAGACGTGCACCCACGAGCCGACCGCGGCGAGCCGCGCATCCGGCCCCGCCGTCCACAGTCCGGTGCGGTAGGTGACGCTGTTGGTGCCCAATCGCGTCACCGCCAGGCCGACGACCAGATCCGACGGGAAGGCCACCTCCGCGAGGTAGCGGCAGCTCGATTCGGCGACCACGCCCAACCACGGCGCGGCCATCGGATCGACCCCGGCCCGGGCGCTGATCCAGGAGTTGATGGCGGTGTCGAAGAGCTGGTAGTAGACCGCGTTGTTGAGGTGCCCGAACATGTCGTTGTCGGTCCACCGCGTCTGCACCGGCCAGTGCACGCCGAAGTCCGCGCTCGTGTACTCCATGCCGGCCAGCATGTCAGGCTGGTGTCATGTTGATCCGCGGTGCGGTACTGGAAAGAATCGGTGCGTCCCGGCCCTATGCGGCCTCGCAACCGCTGGCGGTGACGGAGCTCGACCTCGCCGAGCCGGGCGACGGTGAGCTGCTGGTACGCATCGAGGCGGCCGGGCTGTGCCACTCCGACCTGTCGGTGGTGGACGGCAACCGGGTGCGGCCGATTCCGATGCTGCTCGGCCACGAGGCGGCCGGCGTGGTCGAAAAGGCTTGCGGCTCTTCTGATCTGGCGGTCGGCCGGCGGGTGGTGATGACCTTCCTGCCGCGCTGCGGGCAGTGTTCGGCCTGCGCGACCGACGGCCTGGCGCCGTGCATTCCCGGCAGCGCGGCCAACGGCGCGGGCACCTTGCTCAGCGGGGCGGTCCGGCTGGCCCGCCCCGACGCCCGGCCGGTGCTGCACCATCTCGGCGTGTCCGGATTCGCCACCCACGCTGTGGTCGACCGCAGGTCGGTGGTGCCGGTGGACGACGACGTCCCGGCGGTGGTGGCGTCGCTGCTGGGCTGCGCCGTACTCACCGGCGGTGGGGCGGTCCTCAACGCCGGCCGGCCGCAACCCGGCCAGACCGTGGCCGTCGTCGGCATGGGGGGTGTCGGGATGGCCGCCATGCTGACCGCGCTTGCCCATGACGATGTGCGGGTCGTCGCGGTCGACCGACTGCCGGACAAGCTGGCGTTGGCGCGTGAGCTGGGTGCGCATGCGGTGGCCACCCCCGATGCGGCCGATTTCCGCGCCGAGGTGGTCATCGAGGCCGTCGGGCATGCCGCCGCGCTGGAGACCGCGATCTGCCTGACCGCGCCGGGCGGGCGGACCATCACCGTCGGACTGCCTGCACCGGATGCGCGGATCTCGTTGTCCCCGTTGAGTTTGGTGGCCGAGGGGCGGACCCTGATCGGCAGCTACCTGGGTTCGGCGGTACCGGCCCGCGACATCCCGCGGTTCGTCGCCCTGTGGCGGGCCGGCCGGCTGCCGGTGGAGAAGCTGGTCTCGGCCACTCTGACGCTGGAGGAGATCAACACCGGGATGGACGCGCTGGCCGACGGCCGTGCGGTGCGCCAGATCATCGAATTCTGATTCAGATCGGCAGGCCGACCCGTTCACCGGCGGAGCGGACCACCGACCACAGTCCCGGCGCTCCCTTGACCAACGGCCAGGTGACCAGTGCGACGGCCACCGACAACACGCTCACCGCCACCGAGGTCGGCACCCGGACGGGATCCATCAGGTCGTTCTCGGCGAACGGCCCGGCGTCGGCGGACACCATGTGCGGGGTGAACTTCCGCAGGGACCGCCCGCGCAGGGTGTCGACCGCCTTCAGGATGGACCCGCGCGCCCGCATCTCGGCGCGCACCGTGTCCAGCGGCAGCCCGAGGTGCTCGGCCAGCAGGTCGTCGCGGACGAACTCGATGTGGGTCCGGATGTCGTCGCGACCGTCGGAGTATTCGATGGCCACATCGCATTCGCTGTCGAAGCCCAGCGAGCGGTTGTTCAGGTTGGACGAGCCGATGCGCAGGAAGCGGTCGTCGACGACGACGATCTTGGAGTGGATGTAGAGCGACTGTCCGCCGGGCACCGCGGGCCAGTAGACGCCCAGCCGGTCGTGCTCGTCGGCCTCCCACAGCAGGCGCAGCATCCGCTCGCGGGCGCTGTCCATCGATTCCCGTTCCAGCTGGCTCTCCGAGGTGCGCGGCAGCACGATGATCACCTCGGGACCATCGGGGTCGCGTAACCGCTCGGCCAGCGCCTCGCAGATGCTGCGCGCGGCCAGGTACTGGTTCTCCAGGTAGATCATCTTCCGGGCGGCACCGATGGCCGCCAGGTTCAACGCCTCGACCTCGCGCACCTCGTCGCGCTCGGGCAACGAGGGCAGCGTCCGGGCGATGCCGATCTGCACGTGGCGCAGCGCGGGTTCGCAGGGCTGCGGCCAGACGCTCGCGCCGGGACCGACCGGCGGCAGGGCCTGGCCGGTCGCCATCTCCCAACGGTCCCTGGCCAGTTCGGCCAGCGACCGGGCCGCCTCCCCGTCGACGACGGTGGCCACCTCGTGCCGTGGACCGTAGGCCTCACCGGCCGCCCGCCGACCCGGCTCGACCGCATCGTGTGCGCGGGTGTCCCAGCGTCCGAGCGTCAGGTCGATCCCCCCGCAGAACGCGACAGCGTCGTCGATGACCACCACCTTCTGGTGGTGCACCGCGCCGGTGGGGTGCGCGCCGTCGACGGCCAGGTGCATCCGCGCCGAGGTGATCCGGTTGAGCCACTGCACCGGGACGATGCTGTACCAGTACCGCTCGAAGACCGGCAGCAACCGCAGGTTGGATTTGAGCACGTAGACCTTCAGGTGCGGGCGGCGCCACAGCAGCCAGAACAGGAACGGGCCCAGTTGGTTCGGCCCGGGCAGTGTGCCGCCGCCCGGCTCGAACGTGGTGCGGGCGTCGAAGTCCCAGCCGATGAGCAGGATCCGGTTCTCGGCGCCCAGCATCGCCGATTTCACGCACTTCAGATAGTCGGCACCGTCGACGATGGGCGCGAAGCGGTCCGCCTCGACCGTTCGCCAGCACGTCTGCCCTGGCGACAGCAGCTTGTTTTCGGCGATCTTTTTTTCAGCCATCGTCATCTCCTTGCCTGCGCTCACCTGGTGAGTCGGCTCGCCGGCGGCGCTACACACGCAAAAGAGACACGAAACACATGGGGGGATTACCCAATGTTGTGCAGGTCGATGCCACCCTGCGCGACCATTTCGGCGTATCGCCGGCTGTCGGCGGCCAGTTGGGCGACGACCTGGTCACCGGGGATCTCCATCGGCAGCAGGCTGTTCTGTTCGTTGAACCGTTGGTAGGCCGGGGTGTCGAAGGTGGCCCGCAGCCCGGCGATCAGCGGCCCGGTCACCTCGGCCGGCGTCCCCTTGGGCACGGTCATGAACCGGTACTGGGTGACGACGATGTCGTGGCCCTGTTCCTTGGCGGTCGGGACCTCGGGCAGGAACCCGATCCGCTCCGGACTGAACACCGCCAGTGGCATCAACTTGCCGGACTGGATGTTCTCGATGGCCTCGCCGACGTGGATGACCGCCACGTCGACCTCATTGGCCAGGACCGCCGCCAGATTCGGTGCGCCACTGGCGAACGGCACTGGTTCCGACACCACACCGGCGGCCTTCATCAGCAGCGCCCCCGACAGCTGCGCGCCGGTTCCGACACCGGTGGTGCCATACCGGATGGGGCGGTTCGCCGTGGCGAGGTCTGCGACGGCGCGCAGCCCGGACACGGGGTTGGTGACCAGCACGTAGTTCTCGCTCGAGATGCCGTGTACGACGTCGAAGTCATCGATCCGGCTGACCTGGTCGGGTGCCACGGCCAACGGGGTGATCGCGTAGAGCGAGGCGTTCTGGATGCCGATGACAGAACCGTCGGCGGGTGCGTCGGCGAGTTCGGCCGCGGCGACGGCACCGTTGCCGCCCTCCCGGTTGGTGATCCGGAACGGCGCGTCCAGATCGGTCGACAGGCCCTTGGCGATGGCCCGGCTGATGACGTCACTGGATCCGCCGGGCGCGTAGCCGACCAGCATCTCGACGTTGCCCGACGGCCAGCCGCCGCTCGCCTGACTGGTGGCATCGGCCGGGGCGCCGCCGCAGGCGGTCAGGGTGAACGCGGCGGTGGCCGCCAGCGCGATCAGGGAACGGGTGGCTGCCTTCGCCATGAGGGTCTTCTTTCGTGCGCACCGCGATCTTTTTGACGGTTACGTCAGAAACTTTACGTCAGCGGTTGCTGTCGCACGCCGCTTACGCGCGAAATCAGAACCAGTCCTCCTGCATGTCCAGAGTGGTGCGGTCCAGGCTCGCCAGCAGATCCATTTGCGGATACGTCCTGGGCAGCTCGTACCGGAAGAAGTAGCGGGCCGCCTGCCGCTTGCCCTCGTAGAAGTCCCCGTCCCGGCCGGCTGCGGCCAGGTACTGCTCCAGCCAGATCCACGCGATGACGATGTGGCCGAACGCCTCCAGATAGATGGCGCTGTTTGCCATCGTCGCCGCCATGTCACCGCCGGCGAACATGGCGGCGGTCACCTCGACCATCCGTTGCCAGGCGGCATCGAGTTGTGCGGCCAGCGGGTCGGCACCGCCCGCGCGCACCGTCTCGGCAATCCGTTCGGACAGTGCGGTCAGGCTGGCCCCGCCGTTCTGGGTGACCTTGCGGCCCAGCAGGTCCAGGCTCTGGATCCCGTGGGTGCCCTCGTGGATGGGATTGAGCCGGTTGTCCCGGTAGTGCTGTTCGACGTCGTACTCGCGGGTGTAGCCGTAGCCGCCGAGCACCTGGATCGCCAGACTGTTGGCCTCCAGACACCACTGCGAGGGCCAGCTCTTGGCGATCGGGGTCAGGATGTCCAGCAGCGCATGGTCGCCCACGTCGGTCAGCCGCGCGCAGTACAGGGCCAATCCCAGCGCACCCTCGACATACGCCTTCTGCGCCAACAGCATTCGTTTGACGTCGGCATGGGCGATGATCGGCACCTGCGGTGTGGACGGATCCTTCACCAGGCGGCCCTGCGGGCGTTCGCGGGCATAGTCCAGGGATTTCAGATAGCCGGTGTAGCCCAGCGCCACCGCACCCATCCCGACCCCGAGGCGCGCCTCGTTCATCATGCGGAACATGTAGGTCAGGCCGCGGTGTGGTTCACCCACCAGGTAGCCGACGGCACCGTCGAAGTTGAGCACGGTGTTGGTGATGCCGCGCTGGCCCATCTTGTGGTTGAGTCCGGAGATCGCGACCGCATTGCGGGCGCCGTCGGGGGTGAACTTGGGCACGATGAACAACGAGATGCCCTTCGTTCCCGCCGGGCCGCCCGGGATCTTGGCCAGCACCAGGTTGACGATGTTCTCGGTCATCTCGTGCTCGGCGCCGGAGATCCACATCTTGGTGCCGTACACCCGGTAGCTGCCGTCGGCCTGCGGTTCGGCGCGGGTGGTGATATCGGCCAGTGAGGACCCGGCCTGGGTCTCCGAGAGCGCCATGGTGCCGGTGAAACGGCCCGCCAGCATGGGTTTGACGAAGGCCTCGATCTGCTCGGGGCTGCCGAACTCGGCAATCAGGTTGGCGTTGGCGATGGTCAGCATCAGGTACCCGGAGGTGCTGGTGTTGGCCGCCGAGATCCAGGCGAAGCCCGCCTGGGCGACCGTCACCGGCAGTTGTGCCCCGCCGAGCTCGGCATCGAAGCTCATCCCGACGAGGTCGGCCTTGGCGAACGCCTCGATGGCCGCCTTCACCTCCGGGATGACGGTGACCGCGGTGCCGTCGAACGTCGGCTCCTGGGCGTCGCTGAGCTTGTTGTGCGGGGCGAAATAGCGCTCGGCCAGCTGTTCGCACAGGTCCAGCACGCCGTCGAACGTCTCCCGGGAGTGCTCGGCGAACCGCTCCATGGCGGTCAGTTCCTCGACCCGCAGCCATTCGTAGAGCAGGAAATCCAGGTCGCGCCGGGACAGGATGGTGGACTTCATGAACGCCAGGCTAGCCCGAGCTAGGCGGCCGCCACCTCCCCCGACCGGAGTTCGCGCAGCGCGGTGCGCAACCCACGTCGCCGGCCGGTGGCCGGGTCGACGCCGAAGGACTCGCGCACCCCGTCCCGGATCCGGAATTTCAGCTCGGAGTTGGTCTCCGGTGCGTCATCGGCGGTGGCCTTGAGGAACCGGTTCGGCAGGGCCAGCTTGGCGATCGTCCACCACGACTGGCTGTATTGGCGGGCCAGCGAGCCGGTGGTGTAGGGCAGGTCGTACTTCTCGCAGAGCGCCTGCACCTTCACCGCGATCTCGGCGTACCGGTTGCTCGGCAGATCCGGGAAGAGATGGTGCTCGATCTGGTAGCAGAGGTTGCCGCTCATGAAGGCCATCACCCGACCGCCTCGAAAGTTGGCCGATCCCAACATCTGTCGCAGATACCATTCGCCGCGGGTCTCCCGCTCGAACTCCTCGACGGTGAACTTCTCCGCCCCGTCCGGGAAGTGCCCACAGAAGATCACCACATAGGCCCAGTAGTTGCGGATCAGGTTGGCCACCGCGTTGGCACCCAGCGTGTGCTTCCAGTTGGGGCCGGACAGCGCGGGGAAGACGATGTAGTCCTTGCCGACCTGCTTGGCCACCTTCTTGCCGATGATGCGCAGATCCTTGCGGATCTCATCCATCGACTTCTCCCCCTTGCGCCACTTGGTGGTCTCCACACCGTGCAGCGCGACCCCCCACTCGAACAGCGTCCCGAGCAGGAAGTTGTACAGCGAGTTGCCGATCATCCAGCCTTCCCATCGCTGGTCGCGGGTCAGCCGCATGATGCCGTAGCCGATGTCGTCATCGAGTCCGACGACGTTGGTGTACTTGTGGTGGATGTAGTTGTGCGACTTCTTCCAGTGCACGGCCGGCGAGGTGGTGTCCCACTCCCACTCCGTGGAGTGGATCTCCGGATCGTTCATCCAGTCCCACTGCCCGTGGATGATGTTGTGCCCGAGTTCCATGTTCTCGATGATCTTGGCCGCCCCGAGCATCGTGGTGCCGGCGGCCCAGCAGAACTTGTTGCGGCTGTTGAACAGGGCGATGCGTCCGCCGACGGCCAGCGCGCGCTGCAGTTGGATGGCGCGGCGGATGTAGCGGGCATCGCGTTCGCCGCGGGATTCCTCGACCTCGGCGCGGATGGCGTCGAGTTCGCGTTCGAGTTCCTCGACATCCGCGGGGGTGAGGTGGGCGTATGCCTTGATATCGGTGATGGCCATGCGGTTCCTCCTAGACGTTGATGGTGCAGTCGCCGGACGCGGCCGAGACGCAGGTCTGAATACGGTCACCCTCGCCGTGCTCGGTGCCGGAGCGGAAATCCCGGACATGACCGGATTCCAGTGGCAGAACACAGGTTTGGCAGATACCCATGCGGCAGCCGAAGGGCATCTGGATGCCGACGCTCTCACCGGCCTCCAGCAGGGAGGTGGCGCCGTCGACCTCGACGGTCTTATCCGAGATGGCGAAGGTGACGGTGCCGCCCTCGCCGCCCTTGTCGGTGCGGGCGATCACGAAACGCTCCATGTGCAGTTGGTTCTCGGGCACCCCGGCGGCCGAGAACACCTGCTCGATCGTGTCCAGCATGGCGGGTGGGCCGCACGCCCAGGTGGGGCGCTCCTTCCAGTCGGGCACGATCTCGTCGAGCTCGTCGAAATCGAGGTGCCCCATCTGGTCGGTCATCTGCAGGTGCAACCGGTAATCGGCCCGGCTGTCCTGCATCTCGATCAGTTCGTCGTGGAAGATGACGTCCTGCGGGGACGGTGCGGAATGGATGTGCACGATATTGCTGGTCTGTCCGCGTTGGGCGATGGAACGCAACATCGCCATCACCGGGGTGATGCCACTACCCGCGGTGACCAGCAGCATCTTGACCGGCGGCGGATCGGGCAGGGCGAAGTCCCCCTTGGGGGCCGCCAAGCGAACAATCGTTCCCGGTTCGACGCCGTTGACCAGGTGGGTGGACAGGAAGCCCTCGGGGGTTGCCTTGACGGTGATGGAGATGAGTTTGCCGTCGCGCTCGGGGACCGAGGTCAGCGAGTATGAGCGCCAGTGCCACCGGCCATCGATGCGCAGGCCGATCCCGACATACTGGCCGGGCTGGTAGTCCGCCGCGAACCCCCACCCGGGTTTGATCACGACGGTGGCGGAATCCTCTGTCTCCCTGCGGACTTCAACGATCTCGCCGCGCAGTTCGCGCGCCGTCCACAGCGGGTTGACCAGCTTGAGGTAGTCGTCGGGCAGCAGCGGGGTGGTGGCCCGTGCGGCGAGCCCGCGGATGATGTTGATCTTCGAGTCGCCGGCCGGCGACGCCGTCGCGATATCACGTGCGGGTTTCTGGGTCCATCTCGTCAGCCCGCGGAGATCAAGTGAACACATGTACACCCAGTTACCCAGGTGCGACGCAGTTCACACATTTTCTTGCGCGTGTCAGCGGATGGTGCTGATGCCGCCGTCCACCGGGATCACCGTGCCGGTGACATAGCTGCTGGCGCGGCTGGCCAGGAACACCGCAATACCGGCCATGTCGTCGGGCTGCCCGACCCGGCCCAGCGGTAACGCCGCACCGACGGCCTCCTCGCCGGCGGTCATCAGCACCTTGGTCATCTTCGACGGGAACAGACCCGGCGCGATCGCGTTGACCAGGATCCGCGGTGCCAGCTCGCCGGCCAGATGCTGGGTCAACGTGTGTACCGCGGCCTTGCTGGCGGCGTAGGAGAAGTTGTTGCGGCCGCGTTCGGGGACGTGGAAACCGTCGACACTGCCGGTGTTGACCACCCGGGCCGGGTCGTCGTCGGTCGCGGCGGCGGCCAGCAGCGGCACCAGGGCGCGGGTCAGCAGGAAGACGCCCTTGACGTTGACGTCGAAGACCCGGTCGAACGCCGACTCGGGGAAGGTGTCGAACGGTTCGCCCCAGTTGGCGCCCGCGTTGTTGAACAGCGCGTGGACGGCGTCCTCCTTGGCCGAGACGGCGTCGACGAGCGCCTGTACGCCCTCGGCGGTGCCCAGGTCCGCCGAGATGCCCTCGACCGCGCCCAGCGGCGACAGCTCGGCGACGGCCGCCTCGAGTTCGGGCTGCTTGCGCGCGGCCAGATAGACCTTCGCGGCGCCGGCCTGCAGCAGACCGCGGGCGATCATCACGCCAATCCCCCGGCCACCGCCGGTGACGACGGCGACCTTGCCGTCGAGACGGAACAGGTCGGTCATTTCTGCGCTCCACCCAGCGGCTCGGTATTTCGGATGGCCTCGTCGCGGATCAGGCCGCGCAGCAGCGCGGTGCTGAACTCCGAGGCGATCTCCTGGGCGGTCCGGCGGCCGTGCGGGCGCAGCCAGCGGTAGGCGCCCAGCGTCATCCCGATGTAGCCCAGCGCCAGCACGTGGGAGTCGCAGTCGTAGAACTCGCCGCTGGCGATGCCGCGGTCGATGACGTCACGGACGTGTTCGTAGACGGTGGCCTCGGCCTTGCGGATGTAGCTGACCTGCTCCTCGGTGAACCACTCCGAGATGTAGGGGCCCTCCTGGAAATAGACCGCGGCGGCCTCCAGGTCGTTGGCTATACCGGTGAGCAGGCGCCGGGTGAAATGGTAGATCGTCTCGCGGGCCGAGGCGGTCGGGTCGTCGTGCAGCGCGTCGACGGTGAAGTCCGCGGTGCGCTTGTAGATGTCCCAGAGGATCAGCGACTTGCTGGCGTAATAGTGGTAGACGGTCGCCTTGTTGAGGCCGACGGCGTCGGCCACGTCATCCATCCTGGTGCCGTGATACCCGCGGGCGGCGAACAGCTTGGCGGCGACCGCCAGCAACTCGTCGCGACGCGAGGACCCGTTGGACACCCCGGTGGATGCGGATTCGGTGGACATGACTACTCACTATCTGCAGACCGGACGAGCCCGGTACCAATCAACTGGTTGGCCAGTCTAGGCAATGGGGTGGTTTAGCTGTCCCGGGATCGGCTACTGGGATTAGACTTCAGCCAAACTGGGCTTGCTGCGGAGGCGACTATGGATCCTAATCCCGATTACGACATCAGCGACGAGGGTGAATTCTTCTTCAGCTGGCTGGCCTGGGGGCTGCGCGGGGTCTACCCGCCGCCGGCATACCCGCCGGTGTAGTCCACCCGTCTACGAGAAAGGCACCCGCCGCGCGTCCTGCGGCGGGTGCCTTTTTCCTATGCCGCGAGCGACCGCGTCTGCACGTCGACACGCCGCCGTAGCGGACCGTCTGCGGTCACTCGCAGGCCGAATGATCAGGCCGCGGCGGCCTTGACCGCCTCACCGACCTCATTCTTGAGCTTGAGGAACTCCGGCGAGCGGCGCAGCTCGTCGGCCTCGACCCCGGTGCGCGGCAGCTCCGAGGGCAGGTCGAGGGCGATCTTGCCGGGCCGGCGCGTCAGCACGACGATGCGCGAACCGAGGAAGGCGGCCTCGTCGGCACTGTGCGTGACGAACACCGTCGTGCGTCCCGACTCCGCGCTGACCTGACGCACGTCATCCTGCAGCCGCTCCCTGGTGAGCGCGTCGAGTGCGGCGAAGGGTTCGTCGAGCAGGAACAGCGGCGTCTCGGCGGCCAGCGCCCGCGCGATCGCCACGCGCTGCTGCTGCCCGCCGCTGATCTCCCAGATCTTGCGGTCGGCGGTCCCTTCCAGGCCCACCCGCTCCAGCAGCTGATCACGCCGCTCGACACGTCGCTCCCGCGGCACCTTGGCGTACTTCAGCGCCAGGTCGACGTTGCCGCCGACGGTGCGCCACGGGAACAGTCGCGGCTGCTGGAACACCACCCCGGAGGTCACCCCCGGGGTGGGTGCCGAGCCACCGACGTGGACCTGGCCCTCGCTGGGTGATTCGAACCCGGCGATCAACCGCAGCAGGGTGCTCTTGCCGCAGCCCGACGCCCCGACCAGCACCAGGAACGCGCCCGGCTCGACGTCGAGGTCCACCGGGCCCAGCGCCGTCACCTCGTTGGCGCCGCTGCCATAGCGGTGCGCCACGTTGGCGATCCGCAGACCGCCCTTGGGATCGGCTTTGAGCTCAGCTTCCCGCGATGGCACCGGGAAGCCCCTTCACGTAGATGGCGTCCTGGAACGTCTTCAGGTCGGCGGCCGCCGGGATCTGCTTCTGGTCGGCCAGGAACTGCGATGCGCTCTGCAGGTTGGTGGCGATGTTGCCCGGAGCCCCTTCGGATCCCAGCCATTCGGCCGAGGCGACGTCGGCCGGGGTCAGGTACACACCCTGCTTGAGCTGCCCGACGACGTCCGCCTCGGGCAGACCGATCTCGGCGGCGATCGCCTTGGCCGCAGCGGCCGGATCATCCTTGATCGTGTCCAGCGCGCGGGCTTCCTGCTCGCGCCAGGTGTCGACCACCTCCGGATGCGCCTGCGCGAACTCATCGGCGACCACACCGAGATCCAGGGTGGGCTTGCCGTCGGCGGCCAGCTGACGGCTGGTGATCAGGTCCTTACCGGTCTTGCGCAGCTGATCGAGGGTCGGCAGCCAGGTGTAGGCGGCATCGATGTCACCGCGGTCCCAGGCCGCCAGGATCGCTTGGGGTTGCAGGTCGATCAGCTGAACATCGCTGGGCGACAGGCCGTTCTGCGACAGGGCGGCCAGCAGGCTGTAATGCGCGGTGGAGGCGAACGGGGTGGCGATCCGCTTGCCGCGCAACTCGGGAATGGTGTTCACACCGGCCTCGTTGCGCACGATCAGCGCCTCATTGTCGCCGGCCACGTCCAGTACGAACGCGACCTTGTAGGGGATGTTCAGCGGCTCGGACAGACCACGGGCCACCGGGCTGGAGCCCAGGGCACCGAAATCGAGTTCCTTGGCGATGAAGGCGGTGTTGACGTCGGCGCCCGAGTCGAACTTGATCCACTTGATGTTGAAGTCGGGCAGCGCCTCTTCCAGCCACCTGTTGTTCTTGACGATCAGGTCGCCGCTGGGAAAGGTCTGGTAGCCGATGCGCAGCGTGGGCTTGTCGCCACCCTCGCCACCGGACCCGGAGTTGTCCACGGCGCAGCCGGCCAGCGCCAGAACGCTGGCAGCGGCGACGGCCACAAGTGATTTGAACTTCATCTAAATCTTTCCTCTCCAGGGGACGGCACGCCGCTCCAGCGCCCGCAGCAATCCGTCGATGACCAGACCGGAGAATCCGATGGCGAAGATCCCGACCAGCACGACAGGGGTGTTGTTGTAATTACTTGCGTCCTTGACCAATCCGCCGATACCGGGGATACCGTTGAACAGTTCGGCGGCGACCACCGACGAGTAGGCCATCCCGACCGCCAGCCGGATCCCGGTGAAGGTCTCCGGCAGCGCCGAGGGCACCACCACATCGCGGATCACCTGGGTGCGGGTGGCGCCCAGCGCGCGGGCCGCCTCCTGCAGACCGACCGGGGCGGCGACGACGGCCGCGGTGGTCGCGACGGCGGCCGGCGGCAGCGCAGCCAGGGCGAGCAGGGTGATCTTCGGGGCCTCATCGATACCGAGCCAGATGACCAGCAGGAAGAAGTAGGCCAGCGGGGGTAGCGCGCGCAGGAAGGTCAGCCAGGGTTCCAGGACGCTGCGCAGCCAGCTCACCGAGCCCATCACCAGCCCGAGCAGGACGCCGAGCACCACACCGATGACGACACCGGCCAGCACCCGGCGCAGCGTCATGTACAGGTGTTCGTAGAGCAGGTAGCCGGCGTATCCGCGTACCCCGTCATGGGTGGTGGAGACGTCGATGAACGCGCGCCACACGGTGCTCGGGTAGGGCACGAAGGTCTGGTTCCAGATGCCGGCGCTGGCCACGGCCTGCCAGACGGCGAAGAAGACCAGCACCGACAGCAGCGGCAGCCCGGCCTTGGTCAGCAGGGCGCGCAACCGGTTCCGGGGTGCGGCGGGACGCGGCGAGTCGGTGGACGACTCGTCGGGCACGATATCGACGAAGACAGACACTGGTGGCCGACTTTCTGTTGCTGGGAAGGGGCTGAACGGACGAGTTCAGCAGCAACAGCAGGGGTCGGCGGACCGCGTCTTGTTCACCCGCGTATTGCTACCCGGAGTGGTTTCGGCGGTAAAGAGCTGGAATCGGCGTGAGTTTTAACCCGCAGCGCGGGGCAGGGTTCTGATCGCGTAGCGCACCGCGAGCACCAGCGCCGCCGAGGTCACCAGAAACAGCGGCCACCCCATCGCCAGTCGGGCGACGGCCAGCAGTTCGGCCTCGTTGGTGGCGTACAGATGGTTCTGCACCAGGAAGCGCGACCACGAGACGATGGCCATCACCGCGGTGACCAGATCGAAGGCCAGCCGCACCCGCGGCACCCGCCGCCAGGCGTCGTCACGTCCGGTGACCCAGGCCCACACCACCCCGACCAGCGGCCGCCGGATCGCGATGGACGCCGTCAACGTGATCGCCACCGCCAACGCGATCCAGATGCCGGGCAGGTAGAAGTCCTTGGCCTCCCCGGTGAACAGCGCCAGACCGGCGCAGGCAGCGACACCGAGGAAACCCCAAAGAGCCGGCCGCAGCGACTCGCGCTTCACCAGCTGCCAGCCGAACACCAGCGCGGCGACACTCACGGCGGCGATCACGGCGGGGATGCGCCCGGCCATCGCGGAGGTCACCGCGTACACACTGACCGGCGCCCCGGAGTAGATCAGTCCGCGGACGCCGCCCGCGCGTTCCAGCAGGCCGTCCAGTGGCGCGTTCGTCACAACTGCCGAGCGTACCGAGCCGTCCGGTCGGGGCAGGTCAGGGTCGTTGCGCCCGGGCCAGCATGCCGGTCACCCAGGGCGGCACGTCCCGGCGCTGCCAGGCCGCGGCGGCCGTGGCCGTCACCGCCGCCGACCGTTCCCGGGCGGCGGCGACCGCGGCTCGCAGCCGGTCGGCCAGCGGCACGCCGGGTTCGGCGGCGACGGCGGGCACCCACGGTTCGACGGTGGCCGGCGCCGTCGTCATCGCGGCGACGCCGAGCTTCTCCCGGTACCGCTCGCCGCAACTGTGGCAGTGCACCTCGTAGCGGACGATGGTGCGGTCCCGTTCCACGAAACGGTAATCGGCGACGGCCACACAGAAGGGGCATCGGGCCTGACCACGTTCGATCACCATCTCCATGCAGAACATGGTGCGACCAACGCCCGGGCTGCGAACACGGGTCGTGTCATGTCGATACGTGTTCGCCGCCCATCCGAGACCGAACAGCTCAGCGGACGTTGTCGATGCGCCGCGGCGGTTCGTCGATCACCTGGCGGTCGGGCTCGTCGTCACCGCGATCCCGGCTGCGCTTCACATCGGGGTCGATCCGGTCGATATGCCTGCTGCGTTCGTCGAGTTCATCGCGATGCTCGGCCGCCGTCTGCTGGTGCGCCGACGCCCGGTCCGCGAGACGACGGGCCTCGGCCGCCTTGGCTTCGGCCTCGGCGGCCGCCGCGCGCGCCCGGGCGTCGGTCTCATCGGCCAGCGCCTGCCGCTTGGCGACCTTCTCACGCTCGGCCTCCAGCTCGGTGCGCATCTTCTGGGCTTCCACCCGCCGCCGCTTGCGCCGCGCCACCAGGGCCAGGCCCACGACGATCGCGGCGACCACCACCACCGCGATGATGATCCAGAGTGTGCCGTTGTCAGACATCTTCGCTCCTAGCTGGGAAGGACTGCACACTTATCTACGCGTGCGCTAATTGCGAGTTCCCAGCCGCCCGAGCAGCGAAACCAGCCGCGCTGTCAGCGGCGGTACCGGTTGTTCTTCTTGGGTGCGGTGGCGATCAGCGTCACGATGACCCCGATGGCGACCAGCGCCGCGATGATGACGACCACGGTTTCGATATCGGACATGTCACTCCTTCAGCCGTGTATCCGAAGTATGTGCCGCGAGCCTGTCCGTTTCCTGAAAGCCGCACCGTCGGGTGAATGATGACACCGTGACCACAGTGACGGGCCGGTTGTGGCGGGGCGGCCAACCGCGCGACGAGGATTTCACCTTCGACGCCATCTCCGACTGCCTGGCATCCGAGGACCAACTGGTGTGGGCCGACATCTACGACCCCGACCACGACACGCTCGCGGCCCTGGCCGCCGAACTGCACCTCGACATCTGGGCCGTCGAGGACGCCGTGGCACCGATGGAGCGCACCAAGGCCACCGTCTACCGCACGCACACCTTCTTCACCGTCTACGCCGTGGACATCCTGGGTGCCGACGCCGACGACGACCTGCTGGCGTCCACGTTGGTCAAACACCGCATCTCCGGATTCGTGCTGCCACGCGGGCTCATCACCGTCCGGCTGCCCTCCGATGATCGGGACGGTCGCGGCGTGCACTTCGACATCGGTTCGGTGTCACGACGTTTCGACGAACTCGGCGGCCAACAGTACGGTGTCGGCGCGCTGGTGCACGCGCTGCTCGACGTCGTCGTCGACGGCCACTTCGATGCCGTGCAGACCCTCGACGACGCGATCGAGGATCTCGAAGACCAGCTCTTCGAGGACAACCCGGCGTCGGGTCGTTCCGCTCGCCCGGACGGCCCTCGACACAGCTTGCAGCGCAGCACATATCGACTCCGCAAGGAACTGGTCGAGTTACGCAGGGTGGTGCTGCCGATGCGCGAGGTGGTCGGCGCCATCCAGCACCGCCGCCTCGACGCCACGACCTCGACATCCCCGTCGCTTCGCCCACCCCCGGCGCCCGAACTGGACCCGCTCTACGCCGACCTCTACGACCACGTGCTGCGCGCCTCGGAATGGACCGAATCGCTGCGCGACATGGTGACCACGGTGTTCGAGACGAACCTGTCGCTGCAGGACGCCCGGCTGAACACCGTCATGAAGAAGCTCACCAGCTGGGCGGCCATCATCGCGGTGCCCACCGCGATCACCGGCTTCTACGGGCAGAACGTGCTCTATCCCGGTATCGAGACCGCCGCCGGCTTTCTCACCAGTTCGGTCCTGATCGTGGTGCTGGTGGCCGTCCTCTACGTGATGTTCCGTCGCCGCGACTGGCTGTGACGCGCCGCAAGCATTCCTCAAGAATCCGCCAAGCGCGCCGCCCGATGCTCTGTGCACACCTCGCAGAACGCGAGACAGACAGCCATCAGGAGCCGCCATGTCCAGCATCGCCACCTTCGCCACCAAGTCCGCCGTCGCCGCCGCCGCCTTGGCTCTCGCCGTGTCCACCGCGGGCGCCGGGTGGGCCGACAGCGTCGATGACACCTACCTGACCAATGTCTACGCCGAGGGCATCTCCTACCCCAGTGATGTGGACGCCATCGACGACGCGCTGCTGGTGTGCGACTACCTCGCCGCCGGCCGCAACGGCACCGACATCAGCGTCGAGATCATGAACAACAGCGACCTGTCACCGCAGCAGGCCGCCACCATTGTCGTGGAGGCGTCCGCGGCCTACTGCCCCCGCTTTTTCGACCAGGTCACCGCCTGATTGACACCTGTCCAGATGTGAGCTGGCGCACGGGATTCTGCCGAATCTCGTGCGTTTCTCCACGTTGGGCGACATAAGCAGACCGCTCACCGCCATAGGGGCACGCACAAGATCATCGAGCAAATGCGAGACTCTTCCGATGATCATCGGGATTCCGCGCGAGAGTTACGCGGGCGAGACGCGCGTCGCGGCCACGCCGGCGACCGTCGCCAACATCATCAAGTTGGGCTACACAGTCCTGGTCGAATCGGGCGCGGGCGTAGCGTCCAGCTTTGCCGACGCCGCCTATGTAGAGGCCGGCGCCACGGTCGGTTCTACCCAAGAGGCACTGTCCGCCGATGTCGTACTCAAGGTCAACGCCCCCGATGACGGCGAGATCGCGGCGCTGCGCGACGGCGCGACACTGGTCAGCCTGATCTCGCCGGCGCTCAAGCCCGAACTCGTCGAGAAGCTCTCGGCTCGCCCCATCACGGTGCTGGCGATGGACGCGGTGCCGCGCATCTCGCGGGCCCAGTCGCTGGACGTGCTGTCCTCGATGGCCAACATCGCCGGCTACCGCGCCGTGGTCGAGGCGGCCCACACCTTCGGCCGGTTCTTCACCGGGCAGGTCACCGCGGCGGGCAAGGTGCCCCCGGCCAAGGTGCTCGTCGTCGGCGCCGGTGTCGCCGGGCTGGCCGCCATCGGTGCCGCCGGCAGCCTGGGCGCGATCGTCAAGGCCACCGACCCGCGCCCCGAAGTGGCCGATCAGGTCAAATCGCTCGGCGGGGAGTACGTCTCGGTGGACCCGAACGCCGGCGAGGTCTCGGCCACCGGCTACGCCAAGGAAATGGGCGAGGACTACAAGGCCCGCGAGGCCGAGCTGTACGCCGAGCTCGCCGCCGACGTCGACATCATCATCACCACCGCACTCATCCCGGGCCGGCCCGCACCGCGCATCATCACCGCGGAGATGGTGGCCTCGATGAAGCCGGGCAGCGTGATCGTCGACATGGCCGCGTCCAACGGCGGCAACGTCGAGGGCACCGTCAAGGACCAGGCTGTCGTCACCGACAACGGCGTGACCATCATCGGCTACACCGACCTGGCCGGCCGCCTGCCCGCCACCGCCTCCCAGCTGTACGGCACCAACCTGGTCAACCTGCTCAAACTGTTGACCCCGGCCAAGGATGGTCGGCTCACCATCGACTTCGACGATGTGGTGCAACGCTCGGTGACCGTGGTACGCGACGGACAGACCACCTGGCCCCCGCCGCCGGTGCAGGTCTCGGCAGCGCCCGCCGCCGCGGCCGCTGCCGCCCCGGTCGAGAAGCCCGCGCCCAAGGCGCCGATGTCGGCCCAGCGCCGGCTCGGGCTGACGTTCGCCGCCGCGGCCGCGCTGTTCGCGTTGATCGCGATCTCGCCGGCCGCGCTGCAGGTGCACCTGGTGGTGTTCGCACTCGCGATCGTCATCGGCTACTACGTGATCAGCGGTGTGCACCACGCGTTGCACACCCCGCTGATGTCGGTCACCAATGCCATCTCGGGAATCATCGTCGTCGGCGCGCTGCTGCAGATCGGCACCGGCGACCTGGCGATCACCGTGCTGGCAACCGTGGCGATCCTGCTCGCCAGCATCAACGTGTTCGGTGGCTTCGCGGTGACCCGCCGCATGCTCGCGATGTTCTCCCGCAGCTAGGGCTGCCCCGACTTCTCACCAGATTCCTTCTCTGCGAACGGATTCCCCATGCTTTCTCTGGAAACTGCGGCCACCGCGGCCTATGTGGTCGCGGCGCTGCTGTTCATCCTGGCCCTGGCGGGCCTGTCCAAACACGAAACGTCCAAGGCCGGCAACACCTTCGGCATCGCGGGCATGGCGGTGGCGCTGATCGCGACCGTCGTACTGGCCATCGGCCGCGATATCGAGCCACTCGGGCTGGGGCTGCTGGTCGGCGCCATGGCCATCGGTGCGGCGATCGGCCTGTGGCGGGCCAAGATCGTCGAGATGACCGGCATGCCCGAGCTCATCGCGCTGCTGCACAGCTTCGTCGGCCTGGCCGCCGTGCTGGTCGGCTGGAACGGCTACCTGCATGTGGAGGCCCATCCGGACGGCGCCGAGGCGGCGCATCTGGCCACCGAGGGCATGCTGGGCATCCATTCCGCCGAGGTGTTCATCGGCGTGTTCATCGGCGCGGTGACGTTCACCGGGTCGATCGTGGCCAACCTCAAGCTGTCGGCGCGGATGAAGTCCGCCCCGCTGATGCTGCCCGGCAAGAACGTCCTCAACATCGGTGCGCTGGTCGTGTTCTTCGCGCTGACGGTGTGGTTCGTCATCGAGCCGCAGCTGTGGCTGCTGGTCGTGGTGACCGTGCTCGCGCTGCTGCTGGGCTGGCACCTGGTCGCCTCCATCGGTGGCGGCGACATGCCGGTCGTGGTCTCGATGCTCAACAGCTACTCCGGCTGGGCCGCCGCCGCGTCGGGCTTCCTGCTGGGCAACGATCTGCTGATCATCACCGGTGCCCTGGTCGGCTCCTCGGGTGCGTTCCTGTCCTACATCATGTGCAAGGCGATGAACCGGTCCTTCATCTCGGTCATCGCCGGTGGTTTCGGTATCGAGGCCGGCCCCGCCGAGGACAAGGACTACGGCGAGCACCGCGAGATCACCGCCGAGGGCGCGGCCGAGCTGCTGTCGAACGCGAGCTCGGTGATCATCACCCCGGGGTACGGCATGGCCGTGGCCCAGGCCCAGTACGGTGTCGCCGATCTGACCCGCAAGCTGCGTGACCGTGGCGTGCAGGTGCGTTTCGGTATCCACCCGGTCGCCGGCCGGCTGCCCGGGCACATGAACGTGCTGCTGGCCGAGGCCAAGGTGCCCTACGACATCGTGCTGGAGATGGACGAGATCAACGACGACTTCGACGGCACCTCCGTCGTGCTCGTCATCGGCGCCAACGACACCGTCAACCCGGCGGCGTCGGAGGACCCGGGCTCGCCGATCGCGGGGATGCCGGTGCTCACGGTGTGGAATGCCGACAACGTCATCGTGTTCAAGCGCTCGATGGCCTCCGGCTACGCCGGTGTGCAGAACCCGCTGTTCTTCCGGGAGAACACCCAGATGCTCTTCGGGGACGCCAAGGACCGCGTCGACGCCATCAACGCCGCGCTGTAATCGGCTCACGAGACGGCCGTCGCGGGTACCCCGCGGCGGTCGTTTCACGTCTGGCGGCATAGGTTCTCCGGGTGGTTCCGCTGTTCTTCGTCGCCGGTGCGATATCGCAGTACATCGGCGCCGCGGTGGGTGTATTCCTCTTCGAGACAACCGATCCCGCTGCCGTGGCCTGGTTGCGCGCCGCCGCGGCGGCGCTGGTGCTCATCGCCTGGCGACGGCCGTGGCGGCTGACCTGGACGCGGCACGGTATCGCGGTGGCCGGTGGGTTCGGCATCGTCACGGTCGCGATGAACGTCGCGTTCTTCGAGGCGATCGCCCGCATCCCGCTCGGTACCGCGGTCGCCATCGAGTTCCTGGGACCGGTGGCCGTGGCGACGCTCGGGTCTCGGCGCGGACGCGATATCGCGGCGGTGGTCATGGTGGCCGCCGGCGTGCTGTTGCTGGCCGGCGTGCAGGCCGACGCCGACCTGCTCGGTGTGGGCTTCGCGCTGCTGGCGGCGGCGTTGTGGGCCGGCTACATCCTGCTCGGTAAGCGCGTCGCCGACGCGGGTGCCGGACTGGACTCGCTGGCGGTCGGGATGGCGGTGGCCGCGGTGGTGCTGGCGCCACCTCTGCTGAGCGGTCAACTGCTTTCGGACGCCACGGTTTTCGCCGAGCCCCGCACCTGGCTGCTCGGGCTCGGGATCGGCGTGTTGTCGACGGCGGTGCCCTATGCGCTCGATCAGTTCGTTTTGACCCGGATCAGCCGCGCACGGTTCGCGCTCCTGCTGGCGCTGCTGCCGGCAACGGCCGCGCTCGTCGGGGCGGTGATGCTGCGGCAGCTTCCGACGCCGGCCGAGGTCGCCGGCATCGCGCTGGTGATGGCGGCACTCATCATCAGTGCCGGCGGACAGCATGCGACGGCCGGGCCGGTCGGTGGCTAGCGGCCGCCGCGCGCTCAGGCCCGTAACCCGAAGGTGAGCAGCGTCGCCAGTTCCGTGTAGGCCTCGGCATCGCTGAGTCCGGTCGCCGACCCGACATCGCGCTGCTGGATGCGGACCATCATGGTGGCGATGAGGTCACCGGCGAAGGCGGCATTGACCTTTCGGTATGCGCCGGCGGCGACACCCTCTTCGATCAACTGACGCACGCGGGCCGCGGCGGCGGCCGTGTTGGCCTCGTAGACATCGCGCGCCGGAGCGAAGGCGTTCATATCGGCCATGAAGGCATCGGACGCGACGGCGAGTTCCGTGCCTACCGCCGTCAGGTAGGCCGACACCCGGTCGGGTACCCGCTCCGTCCGCGCGAGGGTGGCTTCCACCGAAGTGGTGGCGCGTTTGAAGAAGTGCACCGTGACCCGGCGGACCAGTTCGTCCTTGCTCGCGGCCAGCGCGTAGAGCGTGGTCTTGGAGCAACGCAGCCGGGCGGCGATCTCGTCGAGGGTGAGGCGACTGAAGCCCTCGGCCAGGAACAGGGCCAGCAGATCGTCGAACAGACGCGTCTGTCGGCGGGTGGCAAAACCGCTGTCAACCAGGTCGGACATAGCTGGATAGTACTGCAGACGTTGTTTCAGTATCGTTTGGACGATACTGTGCAACCGATCCGAGTACTGTTTTCGAGAGGTGACTCCCGTGCCCGTAGACCGACTGCTCCCGAGCGAGGACGCCGCCGAACTGATCGCGCTGACCCGCGATATCGCCGACAAGGTGCTCGACCCGATTGTCGACGGTCACGAGAAGTCCGAGACGTACCCCGCGGGCGTGTTCGCGCAACTGGGGGCGGCCGGGCTGTTGAGCCTGCCGCAGCCCGAGCAGTGGGGCGGCGGCGGTCAGCCCTATGAGGTGTACCTCCAGGTGCTCGAGGAGATCGCCGCGCGGTGGGCCGCCGTGGCGGTGGCCGTGAGCGTGCACAGCCTGTCTTCGCATCCGCTGCTGGCCTTCGGTAACGACGAGCAGAAGAGCCGCTGGTTGCCCGGCATGCTGTCGGGCGAGCAGATCGGCGCGTACAGCCTGTCCGAACCGCAGGCCGGATCCGATGCCGCCGCGCTGCGGTGTGCCGCGACCAGAGATGGTGACGCGTACGTGCTCGACGGTGCCAAATCGTGGATCACCCACGGGGGCAAAGCCGATTTCTATACGCTCTTCGCCCGTACCGGTGAGGGATCGAAGGGTATCTCCTGCTTTCTGGTGCCAGGTGATCTCGACGGGCTGAGCTTCGGTAAGCCCGAGGAGAAGATGGGTCTGCACGCCGTGCCCACCACCGCAGCGTTCTACGACAACGCGCGCCTGGATGCCGACCGATTGATCGGCGCGGAGGGACAGGGCCTGTCGATCGCTTTCTCCGCGCTGGATTCCGGCCGGCTCGGTATCGCCGCGGTCGCGGTCGGCATCGCCCAGGCCGCACTGGACGAGGCGGTGCGGTACGCGAACGAGCGAACGACGTTCGGCCGCAAGATCATCGACCACCAGGGCCTGAGTTTCCTGCTTGCCGATATGGCAGCCGCGGTCGTCAGCGCGCGGGCAACATATCTGGACGCCGCCCGCCGCCGCGACCTGGGGCTGCCGTACTCGGCGCAGGCATCGGTAGCCAAACTGGTGGCCACCGATGCTGCGATGAAAGTCACCACCGACGCCGTGCAGGTCCTCGGCGGGGTCGGTTACACCCGTGACTTCCGCGTGGAGCGGTATATGCGGGAGGCCAAGATCACCCAGATCTTCGAGGGCACCAACCAGATTCAGCGGTTGGTCATCGCCCGTGGACTCACCGCGTAACCACGCGACGCGAGGTCGACAGCCCCGGGCCGGCCGGGGTTCACTGTGTAGTTTTCAAGGTGCTGCGTATAGGTCTGCGTAAAGGTGCTGCGTTGAGGCTTGCGTGAAAGTTGCTGTCGCCGTTGCTGTGCTCCGGCCGTAGCTGTGCGGCTGGGTTATGCGGCCGCCGGCAGGTTCGTCATGGTGCGGCGATTGTGTGAGCGCAGATGCTCGGGCTCAGGCTCACCCGGCTGGTGGGGCGGGATGAACCAGGGATAGCGGTCGCGGCCGAGGTAGACCTGCCAACCACCGTGGTGGATCATGCTGTGGTGTAGCCGGCACAGCAGCACGCCGTTGTCGAGACTCGTTGTGCCGCCATGGCTCCAGGGGTGGATGTGGTGGGCATCGCACCAGGACACCGGCCGACCGCAGCCTGGGTGCGCGCAGCCGCCGTCGCGGACGCCCAGTGCTTTGCGGATCGCGGGCGTGAACAGTCGCTCGGCGCGGCCGACGTCGAGTGGCACCCCGGTGTAGTCGACGATCACCTTGGTCAGCGTCGAATCGCACGCGATCAGGTCGGCGGTCGCCGCACTGATCGGGCCACCGAAACCAAGCCGGTCCACCGCCTCCTCGCCGCCCACACCACGCCGGTCCACCGACTCGTCCCCGTGTATTCCCGCTGCCGAGGCAGGCCGGATGAGGGTGACGTGCGGCAACACCCCACCGGACATCGGTCTGGTCGAGTGCGACAGATAGGTCCGCAGGATCTGCGCGACCGCATCACCGCGGCGTTTGTCGATCGGCCGCGGGTCCGGCGACCCATCCGGCAGTGGGACCGGCCGGCACAACGGATCCAGGGCAGAGCACAGTCCTTCCCCGGTCCCGACGTCGAGGTTCAGGGTGGCCTCATACCGGCCCTCCTCGCCCAGGACCAGCGTCATCGTGTTGAGGTCGGCGTCCTCGGCGACCGGCACCGCGCGTTCTTCCAGAGGTAGGTCTGCGGTCCGGTCGATGCCGATCGCCCGGGCCTTCTTCCCCACCTCGGCCGGCGTGGTCTGAATCATCAGTTTGGTCACCACGCTCGCCCGATCCTGCTCGGACAGCTCGGTTCTGGCGTTGATGTGGGTGACGCCTTTGCCGACGGCGTCGGCGAACTCAATCCCGACACCACCCAAGCGTTGAGCGGTGGTCAAGGCCGGCAGCAGATGCGCTGCCCGGCCCACCCGCAC
>NZ_MVHJ01000025.1 GCF_002086115.1 Mycolicibacterium bacteremicum
CACACAAAGCACCAGGCAGAATTCGAATCAGAAAAACCTGAACCAAACAAAAGACACCAAAAACTGGCATCAAAAAAACGCCACCCATCATGATCGGAAGACGGGGAGTCCCCCAAAATGAGTGGCAAAAAACAACAAACAAAAACCACCAAAACACACTATTGAGTTCTCAAACAACACGCCCGATCCTGACCGCGCAACAAGTCCGCGGCTGAAAGCCGCGGGCCGTAGTGCGGGCAGTGAGGTACTCCCCGGTTAAGGGTTTCTCTCTCGGATTTGGTCTTCGCTCTCCGGCTTGAGGCCGTGTCGCTCTGACTCGCAATAAGTTACGGCAGGGCTAACAGCGAGTCAAATCGCCTGGTCAGCGACGCATCATCGCTGGTCAGGGCGCTCGACCGGCTACTCGCCGGCGGCCACCCGCACCACCCCGGCAATGTTGCGCTTGCCACGTCGCAACACAAGCCAACGGTCGTGCAAAAAGTCCGATGCCTGTGGTATCCACTCGTCGCTTTCGATTCGCACGTTGTTCACGTACACCCCGCCCTCGGCAAGGGTGCGCTTGGCAGCACCCCTGCTGGCCACCAATCCACTGGCCACCAGCAGATCGAGGATTCCGTCCGCACCGCCGGCAGCCAGTTCGGCGACCTCGCCATCGGATGCTTCCCGCAGGGCGGCACCCAGGGTCCGCTCGTCGAGATCGGCCAGCTCGGCCCGCCCGAACAACGCCTGACTTGCCAGTTCGACGGCATCGGTGGCGGCCTGACCGTGCACCAGCGTGGTGAGTTCACGGGCCAGCCGGCGCTGCGCGGCGCGTTCGTGGGGGCGTGATTCGGTGGCCTCGGCCAGCTCGTCGATCTCGGACCGACTCAGGAACGTGAACCACCGCAGATAGGGCATGACATCGGCGTCGGCCGTGTTCACGAAGTACTGGTACCAGGCGTACGGGCTGGTCAGTTCGGGGTCCAGCCAGAGGTTCCCACCGCCGGTGGACTTGCCGAACTTCTTACCCGCCGAGTCGGTGACCAGCGGTGTGGTGAGCGCATGAACGACGGCGCCACGCTTCTGTCGCACCAGACGGACGCCGGCGACGATGTTGCCCCACTGATCGGATCCACCGATCTGCAGTGCGCAGCCGTGCCGCTCGTGCAACTGCACATAGTCGTTGGCCTGCAGCAACATGTAACTGAACTCGGTGTAGGAGATACCGTCGCCCTCCAGTCGCCGGCGCACGGTGTCCCGGTCGAGCATGACGTTGACCGAGAAGTACTTCCCGACGTCGCGCAGGAACTCGATGGCCGACAACTCCCCCGTCCAGGACAGGTTGTTCTCCACTATCGCGCCGGTGGCCGAGTCGCCGAACTCGACGAAGCGCTCCAGCTGGCCGCGGATCCTGCCCGCCCAGTCGGCGATGGTGTCGCTGGTCTGCATGGTGCGCTCCCCGCTGTCGCGGGGGTCACCGATCATGCCGGTCGCGCCACCGGCCAGCACGATGGGCCGGTGTCCGGCCTGCTGGAATCGGCGCAAGGTCAGCAGCGGGACCAGGTGGCCGGCGTGCAGGCTCGGCGCCGTCGGATCGAACCCGGAATAGACCGTCATCGGTCCGTCGGCGAGCGCATCGCCCAACGCGTCGCGGTCGGTTGACTGCGCGATCAGGCCGCGCCATTCCAGCTCATCGAGGATGCCCGTACTCACCCCGCCATCTTCGCCCATCAGTCGCTGTCGCCGGGTGCGGGTGCCCGCGGGCTACGCCGGTAGGCCGACACCTCCGGTCGGCCGGGCAGCCAGAACCGCCACGGCCGGTCGGCCGCGGTACTCACCCCCACGCGCGGCCCGTCGACCGCGTCCAGCGGATCGGACAACCGCAGACGCACCGGGCTCGATCGGTCGAAGAGGTCGATTCCGTTGTCGTCCATGGTGATTCCCAGAGCAGAGCACAGGTTGCCCGGTCCGCGCGCCAACCCGCGATCCGGCGGGACCACACCCCGCCGTGACCGCGCCACCGGTTCACCATCCTCGATCACAGCCGCCCGCAGCAGGACCGCCGCGGCGGTGCCGTCGGTGGCGCAGGAGACGTTCGCGCAGACGTGGATGCCGTGGCTGCGATAGGTGTAGAGCCGTCCGGGTGGGCCGAACATCACTGCGTTCCGGGGCCGCATGCCACGGAAGGAGTGCGCCGCGGGGTCCGGCCACGGCCCGTCGAGCGGTCCGCCATAGGCCTCGACCTCGACCACCGTCGCGGTGACACCCCGCCCGTACAGCCGCGCGCCGAGCAGGCGCCGCGCCGCGCCGACCGGATCACCCACCAGCTCCTGTGCTCCCACGGGACCGATTCTGCCGAATCCCTTGACAGGACCGACCGCCGAGCGCATATTCATCACATGATGAGTTCATCGCGTGATGAATTAAATGACATCGCGGTCGATATCGAGAACCTGCACGTCGTTCGCGGTGGGCGTACCGCCCTGGACGACATCTCGGTGCGCGTCACCCGGGGTTCGATCACCGGGCTTCTCGGACCGTCGGGCTGCGGTAAGACCACGCTGATCCGGTCGATCGTCGGGACACAGGTCATCTCCTCGGGGACCGTCACCGTCCTGGGAGAGCCGGCCGGCAGCGCCGCCCTGCGCAGCCGGGTCGGTTACGTCACCCAGGCGGCCACCATCTACGACGACCTACGCGTCATCGACAACGCCCGCTACTTCGCCGCCCTGTACGGCCGCGGTGCCCCGGCAGCCGACGATGCCATCGCCGCAGTCGGCCTGACCGATCACCGGACGGCGCTGTGCGCCAACCTCTCCGGCGGTCAGCGCACCCGGGTGTCGCTGGCCTGCGCGCTGGTGTCGCAGCCGGAACTGCTGGTGCTCGACGAACCGACCGTCGGACTGGACCCCGTGCTGCGCGTCGACCTGTGGGCGCAGTTCCACGAGTTGGCGCGCAACGGGACCACTCTGCTGGTCTCCAGCCACGTCATGGACGAGGCGGACCACTGCGCCGACCTGCTGCTGCTGCGCGACGGTCGACTGCTCGCCCACACCGATCCCGACCGACTACGAAAGGACACCGGATGTTCGTCACTGGAGGAAGCGTTCCTGTCCGTCATCCGGCACAGCACCGCCGCGTGACACCGACCCGCAGCCCCGGTCTGCGGGGCTATCTGGCGACCACCGGGCGGATCCTGCGCCAGCTGGCCGGCGATCACCGCAGCGTCGCGATGATCGTCGTGGTCCCGACGCTGATCATCACGCTGATGTATTTCATGTTCGCCGATGTGCCGCACCCACCCGGCACACCGAGCCCGTTCAACAATGCCTGCCTGATCCTGCTGGGGGTGTTCCCACTCATCGTGATGTTCCTGATCACCTCGATCACCATGCAACGCGAACGCGCATCCGGCACGCTGGAACGGATCCTGACCACCCCGCTGCGCCGATTCGACCTGCTCGCCGCGTACGGCACCGCCTTCTCGATCGCGGCGGCGCTACAGGCCACGCTTGCCTGCCTGGTCGCGTTCTGGTTGTTGGACTTCGACACCGCGGGCAGTCCGGCGCTGGTGTTCCTGATCGCCATCGTCAACGCCGTGCTCGGGGTCGGCCTCGGGTTGCTGTGCAGCGCGTTCGCCCGCACCGAATTCCAGGCGGTGCAGTTCATGCCGCTGGTGATCGTGCCGCAATTGTTGTTGTGCGGCATCATCGTTCCGCGGGACGTGCTGCCGGAATGGCTGCAATGGATCAGCAATGCGCTGCCGGCCAGCTACGCTCTGGAAGCGCTGCAGCAGGTCGGTGCACATGCCGAACCGACCGCGACCGCCGTGCGCGACATCGCCGTCGTGATCGGCTTCGCGGTCCTGGCGATGGCGCTGGCCGCAGCCACCCTCCGACGAAGGACGCCTTGACCGCCGACAACACCGACCGCAAACGACCCGGGCGTCCGACCGGATCGTCGGACACCCGCGAGCGGATACTGGACCACGCACGGGAACTGTTCTCCCGCAACGGGTTCGACAAGACATCGATTCGCGCCATTGCGACCGCGGCCGGCGTCGACGGCGCCCTGGTGCACCACTACTACGGCACCAAGCAGCAATTGTTCGCCGCGGCGATCCAGATCCCGATCGATCCGATGCAGATCATCGGGCCGCTACGGGAAACGCCCGTCGAGGAGATCGGCACCGTACTGCCCGCGCTGTTGCTGCCGTTGTGGGATTCCGAACTGGGCAAGGGTTTCATCGCGACGCTGCGCTCGCTGCTCGGCGGCGCCGACGTCACCCTGGTGCGCTCATTCCTGCAGGAGATCATCACCGTCGAGATCGGATCCCGGGTGGACACCCCGCCCGGGTCGGGCCCCTACCGGGTGCAGTTCGTGGCCTCCCAGCTGGTGGGCGTGGTGATCGCCCGGTACATCCTGGAGCTGGAACCGTTCGCGTCGCTGCCGCCGGACGTGGTCGCCAAGACCATCGCCCCGAACCTGCAGCGCTATCTCACCGGGGATCTGCCTGAGCTGAGCTGAGCAACCGCTCGTGCTCGGCATCATCGGCGATGGTCACGGCCTCGTCGACGAGCAGCACCGGGATACCGTCCTCGATCCGGTAGGCGCGCCGCAACCGCGGGTTGTACAGGCATTCCCCGGCGACGAGGCGTAGCGGGCCGCGATCCTGCGGACAGACCAGGATCTCGAGCAGTTTGGCGTCCAGTGTCACGAGAACGGATTGATCCCGCCACCCCAGCCGCCGGGGATCAACGGGTTGTTGTCATCGCCGGTGTCGGGGACCCACGGCGTCGCACGGGTACCGCCACCGGGCATCGCGCCGGTGCCGGCGCCGCCCCGGGCAAGCATCTGCTGCTGCTGAGCGACCGTGGCCTGCAGGGCGCCGGCCAGGGGAAGAAGGTTCGGGCGCTTGGTCAGCGCCTCCTGGATCGCCTGGATGTTGCCCGCCGTCGGCCGGGCGCCCTGGGCCCGCAGGTTCAGCGCGTCGTCGACCAGGTTGGGCACCTGACCGCCACTGGCGCTGCGGCCGTACTCGTCGGCAAGGGCGTCCAGGATGTCGGCGTTCGCGGTGGCGGTGCCACCGGCGAGCAGCAGACCGGCCGCCATCGCGGCCGCCGTCAGCGCACGACGGGTCATAGATGTCATCACGATCCTCCTGTCGGGGAGCCTAACAGCGCACCGTCTGCCGAGCGCGCCGTCACAGACCGAGCTCGGCGCGCACGGCCGCGGTCATGCGCTTGTACTGCTTCGTATCGTCGTCGAAATACCAGGCGTTACGCGAGGACTTCGGGATGCCCGCCGCCCGCAGCGGCTCGACCTCCGGCCGGTAGGACGCCCCGAGCGTCATCTCGGGGGCGACGTAGACGACGTCGGGTGCCCGGCCGACCGGGAGCACGGTCAGCGCCTCGGTGACCTCGGCACTGGGCACGCTGCCGCCGGGGCGCAGCGCCACCGCCGTCACGATCAGCGGTCGGTCCCCGGCGTCGACGCGATAGGTGACCGCCAGATCGACCGCCCCGATGCGGCTGACGGCGTCGTTGACGGCCGCGGTGAACACCGGCCCGTCGGGGGTCCGCAGCACCGAGCTTCGACTGTCGACCAGCCAGAAGTCGCCGTCCTCGTCCCGCCGGAACAGCTGCTCGGTGGACACCCAGGTGTCGGCGGGGGCGAAGACGCCGCGTTTGACCGACGCCGTGGGATCGATCGGCCCGCGCGGTCGCGCCAGCAGCAGCCCGACCTCGCCGGGCTGGGCGCGCAGCACGAACCCGCGGTCGTCCTCCAGGATCAGGTCGTCCTCGACGTCGTAGGCGGCCAGTTCGACGAACGGGCCGCCGGGCAGCGGCCGGCCCTTGCTGCCGGGCTTGGCGTCGGCCACGTTGGCCAGCACCGCCTGACCGTCGGTGGTCGCGAAGAATTCGACGACGTGGGCCGGCGCGAAGACCTCGCTGACCCGCCGCCACAGTCCGGTCGGCATGCCGGCGCCGATGAACAGCCGCACCGACAGGGTGCCGTTCAGGACGAACGACGGATCGTCGATGACCTCACGCAGCATCGCCCAGGTGTAGGACACCACCGTGACGCCGTACTGCCGGATCTCGTGCAGGAAGCGGTCCGGCGCCAGGCCGCGGGACAGCGCGATCCGCGCGCCGCCGACCACCGCGCCGCCCAGGCTCACCAGCAGGCCGGAGGGATGGTGCAGCGGCGTGAGGCAGTACACCGTGTCGCGATTGCCGAGGTTGGCCGCCGAGGCGGTGCCGAACGCGGACAACGCCCACCGATAGTTGGTGATCTGGCGGGCGACGAGCTCGCCGTTGACCGTCGCGAAGGCGATGTAGGCGACGTCGCGGGCGAATCCCGGGTTGGGTCGGTACCAGCCGGGCAGTTCGACGCGGTCCGGGTCGATCTGCTCCATGTCGATGACCTCGACGGCATCGCTGCCCGGTTCGGGCAGGTGCAGGTCCCGCGATTCGCCGCCGCCGAGCACCAGCACCCGACGGCCCAGGGTGCTCGCGGTGTCGAGGTTCGCGGGATCGGTGAGGATCTCGACGACACCGCCCAGGCGGGCCGCCTGGGCCAGATCGGCGTCGGGCGGCATCAACACCGCGACCGCACCCAACCGTGACAACGCGGCGATCGCGACGAGCGCGCTCGGCCGGGTCTGCATCAGCACGCCGACCCGCACGCCCTGCCGGACACCGACATCGATGAGACCGCGCACCACGTTGTTGACGCGCCGGTCCACCGCCTCGTAGGTGTGTACCCGCCCGTCGAACAACAGGAACTCACCGTCGGGGTGACCGAGTGCCTGCTCGGTCATGATGCGGCCCAACGAGATCCGCGTGTGATCGTTGATCTGTCCGAGTCGGGCCAGCCGGGGCAGGGTGCGCGCGGTCTCCACCAGCAGGGTGCGGGCCGACTTGTTGGTCGCGACAACGGCATCGGCAGCCGAGCGGGCCAGGTCGAAGGCGATCTCGGAGGCCGCCGCGGCGCCGTGCGCGACCCGGGAGGCCAGCGCCACCCCGCCGTCGGTGGATTCGGCCGGCTGGGTTCCCATCGGGACGACGTCGTCGGGCAGCGCGCCCTGGCCGGCGCGCCACTTCACCCACGACGCCACCGTCGGCCAGGTCTGGGTTGCCGCCTTTGAACCGACCACCAGACCGAAATGCCCTGCGCGGATCAGGTATTCGTAGGTTTCGGCCTGCGGCGCGGCCGCCTTGATCCCGCGTACCGCGGCCGGCTGGCCGATATCGTCGACCTCGCCGACGACGGCCAGCACCGGGCACTTGATGTCGGCCAGCGTGACCAGCTCGCCGCGGATGTTGAAACCGCCGGACATCATCCGGTTGTGCGCGATGAACTGTTTGAGCAGTTCCGAGATCGCCGGCCCCGACCAGGCGATCCAGCCCTCGGAGTCCAGGAATCGGCGCTGCTGCTCACGGGGCAGCAACGCCTCGCGGTCGTGCAGCTGGCGCAGGAAGTCCAGACGCGCCTGCGCGGTCTTGAGCGGATCGAGCATCTGGAAACCGGTGCGGGCCAACCACCCCGGGATGTCGATGCGGGAGAACACATGGTCGGCCATGAAGTTGGCGGCGACCGCCCCGACATTGGGCGGGATTCCCATCGGCAGCGCGGCCAGGGTGTCCACCGGCGAACCGAACCCGATGATGCTCGCCAGGTCCTTGGACCGGCGGTAGGCCGCCGTCTGATAGCAGAACATGCCGCCCTGGGAGTAGCCGGCCAGGTGCACGTCGCTGCCCGTCAGCTTCTTGACGGTGTCGATGGCATCGCTGAGGGCCACCACGTGATCGGCCAGGTTGCGTTGCATGCCGCCCTCGACCTGATCCGGCGAGCCGAAGTCGATGACCCAGGGATCCAGGCCGGCGGCGTGCAGGATGCCGACGGCGCCGTCCTCGCGGGTGACGTCCCACATATCGGCCGACATCATCATCGGGTGCACCATCAGCACCGGCGGCCCCGGCGGCGTCGTGCCGGGCCGGGTGTCGGGCGGGAAGTAGCGGCGCAGCCGGTACATCGGCACGCTCTCGATGATCTGGTACGGCGAAGGGACCGCCCCGGTTTCCAGACCGCCGTAGCGCAGCACCTCGATACCGTTCTGCGCGGTGGCCAGAAGTCGGCTCACCGGGCCGGTGATCAGTGAGAAATCCACCAAGGCGCGCTCCCCTACTGTGCGTGTTCCCACGCAGCTCCCAATCCCCCGATTGCCCCGACATCATGGCACAGCGCCACAGGTCGGCCGCTGGGAATGTCCAGCGTGACCCCGCCTAACCTGGACTCCGACATGGCGCATCTTCTCGGGGCCGAGGCCCTCCATCTGGAATATCCCACCAAGGTCGTCTTCGACTCCGTCTCACTCGGGGTCAACGAGGGCGACCGGATCGGCATCGTCGGACGCAACGGCGACGGAAAGTCCAGCCTGCTGGCCATGCTCGCCGGCCGGGTGCAACCCGATTCGGGCCGGGTGACGGTGCGTGGCGGTGTCCGGGTCGGGGTCCTCGACCAGGCCGACACCCTCGACGAGACCGACACCGTCGGCCACGCCGTCGTCGGCGACGTCCCCGAGCATGTGTGGGCCGGTGACCCGCGCGGTCGCGATGTCATCGCCGGCCTGCTCGGCGACCTGAGTTGGGATGCGGTGCTGGGGACGCTGTCCGGCGGCCAGCGGCGGCGGGTGGCACTGGCCCGACTGCTGGCCGGCGACCACGACGTGCTCGCGCTCGACGAGCCGACCAACCACCTCGACGTAGAGGCCATCGCCTGGCTGGCCCAACATCTGAAGCGACGCTGGTCGGCATCGGCGGGCGGGCTGCTGGTCGTCACCCACGACCGCTGGTTCCTCGACGAGGTGTGCACGGTGACCTGGGAGGTGCACGACCGCATCGTCGAGCCGTTCGACGGCGGCTACGCGGCCTACATCCTGCAGCGGGTGGAGCGCGATCGGCAGGCCGCCACCATCGAGGCGCGCCGGCAGAACCTGGCCCGCAAGGAGCTGGCCTGGCTGCGCCGCGGGGCGCCGGCCCGCACCTCGAAACCGAAGTTCCGCATCGACGCGGCCAATGCGCTGATCGCCGACGTCCCCGAGATCCGCGACAAGGTGGCCCTGCAGTCGCTGGCGGTCACCCGGCTGGGCAAGCAGGTGGTCGATCTGTTGGACGTCTCGGTGGCCTACGACGAGCGGACCGTGCTGCGTGATGTCGAATGGCGCATCGCGCCCGGGGAACGGACCGGCATCCTCGGCGTCAACGGCGCGGGCAAGTCGACCCTGCTGGGTCTTGTCGACGGTTCGGTGCAGCCCACCGAGGGCCGGGTCAAACACGGCAAGACAGTGCACATCGCCACGTTGACCCAGGGCGTGGACAAATTGGCCGATCACCTCGACGAACCGGTGCGGGTGGTGCTGAGCCGGCTGGCCACCACGTACACCTTCGGTGCGGGGTCCAAGGCGCAGGAGCTGACGCCGAGCCAGCTGTTGGAACGCCTCGGCTTCGGCAGCGCGCAGCTGTCGACGCCGGTGAAGGATCTGTCCGGCGGCCAGCAGCGCCGCCTGCAGCTGCTGCTGATCCTGCTGGAGCAGCCCAACGTGCTGATCCTCGACGAGCCGACCAACGATCTGGATACCGACATGTTGGCCGCCATGGAGGATCTGCTCGATTCGTGGCCAGGCACGCTGATCGTCGTCAGCCACGACCGGTACTTCCTGGAGCGGGTCACCGACCAGCAGTACGGGATCCTGGGCGGCCAGCTGCGCCACCTGCCCGGCGGCGTCGACGAATATCTACGCCTGCGCGCCTCGCACGCCGCCCAGACCGGGCCGGCGCCGGCGAAAGCGGCCGAACAGCAAGGCTTGTCGGGCGCCGATCTGCGTGCGGCGCAGAAGGAGGTCGCGGCCATCGAGCGCAAGCTGGAGAAGCTGGCCGGCCAGATCGACTCCGCCCACGTCCGCCTCGCCGAGCACGACCAGGACGATTACGAAGGGCTGCAACGGCTTACCGGTGATCTGCGTGGGCTGGAAGCCGAGGTGGCCGAGCTGGAGGAGAAGTGGCTGGAACTGTCGGAGGCCCTCGGCTGACCCCCTAGGATGAGCACGTGCGATACCTGCTGGCGCCGCTGACGCTGTGTATCCGCTATTTCCCGCAGCTTCTCGCGTGCTATCTGGTGGGGTGGTTGCTTCGCACCGGCGCCATCGAGTTGGCTGCCTGGGCCGGATATGACAACGACCTGTGGGCGTCGCTGATCATGCCGCTGGCCGGTATGGCGCGGCTGGGGTCCTACGTGGCGATGTTCCTGGTGATCCGCGGCGGCCTGCCGACGGTCGCGACACTCCCCCGTCGGGAGTCGCGTCGCATCGACATCTTCGCCACCATCATCGTGCCGTTCTTCGCCATCTACCTGGCCTGGCAGATGTTCCGCGAGGACTGGCTGGCCTTCAGCTACCTGACGCTGGAGTACCGCACGGGCACACCGGCGAGTGCGACCGCACTGGAGATCGACCCGCGGATGCTGCCCGTCGGCACGGTCACGTTCGTCATCATCGGCGTCGCGCTGCTGGTCCGCCTGGTGCTGGCCCGCGTCAAGGACAAGCTGCCGGCCTGGGTCCTGGTGGTCCAGGTGTACCTGGATGCCCTGTGGGTGTTCCTGGTGCTGACGTTCTCCGCCAGTCGGGGTGTGACACTGCTGATCAATCCGTCCGCGTGGATCTCCGAACGCCGGATCATCGTGTGGTTCAACGACACCCGAGACAGCCTGCTATCGCATACCCAGGTGCTGCAGAAGCTCTGGGACGCGGTGATGTGGGCACTCGGCACGGTGTTCGGTGGCGCGGCGGTGCCGCTGATCTGGCTGGCGGTGGCGTGCATCGTCTACGGTGCGGGCGACAAGGCGGACTGGCACACCGAGGTGCGCCGGTTGGGCGGCGAGCGAGCCGGCCGATGGATCGACCGCTCCGCAGCCGCCCGCACGCAGCTGGGCACCAGATGGCAACGCCTGCCCGGAAAAGTGCGCAGCGAGGTACGCGACCAGTTCACCGGCCAGATCGGGAAGTTCAAACCGATCGTCGACTCGGCCCATGTGATCGCAGCGGGCGGGCTGCCGGCGGTCGCGTTGTACGTGCTGGGCTACCTGGGTCTGGCATGGCTGGACATGTCGGGCAGCTTCTTCCGCGCGCAGCTCGGCTCGGGCTACCTGTTCCGCGGCATGGGGTGGCTGCTCGGCCCGCACGATATCGGCTTCTGGTTCGGCAGCTGGGATCTGATGGCGCTGATCTCGCACTCGCTCACCGAGCCGCTGCGGGTCTGCCTGATCGCGGTCACGCTCAACTGGTGTCTGACCCGCTACCGCGCCGCCCCCGGGCCGGTCACAGCTCCAGCCGAACCAGGATCGCACCGGTGACATCCCGGATGTCGACGGCGGTCGGCTCGGTGGCCGCCGGAACCAGGAACGTCATCGGCATCGACGTCTCGGCGCCGCACATGCCGTTACCGCGCCAATGACGTTCGGCGGCAACCAGATAGCCGGTGCATCCGGATCCCGCCATCGAGGGCCCGACGCGCTCGATCAGGACGTTCACGATGACGGTGCCCTCCGGTAGCGCCCGGCCCGACCCGGGCGCCGTGGTCGACCGGCTGACGTTGCGCACCATCCAGGTCTGCCCACCGGCAGCGACCGACTCACCTGCCGCCGCGGTCTGCGGTGGGTGCACGGTGCGCTGGTAGCGATCCCACGCCGGTTGCGTCACGAAGGTCACGCCGACGCCCAGCGCTGCGGCGGCGACCACCGCACCGATGACATTGCGTTGCCACAGCTGCAGTGTCATGTCCCCGTCAGCACTTCCGGCTCGATGACGATGAGATCGCTGCGGGTGACCAGTGGATCGTCCAACGCGATGTCGATGACCAGCCGCGAATCCATCCGGCCGTCACCGACCCACACCCGCAGCGACATGGACTGCGATCCGGGTGCGACGAGGTCCGCCGGGACATCGAAGACCCACGAGCTTCGCATGGCGATACCGGGTGCCAAAGAGCTCGACAGCATGCCGCCGAGCCGGTCGGTGGGCACGTAGGTGTTCGGCCCGACCAGCAATTCGACGTTGGCGACGGCGTCGTCGCGGGTGGTCATGGCCTCGGCGTCGACGGCCACCCAGACACCGAGTGCGTCCAGGGTCGGCGCGGTGTCCCGGTCCTTGCGGATCCGCGGCCCGATCCGCACGCCGCCGACCTCGGCGGTGATGGCGCGGCCGACGGCCTGCTGCTGCAGGCCCGCGTGCACGTCGAACGGTCCGTAGACGTCATCGGGGGTGGGCAGCTTGTGCCAGACCAGCGCGGCGGCGGCGATCACGATCACGACGGCGGCCGCGCGCAGCATCCGTTGTCGCGGCGGGGTTCTCACCGCGGACCGCCGACCGGGACGGTGAGCCGCGCGTACTCGGTCTCGCTGCGCACCCAGCCCTGGCTGTAGGTGGCGGCGGCCTTGCGCACTTCCTTGCGCAGCCGGAGGGGGATCTCGGCACCCACGGTGACGGCGTCCGCCGGGACATCCCACAACATCACGACCTCGTCGCGCAGGCCCGGGCCCAGTTGTACGGCAACCGTCCCGTCGGCCAACCGCATCACCGACATCCGCTTGGCGTCGGCGCGGCCCACCAGATCGACCGGGTTGAACACGTTTCCGGGCAGGGTGCTGTGATTGCGGACCGACACCACCAGGCCCAGATAGCGGCGCCCCGGTAGGGCTCCGAAGAGTCGGCGCTGCCCGGCACGCACCTCGTCGACCAGGGTGGCCCGCAGCACCGTCATCTCGAAGCGGCCGGTGTCGAACATCTCGCCGGCCGTGATGTCGACGATCTTCTTGTTCACCGTATCCAGGCCGCCGAACGCCGCGGTGGCGACCAGGACGGCGATCAGACCGGCCCGTCGCCACTGCTTGAAACCCCAGCCGGCCAGCCAGTTACGCAGGCGTGCGGTGACAGTACTGGCGGCGCTCCCCCGAGCCGGTTCCATGGTGGGAGATGTTACCTAGCGCAGATCGATCCGTAGCGCGGTCCGCAGGTCGTCCAGAGCATCGCGCACCACGCCGAGTTGGCGCGCCACCTGGACCGGCGCCGTGCCGCCGCGGGCATCGCGGGAGTCCACCGAGCCGGCGATCGTGAGTACGTCACGGACCTCGGCGGTGAGTCCGGGGTGAATTCCGGCCAGTTCGTCGTCGGCCAGTTCCTGCAGACCGACCCCCCGGGTCTCGGCCGCCTTGACCGCCGCGCCGGCCGCCTCATGCGCCACCCGGAACGGAATACCCTGGCGCACCATCCATTCGGCGATATCGGTGGCCAGGGTGAAGCCCTGCGGGGCCAGCTCGGCCATCCGGTCGGTGTCGAAAGTGAGCGTGCCGACCAGACCGGCCATCGCGGGCAACAGCAGCCGAAGCTGCGTGACCGAGTCGAACACCGGTTCCTTGTCCTCCTGCAGATCCCGGTTGTAGGCCAACGGCTGTGCCTTCAGCGTGGCCAGCAGGCCGGTCAGGTTTCCGATCAGCCGGCCGGACTTGCCGCGGGCCAGTTCGGCGATGTCCGGGTTTTTCTTCTGCGGCATGATCGAGCTGCCCGTCGACCAGCTGTCGTGCAGCTTCACGTAACCGAATTCGGTGGTGCTCCACAGGATGATGTCCTCGGCGAGCCGGGACAGGTCCACCGCGATCATGGCGAACACGAAGGCCGCTTCGGCCGCGAAATCCCGGGCGGCGGTGGCGTCGATGGAGTTGTCGGCCGCCGAGGCGAACCCGAGCTCGTCGGCGATGGCGTCGGGATCGAGGCCCAGTGAGGAACCGGCCAGTGCGCCGGAACCGTAGGGCGACACCGCGGTTCGCTTGTCCAGGTCGACGAGGCGGTCGGCGTCGCGCAGCAGCGGATGGGCGTGCGCGAGCAGATGGTGGGCCAGCAGGACCGGCTGCGCGGACTGTAGATGCGTCTTGCCCGGCATGATGGCCGTCGGGTGTGCGGCGGCCTGGGTGGCCAACGCCGCTGCGACGTCGAGCACCCCGTCACCGACGGCCTTGAGCGCGTCGCGCAGCCACATCCGGAACAGTGTGGCCACCTGGTCGTTGCGGGACCGGCCGGCCCGCAGCCGGCCACCGAGTTCGGGGCCGACCCGATCGATCAGGCCGCGTTCCAGTGCCCCGTGCACGTCCTCGTCGGTGGGCAGCGGACCGAAGCTGCCGTCGGCCACGTCGGCGCCCAGACTGTCCAGACCGGCCAGCAATCCGTCGCGCTGCTCGTCGGTGAGCAGTCCGGCGCGGTGCAACACCCGGGCGTGCGCCTTGGACGCGGTGACGTCGTAGGGGGCCAGCGCCCAGTCGAAGTGGGTCGACTTGCTCAGCGCGGCCAGGGCGTCGGACGGCCCGTCGGCGAAGCGGCCGCCCCACAGCGAACCCTCATTGGTGCTCATGCAATGTCCTTCCGCGAGCGTGCGTGAACTCCGGCCTGGCAGCGGCGTGTCGCCCGCAGACGCGCACGCTCGCGGAGGAGGGGGGTCACAGGCCCAGGTCGCGCTTGGCCGAGATCTTGCTGCTCAGTCCGTGCACGTGCACGAAGCCCTTGGCGCTGGACTGGTCGAAGCTGTCGCCCTCGTCGTAGGTGGCCAGGTTGAAGTCGTACAGCGAGGTCGGGCTGCGCCGGCCGTTGACCGCGATGTGCCCGCCGTGCAGCACCAGCCGGATCTCACCGGTGACGTGCTCCTGGGTGTGCGCGACGAACGACTCCAACGCGCGCTTGAGCGGCGAGTACCAGAGGCCGTCGTAGACCAGCTCGCCCCACTTCTGATCGGTGCCGCGCTTGTAGCGGCCCAGCTCACGTTCCAGGGTGACGTGCTCCAGCTCGGTGTGTGCGGTGATCAGCACCATGGCGCCGGGTGCCTCGTAGATCTCGCGGCTCTTGATACCGACCAGGCGGTCCTCGACGACGTCCAGGCGTCCGACACCCTGGGCGCCGGCGCGCCGGTTGAGCTCCTCGATGGCCTGCAGCACGGTCACCGGGCGACCGTCGATGCTGACCGGCACACCCTTCTCGAACCCGACGATGACCTCGTCCGGGCTGCTCCAATTGATGGTGGGGTCTTCGGTGTAGTCGTAGACGTCCTTGGTGGGCGCGTTCCACAGGTGCTCCAGGAACCCGGTCTCCACCGCACGGCCCCAGACGTTCTGGTCGATCGAGAACGGTGAGCGCTTGGTGACATTGATCGGGATGGCGTTCTCCTCGGCGAAGGCGATGGCCTTCTCCCGGGTCCAGGCGTAGTCGCGCACCGGGGCGAGCACTTCCAGATCCGGTGCCAACGAGGCGAACCCGACCTCGAAGCGGACCTGGTCGTTACCCTTGCCGGTGCAGCCGTGCGCGACGATGCCGCCGCCGTGCTCACGGGCGGCCTGCACCAGGTGCTTGACGATCAGCGGCCGGCTGATGGCCGACACCAGCGGATAGCGGTCCATGTAGAGCGCGTTGGACTGGATGGTCGGCAGGCAGTACTCGTCGGCGAACTCATCGCGGGCGTCGACGACGACGGCCTCCACGGCGCCGCAGTCCAGGGCGCGCTGGCGCACGACATCCATGTCCTCGCCGCCCTGGCCGAGGTCGATGGCGACGGCGACGACCTCCTTGCCGGTTTCCTTGCCGATCCAGCTGATGGCCACCGAGGTGTCCAGACCGCCGGAATACGCCAGGATGACGCGTTCGGACATTGGTTGATCTCCTTATTTCTTTCGGGTCCAGGGACCGCTTACTTCAAGTTCTCGAACATGGTCGCGAGCTCGGCGCCGGTCATCGGCTCGCGCGCTATCACGAAGATGGTGTCATCACCGGCGACGGTGCCGACAACCTGGGGCAACGATGCCCGGTCGATGGCACTGGCCAGGTAGTGCGCCGCCCCGGGCGGGGTACGCAGCACGGCCAGGTTGGCGCTGGAATCGGTGGAGACCAGCAGCTCCCCGAGCAGCTTGGTGACCCGCTCGGTTCCCCCGGAGACGCCCCGCACCGGGCTGCCGTCCTCGGGCACCACGTACACCCCGACCCCGCCGTCGGCCCCGCGCAGCTTGACCGCACCGAGCTCCTCCAGGTCCCGGGACAGGGTGGCCTGGGTGACCTCGATACCGTCGGCGGCGAGCAGGGCGGCCAGCTCGGTCTGGCTGCTGATCGCGTGCGATGACAGCAGCGTGACGATGCGGGCCTGCCGGCCGACGCGGGTCGGAGAGCTCATGCGGTTCCCTCGCAGGCTCGGGTCCCGCATGTCGGCCGTCGATTCGCTCCGCAAGCCTCGCTCATGATGTCAGGAACGCTCCAAGAGCCAAGCCAGCAGCGCCTTCTGGGCGTGCAGCCGGTTCTCGGCCTCGTCGAACACCGCGCTCTGCGGGCCGTCGATCACCTCATCGGTGATCTCGTGTCCGCGGTGCGCCGGAAGGCAGTGCAGCACAACGGCATCCGGGTCGGCCAGCGTGAGCAGGTCGGCGTTGACCTGGAACGGGCGGAACGGGCGCACCCGGTCCAGGCCGTCGTTCTCCTGCCCCATCGAGGTCCAGGTATCGGTGACCAGCACGTCCACCCCGTCGACGGCGGCCCTGGGGTCGGCGGTGAGGGTGACCGTCGCGCCGGTCTCAGCGGCCCGGCGGCGGGCGGCCTCGACGAACTGCGGGTGCGGTTCGAAGCCGGCCGGTGCGGCGATGGTGACGCTGACGCCGGCGGTCACCCCGCCCAGCATCAGCGAGTGCGCCATGTTGTTGGCGCCGTCGCCGAGGTAGGTCATCGTCAACCCCTTCAGGTCGCCCTTGCGCTCGGCCAGGGTCTGCAGATCGGCGAGCACCTGGCACGGGTGGAACTCGTCGGACAGCGCGTTGACGATCGGGACCGTCGACCCGGATGCCATGGCGCTCAGGCGTTCCTGGGCGAACGTCCGCCACACGATGGCGTCCACGTAGCGCGACAGCACCGCGCCGGTGTCCTCCAGGGTTTCTTCCCGGCCGAGCTGGGTGCTGCGGCCGTCGACGACGACGGCGTGCCCGCCGAGCTGGGCGATCCCCATCTCGAACGAGAACCGGGTGCGGGTGGAGTTCTTCTCGAAGATGACGGCGACGCCGCGCGGGCCCTCCAGCGGACGCCGGGAGAACGGCGCCGCCTTCAGTTCGGCCGCCAGCGCCAGCACCTCGGCCTGTTCGTCGGGGGTCAGGTCGTCATCGCGCAGGAAATGTCGTGTCACAGCGATCCTTTGTCGAGCACCGCGGGCAGTGCGGTGAGGAAGTCGTCGATCTGGGCGTCGGTGATGATCAGCGGCGGGGCCAACCGGATCACGTCGGCCGCGGCGGCGTTGACCAGGAAACCGGCCTCACGCGCGACGGCTTCGACCGCCTTGGCCTTGTCCTGGCGCAGCGCGATGCCGATCAGCAGGCCCTTGCCACGGACGTGGTCGACCAGCGGGTGGCCGATCTCCTCGATGCCGTGGGTCATCGTCTTGCCCGCCACCCCGGCCCGGGCGACCAGGTCATCGTCGGCCAGCGTGCGCAGCACCGCCAGCGCCGCCGCGGTGCTGACCGGGTTACCGCCGAAGGTGCTGCCGTGCAGGCCCGGGGTCAGCAGGTCGGCGGTGGCACCGAGGGCCAGGCACGCGCCGATCGGCAGGCCGCCGCCCAGGCCCTTGGCCAGGGTGACGACATCGGGGGTGATGCCGTCGTGCTGGTGGGCGTAGAACGCTCCGGTACGCCCGACGCCGGTCTGCACCTCGTCGAGCACCAGCAACGCGCCGTGTGCGGTCGTGATCTCACGGGCCGCGGCCAGGTAGCCGGGCGGCGGGACGACGACGCCGCCCTCCCCCATGATCGGCTCCAGGAACACCGCGGCGGTCTCGTCGGTGACGGCGGCGCGCAGCGCCCCGGCGTCGCCGTAGGGCACGAAGGTGACGTCGCCGGGCAGCGGCTCGAACGGCGCCCGCTTGGCGGGCTGGCCGGTGAGCGCCAGTGATCCCATCGTGCGGCCGTGGAAGCCACCCTCGGCGGCAACGACCTTCGTGCGTCCGGTGAGCCGGGTGATCTTGAAGGCGACCTCGTTGGCCTCGGTCCCGGAGTTGCAGAAGAACGCTCTGGCGGTGACATCCCCCGTCGCTTCGCTCGCCCCCGACGCTCCGAGGTGATCGACCAGCTTCTCCGCCAGAGCGATACCGGGTTCGGTGGCATACAGATTCGACGTGTGGCCCAGGGTGTTGAGCTGCGCGGTGACGGCCTCGATGACCGCGGGGTGGCGGTGGCCGAGCAGGTTGACCGCGATTCCGCCGAGCAGGTCGAGATAGTTCTTGCCGGACTCGTCGGTGACCACGGCGCCGTCCCCGGCGACCAGGGCCAGTGGCGGGGTGCCGTAGTTGTTCATCATCACCGCTTCCCAGCGGGTCTGGAGTTGACTCATGGGGCGGGTACCACCTTGGTTCCGGTTCCTTCATCGGTGAAAAGCTCGACCAGCACGCAGTGTTCGACGCGGCCGTCGATGACGTGCGCGCTGGGGACCCCACCGTTGACGGCGCGCAGGCAGGCCTCGATCTTGGGCACCATGCCCGATTCCAGCGTCGGCAACAGCTGGGTCAGCGCCGCGCTGTCGATCTCACTGACCAGCGAGGTGCGGTCCGGCCAGTCGGTGTAGAGGCCTTCGACATCGGTGAGCATCAGCAGCTTCTCCGCGCCCAGCGCCTCGGCCAGCGCCGCGGCCGCGGTGTCGGCGTTGATGTTGTGCACCACCCCGTCGACATCGGGGGCGATGGTCGACACCACCGGGATTCGGCCGGCGGCAATGAGATCCAGCAGCGAGCCGGCGTTGACGTGTTCGACGTCGCCGACCAGTCCGATGTCGGTGGCGACACCGTCGACGGTCACGCTGCGGCGCACGGCGGTGAACAGCTGGGCATCCTCGCCGGTGACGCCGACGGCGTACGGTCCGTGCGCGTTGATCAGCCCGACGAGTTCACGGCCCACCTGCCCGAACAACACCATCCGGGCGACGTCGAGCACCTCGGGGGTAGTGACCCGGAACCCGCCCTTGAAATCGCCTGCGATGCCGAGCTTCTTGAGCATGGCGCTGATCTGCGGGCCGCCACCGTGCACGACGACGGGCCGGATCCCACAGTTGCGCAGGAACACCATGTCGGCGGCGAACGCGGCCTTGAGAGTGTCATCGGTCATGGCGTTGCCGCCGTACTTGACCACCACGATCTTGCCGTGCAGTTGCTTGAGCCAGGGCAGGGCCTCGGCCAGCACCGCCGCCTTCAGTGACGTGTTCGTCATGAGCTGTATGCCGAGTTCTCTTCGACGTAGGCGTGCGACAGGTCGGTGGTCCGGATCGACGCGGAGGCAGCGCCGGCGGCCAGGTCGACCAGCACGTCGATCTCGTCACCGGACAGATCGACCTCGCGCGCACCCGGGGCGCCGGCACCGTCGATACACACCGGAGAACCGTTGAAGGACACGCTGATCCGCTGTGGGTCCAGGGCCACCGGGGCGATGCCGACGGCGGCGAGCACCCGGCCCCAGTTGGGGTCCGAGCCGAACAGCGCGGTCTTGACCAGGCTGTCGCGGGCGATCGCCCGGGCCGCGACCAGCGCGTCGTCCTCGGACGCCGCGCCGCCGACGGTGATCGTGATGCGCTTGGTGACGCCCTCGGCGTCGGCCTGCAACTGCGCGCACAGGTCGTCGCAGACGGCGAAGACGGCCGCGTCCAGGTCGTCCTGGCTCGGGCTGACCGCACTGGCGCCCGAGGCCAGCAGCAGCACCGTGTCGTTGGTCGAGCAGCTGCCGTCGACGTCGAGGCGGTCGAAGGTCCGCGCCGTGGCCCGCCGCAGCGCGGTGTCCAGTGCGGCCGGGTCGGCGGCGGCGTCGGTGGTGATGACCACCAGCATGGTGGCCAGCGAGGGGGCGAGCATGCCCGCACCCTTGGCCATCCCGCCGACGGTCCAGTTGTCCGCGTGCAGCGCAACCTGTTTGGGCACCGTGTCGGTGGTCATGATGGCCCGGGCGGCTTCGTCGCCGCCGCCGAGACCGCCCGCCATCTCGCGCACGCTCTCGCTGACCCCAGCCAGCACCTTGTCCATCGGCAACCGGTCGCCGATCAGACCGGTAGAGCACACCGCAACCTCGATGGCACCGGTCTCGGTGCCCCAGTCGCTGAGCGCCGCGGCGACCGCCTCGGCGGTGGCGTGGGTGTCCTGGAATCCACCCGGCCCGGTGCAGGCGTTGGCGCCGCCGGAGTTCAGGATGACCGCGCGCAATCGGCCCGTGGTGAGCACCTGCTGGGACCACTGCACCGGTGCGGCCTTGATCTGATTGCGGGTGAACACACCCGCGGCGTGGTGATCGGGGCCCTCGTTGAAGACCAGCGCCAGATCCAGCGCCCCGGAGGCCTTGATACCGGCCGCGATTCCGGTGGCCCGGAAGCCCGCCGGCGCCGTCACGCCCTGATGTCGAACCAGTGTGCCGGTCACGGTGCCACTCCCACGGTCGACAGTCCTTCGGTCTCCGGCCAACCCAGCGCCAGGTTCATCGACTGCACCGCCGCACCTCCGGTGCCCTTGGTGAGGTTGTCGATGGCACAGATGGCCACCAGCGTCTTGGCCTCGTCGTCGACGGCGACGGCGATCTGCGCGGCGTTGCTGCCGATCACCGAGCCGGTCCTGGGCAGTTGCCCATCGGGCAGCAGATGGATGAACGGTTCATCGGCGTAGGCCTTTTCATAGGCAGCGCGAATCTCGGCCGCCGAGGCCTCCGTCGGGGCCGTGCAGGTGGCCAGGATGCCGCGCGAGGTGGGGATGAGCACGGGCGTGAAAGACACCGTGACGGGCTTGTCGGTGACCGTGCGCAGGCCCTGCGCGATCTCCGGGGTGTGCCGGTGCTTGCCGCCGACGTTGTAGGCCCGGGCCGAGCCGATGACCTCGGCGCCGAGCAGGTCGACCTTCGCGGACTTGCCCGCTCCGGAGGTGCCGCTGACCGCGACGACGGTGACCTTCGGCTCCACCAGGTCCGCCGCGACGGCCGGCATCAGCGCCAGCAGCGCCGAGGTCGGGTAGCAGCCGGGCACGGCGATCCGGGTGGCGCCGGTGAGCGCCTCGCGGCCGCCGGGGAGTTCGGGCAGCCCGTAGGGCCAGGTGCCGGCGTGCGCGCTGCCGTAGAACTTCTCCCAGTCGGCGGCATCGGTGAGCCGGAAGTCGGCACCGCAGTCGATGATCACGGTGTCGCCCAACTGCTCGGCCAGCGCGGCCGAGTGACCGTGCGGCAGACCGAGGAACACCACGTCGTGTCCGGCCAGCAGATCGGCATCGGTGGCCTGCAGCACCCGGTCGGCCAACGGCAGCAGGTGCGGATGGTGCTCACCGAGCGTGCTGCCGGCACTGGCCGCGGCGGTCAGCGCGCCGATGGTCAGGCGGCCGTCGGCGTAGGCAGGATGGCCCAGCAGCAGGCGCAGGATCTCGCCGCCCGCGTACCCGCTGGCACCGGCGACGGCTACGGAAGTCATATCATGATCTTTGCATCGTTATGCAGACGAATGCAAACTCATTAGCCCGCTCCCGAGCTCGCCGGAAGAATCAGGCGCGCTGTACCGCCCCGACCCGCTCGGCGGCCGCGGCGACGGCAGCATCACGGGAGGCGCTCGCCTCGTCCTCGGTCAGCGTCCGGTCCGCGGCCCGGAACCGCAGCGCCAGGGTCAGCGACTTGCGCCCCTCCCCGATCTGCGGGCCGGTGTAGACATCGAACAACCGGACGTCCTCCAGCAGGTCGCCGGCGCCGTCACGGACCGCGTCGACCACCGCCTGGGCGGCGACGTCAGCGGCGACGGTGAGGCTGATGTCCTGGAACACCGCCGGGAACGGCGACACCGACGGTGCGGGCAGCCGTTCGACGATCGGGATGTCGTCCAGGTTCAGTTCCACCGCGCACGTGCCCGCGGGCAGCCCGGTCCGCTCGATGACCGCCGGATGCAGCTGGCCGGCATGGCCCACCGTGAGATCGCCGACCAGCACCTCGGCGCACCGGCCCGGATGCCAGGGCAGGTGCGCAGCGGCGCGCAGGGTCAGCTCGACCCCGACGGCACGGCCGATGGCCCGCACCGCCTCGAAGGCGTCGGCGGCCTCGACCCTGCGGCCGGGCCCCCACGGTCCGGCAGGCTCGCGCAGCCCGGCCAGCACGACGCCGACGTGCTCGGGCTGGCGCGGCAGTGAGCGGTCCAGCCCGGCGATCTCCTCGTCGGTCGGGCGGCGATCGGTCGGGATGCGATCCACCGCGCGGGTGTCGGCGGTCTGCCGCGCGACATGGGAGATCGCGAACAGCGAGGTGTCCACGGCACCGCGGGACACGTTGCGCGCCAACGCCTCCAGCAGCCCCGGCAGCAGCGTGCTGGCCAGCTGCGGACGGTCGGCCTCCAGCGGGTTCAGCAGTGTCACCGTGGCGCGGCGCGGGTCGTCGTCGGGAAGACCCCACTGGTCGAACACGCCCGCGGGCAGGAACGGGGTCGGCAGCACCTCGACGAACCCCTCCAGCGCCAGCGATTTGCCGACGGCCCGGCGACGCTTCTGCACCGGTGTCAGACCGCGCCCGGGCGGCGCCAGGGGCAGTACCGACGGGATGATGTCGAGCCCCTCCAGTCGTAGCACCTCCTCGACCAGATCGGCGGGCTCACGCAGGTCGGTCCGCCAGCTCGGCGGGACCGCGGTCAACACACCGTCGGACTCGGTGACCGCGGCACCGATCTGGGTCAGCCGACGGGCGGCGACACCCGCCGGATAGCGCACGCCCGCGACCCGGTCGGGCAGGTCGGCGGGCATGCTCACCGGTGCCGGTGACCAATCGTCGCGGGGCGGGTCGCCCCGCCAGTCGGTCAGGGTGGGTTCGACGGTGCCGCCGGCGATCTCGGCGAGCAGCGCGGCGCAGCGGTCCAGCGCGGCCACCGAGATGGCCGGATCGACGGTGCGCTCGTAGCGCCGGCCGGCCTCGCTGACCAGTCGCAGCCTGCGCTGGGTCCGCGACACCGCCGCCGGATCCCAGACCGCGGCTTCGAGCAGCACGTCGGTGGTCGTCGAGCGCACCTCGGTGGTGCCGGCGCCCATCACGCCGCCGATCGCGGCGGTGGCGACATCGTCGACGATCAGCACATCGGTGTCGTGCAGCGTGCGGGTGACATCGTCGAGGGTGGTGACCTTCTCGCCCTGCGCGGCGAAACGCACTTCGAAGCCGCCGGTGATCAGCGACCGGTCATGGGCGTGCATCGGGTGGCCCAGTTCGAGCATCACATAGTTGGTGACGTCGACCGCCGGCGAGATGGCCCGGATACCGGACAGCAGCAGCCGGCGCTGCAGCCACCACGGCGACACCGCCGTGGGATCGATACCGCTCACCGGCCGCAGGCCGAAGCGCTGCACCCCGGTACCCGGCTGGATCGTCAGCGGCCAGGCCTCCCCCTCGACCGGCAGTGCGGGCACATCGGCGGGGTCGACGAACTCCAGATCGGCGGCACAGGCGATGTCGCGGGCCAGACCGCGCAACGACAGGCAGTAGCCGCGATCGGGAGTGATCGCCAGGTGGAACACCACGTCGTCGAGGCCGACCACGTCGATGGCAGCGGCACCGGGCTCGGCCGTACCGGGCGGCAGCACCATGATGCCGGAGTGGTCGCCGCCGAGGTTGAGCTCGGAGGCCGAGCAGATCATCCCGTCGGAGGTGCGACCGTAGGTCTTGCGCTTGGCGATTTCGAAGTCACCGGGCAGGACGGTGCCGGGCAGTGCGACGACCACCAGATCGCCGACGGCGAAATTCTGTGCACCACAGACAATGTCGCGAGGTTCCGGCTCGCCGACGTCGACCTTGCAGGCCCGGATCGGCTTCTTGAACTCGGTGAGCTCCTCGATCTCGGCCACCCGGCCGACCGTCAGCGGTCCGGTGACCGGACCGACCGGGATGATTTCCTCGACCTCGTGACCGATCCGGATCAGGATCTGCTCCAGCTCGTCGACCGAAGCGTCCCAGCCCGGAGCGCCGAGCCGAACGGTGTCACGCAGCCAGCTGTAGGGAACGCGCATCAGGCACCCACCCCGAACGGCAGCGAGAACCGCACGTCGCCTTCGACCATATCGCGCATGTCCGGAATACCGTTGCGGAACTGCAGGGTTCGCTCCAATCCCATGCCGAAGGCGAAGCCGGAGTATTCAGCCGGGTCGATTCCACAGGCGCGCAGCACATTCGGGTTCACCATGCCGCAACCACCCCACTCGACCCAGCCAGGTCCGCCCTTCTTGTTCTCGAACCAGACATCCACCTCGGCCGACGGCTCGGTGAACGGGAAGAAGTGCGGCCGGAACCTGGTCCGGCCCGCGGGCCCGAACTCGGCGCGTGCCAACGCATCCAACGTGCCGCGCAGGTTGGCCATGGTCAGTCCCTTGTCGACGGCCAGCCCCTCGACCTGATGGAACACCGGGGTGTGGGTGGCGTCGAGTTCGTCGGTGCGGAAGGTCCGCCCCAGCGAGATGATGTAGACCGGCAGTTCGCGTTCCAGCAGGGCGCGGATCTGCACCGGCGAGGTGTGGGTGCGCAGCACCTGCCGCGAACCGTCCGGGGCGACCTGGAAGGTGTCCTGCTCGCTGCGGGCCGGATGGTCGGGCGGGAAGTTCAGCGCGTCGAAGTTGAACTGCTCGGTCTCCACCTCGGGACCTTCGGCCAACTCCCAGCCCATCGCCACGAAGGTGTCGGCGATCCGTTCGGTGAGCAGCGTGATCGGGTGCCGCGCCCCGACCGGGCGGCGCGTCGACGGGAGCGTGACATCGATGCGCTCGGCGACCAGCACGGCCGCGTCGCGCTCGGCGCGCAGCACCGCCAGCCGGTCGTCGTAGCTCTGCTGCGCCTCGGTCCGCGCGACGTTGACCCGCTTGCCGGCGTCGGCCCGCTCGGCCTTGGGCAGCGTGCCCAGCGCCTGGCGAGCCGACGCGATCGGGGAACGGTCACCGAGGTGTTCGGTCTTCGCCCGGGCCAGCGCGTCCAGGTCGGCGGCGGCCGCGAAGGCCTGCCGAGCCGCGGCAACTGCGCTGATCAGGGCATCTTCTGAGAGCTCCGTCACCCGGCGATCATAGGTGATGGTGTTCTGAGAGCGACGTCACGCACCCTCGGCGTCCTCGGTCTCGCCGTCGGCGCCGGCCACCTGCGGTAGCGGTTTCACCCAGTACATGACCAGATCCTCGGGCACCCCGCTGGGCCTGGTGGCGAACAACTGCTTGCGCACCCGTTTGGCGCTGATCCCCAACGCCGCGAACTGCTCGGCGTCGATGGCCTCCAGCGTGGTGTGCGAGATGACCAGCCCGCCCTTGGTGGCGCGCTCCATCACCCGGGCCGCGATGTTGACGTCCACCCCGAGCCAGTCCGAACCGATGCGCTGCGGGTGACCGGTGTGGATCCCGGCCCGCATGCGCGGCGTGTACCCGTCCACCTCGACGGTGCTCACCGCATCCAGTGCCGCCAGCACCGCGCGGATGGCCGTCGCCGGATCGGAGAACACCACCATGGCGCCGTCGCCCATCCGCTTCACGATGTGACCGCCCTGGGCCAGCAGCGGCGGCTCGGTCACCTGAGCGACGCGGCGCAGCAGTCGCAGGGTGGCGTCGTCACCGGCCCGCAGCGACCACGCCGAGAAGCCGACCAGGTCGGTGAAGACCAGCGTCATCTCCCGGTTGGCCGGCTTGCCGGAGACGCGCTCGGTCAGCGCCTGCCAGACCTGCAGCGCGCCCAGGCTGATCTCACGGGACACCGCTTCGCGCTCCAGCAGCCGGTCGGCCGCCCGGGCGGCGGCGCGCGGACCGCCCTCGCCTGCCGTCGACAGCGGATCACCGAACTCGGGGTCCCCGGGCAGCGAGCGCCGGGCCCGCCGGATCATGGCGACGACGTCGGCGTTGTGGTTGGTGGCCGACAGCCAGCCGAACGGACCGGGCCGGCGCGGCACCTCGGAGGGCCTGGACTCTGCCGGGCGTGCGGATCGTTCCTCGAACGATTCGGCATCCACAGCGCCACCCTAGGTGGCACCGCCGGTACCGGCAATGACGTCCCGCGACGACCTTGCTCACACCGTGGCGGCGGTGTTGAACGGCCAGGTCACGGCCGCGCGGCGGCCGTATCGCCGCCACATAACGACGCGCCGGCAGGTCGCCCGGTGTCATAGACAACGCGCGTTGTCACGCATATGGTGGCCGGACAACCGTGGTTTTCAAGGCTCGACGAGGACGCCATGACCGCTGCATCGACCGGCCCCGATCCGACCGCTGTCCCGAAGCCGATTCCGCTCGGGCCCGATTCGCTGACGTGGAAGTACTTCGGCGATCTGCGCACCGGCCTGCTCGGCGTGTGGATCGGCTCGATACAGAACATGTACCCCGAGCTCGGCGCCGGCGTCGAGGACCATTCGATCCTGCTGCGCGAGCCGCTGCAGCGGGTGGCCCGCTCGGTGTACCCGATCATGGGTGTGGTCTACGACGGCGACCGCGCGGCCGACACCGGTGCCCAGATCAAGGGCTTCCACCACGACATCAAGGGTGTGGACGGGCAGGGCCGGCGGTATCACGCGCTCAATCCGGAGACCTTCTACTGGGCGCACGCCACGTTCTTCATGTTGATCATCAAGACCGCCGAGTACTTCTGCGGCGGCCTGACCGAGGCCGAGAAGCACCAGCTCTTCGACGAACACGTGCAGTGGTACCGGATGTACGGGATGAGCATGCGTCCGGTGCCGGCGTCCTGGGAGGACTTCCTGGACTATTGGGACCACACCTGCCGCGAGGAACTCGAGATCAATCAGGCCACTCTGGACATCTTCAGCATCCGCATTCCCAAGCCGTGGTTCGTACTCATGCCGACCCCGGTGTGGGACCAGATCTTCAAACCACTGGTGGGGGCGCAACGGTGGGTGGCCGCGGGGGTGTTCGACCCGACGCTGCGGGAGAAGGCCGGGATGCGCTGGACACCCGGCGACGAGATCATCCTGCGGCTGCTCGGCAAGGCGATCGAACTCGCCTTCATCGCGGTGCCGGAGGAGATCCGGCTGCACCCGCGGGCGGTGTCGGCCTACCGCCGGGCCGGCGGGCGCCTCGCCCCCGATGCCCCGCTGGTGGAGGCACCCGGCTTCATGGCGCCGCCGGCCGACCGGCGCGGCCTGCCCATGCACTACCAGCCGCCACACAAGTCCCTGCTCGACCGTGCGGGCTCGTTGCTGCACACCACATTTTCGCTGGCCGGGTTGCGCCCGGCCGCCAAACGGAAGGCTGCCTGACCCGATGCTGGAATGGTCTGATGTCGACATCGCCGTGCGCGATGCGGTGCGTGAGTTCGTCGACAAGGAGATCCGGCCGCATATCGACGCGCTGGAGAGCGGCGATATGGAGCCCTATCCCATCGTCCGCAAGCTCTTCGCGACCTTCGGTATCGATGCCATGGCGCGGGAATCGTTGGAGCGCAGGCTGTCCCGCCTGCGCGATGGCAGCTCCGGCGGCCAGCCGAAATCCTCGGGCGGCATGTTCGGCGGTGGCCCGGATCAGGCCGGTATGGGTTTCGTGCTCATCAGCGAGTTGTGCCGGGTGTCGATGGGAATCGTCACCGGGCTCGGTGTCAGCCTGGGCCTGACGGTGCCGACGATCCAGAGCCGCGGAACCCTTGCCCAGCAGGAGCGTTGGCTCCCCGGGCTGGTGACCTACGAGAAGATCGGCGCGTGGGCGATCACCGAGCCCGACTCCGGCTCGGATGCCTTCGGCGGGATGAAGTCCTACGTGGTGCGCGACGGCGAGGACTACATCCTCAACGGGCAGAAGACGTTCATCACCAACGGGCCCGACGCCGATATCGTCGTGGTCTACGCCAAGCTGGACGAACCGGGCGTCGACAAGCGCGACCGCAAGGTGCTGACCTTCGTGCTGGACCGAGGAATGGAGGGCTTCGTCCAGTCGAAACCGTTCCAGAAGATGGGTATTCATTCCTCGCGCACCGGCGAGCTGTTCTTCAGCAATGTGCGACTGGGCCGCGACCGACTGCTCGGCGAGACCGAGGACAGCGCCTCCGGGGACGGCCGGGACAGTGCCCGCTCCAATTTCTCGGCCGAACGGATCGGCGTGGCGGCGATGGCGCTCGGCGTCATCGAGGAGTGCTTGCGGCTGTCGGTGGACTACGCCAAGAACCGGGTGCTGTGGGGCAAGGAGATCGGCCAGTTCCAGCTGATCCAGCTCAAGCTTGCCACCATGGAGGTGGCTCGGATGAACGTGCGCAACATGCTGTTCCGGGTCATCGAGTCCGCCCAGCAGGGGGCGCCGATCTCACTGGCCGAGGCCTCGGCGATCAAGTGGTACTGCTCGCAGGCGGCCACCGATGTCGCGATGGAGGCCGTGCAGCTGTTCGGCGGCAACGGGTACATGACCGAGTACCGGGTGGAACAGCTGGCCCGCGACGCCAAGTCGCTGATGATCTACGCCGGATCCAACGAGGTGCAGATCACCCATGTGGCGCGGGGGCTGCTCAGCTGATCGTCGGCGAGATTCACGTCGAGGTCGGATTCTGGCCTCGCAGCGTCCGTGATGTGCATCTCGGCGCGGGACGCCTATGAGGAGTGCGCCCGGGAGCTCTGGTACAGGCAGATCGCCGCGGCGGCGGCCACATTGAGACTCTCGGCCCCGCCTGCCATCGGGATTGTCACCCGCACATCGGCGGCCGCGGCGACTTCGGCAGGCAGTCCGTGCGCCTCCGAGCCGAACAGCCAGGCGGTCGGCACCGCCAGGTCCAGATCGGCCAGCGACCGTTCACCGTCCAGCGTCGTGGCCATCACCACAAGCTCGGCGTGCACCAGCTGTGTGATCATCTCGCCCGTGTCGGGGGCCGAGAGCACAGGGACCGAGAAGATGCTGCCGGCCGAGGAGCGCAGGCATTTCGCGTTGTACGGGTCGACACTGTTGCCGGCCAGGATCAGCGCATCGGCGCCCATCGCGTCGGCAAGCCGGATCAGGGTGCCGGCGTTACCCGGATCCGAGGTCTCGACGGCCACCGCGACCAGCCGCGGCTGCTGCAACACCTCGGCCAGCGTCACCTCCGGGATCCGGCAGACGGCGACCAGCCCGACCGGGGTCACCGTGTCCGACAACGCCTTGGCGGCCTTGTCGGTGACGAGGTAGGTCGGTGTGTCACCGAGCAGCGAGCGGAAACGCTGCTCGGCATCGGCGGTGACGAACACCTCGGAAACGAGACCGCGCCGCAACGCTGACTCGACGAGGTTGGGTCCCTCGGCGAGAAAGCGTGCGGCGCGGCGACGTTCAGCGGGTCGCTGCAGCTTGATGGCTGCGGCTACCCGGTCAGCCCGCTCCGTCAACGGAGCGTTCAGGCTGCCTCACCCGACGGGGCGTTGACATCCTCGGGCAGGGCTGCCTTGGCAACCTCGACCAGTGCGGTGAACGCGGCCGCATCGCTCACGGCGATCTCGGCCAGGTTCTTGCGGTCCACCTCGACGCCGGCGGCCTTGAGGCCCTGAATCAGGCGGTTGTAGGTGATGTCGTTGGCGCGGGCCGCGGCGTTGATACGCGAGATCCACAGCTTGCGGAACTCACCCTTGCGCGCGCGACGGTCGCGGTAGGCGTAGGTGAGCGAGTGGAGCTGCTGCTCCTTGGCCTTGCGGTAGAGCCGCGAACGCTGTCCGCGATAGCCCTTGGACGCCTTGAGAACTGTGCGCCGCTTCTTCTGAGCGTTGACTGCGCGCTTCACGCGTGCCATGAGAGTGTTCCTTGTCTAACGGGGTGAAAGTTGGTCGGTGAAGCGGAATTAACCGTTCAGCAGCTTCTTGACGCGCTTGGTGTCGTTGGCGGCCACCACGGTGCGGCCGTCGAGGCGACGGGTCTGCTTGCTCGGCTTGTGCTCGAGCAGGTGGCGCTTGCCGGCCTTCTGCCGGACGACCTTGCCGCTTCCGGTGACGCGGAAGCGCTTGGATGCGCCGCTGTGGGTCTTTGCCTTGGGCATGTGTCCTCAGTTCGTGTGGTGGTGACTAGTTCTGCGGGGTCTCGGGTTCGGCGGGCTTCGCCTCTCCCCCGGACCGCGGTGTCGGGGCGTCGGCATCGTGTGCAGCCTTGGCGCGGGTCTTCGCGCCGCGGTGCGGTGCCAGCACCATCGTCATGTTGCGGCCGTCCTGCTTGGCGGAGGTCTCGACGAAACCGTAGTCAGCGACGTCGGCGCCGAGACGCTGCAGCAGTCGGTAACCCAGTTCGGGGCGGGACTGCTCGCGACCGCGGAACATGATGGTGACCTTGACCTTCGACCCGGCCTCCAGGAAGCGGACCACGTGGCCCTTCTTCGTCTGGTAATCGTGATCGTCGATCTTCGGTCGGAGCTTCTGCTCCTTGACGACGGTCTGCTGTTGGTTCTTGCGAGACTCGCGCTCCTTGAGTGCCGTCTCGTACTTGAACTTGCCGTAGTCCATGATCTTGCACACCGGCGGCTTGGCGTCCGGGGCAACTTCGACAAGGTCGAGATCGGCGTCGACGGCGACGCGGAGAGCATCTTCGATACGGACGATGCCCACCTGCTCGCCGTTCGGTCCGATCAGGCGAACTTCAGGTACGCGGATACGCTCGTTGATGCGGGTCTCAGTGCTGATGGGGCCTCCTACGTTGTCTGCTCGTGCCACGACCGTGTGGAAGGCCGGGCCAGCAGGGAGTCCAACGCCATCAGCAGTTCTGTTCTTCCGAACAGAAAGGCCCTGCATATAGCAGGGCCCGTGCCGACCGATCACGGCTCACGCCGCCTGCGCATGCGCAGAACAGGGCACCCGCAGATGCCTGTGACCGGACCGCTGGACCGGTATGGTCAGCGGTGGGAGCGGGACTCCACTTACTGTCCCTGGCGTTCGCCGGGACGGTCGATCGTGCCACTCTATCAGGCATGACCGACGATCAGAAAACCCAGTCCGCCGAAGACCCGCAGATCAGAGAGCTCGCGGAGATCCCGGCGGTCGAGGTGATCACCCGCTCGGCCGTCATGCTGATGAGCGCGGCCGCCGAGAAGCTGGGCCTGGGCGCCGCGGATCCCGACGACAGCCCGCACCGCGACCTCGACGAAGCCCGCCGGCTCATCACCGCGCTGGCGGGTCTGGTGACCTCCTCGGCAGAGTTCCTGGGCCTGCACGCCGGCCCGCTGCGGGACGGGCTGAAGAGCCTGCAACTGGCATTCCGCGAGGCCAGCGCCGCGCCGGAGGAACCGGGGCACGGGCCCGGCGAGAAATACACCGGCCCGGTCTGGTGAGGCGGCCCGACACCCGCCGCGCTCAGGAGTCCGCAGAAACACCCATCTGAGCCGGTAAGCGCATATTCTCGCGCCCTATGACGGCCACCACCACGCAGCCCCCGTCGGCCCACTCTCCCGCTCCCCGCCGACCCTCCGGATTTGCCTGGGTGCCCGTCGCTGCGGGGTGGATCGTCGGCGTCATCGCGACCCTGTCGTTGGTGGCGAGCATCTCGCCGTTCGTGCGCGCGGTGATCCGGGTGCCGCGCGAATTCGTCAACGACTATCTGTTCAACTTCCCCGACACCAGCTTCGCCTGGGCGTTCGTCCTCGCCCTGCTGGCCGCCGCGCTCGCGGCGCGCAAGAGCATCGCCTGGTGGATCCTGGTGCTCTACATGGTCGCCGCGGTCGCGGTGAACATCATCGACCTGGCCACCGGCGACGAAACCGTCATGGCGGAGTTCGGTGAGGTCATCGGGCTGGTGTTCCATCTGGCCGCCATCGGATTCCTGATCCTGGCCCGCCGCGAGTTCTGGGCCAAGGTGCGCCGCGGCGCCCTGATCAAGGCGATCGGCACGCTGCTGGCCGGGATGGCGACCGGCATTCTGATCGGCTGGGGTCTGGTGGAACTGTTCCCGGGCTCCCTGGAACCGGACTATCGGCTCGGCTACGCCGCCAACCGCGTCGTCGCATTCTCCGGGGTCGACGCCGAAGTCTTCGACGGTCAGCACCCCGGGGTGCTGGTGCGGGCGCTGCTGGGGCTGTTCGGCGCGTTGGCACTGATGGTCGCCGCGATCGTGCTGTTCCGTTCCCAACGCGCCACCAACGCGTTGACCGGGCCGGACGAATCGGCCATCCGCGGCCTGCTGGAGCTCTACGGCAAGAACGATTCACTGGGGTACTTCGCGACCCGCCGGGACAAGTCCGTGGTGTTCGCGCCCAACGGCCGGGCCGCGGTGACCTACCGCGTCGAGGTGGGCGTGTGCCTGGCCAGCGGTGACCCGGTCGGCGATCCGAAGGCCTGGCCGGCCGCCATCGGCGCCTGGCTCAAGCTCTGCGAGTCCTACGGGTGGGCGCCCGGCGTGATGGGGGCCAGTGCGGCGGCGGCGCAGGCGTTCCGGGACGCCGGCCTCAACGCCATCGAACTGGGTGACGAGGCGATCCTGCATCCGGACCGGTTCAAGCTGTCCGGCCCGGACATGAAGCCGGTGCGGCAGGCCGTCACCCGGGCCCGGCGGGCCGGACTGACGGTCCGCATCCGCAGGCACCGCGACCTGACCGCCGATGCGATGGCGATGGTGATCGCCCGGGCCGACGAATGGCGCGACACCGAGACCGAACGCGGTTTCTCGATGGCGTTGGGCCGCCTCGGCGATCCGGCCGACGGTGACTGCCTGTTGGTCGAGGCGGTGACCGACGGCGGGTCCGACGGCTCCGCGGATCAGGTCGTCGCGATGCTGTCGTTGGTGCCGTGGGGCACCAACGGGGTGTCGCTGGACGTCATGCGCCGCTCGCCGCAGTCTCCCAACGGCACCATCGAACTGATGGTCAGCGAGCTGTGCCTGCAGGCCGAGGACCTCGGCATCAGCCGTATCTCACTGAACTTCGCGATGTTCCGCTCGGCCTTCGAACAGGGCGCCCAACTCGGCGCGGGCCCGGTCGCGCGACTGTGGCGGGCCCTGCTGGTGTTCTTCTCCCGGTGGTGGCAGCTGGAGACGCTGTACCGGTCGAACATGAAGTACCAGCCGGAATGGGTACCGCGCTACGCCTGCTACGAGGAGACCCGGGAGATCCCCCGGGTCGGGGTGGCCTCGGTGATCGCCGAGGGATTCCTGGTGCTGCCGTTCTCACGGCGCAAGGACCACACCGGCGAACACGTCGCCGCACCGAAGGTGTTGGTGGACAGCGGCCTTCTGCACGGCGACGGCAGCGCACCCGATGTCAGCGCACTGGCCGAGGACCTGCCCGGCGCCGACGAGCACCGGCTGCCCGAGCAGGTGCGGGTCCGGATGGCGAAGCTGAAGGCGCTGCAGGACAACGGTGTCGACGCCTACCCCGTCGGGGAGGCACCCAGCCACACCGTCGCGGAGGCGCTGGCCACCACCGCAGCCGATGTGACCGTCACGGTGGCCGGCCGGATCCTGCGACTGCGCGATTACGGCGGTGTGCTGTTCGCCCAGCTGCGCGACTGGTCCGGGGACGTGCAACTGCTGCTGGATGATTCGCGACTGACCGTCGGCCACAATGCCGACTTCACCTCTGCGATCGACCTCGGCGATCTGATCGAGGTGACCGGAACCATGGGCCGCAGCCGGTCCGGCACACCATCGCTGCTGGTCACCCGGTGGCGGTTGATCGGCAAGTGCCTACGTCCACTGCCCGACAAGTGGAAGGGGCTCACCGACCCCGAGGCCCGGGTCCGCACCCGCTATGTCGACCTGGCCATCAACACCGACGCGCGCGACCTGATCACCGCCCGCAGCCGGATCCTGCACGCCATCCGGGAGACGCTGGTGGGCAAGGGTTTCCTCGAGGTGGAGACACCGATCCTGCAGCAGATCCACGGCGGTGCCAACGCCCGGCCCTTCGTCACCCACATCAACGCCTACGACCTGGACCTCTACCTGCGGATCGCGCCGGAGCTCTACCTCAAGCGGCTGTGCGTCGGCGGGGTGGAGCGGGTCTTCGAACTGGGCCGCGCCTTCCGCAACGAGGGCGTCGACTTCAGCCACAACCCGGAGTTCACGCTGCTGGAGGCCTACCAGGCACACGCCGACTACAACGTGTGGATGCACGGCTGCCGGCAGCTCATCCAGAACGCCGCGGCGGCGGCCAACGGATCCCAGGTCGTCATGCGTCCCGGCGCCGACGGCGCCCTGGAGGCGGTCGACATCTCCGGGGACTGGCCGGTGAAGACGGTGCACGGCGCGGTGTCCGAGGCGCTCGGCACCCAGATCGGTCCCGACACCGACCTGGACACCCTGCGCTCGCTGTGCGACGGCGCGGGTGTGCCGTACCTGACGCACTGGGACGCCGGCGCGGTCGTGCTCGAACTCTATGAGCGCCTCGTCGAGGGCCAGACCGAGCATCCGACGTTCTACAAGGACTTCCCCACCTCGGTGTCCCCGCTGACCCGGCCGCACCGCAGCATCCCCGGCGTCGCCGAACGCTGGGATCTGGTGGCCTGGGGTGTCGAATTGGGCACCGCCTACAGCGAACTCACCGACCCGGTCGAGCAGCGGCGACGATTGCAGGAACAGTCACTGCTGGCCGCCGGCGGTGATCCGGAGGCAATGGAACTCGACGAGGACTTCCTGCAGGCCCTCGAATACGCGATGCCCCCGACCGGCGGACTGGGCGTGGGCGTCGACCGTGTCGTCATGCTGATCACCGGCCGCAGCATCCGGGAGACGTTGCCGTTCCCGCTGGCCAAGCCGCGCTGAGGTCACAGCAACCTTCCAGCAAGACGCGCCACGATGGATGCGTGACCCACCCGACGCTGATGTCGCTCACCCACGGATGGGTGCCGGCCATCGTGCAACTCGTCACCGCCGCAGTCGTGTTGTTCGCCCTTCGCCGGCAACGCCCCTGGGTGCTGCTGACCGCGGCCGCGGTCGGGCTCATGGCGATCGTGACCGCGCACTGGTACATCAACAGCCAGGGCCTGGCCGGCGAGCCCGCTCCACCGGCGCTGTGGATCTGGGTGGGCACCACCGGGTTCGCCTGTTGCGCACTGCTTGTCGGCTGGCGTGGCACACGGTTGCTGCGGCGGGCGGCGTTGTTGGGCGCGGTGCCGTTGTGCACACTGTGCGCGGCGTTGGCGGTGAACCTCTGGACCGGCTACTTCCCCACGGTCGGCTCGGCCTGGGGCACACTCACCGACGGGCCGCTGCCCGATGAGACCGATATCGCCACCGTCGCCGCCTACCACGTCGGACATGCTTTGCCGCCCAAGGGATCACTGGTGGTCGTCGACACCGGTGACGCGGGCTCGGGTTTCAAACACCGCAGCGAACTGGTCTATCTACCGCCGGCCTGGTTCGCCTCGGATCCGCCACCGAAGCTCCCGGCGGTCATGATGATCGGCGGTGAGTTGAACACCCCGGAGGACTGGGCGCGCGCCGGGTCGGCCGTACAGACCGTCGACGCGTTCGCCGCCCAGCACCACGGCAACGCGCCGGTGCTGGTGTTCGCCGATGTGGCGGGCGCCTTCAGCAACGACACCGAATGCGTCAACGGTGTCCGCGGCAATGTCGCCGACCACCTGACCAAAGATGTTGTGCCGACCGTGGTGTCGAAATTCGGTGTCAGCGCCGACCCGGCGAACTGGGGGGTCGCGGGCTTCTCGATGGGCGGCACCTGTGCGGTAGACCTCGTCGCGATGCACCCGGAGAAATTCTCCACCTTCGAGGACATCGCCGGTGACCTGGCCCCCAACACCGGCACCAAGGAACAGACCATCGAGCGACTGTTCGGCGGCAACGCGGCCGCCTACGACGAATTCGACCCGGGCACCGCCATCACCAGGCACGGCTCCTACACCGGGGTCGCCGGCTGGTTCGCCGTCAACGGCGCCGGGGTCTCACCACCCCCGCCGCAGGCCGCCGACGCGAAGACGCTGTGCGACATCGGTACCGCGCACGGGATCGAGTGTGCGGTGATCACCCGGCCCGGAAATCATGACTGGGCCTACGCGGGTGCCGCTTTCGGCGAGGCGCTGCCGTGGCTGGCCGCCAGGGTGCACACTCCCGATGTCGCCCCGGTGGCGATGCCGGTGGCACCCGCTCCGGCCGGCCCGCCGCCGATCGCCCCGCCCGCCCCGCACACCCAGCCGGTGGCCGCGGTGCAGCCGGGTCAGTAGTCCGACTCGGCGGCCAGCACCTCGGCCAGGAAAGCGTCGTCGGGGCCCGCGAGCCGGCGGCGGGCGAACACCCGCAACCGCTCGCGCGCGGCCCGGTCCTCACCGTCCCCGGCGCCCAGTGTCACCGCTGCGGTGCTCCAATCATGGTTCCACGCAGCCGTTTCCGAGATCGGCAGCACCAGCCTGGCGGTACCGTCCCCGGACAACACCCCGTCGGCGGCAAGCTCACCGCTGCGCAGCCGCACCGCGATGCCGTCAGCGGGCGCGGTGACCGCGGCGCGCACGTCGACCACGACCGCCCCGGAATCGGCGGCGCGCACCGACCAGGTGACGGTGTCCTCGGCCGCGTCGAACACCGCGGGCGGTACCGCACTCCAACTCACCGACGCGGCACCGCCGGCGATCATCCCCGCGGTCGCGAACTTGCCCGCGCCGGCCGCCAGCGCGTAATCGTCACGACGCCGGGCCGTCGGCGCCTCGATCGGGTCGTGGTCGGGCCAGTCCGCGAGATCGGCGCAGGCGGACACCAGTTCGGCGATCCGCGGGTCATCGGAGCGTTGCCGGCCGGCCAGCGCGCTCAGGTGCGGCGCCAGCAGCGCCTCGACATCGGAGTCGAGGGTGTCCTCGACGAAGAAGTCCTCGACCGCCGCGGTCAGCAGCGCGAGCTCGGCATCCAGCACCGCCGCATCCAGCTCCACGATCGAATCCCGCGCGCTGGCCGGCCACCACCGGCGTAACCAGTGCCCCAGCGCCAGCCGGCGCAGTGGTGCCAGCGCCTGCGGGTCAAGGGTCACACCGGGCACCTCAAGGACCGATTGCGGATCGGCGGGCGCGCCGCGTACGGCATCGAGCAGCGCCACATGACCGGCCGCACCGGTCACCCGCCACAGCCAGTCGGCGGCGGCGATATCGGTGAAGGTGAGCTGCACCGGTGCGGCGGGATCGTCGACGGTCCAGGCCAGGATCGCACCGGCGACCTCCAGCACCGCCACGGCCGGCGGTCCGGCGAGCGGCCCGCCGGTGGCCCAGAGCCCGTCTTGCGCGGTCAGCCTCATCGGATCGCCGCCAGCTCCAGCATCGCCTTGATGCGCTGGCGGTGATCGAGGCTGACCGACCGCGCCACCCCCTCGAGCAGGGCGCGCACCTCGTCGACATCCGCGCAACTCTCCTGCCAGACGTCTCGGCCGTGCAGCCGGGCCCACAGCCGGCTCAGATAGGGCCGCGCGAAGGTCGCGAGCTCATCGGTGACCTGCTGCTGGCGTGGGTGCAGCGCCGCCCCGGCGGCCAGATATCGGCGCGCGTGCAGGACGTAGGCCTCCTTGCGCAACCGGGCCTGAACCTGGGCTGCCAACCGGTATCTCGGCGCCGCCGCCTCGTCCAGCGGTGCGAGCTCGACGGCGATCTCGATGCCGGCGACCAGTGTTGCCTGGATGTCCTCGGCCAGCAGTCCCCACGGGGCGCAGCAGCGGTCGACCTCCTCGGCGCACAACAACGGCACCTCCGGCAGCTCATCGCGATCCAGCGCCCGCCGCAGTGTGGCCCGCACCCGGTCGACCACGCTGCGGTTCAGCGGCCGGTCCGTGTCGGTCCCGCCGTGGACGGGCGGGGGCGCCTGCGGCACGGTGGAACTCAATCCGACCTCCGTCAGCGACCAGGGCAGATCGGGGTCGGGATGGTGGGCGCGGGCCCCCAGGTTGTAGGGGGTGGCATCTGCCACCAAAGCCGACCAGACCCGTTGCCGGGCAACCGATTCACCGTGCGACGCAGCGTCACCGAGCACGGTGGACAGACCCGCCAGGAACGGGTCGGTGATGGCTGCCGACGGCGTCACATCGGCCCAGCTGCGGGTGAGCTGGGCGGTCAGCCCGGTCACCGTCCGCTCATCGGCGATGTGGCGGTTGAGCACTTCGATGGCGTTGCGATCACGGTCGTCGTGGATGTCCCGCAACACGGCCACCGCGGTATCGGTATCGCCGGGCACCGGGGCGCCTCTGGTGACCGCGAGTTCGAAGCACACCGGGAAGTACAACTCCTGGGCGTTGCCGGTGGTCAGCCGCAGCTTACGGCGCTGGGACTTCAGCACCGCGAACCATTCCGCGGTGGCACACAGCACGGCGCTGTGGTCCAGGATCGCCCGGTACATCTGCTCTGCCACCTCGGCCGCGACCACCGGCGCGGAGAACTGCGGATTGGACCGCAGCCGCAGCACCAGCGGATCGAGGATCCGTTTGACGGTGCGACTCAGCGGACCGCCGTCATCGCTGCTGAGCACCTGGACACCGGGTCCGATCGCCCGCCAGGCGCGGTCGATGACGGCCCGGCGCGGCTGGGCCGGCGCCGCATCGGCGACCCGCGCGGTCGTCTCGGGGACGGTGCTCACCCGATCAGGATAGGCAGACGGCGCCGCCGTCAGCGAACGAAAAGTTGGGTTCGGTAGCGGCGCAGCCACCCGAGTATCGATCCCATGTCCGACAGCCTGTTGATCCTGCTGCTCCTCGCCTGCGCCACCGGCGGCGCCGCGTCGCTACTCGCCTGGGCCCGCACCCGGACCACCGAATCGCCGTCACCGACCGCGACCGCAGTGGGTATCGGCACCGTCGCGTGCGTGACCGACCGCATCACCGTCGAGGTGGAAAGCGTGTGCGGACAGAAGTTCACCGGCCGGCTGCTGGCACCCGACGATCCGGTGACCGCGGCCATCCGTCCCGGGGTGGTGCTGCTGGTGGCCTTCGATCCGGCTGCGCGGGAGGATCTTTCACTGGCCGACGACATGATGGCCGTCCGCGCCGCGTTCGACCGGATGCTGGTCGGCAAGGGCCTGGTGACCGACGAGCAGCTCGACCTGATCCGGCACGGCGTCAAGGGTGCCGGGGTGGTGACGGCGGCCCATCCGACGGGGACCACGCGCGAGGATTACCGGGAGGTGGTGCTCGACCTGATGGTGCGCAGGCCCGAGGGCGGGCAGTTCCCCGCGCACGAGACGACGCTGATCCCGGTGACCTCGCTGTCGCGGGTGTCACCCGGGGCGGTGATCGACGCGTACTACCGCCGCGGCGACGAGTCGTCGGTGGCGGTCTGCGTCCCACCCGCATGAAGCGGCTGGCGATCCTCAGCCGACCGAGAAGCTGACCAGCGCACCCCAGTACACCGGGTTGGCGCGCCGGTCCCCCGCCCGCCACCGGTCCAGTTGCTCGCGCTGCCAATGGTTGACCGCGCAGGCCGCCTCGATATCGGTCCCGGCCTGGTGCGCGGTGTCGACCGCGGCGATGGTCACTCCCATCGGGTCGGGGTGCACCCCGTCGGTGAAGCGGCGGTAGCCGGCGCTGGTGGGCAGCGACCACAGTGTCGCCGTCACCAGTTCCGCACCACCGAGCACCATGGCGGCGACCAGGCCGGTGGCCTCGTCGAAACGGTAGTCACCACCGGAAGCGCACGCCAACAGGGCAATCCGGGTGGGGAACGTCAGATCTGCGGTCAACAGATCGGCCGCGGTCAGCGGACGGTGATCACCGATCGGGTCGCCGTAACCGGGCACCGTGGCGCGGCAGGCCAGGTGCAATGCGGCGCGTTCCGCGTGTCCCACCCCGCCGTCGGTGTCGGCGCGGCGGGCGGTGTCGCCGGCACTCGCGTGCCCGACGAACATCAGCCGGCCGGGCCGTTGCGCCAACGCCGCGGCCAGCCAGTGGCGGTCGACATCGGGGCGCCGGAACAGCTCGACGGCGGCGTCGACACGGGGCAATACCGGTCGGCTGCCCAGCAGGTCGGTGTAGTGCAGGGCCAGCAGGGTGTCCGGCGCCGGCCGGCCCAGCACCGAGCCCAGTGCCGAATCCGGCCGTTGGCCGGGCACCCGCGGATCCAGGATCAGCAGCGGATCACGTTCGGGGGCCGGCTGGTTGCGCCGACGGATCCGGGCGATGTTGGCGGGCACCGCCATCAACACCTCGGCGAGTTCCAGCAGCCGCCGTCCGGTGCTGAGCTCCTCCGGATCGCCCGCCGGCCAGGGGATGACCGCCGGCTGCGGGCCGTCGGGGGTGATGGCGTCCTGGCGGGCCTGCAGCATCGCATGGACGTCCGGCCGCAGCAACGGCTCGGCCAGCAGCCCCCACGGTATGCGGCCCAGCCGGGCGCTCGGCGCGATGTAGAGCAGCGGCCGGCTACCGGCGTGCTCGTCGAGCAGCCGCCAGCCGGCGGGCCCGAGCAGCAGTACACCGAGGCGGTAGGCAAGCATCGATTCCGTTGCCGCCGTGGTGAAGGCGCCCGTCGACAGGGCCCGCTGCAGGGCCTCGACCGGTGATTCGGCACCGCGTGGATCGGGTAGCGCACCGGCGACCTCGTCGAGCGCCGCCAGCAGGATCGTCTCCTCGACCACCCAGGTGACGGTGCGGTCCGGGCTGCCGACCACGCGCAGGCTGGCGTAGGTGGCTATCCCGACATCGGCGTAACGCAGGATCAGCGTGGGCCGGCCGGTCACACCCATGTCGGCCAGGCCGGCTCGTCGGTGGTGATGGTGCGGCCGTAGCGCTGCCGGGCCAGCGCCAGGTACGGGCCGAGGATGGGTTCGGCGCCGGGATCCATCTGCAGCGGTGGCAATGGGCCGAGGCGGGTCAGCGACGGCCCACCCGCGGCCGTTCCGGCGGCGACATCGGCGAGTTCGGGTTCGGGCAGTTCGACGTCGCTGTCCAACAGCACCGCCTGCGCCCCGGCCCAGATCGCCGCCTCCGGCTCCGCATTGCTGTCGGTGCTGAAACTTCCCCTGGCGCTGTGATATTCGATGAGCTCCGCGGTCAGCGCGGTGTTCTCCCATTCCCAGGCCACCGCAAAGGCGCCGGCCAGCATCGGCGCCGACACCCGGGCGGCCCACTGGGCGCGGGCATCGGCATCGGCGATGGCGTGGCGCACCGAGTCCACGGCCAACGCGGCGGGAACCTTGAGCAACGCCGCCTGTTCCAACTTGCCCATGGCGCGGACGAAGCCGGGGCTGTCGGTTTCGGCGTTCGTGGTGCCCAGCGAGGCGGCGTGCTTGGCCTCCACCTCGTCCCAGCTGTCGTCGGGGTCGCCGGATCCGTCGAATCCCATGTCGGCCAGCGCATCGGCGCGCCAGACGGTACCCAGCTGATCATCGAGGCGCGCGTACTGCAGCCAGGTGCTGCGCGGCCACTCGTCGAGCAGTGTGCGGGCCTGCGCGATGAGTTCGACGGCGTCGCCGAAGCGACCGAAGAAGATCGGGATCCAGCTCCGCTGCACCAGGATGCGATGGGTGTGCAGGGGCTTGCCCAGCTCGCGCCAGTGCCGCTCGGCGTGTGCCCAGCACTGATCGGCCTCCTCCAGGGCACCCGAGGCGAGCTTGGTGAATCCGAGATAGAACCAGCTCCGGGACACATCGTGGGCGCGCGCGTAGCGCGCGATGACGGGGTAGGCCTCGTTGATCAGCTGCTCGACCGCGGTGTGGTCACCACGCGACCAGTTACCGATCGCGCGTTCCAGCTTCGTTCTGGCGGTGTCGAGTTCCCATCCGTTCGACTCGGCGCGGGCGCCTGCGCGGCGCAGCCACGGCTCGGCCTCCTCCAGCCGACCGGTCTGTATGCAGAAGCCGCCGTAGCCGATACCGGCGAGCACGAGCAGCCGGTCCTGCTCACCGCCGGATACGGCCGCGAGGTCCAGATTCTCGATCACCTGCTGCCACAGCGGCATGGCCAGATGATGCAGATCGTCGTCGGCGAGCGCCTGCGCGCACAGGATCTGGGCGCGGGACACCAGAAACCGTTGCTCACCAGCGAGATCCGCGGGTCCGGATACCGCGCTCAACGCGGCCAGCACGACAGCGGCTACTTCGTGCTCACCGCGGGCGGCGCACAGCCCGGCCTGCAGGAAGTCGGCACGGCGGGCGTAGCGGCAGAGCATGTGCTCGGTCCCGGCGTCGCGCTCCGGTAGCGATCGATAGGCCTCGACACAGTCGCAGATCCGCGTGATGCACTCGGCGACACCGTCATAGGCGGTCCGCACCAGGTAGATCTCACCGAGCTGGGCGAACACCTCCAGGGCGAGGTCGTCACGGTCGGCCTCTTCGATCAGGGGTAGCTGCGCAAGCAGCAGATCCTTGGCCGCCGACTCGTCGGATGCCCACGCCAGCCGACGGGCCTGCTGGAGGGCATCGGTGATCGACACGGCGTCATCATAGGACGGCCGAAGGCGGCGGACGCGTTTCCGCGCCCGCCGCCCATCGCCCGCCCAGCCGCCCGGTGCCGGCGGCGTGGCGCGGTGTATCAGCTGCAGCTGACCTTGATCTCGAACTTCTTGGTGATCATCCCGGCCATCGGGTTCTTCAGGTCCGCACCGGTGGCCTCACCGGTGATCGTGTAGGTGCTGCCATCGACCTTCACCTCGGCCGATCCGGTGCTCGCGCCACCCATCGCAGCCACGGCCAGCGCATTGCCGTCCACCACCAGACCCACCGATTCGACCTTGGGGGTGGCCTCGTCGGTCATCACCACACCGAGACCCTGCTGGCCGCCGATGGCGCCGCTGGCGACGTTGATCTTCCCGCCGGCCTTGACACAGGTCACCGAGTTCAGGTCCAGGCCGGCGAGGTCCTGACCCTCGACCTTGACCTCGGTGTCACCACCGGTGGCGACCTGCGCGGTGCTGTTGCCCGCGCTCGACGACGCGGCTGGCTCGCTGCCCTTGTCATCGGAGCAGCCGACCAGGATGGTCGTCGCGGCGAGCATTCCGATGCCGGCGGCCAGAACGCGATTCTTCGTCATGTGTGTCCCCTTCATTCGCCCGTCGCCCCAGTGGCGCCGTCGTGGGACCAGTACATCCGCGCCCGATTGCTACCGATCCCAAACTTCGGTGCGGGTACGGTGACCACATGCCCGATGAGCAGCAGTCTTCTGTTGATGAGCCGCTCGACGCGGACATCGTCCCGGTGGATCCCGCGCCGCCGGTGTCCATCCCGGCCGACACCGGTTACACCGAATCGGGTGTGCCGACCTTCGATGCGCTGCGCGAGAAGATCGAGACCCGGGTCGGCACCGCGATGGGCGACCAGGAGTTGGCCGAGGAGACGCCGGAGGGCCGGTCGGTCGCCGAGCAGTACGACGCCCGGCAACGCGCCGCTGCCGACCGATTGGCGCAGATCCGCCAGTCCATGAAGAACGACCAGGATTGACGTGGCCTAGCGGTGCGGGTCTTCACCGTCGCCGAGCGGCGCGCCCGATTGGGGCGACGGCATTTCCTGTCCGCGCCGGGCGCCTCGGTCGACGAGGTGACGGCGGCGCTGGTGGGTTTGCACGCCACCGATCCGACCACCCCGTACCTGTCGCTGTGGGCCCGGGTGCCGGGGTTCCAGCGTGCCGACCTGGATACCGCCCTCTACGAAGATCGGCGGCTGGTGCGCCAGGTCGCCATGCGGCGGACCCTCTGGGCGGTGCCGACGACCCGGTTGCCCGCCGTGCAGGTGGCCTCCAGCGATCGGGTGGCCGACACCGAGAGCCGCAAGTTGATCGCCGATGTGCAAAAGGCCGGGGTCGCCGCCGACGGGTCGGCCTGGCTGGAGTCGGCGTGTGCCGCCGTGCTCGGCCACCTCGATGACAACGGCCCGACGGGTGCGGCCGATCTGCGCGCCGCGCTGCCCGAGCTGGCCGGAACCTGGGATCCCGCGCCCGGAAAGCCCTGGGGCGGTGCCACTGCGCTGGCTCCGCGGGTGTTGACGGTGCTCGATGTGCGCGGCGACATCGTCCGTGGCCGCAATCAGGGTGGCTGGACGTCGTCGCGGCCGCTGTGGTGCTCGACCCGCGGATGGCTCGGCGACCTGTCACCGGCCAAATCCGATTCCGCGGCAGCCGAGTTGGTGCGCACCTGGTTGCGCGCTTTCGGCCCGGCCACGGTGGCCGATGTCAAGTGGTGGTTCGGGCACACCCTCGGTTGGGTGCGCCGGGCACTCGTCGATATCGGCGCCGTCGAGGTGGACCTGCACGGCACGCCGGCGGTGGCGTTACCCGACGATCTGGACGTCGAACCCGAGCCCGAGCCGTGGGTTGCGTTGCTACCGGGTCTGGATGTCACCACCATGGGGTGGACCGAGCGCGACTGGTATCTGGACGGCCACCGCGAGCAGGTCTTCGACACCCGCGGCAATGCCGGTCCGACGGCATGGGTCGACGGTCGGGTGGTCGGCGGCTGGCGGCAGACCGAGGACGGCCGGGTCGAGGTGCAGGTCATCGGCGATGTCAGCCGCGACGCCCGAAAACTCCTGCAGCGCAAGGGTGACGAACTCAGCGAATGGCTCGACGGGACGCGGATCAGGCCGCGGTTCCCGTCGCCGCTGACAAAAGCCTGACCGGCGGCGCCCGGCCGCGCAGGTCTCGCGTGCGTGGGGATGAAACACACCCCGCGCCGAGACAATGCCTCCGCAGTATCCAGCCACAGGGACTCGCCGCGGCCCGGCACCTCGCGCCCGCGGCGAGCCTCAGGCGCTGACCTTGCTGCGGCGCCGCCGCGTCTTGGCCGCCGGCACCTGCTCGACCGGCGCCGGTTCGAGCATCTCCACCAGGAACTGCCCGGTATAGCTCTCGGGGGTGGCGGCGACATCCTCCGGGGTGCCCTGCGCGACGACGGTGCCGCCGCCCGCGCCACCCTCGGGGCCCATGTCGACGATCCAGTCCGAGGTCTTGATGACGTCGAGGTTGTGCTCGATGACGATGACCGTGTTGCCCTTGTCGACCAGGCCGTTGATCACCTTGAGCAGCTTGCGGATGTCCTCGAAGTGCAGGCCGGTGGTCGGCTCGTCGAGGATGTACACGGTGCGGCCGGTGGAGCGCTTCTGCAGTTCGGCGGCCAGCTTCACGCGCTGGGCCTCACCGCCGGACAGCGTCGGGGCGGGTTGCCCGAGCCGGACATAGCCGAGACCGACGTCCACCAGCGTCTTGAGGTAGCGGTGGATCGAGGAGATCGGCTCGAAGAAGTCGGTGGCCTCCTCGATCGGCATGTCGAGCACCTCGGAGATGGTCTTGCCCTTGTAGTGCACCTCGAGGGTCTCCCGGTTGTACCGGGCGCCGTGGCAGACCTCGCACGGCACATAGACATCCGGCAGGAAGTTCATCTCGATCTTGAGCGTGCCGTCACCGGAGCAGGCCTCGCACCGGCCGCCCTTGACGTTGAACGAGAAGCGGCCCGGTTGATAGCCGCGCACCTTGGCCTCGGTGGTGGCCGCGAACAGCGTGCGGATCTTGTCGAACACGCCGGTGTAGGTCGCCGGGTTGGACCGCGGCGTCCGCCCGATCGGCGACTGGTCGACCCGCACCAGCTTGTCGAGTTGGTCGATGCCGTTGATACGGGTGTGCCGGCCGGGCACCTGCCGCGCACCGTTGAGCTTGTTGGCCAGCACGGTGGCCAGGATGTCGTTGACCAGCGTCGACTTACCGGACCCGGACACCCCGGTCACCGAGGTCAGCACGCCCAGCGGGAACGCCACCTCGACCTCTTTGAGGTTGTGCTCGCGAGCGCCCACCACGGTGAGCTGGCGCTTGCGGTCCACCGGCCGCCGGATCGCCGGCACCTCGATGCTCTCCTTCCCGGAAAGATAAGCCCCCGTGAGGGATTCGGGGTTGCTCAGCAGATCCTTGTAGGAGCCGCTGTGCACGATCCGGCCGCCGTGCTCACCGGCCGCGGGGCCGATGTCGACGACCCAGTCGGCGTGCGCGATGGTGTCGAGATCGTGCTCGACCACGATCAGCGTGTTGCCCAGATTGCGGAGCCGGACCAGGGTGTCGATCAGCTTGCGGTTGTCGCGCTGGTGCAGACCGATGGACGGCTCGTCGAGCACATAGAGCACGCCCACCAGGCCGGAGCCGATCTGGGTGGCCAGCCGGATCCGTTGCGCCTCACCGCCGGACAGCGTCGCCGCCGCCCGCGACAGCGACAGGTATTCCAGGCCGACGTCGAGAAGAAAGCCCAGTCTGGACTGGATCTCCTTGAGCACCTGACCGGCGATGGCGGCCTCGCGAGTGCCGAGGGTGAGCGCGTTGAGGAACTCCGCGCAGTCGGCGATCGACAATTCGGCGACCTCGGCGATGGACTTCGCCCCGTGCGTGCCCGCAGACAGCGTCACGGCCAGGATCTCGGGCTTGAGGCGGGTTCCGGCGCACTCCGGGCACGGGATGTCCCGCATGAAGCCCTCGTAGCGCTCCTTCATCTGTTCGGAGTCGGTCTGCTCCATCCGGCGTTGCAGGAACGCCAGCACACCTTCGAAGTCGGCGTAGTACGACCTGGTACGTCCGTACCGGTTCTTGTAGCGCACATGCACCTGATGGTCGGAGCCCTCCAGGATGGCCTTGCGGGCCTTGGCGGGCAGCTTCTTCCACGGCGTGTTGACGTCGAAACCCAGCTCGTCGCCGAGGCCCGACATCATCCGGGTGAAGTACTCGGCGGTGTGTCCCATCGACCACGGGGCCACCGCACCCTCGGCCAGCGTCAGGTCCGGGTCCGGCACCACGAGGTCCGGGTCGACCTCTTTCTTGATGCCCAGACCGGTGCACTCCGGGCAGGCGCCGTAGGGCGAGTTGAACGAGAACGACCGGGGCTCGAGGTCGTCGACGGCCAGCGGGTGTCCGTTGGGGCAGGCCAGCTTCTCCGAGAAGCGCTGTTCGCGGTGCGGATGGTCATCCGCACGGTCGACGAAGTCGAGCACCACGATGCCGTCGGCCAGGCCGAGTGCGGTCTCCACCGAGTCGGTGAGCCGCTGCTTGGACGATGCCTTCACGGTCAGGCGGTCGACGACCACCTCGATATCGTGCTTCTCCTGCTTCTTGAGCTTCGGCGGCTCGGTCAGCGGATACACCACGCCGTCGACGCGCACGCGGCTGTAACCCTGGCTGTTGAGCTTGTCGAACAGGTCGACGAACTCGCCCTTGCGGGTGCGCACGACGGGCGCGAGGACCTGGAACTTGGTGCCGTCCTCCATGGCCAGCACCTGGTCGACGATCTGCTGCGGGGTCTGCCGGGCGATGCGCTCACCGCAGACCGGGCAGTGCGGGGTACCGGCGCGGGCATAGAGCAGGCGCAGATAGTCGTACACCTCGGTGATGGTGCCGACGGTGGAGCGCGGGTTGCGGTTGGTCGACTTCTGATCGATGGAGACCGCCGGCGACAGCCCCTCGATGAAGTCGACGTCGGGCTTGTCCATCTGGCCGAGGAACTGGCGGGCGTAGGCCGACAGCGACTCGACGTAGCGGCGCTGCCCCTCGGCGAAGATGGTGTCGAAGGCCAGAGAGGACTTCCCCGAGCCGGACAGGCCGGTGAACACGATCAGGGCGTCGCGCGGCAGATCAAGATCGACTCCGCGCAGGTTGTGCTCGCGCGCGCCCTTGACGATCAGACGGTCAGACAACGGGTTTTCCTCCCAAGACAGAATTCACGGCCCATGCTAAGTGCACCCACCGACAAGCCGGCGCCGAGCCGGATAGCGTGGAGGCGTGACAGCGCTCAGCGAGACCTACACCGGCCACGTCGACCCCGGACATGCCGCCCGGCGCACCCTGCCCGCGGCCACCATCGTCAAGGCATCCGTCGGCCCGATGGACAACAACGCCTACCTGGTCACGTGTTCCGCGACCGGGAAAACGCTGCTCATCGACGCGGCCAACGACGCCGAGCGACTGATCGCCCTGATCTCGGCGCACGCCCCGGACGTCGAGCTCATCATCACCAGCCACCAGCATTACGACCACTGGCAGGCCCTGGCGGACGTGGCGAAGAACACCGGTGCGCCGACCGCTGCGCACGCGCTGGACGCCGATCCACTGCCGATAACACCGGACCGCATCCTGGCCGACGGCGACACCGTGCGCATCGGCAACCTCGAGTTCACCGTGATCCACCTCCAGGGCCACACCGAGGGCTCGGTCGCCCTCGCGTTGACGGGCGCCGACGGCGAGACCACCCACCTGTTCACCGGGGACTGCCTGTTTCCTGGCGGGGTCGGCAAGACCTGGAAGGACGGTGACTTCGACCGGCTGCTCGGCGATGTGTCGGACAAGTTGTTCGACGTGTACCCCGATTCGACGGTGGTCTACCCCGGCCACGGCGATGACACCACGCTGGGCACCGAGCGTCCACACCTGGCCGAGTGGAAAGCGCGCGGCTGGTGAGGCCGGTACCGGAGAAGCCCGGCCCCGGCCAGGAGTCGGTGTGGGACTATCCGCGTCCACCCCGGCTCGAGGAATTCCGCGGCTCAATCACCGTGGAGCTGGGCGGGACCGAGATCGCCACCACGCAGCGCGGCTGGCGGGTGCTGGAGACCAGCCATCCGCCGACCTACTACCTGCCGGCCGACGCCTTTCGCCCCGGTGCGCTGCGGGCGGCGGCGGGCTCGTCCTTCTGCGAATGGAAGGGTCAAGCGAGCTATTTCGACCTGGTGTCCGCCGGCACGGTCAGCCCGCGGGCGGCCTGGACCTATCCGACGCCGACCCGCGGGTTCGAAGCCATCGCCGGCGCCATCGCGGTGATGGCCGCCGCGGTGGACCGGTGCACGGTCAACGGCGAGACCGTCCTCCCCCAGCCCGGGGGGTTCTACGGCGGGTGGATCACCAGTTGGGTGCGCGGACCGTTCAAGGGCATCCCGGGATCGATGGGCTGGTGAGCCCGCACTCGGCGATGACCTGCTCGCCGAAGTGTCCGATGACATCGGTGGCCCGGGCCAGGCTGTCACCGGGCACCTGAACCTGGATCCAGGTGACGCCGATATCAGCCAACCGGGCCACCCCGTCGAGATAGGCCGCGGCATCGAACCCCGGCTCCCCGGGCGTCCCGCCGGTGGCATTGCTGAAGGTGATGTCCACCGTCGACGGGTCACGACCGGCGTCCTCCAGGCGCCGACGCAGATCCTCGATGCCCGCGCCGAGGGTGGTCAGCGAGTCCATCGGATCGGTGCGGGCGGTCCGAGCGAGCACGCCGGCCGCCGGGAAGGGGCACCAGCCGTCGCCGTGCTCGACGACGCGGCGACGCGCCGCCGCGGTGTTTCCGCCGACCCAGATCGGTGGCGCCACCGCGGGTCTGGGGTGCGCGGTGATCCCGGCGGCGGTGAAGTGGCGACCCTGGAAGCTGATGTCATCACCGGTCCAGACGGCGCGGATGACCTGCAGCGCCTCCTCCACCAGTGTGCCGCGTTCGTCGAAATCGACGCCGAGCGCGGCGAATTCGCGCTTCAGGTAGCCGACACCGACGGCCAGGGTGAACCGGCCGCCGGACAGCAGGTCCAGGGTCGCGCCGGCCTTGGCGACGACGAAGGGGTTGCGGTACGGCAGCACCACCACGTTCGGGATGAGCCGCAGTGTCGTCGTGTGCGCCGCCGCGAAACCCATTGCCACGAACGGGTCCAACGCATCATGGCCACCGGCGTCCAGCCACTTCTGCGTCGGCGCAGGGTGATCGGTGAATCCGAATCCGGCGAAGCCGGCGGCCTCGGCGGCCACGGCCACCGCCGCCACGCCGGCCCCGCCGGCCAGTTCCGGGTTGTAGGGATGGCTGTGCATCGGATGGGTGAAGGCGAATTTCATTCAGCGGCCCCTCGGAGCTGCGTAGGCCGGCCGCGGCAGGCCGAGCGCGTGCTGGGCGATCATGTTGCGGAACACCTCCAGGGTCCCGCCGTAGATTCCGGTCGGTCCGGCGAGGCGGAAGATGTACTCGGGGCTGCCCGCGGCCGTCCCCGGCAACGCGCCGGCCGGGCCGAGCAGATCCATCAGGTCCGGGGCGATCTCCCGCATGGTCGCCGCGATCGCGACGCGGCCGAACATGTCCGGTGCGCTCATCGCCGCTTCCAGCCTGGCCACTGACCGACCCAGCCGCTGATCCGGTGCGGTCACCCCCGCGACAGCGTCCACAGCCTCGGCGGTGAGCAGGATGTGCTCGGTCATCGTGGCGATCTTCTGCAGCCCGCCCGCGTCGCGTTCGAACGTACCGTGCTCGGCGTTGAGCGCCTCCCGCAGCACCGCCCAGCCGCCGTTCACCGGCCCGACGCGATATTCGTCGCCGATCCGGACGTCGCTGTAGAACGTGATGTTGGTGCGGTCGCCGTCGACGGTACGGATCGGCTGGATGTCGACACCGGGCGCGTCCGTCGGGACGAGGAACATGGTCAAGCTCTGGTGCTTGGGCGCCGCGGGGTCGGTGTTCGTGATCAGGAAGACGTACTGGGCGTTGTGCGCGTTGGAGGTGAACATCTTGGAACCGTTGATGATCCAGGCGGATCCACCCGGATCCGGGACCGCGCGCGTCTTGCACGTCGCGACGTCCGATCCACCGTCGGGCTCGGTGTAGCCCAGACACAGCCGGATCTCACCGCTCAGCACCCCCGGCAAGATGCGATCGACGAGTTCGGGAGCGCCGAAGGCCTCGACCGATCTGGCGACCATGGTCGTTGTGCCCCAATGGAACCACGGCGTGCGGGCCCGGCCGATCTCCAGTTCCCAGATCCGGCGGCGCAGCGCGGTGAAGCCGCCGTCGTCGGCCGGCCGGTAGTCGGCAGCCAGGTACCCGGCGGCACCCAGCGCCAAATGCACTGCTTCGTCGAAATTCTCGCCGGTCTCACGGTCCCGGCGCAGCACGTCGTCGGTGACGATCTCGGCCAGGAAATTACGAAGCTCATCCCGGAACGCCCGGTCCTCCGGTGACAATTCGACCCGCGCGAAATCCACCACGTTACCGTGACACTTACACCGTCGTTTGTAAAGGACGGTGGGGCCGGGAAACGACGAGGCCCGGCGCCGCCTCTGTCAGCGGACGCCGGGCCTCGGCAACGGGGTTCCGGTCAGGTCAGGAGGTGTGGACGATGAGCACGTCGACCTTGGAGCGGCGGGCCACGTTCGCGGGCACCGACCCGAGCAGACGGCCGGCGATGGTGCTCAGACCGACGTTGCCGACGACCAGCAGGTCGGCCTTGACCTCTTCGGCGAGGTCGACGAGTGCGTCCACCGGCGCGCCGACGACGGCCTTCTCCTCGACCTCGGTGGCACCGGCCGCCTTGGCGCGATCGGTGGCCTCCCGCAGGATGGCGTAGATCGGCGCATTGCCGGTGGTCTTGTAGCCCTCGTCCTTCAACACATCAGCGGCGTGATGGTCCTCGCTCTGCGGGAAGTACGCGGTCGCGATGACCACCTTGGCTCCAGACCCAGCGGCGATCTCGCCCGCGCGGTCCACCGCACGCAACGACGAATCCGATCCGTCCGTGCCGACCACAACGGTCCGATAGGCGCTCATTCATGCCCTCCCAGTTCGATTGCCGAATCGATAGCTAGCCAACCGAGACCCTAACCCGTTGCTCGACGGCGATGGGCGCATTTGGGCACACCCGTCGCGTAGAGCGGCGCCTCGGCGGCGCGGTTCAGGTAACGATGTTAGCCGCTCGCATCGCAGCGCGGACCATCCGGTGATGCAAACGACGAGGCCGACACGGCAATCCGGCACATCGCACCGGGACCGGCCGGGTGACGCCCGCCACGTCCGGCCGGTGCGCCAAAACTCCCCTCCGACACCACGTCTTGCTGCGGCCAGGGGTTTGCTGGAGTCAATCGGCCCCCGCCGCGATCGCGCGATCCACCTCGTCGGCCCGGGCCGCCATCTCGGACTGTGCCTTCTCCAGCGCCTCGGCCTGGTCCTCGTCGGCCGTCATCAGTGCGTCGATGTCGAAGGCCGCCATATCGAGTACGCCCATGTCCGCGAAGGCCTTCTGGACCTTCTCACCCCACAGCCCGATGTCCTTGACGATCGGCACGATGCGACTGAACAGGTGCGCTCGGAACTGTGCCATCAACGGCGAATTCTCGACCCATCGGGCGCACTCGGCGACGTCGAGCCCCAGCGTCTCGAACACCTCTTCGCCGCGGAACCTGTCGCGCATCAGATAGCACGCCTGCACCACGAATTCCTCGCGGTCGGCACGTTCGGCGGTGGTCAGGGCCGAGTAGTAGTCCTTCAGCGAGATCCGGCCGAACGCGACGTGGCGCGCTTCGTCCTGCATCACGTATGCCAGTAGGTGTTTGGCCAGCGAGTGCGGCGGTGTGAGATCACGCAGCACGCCGAAGGCGGCCAGCGCGAGCCCTTCGATGAGCACCTGCATGCCCAGATAGGGCATGTCCCAACGGGAGTCGCGTAGCGTGTCCCCCAGCAGCGCGGTCAGATTGGCGTTGGCGGGATAGACCATCCCGACCTTGTCCTGCAGGAAGCGGGCGAACGTCTCGACGTGGCGCGCCTCGTCCATGGTCTGGGTGGCAGCGTAGAACTTGGCGTCCATGTCGGGCACCACCTCGACGATCTTGGCGGCGCAGACCATCGCACCCTGTTCCCCGTGCAGGAACTGGGAGAACTGCCACGCCTGGGAGTGTCGACGCATCTCGGCACGACGGGCGTCGTCGGCCGCATCCCACATCGGGCTGCCGAACAACGGATGGAATTCATCCGGCAGGCCGATCGGATTGCGGGGGTCGACATCCTGGGTCCAGTCGATGCGCGACTGCGCATCCCACTGTTTGTCCTTGCCTTTTTGATAGAGCGAGAGCAGTCGCTCACGGCCGTCGTCGTACTCCCAGGTGAAGCGTGCATCGCCGACGCTGGGCACCTGCCAGGAGTATGGGGCGGGGATTTCGGTGTATCGGTCCCGGGTCGACATCTGCCCTCCACGGACGTGTGAATGTGACCTCTCTCACGGTCCGCTCGTCAGGACGTGTCGTCAAGCCCGACGCGCGATACGGGCGGCACCGGAACTGCAGTCCCGATACCGCCCGTCGACTCACTTGCCGGTCAGCTTGTCCTTGACGGCTTCGACACCGTCCTTGACCTTGTCGGCGGCGTTGGTCAGGTGGTCCTTGACCGCGGCGACAGCCTGGTCGACCTGGCCTTCGGACTCCAGGCTGGAATCACCGGTGGCCGAACCCACCTTTTCCTTGGCCTGACCCTTCAGATCCTCGGCCTTGTTCTTCGCGTTGTCGGCGATACCCATCTTCATCTTCCCTTCGTGAATGAGCCCGCAGAGATGTGCGGCCTCGGTTTATCGCGCTGCTCGTTTCACCAGCAGCTGGAACTCCACATCGGCGTCGGCGGCGCGCCGGACATCGTCGGCGCAGCGCAACGAAAGAACCCTGATGAGCGCCGGCGTCGTGGTCGCCGGAACCTGGACGCTGATCCGGACGATCGGGCGCCCGGCCGCGGTGCGGGTCGCCGCCTTGGCCGACTGCACCGCGGGGTGCTTGGCCAGGTCCGCGGCCGCGGCGTCGGCCAATCGCGCCAGATCCACCGCCCCGACATGCTCGGTCGACACGGCCCGCACCGATTTCGGCCGCAGGTGCAGGAGCAGCAACCAGGCACCCACGAGCACAGCGACCACCCCGGCCGCACCGAGCGCGAGCGACCACCAGGGCCAATCGGGCGCGCGGGCGAAGGCCTCGGCGTCGATGCGCGTCGCCGCATCCCTCGCCATGGAAGCGTGGACGCCGTAGCCGATCACCAGCGCGGCGCCGGCCAGCAGCACGATGGCCACCAGCGCGGTGAGAAGTCGGTCGAATACCCGCAATGTGGTGCTCACCGCACGCTCCCGCCGTCGTCGATTCCGAAATTCTCCTCATCGGTCCACCGTCGCTCCGTGCCCCGGGGCACCCAGACGTGGTCGCCGATGGACACATGGGTGCGCCGACGCGGCTTGAGCGCGGCCACCAGCAGCACCAGCCCGACGATGGCCGTCGTGACGGCGGCGGGCCACGTCCACCACTGCCACTGCACGTCGGCGATCCGGTCGAGCGCCGTGGCGATCCACGGTGCGTCCGGGGTCAGGGCGTCGCGAATTGCCACCGCGCCCAACACGATCACGACGATCGCGATGAACACGCCGGTGTAGTTGGCAGCGGCGGCGCGCTGCGGAGCGAAGCGGCGGTGCGCGGCACCGACGTGATCCGGCGGCGGGCCGACGGCGTACGCGTCGGCCACCTGGGCCGCGGTCCGTTCGGACTCGACCCGCGCGATGGTGACATCGACCCGCTCGGGGTGCTCACCGAGAGAGTCGGCGAGCTCCCGGATGACCGCGGAGCGAGCCGCTTCCAGCACCGATGCACTGTCGACCGGCCAGCTCGCCGCGATCTGGATGTCCACGCCGCTCTGGCCGGCCAGATGCACGGCGGGCAGATTGCCGCCCGGGACCAGCGTCCGTCGCGCCACCACGCCGGGCGCGGACAGAGCCGCGCGTTCGATCAGCCGCTCGCGCACCCTGTCGTTGATCACGGTGCTGCCGCGGGTCATCGGCACCGACGGGTGCACCACCGCATCGCTCGTCATCGTCAGCTCCCAGACCTGCGACCGAGGGCCGTGAGATCGATCGTGCCGTCCAGGTGCGCGCCGACGGCGGCGCCCGCGGCACCCAGCACCAGGGCCAGCAGGAACCCGATCAACCCGCCGGCGACCGCCGCGATTGCCAGCAGCAGTCCTGCGAAAAGCCCTGGCAACAGAAACTTTCCGGTCATGTCAACTCCTCTTTGTACGTCCGACACTGTGTTGCGTCCGACTCTGTGTTGCGTCCGACTGGGTGCTAGTTCCGACTCTGGGTCGCATCCGATGGCGCCGTCTGCGGCGCTGCCACATCTCCCACCACCACCTCGACCGGGTACCCGGCGGCTGCGGTGGCGGCCTGCTGTACCCGAGCGGCGGCATCCAACAGGCTCCCGCGCAGTTCGAGCACGACGTGCACCTTGCCGCCGTCCTTCCCGAGCCGGATGCCGCCCACGGTGCGGCCCGGCAGATAAGTGGTCGGTACTCCCGGGCCGGAATGCAGACCGACCACGCCGTCGACAGCGGTGACCGCCGCGACGACACGGTCTAACCGCTCGCCGGACCCGCTCACTGGACTCGGGGCTGCGCGTCGGTCGCGATCTCCTCGCCGCTCTCGTCATCGGCGAAGTGCACGTCGTGCACGGTGATGTTGACTTCGGTGACCTCAAGTCCGGTCATGTTCTCGACGGCGTTGATCACGTTGTTGCGGATTCCGTCGGCCAGATCGTGGATCGCGACCCCGTATTCGGCCACGATGCCGATGTCCACCGCAGCCTGCCGCTCCCCCACCTCGACGTTGACGCCCTGGGTCAGGCTGGGTGCGCCCGGCAAAGTCTCGCGGAGTTTGCCGACGACGCGGGCGGCCTGGCCACCGAGGTCGTGCACACCGTCCACCTCGCGGGTGGCGATGCCGGCGATCTTGGACACCACGACATCGGCGATGGTGGTCGTACCGTGATCGGACGCCAGCTTCTCCAGCTCCTTGCCCGCCTCTGCGGTCTTGGTGGTGGAGCTGACCTCACGGGACTGGGTTGCAGCGGTCATGTGCGTCTCCTTCGAACTTCTTCCAGCTCGGACGGTTTTGTCCGGGCTCACAGAGTTAGTCGGCGGCGCACCGCCGACCGCACGCGCCGGAGACGTAAACCACAAAAGGTTTCAAATGTGCGCTATCTGGACACGCACATCGGGTGCTGGACACGCTGCCCGATGAGACGCTTGCCCGACGCGCCCAACGCGGTGATTCGGCTGCGTTCGACGCCCTGGTGGTGCGCCACGCACCGGCGTTGCTGAAATTTGTCAGGCAAACCTATCCTGAGTACGGGGACTGCGACGACATCGTCCAGGAGACCTTCATTGCAGCATGGAAAGCATTGCCGAACTTCGCCTTTCGTTCGAAATTCCGGACCTGGCTGTACTCGTTGGCGACCCGCAAGACGGTGGATGCGATGCGGCGCCGCCGTCCGCAGCGGGATCTGGACTCGGCGCCCGAGGCCGCCGATATCCGCCCCGGGCCCGGCCAGCAGGCCGAACACGCCGCGTTCCTCGCGGCGTTGCACCGCGAGCTCGCCAAGTTGCCCTACCCGGCCCGCGCAGCGTGGTGGCTGCGCGAGGTCGACGACCTGCCGGTCGCCGAGATCGCGACGGTGCTGCACACCACCGAAGGTTCGGTGCGTGGACTGTTGCAGCGCACGAGGAAGCGGCTGGCCACCACACTCGAAGAGTTCCGACCATGAGGACGACCGGCCGGCTGTACACCAGCGGGCACGTGCGCAACACTGGAGGACACATGAGCACGGCAGCGCAAGATGATTACGAAGCGACCGCCCAGGCCGCGGCCTGGATCGCCGACGCCACCCGCCGTTTCGCAGGCCTTTCGGCCGCTGATACCGACACCGACACACGTTGGGCCGAAACAGGTTCGGCACTGACCGAGCTGCGCAGCGGTATCGCGCAACGCATTTCGTCGTTGCCGCGCCGGGGGAAGTTGATCCGCACCGCACGGCCGGGCATCGAGGTCAGCCACATCGCGCTGGCCAAGTTGTTGACATGGGCGCTGGCCGAACCGGCGGCCGAGGTTGCCGCCGCGGTTGCCGACGTCCAGTTGACCGTCACCGATGACTCGTTGGCGGCCGTCCACATCCACCTGATCGGGATCGGCGCCGACGAGCGCAACCGCACCTATCTACAGGACGGCGACGCCCTGCGTCGGGACGCGGCGCTGTTGCTGCGCGAGACCATCGGCGACAACACCGCGGAGATCACCGCCATCTGGGACGACGTGGTGATCCCCGCCCGGTAGACGGTCTTTCATGCTGACGAGCGAGTGACGGGATTCGAACCCGTGTAAACGGCTTTGCAGGCCGGTGCCTAGCCACTCAGCCACACCCGCAGCAGAGACCAACCTGCCACTGCTGCGGGCGGGCGTACAGCGTTGCGATCTCGACGATCTTTAACCCGGCTACTCCGTGGCACTCTGCCGTTGCCGCGTCGCCGCCGGCCGCTCCGCGCTGCGCGGACCGGATTTCGTCACGCTGGTCGCTCCCCGCTTGGGTGATGTGACCGAACTCGATGCCGATCCGGCCGGACCGTCCTTGGCGTGCGCACCATCCGCGTCATCCTCCGACGGCTTGGAGAACTCTTCCTTGGTCGCGGCGGTCTCGGACGTCGCTGTGTCGGGAGCCTCCGGCGCAGCGACCGGATCGGTGCCGGTGGGCTCCTCGGCGGTGGGCTCCTCGACGGTGGGCTCCTCGACGGTGGGCTCCTCGACGGTGGGTTCCTCGACGACCGGCTCCTCCAGGACGGGCTCCTCGATTATCGGCTCCTCCAGCACCGGCTCCTCCAGGACGGGTTCTTCCAGGACCGGTTCCTCGATCACCGGGTCGACGACCACCGGCTCTTCGACGATCGGCACCTCGACGACCGGCTCCTCGACGACGGGTTCCTCGACCGGCAGTTCCTCCAGCGGCGCCTCGACCGGCACCTCGACCGCCGGCACCTCGCCGAGCGCGTCGGTGACCGGCACCTCGACCGGCGCCTGCTCGGCACCCAGGGTGTCGGCGGCGGGCGCGTCGGAGTCGAGTGCAGCCGGTTCGGTCGCATCGGTAACCGCCCCGTCGGTGCCCGGCACGTCAGCTGATGCGACCCGCAGCGAGGCGCCCACACCGGCGGTTGCCGGCGTCGCACCGAGCGCACCGGACAGCCCACCGAGGATGCTGCCGATCAAGTTCGACACGGCCGAGACCACCCCGGCGATCAGGTTGGGCACGAAGCTGAGCACCTGTGTCACGACCTGCTGAATGAACTGCAGCAGCGAAGCCAGCGGGTTGGACGGGTTGGTCGGCGAGCAACCATCGAGGCAGTCGATCAGCCGCTGGAAATCGCGCAACGCCTGGGCGCCGCCTTTGAAGTTCCCATTCTCGTCGAATAGGCCGAAGAATCGCTCATCACCAATGGCGCTCATATCGTCTTTGGTGGTGTACATGAAGATCGGACCGCCACCGGAGAATGACTGCCAGGCATTCAAGAGGTCGGTGATGAAAGCGAGCTGCTTTTCCGGCGTCACCACACTGGTCGGCAGACCGTACTCGCTGATCCAGATCTTGAGCTGTTCCTCCCCGGGTTCCAGATGCGAGTCCATCAATTCCCGGATCTTCTGCACCTGGAACAACGGCATCAATTCCCGCCAGTCCAGTTCGTCCTGCTCGGAGAACTTGGTGTCGAAATTGTACGGATGGAAGGAGATGGCATCGAAGAATCCGTCGGCGCCCGCGGCGTACATCGCCTCGACGAAGTCGACCGGGTTCATGGTGGTCTCGCCCCAGGTCAGCGTGGCGCTCACGACGGCGCCGACCACAGTGATGTCGGGGTTGACCGCCTTGAGCGAGGTATACGTCGCCTTCAGCAGATTGGTGTATTCGACCGGGTCGACGGGATTCCAGAAGAAGGATGCGTTGGGCTCGTTCCACACCTCGTAGGCGGTGATCTCATCGCGGTATCGGTCGGCAACCGCGGCGGCGAAGTCCGCGAAATCCTGTACGTCGGAGGGGTGCCCGCTCCCCGTGGTCCCGTCGGTCGCCCAGTCCGGCGACCACTGCAGCACGCCCAGGATGCCCATGCCGCGGCGATCGACCTCCCGGACGATCTGATCGAGCTTGGCCCAGTTCAGGTCCAGATCCCAGTCGACCGGGCCACCCATCGGGTCGTCGGGCTGCACGAAGATCCACGGCACGAGCAGACGGACGTTCTTGACGCCCAGCGACTCGATCAGATTGAGGTGCTCGATGACCTCGTCGAGGCTGTCGGTGAAGTAGATGTTCGAATCGGCGATGCCCACGGTGGACGGTGACTCATCGATGGCAGCGACATTGATCACCTCGTGAGCAACCATCGGCTTCACATCCGGGATAGCGAACTGACTACCGGTTGCCGCCACCATGGCGGCCGCCGTCACGCCAATGACAAGACGGTTGGTAAAGCCGCGTACCGCCCGGGGAGCATGACCCCACATATGACCACCCAGTTCTCCAGTTATGGTGCCGATTCCCTGCAAAGCTCGACAATGCAAGGAAATTAGCCCACGTGAAGACCGTTTGCATAACTTACCCAAAAGTAATTTGAGGACCGCTTAGCAAACCGTAACTGGCCATTTGCCAGCAAACAATTTACCGCCTCGGCATTTTCACAAAAACTCCGCGTCTTGCAGATATGGCAAAGACGACAAATTGCGGCGCCCGGCGTGTGCGCAGCTGTCCGGCTGACACCTCCAGACGCAACCGTCCAGTTGGAGCCCACAGTCCCCTCCCACATCAGCGGTTGACCGACGTCTCAAGAGAACGCTTGCGTACCAGCTTCGACAGGTCAGCAAATTTGGCGTCCGTCAGCCGTTCAGCGGACGCCAGTCCGACTTCGATCTCTGGATAACGTGTGCCGAAAGTGGACATTCCGGCCGTACTCGACACCTGTCTTGAGATGTGGGACGAGCGCCGGTGCCGGACTACTGATGCGGCATTCCGGCGGCCACTCCGTGCTGCGGCCACCCGGGCGGCGAGTCCTCCCAGGGCTCCTGACGGCCGTAGGGCGTCAGGTCCAGGAACGGATAGCCGACCGAGGTGTGGTCGAGTCCCCGGGCATACGTCGAATACGTATGGAACACCTCGCCGTCGCGCTGCAGGAAGACACTGGCACCCGGCCAGTCACCCCGAAGATCGGCCTCGGTCCAGCCATCCCGGCGCAGCTGCGCATGCGCCGTATAGTTGTACTGCACCGCCGCTCGCGCGGGATCCAGCGTGACGTGGAAGTCGTAGCTGAAGTCCCCGTCGCGGGTCGAGTACCACGGGAACGTCCAGCCATGCCGGTCCCGATAACGGGCGATGCTGGCGTACGGAGCACGGGACACGCACGCGAAGGTCACATCCTTGATGTGCAACAACGTCCGGTCGGATGCGGTGAACGTGAGATCGGCAGCCGCGGTACAGCTGGGGCAGCCCTGATCGAGCGCATCGAGCCACATGAAGTGATGCACATACAGCTGTCGTCGACCCTCGAACAGGTCCAGCAGTCGGCATTCGCCGAGCGGACCCTCGAACACGTAGTCCTTGTCCACCCGGACCATCGGCAGCCGCCGGCGTTCGGCATTGACGGCGTCCCGCAGGTGGGTGGCCGCCCGCTCGGACTCCAGCAGCCGCAGCCGCGCGGCCAACCACTCTTCGCGCGAGACGACATCGGGATATCCCAGCTGCTCCGACACGTGGCTCTCCTCCCGGCGGGCTCGGTACTGCCCATACCGACCGGGTCGGCGTCACATACTCATCGCGACGGCGCGGAGTCCGCGCTTTCCGGCCGACGGCACGCCCGCCACGCCGCGGCCACGGCCAGGACCGCCAGGGCGGCGAACGCGGTGAACAGCATCCGGGCGGCGCCGGCGTCATCGCCTGCGGAATGGTTGACGATCACCCCGGCAAGCCCCGCCCCGAAGGCACCGCATATCAGCTGCACGGTGTTGATGGCCGCGGCCGCCACCGGCCCCTCTGCGGGGTCGTCGACACCGCCCATCGCCCAGGCTGACAGGTGCGGCCAGGCCATCCCGATCCCCGTACCGGTGACGACCAGCGCGACCACCCACAGGATCACCGACCAGCTCGTCATCGTGGCGCCGACCAGCAGCGCGCCGGCCCCGAGGCCGACCACCATGACCACCGGGGCCGCCACGACGATGCGGGTGACCGCCGCGCGCCGGTCGACCGAGGCGCTCACGATCTCGCTGACCGTCCAGCCGACGGCCAAGGCGACACCGAGGAACCCCGCCGCCAGCGGTGTCAGCTGGGCGAGTCGCTGCCCGAACAGCGGCACGTACATGTCGACCATGGTGGCGGCCATCAACACACCGAGGGTCAGATAGATCCACTTCAGCGGGCCGCGCAGGAAGGCCGTGGGTGGCAACACCGACGAGGGTTTCCCCGTCGCTGCGCTCGCCCGGTTGCGGTCGACCACCAGGAACGCGGCCACAAACCCCACAGCCGCTGCGAGGATCCCACCCGTGACCCGCGGATCGGGTGCCAGCCCGGCCACGCTCACCAGCAGCGCAGCGGTGCCCAGCAGCACCAGCGACCACAACGGGACGGGGACCACCGACACGTCGGCCTCGGCCGCTCGACGGGGCAGAGCCACCGGCACCAGCACCGCGATGACCACAGTCAGGATCACGAGGGCACCGAATGCCCAACGCCACGACGCATACTGCGCGAACAGGCCGCCGGCCGCCGGACCCATCAGCGTGCCCACCCCCCACATCGCCGACACCAACGCCGAGGCCCGCGTCCACAGTGCCTGCGGCAGTGCGGTGTTGATGACGGCATAGCCCAGACCGGCCAGCAGGCCACCCGCTCCGCCCTGGACGATGCGACCGGCCAGGAGCAGTTCCATTGTCGGCGCCAGCGCACAGCCCACGCTGCCGAGCCCGAAGACCGTCAATGCCGCCAGATAGGCCGACCGGGGACCCAACCGGGCCAGCACCGCACTGACCGTCGTCGCGGCCGCCACCGACGCCACCAGGTACACCGTCATCACCCACGCGTAGTAGCGCTGCCCGCCGATCTCGGCGACCGCACTGGGCATAAGGCTGATCGTCAGGAACTCGTTGGTCGCATACAGCGCCACCCCGCCGGCCAGAACCGTCGATGCGCCAAGGTGTTTCGGCCCGAGCAGCGCACGCCAACTGCCGCTGCTCGCGATGTGGGTTTCGGTCACCCCGTCAACCTAGAAGCTCAACCGCGGTTGAGTTCAAGTGGTGGCTCCGGTCACCGCTACTTGAGACCGGCGGCATCCATGCCGCGCAACTCCTTCTTCAGGTCCTGGATCTCATCCCGGATCCGGGCCGCCAACTCGAACTGCAGGTCGCGGGCCGCGGTCATCATCTGCTCAGTGAGATCCTTGACCAGATCGGCGAGTTCGGCGCGGGGCATGTTCGCGGTGTCGCGACCCTCCACGATGCCCGCGCTGACGGCACGGCCGGGCTCGCCCTGAGCGCGGCGCCCGCGCGACGAATTACGCCCCGATCCCCCGACCTCGACGTTCTCGGTGTCGTCGGCCTCGCGGTACACCTGATCGAGGATGTCGGCGATCTTCTTGCGCAGCGGCTGCGGGTCGATACCGTTGGCCTCGTTGTAGGCGATCTGCTTGGCACGGCGGCGCTCGGTCTCGTCGATCGCCTCTTTCATCGAATCGGTGATCTTGTCGGCATACATGTGCACCTCACCGGACACATTGCGCGCCGCGCGGCCGATGGTCTGGATGAGGCTGCGCGGCGACCGCAGGAAGCCCTCCTTGTCGGCATCCAGGATCGCCACCAGCGACACCTCGGGCAGGTCCAGACCCTCGCGCAGCAGGTTGATGCCCACCAGTACGTCGTACTCACCGAGCCGCAGCTGGCGCAGCAGCTCCACACGCCGCAGGGTGTCCACCTCCGAATGCAGGTAGCGGACCCGGATCCCCATCTCCAGCAGATAGTCGGTGAGGTCCTCGGCCATCTTCTTGGTCAAGGTGGTGACCAGCACCCGCTCGTCGCGTTCGGTCCGCAGCCTGATCTCGCCGATCAGATCATCGATCTGGCCCTTGGTGGGCTTCACGTGCACCTGCGGGTCGACCAGCCCGGTCGGGCGGATCACCTGCTCGACGAACTCGCCGCCGGCCTGCGCCATCTCGTAGTTGCCCGGGGTGGCCGACAGATACACCGTCTGCCCGATCCGCTGAGCGAACTCCTCCCAGGTCAACGGCCGGTTGTCGACCGCCGAGGGCAACCGGAACCCGAAGTCCACCAGGTTGCGCTTACGCGACATGTCGCCCTCGTACATGCCGCCGATCTGGGGCACCGTGACATGCGACTCGTCGATGACGAGCAGGAAGTCCTCGGGGAAGTAGTCGATCAACGTGGCGGGTGCGGTGCCCGCGCCGCGGCCGTCGATATGCCGCGAGTAGTTCTCGATACCCGAGCAGAACCCGACCTGCTTCATCATCTCCAGGTCGTAATTGGTGCGCATCCGCAGCCGCTGCGCCTCCAGCAGCTTGCCCTGGCCCTCCAACTCGGCGAGCCGCTCCTCCAGTTCGGCCTCGATGCTGGAGATCGCCAGCGCCATCCGCTCCGGGCCGGCCACATAGTGCGTGGCCGGGAAGATACGCACCGAGTCGACCTTGCGGACCACGTCGCCGGTCAGCGGATGCAGGTAGTACAGCGCTTCGATCTCGTCGCCGAAGAACTCGATGCGCACGGCCAGTTCCTCGTAGGCCGGGATGATCTCGACGGTGTCACCGCGCACCCGGAACGAGCCGCGGGTGAAGGCGATGTCGTTGCGGTCGTACTGGACGTCCACCAGCAGCCGCAGCAGGCCGTCGCGCGGCACATCGTCACCGACCTTCAGCTCCACCGAGCGGTCGAGGTACGACTGCGGGGTGCCCAGACCGTAGATGCAGGACACCGACGCGACGACGACGACATCGCGCCGGGACAGCAAGCTCGACGTCGCCGAGTGCCGCAGCCGCTCGACATCATCGTTGATCGAGCTGTCCTTCTCGATGTAGGTGTCGGTCTGGGCGATGTACGCCTCGGGTTGGTAGTAGTCGTAATACGAGACGAAGTATTCGACGGCGTTGTGCGGCAACATCTCCCGCAGCTCGTTGGCAAGCTGCGCGGCCAGTGTCTTGTTCGGCGCCATGACCAGCGTCGGCCGCTGCAGCCGCTCGATCAACCACGCGGTGGTCGCCGACTTGCCGGTGCCGGTGGCGCCGAGCAGCACGACGTCCCGCTCGCCGGAGCGGACCCGGCGCTCCAGGTCGTCGATGGCGGCGGGCTGATCACCCGCCGGTTCGTACTCGCTGACCACCTCGAACTTTCCGCCGGACCGCACGATGCCATCGACGGCGTCGGCGGCAGGCCGGTATTCGGACTGCGCCAGCACAGGATGTTCGGTAGCGAAAGCCATATCTCCAGATTAAGCGTGGGTACCGACAACTTCATTCCCCGCGATGACCTCGGGCGCGCTACCGTGGCGCGATGTCCGAACCCGTCCGCATCACGCTCCGACTGCTGGGGCTGGTCCTGCTGGTCGCGGGGGTGGCCTGCGCGATCGCGCTGGTGTGGCCCGGTCCGTCCGAGATCGCCCAACGGCTGGGCTCCACCTGCGGGGACGGCGGCCTGGGCCCGTCCCATCAGTGCAGCTGGCTGGAGGCCGCCGACCTGCTGTGGACCGGTTGCGCAGTGGCCGTGGTCCTCGGCGCGGTGCTGCGGATCGTCACCCGCCCCGCCGGACGCGGGCCGCTGGTGCTGGACCTGCGCCGGCGGCGCTGAGATGCATCCACCCAAACGCGAGACCTTCGACCTCGACCACCGCACCAACACCGATCCCAAGGGGATCATCCGTGAGGTCGAGGAGTTCACCGTCACACCCTGGGGCCTTTACATGGCGCGGCCGGCTCCCGGCCGCGCCCAGTTCCACTACCTGGAATCCTGGCTGCTGCCGGCGCTGAATGTGCGCGCGACGATCTTCCACTTCAATCCCGGTCACGAGCGGGATCAGGACCTCTACCTCGATGTCGGGGTGTACACCGCCGGTACCGACGTCTGGACGGCCGAGGACCACTATCTCGACCTGGTGCTGCGGACCGGACGCGAGGTCGAACTCACCGATACCGACGAACTCGTCGCCGCCGTCTGCGCGGGGCTGTTGGCACCCGAGGACGCCGAACGCGCCATCGCCACCGCCGTGTCGACGGTGGACGGATTGGCCCGGCACGGCTATGACCTGGATCGCTGGCTGGCCGGGCATGATGTCACGCTGACCTGGCGGGCGTAAAGTCACGGTCATGAGTGTTCGCAGGCACGCAGCGCTGACCGCTGCCGCGGTGCTGCTGTTGGCGGGCCAGTTGGTGCCCGCGTCGGCTGTTGCCGAGCCCGATGCCGAGCAGCCGCAGCCCGGGGCCACCGAGCCGCTGCCGCCCCCGCTGCTGCACAACATCACCTACCGTGCCCGCGCCGACGGCACCTCGCGCGGGGCCGTGGTGGCCTACAAGGCCGACGACAACAACGTCAACAGCGAGCAGCCGACCATGCTGCCGGGCCAGATGTTCGAGATCAACACCGTGATGGCGGATCCGAGCCTGGCCGGAATGGAACTGTCCATCGAATGGCCCTACGGGTCGAACCTGCACTGCGAGATCCTCGTCGACGACCAGATCGTGGCGCAGGCCGACCAGTTCATCGCTCCGCGCCTGTTCCGCCCCAAGGATGACCCGCTCTACGGCGTGATCCATTGCGGCGCACCGTTGAACGATCCGGCCACCGGTGCGGTCGCGCCGCAGGGCGCCCCGGCGCTGCCGGGTTATCCGCAGCAACCGGCATCTGAGGCTCCCCCGCAGACCTGACCGGTCAGGCGGTCCAGCCCGTACTCTGGGCCCATTCCCAGGCGCGCCGATGGGCGTCCAGGAACCACGGCTCCTTGGCCTCGGTATAGTCCGGTGCCCGCAGGGCCGCCTGCTTGGCGGCCGAGTAGTCTTCACGCACATCGGGATTGGCATTCAACCAGTCGACGAACAGCAGCGCGAACCGTTGATTGGGCCAGCCGTCGACGCGCAGGTGCACATTGGTGGGCCGGCCCGGGTCCGCCGAGGCGTGAAACCGCTTGCCCCACACCGCATGATCGGACCCGTGCGGGGTGTCCGAGGTGTACCGGTCCACCCGCGGGTAGCCCGCGGCCTGCAGCGCATCGGCCAGCTCGTCGGCCACCTCCAGCGAGGGCACCGTGACCTGCACGTCGATGACGTCCTTGGCGTCCATCCCCGGCACCGCGGTCGACCCGATGTGGTCGATGCGCACCGCGCGATGCCCGCAGGCGGTGTTCAGCCGGGCCAGGATGCGCCCGGCCTGATCGGGCCAGCTCGGGTCGTACGCGACGACCGCAGGAGTGCGGTGCGCGGGCCGGCGCAGCTTGAGATTGTGCGCGAAGGGCGCAATGCGCTCATGCCACAGGGCGCGGGCCTGTTCGACGAGCGCGCCGGCCGGCCCGGAGTTGTCCAGCCAGATGTCGGCCACCGCGCGGCGCTGTTCCTCGGTCGCCTGCGCGGCGATGCGGGCCCGGGCGTCCTCCTCGGAGAAACCCCGGTACTCGATCAGCCGCCGCACCCGCAGCTCGGCATCGGCGTTGACGACGATGACCAGCGGGAACATCGGTGCCATCTGGGATTCGACCAGCAGCGGGATGTCCTCGACGATCACCGCCTCCGACCCGGCTGCCTCGATCAGCTCGGAGCGCCGGTGCGCAACCAGCGGATGCACGATGCCGTTGAGTGTCTGACGCTTCCCGTCATCGCTGAAGGCGACCGCGGCCAGGGCCGGCCGGTTCAACGCGCCGTCGGGCAGCAGGATGCCGTCCCCGAACGCCTCGACCAGCTTGGCCAGCCCCTCGGTTCCGGGTTCGACGACCTCGCGGGCGATGATGTCACCGTCGACGACGATGGCGCCGAGGTCGGAGAAGGTCGAGGACACCGTCGATTTGCCGGCGCCGATTCCGCCGGTCAGCCCAATTCGCAGCACCGCCCCAGTCTCTCCAATTGCGCGAGCAGACACAAAACTGCCCCAATCTCGCCGCTATTGGGCAGTTTTGCGACTGCTCGCGAGCGGGAGATGGCCCCCAGTGCTCGCGAAACGACGAACGCCCCGGCCCAATGGGCCGGGGCGTCCGAAGAAACGAACTGCTAGGCGTTGCCTGCGAGCTTCTCGCGCAGGGCGGCCAGCTGGGCGTCGCTCGCCAGCGAACCGCCGGCGGACTCACCCTCGGAGCGCGACGAGCTGCTGGAGGACGACGGGCGGGCAGCCTCTTCGGCCTCGGCAGCGGCAAACTTCTCCATCTGCGCGGTGTGCATCTTGTGCCGACGCTCGGCCTCGGCGTACCGGGCCTCCCATTCGGTGCGCTGCTTGTCGAAGCCCTCGAGCCACTCGTTGGTGTCGGCGTCGAAGCCCTCGGGGAAGATGTAGTTCCCCGCATCGTCGTAGCTGTCGGCCATGCCGTACTTCGAGGGGTCGAACTCCTCGGTGTAGTCCTCGTTGGCCTGCTTGAGGCTCAGCGAGATGCGGCGACGCTCCAGGTCGATGTCGATGACCTTGACCATGGCGTCGTCGCCGACCTGGACCACCTGGTCCGGGACCTCGACGTGGCGCTCGGAGAGCTCCGAGATGTGCACCAGACCCTCGATGCCCTCTTCGACGCGGACGAACGCGCCGAACGGCACCAGCTTGGTGACCTTGCCCGGCACGATCTGGCCGATGGCGTGGGTGCGGGCGAAGTGGCGCCACGGATCTTCCTGAGTCGCCTTGAGCGACAGCGAAACCCGCTCGCGGTCCATGTCGACGTCGAGCACCTCGACGGTGACCTCGTCGCCGACGGTGACGACCTCGGACGGGTGGTCGATGTGCTTCCAGGACAGCTCGGAGACGTGCACCAGGCCGTCGACACCGCCGAGATCGACGAACGCGCCGAAGTTGACGATGGAGGACACGACACCCTTGCGGATGGCGCCCTTGGTGAGCTGGTTGAGGAACTCGCTGCGGACCTCGGACTGGGTCTGCTCCAGCCAGGCGCGGCGGGACAGCACCACGTTGTTGCGGTTCTTGTCCAGCTCGATGATCTTGGCCTCGATCTCCTTGCCGATGTACGGCTGCAGATCGCGGACGCGACGCATCTCGACCAGCGACGCGGGCAGGAAGCCGCGCAGGCCGATGTCGAGGATCAGGCCGCCCTTGACGACCTCGATGACGGTGCCCTTGACGGCCTCGTCCTTCTCCTTGAGTTCCTCGATGGTGCCCCAGGCCCGCTCGTACTGAGCGCGCTTCTTGGACAGGATCAGGCGGCCTTCCTTGTCCTCCTTGGTGAGGACCAGGGCTTCGACCTCATCGCCCACGGAAACGACCTCATTGGGGTCGACGTCGTGCTTGATGGACAGTTCGCGCGAAGGGATGACGCCTTCGGTCTTGTAGCCGATATCGAGCAGGACCTCGTCGCGGTCCACCTTGACGATGGTCCCTTCGACGATGTCGCCATCGTTGAAGTATTTGATGGTCTTGTCGATGGCGGCGAGGAAGTCTTCCGCGGAGCCGATGTCGTTGACGGCTACCTGCGGGGAAGTGACGGAGGGACTTGGCATGTGGTGGGTTGCTCCGGACAGGTTCAATCGTAGGGACATGTGTGTTTGTGCTGCACAATGGAGATTCCGGCGCCAGGCGTCGAGTTGTGCGGTGTTCCCGCGAGGCCCGAGACATGACGGAACGCACAGGTACTGTTCAAGGGTACTAGAACCGGTACACGCTGGACAAACCCGGTCCCGCCCGGCGGTGCCTGGTTAATCTCCAGAGGTGACCGCCCCGCACCCCCACCTACCGACCTGGCCGCCGACCGTGCGCAAGGTCGGCGCACCGCTCGCGGTGCTGATCGGGCTGAGCGTCATCGTCGGACTGCTGATGATCCTGCTCACCGCGACCAACCCGGTCGGCACCGCCATCGGATTCGTGCTCTCCAGCATCGCGATCGCCGTCGTCGTGCTCTGCTACCTGTGGCTGGACCGCTGGGAACCAGAGCCCCCGCGGCTGCTCATCCTGGCCTTCCTCTGGGGCGCATCGGTGGCGATCATCCTGTCGCTGATCCTGGAACTGTGGGCCGACGCGGTGTTCCTGCCAACGCCCGGCCTGCCCGAGGGATTCGAGTCGACCGCCCTGCGTGCCCCGATCATCGAGGAGGCCGCCAAAGGCCTGTTCCTGCTGATCATGATGACCGGGTTACGCCGCCGGGAGCTGAACTCGCTGACCGACTGCCTGGTGTACGCCGGCCTGGTCGGCGCCGGCTTCGCCTGGTTCGAGGACATCCTCTACATCGCCAACAGCGAATCGCTGGCCGGCTCGCTGGTGACCGCGGCGCTGCGCCTGATCATGGCGCCCTTCGCGCATTCACTGTTCGTGTCGGTGCTGGCCGTCGGGGTGTACTTCGCGCTGCACCGGCGCAATCCACTGGCCAAGGCGGGTTTCCTGATCGCCGGCTACCTCGGCGCGGTGGTGCTGCATGCGATGTGGAACGGGTCCTCGGTGATCGGTATCGAGGCCTACTTCCTGGTGTACGTGCTGTGGATGATGCCGATCTTCGGCTTGGCGATCTGGCTGGCGGTGCGCAGTCGCCGCCGCGAGCAACAGGTGGTCGCGGCCAAACTTCCCAACATGGTGGCGGCCGGCCTGGTGACCGCCAACGAGGCCAGCTGGCTGGGTTCGATCCGCACCCGCAAGATGGCCGTCGCCGAGGTCACCCGGCACAGCGGCAAGGCCGCGGGCAAGGCGGTCAAGGGTTTTGCCACCCAGGTCGTCGAGCTCGCGTTCGTCCGGGACCGGATCGACCGTGGGTTCGGTGACGAGCGGGTACAGGCATTGCTGACCGAGGAGGCACATCGCGTGCACGCGGCCCGGGCCGCCACCCCGCAGTTGCAGTACCTGGCGGGCTATCGCATTCCCGGGCCGTGATCAGCGACCCCGCCGGATCACCTGCCAGCACACCAGCCCGGCCTGCAGGCCGAACGCCACCGAGATCATCGAGATCAGGGTGGCCGGTAGCGCCGAATCGCCGTCAGCGCCGAACAATTCGGTGACCCCGATCAGGCCCATCGACCCGGGCACCAGCAGCCAGAACCCGGGCAGGATCATCGTGATCGCCGGCGGTGCGCTGCGCAGCCGGGACACCGCCAGCGCCACCAGGGTGAGCGCCAACCCGCCGCAGAACCCGCTGGCGTAGCTGCCCAGGACCAGGTCGCCCAGGTACTGCGCGGTGAACGCGGTGTAGGTGATCAACACCAGCCAGGGCAGAAAAGACACCGGCGGCGCCAGAAACAGCAGCACACCCACGGCGTAGACCGCCACTCCCAGCCACGGCGCCCACGGGCCGATGTGGTTGACGGCCTCCGAGCTGAGCTGGTCCTCGCGCATCCCCAACAGCTGGGTGGCGATCAGGATGCCGAAGGCCAACTGGATGATCTGCACGAAACCGGCGATCAGTCGGCTGGTCCCGGCGATGACATCGCGCGAGGTGAGCTCGATGACCGCCAGCGTGATCGCCGCGCCCGGCAGGAACACCGCCAGCGGCGGTATCAGCGCGCGCAATCCGACATGGTCGAGTTCCAGCCACAACGCCGCGATGATGCAGATCGAGGCCACCGCGAACGCGCTGACCGCCGGCACCAGCTGCGCCAGTGCCGGAACCCGCCGGCCGGCGACCAGGAAGCCGCCGACCATCGCACCCAGGAGCAGGGCGGCAAGCACGTTGAGGAACGTCGGCTCGAGCACCAGGGCCAGGCCGGCGCTCTGGATGCCGTAGCCGATCACCGTCACCCAGGCCGGGTACCGCCGCGCGCTGGTCGTGATCGCCTCGAGCCGGCTCTCCCCGACCGGCGCCGACACCCGCCCGGCCATCGCGTCGGACACCAGCCGGGCCAGCGGGAAGATCTGGTCGAATCGGAGATCGGCGTCGACCCGTGCGCCGCCCACCACCGTGCCGCCGGCGGTGGACGGGCCCACCACCTGGACGTGATTGGGCAGCGCGATTCCGTCGTTGCGCACCCCGTAGTGCGCCGCGGTCCGGTCGAGCATCTGCCGCACGAGGGTCACCGGATAGTTGGCCGCGCACATCGCCGCCCCCAGCCGAGCCAGAAAACGGATCTGCTGTTCGCCGTCCATCCGGGTCAGTGCGCCGCGGCGTCCCAGCTGCGTCCGTACCCCACCGAGACCTCCAAGGGCACGTCGAGCGGGTAGGCGTTGCCCATGTGCTCGCGCACCAGTGCCTCGAGCGTGTCGCGTTCGCCCTCGGCCACCTCGAACAGCAGTTCGTCGTGCACCTGCAGCAGCATCCGCGATTTCAGGCCGGCCGCCTTGATCGCCTCGTCCACGTTGATCATCGCCACCTTGATGATGTCGGCGGCACTGCCCTGGATCGGCGCGTTCAGCGCGGCACGCTCGGCGGCCTCGCGGACGTTGCGGTTGCTGCTGTCCAGTTCGGGCAGGTAGCGCCGACGACCCAGCACCGTGGAGGTGTATCCGTCCTTGCGGGCCTGGTCGACGACATCGCGCAGGTAGTCGCGGATGCCGCCGAACCGGTCGAAGTACTGGTCCATCTGCTGCTTGGCCTCTTCGGTGCTGATCTTCAGCTGAGCCGACAGGCCGTAGGCGCTGAGCCCGTAGGCCAGGCCGTAGGACATCGCCTTCACGCGGCGGCGCATCTCGGCGTCGATCTGGTCGATCGGCACGTCGAACGCGCGCGACGCGACGAAGGAATGCAGGTCCTCGCCGGTGTTGAAGGCTTCGATCAGGCCCTCGTCGCGCGACAGGTGCGCCATGATGCGCATCTCGATCTGGCTGTAGTCCGCCGTCATCAGCTCCGCATAGCCCTCACCGACGACGAATCCGTCGCGGATACGGCGACCGGCCTCGGTGCGGATCGGGATGTTCTGCAGATTCGGTTCGGTCGACGAGAGCCGGCCGGTGGCCGCGATGGTCTGGTTGAACGTCGTGTGGATACGACCGTCGGAGGCCACCGAGTTGAGCAGTCCGTCGACGGTCACCTTCAACCGGGTGGCGTCCCGGTGGGCCAGCAGATGCTGCAGGAACGGGTGCCCGGTCTTGTCGAAAAGCCCTTGCAGCGCATCGGCATCGGTGGTGTACCCGGTCTTGGTCTTCTTGGTCTTGGGCATCTCCAGTTCGTCGAACAGGACGACCTGCAACTGCTTGGGCGAGCCGAGGTTGATCTGCTTGCCGATCACCGCGTAGGCGGCCTCGGCGGCATCGCGGATGTGGTCGCCGAATTCGCTCTGCAACTCCTGCAGGAAGCCGACGTCGACGGCGATACCGCGAGTCTCCAGCTCTGCCAACACACGCTGCACCGGAAGCTCCATCCGGCCCAGCAGCGAGGAGGAGTCGATGCGGGCCAGCTCCTCGTCCAGCGCATCGGCCAGGTCGAGCACCGCAGCGGCCCGCAACAGCACCGCCTGGACGGCCTGCTCGTCGATGCCCTCGTTGTCGTCGAGCAGCGAAAGCTGTTGCTGTTCTGGATTTTCGGCGCGCAGTTCGCGCTTGAGGTACCGCAGCGAAAGGTCGTCGAGGGAGAAGCTGCGCTGGCCCGGCCGCACCAGATAGGCCGCCAGCGCGGTGTCGGAGGTCACCCCGGCCAGTGTCCAGCCCCGACCCTGGAGGTCATGCATGGCGAGCTTGGCCTCGTGCAGGGCCTTCGGCGGCCCCGGATCGGCCAGCCAGGACGACAGCGCGGCCTCGTCGTCGGGATGGATCGTGGTGGTGTCGATGTAGCGGCCGTCGCCGTCGTTGGCGACGATGGCCAGGGCGGTGGCGTCACTGTCGAAGGCCAGGTGGGTGCCCACCACCGCGACGCCGAAGCGGTTGCCCAGGCTGTGCTCGGCCAGCCAGGCCGCCAGTTCGCCGGGCGCCAGCGCACCGCCGCGCACATCGAAGCCCTGATCGACCTCGGGGTCGGCCGAAGCGAGCGTGTCGAACAGCCGGTCGCGCAGCACCCGGAATTCCAGATCGTCGAACAACCGGTGGATGTGGTCGCGGTCCCAGGGCAGCATGCGCAGCGTGTCCGGTGTCTGCGGCAGCGGCACGTTCTTCACCAGCTCGGTGAGCTCGCGGTTGAGCACCACCGAGGACAGGTTGGCGCGCAGGGCATCTCCGACCTTGCCCTTGACCTTGTCGACGTTGTCGACGAGCCCCTGTAGCGAGCCGTGCTCCACGATCCACTTGGTCGCGGTCTTCTCCCCCACCCCCGGGATCCCCGGCAGGTTGTCGCTCGGGTCGCCACGCAGTGCGGCAAAGTCGGGATACTGCGCCGGGGTGAGGCCGTACTTGGCCTGCACCGCCTCCGGGGTGAACCGCGTCAGCTCGCTGACACCCTTGACCGGGTACAGGATGGTGACGTCGTCGCTGACCAGTTGCAGCGAGTCACGGTCACCGGTGACGACCAGCACCCGGTACCCGGCGTCCTGGGCCTGGGTGGCCAGCGTGGCGATGATGTCGTCGGCCTCGAACCCGGGCTCGGCGAGCACGGTGATCCCGAGTGCGCCGAGCACCTCCTTGGTGATGTCGATCTGGCCGCGGAACTCATCGGGGGTCGCCGAGCGGCCCTCCTTGTACTCGGGGTACTTCTCCTTGCGGAAGGTCTGCCGGGAGACGTCGAAGGCCGCGGCGACGTGACTGGGCTCCTCGTCGCGCAGCAGGTTGATCAGCATGGCGGTGAACCCGTAGACGGCATTGGTGGTCAACCCGCCCTGGGTCTTGAAGTTCTCCGCGGGGAGCGCATAGAAGGCACGGAAGGCCAGTGAGTTGCCGTCCAGCAGCATCAGCGTGGGCTTGTCGGTGCTCGTTTTCTTTGCGGCGGTCTCGGTCTTCGCGGGGCTCACGCCCCCAACTCTAGGCACCCACCCCGACAGATCCGCACGCCGTTCGCCTTCCCCGCGCTGGCCGCGGCCCGGGTCAGGAGGCGTGGCGTGGTGGATGGCGAATCCGGTCGCGCAGCAGCCGGGCCGCTGGGCTCGTCATATCGCGCCGCCATGCCCACACCAGGCGTCCGCGCAGTGCCGGAACCAACCGCAGGGCATGCAGTCGCGGATTGTTGCGCGCCATCGATTCGGGAAGGATGGCCACCCCGAGGCCATGCGCGCCGAATTCGGCCAGTTCCAGCGGACTGGTTGCCTCGAACGCCACCTGTGGGGTGATCCGGGCAGCGGCACAAGCGGTGTCGAGCCGCGTCCGCAACCCGGTTCCCACCGGCAACGAGATCAGCCGATGCCCGACCAGTTCGTCCAGCGTCAGGGTCTTGCGCCGGGCCAGCGGATGGTCGAGCGCCACCGCGGCGTCGATGGCCTCGTCGGTGACGATATGGACGTCGAGTTCCGGCGGTTGCCCGTCGACACCGATGGACACGATCGCGAGATCGAGGCGTCCGTCGGCAAGCTTGTCCAGCAATACATCGGAGTTGTCGGTGCCCAGTGTGATCTCGACCGCGGGGTGGTCGGCGTGAAAGTCGGCCATCAGGCCGGCGACGTCCACCGGATGCAGCGTCACCGTGCCGATGGCCACGGCGCCGCGAATCAGACCGGCGACATCGTCCACCGCACGCCGGGCCTGGCGTACCGCCGCCAGCGCCGCCAGCGCGTGCGGGAGCATGGCTTCGCCCGCCTGGGTCAGCCGCACATCCCGATTGGACCGCACGAGCAACGCCTGACCGACCTGTCGCTCCAGGCGGCGGATCTGGGCACTGACCGCCGGTTGCGCCACCCGCTCCCGTTCGGCAGCGCGCGTGAAGCTGCGCTCCTCGACCACCGCGACGAAGTACTCCAGCTGGCGCAGCTCCATAACAGATGATTATAGGAACGAGACGTAATCACTATTGGACTTATCCATCCAGCTCGCACACGGTGGAATCATGCATCCAAAAGTACTCATCGCCGGTGCGGGCATCGGTGGACTCACCACCGCGCTCGCTCTACATGGCCGCGGCATCGCGTCGACAACCCTGGAACGCACAGCGGTCCTGCGCCCCCTGGGCGCCGGGATCAATCTGCTGCCGCACGCCGTTCGGGAACTGTCCGACCTGGGACTCGGTGCCGCGCTGCGCGATATCGCCGTGGCCCCGGATTCGATCGGCTTCTACGCGGACTCGGGCGAACTCCTGTTCCGTGAGCCCCGCGGGCATGCCGCCGGCGACGGTCATCCACAACTGTCCGTGCACCGTGGCCGTCTGCAGATGATGCTGTTCGACGCCGTCACCGACCGGCTCGGCGCGTCGGCGGTGCGCACCGGCGCGGGCGTCGCGGGTTTCGATGAGAACGCCGACGGCGTGTCGGTGCGCACCACGGCGGGCACGTTCACCGGCGACGCGCTGATCGGGGCCGACGGGATCGGATCGGTGGTGCGCCGGGCCCTGCATCCCGGGCCCGATGCGTTGCTGTGGTCGGGCATCACCATGTTCCGCGGCGTAGCCCGCATCCCGGCCTTCCTGGACGGGCACACCATGGCGATCGCGCAGGGCGCCAACGGCATCGACCTGGTGACCTACCCGATCGGTGACGGATTGGTGAACTGGGTGCTGCAGGTTCCCGAGGGCACGCCGGGACCGCTCGCCGGTGACGCACAGTGGAATGCGCCCGCCACCGCGGCGGAAATCCGCCGGCACGTGGCGCGCTGGACATTGGACTGGCTGGACCCGGCCGCGTTGATCGAGGCGACCGAACAGATCTTCCGATACCCGATGGTGGACCGGGACCCGTTGCCGCACTGGGGAACCGGTCGCGTCACGCTGCTCGGCGACGCGGCGCACCCGATGTACCCGGTCGGCGCCAACGGCGGATCCCAATCCATCGTCGATGCCCGGGTGCTGGCCGACGAGTACGCCGCCGACGGGATCGCCGGGCTGCACCGCTACGCCCGGCAGCGGCGCGGTGAAACCGCCGAGGTGATCGCCGCCAATCGCGACATGCACCGCACGTCCGGCCGCACACCGGCGGACCTGGACCGCATCACCACGAAATATCGCAACGACACGGCAAGGAGCAACCGCTGATGACCACCTACGTCCTGATCCCCGGAATGTGCCACGGCGCATGGTGTTTCGATGATCTCGCCGCCGCGTTGCGCGCCGAGGGCCACCGCGTCCTGGCGCTCACGCTGACCGGGGTGTCCGAACGCGCACATCTACTGCCCGGCGGGGTCAACCTGGATACGCACATCACCGATGTGCTGGCCGCGATCGACGCCGAAGCCCGCGGCGATGACGACCTCGTGCTGGTCGGCCACAGCTACGGCGGCATGGTGATCACCGGCGTCGCCGACCGGATACCGCAACGTGTCGACTCCCTGATCTTCCTCGATGCGATCGTCCCGCACGATGGCGAGTCCTGCTGGGATCTGGTCAACGACGAGGAACGTCGCTGGTACGTCGAGGTCGACGACACCGGTTTCGGTGTGCCGCCCATGCCGTTCTTCGACGAGCGCGCCACCTCGCACCCGCTGGCGACGGTCCTGCAACCGCTGCGCCTTCGCGGCGACCTGAACAGGTTCCGCCAACGGGTCTTCGTCTACGCGCTGGACTGGCCGGGCGACTCGCCGCTGCGACCGTCCTACGAGCGGGTGCGCGACGACGCCGGCTGGGTGATCCACGAACTCGACGGTAAGCACAACCTGATGCGCGACAACCCCGACGATCTGCTCCGCATCCTGCTCGACGGGTCGCAGCGTTGACCGGTACGGATCCGATCGATCGTCATGTCCACCGCGTTCTCCGCCTCGATGAAGACCGCGAGGGTGACGCCGCACATCCCCGCCCGGTCCGGGAACGGGTCGGGCGTCTCAGTAACCGAGCAGCTTGCGGAACTGCCGGCCGACGGCCATCGACTGCCCCATCCGCTGCACCCAGCCGTCCAGGGCGGCCTTGGTGTGCGCGGGATCCCAGCCCCGTTCGCCTGCCAGCGTGATCATCGCGGCCTCGCCGGTGACGCCGCGTGCCTGTGCGGCACGGGCCAGATCGGCGTAATCCTGCAGTGAGATGCCGTTGATCGGCTCCCAGATGGGATCGTCGACAGCAACCGAGCGCGTCGACGGACCGCCGAACGCGGCGGGGTCGATGGGGCCGGCGCCGTGCACGTGCACCATCCCCTGTTGGGCGGCGGCCGCGGCCTCGCGGGCCTTTTCCTTGGCTTTGTCGAAGAATCCCATGGCGATATCCGTTCTGCTGGGGACCGGCGATGTCACCGGTGCGTGTTCACGGACAAGTGCACGCCCTGGGCCGCGCTACCGATCCCAACACAGAACTGCAACACGTTTCAGTTTTGGGGTTGGGCCGGTTATTCTGACCCTCGTGCCAGCACCAACCACAGAACCCGCGTTCGAAGGGTGGTTCGCCACCGATGACGCCGGTGACACCCATCTCATCGGCGGCAAGTGCACCGAGTGTGCGACCTATGTGTTCCCGCCGCGGGAGACCAACTGCCCGAACCCGGCCTGTGACAGCGACACCCTCGCCCTGGTCCCACTGTCCCGGCGCGGCACGGTGTG